>DASXML010000031.1:0-53113 GCA_036495715.1 Scandinavium sp.
CGGGCGTGCTCTGGGGAGGTGACATTGATAATGCCGAGGGCTTGTGAAAGTTCCATTTAAAAAGGGTCCATGATGAACATGAACCCTTTTTACACCAGCCACTGGATCGGTCAACCGATCCTTAACTGATCGGCATTAGGATAAATATCCAGCCTCTATTATCTTAATCTGCCGCGCGCCAGATTGAGCCGCGATTCACTCATCTGCATCGCGTTTTGGCTGATGTGACAATGCGTAATGGCAATTGCCAACGCATCGGCGGCATCCGCCTGTGGGTTCGCCGGGAGTTTTAACAACGTGCGTACCATGTGCTGCACCTGTGTTTTCTCCGCGCCACCGTTGCCCACGACCGTTTGTTTCACCTGACGTGCCGCATATTCAAACACCGGCAAATCCTGGTTCACAGCGGCAACAATCGCCGCACCACGGGCCTGCCCCAGCTTGAGTGCAGAATCCGCATTCTTCGCCATGAACACCTGTTCGATTGCAAAAAAATCAGGCTGAAACTGGGTGATAATTTCCGAAACGCCCGCGTAAATCAGCTTCAGGCGTGACGGCAAATCATCGACTTTGGTGCGAATACATCCGCTGCCAAGATAGGTTAACTGCCGTCCGACCTGGCGAATAACGCCGTAGCCGGTGACGCGCGAGCCCGGGTCAATACCGAGAATGATGGACATCACGCGCCTCCGGTGGTGGTGTTAGGCTGCCCCATTACAGAGTAGCCGCAACCTCATCAGAGATCTCACCGTTATGATAGACTTCCTGCACGTCGTCGCAGTCTTCGAGCATGTCGATGAGACGCAGCAGTTTTGGTGCGGTTTCCGCATCCATATCGGCTTTGGTTGACGGGATCATCGACACTTCAGCGTTATCGGCTTTCAGACCAGCCGCTTCCAGTGCGTCACGGACAGCACCCATCTCTTCCCACGCGGTGTATACATCAATCGCGCCGTCGTCGAAGGTCACAACGTCTTCAGCACCGGCTTCCAACGCCGCTTCCATGATCGCGTCTTCATCGCCCGCTTCAAAAGAAATCACACCTTTTTTGCTGAACAGATAGGCCACGGAACCGTCAGTGCCGAGGTTGCCACCGGTTTTGGTGAAAGCATGACGCACTTCTGCCACGGTACGGTTACGGTTGTCAGACAGACATTCCACCATGACCGCCGTGCCGCCAGGACCGTAACCTTCATAAATGATGGTTTCCATATTCGCATCGTCATCACCGCCCACACCACGCGCGATAGCACGGTTCAGGGTGTCGCGCGTCATGTTGTTGGACAGCGCCTTGTCGATAGCCGCACGCAGACGCGGGTTAGACGCCGCATCGCCGCCACCCAGACGGGCTGCGGTAACCAGCTCGCGGA
The DNA here is from genome assembly GCA_036495715.1 of Scandinavium sp. Classification (GTDB taxonomy): domain Bacteria; phylum Pseudomonadota; class Gammaproteobacteria; order Enterobacterales; family Enterobacteriaceae; genus Scandinavium. The sequence goes on from DASXML010000031.1 coordinate 1,371, forward strand.
TGATTTTGGTGAAGATCTTACCGCGTTTGGCATCCTGTGCCGCTTTGCGGTGTTTGGTGTTGGCCCATTTACTATGACCTGCCATAACTATTTCCTCAAAAAATCGCGCCTTTTCAGGCTGCTTTAATTACAAATTCTTCGATCGCTTGCCGGTTGCTCCACGACTTGGTGAGCGCGGCCGCCTCAGCGGCGGCAACCCAACGCCAGGCGAGATGTTCACTTATCTCAATCTGACGTTCATGGGGGAGCGCAAGACAGAACCACGATTCGGTATTGCGCTCGATACCCGGAGCATAGCGATGACGTAAATGCGTAAAGATTTCAAATTCCACCGTGCGCTGACAGTCAATTAAGGCCAACGGCTCTGAGGCAACGTCAATGGCGACCTCTTCCTTTACTTCACGCGCGGCGGCTTGCAACGCAGTTTCGCCCTCTTCCAGGCTGCCGGTAACCGACTGCCAAAAATCAGGGTCATCGCGTCGCTGCAACATCAGCACCCGCTTCGTGTCCTGGGCATAAATCACAATCAGAACGGAAACGGGACGCTTATACACTTTATCCTTCGCGCTGCCTCTTTGTTGGCTGTCTTCGTTCACCCTATTCACATAGTTATCTATGCTCATAGGGATTCACTCAGTTGCCGCCGCGATGCAACGCGAATGATGTCGTGTCTATCTGTCATATCAGCTTTTTTCTTCTTTTTTCACCACTTCGATCCCCAACTCGCTCAGCGAAGCCGGATTGGCGAAGCTGGGTGCTTCGGTCATCAGACACGCGGCTGCGGTGGTTTTCGGGAAGGCGATAACGTCACGGATATTGTCAGTGCCGGTCAGCAGCATGGTCAGACGATCCAGACCAAATGCCAGGCCTGCATGCGGTGGCGTGCCGTATTTCAGCGCGTCTAACAGGAAGCCGAATTTCTCACGCTGTTCCTGTTCGTTGATGCCGAGAATACCAAACACGGTCTGCTGCATTTCGCCACTGTGAATACGGACTGAACCACCGCCCACTTCGTAGCCGTTGATAACCATATCGTAGGCGTTAGCCACCGCATCTTCCGGTGCCGCTTTCAGCTCAGCCGCAGTCATCTCTTTTGCAGAGGTAAACGGATGGTGCATCGCCGTCAGACCGCCTTCACCATCTTCTTCAAACATCGGGAAGTCGACAACCCACAACGGAGCCCATTTGGCTTCGTCGGTCAGGCTCAGGTCTTTTCCGAGTTTCAGACGCAGCGCGCCCATCGCGTCAGCAACAACTTTCTTGTTGTCTGCGCCGAAGAAGATCATATCGCCGTCTTGCGCGTCGGTACGCGCCAGAATCGCTTCAATGATTTCTGCGTTGAGGAATTTAGCGACCGGGCTGGTGATCCCTTCCAGGCCTTTCGCGCGTTCGGTGACTTTGATGTAAGCCAGGCCTTTCGCGCCGTAAATCTTAATGAAGTTACCGTAGTCGTCAATTTGCTTACGGCTCAGCGCAGCGCCGCCAGGAACACGCAGCGCGGCTACGCGGCCTTTGGCATCATTCGCCGGACCTGCAAACACGGCAAACTCCACGCTTTTCAGCAAGTCGGCAACGTCTACCAGTTCCATCGGGTTGCGCAGATCCGGTTTATCGGAACCGTAACGGCGTTCGGCTTCGGCAAAGGTCATGATCGGGAAATCGCCCAAATCAACACCTTTAATTTCCAGCCACAGCTGACGAACCAGCGCTTCCATCACTTCGCGCACCTGTGGTGCGGTCATGAAGGAGGTTTCTACGTCGATCTGGGTAAATTCAGGCTGACGGTCAGCACGCAGGTCTTCGTCGCGGAAACATTTTACGATCTGATAGTAGCGGTCGAAGCCGGACATCATCAGCAGCTGTTTGAACAGCTGTGGGGACTGTGGCAGCGCGTAGAATTTGCCTTTATGCACGCGGCTTGGCACCAAATAGTCACGCGCGCCTTCTGGCGTGGCTTTGGTCAGCATCGGGGTTTCGATATCAAGGAAACCGTGATCATCCATAAAACGACGCACAAAACTGGTGATTTTGGCGCGGGTTTTCAGGCGGTTGGCCATTTCCGGGCGACGCAGGTCAAGATAGCGGTATTTCAGACGCGCTTCTTCGGTGTTGACATGGTTGGAATCAAGCGGCAGAGATTCTGAACGGTTGATGATAACCAGGTCGGACGCCAGCACTTCGATTTCGCCCGTCGGCATGTCGCCGTTGACGTTTTTAGCATCACGCGCACGCACGGTGCCGGTGATTTGAATGCAAAACTCATTACGCAGTTCGGAAGCCAGCTTTAAGACTTCCGCACGGTCCGGATCGAAAAAGACCTGCACGATGCCTTCGCGGTCACGCATATCGATGAAGATAAGGCTGCCGAGGTCACGGCGGCGGTTGACCCAACCACATAGAGTCACCTGCTGCCCAACGTGGGACTGACGCAGCTGCCCGCAATATTCTGTACGCATGAGAGTTCCCTTAACTTAGCCGCCGGCACACTTGTCGCAGCTTTTCACAACTGGATGAAAAAAGGGGGTTATTATACTGGAAATTCTGCCTGACGATAAGCCCGTCGCGCAGCAGGCGCACGTTTGCTGTACGCTTATGGCAAGTACTCACAAAAATTAACAAAATTTGTGATCCGTGCACGCCGCAACTCAGCGTATTGTTTGCCACCTAATTATGTGATTTAACGGGGATAAATATGTTGGAACTGAACGCAAAAAAAACAGCACTGGTCGTTATTGACCTTCAGGAAGGTATTCTCCCTTTTGCAGGCGGCCCGCACACCTCCGCTGATGTAGTCACTAAGTCAGCAAAACTTGCGGCCAAATGCCGTGAGCAAGGTTCACCTGTTGTTATGGTTCGCGTTGGCTGGTCTGCCGATGGCGGCGATGCGGTGAAAACCCTGGTCGATGCACAAGCACCTGCACATAAATTGCCGGAAAACTGGATGACTTACCCCTCCGCGCTCGGCAAAAAAGACACCGACATCGAAGTCACCAAACGCCAGTGGGGCGCATTCTATGGCACTGAACTGGAACTTCAACTGCGTCGTCGTGGCGTAGACACCATCATTCTGTGCGGCATCTCGACAAATATTGGTGTGGAATCTACCGCACGTAATGCCTGGGAATTGGGCTTCAATCTGGTGATTGCCGAAGATGCGTGCAGCGCCGCAGATGCTGAACAGCATCAGGGCAGCTTCACGAATATTTTCCCGCGCATTGCCCGCATCCGCAGCACTGAGGAAATCCTCGCTGCTTTATGAATAACGCTATGATTTTCGCGTTGCAGGAAGGCGACAAGCCTGAGACAAATTCGTCGGGAACGAATTTGAACAGCCAACGGCTGGCCTCAGGTGAGAGACAGGATGTCTCTCATAATCCCCGGGAGCTTACTCCTGTAAGTGACCGGGGTGAGCAGGCACAGTCAACGCACCTGCAGCGTGAAAAGCGACGCGTTTACATCGGTTTGCCGCAATGGTCGCACCCAAAATGGGTGCGGCTTGGCATCACCAGTCTTGAAGAATACGCCCGCCATTTTAACTGTGTGGAAGGCAATACCACGCTGTATGCACTTCCTCGTGCCGAAATTGTGCAGCGCTGGCACGATCAGACCAGTGATGATTTCCGTTTCTGTTTTAAATTCCCGGCGACGATCAGCCACCAGGCGGCGCTGCGCCATTGCGATGATTTAACCGCTGAATTTTTCGATCGAATGGACCCGCTGGCCAACCGTATCGGCCAGCACTGGCTGCAATTACCCGCCACGTTTTCTCCGGCCGATCTTCCTGCGCTGTGGCATTTTCTCGACGGGCTGCCCAACGCGTTTTCCTACGGTGTTGAAGTGCGTCATCCGCGCTTTTTCGAAAAAGGCGAAGAAGAAAAACAGCTTAATCGTGGTTTACACGAACGTGGCATCAATCGGGTGATCCTCGACAGCCGCCCGGTCCATAGCGCCATTCCACACAGCGAAGCCATTATCGATGCCCAACGTAAGAAACCGAAAGTGCCGGTTCACGCCGTTGTCACCGCCAGCCAACCGATGGTGCGGTTTATCGGTAGCGATAACATGACACAAAATCGCGAGCTGTTTGACGTTTGGCTGAAAGCGCTGCCGAAATGGGCGCAAAACACCACGCCGTATCTTTTCCTGCATACGCCCGACATCGCACAGGCCCCTGAACTGGTTGATGCGCTGTGGACACCTCTGCATGACGTACTCCCGGAGATTGGCACAGCCCCCGCCATCCCACAGCAAACTTCGCTTTTTTGAGTTATTCTTCCTCGCAGAGTCATTGCCATCTGCCAGTCTGAAAGGGAGTTTGTATGGTAAGCGCGCTGTATGCCGTGCTGGGTGCGTTGTTGTTAATTAAGTTTTCTTTTGATGTGGTTCGTTTGCGATTGCAATACCGCGTGGCCTATGGCGACGGCGGGTTTAACGAACTGCAAAGCGCTATCCGTATTCACGGCAATGCGGTGGAATATATTCCCATCGGCCTGTTGCTGCTGTTGTTCATGGAAATGAACGGTGCCGAAACCTGGATGGTCCATTTGTGTGGCTTGATGCTGATTGCCGGACGCCTGATGCACTACTACGGTTTTCACCATCGCCTGTTCCGTTGGCGACGTTCGGCGATGAGCGCCACCTGGTGTTCGTTGGTGCTAATGGTGCTGGCAAACCTCTGGTATCTGCCCTGGGAGTTGGTTTTCTCCCTGCGTTAGCGCACAATACGCCGTTTTTTATTTTCTGGAATCACGTTATGCCCCATCGCGACACGCTTTTTTCTGCTCCGATAGCAAGCCTGGGCGACTGGACCTTTGATGAACGGGTAGCCGAAGTGTTCCCCGACATGATCCAGCGTTCAGTGCCTGGTTACTCCAATATCATTTCGATGATTGGCATGCTGGCTGAGCGCTTTGTGCAGCCCGACACTCAGGTGTATGACCTCGGCTGTTCGCTCGGCGCGGCGACGCTGTCGATTCGTCGTAATATCGCTGCGGATGGCTGCAAAATCATCGGTGTGGATAATTCCCCGGCAATGGTTGAACGCTGCCGTCGTCATCTCGACGCCTACAAAGCACCGACGCCCGTTGAAATCATTGAAGGCGATATCCGCGACATTAAGATTGAGAACGCCTCAATGGTGGTGCTCAACTTTACGATGCAATTTATCGAGCCGCCGGAACGCCTGGCGTTGCTGGAAAAAATTCATCAAGGGCTGAACCCAGGCGGCGCGCTGGTGCTGTCCGAAAAATTCAGCTTTGAAGACAATAAAGTCGGCGAACTGCTGTTCAACATGCATCACGACTTCAAGCGAGCGAATGGCTATAGCGAGCTGGAAATTAGCCAGAAGCGCAGCATGCTGGAAAACGTGATGCTGACAGATTCGGTAGAAGCGCATAAAGCTCGCCTGCGTGCGGCGGGTTTTGCCCACAGTGAATTGTGGTTCCAGTGCTTCAACTTCGGCTCACTGGTCGCCCTGAAAGCAGGGGCAGACGAATGATCGAATTTGGCAATTTTTATCAGCTCATCGCTAAAGATCCCCTGCTCTCCCGCTGGCTGGAAACGCTGCCAGCACAAATTGCCGTATGGCAGCGAGGAGAACAACACGGTTTATTCAAGCAGTGGTCCCGTGCGGTGGAATTCATGCCGGAGATGCAGCCGTGGAAACTCGATCTGCTGCACAGCGTCACCGCCGAAAGCCAAACGCCGCTGAGCGAAGGCCAGCAAAAGCGTATTGATGTGCTGATGCGCAACCTGATGCCGTGGCGCAAAGGGCCGTTTTCGCTGTATGGCGTAAACATCGATACCGAATGGCGCTCCGACTGGAAATGGGATCGCGTGTTGCCGCACCTTTCTGATTTGACCGGACGCACTATTCTCGACGTCGGCTGCGGCAGCGGCTACCACATGTGGCGCATGATTGGCGCTGGCGCGAAGCTGGCGGTCGGCATTGACCCAACGCAGCTGTTCCTGTGTCAGTTTGAAGCCGTACGTAAGCTGCTTGGCAACGATCAGCGTGCACATCTTTTACCGCTGGGTATCGAGCAAATGCCGGTACTGAACGCATTCGACACCGTCTTTTCGATGGGCGTGCTTTATCATCGCCGTTCACCGCTTGAACACTTGTGGCAGCTGAAAGATCAACTGGTCAGCGAAGGGGAACTGGTGCTGGAAACGCTGGTTGTTGAAGGCGATGAAAACACCGTGCTGGTGCCCGGCGATCGTTATGCGCAGATGCGCAATGTGTACTTCATTCCGTCGGCCCCGGCGCTGAAACAGTGGCTGGAAAAATGCGGATTCGTTGATGTACGGATTGTCGACATGAACGTCACCCGCACCGAAGAACAGCGCCGCACCGAGTGGATGACCACCGAGTCGCTGGCCGAGTTCCTCGATCCAAACGACAGCAGTAAAACCATCGAAGGCTACCCTGCCCCGCTGCGGGCGGTGATTGTGGCGAAGAAGCCTTAATCATCCACATTGCCCGGGGTGCTGAAGCTTGCCGGCCTGCAACTGATGTTAATCAGCCGTCGGCGGCGATGGCAGTTTGTTTCCGGCAAGCGCGCAGGGCCCGGAGCGTACATAAAGTACGTGAGGAGCCCGAGCACTTCCCGGGAACAAAATGACGAGTGAGCCAGGCTGATTCCGGCGAAAAAAAGGCCCCTGTGTAAATGGCAGGGGCCTGGTACAAATAAGCATCACATTGGGCGACATGATGCACGGTAAAAATCGCGATTACTTGTAACGGTCAACGATCGCCTTCATCTCCGCTACCGATTCGCCATTGACGGCGTATCGTGAGTATTCATCTGCCGTCGGGTCAGTTGACATCGACAGGCCCGGGTTTCGGTATTGCATCACTGATGGAACCCACTGTCCGGCAGAGCTGTGAACCTCTTGTACACCCGCATCGAGGAACAACGTCATGTTGTTCGCCCGCACGCCAGCACCGGCCATAATGATTGGAGCATCGGCGTGGGCAATTAGTTCCCGAAGAAGTGAAAGACCTTTTTCTGCCGTTTGCTGTTGGCCCGAGGTCAGAATGCGCGCTATGCCTAATTCTGCAAGATTATCAAACGCCTGTTGTGGATCGACGCACATATCAAACGCCCGATGGAATGTCACCGCAAGCGGGCCAGCAGCAGCCATAACCTCACGCATACGCGGCATATCGACATGACCGCTGGCGTCCAGGATCCCGATAACCAACCCCGGGAAACCTAATTCACGCACGGTGCGAACGTCTTCCAGCATTGCCGCAAATTCACCGTCGGTGTAGCAAAAATCGCCCCCGCGCGGACGAATAATGGGATGCACGGGAATCGTCACCTGCTGGCGAACCGATTTCAGCACGCCAACGGACGGCGTTAGGCCCCCTTCCAGCGGTGCGGCGCATAATTCAATGCGAGAGGCGCCTCTTGCCTGCGCCTCTCGTGCACACTCCATGCTGTAACAGCACACTTCCAGCAAAGCCATTACCTTCTCCTTTTTATTTGGGTGCGCCATCATGACACAGCCTCACAATACAGATCCCGAGTAAGCTCACATTGTGGTGTCGTCTGCTTCACTCGCCACAATATCTTCTATCGACCAGGGGTGAAACTTGATTGTCACTTTGCCGTCGGTGACGGCCAGCGTTGGGTTGGGCAGTCGTTCGGCCGCGCCTTTCGGTGAACTGGTTTTGACAAAAATCCCCGGCTGGCTAAGTCCGTCGTCGGATAATAATGCCAATGCACGCGCATTTAGCGTGTCGGGATCGCTAGGCAGAACAATTTCGATATGTTCCCAGCCTTCATGCGGGTAGCGTTTTTCGCCCGGCCACGGCAGTTCTATCACGCTGAATTGCCAGTGCGCGACGCATACCGGCTCACGCAGTGTGAACAGGCAAATTGGGCGTCCGTTGATGACGTTCTCGGATAACAGTTCGCCGCACTGCTCAAAACCCTTACGCCAGCGCTCTGCCGTCGCATTTTGATGGCAACGCAGTGAGATGTGGTCGGCGTTCAACGGCGCGATGTCCAGACCCAGACGATCGGCCAGATCAGACAACGCCTGCGTAAAACGCGGCAGATCCACCGCGATATCCTGTAGTGCTTCGTTGGTTTTCCAGTTCATTTTTCGCCTTCACGCCCGTTTTTGCAGGACGTTAATTTACCTTGTTGAACCGGGACAACCAACTGCTGATTTACCCGCCGCTGTAGGGCTGACGGGCCGTGGCAAATGCAGTATACTGGCTGGCTTAATTTGTCCCCATTTCGGCGCTGCCTCAGTACGCGCGCAGCGCCATTAACGTAAGGTATTCCGGTGAATATTCAGGCTCTTCTCTCAGAAAAAGTCAGTCAGGCCCTGATTGCGGCAGGTGCACCTGTCGATTGCGAACCCCAGGTTCGTCAGTCAGCAAAAGTCCAGTTTGGCGACTATCAGGCCAATGGCGTGATGGCCGTGGCGAAAAAACTGGGCATGGCGCCGCGACAACTCGCAGAGCAGGTTCTGTCTCATCTGAACCTTGACGGCATCGCCAATAAAGTCGAAATCGCCGGACCTGGCTTTATCAACATTTTCCTCGACCCGGCGTTTCTGGCACAGGGCGTGAGCGATGCACTGAAATCGGATCGCCTGGGCGTAGCCGTACCTGAATCGCAAACCATTGTTATCGACTACTCTGCGCCAAACGTGGCGAAAGAGATGCACGTTGGTCACCTGCGTTCCACCATCATCGGTGATGCCGCGGTGCGTACTCAGGAATTCCTCGGCCATAAAGTGATTCGCGCCAACCACGTTGGCGACTGGGGTACTCAGTTTGGGATGCTGATTGCCTGGCTGGAAAAACAGCAGCAGGAAAACGCCGGTGAAATGGCGCTGTCGGATCTCGAAGGTTTCTACCGTGATGCGAAAAAACATTACGACGAAGATGAAGTGTTTGCGGAACGCGCCCGTAACTATGTGGTGAAACTGCAAGGCGGCGATCCGTACTTCCTGGAGATGTGGCGCAAGCTGGTTGACATCACCATGACGCAGAACCAGATAACCTACGACCGTCTGAACGTGACGCTGACCCGCGACGATGTGATGGGCGAAAGCCTGTATAACCCAATGCTGCCGGGTATTGTTGCCGATCTGAAAGCCAAAGGTTTAGCGAGCGAAAGCGAAGGCGCAACGGTTGTATTCCTCGATGAATACAAGAATAAAGATGGCGATCCGATGGGTGTCATCATCCAGAAAAAAGATGGCGGCTATCTCTATACCACTACCGATATCGCCTGTGCGAAATACCGCTACGAAACGCTGAACGCCGATCGCGTGCTGTATTACATCGATTCCCGTCAGCACCAGCACCTGATGCAGGCGTGGACTATCGTGCGCAAAGCCGGTTATGTGCCGGATTCCGTACCGCTGGAACATCACATGTTCGGCATGATGCTCGGCAAAGACGGCAAACCGTTCAAAACCCGCGCCGGTGGCACCGTGAAACTGGCTGACCTGCTGGACGAAGCGCTGGAACGCGCCCGTCGTTTGGTGGCAGAAAAGAACCCGGACATGCCTGCAGACGAGCTGGAAAAACTGGCCAATACCGTCGGTATCGGCGCTGTGAAATATGCGGATCTGTCCAAAAACCGTACCACCGATTACGTCTTCGACTGGGACAACATGCTGGCGTTTGAAGGCAACACCGCGCCGTACATGCAGTATGCCTACACCCGCGTGCTGTCGGTATTCCGTAAAGCCGAACTTGATGAGAGCGCTATTGTTAACGCCGCGGTAGTGATTAATGAAGATCGCGAAGCCCAGCTGGCAGCGCGTCTGTTGCAGTTCGAAGAAACCCTGAACGTCGTCGCGCGTGAAGGTACGCCGCATGTGATGTGTGCGTATCTGTACGATTTGGCAGGCCTGTTCTCTGGCTTCTACGAGCACTGCCCAATTCTGAGTGCCGAAAGCGAAGAGATCCGTAATAGCCGCCTGAAACTGGCGCTCCTGACGGCAAAAACGCTGAAATTAGGCCTGGATACGCTTGGGATTGACACCGTAGAGCGGATGTAATTGGCAGAAAATTGTTCCTTGTAGCCCCGGTAAGCGAAGCGCCACCGGGGAAAGTGCCTCTGATGGCGCTACGCCTATCAGGCCTACAAAACTAATTACGTTTTCGACTGGGACAACATGCTGGCGTTTGAGGACAACAAATGCCTACACCCGCGTGCTGTCTGTGCTTACCCTCGCCATCTAACGAATAATTCCTCGTTTCGAACGTGCAAAAAACCACGCAAACACGCTGGCAATCATCGTGTCATCCTGTAATGTCAGCGAACGTTTAACCTCATCAATCGGCAATGACTGATGGTATAACTGAGCGTACATCTCATGGACGAAAGCTCGCTGACTGATGGTAAGACTCAGAAAAGTTTCAGATTCTGCGAAGATCGCGAGCGGTCTGGCATGATTGCCACCCGCCATCACAAACGGTGGAATATCCTGAACCACGCCAGACTGGCTATTAATTTTCACATGCGCACCCAGCACACAAAACTGATGTATTGCACACATAAACCCCACATCCACTCCGTCACCCAGTTCAACATGCCCGGCTAATCCGCTGTTATCCCTGATAATGGTGTTGTTGCCGACGACACAGTCATGGCCGATATGAACATTGTTCAACAGACGGTTATCGTTGCCAATGAGGGTGCAACTTCTGCCCTGTACCGTGCCGCGATGAAGCGTCGCATTTTTCCCTATCTGATTGCGATCACCAATAACCAGCGTCGTCGGTTCCGCCGCATATTTTAAATCCTGGTTAACTTCGCCTAATGAACAAAAAAGCCCAATGTGGTTATCGTGCCCAATAGTGGTAAAACCATTAATGACGGAGTAGGCCCCTACCGTCGTCCCCTCGCCTATCACAACATCCGCTGAAATAATGCAAAATGGCCCGATGCGAACATTCGCACCGAGCGTTGCGCCCGGCGCGACCAGACTGTTACTGGCAATGCGGGCAGAAGATGAAATCGACATTACATTAATCCTGACGGCGTCGAGCAAAGACAGACCGTCGGTGGGTCATTAATCCAAAGTGTGGACCAACAAGGAAGGGAGCATTGAACGTTACTTGTTCAGAATATCGTTAAGGTGAAAATCAGGAGCTTATCGACTGCGAGAGCATAATTAATTCGGGTACGCATTACGCTATTTATTTATTATAAAATTCCATAAAATTTTGTGAACGATTTCGGCACTGCACGGCCTGAATCCACGTTTCACGTGAATTCAGGCTGCCGGGTAGTTACAAATATTTTCGCAAATACTCAGTCAGACAAAGGATCGCCATCGCCTGACCGTACGGCATCGACGTCAGTGGGATTTGGCGATAAAACTCCAGATTACTGCCCATGCCTGTACCAAATGACGTTTGCAGCAATTCTCCATCCGGCGAAATATTCTTCACAATGCCCCGAATCGCTTTCTCCGCCATCTCAGAATAGTCTGCCGAAATATAACGCTTACGCACCGCTTTCAGTATGCCGTAGGCAAATCCTGCCGTCGCGGACGCTTCCAGATACGAGTGGGGATCGTCCAGCAGCGTATGCCACAGCCCACTGTCATCCTGGCATTTCGCCAGTGCGGCAATTTGCGCGTTCAGCACCTGGACCAGATAACGACGCACGGCGTTATTTTCCGGTAAATCCACCAGTTCGAGGAAATCAGGAATGACAATGGTCAACCAGCTATTACCACGCGCCCAACGAGCGTTGGCAAAGTTATGATTGCCTTCATAATTCCAGCCGTGGAACCACAGCCCGGTCTGTCTGTCCATCAAGTTTTGCACGTGCAATAAGAACTGATAAACCGCTTCTTCCACATACTCCGGGCGATGAAGCAATTTGCCGATTTTCGCCAGCGGCATCACGGTCATCATCAATGTGTCATCCCACATCTGCTGGTGATTTTCTTCTGCCAACGTGATGTGTTGCATGCCGCCGTGTTCGGTGCGCGGCATCTCATGCATCGCCCATTCGGCCCAGCTCTCGAGCCACGGCAAATACTGCGGGTTTTGCGTTTCTTCGTAGCGATAAGCCAGCGTCAGGAACGGCGCCATGGTGTTCACATTTTTGGTGGTCGCCCCTTCGGCAAACCGGTCGGCGAACCAGTCGTCGATGATGTCACGCATCTGCACATCGCCAGTTTGCTGATAATACTGATGGATGCCGTACAGTCCGACGCCGTGCGTCCACTCCCAGCCCGCCCATCCTTTGGTATCAATCACCCGCCCGTCGTCGAGACGCAGCAAGAACGCTCCCGTTTCATCCTTGATATTGACCAGATTGTGCGTCACTTTCTGGATCAACGCTTTCAGTTCGTCACGGGCGATAAAGCGCTCCGGTTGACACAGTAATGGGCTATGTTTGACAGGCCAGACTTTCATTGCATTAACCTCTGTTATATGTCGAATTCAGTGATGCATCCTGCTTCAATGCAGGTGCAGCAGGCTTATTACGATTCAGATAACCGATATTGTTGTTACCCCACAGCGAATCAAACGGCATACCCGCCAGCATTTCGACCGTGGCTTTTGCTTCCGGCGTGGCTGCTTCGGCAAACGCATGGCCGGACTCGCGCATTTTGGCGGTCTCTGCACGCAGAATACTGTGGGTTTGCAGATTCAATTTGAAACGCAGGGAAACCAGGAAACCACAGGCCAGCACCACAATGGTGCCTACGCTGAGGATCATCAGAATGGTGTGTCCCACTTCTTCCGGCTGAACTTTCTGCCCGGAAACAAAGCCCGACATCTGCATGACGATCCCCACCAGCATAATTGCCCCAGCCTGAGAAGCCTTACGTGTCAGGGTCATGATCCCGGCGAAAATCCCTTCGCGGCGCTGGCCGGTGATCACCTCATCGACATCGGCGATGTAGGTATAAGTGTTCCACGGCACATAGTTGATTCCACCACGGCCCAGCCCAGCGACTGCGGAGAGCAGCAACATCAGTGATGTGATATCGCTTAGCCCGGCGTAGTACAACACCGCGTAGGAAATGGAGCTGAGTCCAAACAGAACCACCACCATCCGGTAAGACGGTGCAGGCCCAAAGCGGATGCACAGTGGCATCATCGCGATCACCGCAATGAACTGGAAAATCGCCATTGTGCCCATCAGGTTGGATGCGAATGAAGCCTCCTGCATCAGAACGAACACCACGTAATAGGTGAATACCGCGTTGAAAACGTCCTGCGCAATATAGCCACCGAGGTACATCCCCAGATGCTGACGGAAAATCTTGATCCGTAGGGTTGAGGTGAGTTCGATGACGAGTCGGTTCAGGCTCTGTGCCAGTGACAGCTGTTTTTTCTCTTCTTCTGCGCGCAGAGCAGCTTCGCTCCAGTTTTCACGTGGGCGCTCCCAGGTGAAGAACCAGACAAAAGTCAGCATCAGCGCACACAGCACGGAGAACACCAGGCTTGCGTAAAAGAAGGATACTGCGTTGTCTTTACCGAAATGCGTCAGCAAAATGCCCGGCAGGAAGGATGCCAGGATCGCCGACATTTGCGCCATCGCGATACGCGCACCAGAGAATTTTGTTTTCTGTTTGAAATCGTCGGTCATTTCCGGCACCAGCGTTTCGTATGGCACCAAAATCATGGTGTAGACGACATCAAACAGCAGATAGGTCAGCAGGTAGTACCAGAAGCCCATGTCCCCGACCCACATAAAGGAGTAGCTGAACACGCAGGGGATCCCGAGCATGATGAAGAATTTGCGGCGGCCGAAGCGTTTGCCCAGCCAGCTTGAACCAAAGTTATCCGTTAAGAAGCCCATGAGCGGGCTGACAACGGCATCCAGAACCCTTGCGGTGGCAAAGATAAAGGTCGCTTCTATCGGGGAAAGCCCACAGAAGGTCGTGTAGAAGTATAAAAGCCATGCGGCGGTGAGTGCGGTTGTCCCCGCGCCGAGGAAATCGCCTGAACCGTAGGCAAGGTAGTTTGCTAATCCGATTTTACGTTTTTTCATTTGCCGTAAATCCCGTGTTTTTATCAGGAAAGCCCGCCTCATCAGTGCTGAGGATGTCCTTACACGGCTACAGTAGAGCGATGCTGACGGTGAAACCTTTTCATTTTTGCCAGTACCGTTTAGAGAATGGCAAAAACACAAAGAGTCAGGGTACGTGCTTCACTGATTTATAAAACAACGTTTCTTTTACTTCAAAATATCAATTCACATAATGTGATCCCGCAAACCGAATCTACATCTCTGATCCTATTTTTCAGTCGAAATGTCTACCCGATAGGTCTTTGTTGAAGGCCATCCACAGGAAGGATTTGATATGTATCAACCAAACACCCAATTACTGAACGAACCGTTTACGAAATAAAAATGCCACGATAAAGTTATTTGCAGAGTACCTCCGCGCTGTTCCCGTAGGGGAGAGCCAACCCTACCCGCCAGTGACTGCCAGATACTCACACCTACAATTAAAAGGAGTTATTCATGGTTATGCATGTCGTGGATGAAAATGCGCAGGCCTCCGCACTGAGTTTTCAGTATGGGAAAGCGCCAGTGGAGGTTTCCGACCGGGAAATCAAAGCCACTGGCTCTGCACGCGCGCAGAAGTTACTGGACGATTATTACGAAGCAAAAGTGTCGCTGGACACCGAATTCACGTATTGGTACACGCAAAAATGGCGAGAAGCTGAGGGTCAACATCCGATGATTCGCCGTTCAATGGCGCTGAAATGCGGTTTCGAACATCTAACGCCAATGATCACCCGGGGGGAGCTGCTCGCGATGCAGAAAACGCGCTACGTGCGTGGCGCCTACATCATGCCCTGGACCTCTAACCGCTATCCGTTAAATAGCGAAGAACAGATGGAAACGGAAGCGGCGCGAGCGGCAACCCGTAGCCTCGAAGAAGTCACTATTGTGGCTGATGGCGGCGGTAACGTCACCGAAAGCGTGGGCAATGTGCTGTCGATTTCAAAACGCTTTGGCGTACGTCGCGAAGAATACCCAATGGTCGTTGAACTGTGTCGCTACTGGAAAAACAAGTCCGTAGAAGACAGCTCGTTCATTTGGGCGGCGATGCACCCACGTTTCGAACAGTATATGAACATGAAAAAAGCAGTGCTGATGTGTTCTGACCTCGAAACCTCAGTACGTCATGGGCGTAACGTCGTTAACTTCCAATACCCGTTGCAGCTTGGCCTGAATGGCATGATTGAAAAATGCCATCGCAAAATCGCAGAAACCAAAAACATCACTACAGAGCAACTCGCCTTCTGGCAGGGTACGATCCTCGTGATTGAAGGGGTTCAGGTCTGGGTGCAAAACTATGCCCGCGAAGCGCTGCGCATGGCATCCGTGGAGCAAGATCCGCAGGTACGGCGCGAGCTTGAGCAAATGGCAGGCCGTCTGACGTGGATTGCTGAGCACCCGCCGCGGACGTTCCTTGAAGCCAGCCAACTGATGTGGACTTGCCATATCGCCGTACTGAATGAAATTCAGGGCTCCGGGATTTCACCAGGACGCATCGGACAGATCCTCTATCCATGGTGGAAAAAGGAAACCGACGCAGGCACGCTCACCCACGAGGAAACGCTTGAGATCCTCGAATGTATGCGTGTCAAATTTACCGGTATCGATCTGGCGATGGCCGTTGGTACCATCGGCTTGCTGGCGGGCAGTACGTTCAATAACGTCGGCATTGGCGGCCTGAAACCCGATGGTTCATCTGCTGAAAACGAACTGGAAGAACTGATCATGGAAGCCGCCATCCGCTGCTCCACGCCTCAGCCCACGCTCTCAATGCTGTATGACAATAAGCTCAGTGAGAAATTTATCCTCAAGGCCGTCGAATGCAACAAAACCGGCTCCGGCTTCCCGGCATGGGTCAACAATCGGGTCTCTATCGAATACCAGATGAAAACCTTCGCCGAGGAAAAAATCTCCCTCGAAGATGCGCGAAGCTGGACGATTGGTGGTTGCCTGGAAATTCAACCCGGTGCACTGGTAAACGGTGCGCTGGGCGCGGGTTCCTACAGTTCAACCGGCGTCGGCTTTATCAATATGCCGAAGATCCTCGAACTGGTGCTTTGGGATGGTATTGACCCACGAACCGGCACGCGGGTCTTTGCCTCGCATGGCCGCAAACTGGAAAGCTACTCGGAACTGTTAAGTATTTTCAAAACGTGGTTCCGTGAAGTGGTGGTGCTGTTTCAGGAAATGTTCAACATAAAATCAGACTCCACTATCGATGTTGATAACCCCATTTTCTATTCAGCATTGATGGCTGACTGCATTGATTCTGGCCACGATATTGATCGAGGAGGCAGTCGCTACAACCGCTGCTTTACCACCTGGATTTCAGGTCAGGTCAATCTCACCAACTCGCTGGCGTCCATTCGCAAAAATATCTATGAGGATAACGCCTTTACTCTGGATGAGCTGAAAGAGGCTCTGGATAGTAATTTCGGCTATCAAAGCACCGAAATTACCGGTAGCTACTCGATGTTTGACCAACAGCGCATCGACCAGAAGTGGGCGAGAATTCATTCCCTGTGCATGTCGGCACCGAAGTACGGCAATGATAATCCGCAAGCGGATGGCATCTATAAAGAGATAGTCGAATACTTCCGCGATATCGTGCCACAGGTCAATGACGTATTTGGTCGGCCATGGGTGCCTTGCATGCTCTCCGTAACCACGCACGGTCCACTCGGTCAGGCCTGCGTCGCATCTGCAGACGGGCGACTGGCAGGCTTGACGCTTGCCGACGGTGCACAGTCGCCGTATCCAGGTACGGACACCAGCGGACCTTACGCCGTCTTCAACTCTGCTACCTGTATTGATCACTCGGACTTCCTCAATACGCAGCTCAACACCAAAATCCATCCTTCAGCCATTCGCGGTGTGCAGGGCTCCCGCAAGCTGCATGAACTTATCCGCGCGTACATGGATAAAGGCGGATACCACATCCAGTTCAATATCGTTGACTCTCGCATGTTGCGTGACGCCCAGCAGAATCCAGCCAGCTATCGGGATCTGATGGTGCGCGTTGCCGGGTTCACGCAGTACTGGGTTGAACTGTCCAAACCTATTCAGGATGAAATCATTTCCAGAACGGAATACGAGGAAATTTAAATGACGACGATGACTTGCAACGATTGCCAGCGTTGCGCCCCGTTTGATGTGTTCAAAGGCACCTGCGAACCCACTCAGGTACGCGTTCTGGTGGACAGTGAAGCCTGCCACCAGTTCATCCGTTGTGATAAGTGCAAATTCTGTGCGCAGTACCAGCTCAAGCCTGGACATGAATTCATCGGTATCTGCGGTGAATGGGATGTCTATCCGGATATGAAAGCCTGCGAGCGCTTCAGCAGTAAATGATCCACCTTTGGGGCCGTTACGCGGCCCCGTTCTTCTACGAGTAAACCGATATGCAAACGAATGAAGATCTGGCGCTTATTTTTGATATTCAGGGATTTTCGGTACACGACGGTCCGGGTGGCCGAAGTTTAGTTTTTTTTAAAGGCTGCCCGCTACACTGTAGCTGGTGTAGTAATCCTGAGGGCATTTCACCTCGTCGCGAGGTGATGTTTCGTTCAGATAGCTGCATCCGCTGCACCGACTGCATTACAGCCTGCCCTTCAGCCGCGGTGACGCAACATGCGCCGAATACCTTACCACTGTTTGACAGAAGCCTCTGCAAGGCCTGTGACACACTATCTTGCGTTGATCATTGCTGGCATTCTGCACTCGGCGTGGCCGGACGCTTTATCAGCCAGCAAGAATTGATGCGCAAAATCGAGCGCGACCGTCGCTTTTGGGGCAGCGGTGGCGGCGTCACCCTCGGTGGCGGCGAAATGATGGGGCAATACAAGTTTGCGGCCCGTTTCCTCGAAGCCTGTCAAAAAAGCTATATCCACACCGCAATCGAGACCTGTGGTTACGCCTCATGGACACATTATCAGGCCGTTCTACCGCACACGGATTGGATCTTTGTTGATTTAAAGCATATGGACGATCGCTGCCATCGCGCGGCGACCGGCGTATCAAACAGGCTGATTCTGAACAACATTCAGCGTATGGCCAGCGAATTTAGTCATTACCGGCTGATGCCGCGCATCCCGATTATTCCAGGAGTCAATGACAGCCAGTCAAATATAGACGCCAGTGCGCAGTTCTTGCTCTCTTGCGGCTTGCATGAGGTCAATCTGCTGCCCTTTCATCGTTTGGGAGATTCTAAATACACCCAGCTTGGGTGTCATTGGTCATGGGCGGATACCCCATCGCTAATCGAAGAAGCCCTGGAACAAATCCAGTTACGTTTTATCCGTCACGGCATCACCTGCTATTGTGGCAGCGATACCCCATTTTGAACTGAGGCCTTTTGTGAGGACGGCAGGGAATCTATAATCCCTTCCCCGCGCAAATTCATAGAGACCAGGATGACAACGAAAGGCAGAAAAAGGGATAACAACGTGCGTACGGCAATTTTGGATAGCCTGACCGCGATGATTGCCGAGGGTTGTGGGCTGGCGCATATTCCTATCGAGCGACTGGCAAAGCACGCTGGCGTCAGCAAAACGACCATCTATAAATGGTGGCCGGGTAAAGAAGATATTTTCTGTGAGGCATTTTTTCACTGGACCGATAACCATCTTCCCACGCTGGCCTTCGCCGATCACGGTGCGAAAAATTTTTACCCACAATTTTTGTTGCGGGCCACTGAGATCCGCCAATTTCATCGCGGCGCGATTGCCCGCACGATGCTGGGTTTAACGCTTGAACATGACGCTATCGCCCACCAATTTCAGCAAAAGTATCAGTTGCCGCGTTATCGGGCGATGCAAAGTAGCCTGCAAGAGTGGCTGGGAGTAGAGGCTAAACGGGAAGATATTAGTCTATTTCTTGACCTCACGTTTTCTCTTATCTACAACTTCTCGTCGCCCAATATTGCACAAACCGACGCAAATCTGCGTGAAGAGATAACCCGAGTCTTCCAGCTTATCTTTCCTCAGGCGAAACTACAGTCGCTCATCGATAGTTCACGATAACCTGATTGCTCTGAACATTCAGAGCAGGAATGAGTCGTCCGCCACCGGGCACTTCCCAGACAAAACGCAGCGGTTCGGAAGCGGGAATGTTCTGCAATCCCCACGTATTCCCGCTTTGACCGTCCAGTTCAACGCAGCGCGTTGGTGAACATAAGCGCACGCGAAGCCCCGCGGGCGTCGGGCCTATCAGCGTATAACGCCAGGCAATCATCGTGACCAGCCCGCTTGACGGCTGAGAAGGCACCAGCGGCGGCGACGACATAGACTCGCCGCGATGACTGAGGATAATGCCCCGACTGCTGGACTGCCATGCGCCCTCACCTACGGCCTGAGCGCACAGCGGGAACAGCAGCAGCCATAATAATCGACGCATTATTTACCCCCGATGGTAGCCGTCATGCGGATTTGGCGGTTATCCGACAGTTCCAGATTCGAAAGCACCACCAATTGCGGCAGATTACGTCGCAGGAAACGAGACAGTAAAGGACGCAGCGCATGGTTCACCAGCAGCACCGGCGGCGCACCGAGCATTTCCTGACGTGACAGCGCTTCCTGAGTCTGGGCTAACAGACGGTCCGCAAGCCCTGGCTCCAGCCCGCCGCCGTTTTGCAGCGCCTGAAGCAGTAAGCGTTCCAGCGGTGTATCCAAACCTATTACTTGTACTTCGCCATTCCCAGGGAACCATTGCTGCGTGATAGCGCGGCCCAATGCCACACGTACCACGTTGGTGAGTTCATGCGGATCGGCCTGTACCGGTGCATGTTCTGCCAGCGTTTCCAGAATGGTACGCATATCGCGGATGGGCACTTTTTCATCCAGCAAATTCTGCAACACTTTGTGCAGCGTAGTCAGATTCACTATGCCCGGCACCAGATCTTCGGTCAGCTTTGGCATCTCTTGCGTGACCCTGTCGAGCAACTGCTGCGCTTCCTGACGGCCAAACAGTTCGGCGGAATGCAAACTGATCAGGTGGTTCAAGTGCGTCGCAACCACGGTACTGGCTTCTACCACGGTGAAGCCCTGGATCTGCGCCTGTTCTTTCAGGGCGCTTTCAATCCAGATGGCTGCCAGACCAAACGCTGGATCCACCGTTTGCTCGCCCGGTAAGGTACCCGCTGCCGTGCCGGGGTTAATCGCCAGCCAGCGACCCGGATAGGCATCACCGCTGCCGATATCAACACCTTTGAGCAGAATACGATAACGTGCCGGCGGAAGATCCATGTTGTCGCGGATGTGCACCACCGGCGGCAGGAAGCCCATTTCCTGAGCAAACTTTTTCCGAATCGAACGGATGCGCCCCAACAATTCGCCGTCCTGCTGCGAATCCACCATCGGGATGAGGCGATAACCGACTTCCATCCCTAGCGTGTCTTCCAGTTGTACATCGCTCCACGTCGCTTCAATGGCCTGCGGATTTTCCTGTGTACGCACCGGAACCGCTTCCGCTGGCGCTTGTTGTTCGCGTCCGCGTAACCACCAGGCCAAGCCCAGCAATGCGGCGGTAAACAGCAGGAACACAAAGTTCGGCATCCCTGGCACCATGCCCAGCAAGCCCAATACTGCGGCGCTCAACATCATTACGCGTGGATTACTGAACAGCTGGCCCACCATCTGCTCACCGACGTCCTGATCGGTGGCAACTCGGGTCACGATGACACCTGCGGCGGTTGAAATAACCAGCGCCGGGATCTGTGCAACCAGACCATCACCGATCGTCAGCAAGGTGTAAGATTCAGCCGCCTGACCCAGCGACAAGTCGTGTTGTAGAACGCCGACCAGCAGACCGCCGATGACATTGATGACCATAATCAAAATACCGGCGATAGCGTCGCCGCGCACAAACTTACTCGCACCGTCCATCGAACCGTAGAAATCGGCTTCCTGTGTGACATCGGAACGGCGACGCTTGGCTTCATCCTCCCCGATTAACCCGGCGTTCAGGTCGGCGTCGATCGCCATCTGTTTACCTGGCATTCCATCAAGCACAAAGCGCGCGCCGACCTCGGCGATACGCCCTGCACCTTTGGTGATAACCATAAAGTTGATGATGACGAGAATGACGAACACCACAATACCGATGGCAAAGTTACCACCAACAAGGAAGTGTCCAAATGCCTCGACCACTTTCCCCGCCGCCGCGCCGCCGGTATGTCCTTCCATCAAAATAATACGGGTAGACGCCACGTTCAGCGCCAGACGCAGAAGTGTGGTAAACAGCAAAATGGTCGGGAACGCAGCAAACTCAAGCGTACGCTGAGTGAACATCGCCACCAGCAATACCATAATCGACAGCGCGATATTAAAGGTAAACAGGAGATCGAGGACGAACGCCGGTAATGGCAGCACCATCATCGACAAAATCAGCAGGATCAGCACCGGCCCGGCAAGAATCTGCCATTGGGTCGATTTCCAGTTTGTGGGCAGACGCAGTATTGCGACCAAATTAGCCATCAGTGTCAGTCTCGTTCAGAAAATCCAGTGCTTCAGGCACCGGTAAATTATCAGGTTTTTTCGGCGGTGTGCCGCCCGCCAGACGCCAGCGCTTAAGCTGCCAGACCCAGGCCAACACTTCAGCCACTGCGGCGTACAGCGTTCCGGGGATTTGTTGACCAATCTCTGCGTGGCGATAGAGCGCACGGGCCAGCGGCGGTGCCTGTAAGACAGGGATGCGATTTTCCTCACCCAACTCACGGATCTTCAATGCAATCAGCCCCGCCCCTTTGGCCACAACTTTTGGCGCACTCATCTTGTCTTCTTCATACTTCAGCGCGACCGCATAGTGCGTCGGGTTCGTCACGATAACGTCTGCTTTCGGGACATCGCCCATCATGCGACGACGCGCGGCAGCGCGCTGCATCTGGCGAATACGTCCCTTAACGTGCGGGTCGCCCTCGCTCTGTTTGAATTCATCGCGTATATCCTGACGGGACATGCGCAGTTTTTTGATGTGGCTATAAATCTGGAAGAAGACGTCAAACCCCACCATCGGAATAACGCCCAGGGCTACCAGCAAGGCACACAGCCCCACCATATTGAGCGCGTTCCCCATCGCCGTCATGGGCGATTCGCTGATAAGGCGCATCATGTCTGGCCAATGCATCCAGACAAAAAATCCGGCGACACACCCCACTAACACCGATTTCAGGATCGCTTTCAGCAACTCTGCGGCCGATTGCGCAGAAAACATCTTCGCAATCCCTGGAAGGGGGTTCAATTTATCGAATTTGAACGCCAGTGATTTAGGGCTAAATACCAGTCCACCCAACATTACAGGGCCCAGGATCGCCATCACCACCACACCGACGATCAGCGGCATCAGCGCCAGCATGGCCTGCTTGAGCAGTAAAATGATTTGCCCGAGAATGAGGTTGGGATCGTTGACGATACTGTGGTCGAAATGTAAACCGGACGACAACAGACCAGCCAACCTGCGAGCCAGGGACTCGCCACCCAGCCAAATGATGCAAACCCCAACCAATAAAATCAGCAGCGAGGTTAACTCGCGCGATCGCGGGATCTGGCCTTCCTCACGCGCCTTTTCAAGTTTTTGGGGCGTGGGGGCTTCTGTTTTGTCGTCGCTTTCGCTTTCGTCTGCCACGTTACGTGCTCGCGTCACATCTATTAGCCACTATCTTGCCAGAGTCCAGCTGCGGCAATGGGCAGAAAAGCCCGGTGAAATGTGGCTTTTTACGCTGTTTGCGTTAGAAAGTGATACCGTTGAGTCGTGGGAACAGGTAGAAAAATAGATAAAAAACACGTTTTAATGAGTATTAATATATATTAATCCAATGGGATAAATTCACCATAAATATAAATCAAACCATCTATAGAATCGCATCCGCAACCTATAAAACCTATTAAGCCACATTTATTAATATGCTTATTTTAAACGCCTAACAATAAATGCTTAAACCTATAGCAATTGCTATCGACAAATATCCAACGCCCACATCGTCGATGAATTATCAGATTGAGAGCAAACTAACATCCACGGAAGCGACGGTCAGCGTGTGCAGCACAGACACCCGTCCATCAGGCGGAACCACGGTAAAACGCATCTTCCGCTGGAACGTGATGGGTATGACGCTGTACGTCAAAAAACCGATGTTAGGCGTCGAGAGGACGCCAGCGACTATTGTGGCGACAAACTATGCCTGTCTTTATTTTGGGTCAGGCAGCTGTAGCATCTCCAGCGCAACTCAGGTGTCTAACATTTGGCTTAGTGGTTTCATCAGCGCCCCACTGAGTTGCACCATTAATGACGGCGGTACTATCGACGTCGAAATGGCCCCTACGAGAGCAAGGTGACGGTAAAAATGGTTTTGCGCTAATCGTTAATGAAAGGAAGCCGATTTCTCAGGCGCCGCGGCCTGAGAAATCGTAGAAGCATCAGAAACCTAAACTATCCAGCAGGTCATCAACCTGATCCTGACTGGCAACGACGCCCGCTTTGTTGGTATCCATTTGTGGGCCATTAAGCAGACTTTCATTCTCACGCTTCTGTCGGCCCGTACCATCAGGCATATTTTCCAGCAACACCATCAGCAGCTGGCGTTCAATTTCCTGAATCACGTCCATCATCCGCTTAATCACCTGCCCGGTCAGATCCTGGAAATCCTGTGCCATCATAATTTCCAGCAACTGGGCATTGGTGAAACTGGTGTGTTTTGGCACATCCGCAAGGTAACCACGGGTGTCATTCACCAGTTCACGCGCATCGCTCAGTTCGATAGGATTCTCAAACCATTCATCCCAGCGTCCTGAAAGCGCTTTCGCTTCTTTTTCCATCTGATTCTGGTGTGGTTGCGACAGTTCGACGCAGTTCAGCGCACGTTCTGCCGCCTGCGCGGTCATTTGCACCACATAATCGAGCCTGTCACGCGCATCCGGAATCGCTTCCGCCGCCTCGGCAATCGCCTGATCAAGGCCAAGCTCGCGCAGGCTGTCGCGCAACATACGCGTCAGACTGCCGATCCGGGCGATGATGTCGCCCGCAGAGTGCTCGTCAGTCGGTTTTACAGGGAGTTGAGTCATCGTTTTTGCCTCACATGCCGAGCTTTTCGAAGATTTTGTTCAGCTTCTCCTCGAGGATCGCTGCCGTAAATGGTTTCACGACATACCCACTCGCCCCGGCCTGTGCAGCGGCAATGATGTTCTCTTTCTTGGCTTCCGCCGTCACCATCAGCACCGGCATCGCCGCCATCGCACCATCGGCACGGATGGTTTTCAGCAGGTCCAGCCCATCCATATTCGGCATGTTCCAGTCTGAAATCACGAAACCATAACCGCCCGCCTGTAACTTGTTCAGCGCGTCCACGCCGTCTTCCGCTTCTTCAACGTTGTTGAATCCCAGCTCTTTTAACAGGTTACGCACAATGCGACGCATGGTGGAAAAGTCATCCACAACCAGAAACTTAAGCTCTTTATCCGCCATTTACCTTCACTCCTCTTAAATACGTATTGCCTGTCCGGCACTGATTTTCGCCAGCATTTGCTGGCTTACCTGGCTGAGATCGACCACTTCGCTGACGCCACCCATATTGATGGCTTCACGCGGCATGCCGAACACCACACAACTTGCTTCGTTTTGCGCGATGGTCCAGGCGCCCGCCTGGTGCATCGCTAACATTCCAGCGGCCCCGTCGTTGCCCATGCCGGTGAGGATCACCCCCACGGCATTACGCCCCGCGTATTTAGCCACCGAATGAAACAGCACATCCACCGACGGACGGTGCCGGTTCACCGGCGGTCCATCGTGAATTTTTATCTGATAGTTAGCCCCACTGCGCGCCAGTTCCATGTGCTTGTCACCGGGTGCGATATAAGCGTGACCGGGTAAAACACGTTCGCCGTCCTCGGCCTCTTTCACGGCAATCTGACACAGTTTGTTCAGCCGTTCCGCGAACGAACGGGTGAACCCTGGCGGCATATGCTGAGTAATGAGAATCGCCGGGCTGGTCAACGGCAGCGGCTGCAACACGTGGCGAATCGCCTCGGTCCCGCCGGTCGACGCGCCAATCACCAACAGTTTTTCCGAACTCAGCATTGGCCCGGCTTTCAATGTCACCGGGGCCGCCAGTGGTTTATGCGCACTCAGCTGCGCTCGCGATGCCGCGCGCACTTTATCAGCAATCATTTCGCTGTAGGCTAGCATCCCTTCACGGATGCCAATCTGTGGTTTAGTGACGAAATCTACCGCTCCCAATTCCAATGCCCGCAGCGTAACTTCTGATCCTTTCCCGGTCAGCGAAGAGACCATCACCACCGGCATTGGCCGTAGGCGCATTAATTTCTCCAGAAAATCAAGGCCATCCATACGCGGCATCTCGACATCCAGGGTCAGCACGTCGGGATTGAATTTTTTGATCAAATCCCGGGCAACCAGCGGGTCGGGCGCGGTCGCCACCATCTCCATATCGCTGTGGCTATTGACAATTTCCGTCATGATCTGACGCATCAGTGCCGAATCATCGACAGACAACACCCTGATTTTGCTCATGCTTTATCCTTACTCAGCGCGTACACCGTCTGCCCCCGCAGACTGAACTCGCGCACGAGGTTGCTGAAATTCTCCGAGTGCCCGGCAAACAATAATCCGTCAGGCTTTAGCAAATGCACGAAACGACGAAGAATTTCCTGCTGCGTCGTTTTATCGAAATAAATCATCACATTGCGACAAAAAATTGCATCAAATGGGCCTGGCACGTTGTACACCTTGTCGAGCAGATTGACCGGGGAAAAATCCACGTAGTTCGACAATTCCTGGCGTACACGGACCAACCCGCTGTGCGGCCCTGTGCCTCGCATGAAATAGTGCTGCAACTGTAGCGGCGACATCGTTTTCAACTCATCCTGGCGATAGACCCCGTTCTGCGCCTTGTTAAGCACTTCGGTGTCGATATCGCTGGCAAAGACCTTCCAGCGTCCAGGTGCCGTACCAAGCGTATCGGCAAGCGTAATAGCAATTGAATACGGCTCTTCACCGGTCGATGCTGCCGCACTCCACACCCGATATTCCCCCTGCCGACGCTTTGCATGCTCAGCCAGCGTGGGAAAATGGTGTGCCTCACGGAAAAAAGCCGTCAGGTTGGTGGTCAGCGAGTTAATAAAAGCCTGCCACTCGGCGTTATCCTGATTGGCCTCCAGCATCGCCAGATAGCGACCAAAATCATCAAGGCCGAGCTGGCGTAAACGCCGCACCAACCGGTTGTACACCATGTCGCGCTTGTGATCGGCCAGCACGATCCCTGCGCGCTGGTAGATCAATTGGCATATCCGATGAAACTGTGCATCGGACAACGCCAGGCGCTGTGTCATCTGCGTGAGTAGTGACGATTGCCCGTTGGGCAGAGTTGCTGTCATAGCGCCTTCTTCTTACGTCCTTTCAGGAAACAACAGGTACGGCAACAGGCCGCCCCCCTTCATGCTGTGAAACATGCTTTTCTTCTACTTCAAATACCGATACCAGCGAGGTCAAATGATCCGCCTGCCCAGCCAACTGTTCAGTCGCCGCCGCCGCTTCTTCTACCAACGAGGCGTTTTGCTGTGTGACCTGATCCATCTGGCTCACTGCCAAAGCCACCTGTTCGATGCCACGGCGCTGTTCATCAGACGCAGAGGCAATTTCACCCATGATGTCGTTCACCTGAGTCACCGAGCGAACAATCTCAGTCATGGTATTGGCGGCGGTATCCACTAATGCAGACCCTTCCTGCACGCGCGAAACCGACTCCTCAATCAGACCTTTGATCTCTTTCGCCGCCTGCGCACTTCGGCTCGCCAGATTGCGCACTTCACCTGCAACGACAGCGAATCCACGCCCTTGCTCACCCGCTCTTGCCGCTTCCACCGCGGCGTTAAGCGCCAGAATATTGGTCTGGAAAGCAATGCCGTCGATAACACTGGTGATATCGCCAATCTTCTTCGAACTGTTGGCAATCTCATGCATCGTCTCAGCAACGTTGGACGCCTGTTGCCCGCCACGCTTCGCCGTTTCTGCCGCCGTACTCGCAAGGCCGGAAGCCTGACGAGCGTTGTCGGCGTTTTGCCCGACGGTGGCCGTTAACTGCTCCATACTGGCCGCCGTTTGGGCAAGCGAAGCCGCCTGTTCCTCAGTGCGCGCCGAAAGATCGTTATTGCCCGCGGCAATCTCCGAAATGCCGGTGTGCATCGCATGACTGCCCTGACGCACCTGACTGACGGTGTCGCGCAACGACGTTTGCATGGCTTTCAATCCGGCAAATATCGCCGAAATTTCATTTTTGCCGAACACCATCACCGGGCGCGCCAGATTGCCCTGTGCGATGCTGGTGAAATGGCTGCTGATGATGTTCAGCGGCTGAACAATCATTCGGCGAGTCCACAGCAGCGCACCGCTGGTCAGCAGCGCGGCAATCACCACCATGGCGATGAAAATCGCCGCCGAACGGTGATAATTACTGTCGCTGGCACGGCGTGCATCCTGCACATACCCCCCAATGTTCTGCTGCCAGGCATGATAGTTAGCGTCAAATGCCTCTTGCGCCGCCGGCACTGGTGCGGTCATAAAGTCAGAGAGCTGATTACTCTCAAGCCAGGTCGCCTGACTTTCCAGCGCCGCGTGAAGATCGGCATAGCGCTGCTTGCTTTGCGCCAGCAACGTTTTTGCCTCGTCGTTCACCGGCGGAATTACAAGAAACTCGGCAAACTCTTTATCTGCCTGTTTCAGGTTCTGCCGGGCGCTCACCATCAGCTTTTTGATCTCCTCCGGTGGGTAGCTCAAGGCGGTCAGCGTGCCGGCTTTATTCAGCGCGGTACTGGCCTGCAGCAACACCACTCGGGCGTCCATCAAACTGCTTAACTGCAAATTCCCTTGCTCAACCTGACTGAGGTTGTGTTGTCCATCGCGAAACGCCCAAAACGACAACCCATTGCTGCCCACTTGCAACAGGCCACACACCACCAGAATCAGAAATAAGGTGGTCGAGATACGAATTCGATTGAACATCAACACTCCCGATATACGGCAATAGGCCGCGTAAAGTTAAAAGGTCTCCCAGTGACTCTCCGTTCCAGCAGTGGCGGCGCGCGGGCTCAATGTCTCGCGGCTCGGCTGTAGAGCGGTTGTTTTTTTACTCACTGCTTGGGTACTGACGGTAGCAATCTGAAACGCTGAAACAGCACGCGTCAGACTGCTGGACTGCTCTTCTAAGGCGGCAGCGGCGGCGGCAGATTGCTGCACCAGCGCGGCGTTTTGTTGGGTGACGCGATCCATTTCGGAAACCGCCAGCGCCACCTGATCAATGCCACGACTTTGTTCGTCGGATGCCGATGAAATTTCGCCCATGATGTCAGTGACGCGGGTGACGGCGTTGACGATATCGCTCATGGTTTCCCCGGCGCTTTCCACCAGCACAGAGCCGGTATCCACTTTCGACACAGAGTCTTCAATCAGGCCTTTGATCTCTTTCGCGGCCTGCGCGCTTCGGCTGGCGAGATTGCGCACTTCACCGGCAACCACCGCAAAACCACGGCCCTGTTCACCCGCACGTGCGGCTTCTACTGCCGCGTTAAGCGCCAGAATATTGGTCTGGAAGGCAATACCGTCGATAACACCGGTAATATCGGAAATTTTCTGCGAACTGGCGGCGATGTCGTGCATCGTTTTCACGACACCATCCACGACTTTCCCGCCGCGCTGGGCGGTTTCAGATGCGCTTAGCGCCAGCTGCGACGCCTGACGGGCGTTTTCGGCGTTCTGCTTCACGGTGGCGGTTAGCTCTTCCATGCTGGCAGCGGTTTGCTCCAGGGCGGAAGCCTGTTCTTCGGTGCGGGAGGAGAGATCGTTGTTGCCGATGGCGATTTCGCTGGTGCCTGCGTAGATGGCATCCGAACCCTGACGGACGCGGGTTACGGTATCGATAATCGACTGCTGCATGTGGTTCACAGTTTGCGCCAGCTCAGCGATTTCGTTACGCCCACGCATACTCACCGATTGCGTCAAATCCCCTTGCGCAATGCGACGCAAATGGCCCATCACCACCGTCAAAGGATTCAGCAAAATTTGGCGAATGCCGTACCAGGCGGCCGCAAGAAGGGTGGCCAGTACAATCGCGATGATCGCCAATTGCCACTGGGCAAAATGGTAGTCACGTTGACTGGTGCTATAAGCCTGCTGATACAGCGCTTCGCTCTGAACCGCATACTGATTCATCGCATCGCTTAAGCCG
Organism: Scandinavium sp.; assembly: GCA_036495715.1. Lineage (GTDB taxonomy): Bacteria > Pseudomonadota > Gammaproteobacteria > Enterobacterales > Enterobacteriaceae > Scandinavium. The sequence continues at coordinate 30,621 of DASXML010000031.1, forward strand.
TTTTGCATACCCTGCGTGGCCTGGGCGAAATAGGCATCCATGTTGCCGTTTTGCAGGAAGCCCAGCAGCTCAGTCAGGCCACTGAAATATTTTTGATAGCTGGCATCCACGGTCGCACTCTCACCGGCCAGTTCTGCTGGAACGGGCTGAGCGGAGAAGCGTGCGTAATGTTTAGCGGCATCCGCCAATGACGCCTGCGCATTCTTGAGCAAATCGGTTTTGGCGCTGCTCTGCTGATTAGCGGCGTCCATCATCATGCGTGCAGAAGAGCGACTAAGGTTAATGCGCGTTTGCAGCATCAGTTCCCAGGTTTTGCTCAATTCAGTCTGGCTGGTGCGTAATTCATTCGAGAGGATAAAGCTTTGCTGATTCTGCTGGAGTGACGAGAAAAGAAATCCACCGGACAGCAGCTGAAGCAGTGCGAAGACGACCAGCACCAACATTAACAGGGTGACAACGCGGAGACGGTTCAACATACAACACCTTTTCAATAACGTGATAGCGGTGTTATCGGCACGGCGCTACAGAACTTTACGTTAAGTCACGCGCTCACGTCAGAAGGCCACATCCACCACCAGCGTATCGGTGTAGCTCCCGGCGGGTGGCGTACTCTGCCCACTGAGCATTTTGGCGGTGTAGTTGTAGGTGTTTACCGTGCCATCCGAACTGACCGACGATGCCGCGCTGCTTGCCCAGCGTTCTGTGCCAGCCGGTCCCCAGCGACTGCTGGTGCTGCCTTTATAGAGGTCGTAGCTCATCGAATTGCTGCCGCTGACCATCTTACGCACCGTGCCGGTTCCCGCATTTACGCCATTGTTGATACCGACGGTGTAAGTGCTGCCTTTGGTGCAGGTGATGGCGACCGATTGTGAAACCGACGGGAAATTGCTTATCAGCGGCGCACTGCCGAAATTAACATCCGGCGCGCTGATGGTGATGCAGTCGGTGGTGACATTCATGGTCAACTGTGTTGTCACCGGCGTGGTGCCCGCTTGCGGCGTGCCGAGACAAATCCCTAATACGCCTGTCGGACAGACGTTGTAGCTGATGTTCAGCGTGACATTCACCTGATAAGGCCCGGCGGTCACGCTTTGCCCGGAAACGGTACGGAAATAAATCGGCAGCGTGTAGCTTTTTGACGTCAACAGCCCGAGCAGCGTGTTACCGCTCCAGCTATAGGTCTGCCCGACCGCCGTTTCGGTGGTGTTCGTACAGGACGAAGTACCGCACACCCGCACCGGAACCGCATCAGTCACCGTCGTGTTATCGGTGCGTTTCATTGCCGCGCGCGTGCCCGAGGTCGCTGTAGCGCTGAGCACGTTCATTGACACCGTATCGCTGGTTAAAAGATTCAGCACCGTGTCGCAGGTGACCACCAGGTTAGCTGAGGTTTGCTGTTCGGTGCTGTTGACGGTAAACGAAGAAAGGCTGCCGAATGACGCGTTGGCGATGCTCACCGTACAGGCTGCGCGAACCGGAGTACTCATCAGCCAAAGCAGAATAAACAGCCCGAAAGCGCGACGCATTATTTCATCTCCCGGCACAGAAGCGGCCCGTAAGTACGGAGTTTATGTTCAGGATTCGGCTGCGTAGCGAAACTCGCCGCACAGCGTTTTCCGTCAGGCGTGGTGACGGCAAGCGGATTGTTATCGCTGAGATTTTCCAGCCATGCGATACCGTCATAGCCCACAGGCGCATCGGGCTTGCCTGCGCGTGACACACGACTGCCAACCGGTAATGCGTTACCCGCCGCATCATGAAGGATCACGCTCGCAACGCGTTCCTGTTCCATCGGAAACTCAAGCAAATAGCCGCTGTTACGCCGTAACGCAATGCGTTTTTCGGTCTCTTTAAGCTGTGTGTCAGCAGGCAAATTCAGGGCGTTGATGCTGTAGTTCGCCGGATACCAGGCCGATACGCCGCTTATCAGCAAATAGCCTTTATCGTTGGTTTCCCCGACGGGCTGATGTTCATAATTCACCGGCACCGAAGGCTGCCCGTCCGTGCTGACGACGACAAAGGCATCGTTGATTTTATTGGCGGCAAACACCTGTCCGTCCATCAGGACCAGCGATCCCATCGCTTCGCCCCACCAGGTCATGGCGTTTTCTTCACCGTAGCCGCCGCCCTGCAATTCGATATTGCTGTTGCGCCAGCCGAGTGTCGCCTGCTGGTAGTTGCTTGATTCCGACTGCCGCGCCCAGGCCAGATTCCAGCTGAAACCGCCGTCCGACGGCATGGTGTGGTTATAGTTAATACGCTGGGTATTGCCGTAATCCGGCGTATTTTCGGTGCTCACCGCCACGCTGTCTCTGTCGCCCAGTGGAATTTGCAGCGACATCGCCAACGTCCAGTCGCCGCGCTGCTGGTCACGGCTTGCCGCCAGATAAATACTGCTGCTGCCCCACAGGCTGCGACTCCACGACAGGTTCAGCAGGTCCGTTTTCTGGCTATCAAAACTTTCCACGCCAATCCACGCCGCGCCGACATTGCCGTAGTTGCCCATATTCAGCGACAGCGAATACTGATCGCTGCGCTGGCTGAGGCTGGCTATCGGATTGTGCTGATCGTCATAAAGACGTGGCGTGTCGTACAGCGCCAGGTTGCCGAAGGTTTTGTCGCGATGGGTATGTTGCGTAATGAAGCTGAATGCGCCCGTGCTGTACTGATAACCCCAGTTCAGCTGTTGACCGCCTTCGCCGTACATTTGGCTGTGGGTGTAACTGCCGTTGACGATGCCAAACTGACCGAGTTTTACCAAGGCTCCCGCCCCGCCGAGCGCCAATGATTCTGCACCTTCCGCGTGACTTTCGAGGGTCAAATAGTCACTCACGCCGTAGCGGTATGTTCCGCTGCCGACCGCCGGGCCGTAATCAAAGTTTTCGATACCATAGTTGCGCCGCAGCGCGCCAAAGGTAGCGGCCCCGTCGCTGAGTCCGGGTTTGAGCATTTCACTGGCGACATAAAATGGCAGCGTAGTACTGACCTGCCGCCCGAGTGCATCGGTGGTGACCAGCACCGCATTCCCCGCCCCGTTGATGTACGGCAAATTGGTCAGCGTGAACGGACCGGGCTGGAGCTGCGTGGACCCGGCACGGTAGCCGTCGATAAATAAATCCACTGAGGTCGGAACAGCCGCATCACCGGTAAAGGTTGGCAGCGGCCAGGTCACCAGATCGGGGCGCAATGAAAAGTCGCGACCAATACGCACCCCGCCGACGCGCACACTATTACTCCAGCTCAGTGCATCGCTGAGGGTATCGCCCACATCCCATTCCAGCGCATTGTCGTCGTCGGTGTAGCTGAGCGTGGTGTCGTAGCGCATGTAGCCATTTTGTATCTGGCTTTCACCGCTGAGGTTTTGCCTGACATAGCCGGTCGAAGAGAGACTGTTTTTACCGCTGAAAAAACGCAGTTCATGCCAGATAGCAGCCTGACCGACGCCATTTTCGGTTTGACTGGTGTAGACATCGTAATTGAGCAACGCACCGCTGCCATCCAGCGGCTTTGCGCGTTTGAGCCCATTCTGAAACGTGGCCTCTTTGGCGGCAAACCAGTCGGAAGGCACCGTCAGCAATAGCCGTTGGCCGTTGCCGTCGTATTCGGTTTTTACCTGGCTCAGCGCGGAGAGATCAACGTCACCTGCGGGTAGGTTGTCCGCCGGAAGCCCGGCGCGTTGGAGATCGGCGCTGGCAACGAACCAGTGGTTATCACGCTGCGTCACCGCCACCACCCTTTGTGTGTCGTAATGGTTGATAATCAGCCCAAGCTGATACTCCGACTGCTGGTTGATGGTGCGCGCATCCGGTGGCGGGGGCAGCAGATCGTCGCCCGATTCTGCCCGACAAAGACCTGAGCTGGTTAACAGTACGCACATGGCAAGGTTGGTCAGTTGCCCGCGGCGGACTGCCATTTCGCGTCCTGTGCATTAATGGTCGCGCTAATCCCGGTGGGATGCGTCACCCCCGTGGGCAACGGCCAGCTTCGGCTCTCCCCGGGTAACACATAGCCCAATAGCCCCGGCGCGACTTCCCGATCGCTGCCGCCCTGGCGGACAGAAACCTGACTCAACCGCACATGAACAAGGTCACGATTGCGTACTTCGATAGCCGGTTTGCCGTCTATTGTGGTGGCATTCCAGCTCAGATTACGGCTGTCCACCTGAACATGATTCACCCCCTCCGTCGCCACTGGCATACCCTGTCCATACACAAATAGCGGGATCGAGTAGCGCATTTGCAACTTGAGGCCCATTTGCGGTTGAGTGCTGTCCGTCGGCTGGGGAATTTCATCGATAATAATTCGATAAGCCAGCTCTTTGCCCTGCGGCACATTCGCCTGCTTAATCAAGCGAATCAACTGTTTGCCGCCGCGATCGACGCGCAGAATTGGCGGGCTTGCCACGACGTCCTGCTGCGATTGATAGCGCTCGAAACCGCCCTCCTGCTGCCAGCGAACAATGCGCACCTGCATTGTCGTGGCACTGCTGCCCTGGTTTTCAATCCACAGTTCGGTGGCCTTTTTATCTGCCGTCAAAAACGGATCGATGGGCCAGATAAGAACCGTTGCGGCGCCGTGCGCGCCGGAAGCGCTCAGGAAGGTGGCGCTCAGACAGGCCAGCACCGTTAACGCGCGCGGCAGACAACTCTGGTTCATCGTGTTTCTCCCTGCATTACCATGACAACGTCACGGTGAGTTGATCACTGTAATTCCCTGCCGGACTGAACCCGGTCAGCTGCGCCGCCCCGTACAGGGTCAGCGCGATGTTATCGCCATTGCTGTAGGTCACAGACACGGCCTGATTGACGCCAATTTCGCTGTTGGCCGCCAATGAACTGCTGCTGTACAAGCGATAAGGCACCCGGTCAGTGCCACCGGATCGCTGCATGTTGCGCACCGTGGTGTAATTTTGCCCGGCGTTGATGCTCATGCTCAGCGCCACGCCCGGCGTACAGGCCAACGACAGCGATGCATTGGGCACAAACTGGGTGCTCACCTGCCCGGATGTCACGCCGCTGTAGCTGCCAAAATTCAGCGAGCCTATCGCCCCGCCGCTGCCCGTTGCGACCGAGCAACCGGGCGTGATGGTCGCGTTGACCTTGAATGACTGGGTGGAGACCGTCAGCGCCTGCACCGGAAAGCCCTGACTTAGCAGCACAACCAGTCCCAAAAGGCGTAGCTGTTCCCGGGTCTCCCGCAGGAAACCTGATGCACCCGAAGTCATTCGCGGGGTTAGTAATTGACGCTGACGTTAATCGTGTCGGTGTAAGTGCCCGGGACCACGGTCACGCTGTTACCGCCGCCTTGAATACGTCCGTACAAAGTGTAGCTATCAACACCGCCCGTCGTGGAAGCAATCGGTAATGCGGTGTTGTTGGCGATCACCGTGTTGTAGCCGCTGTCACTGTATAAGCTGTAGGCCACCCCTTGTGTTGCGTTGGTGGTACTGACCAGATAGCGCGCAGGCGTGCCCGGCGTGCCAACCACCGTTCCCGGCGCCGTACTGTTGGTATTGCCGGTGATAGCCACCGAATAGCTGCTGGTAGTGCACTGGACGGTGAAACTGTTTCCGCCGCTGGCCCCGGTTAATTGGGTGGTGAGCGTAGAGAAGGTTGCGGGACGCGTACCAAAATCGAGCGTACCGAAGTTAATACCACTTTGGCTTGGCGAGCCGTTAATCAGACAACCGTTCGTCAGCGTTAAGGTCGCTGCGATTGTCCCGAGGCTGGTGACAGCCTGCGCGCCTGTTGAGACCAGCGCCAGTAAACCTGCGGAGGTAAGAAGAAGACGTATTCTGTTCATCGGGTCGTCTCCGGAGTCAGAAGTCCTGGCGCTTTTTTGTTTTGCGTCAGACGGTTAACAGGTCACCGTTGCGGGTACCTTAACTGAAATCTAGTTCAGGAGATTTCATTCAACCAACTCCCGATGCAAAATTAAGTCTTTCCCCCTATTTACAGATTTACTGTTTATACATCAGTCAATTAAAGGCGTAACGGCAAGACAAAATGACACGCTGCAAAGAATATATTTCGTCTATTGTGATGCAAATCACACAACGTTAACGCGGAGATATTAGTGCGGCTAATAGGTACTTAAGGGAGGGTAAAGCCAGAGAGGTTATCCCCCCGTAATCACGGGGGGAAATCATTACGCCGCGCTGATGGCCGCGCTGTCGAGGAGGGACATTTCTTCGCTGTTCAACAACTTTTCAATGTTCACCAGAATCAGCATACGGTCACCCAATGCACCGAGACCGGTAAGATATTCGGTCGACAGTGTCACTGCAAATTCTGGCGCAGGGCGAATCTGATCGGCCGCCAACGACAGCACATCCGACACGCCATCAACCACAATACCGACTACGCGCTGATGCAGATTCAGGACAATCACCACCGTGTTGTCGTTGTACTCCACGTCTTGCTGGCTGAACTTCACGCGCAGATCGACAATCGGCACAATCACGCCGCGCAGGTTGGTCACCCCTTTGATAAACGACGGGGTATTGGCAATACGCGTCACCTGATCGTAACCGCGAATTTCCTGCACTTTCAGAATATCGATCCCGTACTCTTCATTCCCCAACGTGAAGACCAGGAACTCCTGGCCGGAGGGTTCGCCCGCCAGTTTTGCTACATTCGTCATACCGGTCATTTTTTTCCCTTCTTCTTGCCATCAGGCGGCGGTGTACGCCACACGTTGCTCACGATTCAAACCCTGCAAAGCCTGGACATCGACAATCAGCGCCACGCTGCCATCGCCAAGGATGGTGGCGGCGGAGATGCCCGGCACTTTGCGGTAGTTGCTTTCCAGATTTTTCACCACCACCTGATGCTGGCCGATCAGTTGATCCACCAACAGCGCGTAGCGACGCCCTGCGCTTTGCAGGATAACCACGATGCCCTGAGTGGCCTCGGTTTTGGCTCCCTGAACATCGAAAACTTTCCACAGTTCCACCAGCGGCAAATACTCTCCACGCACTTCCAGCACGCGTTCGCCACCCGCCAGCGGATGCAATTCTTCATCACGTGGCTGAAGGGATTCCATCACCGCATTCAGTGGCAGAATGAACACTTCCCCGCTCACTTTCACCGACATTCCGTCGAGGATCGCCAGCGTCAGCGGCAGCAGAATACGGATCGTCGTGCCGGTTCCCTGCTTCGATTTAATCTCAACGTGACCACCCATTTCCTGGATGTTTCGTTTGACTACGTCCATACCCACGCCGCGCCCGGAGACGTCGGTCACCTGTTCGGCGGTAGAGAAACCCGGCGCGAAAATCAGCATTCCGACATCTTCGTCGGTCATGTTTTCGCTGACCGGCATACCCTGAGACAGCGCTTTCGCCAGAATGCGCTCGCGGTTCAGACCCGCACCGTCATCGGTGACTTCGATGCAGATATTGCCACCCTGATGTTCTGCAGAGAGTGTCAAATTACCCACGGCAGATTTACCTGCTGCCATGCGGTTTTCCGGTGATTCAATGCCGTGATCGAGGCTGTTGCGCACCAGGTGCGTTAACGGATCGATAATGCGTTCAATCAGGCTCTTATCGAGTTCGGTTGAGCTGCCCATCAGGGTCAGTTCCACCTGCTTATTCAGTTTACCGGCCAGGTCGCGCACCAGACGCGGGAAGCGGCTGAACACATATTCCATCGGCATCATACGAATCGACATCACCGATTCTTGCAGGTCGCGAGCATTGCGTTCCAGTTGACCCATGCTGGTGATCAAATCACCGTGCTGTACCGGGTCAAGTTCGTTGGAGCGCTGCGCCAGCATGGACTGGGTGATAACCAGTTCACCGACCAGGTTAATCAGCTGATCGACTTTCTCCACCGCCACACGAATACTGGTGGACTCGCTGGCTTTTGCCGGTTTTTCACGTTCAACGCGCGGAGCCGCTGCCGCTTCTTTCGGAACGGCTTTCAGCGTCGGGGCATTTGCCACGGCAGGCACATCCGCGATATCTACAACCGCCGTTGCAGACGTTTCCGCCACCGGCGCGGATGCGGAAGAGGCATCTTCAAAGGCAATCTGGTCCGCTTCAATCACGAAGCACAATACCGCTACGATATCGTCTTGCGATACCGCGCCGTCGAGATTTGCGCTCAGCGAGTCGGCCGTTTTCACCACCTGACTGATTTGCGCCAGATTGCTCAACTCTTCCTGCAACATCTCCGGTTCGCCCGCTTTCAGGCGCGACAGCACGATGCGTGTCTGACCTTCGCTGTGCGTGGCGGCAACGACTACGTCGCTTTCGGCGGCGTCACTCTCTACCACGCTCAGTTTGGCACCGGCCGCTGGGGTCGCCGCTTCGCCTTTGGCTTCTAAAGCCAACTGGCGCAAAGCGTGACAGATATATTCAAAGTTCGCAGCGTCCGGCTCCTGCGAACTTTTATAGGCATCGAGCTGTTCCTGCATAATGTCTTTCGTTTCCAAAAACAGGTTGATAATGTCGGTATTGAGCTGCATCTCACCGCGACGTGCGTCGTCCAGCAGGTTTTCCATCAGGTGCGTGGTTTCCTGCAAAACGCTAAAACCAAAGGTGCCTGCGCCGCCTTTTATGGAGTGCGCCGCACGAAAAATAGCGTTCAGCTGCTCTGAGTCAGGGGCTTCTGGCACAAGATCCAGCAGGTGCTGCTCCATATCCGCCAACAATTCGTCGGCTTCATCAAAAAATGTCTGATAAAAATCGCTGATATCCATACTCACGCTATCACCTCTGCTCGGATTGTGGCGATGTGGGACTTGTGGCCGCCGGAGGCAATGCCGCCGGTTGCTGTAATACGCTTAACGGTTCGTTCTGACTCTCGGCGTTCTCATTGAGAATCGCCTGTTCAGCCTGAGTGTTCAGCACCAGTAAACTGATGCGGCGGTTGATCGCGTCATCACCGCCGTGCGGTTGTAATTTCATGGTGTTTGCCATGCCAATCACGCGCAGCACTTTACCGTCATCAAGGCCGCCCGCAACCAGCTCCCGGCGCGACGCATTTGCGCGATCGGCGGAGAGTTCCCAGTTGCTGTATCCGCGATCGCCCGTGGCATACGGGAAATCATCGGTGTGGCCTGAAAGACTGATTTTATTCGGGACTTCATTCAATATTGGCGCGATAGCACGCAAAATATCGCGCATGTAGGTCTCGACGTCCGCGCTGCCGGTTTTAAACATCGGGCGATTCTGGCTGTCGATAATCTGAATCCGCAGCCCTTCCTGGACTAGATCGATTTTCAGATACTGGCGCAGCGCGCGCAGTTTCGGGTCGGACTCAATCAGCTGATCGAGTTCACCGCGAATTTTCTTCAGCCGGTTCTGCTCCATACGCTTTTTCAGCTCATCGATGTTTGGCTCTTTTTTCACTTCGCCTTGTTGCTGGGTGTAATCATCGCCGCCACCGGGGATCGGGCTGTCGCTGTTTGAAATCCGTGGCCCGCCGGTCACCGCTGTCGCCAGCGGCGTGCGGAAATACTCGGCAATCTGAACCAGCTCTTTCGGGCTGGAAATGGAGATAAGCCACATCACCAGAAAGAAGGCCATCATCGCGGTCATAAAATCGGCATACGCAATCTTCCACGAGCCGTGCCCGGCACTGCTGTGGTTTTTATGCTTACGCCGTTTGACGACGACTATTGGGTGGGACTGGTTTTTCATGCGTCCTCGGTGGTCGACTGTTGTGCCGTTGGGTTGCGCACCGCACGAACGTGCTCTTCCAGCTCAATGAACGAGGGACGTTCGCTGGAGTACAGCGTCTTACGACCAAACTCCACCGCGATCGGTGGCGCATAGCCGTTGAGGTTCGACAGCAGCGTGATTTTAACGCACTGCATCATCTTGCTGGTTTCCGCACTTTTTTGACGCAACACCGTCGCCAGCGGAGAAATAAATCCATACGCCAGTAAAATGCCGAGGAACGTCCCCACCATCGCATGGGCGATCATTGCCCCGAGTTCAGCCGCAGGACGATCCGCCGATCCAAGCGCGTGAACCACGCCCATTACCGCCGCCACAATCCCGAATGCAGGCAGAGAATCACCGACCAGCGCCAGGCTGTTTGCCGGTACTTCCGATTCGCTTTCATGCGTTTCAATCTCTTCATCCATCAGCGCTTCAATTTCGAAGGTATTCATATTGCCGCTGATGATGAGGCGCAGGTAATCGACGATAAATTCCAGCATCACTTTATCCGCCAGAATGCGCGGATAGCTGGCGAATATTTCACTTTCGGTTGGGTTTTCGATGTCACGTTCCAGCGAGAACATTCCCTGCTGACGTGACTTCGCCATCAGCCGGTAGAGCAGCGCCAGCAGGTCCATGTACATACTTTTGGTATATTTTGAACGGCGAAACAGCAATGGCAACGCTTTCAGCGTCCCCTTGATAGCTTTACCGTTGTTACCAACGATAAATGCCCCTATCCCCGCCCCCGCAATGATGATCAATTCTGCAGGCTGATAGAGTGCCCCAAGGTGTCCGCCGGTAAACGCATAACCGCCGAAAACTGTACCAAGAACAACCAGGTAACCTAATAAGATAAGCACGACATCATCCTTCCACGATTAGTAAGCCCGGGAAGAACAGAAAACAATTAACCGAAACGGCGGCAAAAAAAAAGCAGCGGACCTGCGTCCGCTGCTGGAGTGTTTTGCCACACCTGATCGTCGGTTAAACAGCTTGTTTTATCTGTTCATCCAGCAGTTGTGGTGTTATATCGGCACTTTCTGGGATAAGTTTACGTCTTTTTACTGCTCGCGACGGTGGCTGGCAAAGACTGCACACGAAGCTCCCCACGGGTTGGTGAGCATGAGTGATAAAATTGCCGCCGCAGCTGTTGCAGCCGCTGAGCTCAAGCATACCGCTCTCAACAAAACGTACCAGAGTCCATGCACGCGTCAGGGCCAAAATAGGGCCATTTTCCTGCTGTGGACACTGCTCCAGATAGAGACGATAAGCCCTAATGACCGCATCAACGCCATTGCACAAACGGGTTTTAAGTAAATACTGCCAGGCATTACAGAACATCGACGAGTGGATGTTCTGCTCCCAGGTCATAAACCAGTCGGTAGAAAACGGCAGCATGCCTTTCGGCGGCGGGCTACCGCGAAGCTCTTTGTACAATTTAATGAGGCGACCGCGACTCAGCTGTGTTTCGCTCTCGAGCATTTGCAAACGTGCCCCAAGCGTAATCAGTTCCATTGCCAGTTGTATGTCGCGGGCTTCCTGAACAATGCTTTTCTCACTCATGATTAGGCCCTTTTCTTCCTTGCAGAACTCTCTGCGAGGCTCGCTTCCTTCAGTAAGCGTGTAGAGAGCAGAATCCCGGTATGAATTTGTTGAAGATCGTCAACGCGCGACTCTTGTGTGAGTCGAGTGATGGTTTGATGGCTGTCGAAGCGGAAATGACAAACCAACTGGTTGGTCTCCGCTAATTTAACCATCTGTGGAAGTGTCAGATCGCCTAACGTTGTCGCCATCTCTTCGTTGATACCGAGACGGAACATGGCAGAGGCTTTATCCTGACTAATCAAACGCTGTGCAAGTAATAAATAAGACAAATTAATGTCATAGATATGCTTTAGCAACTCGGATGTATGCATTTTTCCCATCCCGAATAACCAACCATTATTTTATGCGGCAAGGCCGCACCCCGTGATGTCGCCGGGTAAAAGACCCGGTAAAAAAAGAAACGGCCAAAATGCATAGTTGACTTAGGCGCTGCATCCCTGCGGATTGTAAGGTCACCTTATGCGAAACCAGGCTAACCCTACAATTTTAAATAATTCTTACAATTGACTAAGATTTTTCCTAATTCGCCGCAACTCTACTCGTCAGTTCTGACACATACAACGTGGCTTTACATTAAATTTGAAAATTATGTGATACATGTCACATAAATCGGGTGAATAATAGCACCAAATCCATCAGTTACAATTGTCATTTGTGTAAATATTGACCAAACGCAGTTTTTTTATATTCCATACACCTGAATAATTCCGAATAACACATTCAGTTGCTCTCTTTTTGGACAAAATAAATTACCTGCACCTTTGCTTAACAATGCAGCGATCCCTGACTTGCATCACTTCTTCGCTTACCCTTGCAAAACAGTGAGTTACTTATTGATTTATTGATGATAATTTCATTATGAAATAATTAGAGTTATGTTAGTTTTGTTGTGTAATAAGTTACAAAACTATTATTTCTTCTTTAAATTTTAGATAAGTGCGTAAAAATTCACTCAACCATGCTGTCAAGCGGTATTCTTTACATAAGAATAATTGATGAATATTAGAAGAACCTCACGTTTCAGCCCTGCGCCCCCTCTTGCAGCAGTGCCCGAAACAAGGTAATAGGAATAAAGAGGCGTTTTCCCTCACCGTTAAGGAGTCACAATGACATACTCACATCTGTTAGTGGCTGTCGCACCGACACCGGAAAGTCATAAACTGATTGCGAAAGCAGTCTCTATTGCCCGCCCCGTTAATGCCCGTATCAGCCTGATAACCTCATCGACGGACCCGGAGATGTATAACCAATTTGCCGCCCCGATGCTGGAAAATCTGCGCGAATTGATGCAGGAAGAAACGCGGCAATTCCTCGATGAGCTTTCAGCCCGAGCCGATTACCCAATAACCAACACCACGATCGCCTGTGGTGAATTAAGTGAGCACATTAAGGACTTTTGCCTGAAGCAGCAGGTGGATTTGGTCATTTGCGGCAACCACAATAAAAGTTTCTTTGCGCGGGCGACCTGTAGCGCCAAAACGGTGGTCGGGAATAGCGGCGTCGATGTGCTATTGGTTTCACTGGAAGACGAATAATAAACGGCCCGGTCAACGGCACCGGGCCTGTTTCATTCATTACGCAAGCTTCGGAAACGCCGCGACTTTATTCTGCAAACTACTTTCAGCCGTCCTCGGCGTTATCTGCTTTAGGTCGTGAATAAACCGCTCTTGCCAGTGGTAAATATCATTTTTCTTGATAACCTCAAGCATCTCCGCATGGCGCGAGATCCTTTCCGTTAGCGGCATGGTGAGTGCCCGATTGAGCGCAGTCGCCACTTCATCACGATCGTAAGGATTGACGATCAGCGCCGAGGTTAACTCGTTTGCCGCCCCTGCAAACTGCGACAACACCAGCACGCCGGGATTCGCAGGATCTTGTGCGGCAACATACTCTTTCGCCACCAGATTCATCCCGTCGCGCAGCGGCGTCACCAGTCCGACGTCCGAATATCGGAAAACTTTCATTAATAGCTTTCTGTCGAAATGCTGATTGAGATAATACAGCGGCGTCCAGCCCAATTGACCGTACTGACCGTTAATGCGTCCGGCGGCATTTTCCAGCTGATGACGAATATCCTGATAAGCCTGTACATCACCGCGCGATGTCGGCGCAATTTGGGTATAGCGAATTTTACCGTGGTGCTGCGGATATTTCTCCAGCAGCGCCTCGTAGGCCTGAAAACGTTCCGGCAGCCCTTTGGAATAATCCAGACGTTCGACAGAAAAAATATTCTGCACGCTTTTAAGCTCAGCTTTGAGCTGCGCCAGTTTGGGTGGCAGCGGCCCCTGAGCCTGACTGGCAATCTCTTTCGGGTCGATACCTATTGGATACACTTCGGTGCGGAAAGTATGCCCCCACGCGCTGTGCGTTTTGCTGCCCCGGCTGGTCAGCCGCGTCTGACTGGACACGCAATCCAGAAACGCCAGTCGGTCATTCTCGGTCTGGAAACCTAACAAGTCATAATCACACAATTGTTCGAGTAATTCCGCGTGCGTCGGCAGCGCATTAAACACTTCAGGCGTTGGAAACGGAATATGCAAGAAGAAGCCAATCCGGTTGTCGACGCCGCGTTTGCGCAGTTCGCTGGCAAACGGTAATAAATGATAATCATGCACCCACAGCGTATCGTCTTGCTTAACCAACGGCAGCAGTTTGTCTGCGAGGATGGCATTGACGCGCAAATAGCCCTCCCATGCGTCACGCTGGAAGTTCACCAGATCCAAGCGGTAGTGGAAAGCGGGCCACAGCACCGCATTTGAAAACTGGTTGTAATACAGGTCATGATCCTGCTCATTGAGATTAAAGGACGCCCAGGTGATGTCCCCCCGGGTAACTTTTTTAAGCGGCTGATCTTCATTACCCGTTTCACCGCTCCAGCCAAACCACAGCCCCCCTGCGGCTTTAAGCGCCCCCAGTACTCCCACCGCCAGCCCACCAGCACTGGATTTTTTATCATCCGGCGGGGCAATACGATTAGATACTACGATCAAGCGACTCATAGCCTTCTCTCCTGTCAGTTAGCGCGTGTTGTTGTGCGAGCTGGAGCAACCACTTATGGGTCTGCGCCACGCCGGCCAAACGCCATTGCGCATGCGTCTTCCCCTGCCCGACTTTTACCGAAATACCGCCCGCCGCATTCACGGCGTCAAACCCGGCTTCATCGGTCAAATCATCGCCGACAAACACCGGTTGTCGGCCCAGGAACGGCGCTTCCTGCATAAAGGCCTTAATCGCGGCCCCTTTGTTAATGCCTGTCGGTTTAATTTCCACCACACATTTGCCCGGCTGCAAAGCCAGACCATCAAAGCGAGACACCGCGTCGTGAGCCAGTTGTTCAATTGCCTGCTGGTGCTGCGGCGCTTGACGATAATGCAGCGCAAACGCCATCCCTTTGTTTTCCACTTCGCACCCTGTCAGTGCCGCCACGCCTTCATTCAGCCATTGATATAGCTCAGCAGCAAGCGAGGTTGGCAGCGTAACGATGTGCGTTTGGCCTTTGATATCACGGCGTTCAGCTCCATGGACTCCCGCTAAGGGGAAATGATAAGGAGCGGCGAGCACGTCAAGTTCAACCATTGAGCGCCCTGAGATCAATGCCAGTGCCCCCTGCTGCTGCTGCGCCAATTGCTGCAGTGCCCTGCGGATAGGCTCGGGAATGATGACCTGGTCGGGATGCGATTTGATGTCTGCCAGCGTGCCATCCAGGTCAAAGAAAAAGGCATAATTTCCGCATAAAACCGGCGGAACGGTTAACGGGTCTGTCACCCTGTCTACCT
Source organism: Scandinavium sp. (assembly GCA_036495715.1). GTDB lineage: Bacteria > Pseudomonadota > Gammaproteobacteria > Enterobacterales > Enterobacteriaceae > Scandinavium. The sequence goes on from DASXML010000031.1 coordinate 45,678, forward strand.
CCTCAACTGTCCTGATCGTGGGTAATTGTTCACTAAACGTTAGCAGTGTAAGTATAGACAGTGTGACCGGGCTCGCCATTTTCAAATGAAAACGCCAGAGGAATTAACCCCTGGCGCGTTGAGAGCATTACACTTAAAAGTTGGAATGAAATCAGACTGCACGCTTCGCTTTTTGCTTGTAGCGATCGAAAATGACCGCCGCCAGTAAAATCAAACCGCGAACCACATACTGCGAGAACGGCGAAATATTCAGTAGGTTCATGGCGTTTTCGACCGTACCTAAAATCAGTATCCCCGCCACCACATATGAAATCTTACCGATACCGCCTTTGAGCGACACCCCGCCGAGCACACACGCTGAGATAACAATCAGCTCATAGCCCATTGAGGTCATCGGCTGTCCGCTGGTCATACGCGAGGCGAGAATGATCCCCGCCGCCGCCGACACCAGCCCCGACAGCACAAAAATAATGATTTTAGTGCGCACCACCGGAACCCCCGCCAGACGCGCCGCTTCTTCGTTGCCGCCAATCGCCAGCGTATTACGGCCAAAGGTGGTTTTGTTCAGTAACAGGCCGAAGATAATCAGGCACGCCACCGTCAGCCAGATAGGCGCGGGCAGCCCCAACCAGTTGGCATAGCCGAGGGTGAAGAAACGTTCATCTTCGATGCCCACCGCTTTGCCGTCAGAAATGATATACGCCAGACCACGCACAATTTGCATTGTCGCAAGCGTGGTTATCAGGGCATTAATTTTTAGCCGGGCAATCACGAAGCCGTTGACCAAACCGCTTAATGCACCGAGCAGCAAACCGGCGAAAACGCCGAGCCACAGGCTTTCTGAGAGATTGATAACCACGGCGGTGGTCACGCCTGCGCAGGCAATGACCGACGCCACGGAAAGATCGAAATCGCCAGAGGCCAGGCAAAACAGCATCCCGCACGCCACCATGCCGGACATCGAGATGGCAAGCAACAGCCCCTTCATGTTGACGAAACTGGCAAAATTCGGCACAAAAATGGCGCAAGCCAGGAACAACACGGCGAACACCACTAGCATGCCGTACTGATCCCAAATGCGCCCAACGCTAAACGCGTTCCGGCGCGGGCCGGAGGTGGTAACTGAGGACATGATTGACTCCTTCATCAGGCTTTCAGGCAACGGCCTGAGTGGTTTTCGGCATGGCCAGGCTCAACGCCTGCTGTTCATTGGCGCTTTCATGCATCAGCTCACCCGCAATCTCCCCTTCGCGCATCACGATGATACGGTCAGCCACGCCGAGCACTTCCGGCAGGTCGCTGGAGGCAAACAGCACCGCCACGCCCGACGCCGCCAGCGCATAAATGACGTTATAGATTTCGTGTTTCGCGCCCACGTCGATGCCACGCGTCGGCTCGTCCAGCAAAATCACTTTCATCTCTTCTGACAGCCAGCGCCCAAGAATGGCTTTTTGCTGATTGCCGCCGGAGAGATTCATGATCAGTTGTTCTGCGCCTGGCGTTTTAATGTTCAACGACTGAATATGATGCGCTGCATTGTCAGCTTCCCAGCCGTTGTTAATCAGGCACCCGGCGTGGATGTGTTTACGACGCGCGCTGATATTGATGTTGTCGCGCACCGAATGGACCGGGATGATCCCGTCGGCTTTGCGGTCTTCCGGGCAGAGCATCATCCCCGCGCGAATAGCGTGCGCCGGGGTACGGATATCCACCCGCTCGCCATCGAGCATCACTTGCCCGTCGGTGATGCGCGTGCCGCCAAACAGCCCTTTCATTAATTCGCTGCGCCCAGCGCCGACCAGACCAAACAGGCCGACGATTTCACCACTTTTCACCGACAAACTGATGGGTGTGCGAACGCCCGGTGCTTTCACCTTCTCAAGCCGTAGCCTCTCCGCGCCGTGTTCGCGCGGCTGCCAGCCGTAAATATCGCCGATTTCACGCCCGACCATCGCCTGCACCAGTTGGTCGTTATTGACCTGCTGCATGTCGTCAAAAGTGCGCACATAGCGACCGTCTTTAAACACGGTAATCGCATCGCTGAGCGCAAAAATCTCCTCCATGCGGTGCGAGACATAAATGATGACGCGGCCTTCGTTGCGTAATTCGCGGATAACCCGGAACAGGTTGTCGATTTCACGCGCCGAGAGCGAGCTGGTCGGCTCATCGAAAGCGATAACTTTGGCGTTACGCGCTAGCGCTTTGGCAATCTCCACCATCTGCCATTGACCGATGGAAAGGTATTTCAGCGGGGTTTGCGGATCAATATCCAGCCCCAGATGTTGCAACTGCAAACCCGCTTCATAGTTAAGCAGCGAACGATTCACGATCCCGCCTTTATGCGGCATCTGTCCAAGATAGATGTTCTCTGCCACCGTCATTTCCGGCACCAGATGCAGTTCCTGATAAATAATCGCGACCCCGGCGTTGAGCGCTGCGGGCGTATCCGCAAAGCTGACCTCTTCACCGCACAGCACCAGCGTACCGCCCGTTGGCGCGTAGTTACCGCTGAGGATTTTCAGCAGCGTGGATTTTCCGGCACCGTTTTCCCCCATCAGCGCATGCACTTGTCCGGCATAGCAGTCGAAGCTAATGTCGGTCAGGGCTTTTACGCCGGGAAACGTTTTGCTGATGCCGCGAAATGAGAGGTAAGGCTGTGACTGTTGCATAAACACTCCACATTCTTTTCTGCCCCCGGCGTGAGTACCGGGGGCGACTGCGTCAGGCCTTACAGCCCTTTCTTCGCCAGCTCTGCTTTAAAGTTGTCACGGGTGATCAGCACCACGTCGGTCACCGCAGTAAATTTCGGCGGCTCGGCGTCTTTCTGCACCCAGTTGTACAGCATTTCACTGGTTTTATAGCCGTGAACGTCCGGGCTTGGCAGCAGTGAACCGTAGAAACCGGTGGCCTGCCCTTTCGACAGTTCGTTCACCGCATCCACACCGTTAATGCCAATGCCAATCACGTCTGGCGCTTTAAAGCCCTGGCCTTCGGTCGCACGCACACCGCCGAGAACGGTGTTGTCATTCATGCCCAGAATCAGCCAGTGTTTGACGTTCGGATGCTGAACCAGCAAGGAGTTACCCGCGTCAAACGCGCCCGGGATATCGTTAGATTTGGTGGGCACTTTGTAGATTTGCGCTTCCGGGAAACCGGCTTTTTTCAGTGCGTCCATTGAACCGGTTGTGCGGCGACGCGCGGTGTCCAGTTCATCAGCCGTGATCGCCATTACGCCGGTGTCTTTCACATCCCAGCCGCGCTTTTGCATCTCTTTATACAGCTCGTCGCCCTGCCGAGCGCCGATTTCACTGGCTGCCATCATCACCAGCGGTACGGTGTCCATCGGTTTGCCTTTGGCATTCACGAACTGATCGTCGACGGTGATGACCTTCATGTCATAGCTGCGGGCTTTCGCCATGATGGCGGGCCCCAATTTTGGATCTGGCGTACAGATAACAAAGCCTTTCGCGCCGTTGGCGGCCAGGCTATCAATGGCATTCAGGGTTTTTTCGCCGTCCGGCACGGCAATTTTAATCACGTCGAAACCTAAATCTTTCCCGGCCTTATCGGCGAAACGCCATTCGGTCTGGAACCACGGTTCTTCCGGCTGCTTGACCAGAAAACCGAGTTTCATCGTTTCAGCGACAGCTGATTGTGACATAACCGCTGCCAGACCGATGGCCGCCAGCGCTTTAGTGAATTTGTGCATGGTTAACTCCAGCTTTAATGTTCTTTTTCGTAGGGGAATTCGGAACGACTTTTTTTAATCAGCAGTAAAACAATGCATTAGCGGTTTCGCTTATAAGCGCATTGACGCTGTGACATTAATAGCGGGAAATTAATTATCCATAGGAGAGCGCCATCACACCGCAGAATTACAGTAGTTGAGTGCATAAATTCAGCGAGAAATGACATAAATAAAGGGTGAATTGTCAGACAATTCACCCTGCACTTAGCACAATAATCTATATCAGCAGTCAGCCAATCCTTATCTCACCAGCGATAATAAATATGCTCTGCATGTTCACGCACCGGCGCTTCATCACCCAGCAATCTGGCAGCTACGGTAAACGCGAAGTCAAAGACGTGACCGAAACCCTTGCCACTGATTAAATGACCGTCTTCAACAACCGGCGCATCGACATAATGCCCGTCTTTGACGTCTTGCCACAGATCGCCTGAACACACATATTGGCGCCCTTTTAACAGGCCGTTGCCGCCCAGCACCCGCGCTGCCGCAGAACAGATTGGACAGATAAGTTTGCCTGCAACATCATGGGTCGCGACAAAATCAATCACCTGCGGGTTTGCTGCTAAATTGACACTCCCTTCCGGCCCACCGGGCAACACCACGGCATCGTACAACGTGCCGCTGCGCTCTGAGAGCGTGCTGTCTGCCACCATGGGGATCCCGTGGTAGCTGGTTACGCCACGGGACGTCGTACAGGAAAGCAGTTCGACGTCCAGATTGAGCCGACGCAAAATATCAATGGTGACGATGGCCTCGCCCTCTTCAAACCCAGGCGCCAACAGCACCGCGACTTTCTTCATTTACTTCTCCTTGATATCAATTTTCGGTTTAATGCTTTATTCGCGCATCACGGTAAAAAGTGATCTGCCGCAATTCCCAACCTCTAAAAAGCCAAATGTAATAAATATAAATTACCCAAAGGGTCCATTTATTTCATGTACTCAGGATGGTGAATGTCAGACAGATCGCAGTTTTAGAAAATAACTCAGTGAGACAATAATATTAGGCATCATGCTGTTAATTATGGTTTTTACAAAGTCATTCATCAGCAATTCAGAATTAATAACAAGATCATGTAACGATTGGTAAATAACATCACCCAGGCGTTTTCTTATAACCCTACGGCGCGTATTCTAAAAACGGTCTGAGGCAGTCAATGTCGTATTGACCATCCTAAGTACTCACGCTGAATATCGTCGCGCCAGTGGTCATCAAAAGTATGCGCGCGGCGTTCCTCGGCAGGAATCACCTGGAAATAAGGATATTGCTATGACAGTCCCTGGAATGGTTCAAAAACTCAATGCGCAGATGAATCTCGAGTTTTGCGCGTCCAACTTTTACCTGCGCCTGAGCGAATGGTGTTCCGAACACAAGCTCACAGGAACAGCGGCCTTTCTCCGATCGCAGGCACAATCCAACGTCACACATATGATGCGTGTTTTTGATTTTATGAAAAAAGCGGGCGCCTACCCTGTCGTCAAAGAATCAACATCGTGTGAGGCCTGCTGCGCGACGCTTGAGGATTTGTTTATCAAAACCCTTGAAGAACACCAGCAACGCGCCAACACGCTGTGCGCTCTCACCCGAGAAGCCAAAACGCTGCAAGACGACAGCACGCTTCGTTTTCTGAATACGCTGGAAAAAGAGCAACAGCAAGATGGCGTGCTGTTGCAAACCATTCTCGATGAGGTTCGCAGCGCCCATAAAGCAGGCCTTTGCATGTATCAAACCGATCAGCATCTGCGCAATGTCGTGAATCAACACCTGCACTGACGTTCTGTGGGCGGCCTCTTCGCTGCCCCTACCTTCATTTTATTGTTAACAAAATGTATATAACATTCTGTTTTTACAGCTGTTTGTAAATCCGATCTGTCTCCCATTCAATATCATTACAAAATGCAATGATTTACCTTTCTTTATGGATGAGACAGGTGAGACATGATTACGCTTGAATTTGTTGTCATTATTTTGTGCCTGCTGGCAGGGACCCGATTTGGTGGAATGGGTCTCGGGCTTATTAGCGGCATTGGCTTATTTATTCTGACGTTTGTATTTGGGCTTGAACCCGGTAAACCGCCCGTCGATGTGATGCTGACCATCCTCGCGGTAATCGGCTGCGCGGCGACGTTACAAACGGCGGGCGGTCTGAACGTGATGATGCAATGTGCCGAAAAACTGCTGCGCAAGCACCCGCAACACATCACGCTACTGGCCCCTTTCACCACATGGATGCTGACGTTTCTGTGCGGCACGGGGCATGTGGTCTACACCATGTTTCCGATTATCGCTGACATCGCGCTGAAAAAAGGCATTCGTCCGGAGCGCCCGATGGCGGTGGCGTCAATTGCCTCGCAGATGGCGATTACGGCGTCGCCGGTGTCGGTCGCCGTGGTGTCATTGGTGTCCATTCTCGGCGCACAACACGGCATCGGCCACGCGTGGAGCATTCTCGAAATTTTGGCGGTATCCGTGCCTGCTTCGCTGTTTGGTGTGGCAATCGCTGCGCTGTGGAGTTTGCGGCGGGGAAAAGATCTGGCTGACGACCCGGAATTTCAGGCAAAAATAAAGGATCCGAAACAGCGGGAGTTCATCTACGGCAGTACGGAGACGTTGCTCAATCAGCGCTTTAACCGTGAGGCGTACTGGTCAACGTGGATCTTTTTTGCCGGCATTGTGGTGGTGGTTCTGCTCGGTGCCCTGCCAGAACTGCGTCCTGCTTTCGAGGTGAAAGGCAAACTCGCACCGCTGTCGATGAATCTGGTGATTCAGATGATGATGCTGATTGCCGGGGCCGTCATGTTAGTTGTCTGCAAAGTGAACGCGGCCGCGATTTCCAGCGGTGCGGTGTTTAAAGCAGGCATGGTGGCAATTTTCTCGGTATTTGGCGTGGCATGGATGAGCGACACCTTTTTCCAGTCGCATTTACCGGAGCTAAAAACAGCGCTAGAGGGTGTGGTACAAAGTCATCCTTGGACGTACGCTATCGTGCTGTTTTTGGTATCGAAACTGGTGAACAGCCAGGCCGCTGCGCTGACCGCCGTCGCCCCGATGGGATTGATGCTGGGCGTTGAACCCAAAATGCTGATTGCCTTCTTCCCGGCGGCCTACGGTTATTTCGTGTTACCGACATACCCAAGCGATTTGGCCTGTATCGGCTTTGACCGTTCCGGGACCACGCGCATCGGCAAATTCATTATCAACCACAGCTTTATTCTGCCTGGCCTGATTGCGGTGAGCTGCGCCTGTGTCGCGAGCTATCTTTTGGTCGAAGCGTTGTATTGAGAAACCCATAGCCCGGCGGCGCTCCGCTTGCACGGGCCTACCGGCTTACGCAATAACAAAAAACGGCGCATCAGCGTAATGTCAGTCAGTTAAGCCCTTTTTAAGCCCGGTGAACCGTTGCGCGCCTTCTGGTTCACGCTTTCCTCTCATGTCCCGGCAACGGGCGCACGAAGGGGGCGGCCAGTCGCCGCCGCCCCCTTCACCCCCGGGCTCTGGCTAACAAAATCGTCGCTTCGCGATACCTTCCGCTTTTCCCTTTCGACTTTCGGGTCGGGCGCGATGCAACGTCCCTGTAAGTCGCGCCCTCAGCCCGCATCCCTGCGGGCTGACCCGGCCTTCAGGCAACGCGTCAGCGATTTTGATGCCATGGGTGTGCTGCGGTGAGGTCAGCGATGCCTTTGCT
>DASXML010000032.1:0-2372 GCA_036495715.1 Scandinavium sp.
TCCCGCCTTAAAGCGCATCGCGCGCGGTTCGATGCCGCGGATCTGGATCAGGAGGTTAGGTGGTAAGCAGGACTAGCGCAGAAAAATCTCTGCTATTTTCGCTTCCCCTGAATATACTCGTCCGTCAATTGAAAATCCGCCAAATGGCTGGCTTTTTACAATCACCAGCGTCCGCACCAGGCGCTGGCAAACCGGACGCCGATGGCGGGCGGCGCCGACGGCGCGCTCGGCGCAGAGGCTGTGGATATGACGCTGCGCTTGCACAACCCTGGCGGGTTGCCCACATACCCACAGCCGCAGCAACCGCAAGCACTTGTCGCTTGAGGATTTCAGGAGGTCGGAGCGGCGGCGCTTCCAACTAACAGCATGGCACCAGTGGTCCCGATGGCGGGGTCCACTTCACGAAGTCCTGATCGGCTGGTTTAACGGATTGGGGTTTGCCTTAGCGCGGATCGGGCTGAAAGCCGGGCCGCTGTCGCAATGGCTGTATGCGGGGATGGGGGATGCCGGGTTGCCGGTCGAATTGCTCGAGACCCGGCACGTCCGGGACCCAATCAATCAAGCTGTACTTCTCCAACGGCATCGACCTCTTCTACCGCACGTCATCATTTCTGCCATTTGGAAATATCACTATTGTCGGGTCGGGCGGGCCGGCGTGGAGCCCACGTAGCGCAGCGCCTGACCCGCGCCGGATTGACTGGGGCTCGGTACCTTGACCGATACGATATAAGTTAAAGGTTTGTCCACGTCCGACCTCCTTCAGCGAAATCCCGGTTGGAATTTTGACCGGAGGGTTTCGGATCTCCATCAGGTAATCTACCAACTTGATATCATCAGCCATTTTGATATCATCAACCGAGTCTCGTTGAACGAATACGCCCTGCTTTGTGGCGGGGAACAGTGGCACGTGCACAAGCGACGGGTAACTCCAGCCGCTATCGTCCATTATAACCAGAAGTCGCGATCCAGGCTGAACCGACTTCAACGCTGTGTCATATTCCTCGATAGTCGATTGTGCGGGCTGCCAGATCGAGAACACCGAGCCAACGCGGACAATGAGGCAAAGCGCAAGTAAGAGACTAACCACGCCAATCCGCGCCCGCGATGTCTCACCCCAACCGAGGCTTGCCCATGCAAAGAACGCCACACCAGAAGGTAATCGATAGTCGACAAAGCCCCAGGACGGCATGACCAAAAAGATCACTCCAAAAGCTGCCAAGGGGATCAGCATCCGGGAGTTCACGACCAACGTTCGAGTAGCCAGCGCCCAAACGAGTATCGCAAGAACGGCTATTAGCAGTGGCTTCTCCAGAAAATGGTGAAAATAAATTGGCGAGACGAGCGCTTCGCCCTTCCACTTGACAAGCGAATCCCAAAATGTCTGCGGCCCCCATGGCCGACCCCAGACCAACGGCCCGTGACCGCTCGATGCCGGGATGAGCATCGCTACCATCGGTACTATGATGCTTATCGCTGCCCTGAACGGTATTCTGAATAGCGATATCCGCAATCGTCGTTCAATCCTGAGATTCTCCGAAAAGAACGAACATTCGTAACCGGCAACGCATATTCCATAGATTGCGAATGCATAAAAATGCATCAAACCAACGATCAGTCCCAACGCAGTAAATCCGACAATGGAGAAACCGATGATTTTTTCTCGATACCGCACCCACATCCAAAACGCCAAAATCGCGAATCCAATACCAATGATATAATTTATAAAACCCCAGTCAAACGAAGCGTTATAGAGAAATATCCCAGCAAAGATGGATGGACCCCAATTATTCGGGTTTAGCCCTCGATCCAATAAGATCGTTCCTCCGTAGATTGTTGCAAATGCGAGGCAAATTACAATTTTTCCGACAATTTCCACCGGCAAAACTGAAAGTAATGGTGTAGCGAGCAAATCCAGCCCAAGATCTGGAGTAAATACCCAATGAAATGCATAAAAATTGGCAACATTGATATCTGATGAGAATGTTTGACGAATTTGGAGACTGGCCAGATGTCTTGGATAATCAATAAGAGGAAAATACCTGAACCAAATGAGAGGAGAAGTGGCAAATATAATTGCTGCACATATTACTATGACCCGCTTTTTGCTCATTGACGTCACCGTTGCCATGGCCGTTCAACCCTCAGGTAAAAATTCCGACGGGCATTTCTCTGAAGGAGGTGAGTTTCGGCCAAACTTCTACCTTATATGAAATTCATCACGGTAGTTCCAAATGATCGCGCTCTCGGAAATCCCCCGGGAAGTGTCATCTGTAGCTGGCACAAGGCGCCTACAAGCTACAAAATTCGCCAGGTCTCGCAGGCCGCCGTCGTCGAGAACAAACAGCTCAGTGCCGCGCCGCGCAGCGTCTCAC
>DASXML010000033.1:0-5331 GCA_036495715.1 Scandinavium sp.
CGATTTCAATTGCGGGACCGGGGGGATTGCAAAGGGGAATTCGGTCATTCCCCTTTGCCCGTTCACGGATGAAAGTGCAGAGGTGTCTGCGGAAATCAGGTGAACGGAAAAGCGACCACCGCGCTTAACTGACTGGCATTACGCACGTTGGCGTCGCTTTTTTAATTGCTCGTCAGCGCATGCTGGTATTTCCGCAACATCCCTACCAACCGCGTTACCGGTTCGGTGACCTGAGTGGGCGCCTGCCAGATGACCAATTTCTCCTGATAAACATCCAATTCTTCCAGTAAACGCCCAAAATAGCGGTGACGTTTATCATCGCTGCTGGCTGAAATCAGTTTATCAGCGGTGTGTCGGAGCTGGCGATGGAACGCAGAAAGATCGTCGTTCACGGGCACAGGCGCATCGCGAAGGCGCTGATGCGCAATAATCAATGTCAGAGCCAGACGAAATTTCGCAATATCGCCAGGGAATTTATTCAGCAGTAAAAACAGCTGTTGATACAGCGCAGGCAGATGGTTTTCATTACGCCGCGCGGTATTGGTAGTGAGCGATGACACCGCCGCAGAGACAAACTGATTCAGCAGCACGCGTCCGGTGCGGGCCTGGGAATTATCGCGAACCAGCAGGATAACCATCAACGCCAGGAAACAGCCCACCAGCTGACCCAACGCGCTGTCGAGGAACTGGCTGAAATGGAAAGTCATCGGGTTATCGAGCACCAGAATGTTAATGGTGGAGGCCAGTGTACCGAGCGATCCGAGCCGCCGCTTCTGTACTTCAATCCCGATAAAGAACGCCAGCACCGCAAGACTAATGCAGAGCAGCAACATGCTTTGTTGGGTCGAAGGGAGCACGACCAGGAAGTAAAACGCGCCAATCGGCAATGCAGCAATCGTACCGTACAAAAAGTCGATGGCCGCCATTTTTGGATTTGGCAGACGCATCGCAAGTGAAGTGACAACCGCAATCATCACCATCGCACCGCTGCCGGATGTCCAGCCGGTCCACAGCCAGAACAACGTGCCGAGCGCACAGGCAATTGTGGTACGCCAGAAGTTCACCATCGCGTGATGGCGTTCCGCAGACTCCACTTTCACGACCACTTCACCTTGCAGGATTTCTTCTTCGCGCATGCTGACTTTTGCGTTGCCTACTACGCCGCGTTTGAGCAATTGAAAACGGCTGGCCGCACCAATCCAGCTATAGAGCGTAATTGGCGTATCATGTTCACCGGTCCACGAGAGAATTCGGCGCATACGTTTTAACTGTTTATGCACGTCCTGCACGGTTTCGGCAGGCTCATCAAACATTTCGCGCCATTCAGGCGTGATGAGGTCCGGACGGGTATTTTGAATCAGATAAGTTTCACAGGCCTGAGTGATCAACGTCAGCGACAGCGTATTCAGCGCTTTCAGGCGACGATTCGCACGCGCCCAGCGGGAAGATTCCATATGCAGATTACTGCGCATCCCTTCCAGCGCCTGAGTTTGGCGTACTAGCCCGCTCCAGGCATTATCGACTTCTTCACTGTCGCCATGGCGGATACACAGTTGCATCAGTCGATACTGTGCCACCAGCAACGCATCCAGTTCACGATCGATTTCCTGTTTGATTGAGCGTGGTGAAAACAGCAGATCTGCGACGATCGCACAGACGATACCAATCACAATCTCGCTGCAACGCTCAACCGCAAACTGCGGAGAAAGCAACGGCGCGTTCTGGACGGTGATGATAATGATCAGTGCGGTATAACCGGAAAGACCCCACGCATAGGAGTTCTCCACTTTCACCAGCGAGGAGATCCAGGTACAAAAACCGGCCCACAGACAGCACACCATCACCATCAGCAGCGGCGCGCGGATCATGACGATAATCATCACCAGCGCCGCGATACAGCCGATAAACGTCCCGACGATACGCAGCATCCCGCGATAACGGATCGCCCCAGAGTAAGGCTCGCCACCTGCCGCAAATGCGGGACCGGCCGCCACAATCGCAGCGGTCAGTACCGCCCAGCGCGGCGTTTCCAGTTCAAAGTGAAAGCCGACAAACAGCGCCAGCACAATCGCGCAGGCCAGTTTGACCGCAAACCGCAGGTGCTGATCCGCAATAGAAAAAATGCCCATCTCGATTAACCAAACTCACGCAGACGCATACCTAACTTCTGGAAGAAGGAGGCCTTCTGCGTATCTCTGTCTTTCGCCCCGGTGATGATCACCGTCGCGGTCGTCCCGGCTGGCCACAAATTGTCCTGCTGCGTATCAAGGCGAATACGTACCGGCACACGCTGCGCTAAACGCACCCACTCCAGATTCGAATCAATGGTCGCCATGCCTTTAGCATCACTGCTGCTGCTGGCGTTGGTCACGCCTGCCGCGATGCTGTCGACGGTGCCTTTAATCACTTTAGTGCTGCCAAGCGGCGTAATTTCCGCGCGATAGCCCGGACGCACACCTTCAAGTTTGGTTTCTTCCATGTAGGCCATGACGTAGAAGCTCTCTTTTTTCACCAGCGCCACGGCAGTCGAGCCGCGGGTGATAAATTCACCGCTGTACACGTTAAGGTTGGTCACCCAGCCATCGGCCGGGGCGCGGATCACGGTGCGTTCCAGATCGAGACGCGCCAGATCGCGGGTGGCCTGCGCTTTCGCTAACTGGTGCTCCACGGTCTGCAAAAGATTGTTCGCCTGGTCAATTTCTTCGCGGGACATCGCCATCGTCCCTAGCTGATTACGGCGTCCGGCTTCACGGCGTTTTTCCGCCGCCAACACCTGGTAATAAGCAACGTCCGCATCGGCTTCCTCGAGTGCCTTCTGATAGCGCGGCTGATCGATGGTGAACAACACCTGGTTTTTACTCACCAACTGATTGTCTTTGACGTTCACCTCGGTAATAAGCCCGGCGACATCAGGCGCTATCGCGACGACATCTGCGCTGAAACGTGCATCACGGGTCCACGGTGATTCGGTGTAATACACCCACGCATGGAAAATGGCGATAAAGGCCAGCACCACCAGAATCAGCGTGATAGCAGTTCGGGAAATTTTTCTTGTTAGTGTTTTCACAACGACCTCAAACGAACAGACGCGATATCAGATAGAACAAACAGCAATATAGCGCAGTATTAAACAGCGCAGGATGCCAGACGAAGTCATAGATCCCGGTAGGGACCAGCATCCGACGCAGTAGCCAGAAAATGGCCAGCGACAATAGCAGCTCGACGAAGATCGGTGGAAACGAGAGACCGAAAATCACGATGACGGGAAACAGACTCATGTTGACCTTGATGTAGAAATGCAGGTGAGAGCAGAGATGCTTTTTATTATTCAGCTAACAATATATTAGCGTAACTGTCGTGGGCTGATCTATATTGTGTGATCTAAATCACTTTTAACTCAGAGTGAACAATGGAACGACTCAAACGTATGTCCGTTTTCGCCAAAGTGGTGGAATTTGGATCTTTTACAGCCGCGGCAAGACAGCTTGAAATGAGCGTGTCGTCTATCAGCCAGACCGTCTCAAAACTGGAAGACGAGCTGCAGGTTAAGCTTCTGAACCGCAGCACCCGCAGCATTGGCCTGACAGAAGCCGGAAAAATTTATTATCAGGGCTGTCGCCGTATGCTGTACGAAGTACAGGACGTACACGAACAGCTTTATGCGTTTAACAATACGCCAATCGGTACGTTGCGCGTGGGGTGTTCTTCAACCATGGCACAAAATGTGCTCGCAAAGATCACCGCTGAAATGCTCAAAGAGCATCCTGAATTATCGGTCAATCTGGTGACGGGAATTCCGGCTCCGGACTTAATTGCTGACGGTTTGGATCTGGTGATTCGTGTGGGTGCTTTGCAGGATTCCGGTCTTTTTTCCCGCCGCCTCGGCTCGATGCCAATGGTGTTGTGCGCGGCAAAAAGCTATCTGCAGCAGGCTGGCACGCCAGAAAAACCGGCCGATCTTGCCAACCATTCCTGGCTGGAATACAGCATCCGTCCACACAATGAATTTGAACTGATTGCCCCGGAAGGGCTGTCGACCAAGCTTATCCCCCAGGGGCGTTTCGTCACCAACGATCCGATGACGCTAAACCGCTGGCTAACCGCCGGGGCCGGGATCGCCTTTGTGCCGCTGATGTGGGTGATCAACGAAATCAACCGTGGCGAGCTTGAAATCTTACTGCCGCGTTATCAGTCCGATCCGCGTCCGGTCTACGCCGTTTATACCGAAAAAGACAAACTGCCGCTGAAGGTGCAGGTCTGTATCAACTATCTGACCGATTATTTTGGCGACGTTGCCCAACGTTTTCAGGGTATTTCCGGGCGCGGGAAACCCTAAAGGATCTGTTCTGGCTCAACATCAGAAATCAGATGCGTCACGTCACTGATGGGGCCAATACGCATTTCACTTGAACGATTGAATTTGCTTTTGTCCATCAGCAGCAGTGATTGCGATGCCCGCTTGAGCAACAGCGATTTATAGCTGGCATTGTGACCGCTCGGATCCCACATCACACCGTTTCGATCGACGCCCTCGCACGAAAAAATGAACAGATCGATCTCCAGCGTTTTCAACTGGGAGATAAGCGCAGGGTTAACGTAGTAACCATATTGGCGCTGTAACTCTCCGCCGGAACTTATCAACCTGATGTGCTCGCGCTTCCCCAGTTCCATACACACCGGATGGCTGTTGGTAAAAACGGTTATCGGGATGTCCGGCAGCTGGCGCGCCAAAAGCCAGCAGGTTGAACTGGCATCCAGTGCAATCGTCATCCCTTCGTCTATCCACGCCAGCGCATGCCGGGCGATATCAGACTTGTGGGCGTAATGACTTTTCAGCCGCGCGTGGAAAGGCGCTTCGTTACCCTGATTATTACGGCGAATGGCGCGCGCTCGCCCATGGCTACGCTGAATTTTACCCTGCTGTTGAAGTTCACTGAGATCGCGGCGTACCGTTTCCTTGCTGACGCCAAGGAGAACAGCCAGTTGATCGGTAGTCAGACTTTGGGATTGGGCGAGAAGCGCAGCGATGCGCTGATGGCGGGCGATCTTCATCTGCTGTTTCCGTTAAGCAAACAAGGAAAATCAATTCGTTGGGTGAGAATTTCTGAGTAGATACTGTTATGCCACGCAAGCATTTTCCATATGCAGCGTGGCATCGAACGGCTGTCCTGATTTCAGAACCCCGTACGCCACCTGCGCCAGTTTCCGCATCATCGCCCCGATTATCAGCTTCGCATTTTTCCCGTTTTTCTCCAGTCTTTCCCTGAACACACGACCCCAGTCTGTTTTGTACAACGCTACCATCGCCGGCATATACAGCGCCCGTCGCAG
>DASXML010000034.1:0-2766 GCA_036495715.1 Scandinavium sp.
CATCGAAAAAATGAAAAGTATTCAGGTGACGGAGTCAGAACGCCAGCTTCTGGGCCGCATGTCTCTGGAGTATAAATACGACGGAAAGCCGGCCCCGGTGACCGCCGAAAAAATTCTCATTCCGCGCCGTTACGAGGATAAGAAAACAGATCTCTGGACGACGTTCAACACGATTCAGGAAAACCTGATCAAGGGCGGGATCCCTGGCCGAACAGCGAAGGGCCGTAACGCCAGAACCCGACCGGTAACCGGTATCGATGGCGACATTAAACTGAATCAGGTGTTGTGGAAAATGGCGGAGGAGTTCGCAAATCTGAAAGCCGGATCGTGAATAAATTTACCGCCCATGACGTGGGCGGTTTTTGCATGTCGCGCGGGCTTACATCACGCCGCGCTGTTTTCAGATGGGACGTTTTTTACTGCCTTGCGTGCAGAACTCGCTTTTTTCCCGGTCTTACCTTTTGCCTCGCGAATAACATCCGCAATCGCCTTTTCACTGAAACTCAACTCCATACCCTCCAGTACCGATTTAATATCGGCCGCGCTATAGCCTTTTGATTGCACCAGCGCAATCAGATCATCCTTTAATGATTGCAGAACATCACTGCGCGATAATCTGTTTTTTGAGAGGTCGGGCAAATCCGCCAGTTTCATTTTTGCAGAATTCACTTCTTGCTCGGTAAAGAATTTTTTCACCGTTGCCATTCATCAACCTTTCTATTTGTGCGGTTTCTTGTTCACGACGGAATAACCAAAACCGTCGGGCTACCCTGCGGTTTCTTAAAGAATAATGGAAAAGTTGAGTGATGCACATCGTCATTTTCAACTTTTTATTAACCTTAAGTTAAATTAACTTTCGCCACTGGCAATGTCGGATAAAATAGATTCAAAGACGGGACAGGAAATGTTTTGTCATTACCGTCTGCACGCAGACAGCAATGACAAAACGACCTGGTCAGGGCTTCGCCCCGACACCCCAGCACCGTGCACAGGTTGAGTTATGGCTAAAAGTGAGAAGCGTCAAAGGAACATAATTATTCAGCTCCGCTCGACAGAAGCCGAAGCCGAAGCGATTAAAAAGAAGGCCACTGCAGCAGGCCTGACAACGTCAGAGTACCTGCGCCGTTCAGCCCTGAATCGTCGCATCATGGTGCGAACCGATATCAGGATGATGAACGAGCTCAAGCGGCTGGGAGGCCTGCAAAAGTATCTGTATACGCAGATGCAGGCCACCATGACGACCGAACTCAGTCGTCAGTATTCTGAGGTGCTCTCGGGCATCGTAACCGCAATCAATGCGCTGGACATGACACCGGTTCCGGCAGAGGACATAAAAGACTGATGAACGTGATTATTCCGCCAAAGCGTCGCGACAAGAGGACCAGCTTTAAAACGCTGGTCGCCTATGTCAGTACGCGGGAGGAAAATAAAAACAGTGACGCGGTTACTGCGTCCCCGGCGAGTACACCAGGGACGGCTGAGACGATGGTCTCCACGCCAGGATTTGGTCAGCTTGTCGACTACGTCGGACGTAAAGCTGCCGCACCTGCCACGCAGATTGTCAGCATTTCACCTGAGGGGATTTCAAGAGTCCTCTCTGGTGTTGTGCTGTGCGAAACCAACTGCTTTTCGCTGGACACGGCGGCCGCTGAAATGAACATGACGGCGATGCAAAACCGTCACTGCAAAGACCCCGTTTATCACTTCATCCTGACCTGGCAGAGTGATGAGAGCCCGTCCCCGGATGCCATTTTCCGCTCTGTGCGTTACAGCCTGGAACAGCTCGGGATGAAGGACCATCAGTATGTCGCCGCCATTCATCTCGATACCGATAATGTGCACTGTCATGTGTCGGCGAACCGCGTCCACCCTGGAACTTTCCGCGCGCAAAATATGTGGAACGATGCCGACACGCTGCAAAAATGCTGTCGTGTGCTCGAGCGTGAATTAGGGTTCAGTGTCGACAACGGCAGCTGGCACATGGATGCGTACGGTGACCTGCACCGGACCCGTCGCGATATGCCGGCCGCACCAGGCGGTGCTGCGAAGCGCGAGATTTTCTCCGACCGCGAAAGTCTGCACGGTTACGCGGTGCGCGAAACCCGTCAGATGCTCACTGATTTCGCCGAACAGGATGTGCTGAGCTGGGACCTGCTGCACAACGTGATGTACAGCCGTGGTCTCGGGATCCGGGAGCAGAACGGCGGACTTGCCGTGTACAGCCTGACCACGCCTGACGGTGTCAGTGTCAAAGCTTCAGATGTGCACCCGGCTATCAGTCTGCCGGCAATGAAGGCCCGCAGTGGTGAGTATCAGCCAGCCCCTCCGGTGTCGTCTGATTCGGCTGAAGATGGCGTTCTCCTGGTGGATTCGTTCTACATGCCACAGTTGCATGTTCGCGATCAGGAGCTGCGGCGTGAGCGTCGTGAGGCGCGGGCCATTGCCCGGGATATTTTGCGCGCCCGTTATGATGCGTATCGTGATGGCTGGGCGAAACCAGACCTGCGTGCAGCAGAACGTTTCCGCCAGATTTCATCACACTGCGTGGTGAGGAAAGCACATATTCGTCAGTCGGTCCGCGACCCGTTAATGCGCAAGCTGATGTTCCGGGTGGCTGAGTTTGAGAAGATGAAAGCCATGGCTGAACTACGGTTGACGTTGCGTGAAGAACGAGAGGTTCTCCGGGACACGGGTGCACACCGACCACTCAGCTGGAAAATGTGGGTTGAGCGTGAAGCGCAGCAGGGGGATGTGGCGGCGATCAGT
>DASXML010000035.1:0-2767 GCA_036495715.1 Scandinavium sp.
CATCGAAAAAATGAAAAGTATTCAGGTGACGGAGTCAGAACGCCAGCTTCTGGGCCGCATGTCTCTGGAGTATAAATACGACGGAAAGCCGGCCCCGGTGACCGCCGAAAAAATTCTCATTCCGCGCCGTTACGAGGATAAAAAAACAGATCTCTGGACGACGTTCAACACGATTCAGGAAAACCTAATCAAAGGCGGGATCCCTGGCCGAACAGCGAAGGGCCGTAACGCCAGAACCCGACCGGTAACCGGTATCGATGGCGACATTAAGCTGAATCAGGTGTTGTGGAAAATGGCGGAGGAGTTCGCAAATCTAAAAGCCGGATCGTGAATAAATTTACCGCCCATGACGTGGGCGGTTTTTGCATATGGTGCGGGCTTACATCACGCCGCGCTGTTTTCAGACTGTGCGTTTTTTACTGACCTGCGCGCGGTGCTGGCTTTCTTGACTGTCTTCCCTTTTGCCTCGCGAATAACATCCGCAATCGCCTTTTCACTGAAACTCAGGTCCATACCCTCCAGCACCGATTTAATATCGGCCGCGCTATAGCCTTTTGATTGTACCAGCGCAATCAGATCATCCTTTAATGATTGCAGAACATCACTGCGCGATAATCTGTTTTTTGAGAGGTCGGGTAAATCCGCCAGTTTCATTTTTGCAGAATTCACTTCTTGTTCGGTAAAGAATTTTTTCACCGTTGCCATTCATCCACCTTTCTATTTGTGCGGTTTCTTGTTCACGACGGAATAACCAAAACCGTCGGGCCTACCCTGCGGTTTCTTAAAGAATAATGGAAAAGTTGAGTGATGCACATCGTCATTTTTAACTTTTTATTAACCTTAAGTTAAATTAACTTTCGCCACTGGCAATGTCGGATAAAATAGATTCAAAGACGGGACAGGAAATGTTTTGTGTCCACAGCCAGCACGCTGGCAGTGTCCCCAAAACGACCTGGTCAGGGCTTCGCCCCGACACCCCAGTACCGTGCCAGGGTTGAGTTATGTCGAAAAGCAAGAAGTGTCAAAGGGAAAAACTGGTGAAGTGCCGGTGCACGGAAGCAGAGTTTGAAACCATAAACAAAAAAGCCATCGCAGCAGGCCTGACAACATCAGAGTACCTGCGCCGTTCAGCCCTGAATCGTCGCATCATGGTGCGAACCGATATCAGGATGATGAACGAGCTCAAGCGCCTGGGAGGCCTGCAAAAGTATCTGTATACGCAGATGCAGGAGACAATGACGACCGAACTGAGTCGTCAGTATTCTGAGGTGCTCTCGGGCATCGTGACCGCAATCAATGCGCTGGACATGACCCCGGTTCCGGCAGAGGACATAAAAGACTGATGAACGTAATTATTCCTCCAAAGCGTCGTGACAAGAGGAGCAGCTTTAAAACGCTGGTTGCCTATGTCAGTACGCGGGAGGAAAAGAAAAACAGTGACGCGGTTACTGCGTCCCCGGCGAGTACACCAGGGACGGCTGAGACGATGGTTTCCACGCCCGGATTTGGTCAGCTTGTCGACTACGTCGGACGTAAAGCTGCCGCACCTGCCACGCAGATTGTCAGCATTTCACCTGAGGGGATTTCAAGAGTCCTTTCAGGTGAAGTGCTGTGTGAAACCAACTGCTTTTCGCTGGACACGGCGGCCGCTGAAATGAACATGACAGCGATGCAGAACCGTCACTGCAAAGATCCTGTTTATCACTTCATACTGACCTGGCAAAGTGACGAGAGCCCGTCCCCGGATGCCATTTTCCGCTCTGTGCGTTACAGCCTGGAACAGCTCGGGATGAAGGACCATCAGTATGCCGCCGCTATTCACCTCGATACCGACAACGTGCACTGTCATGTGTCGGCCAACCGTGTCCACCCTGAAACTTTCCGCGCGCAAAATATGTGGAACGATGCCGACACACTGCAGAAGTGCTGTCGTGTCCTCGAGCGTGAATTTGGGTTCAGCGTCGACAACGGCAGCTGGCACATGGATACGTACGGCGACCTGCACCGGACCCGTCGCGATATGCCGGCCGCACCAGGCGGTGCTGCGAAGCGCGAGATTTTCTCCGACCGCGAAAGCCTGCACGGTTACGCCGTGCGCGAAACCCGACAGATGTTGGCCGATTTTGCCGAACAGGATGTGCTGAACTGGGAACTGTTGCATAACGTGATGTATACCCGTGGCCTCGGTATCCGGGAGCAAAACGGCGGACTTGCGGTGTACAGCCTGACCATGCCTGATGGTGTCAGTGTCAAAGCGTCAGATGTGCACCCGGCTATCAGTCTGCCGGCAATGCAAGCCCGCTGTGGTGAGTATCAGCCAGCCCCTCCTGTGTCGTCTGATTCGGCTGAAGATGGTGTTCTCCTGGTGGATTCGTTCTATATGCCACAGTTGCATGTTCGCGATCAGGAACTGCGTCGTGAGCGTCGTGAAGCACGGGCCATTGCCCGTGATATTTTGCGCGCCCGTTATGATGCGTATCGTGACGGCTGGGCGAAACCAGACCTGCGTGCAGCAGAACGTTTCCGCCAGATTTCCTCACACTGCGTGGTGAGGAAAGCACATATTCGTCAATCGGTCCGCGACCCGTTAATGCGCAAGCTGATGTTCCGGGTGGCCGAGTTTGAAAAGATGAAAGCCATGGCTGAACTACGGTTGACGTTGCGTGAAGAACGAGAGGTTCTCCGGGACACGGGTGCACACCGACCACTCAGCTGGAAAATGTGGGTTGAGCGTGAAGCGCAGCAGGGGGATGTGGCGGCGATCAGT
>DASXML010000036.1:0-39179 GCA_036495715.1 Scandinavium sp.
AGTGAGAGAACCATGTCGAATAAACCTTTTATCTATCAGGATCCTTTTCCGCTGAAAAAGGATGACACCAAATACTATCTTCTCAGTAAAGACCACGTCACCGTTGCTGAATTCGACGGCCAGGAAATCCTTAAAGTTGACCCGCAGGCGCTGACGCTGCTGGCAAAACACGCTTTCCACGATGCCTCGTTTATGCTGCGTCCGGCGCATCAGCAGCAGGTTGCTGATATTCTCAGTGACCCACAGGCCAGCGAAAACGACAAATACGTCGCGCTGCAATTCCTGCGTAACTCTGATATTGCCGCCAAAGGCATTTTGCCGACCTGTCAGGACACCGGCACTGCCATCATCATGGGCAAAAAAGGTCAGCGCGTCTGGACCGGCGGCGGCGATGAAGCGGCCCTCGCGCGCGGCGTGTATGACACCTATATCGAAGACAATCTGCGTTATTCGCAGAACGCTCCGCTGGATATGTATAAAGAGGTCAACACCGGCACGAATTTGCCTGCGCAGATTGACCTCTACAGCGTAGACGGCGATGAATACAAATTCCTGTGCATCGCGAAGGGCGGCGGTTCAGCCAACAAAACCTATCTGTACCAGGAAACCAAAGCGCTGATCACCCCGGCGAAACTGAAAAATTATCTGGTTGAGAAAATGCGTACCCTCGGCACCGCCGCGTGTCCGCCGTACCACGTTGCCTTTGTGATTGGCGGCACGTCGGCAGAAGCTACGCTGAAAACGGTAAAACTGGCGTCGACCAAATATTACGACGGTCTGCCAACCGAAGGGAACGAGCACGGTCAGGCCTTCCGCGACGTTCAGCTTGAGCAGGAACTGCTGGTGGAAGCGCAGAACCTGGGTCTCGGCGCTCAGTTCGGTGGCAAATACTTTGCCCACGATATTCGTGTTGTGCGTTTGCCGCGCCACGGGGCGTCTTGCCCGGTGGGCATGGGCGTGTCTTGTTCCGCAGACCGCAACATCAAAGCCAAAATCAACCGCGAAGGCGTGTGGCTTGAGAAGCTGGAGCACAATCCGGGCAAATACATTCCGGAAGCACTGCGTAACGCCGGTGAAGGTGAGGCAGTGAAAATCGATCTCAACCGTCCGATGAAAGAGATCCTGGCGCAGCTTTCTGATTTCCCGGTGTCCACGCGATTGTCACTGAACGGCACCATTATTGTGGCCCGCGATATCGCACATGCGAAACTCAAAGAGCGCATGGATAACGGAGAAGGGTTACCGCAGTACGTGAAAGATCACCCGATTTACTATGCAGGCCCGGCGAAAACGCCAGAAGGGTATGCGTCGGGTTCACTCGGCCCAACGACCGCCGGGCGTATGGATTCCTACGTCGATCAACTCCAGGCGGAAGGCGGCAGCATGATCATGCTTGCGAAAGGCAACCGCAGCCAGCAGGTAACGGACGCGTGTCACAAGCACGGCGGTTTCTACCTCGGCAGCATCGGCGGCCCGGCGGCCGTACTGGCGCAGGGCAGTATTAAAAGCCTGGAATGCATCGAATACCCGGAGCTGGGTATGGAAGCTATCTGGAAAATTGAAGTCGAAGATTTCCCGGCCTTCATTCTGGTCGATGATAAAGGTAATGACTTCTTCAAACAGATCCAGTCCTCGCAGTGTTCCGCTTGCCTGAAATAGTGTTATAGCCCGGCGTCATGCCGGGCTAACTTCCCTGTATGCTTGTTTTCCTGTCGGCCCATATTCACGTAGGCCCGCGCAAGCGAAGCGCCGCCGGGCAATATCTGTGCAATAGCCAGGCAACAAAAGAGCGCACAAAGCGCCATGCAGCAATCCCTGGGTCAGCAATACTTATCCTCATTCGCACGTGAACAATGTCCCTCATTTCATTGTTATCAAGGAGAAAGTCATGGCAACGCATCGTCGCGAAAGTGATTCCATGGGCGCGATTGACGTCCCGGCTGACAAGCTGTGGGGCGCGCAAACCCAGCGCTCACTCGAGCATTTCCGTATTTCCACCGAAAAAATGCCGGTATCGCTGATTGCGGCCCTGGCGCTGACCAAACGCGCAGCCGCCAAGGTCAATCAGGATCTGCAATTGCTCACCGCCGAGAAAGCCAACGCTATCGTCAGCGCCGCCGATGAAGTGCTGGCGGGCCAGCATAGCGATGAATTCCCGCTTGCCATCTGGCAAACCGGCTCCGGCACGCAAAGCAACATGAACATGAACGAAGTGCTGGCGAACCGGGCAAGTGAACTGCTTGGTGGCGTACGCGGCATGGAGCGCAAAGTGCATCCGAACGATGACGTCAACAAAAGCCAAAGTTCTAACGACGTCTTCCCGACGGCGATGCACGTCGCGGCGGTCATTGCGCTACGCGAAAATCTGATCCCGCAGCTTCAGGTACTGAAAAAAACGCTGAGTGACAAATCGCACGCCTTTGCTGATATCGTCAAAATTGGCCGCACCCATTTACAGGACGCGACACCGTTAACGTTAGGGCAGGAGATTTCTGGCTGGGTAGCGATGCTGGAGCACAATATCAAACACATCGATCTCACGCTGCCTCATCTTAGCGAACTGGCGCTGGGCGGCACGGCGGTGGGAACCGGGCTGAATACGCATCCGGAATACGCCAAACGCGTTGCCGATGAGCTGGCGGCGATCACGAATAAGGCGTTTATTACCGCGCCCAATAAATTCGAGGCGCTGGCGACCTGTGACGCGCTGGTGCACGCGCACGGTGCGTTGAAAGGGCTGGCGGCGTCACTAATGAAAATCGCCAACGACGTGCGCTGGTTGGCTTCTGGCCCACGCTGCGGCATCGGTGAATTGTCGATCCCTGAAAATGAGCCAGGCAGTTCCATTATGCCGGGGAAAGTAAACCCGACGCAGTGCGAAGCGATGACCATGCTGTGCTGTCAGGTGATGGGCAATGATGTGGCGGTAAATATGGGCGGGGCATCGGGCAACTTTGAACTGAATGTCTACCGCCCGATGGTTATCCATAATGTCCTGCAATCGGTACGCTTGTTGGCGGACGGTATGGAAAGTTTCAATAAACACTGTGCGGTAGGCATCGAGCCGAACCGGGCGCGCATCGACCAGTTGCTGAACGAATCGCTGATGCTGGTGACGGCGCTCAATACTCACATTGGCTACGACAAAGCGGCAGAAATTGCCAAAAAAGCGCATAAAGAGGGGCTGACGCTGAAAGCCTCGGCGCTCAAACTCGGCTACCTCACCGAAGCCGAATTTGACGAATGGGTGCGTCCGGAAGCGATGGTCGGCAGCATGAAAATCAGTCGGTAGCGAGATACAGATGCAGTCGCGGGATGATGAGTTCCAGCGACTGTGCTTCGGGCTTATAGCGATACTGCACGTTATCTTCGTCGTAATTGAGCAGTTCTCCGATCTCCGGCACGCTCACGCCTTGCGTACCGGAAATTAGCGCCAGCATCGGGCCAGGACAGGCGTACTGCACCTGCTTTTGCTGCCCGGCATACCACACGCGTGCAATCGGCTGTACCTTCACCGGACGTTTGATTTTCAACTTTGCCTTCTGCGGCAGGGCCGCAATATCCTGATACTCACGTTCCAGCTTTTCCTGCCACTGTTCGCGGGTGAACGGCGGCACGGAGCGCGGTGAACGCAGGCTGTTTTCCAGCTGTTTCAGCACCTCATCGCGGGTCAAATTCTTAATAATGTGCTTATTGGCCCAGCCAAAGCGGATGCTCGCCGGGTCACGCAGTAATGTCAGCGTGCGATAGGCGCTGAGCGTAATCAGCCCTGGCAAATGGTGGTGTACCCATTCGAAACGCGCGGCGGAGGGCAAACCCGATTCAACGGTGACAAGGGTTTCAAAGGCTGCTTTCAGCGCATTAATGGTGCGGATTTTGTTGTCCAGCGCGTCAAGCTGTTCGGGTTTCGGATGCAGACAGATTACGCCGGGCAAACGCACCGCAACCTTGCTGCTGCGATTTTCTGACTGCTGCTGGATAAACAGATGAGTAAAGTGGTTCAGCGCTTTCAGCCGCGCGGTTTCGCCTAAATGCTGAATGACAGAGATAGTGGAGAGCGGGTCATGCTCGTGCTCTTTCGTCACTTCCGGCAACTCAAATACCCGCGCGGCGAGCAGGCGGCAGTCGGCCAGCATTTGCTGTAGCTCCAGCAGCTCGTGTTCCATCTGACGAAAGGTCGTGGTCAAGCGTTCAATCAAATCGTAATCAGCCATAGCACCTACATTAGTTACAACATACTCATCAGTTTTTACTTTAGCCCGACGTTGGGCATTGTGCAACGTTTAGTCAGGCAGGAAAGGCTGCGGTGATCTCCGCTCAACGCTGTTCTGGTATCAGCTTGTGGCAGTGAAATTCAGTTGATGATTTACCGGCCAACTGAAGCAGAAACGCGCACCGCCGAGCGGGCTGGCATCGCAGGTCACTTCTCCGGACATCGCAAGACCAATCGAATGCACAATGGCTAAGCCAAGCCCACAGCCGCCGGTGGCGCGGTCGCGGCTAGGATCAAGGCGCACGAAGGGGTCGAAAACGCGCGCGCGTTCTTCCGGTGCAATGCCTGGACCATCGTCATCCACCACCAGGGTTGCGCGTCCGGCGTGCTGCGTCAGGCTGACCTGAATCTGCTGACGGCTGTAGCGCATCGCGTTATTCACCAGGTTATCCAGTACACGCTCCATCAGGCGCATATCCAGCGCGCCATAATTGCCGTGGGTAAGCTGGGCCAAGGTCACGTCGCGTTGCGGATTCACCGTCTGAATGTCATCGACATGCGCGGTAATCCATTCAGGCAAATCGGGTGTGGTAAGGATCAGTTCATTCTGCGTGCGGTCAAGGCGGGCATAGGTCAGCAGTTCGTCAATCAACGCTTCCAGTTGGCCGATATCGCGGTTTAGCGCCTGGGATTCTGCCTCGGTGAGGTTCTCGCTCATTTCAAGGCGATAACGCAGGCGCACCAGCGGGGTTCGTAATTCGTGGGCGATGCCGTCTGTTAGCAGCTTTTTACTGGCGATCAGCGCGTTAATGTTGTCTGCCATCTGGTTGAACACCACGCCGAGTCGTTCAAAACTCGACATGCTGTCAAAATGGATCCGCTCCTCGAGATGGCCCTCGCCAAAACGCTGGGCCGCCGTTTCCAGACGCAACATATCCTGCCAGTGTGGGCGCATCCAGATGAAAACCGGAAAGGCCAGCGAAATGGCAATAAACGCCAGCAGAGCGACGTCCAGCAGCCGCATTTCGTGCAGATAATAGAGATACGGCACCGGCCCGACGGCGAGCACATAATGGCTGCGCGGAATACGCTGGATAAAGGTGTATTGATCGTCAAGTGCGACGATATCGCCACGACGCAAATGCTCCATCGAACTTTCCGCCAGCTGGAATTTATTCAGCGGCTCAATGCGTAAATCGAACGAGAGATTGAGATCGAGTTCTTTAAGGGTTTTGCTCCAGTCCCGGGGCGGGATTTCACGCAGTTCGCTGCGCATCAGATACAGCGAACTTTTCATCAAGTCGTCGAGCGATTGTCGGCCCGCACGTTCGGCGGTGAATTTGTACACCAGCCCAACCAGCATGGTCATCACCAGAAAGCAGACAAACAGCAGCAGGTAAAACTGCACGAACAACTTTTTCATTTCTGGCCCCGGAAGTACGGAAAATTAGTTATCCCAGGCGTGGGGCGCGAACAGATAGCCCTTATTACGCACGGTCTTAATACGGTATGGCTCGGTGGCACTGTCGAGCAGCTTTTTACGCAGGCGGGAGATGGCGACATCGACGCTGCGGTCCATGCCGTCATAGCTCACGCCGCGCAGGTTTTTAAGCAACGCATCACGATCCATGATTTGTCCTGCGTGTGTTGCCAGTTCCCACAGCAGATCAAAATCCGCCGTCGACAGGGTGACGTTGACGCCGCTCAGCTGAACCTGGCGGTTTACCGGGTCGATGGCCAGGGTGCCAAAACGAATCGCTTTATGCGTCGTCAGACCCGACGCTGGTTTTTCGCCCGTAGGCGTCGCAACGTGCTGACGCAGATGCAAACGCAGACGCGCTAACAGCACCGCAGGCGGCGTCGTTTTGAGAATGTAATCACTGGCGCCCATTTCCAGCGACAAAATATGGTTCATGTCACTGTCGAGCGAGGTGAGCAGGACGATTGGCCCTTGCCATTGCGCGCGTAAATCGCGGCAAATGGTCATGCCGTCTTTGCCGGGCAGCATGATATCCAGCAGTACCAGATCGGGTTTTTCACGCAGGACAACTTCTTCGGCGCGGTCACCGCGCGGTTCGACGATAACGTCCATATCATGCTTGCCGAGATAGGCGGCAATGAGTGACCCGACTTCCGGATCATCTTCCACAAAAACAATCTTATTCATAACCATCATGCGCTGCGAAAAAAGCTAAAATACACCGCCATTCTGTAGGGTGCTATTAATCTTTCATAAACAATGTAACTTCCTTCACCTGTTGTTATTCATTGGGTCGATTTCCGGCATTGACGCGATAGTATTTGGCAGGTCAACGCAGTGGCCGTCCACCATCGACGCCAAATGAGCGCCCGGTGACATAACAACTGGTCAGCAGATAATCCACCAGATCGATAATCTCTTTTTCGCCCGGGGCGACTTTCATTAGCGATTTCTTCAACGCCTGCTGGCGATATTCCGCGTCGTCACTTTCGTTAAACAGAATGAGTGCAGGCGCGATGGCATTCACTTTCACTTCCGGGGCCAGTTTACGGGCGAACGAGCGCGTCATATTGTCGAGCGCGGCTTTACTGGCGGCGTAGGCGATATGTTTGTCGCTGCCTTTTTCCACCACGTAATCGGTGAAATGAATGATGTCGCTGGCTGCATGACCGTGGCCGCGCAGTAACGGTTCCAGCGCATGATTCAGCAAGTAGGGGGCATTGACGTGGATCTGCATCATCTGGCGCATCACGTCGCTAAGAGGGCGTTCGGGCTTTTCTGGCAGCCAGGCGCTGGCGTTGTGGATTATTGCACGCAAACCAGGGGTGTGAGATTTCACGCTTTCTGCAAACGACAAAATGCCTTCATCGCTGGAAAAATCAGCCGCGATACACAACGCGCCGGCACGTTCCAGTACGCCGATGGCGTCATAGCGCGTGCGATAGCTGACAATCACCGGCTGTTGTTGATTGAGAAAATGGTGGGCAAGGGCGAGGCCGATGCGACGGCCTCCACCGGTAATCAGGACGGGGCGGGTTAGGCATTCTCCCATCGTTCTCTCCTTTGAGCGACTCTTAACGTCACGATGGGGTAAGCGCGTTACCCCATTAACATCCACGTTGCCGGCACAGCGGCAACCAGTAATAAACCTATCAGGGCCATTTCACGGCGTTTCAGGACGTTATCCAGCTGATGCGTACGCCGAGCGTAGATAAAGACCAGCAGGCCAGGGGCATACAGCACCACCGACAGCAACAGGTGCATCGGACCGGAAGCATACAATAACCATAAGCCATAAATGCAGGCTCCGATACCCACCGCCTTATGCAGCGGGCGAGTCGCCATCTTCAGCAGAAATGCGCCGACGAGGAAATACGGCACCAGAATCATCTCAGACGCGATGGCCAGTAACGTACTATAGTCAGAACCGGTGAGCCATATCAGAATCAAACAAACCTGTACGCTGATATTGGTCAGCCACAGTGAAGACGACGGCGCGTTGTTGTCATTCTGGCGCGCGAAAATGCGTGGGAACGCCTTGTGAGTCGCGGCCAGATACGGCACTTCCGCCGCCATAATCGTCCAGCTCAGGTAAGCGCCACACACGGAAACGATAAGTCCGGCGGCAATCACCACTTCGCCCCAGGAACCCATCATCCGCACCATCATGCCCGCCATCGACGGGTTGCGCATTTCTGCGAGTTCGGTTCGCGGTACAACGCCCAACGACAACAGCGTCACCAGCAAATAAACGCTGAGGGCCGAAACCACAGCCAGCAACGTTGCGCGGCCAACGTCTTTCTTATTACGCGCGCGGGCAGAAACGACGACTGCGCCTTCCACGCCGATAAACACCCACAGGGTGATAAGCATGGTGCCTTTGACCTGTTCCCAGACGGGCACGCCCAGCGCGACACCGCTGAAATCGAGGTTAAAGGTTTCACTTTTAAACGCTATCGCCGCTAAAACGATAAACAGGCCGAGTGGCACCAGTTTCGCCAGCGTCGCCACCAGGTTAATGCTGGCAGCGGTCTGCACGCCGCGTAATACGAGGAAATGCACTACCCACAGCAGGACTGACGCGCCCAGCATCGCCTGCCAGGTGTTGCCGTCGCCAAACAGACGTACCTCTGGCGTATCGGTAAAGAAGCTCAACGCAGAAAACACAATCACCAGATACGAGACATTGGCGATCACCGCGCACAGCCAGTAACCCCATGCGGAACAAAAACCGACCAGCTCACCGAAGCCTTCACGGGCGTAGGTGAAAATCCCGCCGTCCAGATCGGGACGAATACGGGTTAACAGCAGCATCGCAAACGCGAGGAACAAAATGCCTACGCCGGTGATGGCCCAACCGATAAGCAGTGCGGAAGGGCTGGCCACTTCGGCCATATTTTGCGGCAAACTGAATACGCCCGCGCCGAGCATTGAGCTAAGTACCAGGGCCGTCAGGGCACTAAGGCCGAGTTTCTTTTCCATGAGCATCCTGTTGAAGGAACAATAACAGCCAGAATATTTATTTGGCTAAAACGCATAAAAATGGAGGATTACGCTACGGCGCGGGATTTTACGGAGAGAGTTACTGGCATGCAATGACATGCGCCAGAAAAAAATAAAAAAGGCAGCCGAAGCTGCCTTGATAGTGATGACAACCGTATTTCAACGCATATCTGTCATAGAGTTTCAGTCGAAAACAAGGAAAATCAACGTGTTGATTTTCGGCTGATAACCACAAAGAAGAAAAAACCACGCTTTTTTCTCCTTTGTCAGCAATTCGAAGGCAGCCGAAGCTGCCTGATGCGAAAGGTAGGGCGATTACTTGTAGAGGTCGGCGCTGATGGTCATGTTGCCACCACGTTCCTGCCACTGACGAGTAATGTGGTAATACTTCGCGCCTTTCTTCGCTGCGCGCTTGGCCACCTGATAAGAGATTTCAGTCATGTTGCCGTAGTTACCGGTGAACTGAACGTTATCAAACGGAACCATCTGCGCGGCAGTGACTTTGTTCACTTCTTCGATTTTAGTGCCGTCCGGTAGCGTGACACTGTAACGCCCGCCTTTGGTTGACTGCGTTTCGAAGAACAGACCGACACCGGTACCCGCAGCCGTTGAACCCACGGAGGATGACGTTGCCACACCCGGGATTTCGACTTTCTTCGCGGCTTCGCCACCTTCAGCCAGCGCCGCACGGCCTGCCTGAGAATCAGCCGGAATCGCGTCTGGGCTTTGTACGATGCGTTTTTTCGCATCAGCTTTATAAATATACGCCGTCACACGCTGGTTTCCGCCGCCGTTGGCATCGACCTGACGGACGATGAAGAACGAGGCTGCGCCTTTCGCTTTAGCCGCTTTGGCAATGGCGGAGTTCACGTCCGGCTGGCTACGGTAGAAGCCCTGCACGGTTACGGTATCGAATGGCTCAATCAGCGCTGCCTGATCTTTCGGCAGTTCGGTTACGCCATCAATGACGCGATTTTTCACGACGTCGGCTTTCGGGGCATCTTCTTTATAGAAGTCTGCGGTGACACGCCAATTGCCGCTGCCGGAGAAATCAGACGTATCGACAACATAGAAAGAAGCTGCGCCTTCTTTGTCTGCTTTACGGGAAACGGCATCCACGGCGTCACCAATGGCATTAAAACGACCGGTGATAACGATACGATCGTACGGCTTGAGGGCTGCCGCTTGCTCCGGCGTTAACTCGGTGGCGGCAACGGCAGAAAAGGCCGTTGCAGACAGGAGAGCGGACGCCAGGAGGGTGTTCTTAAGCTTCATAAAAATAATCCTTCGCCTTGCGCAAACCAGGTGCTGGTAGTTGTTAGTGACTAAAACGTCGATGATTATTGCATTTAATTTACGTGACTGTCTGCGTGATTTTGCTCATCTTGTGCGACCCCGTTAGCAGGGCGAGTTAACTTATCACGATATGTTGCAGAAACGCGTGACTGACCAGCAAAAGCGATAATCATTATAACTTTTATAAGTTAACGCAATGTTAATGGCCTGTATCTGCCCCGCGAATAATCATGTTTTACCGCTTCGCTTAAGCGAATTATCAGGCCCGACGGGCAAAATCAGGTAAATATTACTGGCCAGGACCCGCAGAAGTGACTTTTCCCTAATAAAATCAAAATTACTGTTTCCTGACGGTGGATCACAACCGTTATTTTCAGTAGGTTATAGAAAGTTTGTTACTGTTTTATTTTGCGGGTGATTCGCCTCTTCGTGAGCTAATGCTGACAGGGACGGAACCCGATGAGACAACAAACCATCATTACAATCGATGGAAGGGAAAACTATGCGTATTGCGGTACCAAAAGAGACGCTGGCCCTGGAAACCCGAGTTGCAGCCACACCGAAAACGGTGGAGCAGTTGCTTAAACTCGGTTTTACAGTGGCCGTTGAAAGCGGGGCCGGTAAGCTTGCGAGCTTTGACGATCGTGCTTTTACCGAGGCGGGCGCTGACGTCGTCAGTACAGATTCCGTCTGGCAGTCTGACATTATTCTTAAGGTGAATGCCCCGACTGACGCAGAAATTGCGCTGCTCAATCCTGGCACCACGCTGATTAGCTTCATCTGGCCGGCACAAAACCCGGAACTGATGGCGAAACTGGCCGAACGTAACGTCAACGTGATGGCGATGGATTCCGTGCCGCGTATTTCGCGCGCACAGTCGCTCGATGCGTTAAGTTCGATGGCCAACATCGCCGGTTATCGTGCGATTGTCGAAGCCGCCCATGAGTTTGGCCGATTCTTTACCGGGCAGATTACTGCCGCGGGTAAAGTGCCTCCGGCAAAAGTGATGGTGATTGGCGCAGGCGTTGCGGGTCTGGCGGCGATTGGCGCGGCAAATAGCCTTGGCGCGATCGTCCGTGCGTTCGATACTCGTCCAGAAGTGAAAGAACAAGTGCAGAGTATGGGCGCCGAGTTCCTCGAACTGGATTTCGAAGAGGAAGCGGGCAGCGGAGACGGTTACGCCAAAGTGATGTCAGCCGCCTTTATTGAAGCGGAAATGGCGCTGTTTGCCGCCCAGGCGAAAGACGTCGATATCATCGTCACCACCGCGTTGATTCCAGGTAAACCGGCACCGAAACTCATCACCCGTGAAATGGTGGACTCCATGACGCCGGGCAGTGTGGTCGTCGATCTCGCCGCCCAGAACGGCGGCAACTGCGAATACACCGTACCGGGTGAAGTCTTTACCACTGCCAACGGTGTGAAGGTGATTGGTTATACCGATCTGGCCGGACGCCTGCCGACGCAGTCTTCACAGCTGTACGGCACCAACCTGGTGAATCTGCTCAAACTGCTGTGCAAAGAAAAAGACGGCAACATTAATATCGACTTTGAAGATGTCGTTATTCGTGGTGTGACCGTAGTGCGTGAAGGCGAAGTCACCTGGCCTGCGCCGCCGATTCAGGTTTCTGCTCAGCCGAAAGCCGCACCGAAAGTTGAAGCGGCCTCTGTTGAAGCGAAAAAACCGGCTTCACCGTGGCGTAAATACGCGCTGATGGCGCTGGCGATTATTCTGTTTGGCTGGTTGGCAGACGTCGCGCCGAAAGAGTTCCTCGGTCACTTCACCGTGTTTGCGCTCTCCTGTGTGGTCGGTTACTACGTGGTGTGGAACGTTTCTCATGCGCTGCATACGCCGCTGATGTCGGTTACGAATGCCATTTCCGGGATTATCGTCGTCGGCGCGCTGCTGCAAATTGGTCACGGCGGCTGGGTGAGTTTCCTCAGTTTTATCGCCGTGCTGATTGCCAGCATCAATATTTTCGGTGGTTTCACCGTGACTCAGCGCATGCTGAAAATGTTCCGCAAAGGGTAAGGGGTAACACATGTCTGGAGGATTAGTTACAGCTGCATACATTGTTGCCGCAATCCTGTTTATTTTCAGTCTGGCAGGGCTTTCGAAACACGAAACATCGCAGCAGGGCAACTACTACGGCATGGCCGGGATGGCTATTGCGCTGATCGCCACCATTTTTGGTCCGGAAACGGGCAACGTGGCGTGGATCCTGGTGGCGATGATCATCGGTGGCGCAATAGGGATTCGCCTGGCGAAACGTGTCGAAATGACTGAAATGCCAGAGCTGGTCGCGGTATTGCACAGTTTCGTGGGTCTGGCGGCGGTGCTGGTGGGCTTCAACAGCTACCTGTATCACGAACCGGGTCTGGAGCCGATTCTGGTCAACATTCATCTGACCGAAGTGTTCCTCGGCATCTTCATTGGTGCAGTGACGTTCACCGGTTCTATCGTGGCGTTCGGCAAACTGCGCGGCAAGATTTCATCCAAGCCACTGATGCTGCCAAACCGTCACAAAATGAACCTTGCCGCGCTGGTGGTTTCTTTTGTGATGCTGGTGGTGTTTGTGCGTACCGACAGCGTCGGTATGCAGGTGCTGGCACTGCTCATCATGACCGTCATTGCGCTGGCCTTCGGCTGGCATCTGGTAGCGTCCATCGGTGGCGCAGATATGCCGGTGGTGGTGTCGATGCTGAACTCCTATTCCGGTTGGGCAGCGGCAGCGGCAGGCTTTATGTTAAGCAACGACTTGCTGATCGTCACCGGTGCGCTGGTCGGTTCTTCCGGTGCGATCCTGTCTTACATCATGTGTAAGGCGATGAACCGCTCGTTCTTTAGCGTGATTGCCGGTGGTTTTGGTACTGATGGTTCCTCGACGGGCGCTGACGACGAAGTGGGCGAACACCGTGAAATCAGTGCGGAAGACACCGCGGACATGCTGAAAAACTCGCAGACGGTGGTCATCACCCCAGGCTACGGCATGGCGGTGGCGCAGGCACAGTATCCGGTGGCTGAAATCACAGAACGACTGCGTGCGCGTGGTATCAAAGTGCGTTTTGGTATTCACCCGGTTGCCGGTCGTTTGCCTGGCCACATGAATGTGCTGTTGGCAGAAGCGAAAGTGCCCTATGACATCGTGCTGGAAATGGACGAAATCAACGACGATTTCCGCGACACCGACACCGTGTTGGTGATTGGCGCGAATGACACCGTGAACCCGGCGGCACTCGACGATCCGAAGAGCCCCATTGCCGGTATGCCGGTGCTGGAAGTGTGGAAAGCGCAGAACGTTATCGTCTTCAAACGTTCCATGAACACCGGTTACGCTGGCGTACAGAACCCGTTGTTCTTCAAAGAGAACACCCACATGCTGTTTGGCGATGCGAAAGCCAGCGTGGATGCGATCCTGAAAGCGCTGTAATGCACTGACACGTTTGTGCGGTTAAAGCCGTCTTCCTGTGAAAGGGAGGCGGCTTTTTTGTTATGATGGCCGTCACATTTTGAAACAGCGGCAGTGAAGGGAGAACGGCGTGTTTGCGGATTTCGGGGTACTGAATTACTGGACCTATCTGGTCGGGGCGATTTTTATCATTCTGGTGCCGGGGCCGAATACCTTCTTCGTGCTTAAAACCGGGGCCGCGTATGGCATTCGTACCGGCTATCTGGCGGCACTTGCGGTATTTATCGGCGATGCGGTGCTGATGTTCCTCTCCTACGCGGGCGTTGCCACGCTGATTAAAACCACGCCGGTGCTGTTTAATATCGTTCGCTATCTTGGCGCGCTGTATCTGTTATACCTCGGCATCAAAATGCTGTGGGCGGTGATTAAGCAGAAGGGCGGCGAACACGCTCACACGGCCGATCAGCGCAGCACCATTTTTAAACGTGCGCTGACGCTGAGCCTCACCAATCCGAAAGCCATTCTGTTCTATGTCTCTTTCTTCGTGCAGTTTATCGACGTGCATTCAGCCACGCCGGGTCTCGCGTTTTTGATCCTCGGCGTGACCCTGGAAATGGTCAGCTTTGTTTATCTCAGCTTCCTGATTGTCTCCGGCTCACTGGTCACGCGCTTTGTGGGTAGCCGTAAAAAGCTGGTGAAATTGGGGAATAGCCTGATTGGCCTGGTCTTCGTGGGTTTTGCTGCACGCCTGGCGTCATTACAGTCTTAGTTATTGCATGAAACATGAAAAAGCCACGTTATTGAACGTGGCTTTTGCCGTTTTAGGGGCTCGATTATTGATGCTGAGTCGCTACCTTTATCCCTAAAGAAATGAAGATCGTTCCAATAATTTTTCCCTGCCAGCGCTCGAGCCAGGACAATTGTTTAACCACCCGTCCCAGCGGACGAATAGAAAGGGCAATCAGTGTGGTGTACGCCACGCTCAACACCACAAATATCAGACCCAAAATCGCGAATTGAAGAAACACCGACCCTTTTTCCGGATGGACAAATTGCGGCATAAACGACAGGAAAAAGAGTGCGGTTTTGGGGTTAAGCACCTCAGCGGGCACGGCCTGGAAAAATGCTTTCCCTGGCGTCACAACGGGGACATTCGGTAATGACGTTTTGCTTTGCTTAGCCGTAATGGCGCGAATGCCAAGATAAATCAGATACGCGGCACCGATAAGCTTTACCGCGGTAAACGCCAGCGAAGAGGTCATCAAAATGGCGGATAAGCCGACGGCGGCAAAAGCGGTATGAATGAAATCACCGGTCGCGATGCCAAGGCCGGTCATCACACCCGTTTTACGCCCGCCCTGAACGGTGCGACTTAGCACCAGAAGCACCGCCGGGCCAGGAATAAGAAACAGCCCCAAAACGACGAGAACAAAGGTACTCAGGGTTGGAAAATCAAACATGGTCACACCTGCTGACGAGGAGGGTTTCAGAGAAAAAGTATTGCACATCCTGAACCGCAGGCCGTTGGGGATTTGAGCCATTAACCTTGTGATAAAACGCGAGCTTGCCCGATGCAAGAGACTAGCGTTTCCCGCTCATTTTCACTTTCTCCTGTAAGGCTTTCGGCTGAATATTTACTGTACAAAAGGTTTCGGACGAGTGAGTGCCCGAGGCATTGATGCATCCTGATTCGCTGGAGTAAGCGCCAATAATGTGTGGCTGCTTTTCTCCGCTCTGTAACGTAATAACCAGCACGAGATAGTAAAGTGGAGTCATGTAAGTGGCTTAGGCTGCATAAATAATGAAGAAAGCAGTCTAACTATTTGCCTTCTTCTCAGGCAGTCCACTTGCGGACAGGTTCATGGCGGATATTGATGCCATGAAACCTATACTCAATAATTATGCATGATGTTACTATACCCCCCTACAGTATTCGGGAGACCTATGCCACATTCACCTGAAGATAAAAAGCGTGCATTGACGCGCGTTCGCCGTATCCGGGGGCAGGTTGACGCCCTTGAGCGGGCGCTGGAATCGGGCTCGCCGTGTCTGACCATTCTGCAACAAATCGCTGCCGTTCGTGGGGCCGCCAACGGCCTGATGGGCGAAATGATTGAAATGCATCTCAAAGACGAGCTGGTGACCGGTGAAACCACGGCCGATCAGCGTGCGGTGCGCATGGCAGAAGTCGGTCATCTGCTACGCTCGTATTTAAAATAACTGACAATAAGGGAAGAGACGGAAATGAAATCACGTGCTGCAGTAGCGTTTGGTCCGGGCCAGCCGCTGAAAATTGTCGAAATCGACGTCGCGCCGCCGAAGAAAGGCGAAGTGCTGGTGAAAATCACCCACACCGGCGTGTGTCATACCGATGCCTTTACGCTCTCCGGCGATGATCCGGAAGGCGTGTTCCCGGCGGTGTTAGGCCATGAAGGCGGCGGGATTGTGGTCGAAGTGGGCGAGGGTGTCACTAGCCTGCAACCGGGCGACCACGTCATTCCACTGTACACCGCCGAATGCCGAGAGTGTAAATTCTGCAAATCCGGCAAAACCAACCTCTGTCAGGCCGTTCGTGCCACACAGGGCAAAGGCCTGATGCCAGACGGCACCACGCGTTTCTCCTACAACGGCGAGCCGATTTATCACTACATGGGCACCAGTACGTTCAGTGAATACACCGTTGTTGCGGAAATCTCACTGGCGAAAGTGAACCCGCAGGCACCGCTGGATAAAGTCTGTCTGCTGGGTTGCGGCGTCACCACCGGTATCGGTGCGGTGCACAACACGGCGAAAGTGAAAGAAGGCGACACCGTCGCAGTATTCGGACTTGGCGGAATTGGTCTGGCAGTGATTCAGGGCGCGGTGCAGGCGAAAGCCGGGCGCATCATCGCCGTCGACACCAACGCGGAAAAATTCAAACTGGCGGGTGAAATGGGCGCGACCGATTTCATCAACCCGAATGACGCTGACAAACCGGTGCAGGACGTTATCGTTGAACTGACCGACGGCGGCGTGGATTTCAGCTTCGAGTGCATCGGCAACGTGAACGTGATGCGTGCGGCGCTGGAATGCTGTCACAAAGGTTGGGGCGAAAGTGTGATTATTGGTGTTGCCGGTGCGGGCCAGGAAATCAAAACCCGTCCGTTCCAGCTGGTGACCGGACGCGTATGGCGCGGTTCGGCGTTTGGCGGCGTGAAAGGGCGCACTCAACTGCCGGGTATGGTAGAGGATGCGATGGTCGGTAAAATCAGTCTCGACCCGTTTATCACCCACCGTCTGCCGCTCGATCAGATCAACAAAGCCTTTGATCTGATGCACGAAGGCAAATCTATCCGCACCGTTATCCATTTCGGCGATAAGTGATGCGCACGCCAGCGGAGTTCTCCGCTGG
Source organism: Scandinavium sp. (assembly GCA_036495715.1). Taxonomy (GTDB): domain Bacteria; phylum Pseudomonadota; class Gammaproteobacteria; order Enterobacterales; family Enterobacteriaceae; genus Scandinavium. Next base: position 16,794 of record DASXML010000036.1, read on the forward strand.
CTTTTCCTCGTTTTATGTCCAAAGTGTGACCGGTGTGGCGCTTTTACCGGTAAGTAATCTCCCGTCCAGGCCGATGACAATCTCACGGGCGTTTTTTGGTACGCCTCTACAATAAGAGAGTCGATAAGCCATGGACAAATCAGCCGTAGGGCAAAAGTCGCAAATTGTCAGTTTTTTACATCACATCCGTCTCGTCCCGCTGTTTTCTTCCATTCTCGGTGGGATCCTGCTGCTGTTCGCCCTGAGTTCAGGTCTGGCGGGCTATTTCCTGTTACAGGCCGACCGTGATCAGAACGACGTCACGCAAGAATTAGAAGTGCGCATGGGGCTGTCGAACAGCTCGAACCATTTGCGTACCGCGCGAATCAACCTGATCCACGCCGGTGCTGCCAGCCGTATTGCCGAAATGGACGACATGAAGCGCAATATTGCAGAGGCGGAACTGCGCATTAAGCAGTCACAGGAAGGCTTCAAACAGTATGTGAACCGAGAAGTGAAAACCCCTGCGGACGAGGCGCTCGACGGCGAAATCAACGCTCGCTATAACGCCTACATCGACGGGATGCAACCGATGCTGAAATATGCCAAAAACGGCATGTTTGAGGCGATCATCAATCACGAAAACGATCATGCGCGTCAACTGGATGCCGCGTATAACGACGTGCTGCTGAAAGCGATCAAGATCCGCAGTGACCGCGCGCGCCATCTGTCAGACAGCGCACATCATCGTACGCAGATTGGCCTGGCGTTTATGGTTGGCGCTTTTGTGCTGGCGCTGTTGCTGACGCTGATGACCTTCATCACGTTACGCCGAGCGGTGATTAACCCACTGCGCAACGCGTTGCACCGCATCGAGCAGATTGCCGATGGCGATTTAACTCTCCCGGATGAAGCGACCGGACGCAGTGAAATCGGTAAACTCAGCTACGACCTGCAAAAAATGCAGCACGCGCTGGCAGGTACGGTGGGCACGGTGCGTCAGGGCGCAGAAGAGATTTATCGTGGCACCAGTGAAATCTCGGCGGGCAACACCGATCTCTCTTCCCGTACCGAAGAACAGGCGGCGGCGATTGAACAGACCGCTGCCAGCATGGAGCAACTGACGGCAACGGTGAAGCAGAACGCCGACAATGCACATCACGCCACCAAACTGGCGGAAGACGCCTCGGGCAAAGCCACACGTGGCGGGCAAATTGTCTCTGGCGTGGTGTCGACGATGGGCAATATTTCCAGCAGTTCGAAGAAGATTTCTGAAATTACCGCGGTTATCAACAGCATCGCTTTCCAGACCAATATTCTGGCGCTGAACGCCGCGGTAGAAGCGGCGCGTGCAGGTGAACAGGGGCGTGGATTTGCCGTTGTCGCCAGTGAAGTGCGCACGCTGGCGAGCCGCAGCGCACAGGCGGCAAAAGAAATCGAAGGATTGATTAGCGAGTCCGTCACATTGATTGAACGCGGATCCGGTGAAGTTGTCGCCGCAGGCAGCACCATGAGCGAAATCGTGGAAGCGGTGAAACGCGTCACCGATATCATGCTGGAAATTGCGGCGGCGTCAGACGAACAGAGCCGTGGCATTTTGCAGGTCAGCCAGGCGATAACGGAAATGGATAATGTCACCCAGCAGAACGCCTCGCTGGTGGAAGAAGCCTCCGCGGCGGCGGGTTCGCTGGAAGAACAGGCCGCGCGTCTGACCGAAGCTGTGGGCGCATTCCGCCTGCAACAAAGCGGCACGGTTCGCCAGCCGAAAGCGTCTGTTGCGCCAACCTATACGCCGCAGCGTCCTGCGCTGGCGAATGGTGATAACTGGGAAACGTTTTGACGGTGCGATGATTCCCGTATTCAGCCCACTGTTGCTTTTGGTCAAAAAACAATCAGCCAGGGCTGCTATACTGACGGGGTTATCAACGTAAAAGAGGATGCTATGGATATCGAATTAACCCCTAAAGAGCTGGCTGTCGAATTTCTCCGTCGTGATACAAGCCCGTTAACGCCTGCCCAATACCTGAAACGCGTAAAACACCTGGAGCTGGAATTTGCCGACCTGATGGCGCTTTCCTCACTCGAATTGAAAGAAGAGATCGACTACGCCTGGCGCATGGGTATCCATTGATCCTGACGTCAGTTATAAAAAAAACCGGTGAGTTTCCTCATCGGTTTTTTTGTGGTTAGCGCTTAACGGTCAGTCGTCGTCCGGATCGTCAAGTTCCACCGGCGTTTGGTACTGATCGGGTTTCAGCGCCAACAGGTCGCAGCGCAAATGGTCAATCACCTGTTCTGCGGTGTTGCCAAGGAATGCGGCTGATAACCCAGTGCGGCCAACCGTTCCGAGCACCACAACTCCCGCCTGTAAATGCTCGGCCAGATCCGGGATAACTTCTTCTGGCAGACCTTTTTCGACATGGGTCATTTCTTCCGAAATGCTGTATTTCTGGCGTAATGATTTCATTGCCAGCAGGTGCTGACCACGGATCGCATCGTTATACACGCTCGGATCGAAATCCGGCAGTTCAATGGCGATGTTGATAGGTGTCACCGGATAAGCGCCGACCAGATGGACTTCGGTGTGGTTAATCTCTTGAGCGAGTTGCAGCGTTTCACGCACCAGTTTGTCGTTGAGGGCATTGTGATATTCCTCTTCGCTGGCGAGATTCACCGCCACAATGGCTTTGCCGCCTTCTGGCCACGGCTGGTCTTTCACCATCCACACCGGGCATGGGCATTTTCGTAGCAGATGCCAGTCGGTAGGCGTGAAAATCACCGCTTCCAGTTTGTCGTGCTGATGGGCCATTTTAAGCAACAGGTCATGCCCGCCGCTCAATATCTCCTGGATAATGGCTTCGAAGGGACGGTTGTGCCAGACCACTTTAATGTCAATGGGCACACCGGCATCAAGATAGAATTTGGCTTGTTCACGGATCCACGCGGTCCGTTGACTGATGACGCCCTGACGCATAGCGGTACGCTCGTCAGGCGACAGAAGGGTGGTCATCTCGTAGGAAAAATCATAGATCGGCAAAAAGGCTTTAATCGATCCACCAATCCGTTGATGAAGGTAAACGGCACGCCGTAATGCGGGCTGATCGTCCTGGTTAGGATCGATGGCTACCAGCATGTTTTGATACTTTGCCATACAGGGTCTCCTTACAACTGTCACCACAGTCTGTAAATAAAAGATAACCCATCCGGAGGGATTGAAACAGAGAATAACCTCCGCCAGATCAATAAATCAGGAAAATTTAACGATCTGGCGAAAGGAAAAGAGAGGAATCAGGCGACGTTGCGGGCGTGACCGGCGAGGATGGCCAGTGCATCGCTGTTTTCGATGGTAATGTACTTACCTTTTACCGCTAACATACCGCTTTTCTGGAAACGACCCAGCAGACGGCTGATGGTTTCTACCGTCAGGCCGAGGTAGTTACCAATATCGCCACGGGTCATCGTCAGACGGAATTCACGCGGAGAGAAACCACGCTCGGCGAAACGGCGAGAGAGGTTATAGATAAACGCCGCCAGGCGCTCTTCCGCGTTTTTCTTCGACAACAGCAGGATCATGTCCTGGTCGCCTTTGATTTCGCCACTCATCAAACGCATCATCTGCTGACGCAGATTGGGCATTTTACCAGAGAGGTCATCCAGCGTTTCAAACGGGATTTCGCAGACCATAGAGGTTTCCAGCGCCTGCGCAAAGCTCGGGTGATGACCGGTGCCGATAGCATCAAAGCCGACTAAATCGCCCGCCAGATGGAAGCCGGTAATCTGCTCATCACCTTGTTCGGTGATGGTGTAGCTTTTGATGGTCCCGGAACGGATGGCATACAAAGATTTCAGCTCATCGCCTGCTTTAAACAGGGTCTGACCCTTCTGAATGGGCTTTTTACGCTCGATGATATTATCAAGCTGATCGAGCTCATGTTCATTGAGGGTGAACGGGATACAGAGCTGGCTGATGCTGCAATCCTGGCAGTGGATAGCACAACCGCCAGACTGGATGCGTCGAATAATTCGCTTTTCCGGGATCATAGATTTGCTCAGGCTTTAATTGATATTGGTCAATTTTAACATCTTTTTAGGGAGCAAGTAAGTCTCGGAAACCCGATTCACGCAATATAAACAGGGGGAAGCGCGCAGCGGCTATATCTCACTGAAAATATTGAACTAAAAACGCCATTATTTATAAAAAAATTATTGGAAAACTCCCAAATGGCACTAAACATCAAAGCAGCAGATAGCCTTCATGGCGCAGCAGCCACTCCTTACGTTGAACGCCACCAGCATAGCCGGTCATGGTGCCGTTGCGGCCAATAACGCGATGACAAGGCACGACGACGCTGACGGGATTGGAACCGTTTGCCGCGCCGACAGCGCGCGCTGCACCCGGACGGCCCAGCAATTCGGCCAGTTGTCCGTAATGCATCACCTGACCGCAGGGGATAGCGCGCAGCGCCTGCCAGACTTCACGCTGAAAAGGCGTACCAGCGGTGGCACTTGGGAGCGCATCAATAATACTGAGGTCGCCGTCGAAGTAGGCTTTCATTTTAGTGCTCAAACCGTCGGGATTGCTGGCGGGTACGCGCTCATAACCGTCGGCACGGTAATGAAGGTCGAGAAGTTGTACCATGCGATCGCTGTATTCTTCCCATTCAACAGCGCGCAGGTGAAACTGCTCATCACAGAGGATCCACAGCGGCCCGAGTGGGGTAGTAATTTTGTCTTCCAACAACCTCAGCATCTCGTTTCCTTAGTCCAGCCGTGAGTTTATCCCCGGCGCAATGGAGAGGCGAACAAGATAACATGGCCGCGACAAACGCAGCCATACCCCAAAAAGATAATCCGGCAGGATAAAACACCGTATCGATGGGTAGGCAAAGGGAAAAAGGCGGGAGCATTAATAATTAAGAGATGACCAGGCGGTAAATATACAAAAAACACACCATAACGTTTAACGTCAGCAAATACGTTAATAAAGCGCCGCGCTATTTTCTTGGGCAGGCTGTCAGGTGCTTGTCGGGGTATTTATTTGTGAACTATAGAATATATCCGGGCGAGGGCTGTGCAGACGGCGCGTTATTATCAGCGGCTTGAAAAATATTCAATCATTGTTCATTAATAACGGAGTTTACAGTTTCACCCGTAACCTCTTATTTATACATCAAAAAAAACAGGATCTGTCGACATCCGCCAGACCCCGCAGTATACACAGCAATATTTCCGTAACGTGTTCCTGCAATTGAGTCCCCCCTGCAGGTATAACAGTTATAGCGAATTCAACGTTAATTACCAGTACTTTTGGGTGATAGATTTCACGATTTTTTAACATTGTTTTTGTATGTTATCCCGCATTCATTTTAATTAAGTAGCGGTTAACTGTTTTTATTCTCCATTCGGTTGATTTTTAACCTACGATATATTCTTTCAGCAATCAGTTTCCAGAAAGCCAAAACGCGTTGAGCGCGAGGCTGGGCGCGGCTATAGTAGTTTTCAGCATTTGCCATAGCGGGAGGAGGTGAAGATGAACCCAGACGACAAATTCTTATTTCTTGACGCCATGGAGGATGTCCAGCCCCTGAAGTGCAGCAATGAAGTGCTTTGGCACCCCAGCCGCAACCCTCGTACGCCTCAGCGGATCGACACGCTACAGCTTGATAATTTCCTCACCACCGGTTTTCTCGATCTCGTCCCGCTCGACACCCCGTTAACGTTTAAGCAAGAAGGACTGCAAAACGGTGTATTGGATAAACTCCGCACCGGCAAATACCCCCAGCAGGCGAGTTTAACGCTGCTGCGCCAATCGGTTGAACAGAGCCGACAGATGCTGTTTGCGTTTATTCTTCAGGCGCATAAAGAGGGCTTGCGCAATGTGCTGATCGTTCATGGAAAAGGCAAAGCCGATAACGCTCACGCTAACGTGATTCGGAGCTATCTGGCGCGTTGGTTGACGGAATTTGAAGACGTGCAGGCGTTTTGCAGCGCATTGCCGCATCATGGCGGCAGCGGGGCATGTTATGTCGCGTTGAAAAAATCCGAACAGGCAAAACAGGATAACTGGGAGCGGCACGCCAAACGCAGCCGTTAGCGCAGCAGCAGCGTTAACTCTTTTGCTGCTTTTTGCAGTTCCGGCAATACCCGTTCCACCATTTCGCTGGCGGAAACCTGGCCTGCATGAACGCCGACGTTTAGCGCCGCCACGCAGTGGCCCTGCGGATTAAACAGCGGCACAGCGAGCGAGCGTAGCCCCATTTCCAGTTCCTGATCGTTCAGCGCGTAGCCCTGTTGGCACACGCGTTTCAGTTCCGCACGCAGTTTACTCACCGAATCCACGGTTTGCGGTGTGTAGCGAATCATCGTCACTCGCGCCAGCATATCGTTCAGTTTCTCTTCCGGTTGATGGCTCAACAGTACGCGACCCATTGACGTGGCCCACGCGGGCAGGCGGCTGCCAATATCCAAATCAATGGTCATGATCCGTGAACTCGATGCCCGCGCAATATAGAGAATATCGTCGCCGTCGAGCGTGGCTATCGAGCAGGACTCATTCAGCATTTCGCTCAGGTGTTTCAGCACCGGTTGCGCCGAACGGGCCAGCGGTGTTGACGCCAGCCAGGCATGGCCGAGCGACAAAATACGCGGGCGTAACTGGAAATTTTTGCCGTCTTCTGCGTACACAAACCCAAGTTTGCCGAGCGTATACAAACAGCGGCGTACTGCCGCTCGCGGGATGCCGGTTTTCTGACTGATCTGTGAAATCGACAGCACCGGGCGCTGTGGGGTAAAGGCCTGGATCACCTCCAGCCCGCGCGCCAGGGAAGCCATATAGTTCGGGTCACCTTTAAACGGGTCGCTGTCGCCGCTCAGTACGTCGTCGGGATGTTTGGTCATGTTTATTGTCTCCGCGTTTGCCACCGATCACATTCTGAAAACAAAGATACAGGATGTTCGATAATCGCACCATATTTCGATTATCGCCCTTGACCTGCATCGTTAAGCGGGTCACATTTTGTGCGAATAACGCATAAAAGTGCGATAACCGCACTATTTCCGCACAACAAGGAGCGACCTGATGATCGACAAAAGCGTCACGACGCCGGAACAGGCCATCGCCGGGATCCCCGATGGGGCCACCGTCATGATTGGTGGTTTCGGCCCCGCCGGACAGCCCACTTTCCTGATTGATGCCCTGATAGAACAAGGCGCGCGTGACCTGACCATCATCAACAACAATGCCGGAAACGGCGAAATTGGCCTCGCGGCGCTGCTGAAAGCCGGACGGGTGCGCAAAATGATCTGCTCGTTCCCGCGTCAGGTCGATTCACAGATTTTCGACGATCTCTATCGCCGCGGAAAAGTGGCGCTGGAACTGGTGCCGCAGGGCAATCTGGCGGCGCGAATTCAGGCCGCAGGCGCAGGGCTTGGCGCGGTATTCACACCAACGGGCTACGGCACGCCGCTGGCGGAAGGTAAAGAGACGCGCGAAATCGACGGTCGTCATTATGTGCTGGAATACCCGATTCATGCGGATTTCGCGCTGATCAAAGCGCATCAGGCAGACCGTTGGGGCAATCTGATTTATCGCAAAGCAGCGCGCAATTTTGGGCCAATTATGGCGACAGCGGCAAAAATCACCGTCGCGGAAGTGTCAGACATCGTGCCATTAGGCGAACTTGACCCGGAACACGTGGTCACGCCGGGGATTTTCGTTCAGCGCGTGTTTTCGCTGGCTAACCTGACTGCGGCCAAAAGCGCCTGAGGAGAAAACCATGCAAAAACTGACCCGTGACGAGATGGCAAAACGCGTGGCGCAGGACATTCCTGAAGGCGCGTATGTGAATTTGGGGATCGGCTTACCGACTCGCATCGCCAACTATCTCCCCGCCGATAAAGAAATTTTCCTGCACAGCGAAAATGGGCTGCTGGGGATGGGGCCAAAACCGCTGCCGGGCGAAGACGATCCGGAATTGATTAACGCCGGAAAAGAGTTTGTGACACTGCTGCCGGGCGGCTGTTTTTTCCATCACGGCGATTCGTTCGCCATGATGCGCGGCGGTCATCTCGATATCTGTGTGCTCGGTGCGTATCAGGTTTCCGCCCGCGGTGATCTCGCGAACTGGAGCACCGGTGCGCCGGACGCCATTCCGGCGGTCGGCGGGGCGATGGATCTCGCCATCGGCGCACGGCAGGTGTTTGTGATGATGGATCACCTGACCCGCGACGGTGAATGCAAACTGGTGGAACAGTGCAACTATCCGCTGACCGGCATCGGCTGCGTCAGCCGCATTTATACCGATCTGGCGGTGATCGACATCACGCCAGAAGGGCCGACGGTGCGGGAAATTTTCAATGGCCTCTCCTTTGAAGAATTGCAGCGTATCACCCCGGTCAAATTGACCTTCAGCCAACTGCCGCAAAGCGCATAAGGAATGACCATGAATCAGGCATTTATCTGTGATGCAGTGCGCACACCTTTTGGCCGTTTTGGTGGAACGCTGTCGACCGTACGCGCCGATGATTTGGCTGCGCTGCCATTAAAAGCGCTACTGGACCGCCATCCTGGGTTTGATCCGGCACGAATTGACGACGTGATTTACGGCTGTGCCAACCAGGCCGGAGAAGATAACCGCAACGTCGCGCGTATGGCGCTGCTGTTGGCCGGGCTGCCGGACAGCGTGCCGGGCAGCACCGTGAACCGTCTGTGTGGTTCCAGCCTGGACGCGATTGGCATCGCGGCACGCGCCATCAAAAGTGGCGAAACCCAGCTGATGATTGCAGGCGGTGTGGAAAGCATGTCGCGCGCGCCATTCGTGATGGGCAAGGCTGAAAGCGCGTACAGCCGCAGCATGAAAATGGAAGACACCACGCTCGGCTGGCGTTTTATCAATCCGGTGATGAAAGCGCTGTATGGTGTCGATTCGATGCCGGAAACCGCTGAAAACGTGGCGCAGGAATTTGGTATTTCACGCGCCGATCAGGATGCGTTTGCGCTGCGTAGCCAGTTACGAGCCGCTGCCGCGCAGGAAAAAGGGCTGTTTGACGACGAGCTGATCGCGGTGGCCGTCCCACAACGTAAAGGCGAAGCATTGAATTTTACGCAGGATGAGCACCCGCGCAGCACCTCAATTGAATCACTGGCTAAACTGAAAGGGGTCGTGCGGGCCGACGGCAGCGTCACGGCGGGTAATGCGTCCGGTGTTAACGACGGGGCTTGTGCCCTGTTACTGGCGAGCGAACAGGCGCTGATCGCCAATGAATTGCAGCCATTGGCGCGGGTGGTCGGTGTGGCGACGTCGGGTGTTGCGCCACGGATTATGGGCTTCGGGCCTTCTCCGGCGGTACGCAAAGTGCTGGCGCAAACCGGCTTGACGCTTGACCAGATGGATGTGATAGAACTGAACGAAGCGTTTGCCGCGCAGGCATTGGCGGTCACGCGTTCGCTGGGACTGGCTGACGACGCCGCGCATGTTAATCCTAACGGTGGGGCGATTGCGCTGGGGCATCCGCTCGGGGCTTCCGGCGGTCGGCTGGCAATGACTGCCGCGTATCAGTTGAAACGTACCGGCGGGCGCTATGCGCTGTGCACCATGTGCATTGGCGTCGGTCAGGGGATCGCGCTGATTATTGAACGGGTTTAAGGAGCTGGAATGGATGTGTTGACCCCGTTGCTGCGCGGGAGCGCGTTGACGGCGATCTTGAGTGACGAGAACACCGTGCAGGGGATGCTTGATTTTGAAGCCGCGCTGGCACGGGCGCAAGCGCGCTGCGGCGTTATCCCAGAATCCGCCGTCACGGCGATAGAAAATGCCTGTCAGGTACAAAATATCGACTTGTCACTGCTCGCAGACGCTGCCGCCAGCGCCGGGAATCTGGCTATTCCGTTGGTTAAACAGCTCACCGCACGGGTAAACGCTAACGATCCTGATGCCGCGCGTTACGTGCACTGGGGTGCAACCAGCCAGGATGCCATCGACACCGGTTTTGTGCTGCAACTGCGCCAGGCATTGCAGAAAACCGATGAAATGCTGATAACGCTTCTTTCGGCGTTGGCGGAACAAATCGACACCCATCGCGCAACGGTGATGCCGGGCCGTACCTGGATGCAGCACGCGCTGCCAATCACTTTTGGTCTGAAACTTGCCGGAACGCTGGATGCACTGCTGCGCTGGCAGTTACGGCTGCGTGAAATGCGAGGCCGTGTACTGAGCCTACAGTTTGGCGGTGCGGCGGGCACGCTGGCCTCGCTCAATGAACACGGACCTGCGGTGGCGCAGGCATTAGCGAAAGAGTTAGATCTGACGCTGGCCGACACGCCGTGGCACAGCCAGCGAGACAGACTGCTGGAAGTGGGACACTGGTATGCAGGCGTGTGCGGCACGCTCGGTAAATTCGCCAGTGATTTCGCGCTATTGATGCAAACCGAAGTCGCAGAAGTGAGCGAACCCATCGCGGCTGGACGCGGCGGATCATCGACCATGCCGCATAAGCGTAATCCTGTCGGCTGTGCGGCGATCCTGACCGCAGCACAGCGTATACCGGGGCTGATGGCGACGCTGTATGCCAGTCAAATTCAGCAGCATGAGAGGGCACTCGGTGGCTGGCAGGCTGAATGGGAAGTATTGCCGGAAGTGTTAATGCTGACCGGCGCGGTTATCGGCCAAAGTGAGCAACTGGTGCGTGGTATGCAGGTTGATGCCGCAAAAATGCGTGCCGATCTCGACATTACGCAAGGGCTGATTATGGCGGAGTCCGTCACGCTGGCGCTGGCGAAATTTATCGGCAAACAGAACGCGCACCATCTGGTGGAAACCCTGTGCCATCAGGCGCTTGATCAAAAGCGCTCGCTGCTGTCGCTGCTGGAAAGCGACGCGCGGGTTACGGCCCATTTCACGTCATCCGAACTTACTGCGTTGCTGGACCCGTCACGGGCAACCGGCAGCGCCGATCATTTCGTGCGTCAGGTGTTGACGCGTTATCAGGAGCAACGTTATGACGCTTCATTATCAGATTGACGGCCCGGAAAATGCCCCGGTGCTGGTGCTGTCCAATTCGATGGGCACTACGCTTTCACTGTGGGATCCGCAAATGGCGGCGCTGACCGCCCATTTCCGCGTGCTGCGCTACGACATGCACGGTCACGGACAAACGACCAAACGCGGCAAAGTCAGCCTCGCGCAATTGGGGGAAGATGTGATTGCGCTGCTCGATCACCTCCATATCGACAAAGCCTGTTTCTGTGGGATTTCGATTGGCGGCCTGATTGGTCTCTGGCTGGCACGTTTTGCGCCGGAGCGGTTTTACGGTTTTGCGGTGGCGAACACCGCCGCCAGAATTGGTGACCAGGCGAGCTGGCTTTCTCGCGCCCGTGCGGTACGTCAGGAGGGCATGGATGTCGTGGCTGCCGGAACGGCCGACCGCTGGTTTACCCGTCGTTTTCGTCAGCACGCGCCGGAGGTGGTGGAACAACTGGTGCATCAGCTGTCGCGTATGGATGTGGAAGGGTATGCCGAGGGCTGCGAAGCGCTGGCTGCGGCGGATTTACGTGCTGAGGTGAGCGCCATTACCGCGCCGATGCTGATCATCGCCGGGCAAGATGACCCGGTAACGACCGTCGCCGATGCCGATTACCTCTATAAAAATATCGCAGGCAGCCAGCGCGTGACGCTGCCCGCGTCACATCTTTCTAACGTTGAAGCCGCCGATGAGTTCGCTTCTGCGCTGTTGACGTATTTCCGGGGGCAATAAATGGACGACGAAGCACGCTATCAGCAGGGAATGGACGTGCGCCGTAAAGTGCTCGGTGACGCGCATGTGTCGCGCACGCTGGACAATTTATCGCCGCTCAACGAGGAGTTTCAGAACTTTATCACCCGCTATGCGTGGGGCGAAACCTGGACGCGTCCGGGGTTGAGTCATCACACGCGCAGTATGATTACCATCGCGATGCTGATTGCGCTAAACCGGGAAGCGGAACTAAAAATGCATCTGCGCGCCGCGTTCAACAACGGCGTGACCCGCGATGAGCTTAAAGAGCTGATCATGCATTCGGCGTTGTATTGCGGTTTACCCGCCGCCAACGCCACGCTGCATCTGGCGCAGCAGGTGTTTGATGAGATGGACGCCTGAATATGCCCGGCGGCGCTGCGCTTGCGCGGGCCTACGTAAACTGAACCGCGGGCCTACGTCGTCGTGCCCCTGTAGGCCCGCGCAAGGCATAACCGCCGCCGGGCAGGGCGTTACGCCGGGATCGCTTCCCCTTCACGCAGCGTTAACACTTCAAAACCGTCGGCGGTCACGGCAATGGTGTGTTCCCACTGCGCCGACAGTTTTTTGTCGCGGGTGATCACCGTCCAGCCGTCTTTCTTGGTTTTGATTTTGCTGTCGCCCTGGTTGATCATCGGCTCAATGGTAAAGACCATGCCTTCTTTTAAGACATCGCCGTTGCCGGGTTTGCCATAATGCAGGATCTGTGGATCTTCGTGCATTTCAACGCCGATGCCGTGCCCGCAATATTCCCGCACCACGCTGTAGCCATGACGCTCAACGTATGACTGAATGGCATGACCAATATCGCCGAGCGTCGCGCCCGGTTTCACTGCTTTGATGCCTTTCCACATCGCTTCATAGGTTGTTTTCACCAGTCGGCGGGCCAGCGGGGAAACGTCACCAATCAGGTACATTTTGCTGGAGTCCGCAATCATTCCGTCTTTTTCCAGGGTGATATCCACGTTCACAATGGTTCCGGATTTCAGGTGTTCCGACGTTTTCGGAATGCCGTGACACACCACTTCATTCACCGAGGTGTTTAACACATACGGATAATCATATTGTCCTTTGCTAGCAGGCCGTGATTTCAGCGCATTCACGATAAAATCTTCGGCTCGATTGTTGATGTCCATCGTGGTTACGCCGGGCTGAATAAAGTCGTCAAGCATGGCAAAAACAGAGGCGAGCAGTTTGCCCGCATGGCGCTGGCGCGCGAGTTCATCGGCCGTTTTAATAAGAATGGATGACATGATTTAGCTCCAGAATGATTCATAAGAAGATCGTATGTGTTTCATCGCGGGATGTCACGCCTGCGATTCCGCCGGGGAATGTCGCTCAATTCGGTGGTGCAGGCAGGAGCGAGCATGGTGAGATTTTTGGCGACGGCCAGCTACCGTCAATAATCGCTTTTTCGCCCCAGTAAGCGCGGATATGCACTGAGAATGTACCCGCTGGCGCAGGTAGTCTGTTGTTTACTTATCGCTACCTGGATCGGTTTTACTGAAATACAACGTCAGAGAACCGTCCGCGTTGTATTTCAGATCCTGGTTTTTGGTGCCGAGCGAATAGCGGTTAAGTTCGTTCTGGCTGAACAGATACTTATTATTGTACAAGGTTAGGGGCCACATTTATTTTGCGTCTGAAGGGGGGGCGATGGCAAACTGCGGCGGCGATATTAAAAATATCGCTGGAGGATTTTGAACGGATATTTTTCAAGTCTTCCACTGATAATATGAAAGAATCAGCAACATTTTGCATATATGCTTGTTCACGCTGGCAACGTCAGTGTTTGTGACGAGCGCCGTTCTTTGTCGCATGATGTTCAAAGGGATGCATTTTTTCTGTGTAATATACTAAACCAGTGTTCTATAAGATCTAAACCAACATAGATTAAATCTAAGCCATCTTCTGACACCAAAGGGGTGCAGGGGTAGTTATTGGGTTTTTCGTCATTCAACAATGCATTAATTTCTGAATCGACAAACATGCTTAAGTCATAAAGAGAACAATACCAGCGTTCAAAGTCCGAAAAGTCAGTAAGGATTGTCATATCAATGAGTTTCGCGTGGGATGACATGTTTTCTTTGTTAAATGTTTTCATAATCATTGCTCTTGAGTAAATTCAATAAGAATATTACGTCATGAGGAAATGTCGAGCCTCCTTTTATTGATCTAAAAATAGATTATTAGTGTGCCGCGTTAGGAATCATATTGATTCATTGGCTGTGAATACTATCTACTTGCGAATAGCGATGTTGAATTGTAAAGGGAATGAAGTTAATACTCTTAAAGAGCGCGTTCCAGCATGTGTAGCGACCGTTTTAGTACTCATCGGGGAGCTTGTTGATGCTTAACAGTATGCCTCGATTGATTGTGATATAACCCCCTTCACGTAAGCCAGATAAAATGCGCATCACGCCACTTCGGGAAAGCGTCGTTTTGTTGAGGATATAATTCACAGCAATGGTGCTTAAGCGAAGACTTTCTTCTTCACTCATCAGTTCCTGGAGCTGGGCACAGATAATTTGATACGAAGAAGGGGCGCTAAGCAGTTGACCCGAGGCGAACAGTTTGCTGGAGATAACCATCATATGCAGAGATAAGTTTTCCCAAAGATTATTGTCCACAATCACTTGACGGGCTTTCTCAAGGGTAATGATACCAATTTCACAGGTAGACTGCATTTTGATGTAGACATCCATGCCAATCCCGGCCAAGTTACCAATCCCGATCAGCGCCGGTGCATTAACAGTGGTCAGGTTAATGTCGTCACTTTCCCGATGCACCGTTATGCTGCCTTGCAGGATGAGATAACAATATTGGACGTTGCTAATGGTTAGGCTCAAACGTCGCCGAGGAAGAATCTGTTTGATTTCTGACTCTACACGCAAAGCATCGGTCAGCGTTTTTGCATAAGGGTTGGAACTGATAATCATTGATGGGGATGTGGGAGCCGACATTTTTCACTCAGAGCTAATGAATTGATTGATAATTATCCTCCAGTATAGCGTTGGTAACAGGATTACTCATCTTATTGTTTTGTTCCTGTTTACCAATGAGGATATGAACTTTTAGTATTGTTTTTGAAGGCGAATAAAATCGCTCAATACGCCACGATCTAGCATGGTACAACCGTCATCCCGTAAGTCGACAAATATACGCATGATACCGCTGCGTGAAAGACAGATTCAGTCTTTGATGTCGTTGGTGGCAGTGATCGGGGGTAAACGGCTCATCTGCACGTTTTCTGCAACACAGATAGACAGGCTTTCATTACGGGTAGGCTGATTGCCGACGTCGATGATGAACGGCACCTGTTTTGAACCCCATCACTGCGATGACAGTGAAATTCAAACTCATTATCTATTTATGGAATAGAAAAATAAATGAGACTACGAGTTCAAAATAGACTTTTGCAGTCACATTAAATTAACAATTTTGCTGAGCAATATCCTTTCCTTAATAGCAAGGCAGAGTCAATATTACCGCGGGCGTCGGTCCAGTGGTTATGTTTATTTATTGTTATTTTTTGGGTCTACAATTAGTTCGGGAACATTTTGAGATTTATTGAGTGCTTCTATAAATTACTGCTCCAGGACGGCGGCATGATAATTTTAATGCCGCCTAACTTTTTATGATGCGGGGTTTTTGTTGTTATATCGTGATGCCCCAACGCTCTTCGCTTCGAACAAATAACCAGTTCTGGAATAACAAATAGGCTATATGACTAGATATTCCAGTGTGTTTGCTATGTATCTTAAAGGGAATGTAAATGAAAAAGAATTTGATCGCGGTTGTGTTCGCTGCAACCGCAGCTTTATCGGCATCTCATGTATTTGCTTATGCGGGTACTGTGAATTTTACGGGTGAAATTCTCGATGCTGCTTGTGATGTTGATGTGGCTTCTCAGAATCAGACTGTGACGTTGGGTTCTTATAATAAATCTGAATTTACCGGATCAGGCGATAAAACCGCAGCGACAAAATTCGACATCGTGCTGAAAAATTGCCCTGCTAGCGTGACGTCTGCATCAGTACGTTTCGATGGTACGCCGGAAGCAACGGATTCCAACCTGCTGGCCATTGACAGCTCTGTTGAGGGCGCAGCAACTGGCGTAGCCATCAATCTGATGACGGCCGATAAAACAGACCTGCCACTGCATGGTGACAATGGTTACAGCTATAAACTGGTTTCTACAGGTGACAACACCCTGGATTTCTACGCGCAATATAAATCCACTGCGGACACCGTCACTGCGGGCCCGGCGAACTCTGTCGCTAACTTCTCTGTTGTCTACAACTGATTTTCCGTTCTGGAAAATAAGATGGGGCCGGTTTTCGGCCCCTTTTATTGAGGTATAAAATGAATTTTCTTAGCAAAACCTTCGTTGCCTGTGCAGTTATTTCTGCGGGTATTTCTACAGCCAATGCTGGAGTGGTGATTGGCGGAACTCGCGTTATTTATGACGGCAATAAAAAGGAAGCTTCCATCAGTGTGAAAAACCCGGACAGTACACCTTATTTGGTGCAGTCCTGGATTGAAACACAGAACGGTGGCGCTGAGAAAGCTCCTTTTATTATTACACCGCCGTTGTATCGACTGGATAAAGATCAGCAGAATGTTGAACGTATTCTGATCGCCGGGTCTGTTCCGCAGGATAAAGAAAGTTTGTACTGGTTGAATATTAAGGCCATTCCTTCCTCTGCTAAAAGTTCAGGTGCCAATACGCTGCAGATTGCAGTTAAGACCCGAATTAAAATAATTTATCGTCCGGCATCACTGGAAGGGTCAATTCCGGAAGATCAGGCTAGTAAGTTAACCTGGCAAAAAAGTGGTAATCAAATCAAGGTGACCAACCCGTCTAATTACGTCATCAATTTCAATGAAATTACGGTGAACGGTAAAAAAGTCGAAGATGCTACTTATGTTCTTCCGGGGGCGTCCGCTCACTTTACATTACCTGCGGGCGTCACTGGCGGGGCTGTCGCATTCAAGATCATTAATGATTACGGCGGTCCTGGCGAAGTGCATAAAAGCAATATTTAAGAATGACGGTATTCGCGAAACGGCAGGGAATTGGCACGATAATGATCGCAAAACATAATAATAATTTTAAACCAGCACGTCTGGCAGTGGTAATTGCAATCGCGCTTGGAATGATAACATCAGGTGTTAATGCCCGAGACTTCTTTAACCCTGACTTGCTGGAAGTGGATAATCCGGGAGCAGGGAAAGCGGATTTATCAGCATATGAAGCGGGGGCTCAGGCTCCGGGGACGTATCATGTTGATATTGTTCTTGATGATCAGGTCGTTGAATCACGCGATGTTGAATTTAAGCTTAGTGGCAAGGGTGACGATGCCACACTACAGCCCTGTCTGACCGTGGCGCAGCTCAAAAGTTGGGGCGTGAAAACGGAGCTGTTTCCGAATCTTGCAGGGCAGGGAAACTGCGCCGATTTGGCAGCGATCCCGAAGGCTAACGCCGATTTTCAATTTAGCACTCAGCGTCTGGTATTGAGTGTGCCGCAAGCGGCGTTATCGCCTCAGGCTCGTGGTTATGTGGCTCCTGAATTATGGGATGACGGTATCACTGCGGCGATGCTCAATTACAGTTTGAGCGGATCGAACAACTGGAGTCGAGGTAATGGCAACGGTGGCAACAGTAACAGCCAGTACGCCAACCTCCGTCCGGGGTTTAACTTCGGTCCATGGCGGTTACGCAACTACACCACCTGGAGTCGCGATGATAACGGTCAGGACAAGTGGGATACCGTTTATACCTATCTACAGCGCAGTATTGTTCCCCTGAAGTCACAGTTGACGACCGGGGATAGCTCGTCCCCATCGGATGTTTTTGACAGTGTTCCGTTCCGTGGCGTGCAGTTGGCTTCTGATGACGATATGTTGCCGGATTCTCTGAAAGGGTATGCACCCGTCGTGCGCGGAATTGCACGAACCAACGCGCAGGTGGTTATTCGCCAGAACGGTTACCAGATTTACCAGAGCTATGTGGCACCGGGCGCGTTCGAAATTACCGATATGTACCCAACCGGTGGTGCTGGCGATCTTGATGTAACCGTCAAAGAAGCAGATGGCAGCGAACAACATTTTACCGTGCCGTTCGCATCACTTCCTGTTTTGCAGCGTGAAGGGCGCTTTAAATACGCGATAACCGGAGGCCAATATCGCTCCTATGACAGCAGCGTGGATAAAACGCCGTTTGCTCAGGCTACCGCAATCTACGGTTTATCACGCGGATATACCCTTTATGGTGGGATGCAGGAGTCCAGCAAATATCAATCGCTGGCAACAGGTGTGGGTAAAAACATGGGTGACCTCGGTGCATTCTCCGTCGATGTGACCCAGGCCTGGTCAACACCAAAGGATGACGATAAGAGCAGTGGTCAGTCCTGGCGTGCGCGTTACAGCAAAAACTTCGCTGATACCGGAACCAACTTTTCTATCGCGGGATATCGCTACTCTACCAGTGGCTATTACGGGATGCAGGAAGTACTGGATACCTACAGCAATGACAACATTACACAGGACAGACGACGTAATCGTGCGGAGCTGACCGTCAGCCAGAATCTGTGGGACAACTTTGGGTCAGTCACTCTCAGCGCGGTACGTGAAAACTACTGGAATTCCGGTAAAACCATGGAGTCGTACAGTGCCGGCTATAACAGTTCGTGGAACGGAATTAACTACGGGGTGACATACACCTATAGTAAGAATGGTTCCGATACAGATTCCGGCAATGGTCAGCAAACGTATTACGACAAAGATCAGCAGCTGGCGGTAAACGTCAGCGTTCCGTTGGCGAAATTCCTGCCGAATACGTGGGCCAGCTACAGCATGAACTCGAGTAAGAACAACGGCACGACCCACCAGATTGGGTTGAGTGGTTCGGCACTGGAAAATAATGCCCTGAACTGGAACGTTCAGGAAGGTTACGGCACTGATAATGTCGGTAACACCGGTAATACGAACGTGGATTACAAAGGCACTTATGGTGAAGTTACCGCGGGATACGGTTACGACCAGAGCAGTGATCGTCTGAACTATGGTCTGCAAGGGGGGATCCTGGCCCATGCAGATGGCATTACCCTGACGCAGCCGCTCAGTGAAACTAACGTGCTGATTAAAGCACCAGGCGCCAAAGGTGTTGGTGTTCAAAACCAAAGTGGCGCGAAAACTGACTGGCGTGGGTACACCGCCGTTGGCAACCTGACCCCGTTCCGTAAAAACGATGTGGCGTTACTGACCGATAGCTTGCCGGATAATGTGGAGCTGGAACTGACTAACCAGACAGTCATACCGACCCGTGGTGCAATAGTGCGGGCTGACTATGTCGCGAATGTCGGGATGCGGATATTAATGACGCTGATTCAGGCTAACGGAAAACCTGTACCGTTTGGTGCAGTCGTCTCTGTGGGTGGCGAGGATAAAGGACAAGGATTTATTGTCGGAGACGCAGGGCAAGTTTATTTAACCGGGTTGAATGACGCCGGAACGCTGAGTGCGAAATGGGGTAATGACAATTCACAGCAATGTAATGTGCGCTATTCATTACCTGAAGACAAAAATACAGGTATTGCAATCATTAATGCTAAATGTAACTAGCAGGTGTATGAAATGAAAAACTATAGCGCATTGTTTTGTAATAAATATGTAATGCTGATTTTGATGCTAATAAGTATGGGCGCAGAAGCAGATTGTTATACTAATCAGAGTGGGGCGGTGGCGGTAACCGATAATATAGCAGCAGCTAACTTTACCGTACAAAGAGATACCCCCGTCGGAACGACTATTGGCACTATATCAGTGCCGGCATCAGGGCAGGAGGTGTTAGCTTGTGATTCCGATAATAGCTCGTTCTATTACGCGATGTTGCTTTTTACAACACCCTCTTCAATTTCTGGTTATTACAATACAAATGTGCCAGGTGTTGGGGTTAAAATGTCAGGTTTTTCCAACCCAGCAACTGTATATTATATGGGGATCGGTGGAAACACTGATGCTAAGGTAAGAACGGTTGAATTTGTAAAAACCGGAGACATAGTTTCAGGTGTAACCTCATCCGGTCTTTTTGCGGCTATCCAAACCAGTGATCAAAGCACTAAGGCTGTATCATATAATATGGCCGCAACGACGATAACGCAGGTGGCTTGTGCTATTACGACGCCAAATTTGTCTTTCCCAATTGGTGATGTTCCCGCATCGTCGTTTGGCACATCGGTAGGAACGACGCCTTCAGGTGCCGAAAAGACCCAAAATTTGGGCCTTAATTGTGATGCCGGGGCAAATATAAACGTCAGTTTATCCGGTACGCAAAACCCGGATGTGGCAACCGATAGCGTTATGGCGCTAACCGGACAGGGTAATGCCGGTGTTGCCGGTGGCGTAGGTGTTCAGCTTTTATATAACGGTTCACCGCTGGAGTTAAATAACCGCATCGTATTGAAGCAGTCATCTGGTGGTCAGGAAACATTCCCGTTAACGGCGCGTTATTATCAGACAAAAACGAGTGTGACAACAGGTTCGGCAAATACGTCAGCAACGCTGACATTAACATATCAGTAATAGGTTGATGAATATGACTCTTAATAAATTATCCATAATGATGGCATGTATTTTCTCCGCCTCTACATTTGCGGCAGACTCGGTAAATATTAATGTGACCGGAACTGTGGTGGCTTCACCTTGTACCGTGAATAACAGCAATGCGAATCTGAGTGTTGATTTAGGGAATATCCAGGCGACAACGTTGCTGGCACCCGCGTCATCGAGCCCAAAGGTTGATTTTCAGTTGTTGTTTACCAATTGTCCGAAGGGTACCAGTAACGTCGTGGTCACCTTTAGCGGTACCAATGATTCTGTTGCGAAGCAGGATTTTTACCAGAACACAGGGACGGCGGCAAATGTGGCGGTAGGTATTGAGACCAGCACCGGGGCAATGAAAGGTAACGGGACAAGTATCACGCAAAGTATCGATCCGGATGGCACAGCCACCATTGATATGAAGGCCAAAGCTTATTCCAGTGCAGGCGGCGCACTACCGGGTAGCATTAGTGCCGCGATTGTCGCCACGATGCAATATAACTAATCGAAATAGCGCTGAGAGATGTACCCCTCTAAACGGAGGGGGAAGACAGGGACATTATGAAGATAAATCGAATGTGGTTATGCCTGGCAGGCGTGTTGATATTGCCTTCGGTGGTAAAAGCTGATGATACAAATATTAATATTTCTGGTACGGTCGTGGCGAGTGCATGTACCGTTGATACGGATACTGTTAATAAGACGGTAGAATTTGCCCCTGTTCAAAAAAAGGTCCTTTCAAATGCTGGCGACGGCGGTGCATGGAGTGATTTTGATTTATTAGTGAATAACTGTCCGCTGGGGACCACTGCCGTTACCGCGAAACTTACCGGAACCGTCGATACACAGGACGCTACCGCCTGGAAAAATACAGGAACGAGCAGCAATGTTGCACTGCGTATTGCCAGTCGTGACCATGCTACGGTATACAGTAATAACAGCACGATGAAGGTTAATGTCGATACCAATACGCACAGTTCAACTTTTCCTCTGTCGGCGCGGATATTCACCCCGCAGGGAAGTGTGGTTGCAGGTACGTTTATTTCGGTGATGAATGTCGATTTTACCTATCAGTAACGCCATGGAGGGGAAACGAATATCATGGCAATACGGGTTAATAACATATAATAGCGTAACGTATGACCACTATTTCAATTAAAGATGATAATGAATCGTATCGCAGTGGTATTGAACAGCTCTTGCTGGAGCTGTTTTTAAATGAATGCCATGAAACAGTTGGTTTTATGGTTTATTTCGGTCCGGGAAATATCCGCGATGCAGATGTCGTTGTTCTTGGGTTATGCTTGGGAAGGATGTTCATCACAGCCTCTGCAAACGCATTAATGAATGCAATTCATAGCCACACAGAGTTCATGCTCTCCATCTGGCTGGCAGCAAGACATGGAGTGAGACGCCGGTCGTTAACATCCTGAAGGATCTTGGATAGATTGACATCGTTTCATTGAGAAAAACGTCATTCCGTATGCAGGCATGCGCCTCATCCGCTGAAAGCTGAGGTTGTTATGCTGAGATCGTTGCGCGGATATGTCTATTTGGTCAGATGACAGAACAACGTTCAACTGTCCGCTCTGTACTGTCGTCTTACGTGGGTAAGATCAACGCATCGGCTTATCCCCTTAATACCGGAGGCGGAAGTTACGGCATGTTAGGTCAGGTATCAGAAGGCCGGAATAAAGCGTGTCAGTAACGCTAACTTTTGCTCGTCGACAGACATTGAACAGGGCGACTTTTTGCGGATAATCCCACGAATGGTCCGCCTGGCTTCTAAGCACGAGTGTGATGGTCTAAATTATCAGCCACTTCAAGTACTTCCAGGAATCGTTTGACAAGACTCTTGATCCATTTGCATATTTAGTAATACTGTATATAAATGGGTCTTCCCTTATTGTGGTGGCTAAGGGCATGATAGCGATAGTTTTTATACTCAGAGATTGCTGCCATGGACGAAAAATCCCTCTATGCCCACATCCTCAACCTGTCAGCGCCATGGCAAGTTAATTCTCTTTCCCTT
>DASXML010000037.1:0-3148 GCA_036495715.1 Scandinavium sp.
CTGCAAATCGGCCACTATTCGGTGACGGTTTCAGATTCGGGTTTCTCCACCTACACCTCGCCGCAATTCACCCTCGAAGTGAATCAGGTTGCGAAGATTGACGCTAAACTAGCGCCGGGGAGTGCATCTCAAACAGTTACGGTCGCCGGACAACTCCAGCCGATTCTTGATACCGACAACGCATCCATTGCCAGCACCTTTACCGCGAACACAATTCAGAATCTGCCACTGAACGGCCGCAATTTTTCATCTGTGACCTCGTTCATTCCTGGCGCAGTGACTGCAACTCCATCTGGCCTAACCGGCGTAAATGCCATCGAGCGTGACACGAATCAGAACGGTCAGGTTTCCATTAATGGCAATCGCAACCAGACCAACAACTATCTGCTGGATGGCGTTGAGATCAACGAAACGATCAACAACGTGATCGGTTACAACCCGAGTCCCGACGCGCTTGAAAATCTGACGGTTATCACCTCCAACGCGGGTGCCGAGTACGGCAACGTGAATGGTGGCGACGTAATCGCAGTCATCAAGAGCGGCACAAACAACTTTCATGGTTCGGCTTTCGGCTTTCTCGAAAACGACAACCTGGATGCGAACACGTGGGCGAACAACTTCTCAGGGACCCCAAAGCAGCCATTTACGGAAACATATTTCGGCGGAACGATTGGCGGTCCGGTCCTGCATGACAAATTATTTTTCTTCGCGGACTATCAGGCCGCCCGCTTCCACACTGGAGGCACTCAGACTGCGAGCGTCATTCCTGAAGCATTCCGCAACGGTGATTTTTCCTCATCCCCGGTACAGCTCTATCAATTTGTAAATGGCGTTCGTACGCCATATGCAAACAATCAGGTACCGGTTACGAACCCGGTGGCGCAATATTTGTTTGCTCATCCGGAGCTATATCCTCTTCCCAATAGAACCCCTACCGACGGAATCGCACAGAACAACTACATTGGCAACTATCGGAATACTGTGCGCAATGACCAAGCCGATGCGAAAATCGACTGGCACTATGGATCGAGAGATACCTTCAGTGTCCGTTATTCGCAGGGCGAGGCCTCCGATGCCACACCGCAAACTCCGCTTGCCATTACTTTTCCCACTGTGAATAGTTATCCCTTTAAGGGCATCGCGTTCAATCAGGTGCATGTCTTCTCACCCGCAATCGTCAACGAATTCCGTGCAGGCTGGTCGCGTATTCGCTGGGTGCAGGGCATTCCGGTTGACACAACTGGCGCGTTCGGCCTCACGGGCAATTCGGTGGTCGGTATTAATTATCCCAATCAGCCGTATCCGGGCTTTGCCTTTCAGGACTTCTCGAACGCCCAGGGCAGCTTCAACCAGACTTACCTCACCGGCATCGGTACTACGGGCCTCGGCAGCAGTCTGATCAACAACATCTTCACCTACGGCGACAACCTCACCATCGAATCGGGCAAGCACACAATGAAGATGGGTGCGGAAGTGGTTCGCTACCAGCAGAACAACTTTTACCCCGGCAATGATGGCGTGGAGGGCCGTCTGCAGTATGGCGGCGGATTCACGGGCAGCAATGTCGCCGACTTCGATTCGGACCAGGTTTTCTACGCTGGTATCTCAGCCAATGTAGGCCGTTCTGGTCAGCGTCAGTATCGTGATGCGGGCTTCTTCCAGGATGACTGGAAAGTAACTTCCACTCTGACCCTGAACCTGGGACTGCGTTATGAGTATGACCAACCAATCTACGAAGTGAACGATAAGCAGGCCAATGTCGATCTGGCTACCGGCCAATACTACGCTGCGGGCACGCCTGAAGCCGCCCAAGTCTTTGGCGATGGACATGCACTCTACCATCCGGTTTACTCCAATCTCATGCCCCGTATTGGATTTGCTTTTCAGCCATCTGCCCGCTGGGTTTTCCGAGGCGGTTACGGCACTACCAATTTCCTTGAGGGCACCGGCGCCAACCTGCGCCTGAACTTCAATCCGCCGTTTCAGCCGGCCTTTACTTACCAGGCGACAAACGCCAGCGCTACCAGTCCAGGTACGCCACTCAAGGCAGAGAATGCTTTGCCAGTGAGCTTTGCCGCTTCTACCAGCAGCAATACACTTCGCGCATGGCAAAATAATTTGCGACCGGCCCTCATTCAGGAGTTCTCGCTTTCAACAGAGTATGAGCTCAACAATCAGACCTCTATATCTGCTGGTTATGTTGGTCAGCTCGGTCAGCACCTGATTGATGCGCGCGCAGGCAACCAGCTTTTTGCGCCGAACACTACCGCTCCATATGCAAACCTGGTTGGCCAAACCGGCAGTGTGGTGGTAACCGAAGCGGAATCGATATCGAACTACAATGCTCTGCAGGTTCAGGTTCGTCACCGTGAGCACGATGGTCTTGAGTACACGGTGAATTACACCTACGCCAAGGCTCTGACCAACAATCCAGGCTTCTTTGGCGCGAACTCCCTGGGCAATAACGGTCCCAACTACAGCGCTTATTGGCAGAACGGCTATGACGGCCAGGCGGACTACGGCCCGGCCGGCATGGACGTACGTCATAATCTGTCGGCAACCGGCGTGTATGAGCTTCCTTTCGGTCGTGGACATCGTTTGGGTAGCAACATAAACCCGTGGCTCAATGAGATTGCCGGTGGTTGGAAGCTGACGGGAACGGCTATCGCCTTCTCCGGTCTGCCTATCACGATCGGTGCGCCAAACACGACTACGGTGAACAACAGAGCTTCACGGCCAAATCATTATCGTCCGCTTGCGGTACGTAAACGCAGCGTCGGTCAATGGTTTGGTACTGATCCGTCTGCTACTCCCTGTACCGCAAGCGATGGATTCGACAATGGTGAATGCGCCTATGGCATTCCGAACAGTGAAGAATTCGGTACGGCGAGCAATGGCACGGAGCGTGCTCCCGGGTTCGAGCAGATCGACCTGACCGCGGGCAAGCAGTTCCGCATTACGGAAAACCAGAACGTTGAATTCCGGGCCGACTTCTTCAACGCATTTAATTTCGCCAGTTATAACTATCCGGATGCCAACCTCAGTGACAGCACCTTTGGTCAGATCACTGATACCCGGTCACAGCCACGTATTGTGCAGTTCTCAGTACATTACAGCTTCTAGTCAGTAGTACATGGAATGTGCTGGA
>DASXML010000038.1:0-3424 GCA_036495715.1 Scandinavium sp.
CCGCCGGAGGCATAAACAGCAACAATAATGACCATTGCCACCGCACTGACAATGATGGCCTCAGGCAGGGTAAGCGCCCCCCTGTGTACAGCAGATTTTTGGGACAGGTATGACATGGGTTAAGACCTCGCAGTAATGAAAGTCAGCGGTTGCCGATGATTGCGCTCAGGTCCTGAGTAGCAAGGAACGTGAGCAGGAGATAGCCAGCGGTTGCCAGCATGCCGACCAGCTGGAAAACCTGGCAGACACGTTTGATGCGCCCGATGGACTTTTTCAGCCACATCCGCGCAAAGTTTTCGATGTTGTCTTCCCCACCCGGTCCCGCAGTCAGCAACATCAGCCGGTCAATGGCTTCCCGGGAGGGAAATGCATACCCACTGTCGGCCAGCGCCAGTCCCAGATGCTTACCGCGCGAAACCTGACGCCGGGTGGCAGTCAGGCGCTCATACAGCCACGGGGTGGCGTGGCGACTGAGCATATCCAGCGCCTCCTCGGTCCGCAGGTTTGCCCGCAACAGCGCGCTCAGGTTCAGCAAAAAAGACACACCCTGCACTTCACGGTACAGACTCCAGGGAAACAGGTGGTCAAGCACGCGACTGCGTACAGAACCGGTCAGCCGTGGAAGGGACCAGACAACCCACACGCAGAAAGCAACAAGCCCTGCCCCCAGGACATACCGGTTGTCCACAAAAAAGTGGGTGATCGCCCCGAGCCACCACATCCACCCGGTCCAGGTGTCTGCCGGGCTGAGTTGCTCAAGACGCGGCAGGAAGCGTTCACTCACCATTTTCATCATGTAAAAGGTGCCGCCCAGGAGCATCAGTGGATAAGAGAGGTTCACCATCGCCGTGGTTTTCATCTCACCAATGCCTTTCACCACATCGATGGCCCGAAGCAGCGCCCCACGTAAATCTTTGGCGACACGCCCCGCTCGCAGGATGGTGGCCTCCTGAGGAGGAACCCATCCGGCAAGCCCTGCATCCAGCCCCCGTCCACGCGTCAGTGCGTGACGGGCATCATTGAGACACAACAGCACCGGATCGTTTTTCCGGTGACGGGTACGCTGCATACCGGCAATCGCATCTTCCGTTTTCTGGTTGTTTTCCAGTAAAAAAGCGAGATCTTCATACAGTGTCATGCGGTCGTTGGTACTGAAGGTTTTTTGCCCTATCCAGCGCCCCAGGCCTTCGGACCTGGTGCTTCCTTTAGCCAGAGAGTGTTTAAGCCTTCCGCGCAACTTACGGAATAAATCAGCCATGATGAACTCCTGGCGGGTTCAGTTTCAGCGCCTCAGGTGGCAACAGGTTTAAACTGTCCTCATCCAGCGGACTGAGTTTGTCAGCATCAATCGGGTCAACCTCACCGGCAGCGATATAGCGTTTCAGGTGTGCACCGCGGGTAATGCCGCCCATGTGATGCACCCAGTAGCTGCGCGCCGCGAGTTTGCCCTGTTCACGGTACAACTGCATAAAGCGTGCATCAGGACGGATAACTTCAGCGATAACCTTTCGTCCCGTGACGCCACGCCAGCAACTCGCGCACCCGTCATGATTTCGGAACGCCACCGTTCCCGTGTCGCAGTATTGCTCCACAAGCTCGCGGTCATCCTCACTGAGCGTGTCACGGACATCGCGCCAGTGCTTTTTGCAGGATGGACACAATATCTGAACGAGACGTTGTGCGATGAGACCAATCACGACCTGGGGATCCATAACCATTCCCGGCGCGATATCCAGTGTGTCGGTCAGACGGTCGATAATGCCTGTCGCATCATTCGCATGCAGGGTGGTCAGCACCAGGCTCCCGCTCTTACCCTCACTAATACAGGCTCGTGCAGACCAGCCGTCGCGTATTTCACCGACCACCTCAGCATCCGGATCAAGACGTTTAAAGGCAGACAGTCGGCGCTGCCAGGCACGCGTCACCGAATCCGGATCGTTACGGTCGGCGAGGATGGTGGTCTGAACAGCACCATGCACTTTGCCCTCAACCGGATCTTCCACGGTAACCAGCCGTCGACGGCCACCGGTCAGTTCCAGATACATCTGGCAGAAGGTGCGCATGGTGGTACTTTTGCCCGATCCAGTCGGCCCGGCGGTCACCACAATGCCCTCCGGGCGTTGCAACATACGGCGGATAAGCTTTTGCTGCTCAGGCAGATAACCCAGCGCATCCAGTGACGGTATATCGCTGCTCTCATCGCGGATCACACGCAGCACCACGTACAGACCCGACTCCGTCGGGACGGCGGAGTACCGTGCGGCATAGAGGCTGAGCGCCTTCACAAACTCATTGCGCAGACGCCCATCCTGTTCATCGGTTTCGCTGAACTGCTGAGGTGCAACATCGCACATCGACATCACGATGGTCGAGGCGAGTGACATCCCCTCCTCCACGCTCAGCTCAGACTGAAGTTCGAGGTCACCGTGGATACGGAACACGACCGCCGTGATGGCCTCCGCACCAATAAGAATATGAATATCGGAGGCATGGGCTTCACCCGCACGGCGCATAAACTCCACGACTTTTTTCTGTTCCGGAGACCAGGATCCGTTGCCGGTGACCTTATCTGCCCGGCCCAGTTGCAGGCGCCGTAACTCACTCAGATGCACGGGCTGCAGCTTAAGAAGGGGGCGCTGGCGAAGCGCCCGGGCTATTTCCGACTGCACTGCGGGACTGGCGCGGTGCTCCGTCGACACATACAGACGCCCCTGCTCCGGATGGCTGTCGTCCAGATAAAGCCAGTTCGTTGTGTGTTCGCTGAATTCCATAAGGCTTACCCCGCAAACGCTAATGAGACCAGGCCACCCTCAGCGCTGCTGACGGTGACTTCGCCGAATGTAATTCTGGCTACTGTCCACGCCGTTCCGGGGATACGGCTCCCCGCCTGAACGCGGATCTGATTGCCGCTGTCCAGAACCAGCGTGGCCGAGAGTTGCTGGCCACCGGAAATTTCGACAATCTGCGGAAGTGCCTTACTCTCTTCCGCCGGTCGTGCGCTGCTGCTGTCCTTCGTTTGTGAGGCTGGCTGAGGGTTAAACGGTGCGCCCAGCACCGCGTCATAGCCGTTCTTTTGCAACTCATTGAGCGCCTTGGCCTGCGCCAGCTGCGCCTCGTAGAGCATGGTTTTTGCCTGAATGTCTTCAAGCCGCCCGTAACTGTTATCACTGTTCCCCGATGGTGCGGCCTGAACCGGCAAGGTCGCGGCAGGTTCAGGTACGTTCCCGGGCGGTGCGGGCGGGAGTTCCGTACCGGCAAAGCCCGGAGAGCTTGACAGCAATACGGCGGGCAACAGGTAACGCCACTTAATTCTCTGCATAGAGCATTCCTTCCAGGGTGTAAGTCAGCCGGCTGCTGCGCTGCTCAGTCTTCAGGGATTTGAGCCGCAGCCCGTTACCCGGGAAACGCAGCGCGTCAAACAGCC
>DASXML010000039.1:0-40715 GCA_036495715.1 Scandinavium sp.
TTGGGGAATTTTTTGCTGCGGTGACGGCCATCAGGGCGCAACAGGTCGACATCGAGCTTAGCTTTGGCAACATCAATGCCGATGAAATAAAGTTCATGTTCCATCGTATAACCATCCTTGCAAATGCGGGGTACCGGGGTAACCGGTCCATGATACTGTTCGGTTTATCAGATGTGGAGAAGCACAGTCCGGTGCAAATTATCTACGACACAGATTCGGGTATCTAAGGCCCGGTACGGCATCCGGACTGCATGGCAGAGAGAACTGGCCGGTTCTCTCTGCACGGAAGGGATAATACAAGGCCCGGTAAGCGCTAGCGCCACCGGGCATCACAAAGCAGACTTACAGCGCCAGCAATTTATCGAGCGACGGCGCGAAGTAATAGCCGCCTGTCACCGGTTTGGTAAAGCGCAGCATCGCGTCACGCTTACCGTCGGTATCACCAAACATGCTCAACAACTGCTGTTCGATGTTGTACAGACGCGCGCAGTAAGCGCAGAAGTACAAACCGTGAGTCCCACTAGCCGTGCCGTACGGCAGGCTCTGGCGAACAATCTTCAACCCTTTGCCGTTCTCTTTCAGGTCGACACGCGTCAAATGTGACGTGTCCGGGCGCTCGTCACCGTCGATTTCTTCATTGGCCTCTTTGGTGCGGCCAATCATCATTTCCTGATCGGGAATGCTCATGCGGTTTAGCTGCTTGAGATTGTGTTCCCAGCGCTGAACGAACACGTAGCTGCCGCCCGCGTCGACGCCGTCTGCAATCACGGCGACGTCACGACGCGTCTCAACACCTGCCGGGTTTTCGGTGCCGTCAACGAAACCGCTGAGATCGCGCTCTTCGACCCAACGGAAACCGTGGATCTCTTCTTTGACCTCAATTGCTCCGCCAAACGCGTCCATCGCCGCCTGGGCAACAGAGAAATTAACGTCATGGCGCAGAGAGAGAATGTGGATCAGCACATCGTATTGTGTTGCCGGAGCGAGGCCTTTTCCGTAAGGGGTAAAATCTTTAAGTTCTTCTGCGCCGACGCCACCACTCAGCATGCGCCAGGTGTCGTGACCGAACGCCACCACCGCACCGAGATGCGCCTCGGGGAATTTAGCCTCAAAGGTTGCCAGTTTATCGGCAAACACTTTGCTGCACTCACGCAGGGCGTTGACGTCCCCTTTTACATTGGCTTCAATCCAAATCGCCGCACGGCAATGTTCCGGCAAAATGCCGCTCTGAACCTGAGACATCGCTCCTCCTGAAAAAAAAGATGCCACAATATCGTGGCATTAGGGTTGCTGACAAAGAAGGAAAAAGCGTGGTTTTTCCTTCTTTGTGATTATCAGCCGAAAATCAATAAATTGATTTTCCTTGTTTTTTTGACTAATGCCCTTTATCAGATTGGCGTTGGATTAAGGTTTTCATCAGTCATGGTGCCACGACCTCGTGGCATTTCGATGGCGCGCAGTATACCCGCTTTTTCAGAACGACAGCTTGTTCAGACGCAAATTAACGACGCCAGATAATCTTGCTGACTTTCCAGAATTTCAGAGAGTCATCCGGCGGCATTAAATCCTGCGGGCCGCCCCAGCTGCCGCTGAACAAGTAGCTAATATGCTGACTGTCTTTGGCTTTACACTCCACGCTTGCACTGTCGTCACCGCTGGCTTTCTCGCAGTTTCCGAACGCTTTGCTGTACACATCGCTGAAATGGGTGCCGATTTTAATGCCGTCAGCGGTAGCGATATCACTGTCGATCACATCAATCCGGCTGATACTGCCCGCATCTCCGTTGACCACCAGCGCCACGTTGTCGTCTTTCAACGCTTCAAAATACTTCACGATGCTGCCGTTGCTGGTTTTCATCCCGCTACGGATACGATAGTCGCTGTCCAGCGCATCGTTAATGGCCTGTTCATCCAACGGTGTCGAAGCCGTTAAATCGCCAACGCCCTGCTCGGTCACTTCCATTGAAGAACCAAACCAGTTCCACGGCAGCGCCGATGACCAGTGCACAGAGCTGAAGCCAGAACTGACGGTGGCACAGCCGCTTAAGACCAGAGGCAGCGCACAGAGCAATAAACGCATTGATTTCATTCCAGGATCCTTTGTATGTCAAAACAACGCCAGTTGGAGTCCATAATGGCAGAAAAGTGCCATTAATCCTCGTGCGCAGAAAAACAGGCGCGTAAACGGCGATTGCTGAGCAGCCACCAGAGGGCAAAACCATCAAAAATAACCAGCGCCAGACCGATGCCGCTCAGCGGCTCACCCTGCCACCACAACAACGGCTGCCAGAGCAGAAGCGCTAACTGCGCAACCATCAGCACCCAACGCATCAGCGCCCACAGACGCGGCAATTGATGTCGCCGCCCGCTCAGCATAAAAGCAAAAACCGCAGGCACGCCGGGCAACAAGCCGAGCCAGAAATTATCGTGATCGGGATAAAACAAACTCAACAGCGTATCGCCCTGCTGGCGCGACGCCCCGGCCATCACGAACAAAACCCAGGTTCGCGCCTGCAATAGCAGCACGCACCAAAACAGAAAAGGCAGCCGTAGCCGCCCGTGACCATCGTATGCCGACGGCGAAAAATCAATATTCTTCATCTTCAATCAGACGCTTACCCAGCACCACCACATCTGCGTGCTCATAACCCAGCCGTTCGTACATGCCCTGAACCATATCGTTATCTTCCCGCACCATGATCTGCAATTTCGGGCAGCCACGGGCGATCAGTTTTTTTTCAAGACGATTGAGCAAGGCATTGGCAATCCCACGGCCTCGATATTCCGGATGCACACCGAGATAATACGCCGAGCCACGATGCCCGTCGTAGCCGCCCATTACCGTGCCGACCACTTCGCCATTCACTTCCGCCACCAGAAACAGGCTGATATCATGATTCAGCTTACGTTCGATATCCATTTCCGGGTCGTTCCATGGACGCAACAGATCACAACGCTCCCAAAGCGTAATAACCTCTTCGAAATCGGTCTGGCGAAAAACGCGTATCTCCATGGTATTGCCCATCTTTTTAGGTTTAAAAACAGTGATTATGGCGCGAACGTCCTAATTATCCAATATCTGACGAAAAACGGTCAAAAAAATGGCATAATGTTGCATTGTCACGTATTGAAATGAAAAGTAAAACAATTCTCATCCCGGATAGTCGTAACGGAAAAGACGATACGATATAACACATGGATTATTTATTTTTACAAATCAGGCCGCATGAGCACTTTTAAACCCCTTAAGACACTTGCATCGCGCCGCCAGGTGCTGAAAGCCGGATTGGCTGCACTGACGCTGTCTGGCATGTCCAAAGCCATCGCCAAAGACGAAACGTTGAAAACCAGCAACGGTCACAGTAAACCTGCGGCGAAAAAAGCCGGAGCAAAACGTATGGTGATGCTCGACCCGGGCCACGGCGGTATCGACACCGGGGCCATTGGTCACGGCGGCTCAAAAGAGAAACACGTGGTGTTGGCGATTGCCAAAAACGTGCGTTCGATTCTGCGCGGTCACGGTATTGATGCCCGACTGACGCGCACCGACGATACTTTTATCCCGCTGTACGACCGCGTTGAAATCGCCCATCAACACGGGGCGGATCTGTTTATGTCGATCCACGCCGACGGTTTTACAAGCCCGAGTGCCGCCGGGGCGTCGGTCTTCGCACTGTCGAATCGCGGTGCCAGTAGCGCCATGGCGAAGTACCTTTCCGATAAGGAAAACGCCGCCGATGAACTGGCCGGTAAGAAAGCGATGGATAAAGATCAGCTGCTCCAGCAGGTGCTGTTCGATCTGGTGCAAACTGACACCATCAAGAACAGCCTGACGCTCGGCTCGCATATACTTAAACAGATTAAACCGGTGCATCGCCTGCATAGCCGCAGCACTGAACAGGCCGCGTTTGTGGTGCTCAAATCGCCGTCGATTCCGTCTGTTCTGGTGGAAACCTCATTTATCACCAACCCAGGTGAAGAGAAACTGCTCGGCACTGCCGCGTTTCGTCAGAAAATTGCCAACGCGATTGCGTCCGGCATCATCAGTTATTTCAACTGGTTTGATAACCAGAAAGCGCACGTGAAGAGACGTTAATGAAACCGGATGCCGCACAGGTAAAAGCCTTTCTACTCGAACTTCAGGACCGCATCTGCCAGCAGCTTGCGGCCGTCGACGGCTGTGAATTTATCGAAGATAACTGGCAGCGTGAAGCCGGTGGCGGCGGGCGTAGCCGTGTGCTGCGCGACGGCGGCGTGTTTGAACAAGCGGGCGTGAATTTCAGCCACGTTTACGGTGACGCGATGCCCGCTTCTGCGACAGCGCACCGCCCGGAACTGGCGGGCCGCAGCTTTGAAGCAATGGGTGTTTCTCTCGTTGTGCATCCGCGTAATCCCTTCATACCGACCAGCCACGCGAACGTGCGATTCTTTATCGCTGAAAAACCAGGCGCTGACCCGGTGTGGTGGTTTGGCGGCGGGTTTGATTTAACGCCCTACTATGGTTTCGAAGAAGATGCAGTGCACTGGCACAGCGTCGCTCGCGATCTCTGTCTTCCATTTGGCGAGGACGTGTACCCGCGCTACAAAAAATGGTGCGACGACTACTTCTTCCTCAAACACCGCAACGAACAGCGCGGCATCGGTGGTCTGTTCTTTGACGATCTGAACACCCCCGATTTCGACCACTGCTTTGCATTTATGCAGGCCGTTGGCGACGGTTTTACCGATGCGTACCTGCCGATTGTTGAGCGTCGTAAAGCGCTGGAATACAGCGAGCGCGAGCGTGATTTCCAGCTTTATCGCCGGGGGCGCTATGTGGAATTTAATCTGGTGTGGGATCGCGGCACGCTGTTTGGTTTACAGACCGGAGGCCGCACGGAGTCGATTCTGATGTCGATGCCGCCGCTGGTGCGCTGGGAATATAACTACCAGCCAGAAGAAGGCAGCCCGGAGGCTGCCTTGTGTGAGTTTATAAAGGTCAGAGACTGGATTTAACGCCGGGCGGCGAAATGTCGCCCGACGCTCCACATCACAACGGCTGCGTCTGCGCCTCAACCACCGCCAGCGCGACCATATTAACGATACGGCGAACCGACGCGATTGGCGTCAGAATGTGTACCGGTTTCGCCACGCCCATCAATACCGGCCCGACGGTCACCCCTTCAGAACTGGACACGCGCAGCAGGTTGTAGCTGATACGCGCCGCTTCCATATTCGGCATTACCAGAATGTTCGCCGCCCCTTTCAGCGGGCTGTCCGGCATCCGCTCCAGGCGAATACTTTCCACCAGCGCCGCGTCACCGTGCATTTCACCGTCAATCATCAGTTCTGGATCGCTGGCGCGAACCAGATCGAGCGTGTTACGCATTTTGGTGGCTGCCGCGCAATTGGACGATCCAAAGTTTGAATGCGACAACAGCGCCACACGCGGTTCAATACCAAAACGACGCACGGTTTCAGCCGCCATCAGCGTAATTTCCGCTAACTGCTCTGGCGTCGGATCTTCGTTGACGTAAGTATCCGCGATGAACGTGTTACCGCTTGGCAACAGCAGGGCGTTCATTGCCCCGGCGGTATGCACGCCTTCACGGTAGCCAAACAATTGCTGAATCACGCTGAAATGCTCGTGATAATCGCCAATCGTCCCGCAGATCAGCGCATCCGCTTCACCGCGCTGAACCATGATTGCGCCGATAACCGTGGTGTTGCTGATCACATGACGCTGCGCCTGCTCCTGGGTTATCCCCCGGCGCTTCATGATGTTGTAGTACTCCATCCAGTACTCTTTGAAGCGCGGATCGGATTCGTTGTTCACGATGTCAAAATCGACGCCCGGCTTCATTTGCAGGCCCAGTTTCTGCAAACGCATTTCAATCACGTTCGGGCGACCAATCAGAATGGGCTTAGCGAGACCCAGCGTAATCAGTTCCTGCGTCGCGTGCAGCACACGGGTGTCTTCCCCTTCCGCCAGCACCACACGCTTCGGCTCTTTACGCGCCTGCGAGAAAATCGGCTTCATGAACAGGTTGGTTTTATAAACGAACTCGCTCAGCTTCTCTTCATAGGCCGCAAAATCGGCAATCGGACGCGTCGCTACGCCTGAATCCATCGCCGCTTTCGCGACCGCCGGGGCAATTTTCACGATCAGACGCGGGTCGAACGGTTTGGGAATAATGTAGTCAGGGCCAAAGCTCAGGTCCTGATCGCCATACGCCGAGGCCACCACTTCACTCTGTTCGGCGAGCGCCAGTTCAGCGATGGCATGCACCGCCGCCAGTTTCATCTCTTCGTTAATAGCCGTTGCGCCGACGTCCAGCGCGCCACGGAAGATGAACGGGAAACAGAGCACGTTGTTCACCTGGTTTGGATAATCGGAACGCCCGGTGCAGATGATCGCGTCCGGACGCACTTCTTTCGCCAGCGGCGGCAGAATTTCCGGTTCCGGGTTTGCCAGCGCCAGAATCATTGGCGCACGCGCCATTTTCTTGACCATTTCCTGGGTCAGTACTTTCGGGCCGGAACAGCCGAGGAAAATGTCAGCGCCGTCAATCACGTCATCCAGCGTGCGTTTGCCGTCGTCATCCACCGCGTACGCCGCTTTGGTTTCGGCCATGTTCGGCTCACGGTCTTTGTAGATAACGCCTTTCGAGTCGCAGACCACGATGTTGTGTTTCTGCATCCCCAACACCACCAGCAGATTCATACAGGCGATCGCCGCCGCACCCGCGCCGGAAACCACCATCCGCACATCGGACAGGTTTTTCTCCACCACCCGCAGCCCGTTCAGGATAGCCGCGGTACTGATAATCGCCGTGCCGTGCTGATCGTCGTGGAAGACAGGGATCTTCATGCGTTCGCGCAGCTTCTGCTCAATATAGAAACACTCTGGGGCTTTGATGTCTTCGAGGTTAATGCCGCCGAACGTCGGTTCCAGCGCCGCCACCACGTTTATAAATTTATCAGGGTCGAGTTCATCGACTTCAATATCGAACACGTCGATACCGGCAAATTTTTTGAACAGTACGCCTTTCCCTTCCATGACCGGTTTTCCGGCCAACGCGCCGATATTCCCCAAACCAAGAACCGCAGTACCGTTCGACACCACCGCCACCAGGTTGCCACGGGCGGTGTATTTGAAGGCCGCCAGCGGGTCTTTTTCGATTTCGAGGCACGGCGCAGCCACGCCCGGCGAATACGCTAACGCCAGGTCACGCTGCGTGGCGAGCGGCTTGGTCGGAGAGACCTGAATTTTCCCCGGAGTCGGGAATTCGTGAAAATCGAGGGCGCTTTGTTTTAACTGGTCATCCATTTGATGTTCCTTTCACGTCACTTATTAGGGTCAATTGTTCCCGGTGCTAACCCCTGAGTATCCCCTTTCGCGGTTTCGTAAACTTTGAAGGCCGCCATACTCTCGTCAACAAAACGTCATTTTGTTATTAATTTTTAACACTCTTGTTAATGGCTGTCGTAAAACAAGGCGGCGACCGTCTGCTATGCTTTTGAGTTAAGCATGACCTGAATTCCCCCCGAAGCGCACACGAGTTCCCTCGTATAACGCTTTGCTTTTTAAGGAGTCTCTTTTCATGAACCAGCTAGACGGAATCAAAAAGTTCACTACCGTGGTCGCCGACAGCGGCGATATCGAATCCATCCGCCACTATCAGCCGGAAGATGCCACCACCAACCCTTCGCTGCTGCTAAAGGCCGCCGGGCTTGAACATTACGTTCACCTGATTGACGACGCGGTTGCCTACGCCAAAAAGCAAGGGACCAGCCGCGAGCAGCAGGTGATCGACGCCTGCGACAAACTGGCCGTTAACTTCGGTGCAGAAATTCTGAAAAGCATCCCGGGGCGCGTGTCGACCGAAGTGGATGCGCGGCTCTCATTCGACAAAGACAAAAGTATCGCCAAAGCGCGCCATCTGGTCGAACTGTACGCCGATCAGGGGATCGAAAAATCACGAATTCTGATTAAGCTCGCCTCCACCTGGGAAGGCATTCGCGCCGCCGAAGTGCTGGAGAAAGAAGGCATTCATTGCAATCTGACGCTGTTGTTCTCGTTTGCCCAGGCACGCGCCTGCGCCGAGGCTGGCGTATTCCTGATCTCCCCGTTTGTCGGGCGCATTTACGACTGGTATCAACAACGCGAGCCGATGGACCCCTACGTGGTAGAAGAAGATCCCGGCGTGAAATCGGTGCGCAATATCTACGATTACTTCAAACAGCATCGCTATGAAACCGTGGTAATGGGCGCGAGTTTCCGCCGCACCGAACAGATTCTGGCGCTGGCGGGCTGCGACCGACTGACCATCGCCCCACCGCTGCTCAAAGAATTGCAGGAGAAAGACGCCCCGGTAACGCGCAAGCTGATCCCAGCCGCACAGTTCTTCAATCGCCCTGCCCCGCTGACCGAAGCGCAGTTCCGCTGGGAGCATAATCAGGACCCGATGGCGGTGGACAAACTGGCCGAAGGTATACGCCTGTTCGCCGTTGACCAACGCAAACTTGAAGACTTGCTTGCCGCCAAACTGTAACTTTTGCCACGGAGTATGACTATGTCCCGTAGAGAGCTTGCCAACGCGATTCGCGCCCTGAGTATGGACGCCGTGCAGAAAGCCAATTCCGGCCACCCGGGTGCGCCCATGGGGATGGCGGATATTGCCGAAGTGCTGTGGAATGATTTCCTCAAACACAATCCAAACGATCCGCACTGGTACGATCGTGACCGCTTTATTTTATCCAACGGCCACGCCTCAATGCTGCTGTACAGCCTGTTGCACTTGACCGGCTACGACCTGCCGATGGAAGAGATAAAAAACTTCCGCCAACT
The DNA here is from genome assembly GCA_036495715.1 of Scandinavium sp. Taxonomy (GTDB): domain Bacteria; phylum Pseudomonadota; class Gammaproteobacteria; order Enterobacterales; family Enterobacteriaceae; genus Scandinavium. The sequence continues at coordinate 8,831 of DASXML010000039.1, forward strand.
GCATTCCAAAACGCCAGGCCACCCGGAAATCGGCTATACGCCGGGCATTGAAACCACCACCGGGCCGCTCGGTCAGGGGCTGGCGAACGCGGTTGGGATGGCGATATCTGAACGCACGCTGGCCGCGCAGTTTAACCAGCCGGACCACGACATCGTCGATCATTTCACCTACGTGTTTATGGGCGATGGCTGCCTGATGGAAGGCATCTCGCACGAAGCCTGTTCGCTGGCGGGCACGCTGGGGCTGGGCAAACTGATTGGTTTCTACGATCACAACGGCATCTCGATTGACGGTGAAACCGACGGCTGGTTTACCGATGACACCGCCAAACGCTTCGAGGCCTATCACTGGCATGTGGTGCATGAAATCGACGGGCATGATCCGGAAGCGGTGAAAAAAGCGATCATCGAAGCGCAAAGCGTGAAGGACAAACCGTCGCTGATTATCTGTCGCACGGTGATTGGTTTCGGCTCGCCCAATAAGGCCGGGAAAGAAGAGTCGCACGGCTCGGCGCTGGGTGAGGAAGAAGTCGCGCTGGCGCGTAAACAGCTCGGCTGGAAATACCCGGCCTTTGAAATCCCGAAAGAGATTTACCAGGCTTGGGACGCGCATCAAAAAGGCGAGAAAGCGCAGCAGGGCTGGAATGAAAAACTGGCGGCTTACAAGAAAGCACATCCAGAGTTGGCCGCCGAGTTTTTACGCCGCATGAGCGGCGAACTGCCGGAAGCATGGCAGGAAACGGCGCAGGGCTATATCGAGAAATTGCAGTCGGAACCGGCAAAAATCGCCAGCCGTAAAGCGTCACAAAACACGCTAAATGCCTTTGGCCCGCATCTGCCCGAACTGCTCGGCGGTTCAGCGGATCTCGCGCCAAGTAACCTGACTATCTGGAAAGAGTCGGTGTCGTTGAAAGAGGATCACGCCGGGAACTACATTCACTACGGCGTGCGTGAATTTGGCATGACCGCCATCGCCAATGGGATCGCGCATCACGGCGGCTTTGTGCCCTACACCGCCACGTTCCTGATGTTTGTCGAATATGCCCGCAACGCGGCGCGTATGGCAGCGCTAATGAAAGCGCGACAAATTATGGTCTATACCCATGATTCCATCGGTCTTGGCGAGGACGGGCCAACGCACCAGGCGGTCGAACAACTCGCCAGCCTGCGCCTGACGCCAAACTTCAGCACCTGGCGGCCTTGCGATCAGGTGGAAACCGCAGTGGCGTGGAAAGCGGCGATTGAACGCCATACTGGACCAACGGCACTGATCCTTTCGCGTCAGAATCTGGCACAGATGGAGCGCACGCCCGATCAGGTGAAAGCGATTGCTCGCGGTGGTTATGTGTTGAAAGACGCTGGCGGCAAGCCAGATTTGATTCTGATAGCGACAGGTTCGGAACTGGAAATCACCGTGCTGGCGGCGGAAAAACTGCGCGCGGATGGACACAGCGTGCGCGTGGTGTCGCTGCCGTCGACCGATGTGTTTGACGCGCAGGATGAGGAATACCGGGAATCGGTCCTGCCTTCAGACGTATCAGCCCGCGTGGCGGTCGAAGCCGGGATCGCCGACTACTGGTACAAATATGTTGGGCTGAAAGGCGCGATTGTCGGCATGACCACCTTTGGCGAATCGGCCCCCGCCGACAAACTGTTCCCGTTCTTTGGCTTTACGGTGGAGAACATTGTCGCGAAGGCGAAGAAAGTGCTCGGGAAGTAATATCGAGTGCCCGGTGGCGGCTTACGCCTTACCGGGCCTACAAAACCACCACCTCGCCGACACCAACATCGGCATCACGTAGGCCCGATAAGACGCAATGCGTCGCCATCGGGCAGGGAGATTAGCGGGTGATCCACAACGTGGGCCAGGCATCTGGCCCTTGCCAGTTATCGCAGGCCGGTTGTCCGGCGTAGCGCACCAAACGAAAGCGCTGACCATCATAACGCCAGCGCGTTTGCACACCGCAGTCGCCCTGACCGCGGCTTTTATCGAGCGTTGCCAGTTCGCGGGTTTTATCGTTAAACGTCAGATTAACCAGTTCAATGTCACGCTCTTCGCTGTCCGGCGGTTGAAACGGCAGACGCAAACGCACGGCCTGCGCAACAAACGGCTTATGCCGTGTGACCAGCCATGCGCGATAAATCGTGTTGTACGCCCCGGATTCACAGCTCAACATCAGCAGCGCTTTATCGTCGGTCAGCGGCGTAACCCACACTTCGCGGCGCAGCAGATCGAGCGAGCATTGGCTGCTGCTCATGCGTAAACTGCCATAATCCAGCAAATCGTTAAATTCTTCGTGACTGAACGGCGTGGGCGTTGGATTGACCTTGGCGACCGATTTCAGCGCGGGTGCAGGCGGTACGCTCAGCGGCGGTTCATCGCCCTTTCCTATCCACGCCGTTTCACTGCCAACACGTTTTTGCTGGTCGTCGATAAACAACAGCGCCGCTTTTAGCCCTTGCAGAGAAACGCTTTGCGTACCCTGAACCAGCGTCAGCAACTGCCCTTCCTGAATATGCTGGAGAAAGGCCGTGATGGTCGGGCTATCGCCGGTGCTGAAACGCCAAGGGGTTATCTTCCAATGTTCACCCGCCAGTTTTAACGGTGAATCATCGAGCAACAGACGCGTCGCAATGGAGGGGATTTTTGGCAGCAGGTTTTCCGGGCCGCCCAGTTCGATCCGCAACGTGGAATCATTATGCGCGCCCGCGCTGCGGGTCAGCGTCATGACCAGCCCGTGATGCAGGCCAATGTTTCGAGCAGTGCAAAAATTCTGATTATTGCAGGTGACCTGCCAGTCGCTGAATTCCTGTTGCACAGGCGCAGCCCACGTCAGTGATGACGACAACGCGGTCAGCAGCAGAAGGAAAAGCAGACGGTAAGACACGAGATGACCCCAGAAGAGAAAAACGCCGATTACTGCGCGTATCCTCACCTGGCGACCACCTTTTACTCAATCGGATTAGTCCATTAAACCGGCGGTTTGCAAATATTGCAGCAGGATGACGGCTTTGCCATCGCGGATCTCACCGCTTTTGATCATCGCCAGCGCATGCTCAAACAGCATTTCCAGCACGTCGATATCTTCATCTTCCACGCCGCCGCCCATGGTTGCACGCAGAGTGTCATGATATTCGGCGATAAAAAAATGCACTAATTCGGTGACCCCACCAGGTGACATGTACAGTTCGAACACTTTACGCACGTCGTCAATCTGATAGCCCGTTTCTTCTACCGCTTCTTTGCGAATGCACACTTCCGGCTCGTCGTCATCGAGCAGCCCGGCACAGGTTTCAATCAGCCTGCCATCAGCGTTGCCATTGACCCACGTCGCCACGCGGAACTGGCGCACCAGCACCACCGTTTTCTTCTGCGGGTTATACAGCAGAATGGTCGCCCCATTGCCGCGATCGTAGACCTCACGCTTATGGCGTACCACGTCGCCATCTTTGCGCGTCAAATCGTAGGTGAGGTTGCGCAGCACAAAGTAATTTTCCGACAGGATTTGGTCTTTGATGATTTCAATGTTAAATGACATTATGGCTCCACGACGTCAGAATTCGCGTTCCAGTCTACCCGCCAGGCCATAATTTGTCGTTAAGCACGTTTGCGTTGATTTATGTATGCTTATGCAGGAAAGGGGCATGATAATTTACACTATCTCCTTAATTTCTCCACGTTTCGCTCGGGCCTTGCCGCTACAGTGTTCAAAGCCTGTCATAACAAAAAAATACGTGTAACGAGGTCCCGATTCCGATGGCGAATTTCTTTATCGATCGCCCCATTTTTGCTTGGGTGCTGGCCATTCTGTTGTGTCTGACAGGTACGCTGGCAATTTTGTCACTTCCTGTTGAGCAATATCCCGATTTAGCGCCGCCGAACGTGCGCATCACGGCAAACTATCCAGGCGCTTCCGCGCAAACGCTGGAAAACACGGTCACGCAGGTTATCGAGCAGAACATGACCGGGCTCGATAACATGATGTATATGTCGTCCCAGAGCAGTTCTGCCGGACAGGCGACGATCACCCTTACCTTTACCGCCGGTACTGACCCCAACGAAGCGATGCAGCAGGTGCAAAACCAGCTGCAATCGGCGTTGAAAAAGCTGCCGCAGGCCGTGCAGGATCAGGGCGTGACGGTGCGTAAAACCGGTGACACCAACATTCTGACCATCGCCTTCGTGTCGACGGACGGCAGTATGGATAAACAGGATATCGCCGACTACGTCGCCAGTAACGTGCAGGAGCCACTGAGCCGCGTGAACGGCGTGGGCGATATTACCGCCTACGGTTCGCAATATTCGATGCGTATCTGGCTCGACCCGGCGAAGCTCAATAGCTATCAGATGACCACTCAGGACGTCACCGATGCCATTAGCTCGCAGAATGCCCAGGTGGCAGTAGGCCAGTTGGGCGGGACACCTTCGGTGAATAAGCAGGCACTGAACGCCACGGTGAATGCGCAATCTTTGTTGCAAACACCGCAGCAGTTCCGGGATATCACGCTGCGCGTCAATAAAGACGGTTCGTTGGTGACATTGGGTGATGTCGCTACCGTAGAACTGGGCGCTGAAAACTACGATTACCTGAGCCGTTACAACCGCAAACCCGCCTCAGGATTGGGTGTTCAACTGGCGTCCGGCGCGAATGAAATGCAGACCGCCGAGGCCACCCTGGCGCGACTCGACGAGCTGTCGCATTACTTCCCGCACGGGCTTGAATACAAAATTGCCTACGAGACCACCTCGTTCGTCAAAGCCTCGATTCATGACGTCGTGAAAACGCTGCTGGAAGCCATCGCGCTGGTGTTCCTCGTGATGTACCTGTTCCTGCAAAACTTCCGCGCAACGCTTATCCCGACTATCGCCGTACCTGTGGTATTGATGGGGACGTTCGCGATTTTGTTCTCCTTTGGCTATTCGATAAACACGCTCACAATGTTCGCGATGGTGCTGGCTATCGGCCTGCTGGTGGATGACGCCATCGTGGTAGTGGAAAACGTCGAGCGCATCATGACCAGCGAAGGGCTATCCCCTCGGGAAGCGACGCGTAAATCAATGGGCCAGATTCAGGGCGCGCTGGTCGGTATCGCGATGGTGCTGTCGGCAGTCTTTATCCCGATGGCCTTCTTCGGCGGCACTACCGGGGCGATTTACCGTCAGTTCTCGGTGACGATCGTGTCGGCGATGGTGCTGTCGGTACTGGTCGCGATGATCCTCACACCGGCCCTGTGCGCCACGCTGCTCAAACCGTTACACAAAGGCGAGCAGCACGGTCAGAAAGGGTTTTTCGGCTGGTTTAACCGGGTATTCAACAGCAGCGCCCAGCGCTATGAAAATCGCGTCGGCAAAATTCTGCATCGTAGTCTGCGCTGGATATTGATTTACGTGCTGCTGCTCGGCGGAATGGTCATCCTGTTCGTTAAACTGCCCACCTCCTTCCTGCCGCAAGAAGACCGTGGCATGTTCCTGACGTCTATCCAGCTTCCAAGTGGATCCACTCAACAGCAAACGCTAAAAGTGGTGGAAAAGGTTGAAGACTATTTCTTCAAAAACGAGCAGGCCAACGTCGCCTCCATCTTTGCCACCATCGGCTCCGGCCCTGGCGGGAACGGTCAGAACGTCGCGCGTATGTTTGTCCGTCTGAAAGACTGGGACGATCGCGACTCGTCAACGGGAACCTCGTTCGCCATTATCGAGCGGGCAACCAAAGCGTTTAACAAAATCAACGAAGCCCGCGTATTTGCTAACAACCCACCGGCTATCAGTGGCCTGGGCAGTTCGGCAGGCTTCGATATGGAACTGCAGGATCACGCCGGACTGGGCCATACGGCGCTAATGGCAGCCCGCGATAAGCTGCTGGATATGGCGAGTAATGATCCAAACTTAACCCGCGTGCGCCACAACGGCCTTGATGACAGCCCGCAGTTGCAGATCGATATCGATCAGCGCAAAGCGCAAGCGCTCGGTGTCTCGATCAACGATATCAACGACACCATGCAAACGGCCTGGGGCTCAGATTACGTCAATGACTTTATGGACCGCGGGCGCACCAAGAAAGTGTACGTGCAGTCGGCCGCGCCGTACCGCATGCTGCCGGATGACATCAATTTCTGGTATGTGCGTAACAGCAGCGGTGAAATGGTGCCATTCTCAGCCTTTGCCACTTCACGCTGGGAAACCGGCTCGCCGCGACTGGAACGCTACAACGGCTATTCTGCGCTGGAGATCGTGGGCGAAGCCGCACCTGGCGTGAGTACCGGTACGGCGATGGATATCATGGAACGGCTGGTCAGCCAGCTGCCGACCGGATTTGGCCTCGAATGGACGGCGATGTCGTATCAGGAGCGCCTCTCCGGGGCGCAGGCCCCTGCCCTGTATGCCATTTCACTGCTGGTGGTGTTCCTGTGTCTGGCGGCGCTCTATGAAAGCTGGTCGGTGCCGTTCTCAGTGATGCTGGTGGTGCCGCTAGGTGTTATCGGCGCGCTGCTCGCCACGTGGATGCGCGGGCTTGAGAACGACGTGTATTTCCAGGTGGGGCTGCTGACGGTTATTGGTCTGTCGGCGAAGAACGCCATTCTTATCGTTGAGTTTGCCAACGAAATGAATGAGAAAGGCCAGGATTTGTTGGAGGCAACGCTCCACGCTTGTCGTCAGCGCCTGCGCCCGATTCTGATGACATCCTTAGCCTTCATCTTCGGCGTGCTGCCAATGGCCACCAGCACCGGAGCAGGTTCCGGCAGCCAACATGCCGTCGGCACTGGTGTGATGGGCGGCATGATCTCTGCGACCATTCTGGCTATCTTCTTCGTACCGCTGTTCTTCGTGTTAGTACGTCGCCGTTTCCCGCTCAAAGAGAAACCGCAATAAACTGAACAACATTAATGCAGCACAGCAAAAAGGCGACCTTTCTGGTCGCCTTTTTTATCGTTATCTGCAAAGTGCTACAACGTCAAAACAGTTAGCGCATTACCCACAACGGAATTATTTACGAAGCATATCTTCGATAAAATCTTTCCAGTTTCCCAGTTCACGTTCGATCATAACAGCCTCTCTTATTATTATGGTTATTGTACGAAAATAGCCTGGTGTTGTGAAGGTGGTTGAACCCATTGCTGCGATAACGGCGCTTAGACTCTACCTCACAGGGACTTACCCTAACTATGACCGATATCCATTAATTTAATGTGACTTACTGCAATATTCTGAAACAGTGCTGTGATTAATGATTTAGCAAAATTATGCAATTTATATGATATTTCATTCAGTTTTATCAGATTGATATTTAGCTGACGTATCCGTAAGGTCACGGTATTATTTCGCGTATGATATTTGCCTGATTTTTAATTATTCGAAAAATCTGAGCGATTCACCTGTTTCGACGCAAAAGGATTCATCATGATTACGATGTATGGCATTAAAAACTGCGACACCATCAAGAAAGCCCGCCGCTGGCTGGATGATAATCAGCTGGAGTACCGCTTTCATGACTACCGGGCTGACGGCCTTGACCACGCATTACTCGACACGTTTATTGCCGAACTGGGTTGGGAAGCGCTGCTGAATACGCGCGGTACGACCTGGCGCAAACTGGATGAAACGCTGCGAGCGTCAATTACCAACGCCGATACCGCCGCCGCGCTGATGCTCGAAATGCCAGCAATCATCAAACGCCCATTGCTCTGCGCCCCCGGTAAGCCTATGCTGCTGGGTTTTAATGTTTCCAGTTACCAGACGTTTAACGAGGTGTAGTGTATGTCATGCCCGGTCATTGAGCTGACTCAGCAGCTTATTCGCCGCCCTTCTCTTAGCCCCGATGATGCGGGCTGCCAGGCGCTGATGATTGAGCGCCTGCGCGCAATTGGCTTTACCGTAGAAGCGATGGATTTCGGCGACACCCAGAATTTCTGGGCGTGGCGCGGTAAAGGGGAAACCCTCGCGTTCGCCGGCCATACCGATGTCGTGCCCGCGGGCGATGCCGATCGTTGGATTAATCCCCCGTTCGAGCCCACTATCCGTGACGGTATGTTGTTCGGTCGCGGCGCAGCCGATATGAAAGGATCGCTTGCGGCGATGGTCGTCGCGGCGGAACGTTTCGTTGCTCAGCATCCCAATCATAAAGGCCGTCTGGCGTTTCTTATCACCTCAGATGAAGAAGCCAGCGCGACGCACGGTACCGTGAAAGTGGTTGAAGCGCTGATGGCGCGGAACGAACGCCTGGACTATTGTCTGGTGGGCGAGCCGTCCAGTACCGAAGTGGTTGGCGATGTGGTGAAAAATGGCCGTCGCGGCTCACTCACCTGCAACCTGACCATTCACGGCGTTCAGGGGCATGTAGCCTATCCGCATTTGGCGGATAACCCGGTTCATCGCGCGGCACCGATGCTCAACGAACTGGTGGCGATCGAGTGGGATAAAGGAAATGAATTCTTCCCACAAACCAGCATGCAGATTGCCAATATCAACGCGGGCACCGGCAGCAACAACGTGATCCCAGGCGATTTGTTCGTGCAGTTCAACTTCCGTTTCAGCACTGAACTGACCGATGAAATGATCAAACAGAAAGTGGTGGCGCTACTGGATAAACACGAACTGCGCTATAGCGTGGACTGGTGGCTCTCCGGCCAGCCGTTCCTCACCGGACGCGGCAAGTTAGTCGATGCGGTGGTGAACGCCATTGAGCACTATAATGAAATTAAACCGCAGCTGCTGACCACGGGCGGCACCTCCGACGGACGCTTTATCGCGCGAATGGGTGCTCAGGTCGTTGAACTCGGGCCGGTGAATGCCACCATTCATAAAATCAATGAATGTGTGAACGCCGCCGACTTACAGCTTCTGGCCCGCATGTATCAGCGGATCATGGAACAACTTGTCGCGTAGCGGCATCACTCTAAGAGGTATCAGGCATGGACTGGCTGGCGAAATATTGGTGGATCCTGGTGCTGGTGTTTTTGTTAGGCGTTATTCTTAACGTTATCAAAGATCTCAAGCGCGTCGACCCGAAAAAATATATGGCGAACAAGCCGGAGCTTCCCCCACATCGTGATTTTAACGATAAGTGGGACGACGACGATGAGTGGCCGAAGAAGAAGCCTTAAAACAGAAAAGCGCCCAATGGGCGCTTTTTTATCGCTTTATTCACGGCTAATTCACAGCAGTTCAATAATGTCATCGTCCTGCGGTTTACTGCCGCCCAGTGCTTCGTCGAAATAGTGCTTCGGCACAGTAAAACGCAGATGATCGAGCGCAAACTGCATGCTGCGATCGTCAATGGCGTGACCGAGATCGTCGACAATATCCAGCGTCACATCGCCACCCGCCTGCATCAGCGCTTCCTGAGCCGCCACCGCATGCGCTAAATCAATCACCCTGTCTTCTCCGCCGTGAATCAAATGCACGGTCGTCGCAGTGCAGGCTTGCGCTGGCAGCGTCGCAAAACGTCCGTTAAAGGCAATGACCCGCGAGGCCAGACCCGGTGCCGCTTTAGTGCTTTCAAGCGACATGATGGAACCTTGTGAAAAGCCAATCAGCGCAGTCGCCAGTGGGCTAACGCCGCTCTCTTTCTGCCAGTACCGAACGGTTTCAATGAACGTCGGCATGACGGCATCAATACGCTGTTGGCGGTTTTCTTCCGTCACGCCCTGCACCGAAAACCACTGGCGGCCTGTTGGGCCACACGGCTCTACACCCCCGACGCTGACAATCAGCGCTTCAGGAAACAGCGGCACAAACCAGCGACCAATCTGGCCCATCGCCACGGGATTATCGCCTACGCCATGAAACAGCAGCAGCAGTTGTTTGGCTGGGGCTGAGGGACTCTGAACAACAAAATGGTCATGTTTCATGGCTTTCTCCTTCGTTTGTTGCAGGGGAGTCTACGCCGTTAGGCGTTAATGACCATGACATTTAACTGAATGACTTAGTTAAAAAAATTGCAGGTTTTTGACGTATTTCGCGAGTTGCAGACAGCGTTCAGCATCGAGAAAATCCAGCGCCATCGCGGTTTCCTGTCGCTGCATCGCCAGCAGCGCTTTTCGCCCGCCGTGCGCCAGTTCAGCCTCATTTTGACGCGTCAATACGTTACGCAGCGCGGGTAATGGTAAATCAACGGTCGCTATCAACCGATTGAGACTGCCCACCGCCGCCATGAATGGGCGATGTGCAAAAGCAAAACCGCCCAATTCCTGCCAGTCATCATCAGTAAGGATAGCCTCTGTCGACAGATTCGTTGTCGGCTCTACGCCCTCGCGCCAGGCAGCAAGCCAGAACGCATCGCGTGCAAAGCGCGCCTGTTCCCGCCTTGTCAGTTGAATGCCCGCCGCGCTCAGCGGATACAGTGCCATTGCGGTATAACAGCCACTGCTGGCTTCCCGATGGGTCCCTAAACGTACCAGATGAAAACCACAGCGCTGCCAGAAGTGCCACAGTTCATCGGTGAAACCAAAACTCACCGACAGATAATCGCAATCACGCGCCTGCTCGACTATCTCTGCAATCATCCGATGGCCCAATCCCTGCCGCTGCCTTTGCGGATGAATAGCGATGCGGCTGATGCGTCGGCTTCGCAATGTCGCGGCCTGTGGGCTCCCGCCGTGAGCCGCTAAAGATTGCGCCACCAGATTGCCACGCGGGCGACGAAAACCGGCCCACACCGCCTGACTCAATTCCACACTCAACCCGCCCTCATCCACCCGCCACAGCGCCCCCGTCAACGCATCACCTTCCTGAGCGGAAATAAAGTGCTGGCCTGGCGCATCCATCATCCGCCGTAAATCAAGCGGTGAGGTTCGGTAGTGCGCCGCAGAAAGCAGTCTATACATCGCTGTGGGCAGTGCAGGTTCATATTCCCATGCAGTTTGTTCAACACGCTGGATGCGTAAAGTGCCTGAGGGTGTGAGTGCAGGTAAGGAGTCCTCAAACACGAGCGCGTGAGTAACAAAGGCTTCCAACGGGCAACCGCTGGCCCAACGCACCGGTTGGCTGAGCGAGAAAAATTTCAGATGGGAAAAGCGTGCGCAGAACTTGAGTAAAAAACCACGCCCGGTGCCTTCATAGCCCTGTACAGTCGTGGTCAGTAGCGTGCGGGGAAAACGGTTTACCAGCTTTTCCAGCAGAGGGCCGGGAATAGCGGCGGCTTCATCGACAATCAGCCACTCTGCTTGTTCTTTTGACGCCAACAGCGCGTCGGGTGCCATAAAGCAAAAATGCTCTCCGGCAAAGTGAGCGAGCACGTCCGTCGCCGCCTTCGCCGGTGCGGTCACAATGGCATGACCAGTCAGTGTTTTCAGATGCATTCCTGCCAGCGCCGATTTCCCCCGGCCTCTCTCTGCCGTCACCACCGCCACACCTGGCGACGACGTTTTCAGTTCGGCGAGGATAGTGGCTTGTTCTGCCTGCGGCTCTCCGTTCGCAGGGTGCCATTGCGGGCGGGAAAGAAATTCAGGTAAAGGGCAGGAATGATGCTGTTGCCAGAGTAGTGTTTCACCGTCGCGTCGCAGCGTCCGGCAAAAATGGTGGACAAAATGGGGCGTGGGTATCGGTTCGGCGCTGTCGCTCCAGCGAAGAGAATCAGCGTCGGTCTGTGTGGGCCAGCGTCTCAGATCCGGGACTAACAAGACCAGCCAACTTCCGGCTTTCAGCGTTCCGGCAAGTGCGGCAAACGCGGCGACATCAAAACCTTTGCGGGCATCAAAAAAGGCGTGTTCAACTTCACGCCCAAGCAACGTTTTGAGCGCAGACGGCGCGCAATACGGTTCAGGCTGTGTTTCTGGGCTGATAAACAGCCCATCACCGCCCAGCCGCTCACGCAGCGATAATGCCTGCTGATAGCTCCACTCAGCCTCGCCACTCAGCACCAACAGACGGCGAATGCCCTGCGCTTTCATTTCCACGCGATGTGCGAGGATGGCATCCATGTCGTTCATGATTTAGTTGAGCGCAGTTTTACCAAAAGTGTTGCACTGATTCGGGTCACCGCTGTCAAAACCACGTTTGAACCAGCTGTAACGCTGTTGTGACGTGCCGTGAGTAAAGCTGTCCGGGACGACGCGGCCCTGGCTTTGTTGCTGCAATCGATCGTCGCCAATGGCTTCCGCCGCGTTCAACGCTTCTTGCACATCGCCCGCTTCCAGCACGCCTTGTTGTTGCATACTGTGACCCCAGACGCCGGCGAAACAATCCGCCTGTAATTCCATTTTCACTGACAGGCGATTGACGTCAGCCTGAGAAGCATTCTGCTGCATCTGGCGCACTTTAGGCTCGATGCCGAGCAGTTTCTGCACGTGGTGTCCGACTTCATGCGCAATCACGTAGCCCTGAGCGAAATCGCCGTCAGCGCCGAGTTTGTTTTTCATGTCATCATAGAAAGAGAGATCGATATAAACGGTGCTGTCCGCTGGGCAGTAGAACGGCCCCATCACCGACTGACCCGTGCCGCATCCGGTGCGCGTTGCCCCGCGATACATCACGAGTTTAGGCTGTTGGTACTGACGGCCCATTTTCTGGAAAACCTGTCCCCAGGTATCTTCCGTAGTAGCAAGAATAACGGAGGTGAATTTGGCCGCTTCGTCATCGTTCGGGCTGATGGAACGCTGCGCCGGTTGCTGTTGAGTCATCGGTTGTCCGGTCAACATCCCAGTCAGATCGACGCCGTAATAGCCCGCCACGACCACCACAATCAGCAGAATAATCCCGCCCTTGCCGCTGGGAAGACGAAAACCACCGCGTCCGCCGCCCATCATCGGTGGCATTGAGCCGGAATCATTTCGTCTGTCTTCGACATTGTCGCTTTCGCGACGACCTTGCCAACGCATAACAACCTCTGTATTTGGTGTCCTTGATACAGTGATCGTAGGCGGTTCAGCGCAGAATTACCATAGTAAACAAGGCAGATAGCAAAAGAGGATGCCAGGCATCCTCTTATTCTTTAAGGGCTTAGCCTTAATCGAGCGTCACACCTAAACGGCGAGCAACTTCTTCGTAAGCTTCAATCAGGCCGCCGAGGCTCTGACGGAAGCGGTCTTTGTCCATTTTGTCCAGGGTGTTTTTATCCCACAGACGGCTGCCGTCCGGAGAGAATTCATCACCCAGCACCACTTTGCCATTGAACAGACCAAACTCCAGTTTGAAGTCGACCAGAATCAGACCGGCATCATCAAACAGCTTTTTCAGTACATCGTTGGCTTTGTAGGTCAGCTCACGCATGGTCGCCAGATTTTCTCTGTTAACCCAACCGAAGGTTTCGCAATATGACTCATTCACCATCGGGTCATGCATTTCATCGTTTTTGAGGAACAGGTCGAACAGCGGCGGGTTCAGTTCAATGCCTTCTTCAATGCCCAGACGCTTCACCAGCGAGCCTGCGGCACGGTTACGGATGACACACTCTACCGGCACCATATCGAGTTTTTTTACCAGGCACTCGGTATCGGACAGCAGCTGCTCCATCTGGGTCGGAATGCCCGCCTCTTCCAGTTTGCTCATAATGAAATGGTTGAACTTGTTGTTGACCATTCCTTTACGGTCGAACTGTTCAATACGCGCTCCGTCACCGGCTGACGTATCGTTGCGGAATTCGAGCACCAACAGGTCCGGGTTTTCCGTGCTGTAAACGGTTTTCGCTTTGCCGCGATACAACTCAGCTTGCTTTTGCATCTTTCAATACTCCGGGTAGGAAAATGGACATTAAAATCGGTTTTTCTGCCGACGCACACGTTTGCGTATGGTAACAGAAAAAAGGGCCGGATTGCGCCAGCCCTTTTATTTCTTACTTAAATGCAGCCTGGAATACCGCCACCAGCGCATCGTTCTGCGACTGAGTCAGCGTATGCCCTTTCGGATCGATGAACTGCATGCTGCTGCGGTTATCGAGGTCACCGACCTGCAATTTGTAATCGCCGGAAGTCAGACCCGGATCGCTTGCGCCAAGATCACGCCAGCCGCTGTCAGACAACGGTTTGTAGGTCACCGCCATGCTGCCCTGCGAACGGGTGTTGTCGGTCACTTTCATGCCCGCTTTCGCCAGTGCTGCCGGGAGTTTCTGCCACACCTGGTTGAACGGACCACGCACAACCAGCATTGGCAGACCAGTATCATCTGCGGCGCTCTGCACGTCGAAGGTCGCACCGTCGCGGCTCTGCGCAGCGTTTTGTGCAGTCGTCGCGTTTTTATCCAGACCCGCCGAGATCACGTTCAGCATTTCAGCGCTGTAACGCTGCATCGACGCTGCATCAGCAACCGGTTTGCCGGCCTGTTCCAGATTAATCAGTTTGACCACCACAGACTGCTGATAACCCTGCGGTTTCACGGAAATCTGATAGCGACCACGGTACTGCTGATCTTCATCCAGACGGCTCCACTGTACCCAGTCGGTGGTCAGGGATTGCGTCGCATCATCGCGCTTGTCGATGGTGTAGTTTTTATCCTGAATGATGCTCACTACCTGCGGCCACAGGTTACCGCTACGGCCGCTTTCGACCATCAGCGTGGCGGTATCACCGGTAAATTGGGTACGCGCGCCTGAAACCAATGCTAACGGCTGTGCTGGCGGACGAATATCCAGCCCTTTACCCGTGGCACCGTCGCCGCGAGCAACCGGGATGTTGTAATCACCGTTCTGGATAGGCAAGATCATGCCGGCAGGCGCATGAAGCTCGGCAAGCGGTGGCGCTTCCAGATAGGCTTCATCACCACTCACCTGGCGCTTGTAGCGCGAATCGGAACTACAGGCTGCGAGGAGCAGAACAAGCGAAACACCCGCAACTTTTGCCAGCTGCGACTTCTGTACTGAGTAAGCCATCAAATCTCCCTAAACTTTACAGCAAACCGGCATGCTTTAGCGCGGATGCCACCTCGTCACGGCCGTGGGCAGTGATCGGGGTCATTGGCAGGCGCAGCGTATCGGTCGCCACAAGACCCAATTCCTTACAGGCCCATTTCACTGGGATAGGATTGGGTTCGACAAATAATTTATTGTGCAACGGCATCAGACGCTGGTTAATCGCACGGGCTTCATTAAAACGCCCATCGGCGGCCAGTTTACACATTTCTGCCATTTCGCGCGCGGCTACGTTTGTGGTGACGGAAATAACTCCGTGACCACCCAGCTGCATGAAGTCGAGCGCGGTCGCGTCGTCGCCACTCAGCAGAATAAAGTCATCTGAAACCAGCTCTTTGATCTGGTGAACACGACTTAAGTTCCCTGTGGCTTCTTTAATAGCGATAATATTTTTGACTTTCGCCAGGCGCCCTACGGTTTCCGGGAGCATATCGCAGCCGGTACGAGAGGGCACATTATACAGAATTTGTGGCAAATCAGTATGTTCAGCAATCGCTTTAAAATGCTGGAACAGACCTTCCTGAGTCGGGCGGTTGTAGTACGGGGTTACCGTCAGGCAGCCGACAATACCACTGTTATTGAAGCGCTGAGTGAGGCTGATAGCCTCGGCGGTCGCGTTGGCGCCCGTGCCTGCAATGACCGGAATTCGCCCATCGGCAAGCTCAACGGTCATCATCACCACATCACCATGTTCATCGTGGCTCAGGGTGGCGGATTCTCCGGTAGTGCCTACCGATACAATCGCCGAGGTTCCGCTGGCGACATGGTAATCAATCAGTTTTTTCAGACTGGAGCGGTCGACCTGACCTTTTTCATCCATCGGCGTGACAATCGCTACAATACTTCCCGTGAACATGGGCCATCCTCAGTGCTGATGTGCAGACAAGAGCCTCAATGGTACGTTTGGTCCCGTTATAAAAGCAAGAGACGGGAGGCCCTCAGGATGTTGTATGCCGGTTTTTTTTATGCTTTCCTAGTCACAACCGCCCCTTTTAACAGGAAGAACAGGTTTGACAGCCTCCCTACATCACTATTTGGTGATTACCGCGCTGGGTGCCGATCGCGCCGGTATCGTAAACACCATCACGCGTCACGTCAGTAGCTGTGGCTGCAACATCGAAGACAGCCGCCTGGCGATGCTCGGCGATGAGTTCACCTTTATCATGCTGCTCTCCGGCACCTGGAACGCCATTACCCTCATTGAATCGACGTTACCGTTAAAAGGGGCAGAACTGGATCTGCTGATCGTGATGAAACGCACCTTGGCGCAACCGCGCCCGGCGCAGCCATCAACCGTATGGGTGCAGGTGGAAGTGCCTGACTCCCCGCATATTATCGAACGTTTTACCGGGCTGTTAGACGCGCACGGCATGAACATCGCCGAGCTGGTTTCACGCACCCAACCGGGTGAAAAAGAGGTCACGCCGCAGCTGTTTATTCAGGTGACAGCGCACAGCCCGGAGTCGCAAAATGCGGCAAAGATCGAACAAGCCTTCAAAGACCTGTGTACAGAATTGAAAGCGCAAGGCAGTATAAACGTCGTCAATTATTCACAGCATGATGAACAAGATGGAGTTTCGTAATGACCCCACTGAAAGCCGGTGATCTCGCACCGAAATTTAGCTTGCCCGATCAAGACGGCGAGCAAGTAAATTTAACCGACTTCCAGGGACAGCGTGTTCTGGTTTATTTTTACCCGAAAGCCATGACGCCGGGCTGCACCGTGCAGGCCTGTGGCTTACGCGACAATATGGATGAGCTCAAGAAAGCGGGTGTTGAAGTGCTGGGTATCAGCACCGATAAGCCAGAAAAACTCTCCCGTTTTGTCGAAAAAGAACTGCTGAATTTTACCCTGCTCTCTGATGAAGACCATCAGGTCTGCGAACAGTTTGGCATCTGGGGCGAGAAGTCCTTCATGGGCAAAACCTACGACGGCATTCATCGCATCAGCTTCCTGGTCGACGGTAACGGCAACGTCGAGCACGTGTTCGACGATTTCAAAACCAGCAATCACCACGATGTGGTGCTGAACTGGCTGAAAGAAAACGCGTAAGACATTGCAGTGCAAAGTGCCCGGCGGACTCGCGTCACCGGGCAACCTTTCTTAGCTTCCCTTTTGCGCCATTTTCCACACCGACGCCACATTGCGCGCCGTTATCCTCATGTTTTCTTCCGCCGCATCCAGCGCTTCTGGCAGCGTCACCACTTGCGTCAGAATCGAAAACGCCGCATCAATCCCGTGTTCGTACACCACTTCATGACAGCTTTTCAGGCCGCCTGCGAGTGCGATGACCGGTATATGGTGCAACTTTGCCACCCGCGCTACGCCAATCGGCGTTTTACCGAAGATACTCTGGCTGTCGAGCCGCCCTTCCCCGGTAATCACCAGATCCGCATCTTTCATCGCCTGCTCGAGTTTGAGTGTTTCCACGACGATTTCCACCCCTGCACGCAGCTGGGCATTTAACAGCCCCAGCAGTGCGCTACCCATGCCGCCTGCCGCACCGGCGCCCGGCGCGTTGAGCACCTCGCGCCCGGTCTGCTGTTGGATGAGTGCACCCCAACGAGCCAGCGCTGCGTCCAGGGTTTGAATCATCTCCGGCGTTGCCCCTTTCTGTGGACCAAAAATCGCTGACGCCCCCTGCGGACCACACAGTGGATTATTCACATCACAGGCGACGGTGATAGACACTTCTTTCAGTTTCGGATGACAGCCGCTCAGGTCGATACTGGCAAGCTCACTCAGCGCGCCGCCGCAGTGTGCCAACTCACGGCCTTGTGTATCCCGCAGTCGGGCACCTAATGCCTGCATCATCCCTGCGCCGCCGTCGTTGGTGGCACTGCCGCCAATGCCCAGGATAATGCGCGCGACACCGCACTCTAGCGCCGCGAGGATCAGCTCCCCAGTGCCAAAACTGGTTGTCTGCAACGGATTACGTTGGGCCGGAGGAACATGATGCAGGCCCGACGCTGACGCCATTTCGATAATCGCCGTTTCGCCATCGCCCATCAGGCCCCAACGTGCCTGAACCGGCTGGCCCAATGGGCCGATAACCTGCTGATGCTGGTAACTGCCACCGCTCGCTTCCACCATCGATTCCACCGTGCCTTCTCCGCCATCGGCCATCGGCACTTTAACGTACTGTGCGTCCGGGTAAATCTGGCGAAATCCCTTTTCAATGGCGGTCGCTACCGCCATGGCTGACAAACTTTCCTTAAATGAATCCGGAGCAATCACAATTTTCATGCGCGTTATCCTGCTAATCCAAAAACACCAAACATCAGAGTCGACACGATCGTAATGGCTAAACCAACCAGCGTTTCATAGGGCATCAGCTTTAGACGCTCACGAATAATCATGCTGACGCTACCGCCCGTGGCGTGGAAAAAGCTGCCATGCGGAAGGTGATCGAGCACCGTGGCACCCGCGTGGATCATTGCGGCCCCCGCCAGCGCAGAAACACCCAGCTCCAGAAGCGTTGGCGCAAACACGCCTGATGCCACCGCCGTACCCGCCGTCGTCGAGGCGGTTGCCATCGACATTATGGACCCGGAAATCGGGGCCAGCAGATAAGCAGGCAGACCCGACGCCGTCAAGCCGTGGATCAGCACATCTTTGAGCTCAGAGTTGGCGATGATCCCCGCCAGCGTCCCGGTTCCGAGCAGCATGATAGCCACCGGCGCCATACGCGTTAATCCGGCGGTCATAAAGTGATTACTCTCTTTAATGCGGCCCATCAACAACGCGCCCACCAACCCACCCAACGGTAAGGCAATCAGCGGGTCGATAGTCATCCCGGCAATCGGTCGCAGCGACAGCAGCACAATCGCCACCAGCGGGGCGCTGATTGACACCATGAATCCCGGCTGACCGGTGACATCGCCATGAGAAATCACGTCCTCTTCCGTGACCGGGTGGCCCTTTTTGCTCAGACGTTTTGCGAGGAAATACGCCAGCGCCAGACCAAACAGACCGGGGATCACACCGGCAAGCATCACAGACGTCAGCGGCACATGGAAATTATCGGCAGCAGCAATGGCGTTCGGATTAGGCGACATCACGTTCCCAGCCTTACCGCCGCCGATCATTGCCAGCAAAATCGCGGCTTTTGACAGCGACGCACGACGGGCAATCGACAACGCAATCGGTGCCACGGTGATCACCGCCACGTCAACGAAGACGCCGACCGCAGTCAGACACATCGTGGCAATCGCCAGCGCCAGCAACGCCCGCGTTTCGCCGACCTTTTTCACCACCGTTTCGGCGATGGTATTCGCCGCGCCAGATTCAATCAGCACGCCCGCCAGCACCCCGGCGGCCAGAATGCGCAACACGGCATTGGTAATGCCCTGCGCGCCAGTGACCATCAGCGTCACGGTTTGCAGCAGATCTGCGCCACCCACCAGACCACCGACCAATGCCCCGACCATCATGCCGTAGGCGGGAGAAACCTTTCTAAGAATCAACAGGATGGCCACGACCAGTGCGGCTATGGCCCCTAATGCGGATATCGACGTCATACATTGAGTCTCCATTAAGTGACGACGCAGTATGGAAAATTACGTCGCCGTTTGGCCTGGAGGTTCTAACGAACTTTCGCCACTACCGAGGGAGGGAAACTGTGGGATCCGACAGATTCACGCTGCAACTCCATGCCGATATACAGCCAGAGCATATTCTTTAACGCATTGATTTTTATCTGAGTAATATCCTCACAGCGCTGAAGACGATAGCGTAGCGTATTGACGTGAATGTGCAGCGCATTGGCGGTTTGAGTGAGGTCACAGTTCTGTTCAAACCATGTGCGCAGCGTGTGCTGCAAAACGCCTTTGGCATCGTTTTCCACCAGATGCAGCCACAGGCGCGACAACTCCTGCACTTGCCAGCTCTCTGACACTCCGCCCAGCAGCGCAGGCAGCGCATAATCGTGATAGAACACATACTGGCTTTTAAGCTTTTGCCGCTTCACCAGCACCTGAGTCGCCCGGGCCGACTGCAGCGAGCGATGCAGCCCGGTTTCCCCTGGAAAATAACCGCCAATGATGATGCGGGTAAACCCTGAGGAGGTCGCCCAGGATTTAAAGCTCTGCAACGCGCTCATCTCCTGACGCACGTCCCATACCCCGCCCTTCAGCACAATCGGTTTGATGATAATCAACTCATTAAAATCGCTGAACGTCACCAGATGGTCGCGGGCGCGGTTGTCGAAATAATCCATCAGATTACGCAGCGCTTCGCGATCCGGCTGACGCAGTTCAATCACCATAACCACCCGTGGCAACGCCAGATCAATACCGAGATACGCCCCCATCGAGTGCAGAGATTCTGGCGTATTTTCATATTGAATCAGCTTGTTAATCAGCTCTTCGCGGTAGCGCTTATCCCACTGTTTCTGCTCAATCAGCGCCATGTGCTCGATGATCAACTCCGAAGCCATCTTCACCAGCTCCGCGTAGGCCCTGACCTTATTCGGCTCACCGGTGATACCGAGCACACCAATCAGCTGTCCGTTAAACGAAATCGGTAGATTAATCCCTGGCCGCACGCCCTTAAGCTGATTGGCTGTTGCAGAATCAATCTCGACTACCCGATTCTCTTTCAACGCCAGAATGGCACCTTCATGGCGCTGCTGGATCCGTCCGGGTTCGCCCGACGCGATAATCACGCCGTGCTCGTCCATTACGTTAACCGAGTAAGGAATGATACTCATCGCACGCTGCACAATCTGTTGCGCGGTATAGTCCTTTAAATAGTTGCGTTTCATCATTGTCCTGACCTGCTCCCTGATGCCTTTTCTGTTGCCTCTTATAAGCGAATTCGCCCACCTGACGCCCAGGATGAAAACACAAAAAAAGGCGTATGGATCCCGCCTTTTTTGGTGAATTCCACAAAGAAAATTTGAAAACAGAAAGTCACGATATAAAAAAGAGAGGGATTCTGGCAGGTTAGGAAAATCTTACGGGTAAAAATGCCGCGAGGAGGGCAAAGCGTGGCGCTATGACGGCGTTCACGCTTTGCACTTAAATGTTTACTCCATTTCCTCAGCAACCGCCGGACTGTCCGGCCAGGCGTGAACCACCGCTTTGATAAGCGTGGCCAGCGGAATGGCAAAGAACACGCCCCAGAACCCCCACAGGCCGCCGAAAATCACCACCGACAGAATGATCACCAGCGGGTGCAAATTCACCGCTTCGGAGAACAACACCGGAACCAATACGTTACCATCGAGACCCTGAATAATCAGATACACGGCCAACAGGCTCCAGAACTCCGTGCCGAGACCAAACTGGAACAAAGCCACAAAGATGACCGGAATAGTGACCACAAACGCGCCAATGTACGGAATCAATACCGACACGCCCACCAGCACCGCCAGCAACAGCGAATAGTTGAGACCGAAGAGCAGGAAGCCTATCCAGGTGGCAATACCGACTACGATCATCTCCAGCACTTTGCCACGGATGTAATTAGTTATCTGCTGGTTCATCTCCTTCCACACCTGCCCTGCCAGCCCGCGATTGCGCGGCAGCACGCGACGCACGGCGTTAAGCATTTGCTCTTTATCTTTTAGCAGGAAGAACACCATCAGCGGCACCAGCACCAGATAGACCGCCAGCGTCAACAGGCCCACCAGCGACGCCAGGGAATATTTCACCACCGAATCGCCCATCGTCAGCATCCGGCTACGCATGTTTTCGGCCATCGCATCAATAATGCCGGCATCCATTAACGCCGGATAACGACGCGGCAGCGTGGCGGCATAATCAGACAATTTGTTGAGCATCCCCGGCATATCGCGAATTAAGTTGATGCCCTGTTGCCAGGCCACGGGCATCACCACAAATGCCATCAGCATCACGACGCCGACGAACAGCACCAGCACAATGGAGGTCGCCAGGCCGCGCGAGCAGCCAATGCGCTCCAGACGGACGGTCGGCCATTCGAGCAGATACGCGAGCACAATCGCCACCAGAAGAGGCGCGAGCAGCCCGCTGAAAAAGAAGAGAATGCCGAACCCGGCAAGCAGAATGACCAGCAACGCTATCGCTTCCGGGTCGCTGAAACGACGACGATACCACTGCATTAACATTTCGAGCATAACTACACCGTTCCCTGAATGGCGGGCAAAAGGCCCGCGTGAATTGTATCGAAATGTCACAAAATTGCCTGCGCTTTTTGTCTTACACCGCACCCGGTAGCAAAAGTCGCGTAAGGGTGTTTCCAGGTGTGCCGCAGACAGCTAAACTGCCAGGGCAGCCGACAGTGGAACGTTACGCCGTGTTGTCGGTCAAACTGGCACACCCAATACACAGGACCGAGCTATGTTCAGGCAGTTAAAAAAAACGCTGGTTGCGACTCTCATCGCGTCGTTGACCCTGGGCCAGGCATTGCCCGCCTTTGCGGATTCCGCGGATTCACTGCCGGATATGGGCACCACTGCCGGAAGTACGCTCTCCATCGGCCAGGAAATGCAGATGGGCGATTACTATGTGCGCCAACTGCGCGGCAGTGCGCCGCTGATTAACGATCCATTACTGGTGCAATACATTAACGGTCTTGGGATGCGCCTGGTGTCACACGCCAACTCGGTGCGCACGCCGTTTCATTTCTTTTTAATCAATAACGACGAGCTGAACGCCTTCGCCTTCTTTGGCGGGAATGTGGTGCTGCACTCGGCGTTGTTCCGCTATGCCGATACCGAAAGCCAATTGGCCTCGGTGATGGCGCACGAAATTTCGCACGTTACCCAACGCCATCTGGCGCGCGCAATGGAAGATCAGAAACGCAATGCGCCACTGACCTGGGTCGGTGCGCTCGGTTCAATTCTGCTGGCAATGGCAAGCCCACAGGCCGGGATGGCGGCGTTGACCGGCACACTGGCGGGGACTCAGCAGGGACTTATCAGTTTTACACGTCAGAACGAAGAAGAAGCCGACCGTATTGGTATTCAGGTGCTGCAACGCTCGGGCTTCGATCCTCAGGGTATGCCGCAGTTCATGGATAAGCTGATGGATCAGTCACGTTATTCGTCGAAACCGCCTGAAATGCTGCTGACGCACCCCTTGCCGGAAAGCCGTCTGGCGGATGCGCGTAACCGCGCCAACCAGATGCGCCCGGTGGTCGTACAGTCCTCTGAAGATTTCTACATGGCCAAAGCGCGTACGCTTGGCATGTACAACAACGGTCAAAACCAGTTGAGAAGTGACCTGCTCGACGGCTGGTCAAAGGGCAATATCCGCGAGCAGCACGCCGCGCAATATGGTCGCGCCCTGCTGGCGATGGAAGCCAACAACTATGGTGAAGCCAGCAAGCAATTGCAGCCGCTGCTCGCCGCTAATCCGCAGAATGCCTGGTATCTTGACCTCGCGACGGATATTTCACTGGGACAAAAAAAGAACGATGAGGCAGTCAACCGCCTGAAAGCGGCGAAAGATCTGCGCATCAACCCAGTGCTCCAACTGAACCTGGCCAACGCCCTACTCGAATCGGGTAAACCGGCGGAGGCAGCCACGTTGCTTAATCGCTATACCTTTACCTACAAAGATGATGCCAACGGCTGGGATTTACTGGCGCAGGCCGAAGGTAAACTGGGCAATCGCGATCAGGAACTGGCGGCACGTGCAGAAGGCATGGCGCTGGTTGGCCGGCTCGATCAGGCGATTTCACTGCTCAGCAGCGCCAGTTCACAGGTGAAACTTGGCAGTTTGCAACAGGCCCGCTACGACGCCCGAATCGATCAGTTCCGTCAGCTACAAGAAACGTTTAAACCCTATTCGAAAATGTAAGGACACCCGATGAGTCATGCGGTCACGATTTACCACAACCCACGCTGCTCCAAGAGCCGCGAAACCTTAGCCCTGCTGAAAGATAACGGCGTTGAGCCAGACGTAGTGCTGTATCTCGACACACCGCCGGATGCGACTACGCTCAAAAATCTGCTGAAAATGCTGGGTATGCGCAGCGCCCGTGAACTGATGCGCCAGAAAGAAGATCGCTATAAAGAGCTGAATCTGGCCGACAGCACGCTCGATGAAAGCGCGCTGATCGCGGCGATGATGGCCAATCCGACGCTGATTGAGCGCCCGATCGTGGTGAAAAATGGTCAGGCGCGAATTGGTCGCCCACCGGAACAGGTGCTGGAAATTATCTAACTCTATCGCCGCAGTGCTTCCAGAAACACCTGCGGCGTACACTCACCCAGCTTCTTCTGCGTCTTCCCGGTATTCCACAACGCACATAGTCGCTGCACCAGCGCGTCCGGATCCGTTGCCGCGGGCACCAGCGTTTGCAAGGTGTCAGTAAAAGGGACGCTGGTCGCACTGGCCTTTTTCGAGCAGGAAACGGTTATCCCCTGCATTTCAACATCCAGCCATTTCACCGATTCAGTCTCAAGGCATTGAATAGCCGCCGGACACAATCTCAGCGTTTCTGTGAGCCAGTTATTTACCAGCGGGAGCGAAATCCCGGAATAGACACGAGCATGACACCAGCCGCTCAGCGGTTCACGCGCCCACAGCAAATGATGCTCGCCGCCGTCGTCCATCGTCATCGACAAACGCCGGTAATGCAGCGTAAGCGTATCCGGCACCCTCCCCATTTTTAGCGCCCTCTTCCCTTGCAGCGCGCCCTTTTCCCGCTGATGCGCCGGGCGTAAATAACGGTTCAGCGTCGCGCGTGACACAGGAATTCCAAGTCCGTCATTGACCATAAACAGCAGCTCGTCGAGCGGCGCTTGCAGCGTATCGCGCAAAATATTAACCAACGCCACTTGCTCTTGTCTCATCGCTTTGTGTATCACATTCGGCGTAGTGAGCCGGTCGCCCGTCTGCTCGCGATTACGCCAGCGCCGCACCGTCGTCACGGAGATCCCTAACTCTTTCGCCAGCTCACGGTCGCTTTTATCGGACTGTTGCAGATAACGACGCACGCGCGGCGTAGTGGTGGCATTGGCATGCAGCTTAATTTCCATTGTCTATTCCTGATACTCACATCAAACCAATCACATGAGACTTACATGATTTTCGCGTTCACGTTGTGAGCCATTTCACCTTTCATATTCAGCCTTTCACTGATAATCCGTAGTCATAACACACAACCCAATCGTCAGTCTCGTGCGGAGCTCACAATGAACAATGTTCTGGGATTTTTAGAAGCTAAACTGATGCCGTTGGCGGCGAAAGCCGCACAGCAGCGCCATCTTTGCGCCATTCGCGGTGCGTATGTTTCCTTTATGCCGTTTATTATCGTCGGCTCAATCCTGCTGGTGATTTCATCGTTCCCGAATCAAGGCTACCAGCAGTTTATGTCTCACACCTTTGGTGACAGCTGGAGCAGCATTGTCGAGATCCCGTTTAACGCGGTGTTCTCGACCATGTCGCTGTTTGTGAGCTTCCTTGTGGCCTTCCGTCTGGCGGAGCATTACAAAGAGGACCGCGTTTCCTGCGGTATTCTGGCGCTGGTGAGTTTCCTTATTCTCACACCATTTATCAAAGTGGCAGAAAACGGCGGCATTACCGTGATGCCCGTGGAGTGGATCGGCAGTAAAGGGCTGTTCGTGGCAATGATCGGCTCACTGCTGTGGACCGAACTGTTCTGCTGGCTGAAGCGCAAAAAACTGGTGATCAAAATGCCAGAAGGCGTGCCGCCTGCGGTACAGGAATCATTCGCCGCGCTGATCCCGGCATTGGTGGTGATGATCCTCGTGCTGGTCATCCGTATCGCCTTTGAAAACACCCACTACCACACCATTCACCAGTTCATTTATGAAGTGGTCGCCACGCCGGTACGCCACTACGGTACGTCCTATTTTGGTGCGTTAATGACGGTATTCAGCATTACCATTTTGTGGTCAGTCGGCATTAACTCAGGCTCGATGATCAACGGCATTATTCGCCCGTTGTGGATGGAAAATCAGACCGACAATATCGCTGCTATTCAGGCAGGTGTCACTCCGCCGCACATCATTACCGAGCAATTTTTTGACATGATCTGGATGGGCGGTGCGGGGGCTACGCTGTCGCTGGTAATTGCGATGCTGATTTTTGCCCGCAGTAAAAATATGCGTGAAGTGGCGCGTCTTGGCGCTGGCGCTTCGATCTTCAATATCAACGAACCGGTGCTGTTCGGCCTGCCGGTTATCATGAACCCCATCATGCTTATTCCGTTCAACCTCGTGCCGCTGGTGCTGGTCACTATCCAGTACGTGGCAATGAAAATCGGTGCGGTCGCCGTGACTACCGGCGTGTTCATTCCGTGGACCCTGCCACCGGTGTTGAGCGGTTTTATTGTCACCGGACACCTCTCCGGCAGCGTAATGCAAATACTGAATTTATTGATTGGGGCGATGCTCTATCTGCCATTCATGCGCATTCTCGATAAGCAGTATCGCGCGGCGGAAATCGCCACCGAGCATGAAACCCGCCAGTTGGCAAAACAGGAGTCGTAACGATGTGGGGAATTATTGCAACCTGGCGTATGGCGCTGGAAGGCGTGACCGAATCAGCATCGGCACTGGCCGCAGGGAGAGCCGCGTCCACTGCCGTAGTGGATGCCGTTGTTGCCGTTGAAGACTTTCCGCTCTACAAATCCGTCGGTTACGGTGGGCTGCCGACCGAAAATGGCGAGGTGGAACTGGACGCCGCCTTTATGGACGGCGACACCCTGGCGTTTGGTGCGGTCGGTAATCTGATTGATATTGCCAACCCGGTACGGGTGGCGCAGGCGCTGAGCCGCCAGCGTTATAATTCATTGTTGGTCGGTCAGGGCGCGCGCGAATGGGCGCTCGAACAAGGCTTCGCCGAGAAAACAATGCTTACCGACCGCGCGATGCAGCACTACCGTAAGCGCTGTCGCGAAACGCTCGATAAAGGCCTCAGCCCGTACGACGGTCACGACACCGTCGGTATTATCGGCCTCGACCGGCAAGGCTCGATGAGCGTCGCCACCTCCACCAGCGGTCTGTTTATGAAAAAACGCGGGCGCATCGGTGATTCGCCGATCATGGGGTCCGGTTTTTATTGCGACAGCGAAACAGGCGCGGCCACCGCCACAGGCGTGGGTGAAGATCTGATGAAAGGCTGTACCAGCTATGAAATCGTGCGCCGGATGGCGGGAGGCATGACGCCGCAGGACGCCGCTGATTCGGTCGTGTTCGAGCTGGAAGACAAGCTGATGTCGCGCTTTGGGCGCGTAGGCGACCTTTCCGTGGTGTGTATGAACCGTCACGGCGAGTTTGGTGCCGCCACCAATATCAAAACGTTCTCGTTTGTCGTGGCATCAGAAAAACAGCCACTGACCGTCTATCTTGCCGAGCGCCGCCAGGAAAAAACACACTACCAGCCGGTGGACGACGAATGGATGCAGGCGTATGCCGCACGGATCCGCGCCCCGATTGAGGAGTAAATGATGAAATACCGTTTAATCACTGAACATGCCGCTGTGCCGCACGGCAGCCATGTGATCGCCTCGCCCGACAGTCCACTGCTGGCTGCGTTTGATATTCCCCTACTCGCGGAAATGGCAGTTCAGGCGAAAAAAGGGGAACTGGCCGACAGCCGCTACGGCTGTGCGCCCTTTGCCCGTATTACGCTGATTCCTGAGGCCGCCTGGCAGGACACACCCACAGCAGAACTGTTGACGCATCTTCGTTCTCTGTTCAAAACGCCCGCCAGCGAAAATGTGGTGCTCGATTGCACCTCACTCACCGAATCCAGCGTGCGCGATCCGGTGCTAAGCTGGCTGTTCAACCTCGATCATCAACTGGACGATCTGGGGCTGAAAACTACGGGCGATAAAGGATTAAGAGTTAAACAGCTGTGCGGCTTCTGTTTGCCTTCGCAGTTGGAAATGATGCAGGACGTGCTTCGCCAACAGCACGCCGTCGCCAACGGGATGCTGGCCGCTCGTCGGTTGGCGGATATTCCGTCAGAAACCTGTACGCCGCAGTTTGTAGTCGAAGAAGCGCAGCGGTTGTGCGCTCCCTTCCCGGCGCTGCGTTGCGAAGTGCTGGACGAAAAGGCGATTCAGGAACAAGGATTGGGGCTGTTGCATGCGGTCGGCAAAGGATCTTCCCGTCCCCCTCGCCTGCTGGCGATTCATTATGATGGCGTAAACGACGGCCCGGTGCGCAGCTATGTCGGCAAAGGCATTACCTTTGATACTGGTGGCCTGTGGCTGAAAGAAGGCGCGGGCATGTACACCATGAAATATGACATGTGCGGTGCGGCAAACGTGCTCGGCCTGCTGCTGAGCGTGGCAGAACTCGCGCTTCCGGTGCGCGTGATGGGCGTGCTGGCATTGGCGGAAAACGCCATTGGCCCGAATGCCATGCAGCCCGGCAGCGTGGCGCGCGCCTGCAACGGCATGACGATCGAAATCAACAACACCGACGCCGAAGGACGACTGGTGCTGGCCGATGCCATCGCCTGGGCCAGCCAGCGTCATGAGCACACCCATTTCATCATTGATATGGCGACATTAACCGGCGCAGTAGTGAAAGCATTAGGCTATGAGTTGAGTGGCCTGTTCACGCAAAACGAATTATTGCGCGATCATTTGACCCGGGCAGGCAAAAAAAGCGGCGACGAAGTATGGTCGCTTCCGCTCGACGGGCGAATGAAAAAGCAGACCGAAAGCGCCATTGCCGATCTGTGCAATACGCCAACCAACAACGCGGCGATCAGTTCTTCGGCGGCGTGGCTTTTACATCATTTCTGCCCGGCGAATATTCCGTGGGCGCATCTGGATATTAGCGGTACAGCGCTGTGGCGTGAAGGTGGCCGAAGCGTGGCATCGGGACGACCGATTCCGTTATTGATGCAGCATTTGTTGGATGATATTGCAGAACGGTCGTAGGCCCGCGCAAGCGAAGCGCCGCCGGGCGGTGGCCTACAATTTGAGGATTTCTTTAACGAAGGGGATCGTTAATTTGCGCTGTGCGGTGATCGACGCCCGATCGAGCTGATCCAGCGTCATAAACAGGGTGCGGGTTTCCCTGTCGAGACGTTTCATCAGGAAGCGGCACACATCTTCCGGCATTTCAAAACCACGCATTTTGGCTCGCAGCTGGAGCGCCTGCAATTTGTCTTCATCGGACAACGGCTGCAGCTTGTAGATCTGCCCCCAGTCGAGGCGCGATGCGAGATCGGGCAAACCGAGATTCAACTGACGCGGAGGACGATCGCCGGTTATCAACAAGCGGGTTTTCCCCGATTCCAGAATGCGGTTATAGAGATTAAAGATCGCCATTTCCCACAGTTCATCGCCCGCCACGCATTCAATGTTATCAATGCAAACCAGCGACAAATGCTCCATTCCTTCCAGCACATCCGGTACGAACCAGGTGCGTTTATCCAGTGGCACATAGCCTACGGCGTCGCCACGCTGCGACAGTTCGGCGCACGCTGCGTGCAGCAAATGACTGCGGCCCGCGCCTTCGCGCGACCAGACATAAATGTATCCGCTGTGATCCTGACGCAGCATGGTTTGCACTGCGGCAAGTAAGGAGGAGTTATCGCCCGGCCAGAAACTCGCGAAAGTTTCATCGTCAGGAAGATAGAGTGGCAAAGAGAGCTGAGCCGGAGCGTTCAGAGTGACCTCAACATGGAACTACTAAAAATCGCGATGAGTGTAACACAAAAGGAATGGCGGAGAGAACCGGACGGAAAGCCCCGTCCGGTCTGTCGATCAATGCGCAGATTTATCGCTGTCTGCCGGATCCAGGACCACTTCTTCCGGACGCAGGACGCTGATCAGCTTGAAGATAAGGCTCAACGCCACGCCAACGATCGTCGCCAGCGCCATGCCTTTCAATTCTGCCGCACCGATGTGAACGGTCGCGCCGCTGACGCCGATTATCAGGATAACAGCGGTCAGGATCAGGTTTTGCGTTTTGTTGTAATCAACTTTCGATTCAATCAGTACACGAATGCCGGATGCGCCGATCACCCCGTAGAGCAGCAGAGAAACGCCGCCGATAACCGGAACCGGGATGATTTGGATCGCTGCCGCTAACTTGCCCACACAAGAGAGCAGAATCGCAATGATCGCCGCGCCGCCGATTACCCACGTGCTGTACACACGGGTGATCGCCATTACGCCAATGTTTTCGCCGTAGGTGGTGTTGGGTGTAGAACCAAAGAAACCAGAGATAATGGTAGAAAGGCCATTCGCAAACATTGAACGGTGCAGGCCCGGATCGCGAATCAGGTCTTTTTTGACGATATTCGCCGTCACCACTAAGTGCCCGACGTGCTCGGCAATCACCACCAGCGCAGCAGGCAGAATGGTGAAGATGGCGAACCATTCAAAGCGTGGGGTGTAGAAGGTTGGCAGTGCAAACCACGGTGCCTGCGCAATCGCAGAGGTATCAACGATACCCATCGCAAACGACAGCGCGTAGCCGGTCAGCACACCTATCAGAATAGGGATGATCGCCAGGAAGCCACGGAACAGCACCGAACTGAATACCGTTACGCCAAGCGTTACCAGCGAAATCATGATGCTGGTCGTATTTGGGGTAGTTCCAGCGGCAGGCAACAGGCCAGCCATATCTGCCGCGACGTGCGCCAGTTCCAGACCGATAACCGCTACAATCGCGCCCATTGCGGCAGGCGGGAACATCACGTCCAGCCAGCCGGTCCCGGCTTTTTTCACGATGAATGACACCAGGCAGAACAGCACGCCACACATAATGAAGCCGCCAAGCGCCACTTCATAACCCAGCGGCAACAGCAGCAGCACTGGCGAAATAAACGCAAAGCTCGACCCCAAATAGGCCGGGATTTTGCCCTTACAAATGAACAGGTACATTAGCGTGCCGATGCCGTTGAACAACAGCACGGTGGCGGGGTTGATGTGAAACAGGAAAGGCACCAGCACGGTTGCGCCAAACATGGCGAACAGGTGCTGCAAACTCAGCGGGATGGTCTGCAAAAGCGGCGGTCTCTCACTGACCCCGATAGCGCGGCGCGTCATAGTGTAATCCTCTGTCTACGTTGTAGTGTTGTTGTGTTTTAATCAAAAAAAAGCCGACTCTCAAAGTCGGCTTGTTTTAGTGAATCACTTACTTGGTACCAAAAATCTTGTCACCGGCATCGCCGAGGCCCGGGATGATGTATCCCTGCTCGTTCAGGCCCTGGTCAATCGAAGCGGTGTAGAGTTCGACGTCCGGGTGCGCTTTTTCCAGCGCGGCGATACCTTCCGGTGCCGCAACCAACACCAGCACTTTGATGCTGTTACAGCCCGCGTTTTTCAGCAGGTCGATGGTTGCAATCATAGAACCACCGGTTGCCAGCATCGGGTCAACCACCAGCGCCAGACGCTCGTCGATGTTGGACACCAGCTTCTGGAAATAAGGCACGGGCTCAAGCGTTTCTTCATTACGGTAGATGCCGACAACGCTGATACGCGCGCTTGGAACGTGCTCAAGCACACCCTCCATCATGCCCAGACCTGCGCGCAGGATGGGCACAACGGTAATTTTCTTGCCTTTGATCTGCTCGACCTGCACCGGGCCGTTCCAGCCTTCGATGGTGACTTTTTCGGTTTCGAGGTCAGACGTTGCTTCATAAGTCAGTAAGCTGCCGACTTCTGAGGCGAGTTCACGGAAGCGTTTGGTGCTGATGTCATGCTCGCGCATCAGGCCCAGCTTGTGTTTGACGAGTGGGTGTTTCACTTCCACAATCTTCATTCTCTTTCTCCTCTGAGGGGCAGCCACAAAAAAATCGCCGGATTATACCGCTTTTTGTCGGCAGCGCCATACCTGTTCTCGTTGACGGGGATCAAGCAAAGTGATTAATACCTTGTTACTTATTATAAAATAAGGATAAAAATAAACCCAGCCGAAGCGTAATGTCAGTCAGTTAAGCGCGGTGGTCGCTATTCCGTTCACCTGATGTCCGCAGACACCTCTGCACTTTCATCCGTGAACGGGCAAAGGGGAATGACCGAATTCCCCTTTGCAATCCCCCCGGTCCCGCAATTGAAATCGGTGCTTCGCACTGCGCTCACCGTCACCCTTCAGCCTGAGGCCGGCTCGTCTCGA
>DASXML010000040.1:0-78912 GCA_036495715.1 Scandinavium sp.
CCTACCAAACCCAAACACAAACCCAAACCCAAACCCAAACCCAAACCCAAACCCAAACCCAAACCCAAACCCAAACCCAAACCCAAACCCAAACCCAAACCCAAACCCAAACCCAAACCCAAACCCAAACCCAAACCCAAATCCAAATCCAAATCCAAATCCGAACGGTAGGCGCGGTAAGCGAAGCGCCACCGCGCAACAAATAGCCGTTAAACATTATTTGCTGTTTTGCCTGAGCCTCTCAAAAAAGTCTTTATTTGGCGGGAATTAGCAATCATTATCATTTACATCATTTTTAGTTCTCTCTGATTACCCCTGATTAAGGCCCCCGATGACGACATCTCCTCAAACAAAATACCCACAGCGCGTGCGCAATGAGCTGCGCTTTCGTGAGCTGACCGTGCTGCGCGTCGAGCGCGTAGGCCAGGCATTCCAGCGTATTGTACTGGGCGGCGAAGCGCTTGAAGGATTCACATCCCCTGGTTTCGACGATCACACCAAACTGTTTTTCCCGCAGCCGGGCAGTCACTTTACACCACCGACGATAACCGACGAAGGCATCGTCTGGGCTGACGGCGTGCGCCCGCAGTCACGGGATTACACGCCGTTGTACAACGCGGAAAAACAGGAGCTGGCGTATGATTTTTTCATTCATGACGGCGGGGTGGCAAGCCAGTGGGCAATGGCGGCGAAAGTGGGCGATAAGCTGACCATTGGCGGCCCGCGCGGATCGCTGGTCATTGCGGAAGATTACGCCTGGCAGCTGTACGTGTGCGATGAGTCGGGAATGCCCGCCCTGTTGCGCCGTTTTGCCGCACTTCGCCAACGGGCGCAGCGTCCACAGGTGAAAGCGATTGTCACCGTGGCCGACGCGTCATATCAGGATTATCTCGCGGACTGCGGGTTTGAAATCGACTGGGTTGTGGGCCACAGCGCACCAGCCATTGCTGAAAAACTGGCGGTGCTGAATGTGCCGCAGGAAGATTATTTCCTCTGGCTGACCGGGGAAGGTACGGCAGTCAAATCACTGCTCGATGGTTTTGTGACCGAGGCGATTGACCCGCAGTTGCTGCGCTCCCAGGCTTATTGTCATCAGAAGTAAATCCCTGCCTGAAAGCGGGTATATTTCCGCATTTGAAACTGTTTTAGCATCCTTAGGCACTGAGCTCTCGGTGCCTGCCTTCAGTTACACTTCTCTCCTTCGCAACCTGCCAATCAACGACTAAGCCACAGCTCACCTATTGGTAAAATGAAATGGTGTTTCATTAAAATGGGTGTGCTGTTCTTTTTGTGACGCACTTATCGGAATGCGTTCAGCACAGGCGATAAAGTACACGCGCTTACTCTTCTGAGAGACTTTAATTAAAACGAAATTTCATTAAGTGAAGACGCATATTAAGACAGGCACAGGTAAATAAATCCACCATAACTGACTGGCTATGTGGATTGTGTTTGCTATTACGTGAATATCAAAGGCTGGAATCTAAAATATAAAGCAGGGCTGCAGAAGATATTTTCTGTCGATGTCGTTTTATTTGATGGATTAATAGTGTGAATTAATTTCTCATTTAAAATTACACCATTTTTTAAATATCTCTTATTTTTTGTTTTTCATTGTCAATGATTTCAGATGGATGTTAGGCAAGGGGAAGGGCTACCGTGGACTATTTGTTAAGAGTATTTGGCACGCCAGCAATAATTATCGCTTTTATTGCCTTTGTAGGACTCTGCTTACAGAAATGTAAGGTGAGCATGATTGTCAGAGGGACCGTTTTAGCATTTGTTGGGTTTGTGTTGATTAAGACCGGCGGCGGAATATTGGGTGGCGTGCTGACAATGTTCAGCGATTTGTTTACTCACGCATTTGGCCTGCGTGGTGTCGTGCCGAGTAATGAAGCCATCATGGCGCTGACGATTGATAAGCTAGGGCGTCCCGCGGCCATCATTCTATTCTTTGCAATGGTCGTGAATATTTTATTAGCAAGGTATACACGATTTAAATCTATTTATCTGTCGTTACATCTGATTGTCTTTATGGCTTTTTCAGTGACGGCGGCCCTGACTGGACTAGGCTATAGCGAATTATTCTCTATTATCTTTGGTACTGTTGTTATCGGGACTTATATGGCGGTATTCCCGACCATTTTATCTCGCTTTAGTCGGAAGGTTATCGGACATAACGACTACTGTATTGCACACGCGGCCTCCACATCTTATATCCTGGCCTCTTATTTAGGAAAATGGTTTGGCAATACGACTACCGATGTTGAACTTGTGAATGTCAGTGATAAATTTAGCTTCCTGAAGAATCCTGATGTGGCGACATTTTTGACGATGTTTTTCCTGCTCGGTATTTCTTCGTTATTTGCTGACAATGTGTATATGAGTGATCTGTTAAAGACTCAGCCCTATTTGATTTGGCTGCTCGAACGCTCGGCAACCTTTGCTGGAGGATTGTATATCGCTAAAAAGGGTGTGGTCTTATTTGCCGAAGAGATTGTGCCTGCCTTCAAAGGATTCTCACAGGTTGTGGCCCCCGGGGCGATACCCGCTGTCGATCCAATGGTGCTGTTTGAGAAATCACCCAATGCCGTATTAATTGGCTTTCTGGTGAGTTTCTTTGCCGAGCTGTGTTGTATTGCCCTTTTCCCTGCCATTGGTTTGCCGATTATTATCCCGGGCATTCTGGCGAGCTTTACCTGTGGCGGCACTGCGGCCATTTTTGGTAATGCGACAGGGGGATTAAGAGGTGCCATCATTGCCAGCTTCGTGAACGGTTTACTGTTATGTTTCCTTCCTGCGATGGTACTGCCATTATTTAGCCATCTGGGGGTGAATGGCGTGACGTTTGCCGACCCAGACTTCACCATCCTTTCCCTTATTATCAAAAATACCTTTGGTCTCGTGCACTAACTACGTCTTTTAACGCGTCTTAACGATGATTTTCGGGTTAAGACGCAATTTAACGAGCGTGATTGCCGCTGCCATCTGGCTATCACGCCACCTCATCAAATCCCGCATCGACAATCTGTTTTTCCAGCGTGCTAATGGTATTGCTCATCGCTTTCTCCTGTTGCTGGAAATACCCCTCCGGGTCGCGAAGCGTAGTGACAAGCTGCCACGCGCTTTCTTTTTCCAGCCCCAATAATTCCAGATTCAGGGTACGAATTTGTTGGCGGATTTCCGCTATCCGCTGACGCAGTGGCGCCAGATCGTTTAAGCGAGAACTTGCCATCATCGGCTGCTGGCCTTGCATCAGGAGGGCGAGGATCGTGCGCACCGTAGCGAGATCGCCGCGCTGACGCGCCTGATTTAATCGCACCATCAGCGTGGTGGCTTCCGCTTTCATTTCTTCGTCCACCAGATCCGGATGGCACAGTTTGCTGGCCTGTCGCCACAGGCGTTTCAGTTCATGGCGTTCTGATTCTGCCAGCCGTTCCTGCGCCGCCTGATGACGCTGGGCTTCCTGATGGCGCTGGCGATACGATTCATAATCCTGACTGGCGGCATCGGCCTGACGAGCAGACTCCTGCGTGACCGGTTCGCTACGGCTGCCGTCACGCAACTGACGACGTAGCATTTTCTCGGCCAGCACTTTTCGCAGACGCAGGATCTCGGTCATCAAAGGGCCGAGGCGAGTCAGGTACAGATCGTTGAATTCATCCAGCCGCTGAATACGTGCGTTGCGTCGGTCGATCAGATCCTGCAATTCACTTTCCAGCATTTTC
Organism: Scandinavium sp.; assembly: GCA_036495715.1. Lineage (GTDB taxonomy): Bacteria > Pseudomonadota > Gammaproteobacteria > Enterobacterales > Enterobacteriaceae > Scandinavium. The sequence continues at coordinate 3,729 of DASXML010000040.1, forward strand.
AATTCGAGTTTGCTGGCCGAAATCTGCGGATCCTGCCAGGTCGTCAGCGCTCGCTGGTTCTGCAACCAGACCGTGATGGCGGTAATGGCGTCCGCATAGCGCCGTTGTTCCAGCGCTTGCACAATGGCATCCAGCCCGTCGTCGAGCGGATCTTTTTTCAGCTGGATAAGTTGGCTCAGGACAATCTCATCGTCCTCAAGCTCAATCGCATTCTTGATGATTTCCAGCCGTTTAATGGGTTTGTTCATGAGGCGTTTGCTCTGCTTCCTGGCCTGCGGAGTGGCAGGCAGATTACCACTGTGCCCTGACCCCTGTCAGTGGATAAACGTGATTATAAGTCTCGTTATTTCATGGTGTTAACACTTCAAAGGAATCTAAAAACTTAACCGCAACTGCCAGTGATTAATCGTCCTGCCGGGCGTTATCGCATTTTGGCATAACCCTATGCTTATTTTGTTGTTGAATTATTCATGTGAGTGATGTTACCGTCTGGACGTCTATAGCTCTAAACATCTAAAAATAATGATTGTACTTAACCAGATCCGCAAAATTTTTGACCACGGCACAGCGCCCATTACCGCCGTTGACGACGTCAGTTTGACCGTCGAGAAGGGGCAGATTTACGGCATCATCGGCTACAGCGGCGCGGGGAAAAGCACCCTGATCCGCCTGTTGAATGGCCTGGAAAAACCGACGTCCGGCAGCGTGCTGATTAACGGTCAGGACATCTCCGCGGCGAAGGGCGAAACCCTACGCCGTGCGCGGCTGAAAATCAGCATGGTGTTTCAGCATTTCAATCTGTTGTGGTCGCGCACCGTCAGCGAAAACATCGCCTTTTCGATGCAAATCGCCGGGGCGCCGAAGACGCAAATCAAAGACCGCGTGGCGGAGCTGATTGATTTAGTGGGCCTTAAAGGGCGCGAAAACGCTTATCCGTCGCAGCTTTCCGGCGGCCAAAAACAGCGTGTCGGTATTGCGCGTGCGTTGGCGAACAGTCCAGACGTGCTGCTGTGCGATGAAGCCACGTCGGCGCTCGACCCGCAGACCACCGATCAGATCCTTGATTTACTGCTCGATATCAACCGCCGTTTCGGCCTGACTATCGTGCTTATCACCCATGAAATGCATGTGGTGCGCAAAATCTGCGACCGCGTCGCGGTGATGGAAAACGGTCGCGTCGTGGAAGAGGGCGAGGTGATCCGCGTCTTTACCCATCCGCAACAGCCGATTACGCAGCAGTTTGTGCGCCAGGTCAGCCAGTATACCGAGGACGATGCCTTCAACCCGGAACTGGCGAACGATTTACAGGGCAGCGTTATCAAACTGACCTTTACCGGCCACAGCACGCATCAGCCGGTGGTGGGCGAACTGACGCTGCGTTACGGCCTGCCTTTCAACATTTTGCACGGCAAGATGACCCAAACGGCGCACGGCGTGTTCGGCCAGCTTTGGCTGCACGTGGTGGCGACAGACGAACAGCTGAACAACATCCTCGCGGATTTGCAGCACAGCGATATCGACGGCGAGGTGATTAAACGTGGCTGATCTGACTTTTACTGAACAATGGCTCCCGCATCTGGATGTCGACTCGCTGCTGGCGGCCACCCAGGAAACGCTGTACATGACCGCGCTGTCCGGCGTGGCGACCTTTGTGCTCGGCATTGTGTTAGGGCTGGCGCTGTTTCTGACCGCCAAAGGTGGGCTGTTTCACAACCGCGCGGTGTACAGCGTGATTTCAGTGGTGGTGAACGTGTTCCGTTCAATCCCGTTCATCATCCTGATTGTGCTGCTGATCCCGTTCACCAAAGCGGTTGTCGGCACCATTTTGGGGGCGGATGCGGCACTTCCGGCGCTGATTGTCGGCGCGGCGCCTTTCTATGCGCGACTGGTGGAAATGGCCCTGCGTGAAGTGGACAAAGGGGTGATTGAAGCCACCCGTTCGATGGGCGCGCGCCTGTCGACCCTGATTTTTCGCGTCCTGCTGCCGGAGTCTTCCCCGGCGCTGGTCTCGGGCATTACCGTCACCCTGATTGCGCTGGTGAGCTACAGCGCAATGGCGGGCGTGATTGGCGCAGGCGGCTTAGGCAACCTTGCGTATCTGGAAGGATTCCAGCGAAACCATAACGACGTCACGCTGGTGGCGACGGTGACCATTCTTGTCATCGTTTTCATCATTCAGTTCTGCGGCGACGTAGTGACTTCTCTTTTAGATAAACGTTAATTCTTTGGGACCACACATCATGAAAAAAACAGTGACACTGATTGCCGCCGCCACATTGAGCGCCCTGAGCTTTGCATCCTGGGCTGATACCTTGACCGTCGGCGCGTCCAACGTACCGCACGCCGAAATTCTGGAACAGGCGAAACCGATTCTGGCAAAAGAGGGTATCGACCTCGAAATCAAACGTTTCCAGGACTATATCCTGCCCAACACCGCGCTTGCCGGGCGTGAAATCGACGCTAACTATTTCCAGCACATTCCATATCTGAACAGCGTGCTGAAAGACCATGCGGGCGATAAAGAGTACGATTTCGTCAGCGCCGGGGCTATCCACATTGAGCCGATTGGCATCTACTCGAAAAAATACAAGTCGCTGAAAGACCTGCCGGAAGGCGGCAAAATCATCATGCGTGATGCGGTGTCGGAAGAAGGCCGTATTCTCTCCATCTTCGAGAAAGAGGGCGTTATCAAACTGAAGCCGGGCATTGATAAAGTGACCGCACGCATCAGCGATATCGTTGAGAACCCGAAGAAGCTGAAGTTCCTGCCGAACGTTGAAGCGTCCCTGCTGCCGCAGATGTACAACAACGACGAAGGCGCAGCGGTAGTGATTAACGCCAACTACGCGATCGACGCGGGCCTTGACCCGGTTCACGATCCGATTGCGATTGAGAGTGGCGAAAACAACCCGTATGCCAACATCATTACCGTGCATCGCGGCGATGAGAAGAAAAAGGACATCGTTGAACTGGTAAAAGTGCTGCACTCGAAAGAGATTCAGGACTGGATCCGCACCCAATACAAAGGCGCGGTGATCCCGGTTAATAATTGATCCTGCGGTTGCCCTCTCCCGCGCGGAGGGGGCGAAATCTGCACCGCAGACACTTCTTTACAGCACATCTCATTTTCTACCGTTATGATAAGCCTCGAATTTCACTGAGGCGTTTATGATTCTACGTCAGCGTAAAGCGTTCCTTCTTGTCGCTCTGGCTTGTCTGGTGGTGCTTGTCTGCACCGCGCAGCGCATGGCAGGGCTGCACGCGCTGATGATGGACGCCTCTCCGGTTGCTCAGCAATCCGTTCAGCAAAACAGTGACAGCGACGCCCCGGTGACGCCGTGTGAACTGAGCGCCAAATCTCTGCTGGCAACGCCACCGGTGATGTTTGAAGGCGCGCTATTTGCCGTCGCCCTGCTGATGGCGGTGCTTGCCGCTGTTCCACAACGCCCGGAGCGCCAGTGGCCGCCGCGGGTCATTTCTCCTCCCCGGCTACGGGTGCATCTGCGATTATGCGTTTTCCGTGAGTGATTGCTCGCCTGACAGTTCAGGTTAATCAATCATTTACGGAGAAAATTTATGCATACTTTTTTCAGGCAGCTCATGCTCTGCCTGCTCTGGCTATGGCTGCCCGTCAGTCATGCGGCCGACAGTGGCTGGCTGCGCGCCGCCGATAACGGTCATGCCAGCGTCCGGCTGCGTGCTCAGGCTCAGCCGGGTGGTGAAGCCAAACTGCTGCTGGATGTCGCCCTCGAAAAGGGCTGGAAAACCTACTGGCGATCGCCGGGCGAAGGCGGTATTGCGCCAGCCATAAAATGGCAGTCCCCGCTGAATATGGACTGGCGCTGGCCAGTGCCACAGCGTTTTGACGTGGCGGGTATTTCCACGCAGGGCTATCACGGCAACATCACCTTCCCGATAACGCTCAAAGGTACGCTGCCGGAAAAACTGGCGGGCGTGCTGACGCTATCAACGTGCAGCAATGTCTGCATTCTGACCGACTACCCGTTCTCGCTGGATCTCACCGCGCCAGCCGACACGACCTTCAGCTATGACTTCAACCGTGCGATGGGCACGCTGCCGCTTCAGGATGGCCTGACGTCGCGGCTGAACGCCGGTTACGCGGCGGGAAAACTGACGGTTACGGCTATCCGCGAGGCGGGCTGGCAGAAACCTGAATTGTTTATCGACACCTTAGCCGACACCGATTTTGGCAAACCGAGTTACAAGGTTGACGGTGAGACGCTCACCGCCATGCTGCCCGTAAGCGACGGTTGGGGCGAAACGGCGCCGGATCTGCGCGGTAAAATGCTGTCGGTGGTATTAGCCGACGGCGGCCTGGCGCAGGAAAGTCGTGTGGACGTTGGGGAAGCCAACGTTAGCGAGTCCTCACTGTCATTAGGTTGGGTGCTGCTGATGGCGCTGGCGGGCGGGCTTATCCTCAACGTCATGCCATGCGTGTTACCCGTGCTGGCAATGAAGCTTGGCTCATTGGTACAAGCGCCGTCGACCAGCCGCCGCAGCGTGCGCCAGCAGTTTATGGCGTCGGTCGCCGGGATTGTGACTTCATTCCTTGCGCTGGCGTTGATGATGACTGTGTTGCGACTCAGCAATCAGGCGCTGGGCTGGGGCATTCAATTCCAGAACCCGTGGTTTATCTCGGCGATGGCGCTGGTCATGGTGCTGTTCAGCGCCAGCCTGCTGGGCCTGTTTGACATTCGCCTCTCATCTGGGGTGTCCACTTTCCTCGCCACGCGCGGTGGCAACGGTCTGGCGGGGCATTTCTGGCAGGGCGCGTTTGCTACTCTGCTGGCGACACCTTGTACCGCGCCGTTTCTCGGGACGGCCGTTTCGGTGGCACTGATCGCGCCGCTGCCGCTGCTGTGGGGATTGTTCTTCGCCATGGGAATTGGCATGAGCCTGCCGTGGCTAGTGATTGCCGCCTGGCCGGGATTGGCGCGACACATGCCGCGTCCGGGACGCTGGATGAACGTGGTGCGGGTGATTTTGGGGCTGATGATGCTCGGGTCGGCACTGTGGATCGGCAGTCTGCTTTCGGTGCATATCGGCCAGACGCCGATGCGCGTGTTGTTCGCTGTCGTCGCTCTTGCACTGTTGCTCGCAACGTTGTGGCGCTGGGGGTGGCGCGTGGCGGCATCCAGCGCGTTGGTGGTTATTGTGGCGATTGCCGTGGCATTCCAGTTACTGAAACCTGGACATAAAGGCATTGTCGAGGATCGCATTCACTGGCAGCCGCTGAGTGAACAGGCCATCGCCGCCGCACTGGCGGACAACAAACGCGTGTTTGTCGATGTGACCGCTGACTGGTGTGTGACCTGTAAAGCCAACAAATACAACGTGTTGCTTCGCGATGACGTTCAGGATGCACTGACTGCGCCGGACGTTGTCGCCCTGCGCGGCGACTGGAGTCGCCCTTCTGACACCATCAGCCAGTTTCTTCGTGCCCGTCAGAGCGTGGCGGTGCCTTTCAACCAAATTTATGGCCCAGGATTGGCACAGGGGCGCGTGTTGCCGCCGCTGTTGAGCCGCGATGACGTGCTGCAAACCCTGACCGACGCCAAAGGAAAATAACGATGCGTATTTTGACTTTTATCCTGCTGTTTTGCTTCTCAACCCTTAGCCTTGCGGCGGAACCCGATCTGGAAAATTTGCTGTGGAATGACCCGAACACGCCGTCGATGGGCGCGGAAAAACCGCGTCTGACGCTGGTGTCGTTCACCGATTACAACTGTCCGTACTGCAAGCAGTTTGACCCGGAGCTGGAGAAAATCGTGCATAAGTACCCGGACGTGAAGCTGGTGGTGAAACTGCTGCCGTTTCGTAGCGAAAGCTCAGCTAACTCGGCTCGTATCGCACTGACCGCCTGGCGACAGCAGCCGCAACAGTTTTGGGCGCTGCATCAGCGGTTGATGGCGAAGAAGGGCTATCATGATGACGCCTCGATTCTGGCGGCTCAGCAGAAAACCGGCACTCAGGCGATTAAAGCCGACGGGCAAAGCGGAGAAACGCTGCAGATGAACCTGATCCTGTCACAGGTGCTGGGCGTACAGGGCACGCCGGCGACGCTGGTTGGCAAAACGATGGTGGCGGGGGCTATTCCTTACGGTGAGCTGGAGGCGCTAGTGAAGCAAGAGCTGGCGAAAGCCGATGCGCGCTAAGCTCAAGCGTTGGCTGCGCGAAGGCATCGTTCTGTTGCTGATTGCGGCGGCGGCGATGCTGGTAATGGATCAGTTCCGCAAACCCGCGCTACCGGCGGCGTTCATCAGCGCGCCATTGCAGACGCTGGATGGCAAGCGCGTTGATCTGGCTGAAATGAGCCGCGAACGGCCGCTGTTGGTCTATGTGTGGGCGACATGGTGTGGTGTATGTCGCTACACCACGCCGTCAGTGGCGAAGATAGCGCAAGAGGGCGGTAACGTGATGAGTGTGGCCATGCGATCTGGCGATGACGCGACGTTAAGCACATGGCTGGCGCGTAAACACTACGCATTGCCGACCATCAATGATGCTCAGGGCCAGATTGCACGCAGCTGGCAGGTGCAGGTCACCCCGACGCTGGTGATCATTTCTAAAGGTGAGGTGAAATCTGTCACCACCGGTTTCACCAGCGGCTGGGGCATGAAGCTACGGCTGTGGTGGGCTGCGATGTGATATCAGGTCGCGTCAGGGACGATGCGACTCATGGCAAAGGGATAGCGGTGCCGGGTGCCTCCCGGTGGGCTTGTGTCAGTCAGCACAAAGCCCGCGTGACCTTAGAACGGAGTTCACTGAACGCCCCACCGCATAGGTGGGATTCACCACTAATGACGTTATGTTCAAGATGCCTTTCAAAAGCAAATTGAACTAAAAATGTACCGCTATTAGCGAGAACAGAAGAGTATTCGGTTTGGTTTCGTGTGGGTAGTCCCGGTTGGGACTTTTGCTATTTATTTATTCGGGAGAATAAGGGAGTGGTAAAACTGCAGCGGGAAATAAATATTGGAAATAAGACTTCCTATAAGGAAACCTTATTTCCGGAAGAGATTAATACGCAGCGGCAAGTGCTTTTTTAACCATGATTTTGTCGAGCTTTTGACTGGCTTGGGTACAAATCATGCTGATAGATTTATCTTGCTGGAAACGGATATAACTTACTGTTTCAGGCGCAGCATAGGCTTCACTGCTGCTCATTACGCTTTTTTGTTTCAAGACTTTAGCCAGAGAATTGCTCAGTGAGTTGTACTGCTTGCGATCATAACGCTTCAGCTCATTGATTTTATTACGACAATCCTGCAAGTCAGTGGATGCCGCTACAGGTGCTGTTTCGGCGACGACTGGCTGAGGAGCGGGCGCGACTTCTGTGACAATCGGTGATGTCGTAGGTTGTGGCTGGGGCGCATTTTTTGCCTGACAGGCTGTCACGCTTAACGCAACAAATAATATAGGGAGAATTTTCATCATTATCTTGTGTTGTCTGGAGTGATTAAAAGAATATTGCGACACAGGTTACTTATTTCTTAAAGAAATAACGATATGCGATGATGCCTTTTTTTCATTTATTTCAAATGTTCACATTGAAAAAATGAAGGTTTATGAGACAGATACGTTCACTGTGTCGAGAATCTAGCTTTGTGATTTGAGAGCATTCTCGCAAAATAATTCATCTAAAAATAAATGTTATCTGAAGTGAACCCATACAAGACGAAGCTCAGGGTCGAGCAATCAGCTTTGATAGGTATCAACGAACCCGCTGCCGGATGGCACCAGCTTGCCGGATGTGAAGCCGGGTGAGCAGCGACAGCAACAACGTGCGGAAGTCTCGCAACGTGTCACACAGGCGGGTGCTGGGTGCGCCAGACCGATCAGACCATCAGTGAAACGTCGATGGCGCGAACGGTAAAGGCCGATACTGAAAGCCGGGAACTGGTGAGCCGAGAAACGACAATCAAAGCCACGGACAAAACAACGGTGTTAGGTACTGCATCACTGATGGCCGGAGCTATCCAGCAGATAAGCGCGGGGAGTTTCAGCCAGGCCGTGAAAGGCAATGCGCTGACCGTGGTGGAAGGCGAGGCAAAAACGGACGTGGGCAAAAGCCAGACCATCACCACCGGGCAAGACCTGATAGAGCAGATTGGCCAGATACGCAAAAGCGTGGCGGCGGTGCAACAGCAGATTATTGCGCCTGTGGTGTGGATTGGTTCGGGTACCGTCAACGTGGCGCAGCTGATGCTTGATACGCTCGACGTGGTGAAGCAGCTGGCCACGCAGACGGCGAGCCATACACACAGCAACACAGGCACACCAACGAATGCCAGTGCAATCACGGCAACGGGCAGCAGTGCCGACAACCTCAATCAGAAGTATTCGCCCGTAATCGGCAAGTAATTACACCCCTTCACATCAACCCGCGTAATGCGGGTTTTTTTATACCCGCCACCAGAGCGCACAGAACGCCGCCAGCAGACACGGCAAGGCATGAACGCGCACCGACAACCCAAAGAGATCAAACCCACGCTGCCCCGCTGACAGCGCCACAGCCTCACAAAATAAATCTTTCCCCGACGAAATCCGCGCTACACCGCACCCGCCTGCGCTTTTTGGATCATAAAGTTTTTTCAGTCGGAAATTTTTACAAACGATACCGCCAGACCGCGCCGCTGCTGAGGTGTTGCCGCTGACTCCAAACTGAAAAGCGTGAAAAGAATTTCAGTTTTTTTCAGTAAAAAGGATCTGCGGAGGATCTAACGAAAACAGCAAGTAACAGATAAATAAGGGGATTTTATATTTTACGTGAGGTGGGAAGATCAAATTGCGTGAGAGGCGGCAAGCAAAGAAAAACCCGCAAAGCCAGAGCTAGTGCGGGTTATAGGGTGAATACGGTAATTTCAGAAACTGAAAAGTTTAGAACTCTCTCGACAGTGTGATGTAGCCGTTGAACCGTATCGTGCATTCATCCGTATTCATGATGCTGGTCGCAATGAAAACATCACGCTTCCCCTGTTTGTTCAGATAGGTATATTTTGCCGTCACTGTCCGGGCTTCGTTTTCGTAAAAACTCATAACGTAATCATCCTCCGGCATGAGCGCTTTGCCATTCTGGCTTTTGTTGGCCAAATAATCCGTATGGCCAAGTTGCTGCGCATAAGGCTTTCCAACCGGATAAATACCCAAATGCTCAATCTTTGTTTTGTCATGCTGGATGCTGGCGGTGTCAATTTTCAAATCATGGCTAATGGCATTAAATAGCGCATCTTCCATCATGCTACCGACTGCGGCGCAACCATAATCCGATGCCTGAGCTAATACCGGAAAACATAGCAAGAGCAGAAATCCCTTTTTCATCTTTACTACTCCACTTTCAGCACATGATCACCACTGGCGGCGATGGCCTTGCGGTTAGGCAATGAAACGATGATACACCCGTCCGACGCTTCCCCTGGATGTTTTGAACTTCCGCCATGAATCATAAAGCCATCACGCCCGCACATATTATTTGAATCGCTGGGTGTCAGGCGCATAGTCCATGCTTTCGTTTTGTGATGGTAAAACGGGTCGCCTATCGTATAGGTACCGCGAGGCAATGGGCCGTTGCCTTTGACGCATTCTTGTGAAGTGTCATTTTTGTAACCTGGGCGGCCAGAATACATGCCATCAAATTGATAGGTTCCATTCAGATAAAAAGTGTGTGAACTAACTTTATATACCCATGCCATTATGCAACGCTCCTTTCATTCCATGAATCAGAGTGAATGATATTGCCGTCCAGATAGTGCCAGGTGATTTTCTCGTAACTGAGGTAGAGCGCCTCTAAGTGGTTATGTTTTTCCCAGGCAGGATTTTTTACGTCCATCATGAAAGGCTCAATCTCGTTAATACGCACATTCTCCAGCGTGGTGCGGAAGTATTCTTCTTCCTGGCCGTTATGGTTGATTCTGTAAAACTTTAGCTCGGCCTTTATATACTTCCGGCCGGATGATACCCCTTGATATAGATAAGGCGATGAACTGTCTAATTCTTTGATGATGGCGTAGTCGCCGTGGACACGCTTAGCGGTGATTTTGCCTGTAAGGTCGTCGGTTGGAAGTTCCACATTGTGCATCAGTTCAACCACTTCAATGCTTCCCTCCCTTCCCTGAACATCAACAGAACCTTTCACCTGATTGCCTGCATCATCGGTTAGCCATAAGTACACCGGAATAGCCATGTAAACCCCTGTTAAAAATGTAGTTATTTTTTAGGGTAAAATTGTGGCTAATCCATAAATGTGACGGCCGTCAAATAACGCACCTTTTCCACTTTTGTTAGGTCGAATAGTGAATTTAACAAATCATGACGGTGTGTTTCGATGGTTCGGTTGGCACTAAATCAGGCTGAAAGCATGTCATAAAAATATATGAGGGGACAAAAAGGGGACATTCACACTGGCGTAAACAAAAAGGCCACTCTTTCGAGTGGCCTAACTGTCTGTATTTACTGATTAAATTTGGTGGCCCCTGTTGGGTTTGAACCAACGACCAAGCGATTATGAGTTCCTACCGTAACAACCGAAAATCAATAGTTTGCGTTATTTATCATTGACATAGATTGCCACTGTTTGCCAGTATTTACCCATTGTTCGCCATTTCCATCGCCACTTTATCGCCATCTGATTGCATCATAATGCTCATATCAGTTGGTTCGACCGTGTTGACCTTTGTGGTATAAACACAATTAACAAAATCTCTCAATGGTGCCAGCTCTGAATCTCCAACATCTCGGGATGTTAAAAATTTCTCCACAAAGGCTGGACCATGCAGTCCAGTTTCGGCACTAAAGTTCTCAATCTCTCCAACAGGTATTAAAAATATACCTAGAAGCTTTAATTTTTCATCAAGCTCTTTATAAGTTACCCTTATATCCCCTTTCGGTAATCCACTAAACCCATTGTTTTTTACTTCGTGCCATGGTTTCTTCTGCTTAAATAACTCTTCAACTTTACTTTTCGATATTTTATCGGGGGGCGTGTTGATGATGAATTCTAATAATGATTTTTTGAATTCATCTGGTGTTTGTGATTTGAATTTTTGTGTAACTTCCGAGTTTATTCTTTCCCAAAGCTTAATGATTTCATCCATTTGTTTGCCATCAGGATCAAATGCATTTAATGTTCTGGTTAACGTGCTTCTTTCCGATATCAAATCAAAATCGAAAATTGCTTTTACAGGTACACCTGAAGGGCGCAACGCCTCAACTATTCCGGCTACCGCATGTTTTCCACCTGTTGGTATATAACATGTGTCTGGGAAGATATTGCCATCGTTTTTTTCTAAATAATCTGCTACATAGTTAAATAACCTACAGTCGCTGTCATCTTCGCAAATTATAACTTGCTCATGGAATAATGAATCCAATGCATTAGAGTATCGCAGAACTGGTTTTGACCATAGTTGCTCAATCGATTTTTTATCAATGATATGTATGATGTTTTTATCATCTTCCCGTTGGATTCTTAGGATTTTGATATTGCCTTTCGTACCTTCTAAAAAACCTCTTAATATATCGCTACTATGTGTGGCTACAAAAAGCTGTTTTTCAACTTCAGATGATAAAGTATCTCCAAGCATTCTCATTTGTGGTGGGTGAAGAAACGCTTCTGGCTCATCAATCATTGTTACATCAAGCTTTTGTACTACGCATTCAAATAATATTCCGGCGTAACTTTTTACTCCATCTCCTTGCATGTCAAGCAGTGGGTTTTGTCTGACTAACCTGACATATTCATCACTTACTCTATCGATAACGCCATCAATGTTAGGTACTTTACCTACATGAATTGGTAGGACGCTACCGCCTCTATAATTAAACATGATATCTTTGTTAAAAGCTTTTTTGAATAACATGCTTATATGTGACATTAGTGCACTGTTTTCATATAAATAATGTTGCGGACGAGTCTTTGGTTCGTCAGGTGGAATGCTATTTTGTTGATGGCATATGCCTAATCGTTCATTTGCAGTTACATTTTTTATGAATATAGGGCAGAGGTTCGTTAGTTTATTTCCTGAGTCCCATGAGTATAGCCAAGAAGTATGTATAGCAATTCCGCCATAAATATAATTTCCATTTATGAAAGAACCATCCCTTAGTAGCATGTTTTCTAAGTCTTGCTTTGAGCCATTTTTTTTAATAGTAAGCTCTTTTATTACTTTTCCAGAATCAATTGAATTGGTTGAGCTTATCTCTATTATTTCTCTTAGGGTTTGTGATTTCCCACTATTATTTGGCCCAACAATTATCACTTTCTCATCTTCTTCGAATGAGATTTTTTGGCCACTTGAAAATTCTATATCAGAAATGTAAACCTTTGCTGTTTGTGTCATTAGAGTCTCCATTAGTAATTGCTAATAGGGTTTAGTCTGACTGCATCTTCTAAATGATCTGGTGCAAAATGCGCATAACGCATTGTCATTTTGATGTCGGTATGGCCGAGTACGCGCTGTAAGACCAGAATATTACCACCATTCATCATAAAGTGGCTGGCGAAGGTATGGCGTAAAACGTGGGTAAGTTGCCCTGCCGGTAATTCGATATTTGTTCTTTCGAGTGCAGACCTGAACGCACCATAGCAGTCACTAAATAACCGACCTTTTTTATGATTAGGCATCGATTCGTAGAGTACTTCGCTGATCGGAACGGTGCGGTTTTTTCTGCCTTTTGTGTTTGTGAAAGTGATTTTGTATTTTGAGAGCTGGCTTTTTTTCAGGCTCTCGGCTTCAGACCAGCGAGCACCTGTGGATAGACATATTTTTACCACGGCTTCTAAATCAGGATGATCGTGGTGTCGACACTCTCCGAGCAGCAGCGCAATCTGATCGTGAGTCAGCCAGGCCATTTCCATTTCTTCCGTGCGGAAAGGGCGCATATTTTTTAGCGGATTTTCACCCTTCCACTCACCGAGGCGATTTAGCTCATTGAACACCGCGCGAAAGTAAGCCAACTCAAGATTAAGCGTGCGGGGCGATACCTCTTTAACCCTATTTGAACGGGCATACTCACCCTTTAACCGCTTTTCCCTATAGCGTGAAAACATCTGCGCATCGAAATCGCGTGCGAGTGGCTCGCCCATGCACTCAAAAGCATGGTGCATAGCGAGCTGCCGCTTTAGGCCGTCTTTCAATGTAATGCCATGAGCGCTAAACCATGCATCAACCAGCTCTTTTAACGTGCGCTTATCTTCTTTTTCTTCTGACCACGGGTTTTGCACAGTGTATTGTTCAAAGGCCAACGCCTCACCTTTAGTCGCAAATTTCTTTCTGAAGCGTATGCCTTTTGCCCCATTGGGATAGAGCTCACAAATCCAGCCGCCAGCAGGATTTTTACGGACAGTCATCAATTTACCTCGCTATACACACCCACCACACGGCCAATCGTTTTTATTTCATCAATTCCACATTCAAAAGGCACTTTGCCACCTGCTACGTGTAATCTTTTACCAGGCAGTACCGTTAGTTCTCTGAGGCTAATTGCGCCCTCAACATCAACAATCCAAAGGCCATCAGCTAAAGGGGCATCTTTCTCGATGATGTAACTTTTGCTCTCGCTTCTAACGCAGATAGCACTCTTTAGTGGTTTTTCAAAAAGCTCAGGAGCGATATTCAAAACCCCATTTTCAGTAAGTCGACCTTCACTTAATGTGAATAATTGGATCTCACAGATCGAATTTGAGTGTTCTTCTGTTTTTTGTGGCCCTTGTCCTGTCAGGATCCATTTGATGCTAACGCCAGTTTCAAGGGCGCAGAATGCAGCGAAATCGTAGGAGACATTGCCCCGCGTATATCGGTTTTGCAGCGTACTAGCAGCGATATTGAAATGGTTTGCGAGCTGGATTTTCTGTGTGAATCCGTAGACCTGACAGATTCTATCTAAAACTTTCTCGTTTGAAATTTGGCTTTCAAAGTCCATAAATCGCAATCTCGTGTTGATCAATGCGAATAATCGCATTAGAATTCGGTTGTTGGTGGCAGTTGATGGCAAGCGTCGGCAAAACTTTGGCTATCACTGTCTGAAACTTTCAAATAAGGAATCATGCAATATGGCTTCTGAAATCGCAATCATCAAAGTGCCTGCACCCATAATTACGCTGCAGCAGTTCGCAGAGCTTGAAGGTGTTTCTGAGCGTACCGCCTACCGCTGGACAACCGGCGACAACCCTTGTGTGCCAATCGAACCCCGCACAATCCGTAAAGGCTGCAAGAAAGCAGGCGGCCCGATTCGTATCTATTACGCGCGCTGGAAAGAAGATCAGTTGCGTAAAGCGTTGGGTCATTCCCGTTTTCAACTTGTCATCGGTGCTTAATTCACTTTATGTGAATTATAAGGATGCAACATGTTTGATTTTCAGGTTTCCAAACATCCACATTATGACGAAGCATGCCGAGCTTTCGCGCAGCGTCACAACATGGCAAAACTGGCTGAGCGTGCGGGTATGAACGTCCAAACTCTGCGTAATAAGCTCAACCCGGAACAGCCGCACCAATTCACGCCGCCTGAATTATGGCTGCTGACTGATTTAACCGAAGACTCAACCCTTGTTGATGGCTTTTTGGCTCAGATTCATTGTCTGCCATGCGTGCCAGTTAACGAACTAGCGAAAGATAAGCTGCAGTCTTACGTCATGCGCGCTATGAGTGAACTCGGCGAACTGGCAAGCGGTGCGGTATCGGCTGAACGTATGACCTCAGACCGTAAGTACAGCATGGTTGAAAGCGTCAATTCGGGAATCCGCATGCTGTCTCTTTCTGCGCTGGCATTGCAGGCGCGCCTGCAGGCCAATCCAGCAATGTCGAGTGTCGTAGATACCATGAGCGGTATCAGTGCAACATTCGGCTTAATGTGAGGTGTTTATGCTACATAACGAACCTTCATTCGCATCGTTGCTGGTAAAGAAAAGCCCCGGCATGCATCACGGTCATGGCTGGATAACTGGCAAAGATGGTAAGCGCTGGCATCCATGCTATTCACAGGCTGAATTACTGGCTGGTCTTTCCACCCAAAAGCGGGGGGAATCATGGCTATTGAAGCTTTGCCGACAACTGCGCCGCTAAAGGCTGGCGAACGTCTGGCCGGTCTGAATCATGTGGCAGAGCTCCGCGCCAGATTTTGGGGGGATAGCTGGAAAGAGGTGGTGCGTTTTGTCGACGATATGCGAGACAAACGGGATCCACAATCTGAGGAAAATAACAGAGCTTTGGCCGCAATTTTCTTTCTGGCAAAAATCCCGGCAGCTCGTCATGAGCTCGAAATGAGTGAGCTGACTACTGACGAGAAAAAGGCGCTTGTTACAGCGATGAACCATTTTCGCGCAGTAGTGAGCTTATTCCCCAAACGGCTAACCATGCCGAATTAATCCAAACAGAAATTTAATGGCGTAAACCCGCCGGGCTTCTTATTGCCCGAAATCAGGAGATTTATTTATGTGTAATACCGAAACCCGCAATTTTAAAGCTGAAAGTGATGCTCTGACCGTGATGCTAACCGCAGCTAAACACGAAGAACGAAAAGATCGCGCTCTCGCCGTTTCAATCCGTCTTGAGGCGTTAGCTGTTCATATAGCCAATAAAGATTTGAGCGGTAAGGAGGCGGCTGAACTGCTGCGCCGTGAAGCCACTCGCTACGAAAACGAATCGCAGGAGTTGCACTAATGGCCGACGCAATGGATTTAGCGCAACAGCGCGAGCAGGAAGACCGAGACCGCCATATCAACACCGCACGCAGCCGCATCGCTGCGCCCTCTCGTTTCTTCTGCGAAGAATGCGACGCACCAATCCCGGAAGCACGCCGTGCCGCAATCCCGGGCGTGGCCTCCTGCGTGACCTGTCAGCAAATAGCAGAGCTGAAAAATATACACTATCGGGGGGTATGAATTGGCGGTTCAATTCGCTTACCCGTGGAATGTCCCACGGACGGCAATAGCCAGCCCATACCTCACTTATGACCAACAGTATCGCCGCGACCGTATGTTCGCGGCTTTGCTACATGCGAGAAAGGTGCTTTCTCTCCAACCTGAGTGCGTACGGTTTGATGCTTATCGCACCGCTGCAGTGCTGGAGCATAGTCAGGGCAGTCAACGAGCCAATGCTTTTTTAATCAGTTTCTGCAAAAAAGCATTGCCACGTCTTGAACTGGTCGCAAAAAAATACGAGTGCGCGGGTATAAACAGTAACGTATCAGCCGCGGTTTTCGGTGGTCATTTTGATACCCAGTTAATGCAATATCTGGCATCGCGCATGGTCAACATGACCGCCAGATACAACCGGCTCCCTGATATGTCGAGAGCTGACGTTGATCTCCTAGCCGCTGATATTGCAAATTTCATTCGCTCTGAACTGGCGAATATTGATGATTCTGACTTCGGTGAACTCAAAACCCTTTCTTCCTGGTATATGCATGCCGGGTTTATCTCTTTGCAATTTAATGTGGCCCCTCCCGGCTGGGAGCGAGTAACAAAGAAGGTATTCGACAAAGAATATGTTGCCCCTGATGTAATCCGTATGTTTACAGAAACGTGGTGGCGTGGCCGTCTCCGTCGTGTCGCGGCTGCATGGCGTGAGCACCTGCAAATTGCAGTAGGGAATGTAAGTAAGAAAAAGCACGCTTACGCGAGTAAAAACTGTGTAACGGACTGGCGCGAGCAGAAGCGCCGCACGCGTGAGTTTCTCAAAGGTTTGGAGCTCGAAGACGAAGACGGCAATCGCATCAGCTTGATTGAAAAATACGACGGCTCTGTCGCTAACCCTGCAATTCGTCGCTGCGAGCTAATGACTCGCATCCGTGGGTTTGAAAACATCTGTAATGAACTCGGCTATGTTGGCGAGTTTTATACATTGACTGCGCCGTCTAAATACCACGCTACAACAAAGGCGGGTTATCGCAATACCAAATGGAAAGGCGCAAGCCCGTCTGATACACAAACCTATCTCACCGGCCTTTGGGCGCGGATACGCGCAAAGCTGCATCGTGAGGATGTCCGTATTTTTGGGATCCGCGTTGCTGAACCACATCACGATGGTACGCCGCACTGGCACATGCTGATGTTTATGCTGCCTGAGGATGCCGAATATGTTCGCTCCGTTATGCGTAAATATGCCAGTAAAGAAGACCACCACGAATTGCGAAGCGATAAAGCTCAAAAAGCACGTTTTCACGCCGAAGCGATTGACCCGGAAAAAGGCAGTGCCACCGGCTATATCGCTAAATACATTTCTAAAAATATCGACGGCTATGCGCTCGATGGCGAAACAGATGACGAAAGCGGCGAGCTGTTGAAAGAGACGGCTCCCGCCGTTTCAGCGTGGGCGGCACGTTGGCACATTCGTCAATTTCAGTTTGTCGGCGGAGCACCGGTGACGGTATATCGCGAGCTACGTCGCCTTGCCGATACTGAGGTGGCGCATGGCCTAAGTGTTGAGTTTGCCGCCGCCCATGACGCTGCTGACGCGGGTGATTGGGCTGGTTATGTTAATGCGCAGGGTGGCCCGTTTGTCCGTCGTGATGATTTGCAGGTACGCACGCTGTATGAACCGCGGGCCGACTTTAACCAGTATGGCGAGGAAACTGTCTGCATTCGTGGTGTGTATGATTCTGCCATTGGTGCTGACACCCCGATTTTAACCCGACTCACGCAGTGGAAGATCGTGCCGAAGCGCGCCGTTGATTTGGCCGTTGACGTTAAGGGCGATCCTTCGCCCTCTCGGAGTTCTGTCAATAACTGTACGGGAAGCGAAAGCGATCCGCCGGAACTCGATTTATCAAAACCTCTCAACCGGCGCGAAAGGCGACAACTTACGAACCGGTTAAGGGTGAAAAAAGTAACGATTCGTAGAAAGCATATGCACGGAACACCTGAGCAAGGTGCAGCTATAACCAAAGCGATAGATGAGGTTCATGTGAATACCGGCGCTATTATCAGCCGGGGTGAAGCCCTGCATCTTATTACTGGCGGTAAAAGCTGTTTCAACGGTAAATGGTGCCGGTGTTCTGCCAAGGGTGAGATTTTTTCTGCTGCACCATCACATCAGGAAAAGGCTAGGAAAATCCTTAATCGTGTTGCGGTTTTAGCTGACATGGCAAAGAAAAGTAGCCTTTAATATTCATCCATATCATGTACATACAATGTATTGCGAGCTGATTTTTTCTTCACACCCTTTACCTATACGTGCTACTGTATGTTTATACAGTGTCTCGTGATGGAGGTTGTGTGGATAGAGGTTTAAACGAACAGGTCATGATTGAGCGGGTCGAGATGATTGCTCGGTTGACGACTGAGGGAACATGTCAGGAAAGGGATCGCGAAATTGCACTGAATTTAATTGCTGAGATTGCGAGTGGCAACTTGCTAAAAAACAACTCATATTCTGTTGTTTTCTCACCAACTCCAGTGAAAGAGCGATTAAAGAGAGGGAGCGAAGTAAGGGTTAATATCACATTGGATAAAGACCAACAGATAGAGCAACAAATAGTCGATGCTTTTCAGGGTGAACTGACTCGACGGGTGCAATCTGCTTTCCCGCTCACGCGAGTGACAGTAAAAAAAGGTCCGATGACTGGTGTTGAGTTGATGGGGTTTGACAGAGAGTCTGACCGTGAAGCACTCGACGGTATCCTGCAAGAAGTTTGGGAAGATGAGAGCTGGCGATAGTTTTCATAAAAAAGGTGAAGACACTGACCTCATGTTTGATAGCATGGGGTTGTTTTTTATGGGGATTATAAAAAGGAATGTTATGGATACTTTAATTGCAATACTTTCTCTGGTGCTGTTTCTCGCCTTTATAGCAGGGCTGATAAAACCTTCGTTAGTAAAAATGCCTAACCGCAAGAAATCTAGTCTCATTTATCTCAGTGGTGCAATTGTGCTTTCCGTTATTGGCTCAACTCTCTACCCAACAGAGCCTGCAGCGACAGCAAGTAAAGTTGCTTCTGCCACCGAAGCCGCAAAGCCTAAAGAGTTTGAATATGCTGATTTAAGCTTGGGCGATTATCGCGATAAGTTTCAAGAGAAACGTCACGAAATAATCACCAGTTATGCTGAATTCAAAAATATTCCACAATCAGCTATTGACGGCCTTTATGCCTGCATGAGCCAGTACGCGTTTACCAAAGATCGCGAGCTAAAACTAAACGAAGTGTTGGGATGGTGTCATACTGAATATGAAACTACTCCTGACACGCTTGCGAAGCTGATCAATATTGACTCCTTTACAAGTAATTTCAGCGGTTGGGATGGTGCCTATCGCCCACTTGAAAAGCTAATCAAAAACAACATGAATGATGATGGTTCGTACAAGCATGTTGAAACCCGCATCGCACAATTAGAATTAAAAAATGACCCGTACGCCATTATAAAAACAACTTTCAAAGGTAAAAATGCTTTTGGTGGCGTGATTAAAGAAACTGTGACTGCGCGCGTTGACGTTAGAACGGGCGAGGTAGAGAAGATTTTGCAAGAACGTTAATGTCTAACGCCGCCAGTGCTGAAATTTTTTTTCAGTACTGGCAGGGCTGAACAGCGAGGAGTTAGTGGATTAATGCTGCTATTTATTAAAAAAATCGAGTAGCGCCACCCCATTAGCTCCGAGGCTTACAACTCCTTCAACACTATTAATCGACGAAATTGTTTTCTTTAGAATGTTTTTTAATTTTGAACCTTCCTCTGTTGTGGTAACGACTTCGTTAAATGATTCTGACATGCAAGCATGTCCCATTGTGGCCTCTGTTGCTGAGATTATGGGTTCAATACCAGTTATTTCATAATCTTCAAAGGCTCTGATCATATTGTTGATATAATGCAAGATGTCTTTTTTTAGCTCGGTTGAGAAACTAGAGTTAATGATTGAGCTTTTCAGTTCTAAGAGTTGTTTTTTTATTTCTTCCAGTTGTTCATCTTTGATTTGACCGACTTGCCCTTTAGTTTTGAATAAAACTGATAACATCCCAAGGTCATTTAAGGCTTGGTCAGTTATTCTGTTAATTGTGCTTTGCAGAGGATCGGTAAGGCTTAAGTGTGCAAAAAATTTATTAACACTTGGTCTCCAATTTGGAGCGGTGATTTCTTCTCCTGGAAAATAATCTTGTATTGTGGCGTCAATCTTTCTCGCAAGGCTCATAAGTTTGGATATTTTATCCCACAAGATAATTTCATTTTCTATGTTATGTTCTAGCTCAAACACGTCCAACAGAGCTTTTTTTGTTGCTATGGTGAGACCGGGTTGTGTTCTGAGATTGATAAAAAAATTTCGTAACGTATGTGCTGAGTTGTCGATAAACATGGAAAAATCCCTAAAGATGAAAATATTACTGAAAGAAGTTATTGCGATCAATGATCTCTGCATCTAGTTGCTGCATGCAAATGCATTTGTTTCAGAGCACATCAAACTCCCTGTCGCGCTTGCACTGTCGCGGTGTCCGGGCACTACTACAACTGCATTAAAATCGACCCATAAAGCGGGCAGGCGTGGCGGGGAAAGCATTGCGCGCCAGCGGTGGTGTGTATTATTAAAAATTATCGTCTGAGCGCGTCGTGACGGCTCGGATGTGGGTGCTGTCGGTTCGTTGGTGGTTGGGGGTGGTCGTGCGCGCGTGGCGCGCCTGAGGCGTGATGGTGCCGGGTGTAAAAAAGCCGCCATGATGGCGGCCTGATGGGGGATTATTCCGGGTTGTCGAGCGTGTACTCTTTGAACCTGATGACCTCGACGCCGAGCCAGTCGTTGACCTCTCTGAACCTGTCCTGGAGTGGTGACAGCTCGTTACGCACAAACACCTTTGCCACCTTCTCAACGTCACCGAGCGAACCGATATTCTCAGGTTTGCCGCCCATGAGCTGAAACGGTACGCGGTGCGCATCCATCAGGTCAGCGGCGCTGACTTTCTTTATGTTGAAAAAGTCGTCTTTCGTGGCGACCTCACTCAATGGCACGATTTTAATACCGTCCGTTTTTCCGCCGGGAGCGTAGAAAAACAGATTCTTAAAGTTACCCAATCCTTTTGAGCTGCGCATTGCGTCGCGTAATGCCTCGACGTCGGTCGCACTCTGCGCTGCGTCGGTCACGTACATGATGTACCCCGCGTGCGCGCCGTTCTGGTAATACTTTCGACGAAACAATGTGGCCGACTCATTCAGCCAGGCGGAATTGAGTGCGCTCAGGTATTCCGGCAGACCGTAAATCTCCTGATTAATGTCAGGCTCCAGCAGGTGAAACACGCTGTCAGGCGCAAACTCATGCGGTGTAGTGAAGTTTTCCACAAACCAAAAAATCGAATCATCGACCCCGCGTCGGGTGTATTTTGCCGGTGAGGTCAGCAGTTTGAGTAACTGACCGGTAACGCTTTTGCGCTGCTCAAGAAAGGCGTTACCGAAAACCAGATAGTCGAGCGCGAAGCGGCTGAAATCTTGTCGTGAGAGAAGCGGGTGCGGAATGTAGGTGCTGGCGAGTACGTTGCGTTTGACGTAAATCGGCGAGCTGTGATGCACGGCAGAGCGCAGGCTCTTTGCCAGACCGGAGAAGTTGACCGGTGGCTCGTACCATTTACCGTTACTGAAACACTCGACGTAATCCAGAATGTCGCGTTTATCGAGCACCGGCACCGGCTCACCAAAGGTGAACGCTGTCGTTTTTGGCGGTGCGCTGGCGGTCAGTTGCTGTGGCTGGCTGGCTTTCAGCGCAGCGGCTTTACGGGATTTTTGCTTACCCATTAGTTGAACTCCAGAATAGATTTAGGTTGCATGCCGCTACCGGCTGAAAGTGGTTCGTTTAACAGGGCGTGCATGGTCGCCCATGCGATATCGGCGTGACTGGCTTCCTCGGTGCGGCTGGCCTCATAGGTCGCGCTGCGCCCGCTGCTGGTCATGGTTTTGCGAATCGACATAAACGACTGCGTGACGTCCGTCGCCCCGGCGTCGTATTCCAGACAACCGCGCCGAATGGTGTCTTTTGCCTTGAGTACCATCGCGGTTTTCATTTCGGGCGTGTAGCGGATGCCGCGTGCCGCCGGGAAGAATGATTTCACCAGTTGAAACACGCCGAGGCCGAGGCCTGTCGCGTCAATGCCGATGTATTCGACGTTATATTTTTCAGTCAGCTTGCGGATGCCCTCAGCCTGAGCGGCAAAGTCCATGCCTTTCCACTGGTGACGCTCCAGCATGCGGAATTTGCCACCCGACACCACCGGCGGCGCGAGCACCACGCACCCGGCACTGTCGCCGGTATGTGACGGGTCGTAACCAATCCAGACCGGGCGCGAGTCGAACGGATAATCGGCAAACGGCGCATAGTCCTCCCATTCTTCCAGCGAATCGACCATGCAGCGTTGCAGCTCCTCGAACGGGAACACCGACGCTTTATCGTCGACGAACTCGCACATAAACAAGTTCTTAAAATCGTCATTGCTGTTTTCGCGTTTGAGCTGGTCGAGGTCGAACAGGGTGCAGCCACCGGCGAGTGCGTCCTCGATAGTGACAATCTGCCGCCACTGACCATCGCCGCAAACCAGCCCACCGGCGAGCGCGGTGTGACTTGTGTCGATTTCGATACGGTCGGCGGCACTGGCGCGACCCTTGTTGAACAGCTCGCCAGACCAGAACGGGTAAGCACCGTGTGCCAGTGTCGACGGTGTTGAGAAGTAGGTCGAGCGCAGATGGCTTTGCGAGGCCATGCCCGAGGCGACTTTGCGCAACTTCTGAAAGTTCGGGATCCAGAAAATTTCATCGACATACAGGTCGCCGTTATGGCTCTGCGCGGTGTTGGAGTTGGTGCCGAGAAAAATCAGTTTTGCGCCGTTGTTACCGATGACAATCGGGTCGCCGGTCAGGTCGACGTCGACCAGTCGCGCAAACTGGATGATGTATTCGCGGAACACATACGCCTGCGTTTTACTGGCTGACAGGAATATCTGATTGTGGCCGGTCTTGAGGGCGCGCAGCAGTGCCTCGCGGGAGAAATAGAACGTCGCGCCAATCTGGCGTGATTTAAGAATGTCGCGGATGCGGTGTGTGAGTCCGGCGTGGTACCACTGCAACTGATAATCAAACGACTGGTCGAAAAATAATTCCTCCAGTTTCTCGATGGCCTCGTCGCTGAAATAGTTCTTTTTCGGCTGCTTGCGCTCGCCTTTGTTGCGGTTGGCGACGTTGGGATTCAGGTCTGCTTCGTTGCCTGTCTGGCTGTAGCGGTTAACGCGCGCCAGCCGCTCTATCTGTCGCCCGAGCAGGTCAATCTCTTTGAAGTCGCTGCCTGACTTTTGCGGTTTGGCGATGAGCTGAATGAGTCGCGCCTCTAAGCTGCTTTCGACGCGGGAAATCGGTGCAATGCCGTCCCAGCCGTCGCGCTGCTTCCAGCTCTGAACCGTCGGACGTTTGACCTGCAGCATGTCGGCAATCTGTGGCACGGAAAAGCCCTGCCAGTAAAGCAGTGACGCCTGTCGTCGCGGGTCATGCATGAGCGTTGTATCGGTGGAAATGGTCATTGATGCCTCGCCGTAGTGGATTCAGGGCAAGGCTACTTAATGGCCGTCAGTGATTCGCTAAGGTGCTGTTGTGTGGGCGGTTGTCCAGTCGTCATTGGTGGTCTGGTGTGGCCTGAGTCTGGAAACTGGCGGTGACCAGTAACCCCAACATCAGGACTCCTGACAATGGCAAAAAAAGTCTCAAAGTTTTTCCGCATCGGCGTCGAGGGTGACACCTGCGACGGTCGCATCATCAGCGGCACCGATATTCAGGAAATGGCAACGTCGTTTGACCCGCGCGTCTACGGTTGCCGCATCAACCTCGAACACCTGCGCGGCATTCTGCCTGACGGTGTATTCAAGCGTTATGGCGATGTGTCCGAACTGAAAGCCGAGCTGATTGACGATGATTCTGCGCTCAATGGCAAATGGGCATTGTTCGCCAAAATCACCCCGACTGATGACCTTATCGCGATGAATAAAGATTCGCAGAAGGTCTACACCTCAATGGAAATCCAGCCGAATTTTGCCAACAGCGGTAAATGCTACCTTGTCGGCCTCGCGGTTACCGATGACCCGGCGAGCCTCGGCACCGAATACCTCGAATTCTGCCGCAATGCGAAGCACAACCCGCTCAAACGCTTCAAAGCCAGCCCTGAGAACGTATTTTCTGCCGCCACGCTGGCAGAGCTGGAATTTGAAGACATTCCCGACACCGTGCTCAACAGCCTTGCTGACAAGGTAAAAGCCATTTTCAGCCGCAAGCAGGTCAGCGACGACGCACGCCTGAGCGATGTGCATGAAGCTGTGACCACCGTCAGCGAACATGTGCAGGCCAACCTCACTGCGCAGGATAAGCGCCTGTCTGATATGGAAAGCGCTTTCGACACCCTCAAGCAGGATTTGACCGGCAAGGTTACTGAAACCAGCCAGGCATTCACCACCCTGAAAACCAGTCTCGAACAGCAGGAAAATTTCACGCAATCGCGCCGACCAGTCGCCAGTGGTGGCGGTGGTGATGAGCTGCTGACTAACTGCTGACAGACCGCAGACCCGAAATCGGGCGGTAACCCCGCCCGACGCTGTGAACAACCGATTCATTCAAACAGGAAAGACTATGCGTCAGGAAACCCGTTTTAAATTCAATGCCTATCTGACTCAGATTGCCAAACTGAACGGCATCACCACCGACGATGTGGCAAAAAAATTCTCCGTCGAGCCGTCCGTCACGCAAACGCTGATGAACACCGTGCAGGCGTCCTCCGCATTTTTGCAGACGATTAACATGCTGCCGGTTGCAGAGATGAAGGGCGAAAAAATCGGCGTGGGTGTGACCGGCACCATCGCCAGCACGACTGACACCTCGGGCGACGACGAGCGTAAGACCGCTGATGTAACTGCGCTTGAGTCCAGTAAATATGAGTGCGACCAGATTAACTTTGACTTCCATCTGACCTATAAACGCCTCGACCTGTGGGCGCGTTTTCAGGACTTCCAGCGTCGCATTCGCGATGCGATTGTCCAGCGTCAGGCGCTTGATTTCATCATGGCAGGTTTCAACGGTACCACCCGCGCCGCCACCTCTGACCGCAGCAAAAACCCGATGCTGCAGGATGTGGCCGTCGGCTGGCTGCAGAAGTACCGCAACGAAGCCTCGGCGCGCGTGATGAGCAAAATCACCGACGGTGACGGCAATGTTGTTTCTGCTGTGATCCGCGTCGGTAAAAATGGCGACTATGAGAACCTCGACGCGCTGGTGATGGACGGTACCAACAACCTGATTGACGAGATTTATCAGGATGACCCGAACCTCGTCGCTATCGTTGGCCGCAAGTTGCTAGCCGACAAATATTTCCCGCTGGTCAACAAACAGCAGGAAAACAGCGAATCACTCGCGGCAGATATCATCATCAGCCAGAAGCGAATCGGCAATCTGCCTGCCGTGCGTGTGCCGTACTTCCCGGCTGATGCAGTGCTGGTGACCACGCTGGAAAACCTTTCCATCTACTTCATGGATGAAAGCCACCGCCGCAGCATTGATGAGAACTCAAAGCGCGACCGCGTCGAAAACTACGAGTCGATGAACATCGACTATGTGGTCGAAGCGTATGCCGCCGGTTGTCTGCTGGAAAACATCACCCTGGGCGATTTCACCGCGCCAGAAGTCGAAGCACCGGCAGGCGGAGAGTAAACCCATGACGAGTCCCGCACAGCGTCACATGATGCGGGTCTCGGCCTCTGAAACCGCGCAGCGGGAAAAAGCCCCGCTGCGCAATGCAAATGCTTACGAGCAGATGCTGGTAAAGCTGGCCGAAGACCGCCGCACGTTAAGTAACATTCGCTCAAATGAACGTAAGGCCGAGAAAAAGCGCGAGCTGCTGCCGTTCTATGCGCCGTGGGTCGCCGGGGTGCTGGCTGACGGGCGCGGTGCGCAGGATGCCATTGTCATGACCGTCATGCTCTGGCGTCTCGATGCCGGTGACGTGGCTGGCGCGCTGGCGATTGCTCCTTATGCGCTGAAATATGGCCTCACCTCTGACCATCGTCGCACCACGCCTTACATGCTGGTCGAGGAGGTGGCGCTTGCCGCGCTGCGCCTGCGTGATGCCGGTGAGCCTGTCGACCTCGCATTGCTGCTGACCACTATCAACCTGACCGACGGTGCTGACGTTCCCGATATGGTGCGCGCCCGTCTGCATAAGGTGACCGGTCTGACCCTGCGCGATGCCGGTCAGGATGCCGACGCACTGGCGCAGTTTCAGCGCGCAATGCAGCTCGACCGCAATGCCGGTGTGCGCAAAGAAATTGAGCGACTGGAACGGGCATTAAAGCCGAAACCGGCACCCGCGCCCCGCAAGCCGACTAAACCACGTGCGCGCAAACCTGCTACCAAACCGGCAGCAAAGCGCGGACGTCCGCCAAAGGCGGTCAAAACCGCCGGTTAACAGAACGCTCCCCGAGCCGGGCGGCACGCTGGTCAAAGCAGGCTTAGAGCCTTACGGCGACCGGCGTCCACCGCCCAACCTGATGAGGTTGTCATGACGACAGTGATACTGAATAAGCCCGATGAATCGCAGGACGTACCGGGCGTGGTGATACCCGCACCGGAGACGGGCGACGCAGTGATTAAAAATACGTTCTTTTTCCCCGATGTGGATCCAAAGCGGGTGCGCGAACTGATGCGCCTTGAGCAGACGGTTTCCGATGCGCGCCTGCGCAATGCCATTAAAAGCGGCATGGCGGAAACCAATGCGGAACTTTACGACTACCGGCTGCGCCAGATAGCTGCAGGGTTTGAACAGCTTGCTGACGTGCCAACCGAGGCAATCGACGGCGAAAATCAGCGCATTTTCCACTATCTGAGTGCCGTGACGGCAATGGCGACCGCCAGCCTGTATGAGCGCTATCGCGGCGTTGAGGCGACCGGCAAGGGTGACAAAAAAGCCGACAGCATCGAAACCACTATTGATGACCTGTGGCGGGATATGCGCTGGTCAGTCTCGCGTCTGCAGGATAAGCCGCGCTGTATCGTGGGTCAGCTCTGATGAAAGTCCGTGCGATGCAGGGCGACACCCTCGACGCGCTGTGTGTTCGCTACTACGGGCGCACCGAGAGCGTGGTCGAGGCGGTGCTGCAGGCGAATCCAGGCCTGTCTGAATTGGGCGTCATTCTGCCGCACGGCACGGCGATTGACCTGCCCGACGTTGATACCTCACCCACGGCGGAGAGCCTGAACCTATGGGACTGACGATGGAAAAAATCAGCACTTTTGTAACTTACTGGCTCGCGGTCATGCTGGCGTTTTTTGGGGCGCAGACGCCTGAAAAGCTCGCGCTAGGCGTCGGCAGTCTGTGCGCCATTTTTACGGCAGTAGTGAATTTCTGGTACCGACGCAAAACCTTTCGCTATCTGACCGATATGGGAATCGACAAAGGGGTGACCCGTGAGCTCAATCGTTAAACGTTGCAGTGTGGCCGCAGTGCTGGCGCTGGCAGCGCTGATGCCTGACTTTCGTCTGCTACATACCTCGCCTGATGGTCTGGCACTGATTGCCGGCCTTGAGGGGTGCCTGTTGCGCCCCTACCAGTGCAGCGCGGGCGTGTGGACGTCAGGCATCGGCCACACTGCCGGGGTGACGCCGAAAGGCGATATTACCGAACGGCAGGCGGCGGCTAATCTGGTCGCCGACGTGCTGAATACCGAGCGTCGCCTCGCGGTCTGCGCCCCGGTCACTATGCCGCAGCCGGTTTATGACGCGCTGGTCAGCTTCTCTTTTAATGTCGGTACCGGTGCAGCCTGTCGCTCGACACTGGTCTCGTTCCTCAATCGCCAGCAGTGGTGGCAGGCATGCGACCAGCTTACCCGATGGGTGTACGTCAACGGTGCGCGCAATACCGGCCTTGAAAACCGCCGCCAGCGTGAGCGTGCTTATTGTCTGCAGGGGGTGAAATGAAGATGGTCGCGGTGTTGTGTGCGGTGCTGCTAATGCTGGCCGTTGCTGGCCTGCTGTGGTTGCGCCATGAGAACGGCAATCTGTCTCGATCCTTTGAGGCGGCAAATCGTGTTGCAGGCGAGCAGAAAACAACAATCGGCATGCTGAAAAATCAGCTCAGTGTTACCGACCAGCTCGCCCGACGTAATGAATCGGCGCAAGTGGCGCTGCGCGAACAGCTCGCAAAGGCCAGTGCAGAAGCCAGCCGCCGTGAACAGACGATAACGAGGTTACTCAATGAAAATGAAGCCTTTCGCCGCTGGTATAACGCTCCTTTGCCTGATGTTGTGCGTCGGCTGCACACCCGCCCCGCCTGCGCCAGCGCCGGTGATTGTGGTCAGCGGATGCCCGAGGGTGAGCCTTTGCCCGATGCCGGGAAGTGACCCGAAAACCAATGGTGACCTGAGCGTGGATATACGCCGCCTTGAGGGGGCGCTGACTGCTTGCGCGCTGCAGGTTGAAACCGTCAAACACTGTCAGGATGAACTCGATGCAGAAGCACAAAAGCCTGCGCAAAGCGCTGATTAGCGCCGTACCTCAGCTAAAAACAAACCCCGATATGCTGCACCTTTTCGCAGATAACGGGCATATCGACTCCCGGCTCGCGGCGTCACTGTCATTTGAAAAAATCTACCTGCTCAATGTGGTGGTGACCGATTTTGTCGGCGACCTCGACCTGATTTTCGTGCCGGTGCAGGCGTGGCTGCGCGAGCATCAGCCAGATATCACCACCACCGACGACGGGCGCGAGAAGGGTTTCACCTGGCAGATTGACATCAATAACGATGATTCACTCGATATCAGTATCAGCCTGAGACTCACCGAGCGCACGCTCGTCAAAGAGGTCGACGGCGCGCTGCATGTCAGCTATGCCCCGGAACCGCCTCCGCCAGTGCCGGTGACGCGCCCGGTTGAGCTTTACGTTAACGGCGAGCTGGTGAGTCAGTGGGATGAGTGAGTTAACCGCACTGCAGGAGCGCCTCGCCGGTCTGATTGCCAGCCTGTCACCGGCGGCGCGTCGGCAAATGGCAGCAGACATTGCAAAAAAGCTGCGTACCAGTCAGCAAAAGCGCATTAAGCGCCAGCAGGCACCGGATGGCAAGCCGTATGCCGCCCGAAAGCGTCAGCCTGTGCGAAGCAAGAAGGGCCGCATTAAGCGCGAAATGTTCGCCAAACTGCGCACCAATCGCTTTATGAAAGCCAAAGGCGGCGACAGTGCGGCGGTGGTGGAATTTACCGGCAAGGTGCAGCGCATGACGCGGGTGCATCAGTTCGGCCTTAAAGACCGACCAAACCGCAACAGCCGGGATGTGCAGTACGAGGCGCGTCAGTTGCTCGGTTTCACACGTGACGATGAGCAGATGGTTGAACAGTTAATTATTTGCTGGTTGAGTGAATAATCACATTAACTTGCCTTGGATAAAGCAGATTGACACTGTTCTAATTGTTCTTGGATAATAATTTGGCGTGCTAATAAGTTCATGCCTTTAATAATGGCAATTCTTTTAGTATTCATGGCATCCACTTCATTTATGCCGCTGGGCTTAAATTCGGGGGTTGTTAAATTATCTAGGTTTGAATCTAATGCCATAGTTGGTAGCATTGATTTTATTTTGTTGCCAATGTCTTTATTTATGTCATTTAACTCTTTTGGGTTGGAGTAAATGCATGCGGCACGATGGCGAGTACATATATCATCTATCTTTATGCATTTCCAATTCGAGGTTTCTCTTGTCCCTGTAAATCCATTGGTTAAGTCTCCTGAGATGTTGATTGTGACAACTCGATGGCATTCATCATCGCCTTCTATTCGCTCTATTTTTAATGGCATTTTTTCGAGTTCAACTCTTGCGTTAAGTAAGTCTTCTTGTGATTTTTTTACTATAGATGTAATGCTATATGGGTTTTTTAGATCCAGCCAGTTATCATATGCTCGTTTAAACACCTCTTTAACCTTGTTTAATCTAATGCGACTAACACCAATCGTCTGATTGAGCGCTAACACCATAGAGACACCAGTTCCATATGCAATATAAGCAGGGAGATCATACCGACCTAGTTCTAAAGCAGTTTGAGAAACCATGTTTTCGAGGTTAATGTAATCATTCTTGTTTGCAGAATTTAACTTTTCAGATGTTATTATTTCATACCTATCCTTTAGAGCACTCATTTTTATTATCGAGTTATCTCTAATGGCTTTAAATATTGACTCGTCTATGTATATTTTTAGGCTTTGAATCTCATTGAATATATCTGCTTGATTTTTAATTATAGCGTCAAGTTTAGTGTTTATTTCTTTTAGTAGCTCTTCCTTTCTCTTATCAGACAAAATGCCAGAAATTCCGCTTATAATGCTAACGATTGCTGCTCCCGCAGCAAGGACAGTTAGCGTTACAGGTTCGGCGCGGACTTTAAATGAAAGTGTAGGGAATGCCGATGCTGCAGCGAAGCCAATGATTAGTTGCCGCCTTGATAAGGATAATAAACTCATACTAACCTCTTAGATTTTCTGTGTGGAGTATAAAAAGTCAATTGTTTATATCTTCATGTTTTTTTAAGTATGCTTTTGGCTTTTTTTTGCATGCAGTTGTGAGTTTGTCAAAACTAACTTAATAATTAGAGTAGGTGAGGGTGTTGTAAATATCAAAGTGCAACATGGGGATTTTTTTATGAATCTCCAATCATCCTCGTAGATGCAAAACGATGTAATAATTTTTCTCTCTCATTCTGCGCCTTAATGTAAGATTGATTGTTTATAATTCAAAGTGATAGCGTTCCCTCTTTAAATCAGCTCGACACCCATTTCGTTTATATGACTGTGTGATGCATAGCAGAGTATGCGCACATTGAACAGAAATGCTCGGATGAGCATTCTAAACGCTATGAATACTTTAAATACTATCCAAGAACTGGCTCGCGCCATTCGCAACCTCATCCGTTCAGGCGTGGTGACGGAAGTTGATGCGGTGCAGGGGCTTTGCCGCGTACAAAGCGGAGGGATCCAGACTACATGGCTGAACTGGCTAACCACTCGCGCCGGTCGTTCGCGGACGTGGTGGGCTCCCTCGGAAGGTGAGCAGGTGCTGCTGCTGGCGATTGGTGGCGAGCTCGATACCGCTTTCGTACTGCCGGGCATTTTCTCCGACGATAACCCCGCACCGTCTGCCTCGGCGGATGCATGGCATGTGGCTTTTCCTGATGGTGCAGTCATTGAATACGAACCCGAGACCAGTGCGCTGACGGTCAGCGGCATCAAAACCGCCGACGTAACGGCATCGGAATCGATCACGGCGACCGTGCCGCTGGTACTGGTGAAAGCCTCGACCCGTATCACCCTCGACACCCCGGAGGTCGTCTGCACCAACAAACTGATAACGGCGACGCTTGAGGTGCAGAAAGGCGGGAAGATGAGCGGAAACATTGAGCACAGCGGCGGGTCACTGTCATCAAATGGCAAGGTGCTTCACCTGCATCAGCACCCCGGCGACAGTGGCGGGAAAACAGGAGCACCGTTATGACCGTTCGCTATCAGGGGATGAACTGCAATACCGGGCAGAGCATTAGCGACATTGAGCACATCAGTCAGAGCATGCGCGACATTCTTCTGACGCCGTTCGGCTCGCGGGTGATGCGTCGCACCTATGGCTCGCTTCTGTCTGCGCTGATTGATATGCCGCAAAACCCCGCGCTCAGGCTGCAAATCATGGTGGCGTGTTATAGCGCGCTGCAAACGTGGGAGCCTCGCATCAGGCTTACATCCATCAGCTTTGAGACCGGCGACGCTGGTGAAATGGTTGTCGATATTACCGGGGGGCGCACTGATACCGGTGAGCCTGTTTCTGTCACTGTTTCACTGAGTTAAATCACTATGGCAACTGTTGACCTGAGTCAGTTACCCGTTCCCGATGTGGTGGAGGAACTCGACTATGAAACGATTCTTGCAGAGCGCATTGCGACGCTGATTTCACTTTATCCCGAAGACCAGCAGGAGGCCGTCGCCCGCGCGCTTGCGCTGGAATCGGATCCGATTGTGAAGCTACTGCAGGAAAACGCGTACCGGGAAGTTATCTGGCGTCAGCGTGTGAACGAAGCCGCGCAGGCGGTGACGCTCGCCTATTCTGGCGGTAATGACCTCGACGTCGTGGCCGGGAACAACAATACCGAGCGCCTGACCATCACCCCGGAAGATGACACCACCATTCCGCCGACGCCTGCCGTGATGGAGTCTGATGCTGACCTGCGACTACGCTCGCAACAGGCATTTGAAGGGCTGAGCGTGGCGGGGCCGGTCGGGGCGTATGAATATCACGGTCGCAGCGCCGACGGGCGTGTCGCCGACGTCTCGGTCGAAAGCCCGACGCCAGCCTGCGTGACCATTTCCGTGTTATCCCGCGAGGACGACGGCACCGCCAGTGCTGATTTACTGGCAATCGTTGAAAAAGCGCTGAATGCCGAAGACGTGCGTCCGGTAGGTGACCGGGTGACCGTCCAGACCGCAGAAATTGTGCCGTACCAGATTGACGCGACACTCTACGTTTACCCCGGCCCCGAATCCGAGCCCATCAGGCAGGCGTCAGAGCAAAAGCTGCAGAGCTACATCAGTGCGCAGCATCGCCTCGGGCGTGATATTCGCCTGTCTGCTATTTATGCCGCGCTGCATGTGGAAGGGGTGCAGCGTGTCGAACTGGCAGCACCGCAGGCCGACATTGTGCTGAGTAAATCGCAGGCGTCGAACTGCACCGAATACCAGATAACTATCGGGGGTTCGGATGAGTGACCGGCTGTTACCCGTTGGCTCATCACCGCTGGAAGTTGCCGCCGCTGCCGCTCTCGCTGAGATTGAGCGCGTGCCGGTGCCGCTGCGCACCTTGTGGAACTGGCGAACCTGCCCGGTAAATCTGCTGCCGTATCTGGCGTGGGCGCTGTCGGTCGACCGCTGGGATGAGAACTGGCCCGAAGCAACAAAACGCAGTGTCTGCGCGTCCTCGTTTTTCGTCCATCAGCACAAAGGCACCATCAGCGCCTTGCGTCGGGTGGTTGAGCCGCTCGGCTTTCTGATTGAGGTGCGTGAGTGGTGGCAGCTCAACGAGGAGCCAGGCACATTCCGCCTCGTTGTCGGCGTGCTCGACAGTGGCATCACGGACGAAATGTATCAGGAGCTTGAACGCCTGATTGACGATGCCAAACCGGCAAGCCGCCACCTGACGGGGCTGGCTATCAGCCTGAGTGCGACCGGCGAGTTTTATGTCGGTTCGGCCTGCTACCACGGTGACGCGCTGACCGTCTACCCCTACACCCCCGAGGAAATTGTCGTCGGGGGTGAATATTACCCGGCCTCGGCCATTCATTTGATTGATAACCTGAGAGTGAACGCATGACGAAATTTTATGCCATTCTGACCAATCAGGGCGCGGCAAGGCTGGCAAATGCGGCTGCGCTCGGCACTAAGCTCAACCTGACGCAAATGGCGGTCGGTGATGCGAATGGTGTGCTGCCTACCCCTGACCCGGCGCAGACGAAGCTCATTAACCAGAAGCGTATCGCACCGCTGAACATGCTGAGCGTTGACCCGGCCAACACCAGTCAGATTATTGCGGAACAGATTATTCCCGAGAATGAGGGCGGTTTCTGGATCCGCGAAATCGGTCTCTACGACGACGACGGCATTCTGATTGCCGTGGCGAACTGCCCGGAAACCTACAAACCGCAACTGCAGGAGGGAAGCGGGCGCACTCAGACTATTCGCATGATTTTAATTGTGTCGAGTACAGCAGCTATCACCCTGAAAATTGACCCGTCAGTCGTGCTGGCAACGCGTCAGTATGTCGATGACAAGGTTATCGAGGTGAAAGCCTATGCCGATAGTTTGCTGGCCGTACACCTTGCCGCTGCAGACCCGCACCCGCAGTACCTCAAAGCGGCAGATATTGATAAATACGTCCCGGTCGGCTTTCCGCTGCCGTGGCCGCAGGCAGCGCCGCCCGATGGCTGGCTGAAATGCAACGGTGCGGCTTTCGATAAGGCGAAATATCCAAAGCTGGCCGTCGCTTATCCGTCCGGAAACTTGCCTGATTTGCGCGGGGAGTTTCTGCGTGGGTGGGATGACGGGCGCGGTGTGGATTCCGGGCGTAGCCTGCTGTCGGCTCAGTCGGATGCTATTCAGAATATCGTCGGTACGCTCGGACGAACGCAGCTTTTCAAAGATACCGTTTATTCTGGCCCATTCCGTCAGGAGGGAATGATTTTATCTACAGGGCTGGCACCATCCGAGGGGAATACTGGGTATGGTGCACCTAACTGGTCATTTGATGCCTCTCGCGCGGTTCGAACGGCGGCTGAAACCCGTGTGCGCAACATTGCATTTAACTACGTCGTGAGGGCGGCATAATGGCGAAAGCAACACTGAATAAAAACGGCATTGCGACAAAAGCCGGTGATATGACGGTTTATAACTTTGACGGTGAAAACCGAGAATTTATTTCCTCAACAGTGGAGTTTATCTCCGTTGGTGTCGGCCTCCCTGCCAGCGCCTGCATTGACGCGCCACTCGATACGAAAGACGGTTTTGCCGTGTGTCGTACTGCCGGTCTTGATGGGTGGGAATACATCGAAGACCATCGGGGCGAAACGGTCTATGACACCGAAACCGGTCAGATTGTCGCCATTAGCGCGCCGGGCGAATATGCTGACACTGTAACCACGATTGCCCCATCCACACCTTATGACCGCTGGAACGGCGATGAATGGGTGACAGATAAGAGCGAGCAGCAGCAAGGCCAGATTCAGGAGGCAGACCAGAAAAAAGCCGCATTGCTGAGCGAGGCTAAAAATACCATCAGCCTGTGGCAGACCGAACTGCAGCTCGGCATCATCAGCGATGAGGATAAAGCCAGCCTGATAGCATGGATGCAATACATTCAGGCACTGAAAGCGGTCGATACCTCAGTGGCTCCTGATATCAAGTGGCCGGTTAAACCGGAGTAATGCACGGCGGGCTGATGCCCGTCTTTTTTATGATTTGTTTATGTGCCATTCGCTACCCATCGCCGACAAATAGCCCCTCACCAGACCAGCCAGGACAATAACACTCGCCCACTAACCACGGAGTTAACCGGATGAGTGATTTTCACCACGGCGTGCAGGTGCTTGAAATTAACGACGGCACCCGCGTCATTTCCACAGTCTCGACCGCAATCATCGGCATGGTTTGCACGGCCAGCGATGCGGATGCAGAGACATTCCCCCTCAATGTGCCGGTACTGATTACCAGCGTGCAGAGTGCTATCGCAAAGGCCGGTAAATCAGGCACGCTGGCAGCATCCCTGCAGGCTATCGCCGACCAGGCCAAACCCGTCACTGTTGTCGTGCGCGTGGCCGAAGGTGTCGACGATGACCCGGTGGCAGCACAGGCGCAGACCATTTCCAATATCATCGGCGGTACGGATGAAAACGGTCAGTACACCGGTATTAAAGCGCTGTTGACTGCCGAGGCCGTCACCGGCGTCAAACCGCGCATTCTCGGAGTGCCGGGTCTCGATTCGCAGGAGGTAGCGACCGCGCTCGCGTCGGTATGTATCAGTCTCCGCGCATTCGGTTATATCAGCGCATGGGGCTGTAAGACCATTTCCGAGGCGATGGAATATCGCGAGAATTTCAGCCAGCGCGAGCTGATGGTCATCTGGCCTGATTTCCTGTCATGGGATACCACCACGAACGAGACCGCCACGGCCTACGCCACCGCGCGCGCACTCGGTCTGCGTGCTTATATCGACCAGACGGTCGGCTGGCACAAAACCCTGTCTAACGTTGGTGTGCAGGGCGTAACCGGTATCAGCGCCTCGGTCTTTTGGGATTTACAGGCATCCGGTACCGATGCCGACTTGCTCAATGAGGCCGGTGTGACGACGCTGGTGCGTAAAGATGGTTTCCGCTTTTGGGGTAACCGCACCTGCTCTGATGATCCGCTTTTCATCTTCGAAAACTACACCCGCACGGCGCAGGTGCTGGCCGACACAATGGCAGAGGCGCACATGTGGGCGGTTGATAAGCCCATTACC
This sequence comes from Scandinavium sp., assembly GCA_036495715.1. Lineage (GTDB taxonomy): Bacteria > Pseudomonadota > Gammaproteobacteria > Enterobacterales > Enterobacteriaceae > Scandinavium. The sequence goes on from DASXML010000040.1 coordinate 39,753, forward strand.
GCCACGCTCATTCGTGACATTGTCGACGGCATTAACGCCAAATTCCGCGAGCTGAAAACCAACGGCTATATCGTGGACGGCGAATGCTGGTTCGACGAGGAATCGAACGATAAAGAGACCCTCAAGGCCGGGAAATTGTACGTCGACTACGACTATACCCCCGTTCCGCCACTCGAAAGCCTGACCCTGCGCCAGCGTATCACCGATAAATATCTGGTGAATCTGGTCGACTCGGTCAACAGCTAAGGAGTCTGAAACAACATGGCCTTACCCCGTAAACTCAAACACCTGAATATGTTCAATGACGGCCTCAGCTACATGGGCGTTGTTGAATCCGTGACGCTGCCGAAGCTGACACGCAAGCTCGAAAATTATCGCGGTGGCGGTATGAATGGCGCAGCGGCGATTGACCTCGGCCTCGACGATGATGCGCTGACCGTCGAATGGTCTCTCGGTGGCCTGCCTGATGTGGCGCTGTGGGCGCAGTATGCCGCGCCGGGTGCGGATGCCGTACCGTTGCGCTTTGCTGGTTCTTATCAACGAGACGACACCGGCGAGACGGTCGCGGTTGAGGTGGTGATGCGTGGCCGCCACAAAGAAATCGACGGTGGCGAGCTCAAGCAGGGAGAGAACAGCTCAACCAAACTGAGCACCGTCTGCACCTATTACCGGCTCTCGATTGACGGTAAAGACGTCATTGAGATTGACGTTGTGAACCTCGTCGAAAAGGTCAACGGCGTCGACCGCATGGAACAGCACCGCCGCAACATCGGCCTGTAATACCCTGACCGGTCAGCACTGCTGGCCGGTGATTAACCCCCATTCAGAACAGAGAAAACATCATGGCAAAAGCACCACGTAAAACCGCTGAATTTGTTGATACCGCTGGCAACGAAATTGACACCGTAAACCCGAACGTTGTGACGCTCGATAAGCCGATTAAACGCGGCGGTCAGACGATTGATAAAGTCACCCTGATTGAGCCGAATGCCGGTACTCTGCGCGGCGTCAGTCTGGCGGCGGTGGCAAATTCCGAAGTCGATGCGCTGATTAAAGTGCTGCCGCGTATGACCTATCCCGCGCTCACCCCGCAGGAACTGACCGCGATGAATCTGCCCGATATGCTGCAGCTTGCCGGTAAGGTGATCGGTTTTTTGTCTCCGGCTTCGGTGGAGTAGATTTTCCGCCTGACCTGTCAACTGATGACCTGATGGCGGATATCGCAGTGATATTCCACTGGCCGCCGTCAGAGCTCTACTCCCTGAGCCTGACAGAGCTCATCACATGGCGCGACAAAGCGCTCCAGCGTAGCGGGCATTCAAATGAGTAATAACCTACGGCTTGAGGTTTTGCTGAAAGCGGTCGACCAGGCGACCCGACCGCTTAAATCCATTCAGACTGCGACAAAATCCCTGTCGGGTGAAATTCGTGAGTCTCAGAAGACGCTCCGAGACCTGAACGCTCAGGCGTCCAAAGTTGACGGTTTTCGCAAGGCAAGCGCGCAACTGGCGGTCACCAGTCAGTCACTTGAAAAAGCGAAGCGCGAAGCGGCAGAGCTGGCGGTACAGTTCCGCAATACTGCCAGCCCGACCCGCGCGCAGGCGCAGGCACTCGACGCGGCAAAGCGCTCTGCTGGCGAACTGCAAACCAAATACAACAGCCTGAGAACGTCGGTTCATCGTCAGCGCACCGAACTGATGCAGGTCGGTATCAACACACGCACGCTTTCCGCCGATGAGCGTCGACTCAAAGCATCTTTAAGCGAGACGACGGCGCAACTTAACCGTCAGCGCGAAGCTCTGGCGCGGGTCAGTGCGCAGCAGGCGAAATTAAACCGGGTTAAAGAGCGCTATAAATCAGGTAAGGAACTGGCCGGTAATATGGCCGCAGCAGGTGCTGCCGGTGTTGGTATCGCCACGGCTGGAACAATGGTCGGGGTCAAATTACTGACGCCCGGTTATGACTTTGCGCAGAAAAACTCCGAGCTGCAGGCTGTGCTCGGAACTGATAAGCAATCACCTGAAATGCAGGCGCTACGCAAACAGGCGCGCCAACTCGGTGACAATACTGCAGCGTCTGCTGATGATGCGGCCAGTGCGCAAATTATTATCGCCAAAGGGGGCGGTGATGCCGCCGCGATTCAAGCGACGACACCAGTCACGTTGAATATGGCACTTGCGAATCAGCGCACGATGGAAGAAAACGCCGCTTTACTGATGGGAATGCGCTCAGCCTTTCAGCTCTCCAATGACAAGGTTTCACACATTGGCGACGTATTGTCGACGGTCATGAATAAGACCGCTGCCGACTTTGACGGCCTCAGTGATGCGATGACGTATGCCGCGCCGGTCGCAAAAAATGCCGGTGTCAGTATCGAGGAAACCGCCGCAATGGTGGGTGCGTTGCACGATGCCAAAATCACCGGCTCGATGGCGGGTACCGGAAGCCGCGCAGTGCTGAGTCGCCTACAGGCACCGACCGGCAAAGCATCGGATGCGCTCAAGGAACTGGGCGTCAAAACATCAGACAGCAAAGGCAATACGCGTCCGATATTCAGCATCCTGAAAGAAATGCAGGCCAGCTTTAAGCGCAACAATCTCGGCACCGGCCAGCAAGCCGAATACATGAAAACGATATTTGGCGAAGAAGCCAGTTCATCGGCTAACGTGCTGATGGCGGCAGCAGCCAGCGGTAAACTCGACCAGCTCACCGCCGCGCTAAAAACCTCCGACGGTAAAACTGAGGCGCTGGTCAAGGTGATGCAGGATAACCTCGGCGGCGACTTCAAAGAATTTCAGTCTGCTTATGAGGCGGTCGGTACCGATCTTTTTGACCAGCAAGAGGGCTCGCTACGTAAGCTCACGCAAACTGCGACGCAGTATGTGCTTAAGCTCGACGGCTGGATCCAGAAAAATAAAAGTCTGGCGACGACAATCGGCATCATTGCCGGTGGCGCCCTGGCGCTGATTGGCATCATCGGCGGCATTGGCCTCGTTGCGTGGCCGGTAGTGATGGGAATTAATGCCATTATCGCCGCCGCTGGTGTATTGGGTACCGTCTTCACTGTCGCAGGTAGTGCCATTGTGGCCGCGCTCGGGGCGATTACCTGGCCGATTGTGGCAATCGGGGCGGCGTTCGTCGCTGTTGCGTTGCTTATACGTAAATATTGGGAGCCCATCAGCGCATTTTTCTCGGGGGTGATTGAGGGCATCATGAGTGCCTTTGCGCCGGTCGGGGAAATGTTCGCCCCGCTGGCTCCCATGTTTGACGGTCTCGGAGAGAAATTGCGCGGCGTCTGGCAGTGGTTCAAAGACCTGATTGCGCCAGTCAAGTCCACACAGGAAACGCTCGATAGCTGCAAAAATGTTGGCGTCATTTTTGGTCAGGCGCTGGCAGATGCCTTAATGGCACCGCTCAACGTTTTTAATAAGCTGCGCAGCGGCGTCGACTGGCTGCTCGAAAAGCTCGGCATCATCAGCAAAGAATCGGACGTTCTCGACAAGACTGCCGCCAAAACCAACGCCGCCACGCAGGGCAATTCCTACATCCCGGCAACCAGTGCATATGGCGGTTATCAGGCTTACAAGCCCGTTACCGCACCGGCGGGACGCTCTTACATTGACCAGAGCAAAAGCGAATACAACATTACGCTACCGGGTGGCGTTGCGCCGGGGCATCAACTCGACCGCCAGCTCCGTGACACGCTCGAACAGATTGAGCGTGATAAACGCGCGCGTCAGCGTGCCAGCATGACCCATGACTGAGAGAGGATAAAACGATGATGCTTGCGCTAGGAATGTTTGTATTTGAACGCCGTACCCTGCCTTATCAGTCGATGCAGCATTCGAAGGATTACCGCTGGGCGTCTAATGACCGGGTCGGCAAGCCGCCTGCCTATCAGTTTCTCGGCGAGGGGGAAACCTCCCGCCAGCTTACCGGCACGCTTTACCCTGCCATTACCGGCGGGCGCGTATCTTTGCAGACTGTCGAGCTAATGGCCGATGAGGGCAGGGCGTGGCCGCTGATTGAGGGTACCGGCAACATTCTCGGGATGTATATTGTCGACAAGGTATCGACTACAGACACCGAGTTTTTCAGCGACGGCGCAGCCAGGAAGATTGATTTCACGCTGTCGCTAAAGCGGGTCGACGATTCCCTGACCTCAATGTTTGGCGACCTGAATAAACAGGCCAGTGAGCTTCTCGGCTCTGCCGGTAATCTGTCAGGGCAGTTGCAAAGTGCGCTCGGAGGGCTGACCGGATGATAACAGGCATGACCATTGATGCCGGTGCCAGTCTCGCACCGGCATTTATGCTGACGCTGAACAGCCAGGACATTACCCGTAATTTTAGCGACCGGCTGATTTCACTCACCATGACCGACAATCGGGGTTTTGAGGCTGACCAGCTCGACATCGAGCTCGATGATACTGACGGAAAAGTCGAGCTACCCCTGCGCGGGGCGGTGCTGACGTTGTGGCTTGGCTGGCAGGGCTCGGCGCTGATGGGTAAGGGCGATTTCACGGTCGATGAGATTGAGCACCGGGGCGCACCTGATACCCTGACTATCCGGGCTCGCAGTGCTGACTTTCGCGGTACGCTCAATTCCCGGCGTGAAGAATCGTGGCACGACACCACGCTCGACGAACTGGTCAGCACTATTGCGAAGCGCAACAAACTGACGGCCAGCGTCGCGGATGTACTGAAAAAAATCCCGGTACCGCACATCGACCAGTCGCAGGAATCCGACGCGGTATTTCTGAACCGGCTGGCTGACCGTAACGGGGCGGCGGTTTCCGTGAAAGCGGGGAAACTGCTGTTTCTGAAAGCGGGGAGTGCGACGACGGTCAGCGGTAAGCCCGTTCCGCAAATGACGCTGACCCGTAGTGACGGCGACCGTCATCAGTTTGCTATCGCTGACCGTGGGGCTTATACCGGCGTAACCGCTAAATGGTTACACACCAAAGACCCGAAGCCGCAAAAACAGAAAGTGACGCTGAAACGCCAGCCAAAAGAGAAGCACCTGCGCGCACTTGAGCACCCGAAAGCAAAGCCGGTCAGCAAAAAAGCAAAGGCTAAAAAAGAGCAGGAATCTCGCGAGGGTGAGTATATGGCCGGTGACGCTGATAACGTGCTGGCACTGACAACGGTCTACGCTTCAAAGGCGCAGGCGATGCGCGCCGCTCAGGCTAAGTGGGATAAACTGCAGCGAGGCGTTGCGGAGTTTTCAATTACGCTGGCGCTCGGTCGTGCAGATTTATTCCCTGAAACGCCGGTGCAGGTATCAGGCTTTAAGCGCGTCATAGACGAGCAGTCATGGTTAATCAGCAAGGTAACCCACAATCTCAACAATAGCGGCTTCACGACGAGCTTAGAGTTTGAGGTTAAGTTATCTGATGTTGAGTACAGTTCAGAAGATGATAGCGAATAAAAGTATTCACAAAATGTGAATTGATGATTATCATTGATTCACTATTTGAGAATAAAAAGGTGTGTTATGTTTCATTGCCCAAAGTGTCATCATGCCGCACATGCCCGTACAAGCCGCTATTTAACCGAGAACACGAAAGAGCGTTACCACCAGTGCCAGAACATTAACTGCAGTTGCACGTTCATGACGATGGAAACGGTAGAGCGCTTTATTGTTACTCCGGGGGCAATCAATCCGGCACCACCTCACCCTACGATAAATGGTCAGCGCCCATTGTGGCTCTGAAATATTTCCTCAAAATGCCCGCCGCGAGCGGGTTTTTTTATGCCTTCTGTAAAATGGCGGCAAAAAATCCACCGCCATTTTATCGCCACTCAAAAAATAGATAACAAAAAGGCCACTCGCGAGAGTGGCCTAAGTGCATGTATTTACTACTTAAACTTGGTGGCCCCTGTTGGGTTTGAACCAACGACCAAGCGATTATGAGTCGCCTGCTCTAACCACTGAGCTAAGGGGCCGTGGCGGGGAATTATAATGGAACTCCTTGAGGCAATCCAGTAAATGCGCTGCGGGTGCTGTTTTTATAAACAATGGGGAATCAATCCCTTATACTTTCAGCACGATTCATTTAGCCGAGTAACGTAATGGTCAGCGATATTCTTAAACCAGGGCTGCGTGTGGTGTTCTGCGGCATCAATCCGGGGAAGTCATCCGCGTATCTGGGATTGCCTTTTGCGCATCCGGCCAACCGCTTCTGGAAGGTTCTGCATTTATCCGGGTTTACTGACAGACAGCTCAAACCAGAAGAGGCTCAGCAGATGCTTGATTACGGCTGTGGCGTGACCAAGTTGGTTGAGAGGCCAACAGTTCAGGCGAACGAAGTGGCGCTACACGAACTGCGTGAAGGCGGAAGAGGACTTATCACTAAAATGCAGGATTATCAGCCAAGAGCGCTGGCGATATTAGGTAAGCAAGCGTTTGAGCAGGCGTTTAGTCAGCGTGGTGCGAAATGGGGTAAGCAGGGCATTACGGTTGGGGACACAGAAGTGTGGATCTTGCCAAACCCGAGCGGATTAAGCCGCATTACGCTGGATAAACTGGTTGAGGCGTATCGCGAGTTGGATCAGGCGTTGGTGGCGAAAGGGCGCTGACTCAGCAAGAATTTCCTGCTATTGATTCAGCCCCAAGTCACTGAAATAAAAAAGGCTCCCGTCGGGAGCCTTCTGCTTTATGCGTGACGATTAATCGTCGAGGAAGCTACGCAGTACTTCAGAACGGCTTGGGTGGCGCAGTTTGCGCAGAGCCTTCGCTTCAATCTGACGAATACGTTCACGGGTAACGTCGAACTGTTTACCCACTTCTTCCAGCGTGTGGTCGGTATTCATGTCGATACCGAAACGCATACGCAGGACTTTCGCTTCACGCGCGGTCAGACCCGCCAGCACATCGTGCGTTGCCGCACGCAGGCTTTCGGTTGTCGCAGAATCCAGCGGCAGTTCGAGGGTGGTATCCTCGATGAAATCACCCAGATGCGAATCTTCATCGTCGCCGATTGGCGTTTCCATGGAGATAGGTTCTTTGGCAATTTTCAGCACTTTACGGATTTTGTCTTCCGGCATCAGCATGCGTTCAGCCAGTTCTTCCGGCGTTGGCTCACGGCCCATCTCTTGCAGCATCTGGCGGGAGATACGGTTGAGTTTGTTGATCGTCTCAATCATATGCACCGGAATACGGATGGTGCGCGCCTGATCCGCGATAGAGCGGGTGATCGCCTGACGGATCCACCAGGTTGCATAGGTGGAGAACTTGTAACCGCGACGGTATTCAAACTTATCAACCGCTTTCATCAGGCCGATGTTGCCTTCCTGAATCAAGTCGAGGAACTGCAGACCACGGTTGGTGTATTTCTTCGCGATAGAAATAACCAGACGTAAGTTTGCTTCCACCATCTCTTTCTTCGCACGGCGGGCTTTCGCTTCACCGATGGACATGCGACGGTTGATGTCTTTTACCTGCTCGATGGTCAGGCCGGTTTCTTCTTCGATCTGTTGCAGTTTCTGCAGGCCGCGCTGGACGTCGTCTTTCACGTCGTTCAGTTTTTCGGACCACGGCTTGTTCATCGCAACAGCGGCGTTGAACCAGGTTTCGCTGGTTTCGTTGCCGGTGAAGAGGGTGATGAAGTTTTTCTTCGGCATTTTGCACTGCTCAACGCACAGCTTCATGATGATACGTTCTTGAGTACGAACGCGTTCCATCATGGTACGCATGCTGTTGACCAGATAATCGAACTGTTTTGGCACCAGGCGGAACTGTTTGAATACATCAGACAGTTTCTGAATCTCTTCCTTGGACGCAGCGTGGCTACGGCCTTTGGCTTTGATGGTGTCACGCGCCAGTTCGTACTGGGTGCGCAGTTCGCCGAATTTTTCACGCGCCAGCTCAGGATCGATGCTGTTGTCGTCTTCTTCCTCTTCTTCTTCCTCTTCCTCTTCTTCGTCGTCATCCCGCTCTTCCTGAGAGAGCTCTGAACCGACGTGGGTCGCGGTTGGCGCCACGTCTTCTTCAGCGTTAGGATCGACGAAGCCGGTGATAAGGTCGGACAGACGCGCTTCTGCTGCTTCAACGCGATCGTACTGTTCAAGCAGATAGGTGATCGCTTCCGGGTATTCCGCAACGGAACACTGTACCTGGTTGATGCCGTCTTCAATACGCTTAGCGATGTCGATTTCGCCTTCGCGGGTCAGCAATTCAACGGTGCCCATTTCGCGCATGTACATACGCACCGGATCGGTGGTACGTCCGATTTCAGACTCTACGCTGGACAGTACCTGCGCGGCAGCTTCTTCCGCGTCTTCGTCGGTATTGTTCGAGTTTTCAGCCAGCAGGAGATCATCGGCATCCGGTGCTTCTTCCATCACCTGAATGCCCATGTCATTGATCATTTGGATGATGTCTTCGATCTGGTCGGAATCGACGATATCTTCCGGCAGATGGTCATTGACCTCGGCATAGGTCAGATAGCCTTGCTCCTTGCCCTTGGTAACAAGAAGTTTAAGCTGTGACTGCGGGTTTTGCTCCATAAGACGGTATCCACACTTAATTCATTGATTGGTGTCGGTCGGCGATAACAAGTTACCGACTTTTAAAGCGAGGGCCTGCTTATATTATTGCCGCTGCGCCTCGGTGCGGCCTTCGGGATCGTCCCGATTGATATTCGGCACTTAAGCCGTTGAATTCATTTTTTTGCCAGTTCCTGGTTCAGTGTCCAGAGCTCCCGGCGTTCTTCACTGCTTAACCCATGTGTGCGGTCTCGAGCTATCAACTCTTCTTGCCGCAGGACGAGCAGTGAATCAAACATATGGTTTAACGAGTCGGTGAACGTTTTCTCAGCAATTTCCCTATCTGCTATATCGTCCCACATCGACAGTTTTTCAAGGGTAGCGACTTCATTTGTGTCGCGATACTGTTCCAGCAGTTGGCCGGTGGTGAGTCCTGGCTGTGACAAACAAGTGTTGACCAGTTCAGAAAATAAGCCAAGTCCGGGCAGTTTTTTCGGATCAAGCCCGGTTAACGGTGGCACCAGAGCGGCAAGCTCAGGGTTTTGCACCAGTAATCCTATCAGTATACGCATGGTTGTGCGTTTTAGCTGAGGAGTGGGGCGAACAGCGCCACTTTCTGCCTGTTTGGGTATTAAACGCTCAAGCTGGGCATCTTCCAGAATCCCCAGTTTTTTACCCAACTCCTGGCGCAAATAAATGCGCAATGTTTCACCCGGCACTTGTGTTATCAGTGGCAGCGCCAGCGTACTGAGCTGTGCGCGCCCGTCCGGGGTACTCAAATCGACCTGCGGCATCAGGCTGTTAAACAAAAACGTGGAGAGCGGCTGAGCCTGCTCCATCCGCGCTTCGAACGCCGCTTTACCCTCTTTACGCACCAGCGTATCCGGGTCTTCGCCATCAGGCAGAAACATAAAGCGTAACTGACGACCGTCGGTCATATACGGCAGTGCTGTTTCCAGCGCGCGCCATGCGGCATCGCGGCCTGCACGGTCGCCGTCGTAACAGCAGATCACGTTCTTCGTCGCCCTGAACAGCAGCTGAATGTGATCGGCGGTGGTGGAGGTGCCCAACGACGCAACCGCATAATTAATGTCGTATTGCGCCAACGCGACCACGTCCATATAGCCTTCGACCACTAACAGGCGCTGCGGTTCAGCTTCGGTTTGTTGCGCTTCATAAAGGCCATACAGTTGACGGCCTTTATGGAAAATATCGGTTTCCGGGGAGTTAAGGTATTTCGGCAGGGCATCGCCCAGCACACGACCACCAAAACCAATGACCCGGCCACGTTTATCGCGGATTGGGAACATTACCCGCTCGCGAAAACGATCGTAACTGCGTCCTTTATCATTCGTTACCAGCATGCCCGCGTCGGTTAGCGACTGCTTATCTTCACGGTTATTGCCGAAACGCTTTAAGACGTTATCCCAACCGGGCGGCGCATAGCCAATCGCAAATCGCGTGATGACTTCGCTGCTTAAACCGCGCTTCGTCAGATACTGGCGCGCAGGTTCGGCGGTAGAGTGATTCAAGGATTGCTGATAAAACGTGCTCAGACCTTCCATTAACTGATAGAGACTTTGCCGCTGATGGCGTTCTATCTGGGTCGGGCCAGAGCCTGCTTCGTACGGGACTTCAAGGTTATGCATGGCCGCCAGTTCTTCGACGGTTTCCACGAACTCGAGCTTGTCGTAGTTCATCAGAAAGTCGACGGCGTTTCCATGCGCACCGCAGCCAAAACAGTGGTAAAACTGTTTCTCACCGTTGACGGTGAACGAAGGCGTTTTTTCGTTATGGAAGGGACAACACGCGTGAAAATTTTTGCCCTGTTTTTTCAGCTTTACCCGCGCATCGATTAAATCGACGATGTCGGTTCTCGCTAACAGGTCATTGATAAAGACACGTGGGATACGTCCGGCCATAAGCCCCGCAATTTCATACGCGTCATCCTTCAGGTTGTCTCAGCGTTGGCTGCATTCATTCACCCCGATCACTTACTGAAGTAAGCTCCTGCGGATTCACTCATTTGCCGCCTTGATACAATCTGAATGCTAAAGCGTATGCGAATGTATAAACGAAAATAAGCCGCGCATTCCTTTCGGAAGCACGGCCTTTACAGCTTGAACTCAGTCTGGATTGAGAGCGTGCGCTCTCAACAGATTAGTACAGACGAGTGCGGCGTGCGTTTTCGCGAGCCAGTTTCTTCGCGTGACGTTTCACAGCAGAAGCTTTAGCGCGCTTACGTTCAGTCGTTGGTTTTTCATAAAACTCACGACGACGAACTTCCGCCAGAACACCCGCTTTTTCACAGGAACGCTTGAAGCGACGCAGTGCTACGTCGAACGGCTCGTTTTCACGTACTTTAATTACCGGCATGTAACTCTCACCTTTGATAAATTCGGTTTGCCGCTGGCATCAACGCCAGCTTATTTCAAAATGGTGCGGAATTTTACTGCAACTACCGCTGCTTTGTAAAGCACCAATGCCGTTTTTGAACGGGACTTTTGTAAGGGGGACAAGTATACACGAACTCACCCCTCAGGGTATACATCGACCCGCATTCGCCCTACACTGCGCGGTATTGAAAAGAGGTAAAAACGAACCATGCGTGTACTGGGAATCGAAACATCCTGCGATGAAACCGGCATCGCCATTTATGACGATGTGCAAGGGCTGCTAGCCAACCAATTGTATAGTCAGGTGAAACTGCATGCTGATTACGGCGGCGTAGTGCCGGAGCTTGCCTCCCGCGACCACGTGCGTAAAACGGTGCCGCTGATTCAGGCTGCGCTGAAAGAAGCGAATCTTACGCCAAAAGAGATTGATGCAGTGGCCTATACGGCCGGTCCGGGTCTGGTGGGCGCGCTGTTAGTCGGCGCTACCGTCGGGCGTGCGTTGGCGTTTGCGTGGAACGTTCCGGCGATCCCGGTTCATCATATGGAAGGGCATTTGCTGGCACCGATGCTGGAAGATAACCCACCTGAATACCCGTTTGTCGCGCTGCTGGTTTCCGGCGGCCACACGCAGTTGATTAGCGTCACCGGCATTGGCGAGTATGCACTGCTCGGCGAATCCATTGACGATGCCGCGGGTGAAGCCTTCGATAAAACCGCAAAACTGCTGGGACTCGATTACCCTGGCGGCCCGATGTTGTCGAAAATGGCGGCACAGGGCACCGAAGGGCGCTTTGTGTTCCCGCGTCCAATGACTGACCGACCAGGTCTTGATTTCAGTTTCTCCGGCCTGAAAACCTTTGCGGCTAACACCATCCGTGCTAACGATAACGACGATCAAACGCGTGCCGATATCGCGCGTGCGTTTGAGGATGCGGTGGTCGATACGCTGATGATTAAGTGCCGTCGCGCGTTGGATCAAACCGGGTTTAAACGTTTGGTGATGGCGGGTGGCGTCAGCGCTAACCGTACGCTGCGCACGAAACTGGCAGAAATGATGCACAAGCGTAAAGGTGAAGTGTTTTATGCACGCCCGGAGTTTTGCACCGATAACGGCGCGATGATCGCCTACGCCGGTATGGTGCGTTTAAAAACCGGTGCCACAACCGATCTCGGCGTGACTGTGCGTCCACGCTGGCCGCTGGCGGAATTGCCTGCCGCGTAAATTTTGCCGGGCGGCGCTTCGTTTGCACCGGCCTACAAGGCAAATCCCGTAGGCCCGGTCAGGCAAAAAGCCGCCACCGGGCAACACGCATTACCCTTTCAGCATTCCCTTATCTTCCAGAAACGCAATAATCGTTGCCAGCCCATCACCTGCTTTCAGGTTGGTGAACGTCCACGGTTTGTCGCCGCGCATGCGGTTGGTGTCGCGTTCCATCACGTCCAGCGAAGCACCGACATACGGCGCGAGATCGGTTTTGTTGATCACCAGAAAATCAGATTTGGTGATCCCCGGCCCACCTTTACGCGGGATCTTTTCCCCTTCGGCAACGTCGATCACGTAAATCGTCAGATCCGCCAGCTCCGGGCTGAACGTCGCACTCAGGTTATCGCCGCCGCTTTCGACGAAGATAAGATCCAGATTGCCGAATTTCTCGCTTAATGCTTCCACCGCCGCCAGGTTCATCGACGCGTCTTCGCGAATCGCGGTATGCGGGCAGCCGCCGGTTTCGACGCCGACAATGCGTTCCGGCTCCAGCGCGCCTGCTTCGGTGAGAATACGTTGATCTTCTTTGGTGTAGATATCGTTAGTCACTACCGCCAGATGATACGAATCGCGCATTGCCTTACACAGCGATTCCAGCAGGGCGGTTTTACCGGAACCGACCGGGCCGCCGACGCCGACGCGCAACGGGTGTTTATAACGTGTCATACCTTCTCCTCAGGAGCGGAAAATTCGGGAATATTGCGTTTCGTGACGCGCGGAGGCAATGGCCGCCAGCGGTGTCGCGGAACCGATACGTTCGTCGGGGCAATTCAGCCCCCGCTCAACGCCTGCGGCGTAGTGCTCGCATAGCGTCATAATTAATTTTTGCGCCGCCTGCTGGCCAAATGGCACCAGTTTCACGCCCGCCATCACTGCACTTTCAATCCATGAATAGCCGAGTGTCAGCGTCAGCTCGCGTAATTCAATTCCCCAGCGCACGCCAAGCCACGCCATACCACACAGCTGGCTCTGATTGAGCAGCGCGCGGTAGTCGGAAGGGCAATCCGGCTGCCAGTCGTACAGCAGTCGCGTGAATGCCTGCCCACGGTTACGTTCTTCTTCACGCAGTTCACGCGTTTCACGGCAGGCCAGCAGCCAGGCGGTCCAGCGTTTTGCGGCACTGACATCATCCTGTTGCCATGCGTGGTAAAGCCGCGCAAACAGCGGCAAATCGACGTGAAAAAAACTCTGCTCCATCTGCTGCGTTTGCCAGCGCGCAAAGGCGGCGGTGTCTTCGATCCAGCCCGCTTCCACCGCCCATTCCAGCCCCTGCGACCAGCTATAGCCGCCGACCGGCAGATTACTGCTCGCCAATTGTAATAACCGCAGACGCTGTGTGATGTCAGTCATCAGTGGCTGTGTGAATGCGCGTGATGATGATGCCCTTGTGCTTCGCTGGTATACGCCCCGGCTTCCGGTTCAAACGGCAAATGCGCAAAGGTAACGTCCAGCCCAAACTGGCGCAGCATGTCGTCGAGCACGTGATCGTGATGGAAACGCAATTCACCAGGCATGATTTGCAGCGGTACGTGGCGGTTACCGAGGTGATAACAGGCTTTGGCCAGCTGGAAGGGGTCGGCGCAGCGCACAACCGACACGCCCTCATTGGCGGCGATCACTTCGACAAACTCGCTGCCGTCTTCGCTACAGAGAATATCCCCGCCACGAAGCAACAGGCCGCGAGGCAGCATCAGCCCGGCTTCACGTCCGTCGCTGAGCGTCACTTTGGCGCGGCTTTTTACCCGCACGTCAATCGGCAGCGTCACGCTGGCGGTCAGATGATGCGCGTGGTCGACGCGCTGAGTCAGGTACAGCATCGTGGCTCCTTAAAACAGAAAATAGCGTTGCGCCATCGGCAGGATGTCGGCTGGTTCGCTGGTAATCAGTTTGCCGTCGACTTTCACTTCATAAGTTTGAGCGTCCACGGTGATATTGGGCTGTAGGCTGTTGTGGATCATGTCGGCCTTTTTCACCGTTCGACAGCCTTTCGCGACTGCAATCAGGCTCTTTAATCCCAACTGCTGCGCAACGTTGTTGTCGAGTGCGGCCTGGGATAAAAACGTCAGACGGCAATGATGACGCGCCGCGCCGAGCGAGCCAAACATCGGGCGGTAATGCACCGGTTGTGGCGTCGGAATAGAGGCATTAATGTCGCCCATTGGGGCCATGGCAATCATCCCGCCTTTAACGATAGCGGCCGGTTTTACGCCAAAAAAGGCCGGTGACCACAGCACCAAATCCGCCATTTTTCCCGCTTCAATAGAGCCGACTTCGTGCGCAATGCCGTGGGTCAACGCCGGGTTAATGGTGTATTTGGCGATATAGCGCTTCACGCGGAAATTGTCGTTATCACCTTGCTCCTCTTCCAGTGCGCCACGCTGCACTTTCATGCGATGTGCGACTTGCCAGGTGCGTAAAATCACTTCGCCCACGCGGCCCATCGCCTGCGAATCCGATGAGGTCAGGGAAAATGCGCCGATGTCATGCAAAACATCTTCGGCGGCGATGGTTTCCCGGCGAATGCGCGATTCGGCAAACGCCACGTCTTCGGCGATATCGGGCGACAAATGATGGCAAACCATCAGCATGTCGAGATGTTCGTCGATAGTGTTGACGGTATAGGGCAACGTCGGGTTAGTGGATGAGGGCAGAATGTTGGGGTGTGCGCAGGCGGTGATGATGTCCGGTGCATGGCCGCCGCCCGCGCCTTCGGTGTGGAACGTGTGGATGGTGCGATCGCCAATCGCCGCCAGCGTGTCTTCGACAAAACCCGATTCATTAAGGGTGTCGCTGTGCAGCGCCACCTGAATGTCCATCTCTTCAGCGACCGTCAGCGAGCAGTCGATGGCGGCGGGGGTTGCGCCCCAGTCTTCATGAATTTTCAGGCCGATAACGCCTGCGGCGACCTGTTCGCGCAGCGTCTCCGGGTTTGAACCGTTGCCTTTGCCGAGCAGGCCGATATTGACCGGCAGGCTGTCGATGGCTTGTAGCATCCGGCTGATGTACCACGGCCCCGGTGTACAAGTAGTGGCGTTCGTGCCTGCCGCTGGCCCCGTACCGCCGCCGATCATGGTGGTCACGCCAGAGACCAGCGCCTCTTTCGCCTGTTGTGGGCAGATCCAATGAATGTGCGTGTCGACGCCGCCTGCGGTGACGATCTTGCCTTCTGCGGCGATCACTTCCGTACCGACGCCAATCGGGATCGTTACATCCGGCTGAATGTCCGGGTTGCCTGCTTTACCGACGGCGAAGATCCGGCCATTTTTTACGCCGATGTCCGCTTTCACGATCCCCCAATGATCGACGATCAGCGCGTTGGTGATTACCAGATCCACGCAGTCATCGCTCAGCATCTGGCCCTGGCCCATGCCGTCGCGGATCACTTTTCCCCCGCCGAATTTGACCTCTTCGCCGTAGGTGGTGAAATCGTTTTCGACTTCAATCCACAGATCCGTGTCGGCGAGCCGCACTTTGTCGCCCGTGGTCGGGCCGAACATGTCGGCATAGGCCTGACGGGAAATGTCAGTCATGGTTTTGCCTCCAGTTCACCCATCACATCGCCGCGAAAACCATAGATACGTTTATCTCCAGCCACGGCAACCAGCTCCACTTCGCGTTTTTGGCCTGGCTCGAAGCGCACCGCAGTGCCTGCCGCAATGTTCAGGCGAAAGCCTTTGCAGCGTTCTCTGTCGAATTTCAGTGCCGGGTTTACTTCGTAAAAGTGATAATGCGATCCGACCTGAATCGGCCGATCGCCGTGATTTTCGACGATCGTTCTCTGCGTTTCGCGGCCTGCGTTAAGGGCAATATTGCCGCTTTGAATCTTGTATTCGCCGGGGATCATGGCAGCGTCCTCAGAGTATCGGGTTATGGACGGTGACGAGTTTGGATCCGTCGGGGAACGTGGCTTCAACCTGAATATCGGGGATCATTTCCGGAACGCCTTCCATCACCTGAGCGCGGGTCAGTACGTGGCGACCGTCTTCCATCAGTGACGCCACGCTTTTGCCGTCGCGCGCGCCTTCCATAATGAATGCGCTGATCAACGCCACTGACTCGGGATAATTCAGTTTCACGCCGCGGGCGAGGCGGCGCTCTGCCGCAAGGGCTGCGGTAAACAACAACAGTTTGTCTTTTTCTCTGGGCGTCAGTTCCATAGCGTTCTCTCAGGTCAGCCAGATTCGGGGGAGCGTCGGGGATTTGTTCAACAGCTGTGGGCGCAGCGTCTGCCAGATCTCGCGCATCGCGCGCTGGCAAATCAGGTTGTCGGACGACAAAAAACGGACCATCAGCAGATCATCGGTCAGCGTCGCCCCGGCGTATGTTTCAAGCGGTATGAGCTTTTCGCGCACGTCATCCAGCATGGTTTCATTGGCGGGATAAAAAAACAGGCTACCTATCCACGGCTGTTCAGCAATGGCGCTCAGGTCGCCGTCGGCAAGGTGCAGGCGTTCAATCAGCAGCGGGGCGTCGTTTTTCCAGATCTCCAGACGAGTGGATATGTCGCCATGGTTAAAGGTTTCGCCCATGACCGGACGACCAAGGCAAAGTAAGTCCCAGGCCAGCAGGCGAGCACCTTCTTGCAAATGGAAAACGTTATGCAGGGTTGCTCGTGCGCCGGGAAAGAAAATAGTGTCCTGCGGCAGCCATTCGAGCACGCTGTTTTTGGCGAGATGAAATTGCTGGCTCAACCGTGCCTGTGGGCCGTGGCTGCGATAAAACTTACTGGCACCGGGCATGGTTACCAGCGCATGGCTTTCGGCTTCAAGCGTCACGCGAATATCAAGTTCGTCGCCGCCAACGATACCGCCAGGAGGATGAAGCAAATAGAGATGACAGGTCTCGCCTTCGGGATAAAAAGGGCGTTGGACGGTTAACGGACCAGAATGGCGAGCAGAGGCCAGCACCGTTTTTTCCGGCGTGTGGCGAAACAGCAGGGCCAGCGACGCGCGCCAGCCCGTTTTTTCACTCTCGCGTTCTGCGCCAGACACTGTGGCACCCCTGCAATTGCGTGATTAATCAGACGCTAATGAGTATGGATCACTTGGCAGGCTTCGCGGTCATAGGAAAGGCTTATGATGTTAAATAAATGTAATAATTAATGTCGCCGCACGAACGGCGGCGACGGCAGAACTATTCCTGCGGCTCCTGATGTTTTTTATTTCTCTTCAGGCGAGCCCAGATTTTGGTTTCCTGACGACGCCACAGGCGCTGGATGTTGTCATGATGACGCAGCAGGATAAGGCAGGAGAGCATCGACACCGGGAAGGTGTACTGTGGCATGAACCACCAGACGTAAAACGGGGCGACCAGCGCGCTGACAATAGCACCCAGCGATGAATAACCGCTCAGCAAAATGGTCAGCAGCCAGGTGCCGGCCATCACGCCGGTGAGATCCCAGCCGATAGGTGCAATCGCACCAAAGGCGGTGGCGACACCTTTTCCGCCGCGAAAGCCGAAGAACAACGGCCAGATGTGGCCGAGACAGGCGGCGATGGCGACCATGCCGAGCCAGAACGGAGTGAACCCCAACGCCCAGGCACCCCAGGTCGGCAACATGCCTTTAAGGATGTCGAAGATCAGTACGGCTACGGCTGCTCCTTTGCCGCCAATTCGTAAAACGTTGGTCGCTCCGGGATTGCCGGAGCCGCTTACGCGTGGGTCAGGGAGACCCGCGAGGCGGCAGACCAGAATGGCGCTGGAGATTGAGCCGCAAAGGTAGGCGAGGATAACCATTCCAGGCGCGATTGCACTCATAACGCTGTTCCGTTTTGAAAATGTATCGGTATTCTCTTCATCTGTGGATAATACGCATATTTTGTCGGAAGTGGTATCCGACACGGACAAAAAGCAGGCGGGGCGTGATGGATATTGTATTTATAGAGCAACTTTCGGTTATCACCACCATTGGTGTTTACGACTGGGAACAGACCATCGAACAGAAGCTGGTGTTCGATATCGAAATGGCGTGGGACAACCGTAAATCGGCTGCTAGCGACAACGTTGAGGATTGTCTCAGCTATGCCGACATCAGCGACGCGGTGATCGCCCACGTTGAAGGCGGGCGTTTTGCGCTGGTGGAGCGTGTGGCGGAAGAAGTCGCAGAAATATTGCTGACGCGTTTTAACTCACCGTGGGTGCGCATCAAAATCAGCAAACCCGGTGCGGTGGCGCGCGCGGCGAATGTCGGGGTGATTATTGAGCGTGGCAAAAATCTGAAAGCGTAAGAATAGGTTCATTACAGTTAAACGAAACACCGATAATTATGTCCTATCCCCGTCATACTTCACGTTACAGGGGTGTTGGCTGCACTCAGTCACCCGAATCACTTACTTCTGGTAAGCTCATCGGGATTCCTTCGATTGCCGCCTGCCTGTAACGTGAATTATTTAGGGGCTTAAAGCTGGAATCATTTTCGCAGCTTCTTTTTTTCTATTATTTAAGGGTTTATTGATGAGCGATCTGCATTCGCTGCTGATAGCGGCAATCCTGGGGGTTGTCGAAGGACTGACTGAGTTTTTACCCGTCTCCAGCACCGGTCATATGATTATTGTCGGCCATCTGTTGGGCTTTGAGGGCGATAAAGCGAACACCTTTGAAGTGGTCATCCAGCTGGGGTCAATTCTGGCGGTTGTGGTGATGTTCTGGCGTCGTCTGTTTGGCCTTATCGGCATTCATTTTGGTCGTCCTCCGGTTCATGAAGGCGAAGGCACAGGGCGTCTGTCACTGATCCACGTTCTGCTGGCGATGATCCCGGCTGTCATTTTGGGGCTGGTATTGCACGACACCATCAAATCGCTGTTCAACCCGATTAACGTGATGTATGCGTTGGTGGTGGGCGGTTTCCTGCTGATTGCCGCAGAACTGTTTAAGCCAAAAGAGCCACGCACGACAGGGCTGGACGATATGACCTATCGTCAGGCGTTTCTGATTGGTTGCTTCCAGTGTCTGGCGTTATGGCCGGGCTTTTCTCGTTCAGGCTCGACTATCGCAGGCGGCATGCTACTGGGTATCAGTCGCTATGTAGCAGCGGAATTTTCATTCCTGCTGGCGGTGCCGATGATGATGGGCGCGACGGTTCTGGATGTCTACAAGAGCATCGGCTTCCTGACCACCTCTGATATTCCGATGTTTGCCGTTGGGTTTGTGACCGCGTTTATCGTGGCGTTGATTGCCATCAAAACCTTCCTGCACATCATCAAACGCATCACCTTTATTCCGTTCGCCATCTACCGTTTCATTGTGGCGGCAGCGGTTTACGCGGTGTTTATGTAACCTGCGGGCAGCGTTTTTCCTTCCAATGCGCGACGGCGTCAATGCGTCGTCGCGTCAGTTCTTCCCGCACTTCTGGCCCTTTAAATCCTGCCTCAATCACCGGCTTGGTCGGTACTGATTTCGCGACGTCCCACGCTTCACGCAGCAAACGCCCTTGCGGATAATCACAGGCTTCAAAGCCGGTACGCCCGCGCACATCGGCTTCGCTGGTCAGCGCTAACTGCTCCACGCGCTGCGGTTTACGCCACGCATCGATGGAATCAAAAAGTTTCACCAGCGTTGCCGGTTTCAGAATGGGCAAGGTGTGGATCAGGTCATGGAATTCCGCGACCAGTTTGGCGAGGTCACGCATCTCATTGGGTACGCGAAGACGGGCGCTTAGCTGCTCGACGAGTTTCACGCCAGCCGGACCGTGTCCGTGGTGACGCGGCCACAATTCTTTCGGCGTTAATCCTTTGCCCAAATCATGGCACAGGGTGGCGAAGCGCACATCAAGCGCAGGCGTCAACATGGCCGCCATCGACAACGTCATCAGCGTATGCACACCGGTATCGATTTCAGGATGCCATTTCGCGGGGGCAGGCACGCCGTACAGCGCGTCTATTTCCGGGAACAACACTTTCAATGCGCCACAGTCGCGCAGCGTCTGGAAGAAAACCTGCGGGTTGCGGGTGCTCAGCGCGTTTTCGGTTTCCTTCCACACGCGCTCCGGCGTCAGGTGCTCCAACTCTCCGGCAGCGGTCATTTTGCGCATCAATGCCAGGGTTTCATTAGCGATGCGGAAACTCAAATGGGCGTAGCGGGCCGCGAAACGGGCCACGCGCAGGACGCGCAGAGGATCTTCACTGAAAGCAGGCGAAACATGGCGCAGCAGGCGATCTTGCAGATCTTGCTGGCCGTTATACGGGTCAACAATCTTGCCATTTTCGTCCTGTGCAAGGGCGTTAACGGTCAGATCACGACGCAGCAAATCTTGTTCGAGCGTCACATCTGGCGCGGCATAGCAGGTAAAACCCGTGTAACCCGAACCGGATTTACGTTCGGTACGTGCGAGGGCGTATTCTTCGTGGGATTTCGGATGGAGAAAAACAGGAAAATCGCGGCCTACCTGCTGGTAGCCCGCGTCAAGCATGTGTTGTGGGGTTGCGCCGACAACGACCCAATCTTTGTCTTTGACCGGTAGGCCTAACAACGCATCGCGAACTGCACCACCGACCAAATATGTCTTCACGCCACCCATCTCCTCACACTGTTTATCTGACGATAATACGTAAGTGTAGAGGAGATGGCTAATCGGTCTGGCGTCGCGTTAATTCATCCAGCGATCGTTGCGCTTGCGGCTTGGTACCAGGCGCGGAAGCACCAGACCCAGAATCAGACCCACGCCCAACACGCCACCGCCATACATAAACCACTGCATAATGATGGTGCGCTGCTTGTCATCGAGCTGCAGATTGGCGGCACTCACCTTTTTCTGCGCCACGATAAGCTCGTTTTTCAGCTTCTGATTTTCCGCTTTCAGCCCGTTAATGACGCTGTCGCTCTGCGACACTTTCTTCTGCATATCCGCAGTGCGTTCATTCCACGTGCCGTCGATATTGTTCAGCTTGTCGGTCAGCGTTTTGACCTGGCTTTCAAGATCCGGAACGCGCGTTTTGAAACTCGGCTCGCTGGTGAGCTCTTTCAGCGGGATCCATGCGGTGCGACCGTTGCTGTCACGTACCTGAGCATATTTGGTCTCATCGTTGGTTTGTAACAGGGTGACGGCTTCACCGGCAGAGACGGTGCCCGCCAGGCGGTAGTTATCACCAGGGCCACTACGTACCCAGGTGTTCAGTTCATCGGAGACGTAACGCGTTTCTTCAGCGTGAACAATGGCGGAAGCGCTAAGTGCAAATAAAGTTAATCCAATCAGGCGTAATTTAGGCATGTGATCATCGTTATTGTCATAAAGTGAATCGAGAATAATGGCATCAGTCTGCCGATGCCAGGTATTCTGCTGCAATCAGAATCCTCCAGGAGGACGTTGCATGGCAAAGTACCGCGAAATACACTCTACTGACAAAAAAGATGCGCGGAAGTTCGGCGTAACGTTCAATCAAGGCTTCGCAACCATAAGAAAACCGTCATGGATCAGGAAATCGAATTGAAGTTCATTGTTGAGCCGCAGGGCGTTGAGACCCTACGTAAGCAGCTTAACGCGCTCTCAGCGGAGCACGTTCCTGCCGCTCAATTGCTGAATATTTATTATGAGACAAATGACAACTGGCTGCGCCGTCACGACATGGGCCTGCGCATTCGTGGTCACAATGGTCGTTTTGAAATGACGATGAAAATCGCCGGTAAGGTGGTCGGCGGGTTACATCAACGCCCTGAATATAATATCGATCTCGACAAAGCCGAGCTGGCACTTGAGAAACTCCCGGCGGAAGTGTGGCCGCAGGGAACATTGCCGCCAGAGCTGGCGTCACTGGTGAACCCGCTGTTCAGTACTGATTTCTACCGGGAAAAATGGCTGGTAAACCACAATCAGAGCCGCATCGAACTGGCACTGGATTTGGGGGATGTGAAGGCTGGCGCGCACCAGGAACCGATTTGCGAGCTAGAACTGGAACTGCTACACGGCAACGTTGGCGATATTCTGGATCTTGCAGAACAGCTGCTTTCCGCTGGCGTGTTGCGTCAGGGAAGCCTCAGTAAAGCGGCGCGCGGATACCATCTGGCGGCGGGCAATGCAGAACGTTCGCTGAAAAAAGCCGAATTCAACGCGCAGGATAATGCGTCGCTCGAAGCGGCACTGGCTCACTGGCAGTATCACGAAGAGCTGTGGCTGCGCGGTAATGTCGCGGCGAAAACCGAGGTGCTCAAGGCGGTGGCGTTTATCCGCGAAAATCTGCAACGCGAGCACGAGATGGCGGCAGAGCAAATGGCGCAAATTGGTGAGGCGATTTCCACGGCTTCCAGTGCAAATGAAGCGGCATTTAAACCGCAAATTGCCCAGGCCAAACTGATGCTGACGGCCTTTTTGGTCACCGGACGATAGTAAAACGAGGGTGTCATGACGCCGTTTTCTTTGCAGTTACAGCAGCACTGGCAGACGGTGATTGACCGGCTGCCGGACGATTTCCCGTCCCGTTCGTTCAGCCCGCAGGCGCAAGCGGCGATGACGTTTAGCGATTTTATCAGCCAAAGCGTGGTGGCCCGCCCGGAATGGCTGAGTGAGCTGGAAAGCAGCCCGCCGCAGGCCGACGACTGGCAGCATTACGCTGCCTGGCTGCAAGAGGCGCTGGCGAACGTCACCGATGAAAACAGTCTGATGCGCGAACTGCGCCTGTTTCGTCGCCGTGTAATGGTACGTATCGCCTGGTCGCAGGCGCTGTCGTTAGTCTCCACCGAAAGCAGTTTGCAGCAGTTGAGCCATCTGGCCGAAACGCTGATTGTCGCCGCGCGCGACTGGCTGTATGACGCCTGTTGCCGCGAATGGGGCACGCCGTGTAATGCCGAAGGCAAACCCCAGCCGTTACTGATTTTGGGCATGGGAAAATTGGGCGGCGGCGAACTGAATTTCTCCTCTGATATCGACCTGATTTTTGCCTGGCCGGAACACGGTTCTACGCAAGGCGGCCGTCGTGAACTCGACAATGGCCAATTCTTCACTCGCATGGGACAACGGCTTATCAAAGCGCTGGACCAGCCGACGATGGACGGTTTTGTCTACCGCGTCGATATGCGCCTGCGTCCGTTTGGCGAAAGCGGTCCGTTGGTGCTGAGCTTTGCCGCACTGGAAGATTATTACCAGGAGCAAGGGCGTGACTGGGAACGTTACGCGATGGTCAAAGCGCGGATCATGGGCGATAGCGATGGGACGTATGTGAATGAACTGCGCGCCACGCTGCGGCCGTTTGTTTTCCGCCGTTACATCGATTTCAGCGTGATCCAGTCGCTGCGTAACATGAAGGGCATGATTGCCCGCGAAGTACGCCGTCGCGGCCTGAAAGACAACATCAAACTCGGCGCGGGCGGCATCCGCGAAATCGAATTTATCGTCCAGGTTTTCCAACTGATTCGCGGTGGCCGTGAGCCATCGTTGCAGGGCCGTTCGCTGCTGCCCACGCTGGAAGCCATCGACGCGCTGCATCTTTTGCCGGAAGGCGATGCGCAGGTGCTGCATGACGCGTATCTGTTCCTGCGTCGTCTGGAAAACCTGCTGCAAAGTATCAACGACGAACAGACGCAAACCCTGCCACAGGATGAACTCAACCGTGCGCGTCTGGCGTGGGGCATGGGTTTCGCCGATTGGGAAGCGCTGACGCAAACGCTTGATGAACACATGGCAAGCGTGCGTCTGGTGTTCAATGAACTGATTGGCGACGACGAAGAAACGTCAGCGGATGAACAACTTTCTGAGCACTGGCGCGAGCTGTGGCAGGACGCTTTGCAGGAAGATGACACCACGCCGGTACTGACGCATCTGAGCGACGGAGACAGACATCAGGTGCTGGCGCTGATCGCTGATTTTCGCAAAGAACTCGACCGGCGCACCATCGGGCCGCGCGGGCGGCAGGTGCTGGATTCGTTAATGCCGCATTTGCTGAGCAACGTCTGCAGCCGTGAAGACGCCCCGGTGCCGCTGGCGCGGATCATGCCGCTGCTGACCGGGATCGTCACCCGTACCACTTACCTTGAACTGTTGAGTGAATTCCCTGGTGCGCTGAAACATCTGATCCGCCTGTGTGCCGCCTCGCCGATGGTGGCCACCAAACTGGCGCGTTACCCGCTGTTGCTCGATGAACTGCTCGATCCCAACACGCTGTATCAGCCGACGGCGACGGATGCCTACCGCGACGAACTGCGTCAGTATCTGCTGCGTGTGCCAGAAGAAGATGAAGAGCAACAGCTCGAAGCACTGCGTCAGTTTAAGCAGGCGCAGTCGTTGCGCGTGGCGGCAGCAGATATCGCCGGAACGCTACCAGTGATGAAAGTGAGCGATCACTTAACCTGGCTGGCGGAAGCGATGATCGACGCCGTTGTTCAGCAGGCCTGGGGGCAAATGGTGGCGCGTTTCGGTCAGCCACGCCATTTAAGTGAACGTCAGGGGCGTGGTTTTGCCGTAGTCGGGTACGGCAAACTGGGCGGCTGGGAGCTGGGCTACAGTTCCGATCTTGATCTGGTGTTCTTGCACGATTGCCCGGTGGAGGTGATGACCGATGGCGAACGTGAAATCGACGGACGTCAGTTCTATCTGCGTCTTGCCCAGCGCATCATGCATTTGTTCAGCACCCGAACGTCTTCGGGCATTCTGTACGAAGTGGACGCTCGCTTACGTCCTTCTGGCGCGGCGGGAATGTTGGTTACGACGACGGATGCGTTTGCTGATTATCAGCGCAATGAGGCCTGGACCTGGGAACATCAGGCGCTGGTGCGAGCACGTGTGGTGTACGGCGATCCGCAACTGCAAACTCAGTTCGATACGATTCGTCGCGATATTCTGATTTCTTCCCGTGAAGGCGAAAAACTACAAACCGAAGTGCGGGAAATGCGCGAGAAAATGCGCTCGCATCTGGGCGGTAAACACCGCGATCGCTTTGACATTAAGGCCGACGAAGGCGGCATTACCGACATTGAGTTTATCACGCAGTATCTGGTGCTGCGTTTCGCCCATGACAAACCGAAGCTGACGCGCTGGTCGGATAACGTGCGCATTCTCGAACTGCTCGCGCAAAACGAGATTATGGACGAACAGGAAGCCCTGACGCTGAGCCGCGCGTACACCACGCTTCGCGATGCCCTGCATCATCTTGCGCTGCAAGAAGAACCGGGTCATGTGGCACTGGATGCGTTTACGACCGAGCGCGAGCAGGTGAAAGCCAGCTGGCGGAAGTGGCTGGTTATGCCGTGAATTATGCTATTATCGCGCGCAATTGATGAATATTTCAGGAGTCTGGAATGAAAGTAACGCTGCCAGAATTTGAACGTGCAGGAGTGATGGTCGTCGGTGATGTGATGCTGGACCGCTACTGGTACGGCCCAACGAGCCGCATTTCCCCGGAAGCCCCCGTCCCGGTGGTGAAAGTGGATACCATTGAAGAACGTCCTGGCGGCGCGGCTAACGTGGCAATGAACATTGCGGCGCTCGGCGCTCATTCTCGTCTGGTCGGACTCACCGGCATTGATGATGCCGCGCGTGCGCTGAGTAAAGCGCTGGCGGACGTGAACGTAAAGTGTGATTTCGTTTCCGTGCCGACGCATCCGACGATCACCAAGCTGCGCGTGCTTTCACGCAACCAGCAGCTGATTCGCCTTGATTTCGAAGAAGGTTTTGCGGGTGTTGATCCGCAGCCAATGCACGAGCGTATTCAACAGGCGCTCGGTCATATCGGCGCACTGGTGTTGTCCGATTACGCCAAAGGCGCGCTGGAAAGCGTGCAAGAGATGATTCAACTGGCGCGCAAAGCGGGTGTTCCGGTGTTGATCGACCCGAAAGGCACCGATTTTGAACGCTATCGCGGTGCGACGCTGCTGACGCCAAACCTGTCTGAGTTTGAAGCCGTGACCGGGAAATGCAAAAGCGAAGCGGAAATCGTTGAACGCGGCATGAAAGTGATGGCGGATTACGATCTGTCTGCGCTGCTGGTCACCCGTTCCGAACAGGGCATGACGCTGCTGCAACCGGGTAAAGCCCCGCTGCATATGCCGACACAGGCGCAAGAAGTGTATGACGTGACCGGTGCCGGTGACACGGTGATTGGCGTGCTGGCGGCGACGCTGGCGGCAGGTAACTCGCTGGAAGAAGCGTGCTTCTTTGCCAACGCGGCGGCAGGCGTTGTGGTCGGTAAACTGGGCACCTCAACCGTTTCACCTATCGAACTGGAAAATGCGGTGCGCGGTCGCGCGGATACCGGTTTTGGCGTGATGAGCGAAGCCGAGCTGCAACAGGCTGTCATCGCGGCGCATAAACGCGGTGAGAAAGTGGTGATGACCAATGGCGTGTTCGACATTCTGCACGCGGGTCACGTCTCATATCTCGCAAATGCACGTAAGCTTGGCGATCGCCTGATCGTGGCGGTGAACAGTGACGCGTCCACCAAACGCCTGAAAGGCGAAACCCGTCCGGTGAACCCGCTGGAACAGCGTATGATCGTGCTGGGCGCGTTGGGATCGGTCGACTGGGTGGTCTCTTTTGAAGAAGACACTCCGCAGCGCCTGATTGCCGGGATCTTACCGGATCTGCTGGTGAAAGGCGGCGATTACAAGCCGGATCAAATCGCGGGCAGCGAAGAAGTCTGGGCGAACGGCGGTGAGGTGATGGTGCTGAATTTTGAAGATGGCTGTTCGACCACCAACATCATCAAGCGTATTCAAAAAGACAGCGGTAAGTAAGCTGTTGTCAGATGTGAAAAACGGGCCAATTGGCCCGTTTTTTTATGCTTGCGGCGGACATAAAAGGATCGCCGTAGGCCCGGTAAGCGTGCGCCACCGGGCGATACCAACATTACTCGTCTACCGGTGGGATCGCCGGAGCGGATGTCGCGGCGGTAGAACGGCTTTCCAAATCGCTAAGACGCTGTTCCAGCAGGGCGAGCTTTTCACGCGTACGCAATAACACCTGGGTCTGCACGTCGAACTCTTCGCGGCTGACCAGATCCAAACGCGTCAGCTGGGATTGCAGTACCTGGCGGACTTTCTTCTCAACATCATCACCAAAGTCACGTAGCCCTTGCGGCATCGACTCGTGAACCTGGCGGGCGATCTGTTCAATTTTCTTCGGATCAATCATTACGGTTTCCCTGAGTCTTGTCGGTTTTGCAGATTATTGTAGTGCCTTATGCCAGGGCTATAAACCAGAAATGTTTGAAGCTTATGCATTGCTGCCCATTATCATTAGCGTTATAGTTATCCCGATTATTCTCAGGGCGGGGCGAAATTCCCCACCGGCGGTAAATCAACTTATGTTGAAAGCCCGCGAGCGCTTCGGACGTCAGTTTGAAGGTCAGCAGATCCGGTGTAATTCCGGGGCCGACGGTTAGAGTCCGGATGGGAGAGAGTGACGATCTACGGGCACGGCCCGCTCACGTTATTTTTTTGCCGCTTTGCCGGCGCTCCTAAGACTGCCCTGATTCTGGTAACCATAATTTTATTGAGGTCTTTTACCATGAATCAGACGCTACTTTCCTCTTTTGGTACTGCCATTGAACGCGTAGAACACGCGTTATCCGCGCTGCGCGAAGGCCGCGGTGTGATGGTGCTCGACGACGAAAACCGTGAAAACGAAGGCGACATGATCTTTGCCGCCGAAACCATGACCGTTGAGCAGATGGCGCTGACCATTCGCCACGGCAGCGGCATTGTGTGCCTGTGCATCAACGAAGAGCGCCGCAAACAGCTCGATTTACCGATGATGGTGGATAACAACACCAGCGCCTTCGGGACCGGTTTTACCGTGACCATCGAAGCCGCACACGGCGTGACCACCGGCGTTTCTGCCGCTGACCGCGTGACCACCGTTCGTGCCGCAATTGCCGACGGTGCGAAACCGTCCGATCTGCATCGTCCGGGCCACGTTTTCCCACTGCGTGCGCAGGCGGGTGGCGTGCTGACTCGCGGCGGTCACACCGAAGCGACGCTCGATCTGGTAACGCTGGCGGGCTTCAAACCTGCGGGCGTGCTGTGTGAACTGACCAATGACGATGGCACCATGGCGCGCGCGCCGGAGTGCATCAAGTTTGCAGCCGCGCACAACATGCCGGTAGTGACCATTGAAGATCTGGTGGAATACCGCCAAAAGCACGAGCGTAAAGCCAGCTGAGTTGCGCTGAGCTGAAATGAATAACGCCGGGATAATCCCGGCGTTTTGCTATGCGAAACCCAGCGATTGAAGCAGAACCAGACTCAGTCCCATCACCGACATCCCACAGAGTACGCCGTAACTCGGGTTGTTATGCGGGTCGATTTCTTTCGCCAGCGGCATCAACTCATCCACTGACAATGCCACCATAATTCCGGCGACAGCGGCCATAATGGCAGCCATAACGATGGGCGACACCAAGGAACCCAGAATCAGCCACGCCAGCACGCCGCCGAGAATTTCGGCCATTCCGGAAATGCCTGCCCAGAATATCGCTTTGCGTTTGGACCCCGTCGCGGCATAAACCGGCCCAGCGACGGCCAAACCTTCAGGAATATTGTGCAATGCCACGGCCAGCGCAATGCCAAAACCCAATTCCAGATTACTGCTGGCGGTAACATACGTCGCCACGCCTTCCGGGAAGTTA
This sequence comes from Scandinavium sp., assembly GCA_036495715.1. Taxonomy (GTDB): domain Bacteria; phylum Pseudomonadota; class Gammaproteobacteria; order Enterobacterales; family Enterobacteriaceae; genus Scandinavium. The sequence goes on from DASXML010000040.1 coordinate 68,449, forward strand.
TGCAGGCTGATGCCGAGCGTTAACAGAATGGCGGTGCGGCGTAAATTACGCGGCATCACCGCTTTATCGCCCTGCATTAAATCCTGCGGATGCGCGTGCGGCAACATACGGTCGAGGCCAAAATAGCCCAACAGACCGACCACGAACATGCCATAACCGAGTAAGGGAGACATGCCCTGGGTGCCGAGCGCGGCGGGCAGCATTTCCATCAACGAGATAAGCAGCATAATGCCCGCGGCAAAGCCGAGGGAAAAGGCGAGCACACGGTTGGACGGTTTCTGGCCGATAACGCCGAGGATCGCCCCAATGAAGGTGGCACCACCAGCGAGCAAGGTCAGGAGCAAAGGCACTGACATGAAAACTCCTTTATGATAATAATTATCATTTATGGTAAAGGCCAATGACCCCAAAAGCGAGGGGGAAGGCGACGCTTTTACCTGTCCTTACATTCAAATTTCCTGATGATCTTCATCATCGTTATCTGAGTTCTTCACTGCCCGAAAACGCGTAATGTAGACCCATCACATCGACTGTTCCTGTAAGGATATCACCATGTCTTCTTCCCGTATGCCAGCGCTGTTTTTAGGTCACGGTAGCCCGATGAACGTGCTGGAAGATAACGTCTACACCCGTGCCTGGCGGCAGCTCGGCGAAACGCTGCCGCGACCGAAAGCGATTGTGGCGATTTCCGCGCACTGGTTTACTCGCGGGACGGGCGTCACGGCGATGGAAGCCCCAAAAACTATTCATGATTTCGGTGGTTTTCCGCAGGCGCTGTACGACACGCATTATCCCGCTCCGGGTTCGCCTGAACTGGCGCAGCGTTTGGTTGATCTGCTGGCTCCGGTGCCCGTGGCACTCGACAAAGAAGCCTGGGGTTTTGACCACGGCTCCTGGGGCGTGTTAATCAAAATGTATCCGGATGCGGCTATCCCGATGGTGCAGCTCAGTATCGACAGCACCAAACCGCCAGCCTGGCACATGGAAATGGGCCGCAAACTGGCAGCGTTGCGTGAAGACGGTATTATGCTGGTGGCGAGCGGTAACGTGGTGCACAACCTGCGAACGGCGCGCTGGCATGGCGAAAACACGCCGTACCCGTGGGCGACATCGTTCAATGAATTTGTGAAAGATAATCTTCGCTGGCAAGGCCCGATCGACGCGCATCCGCTGGTAAATTATCTCGATCACGAAGGTGGCGCGTTGTCGAACCCAACCGCAGACCACTATCTGCCATTGCTGTATGTGCTGGGCGCGTGGGATGGCAAAGAGCCTATCTCGCTGCCGACTGACGGCGTTGAAATGGGCAGTTTAAGTATGCTTTCGGTGCAGATAGGCTGATAAAAAAGCCCGGTGGCGATTAACGCTGACCGGGCCTTTATTGCATTTGAAACAAGCTTTTATCCGCCGAATTTACCCGACAAAAACGTGCGGGTAGAAACGTGACAGATCCTGAGTGATCAACGCTCTGTCTTCACGAATGCCGATCCCGGCGGGCTGATCGTTGATAAGCCAGCTGCCGATCAGCGTGTAGCTGTCGCCAAACTTCGGCAGTTCATAGAACTGCTGAACAATCATGCCTTCTTCACCGTATGGCCCTTCGACCGCTTCCAGCACGTTGCCGTTTTCGACTATCGAAACGTTGGCGCCTTCACGCGAGAAAATCGGCTTGATGACGTATTTGTCCATCGGCGGGTAGTTGTCTTCGGCGAAATACGCAGGCAACAAGTTCGGGTGATCCGGGAACATTTCCCACAGCATTGGCAGCAGCGCTTTGTTGGAGATAATGCTTTTCCACGCCGGTTCCAGCCAGCGCACGCCAGCATCTTCCAGCTTGGTGGAGAACATCTCGCGCAGCATGAATTCCCACGGATAGAGCTTGAACAGATTGCCGATAACCTGATCCTGCACATCGGTAAACTGACCTTTTTCGCCGAGTCCGATATCTTCGATATACAGAAACTCGCTCGCCACGCCCGCTTCATTGGCGCAGTCCTGCAAATACTGAACGGTGCCTCTGTCTTCGGTGGTATCGCGACAACACGCGAAATGCAGCAGACCGAAGCCGTGCTGTTCACGCAGTTCGGCGAAGCGCTCAATCAGCTTTTCCTGCAAGCTATTGAACTGATCGCTGCCTGCGGGAAGATTGCCGGCATTCTGCTGATCTTCAAGCCAGATCCACTGGAAGAATGCAGCTTCATACAGTGAGGTCGGCGTATCAGCGTTGTTTTCCAGCAGCTTGGGCTCGCCTTTGCCATCCCACGCCAAATCGAGGCGGGAATAGAGCGAAGGCTGCTGCGTTTGCCATGACTGACGGACAAAGCTCCAGGTGTGTTTCGGGATGCGGAATTTCGCCAGCAGTTCATCACTGGCGACCACGCGCTCGACCACTTTCAGGCACATCTGGTGCAGTTCAGCGGTAGCGTCTTCCAGTTTTTCGACCTGCTCGAGGGTCAGTTTGTAATATGCATCCTCACACCAGTACGGCTCGCCATACATCGTGTGAAAGTTGAAGCCATATTCGGTGGCTTTTTCGCGCCAGTCCGGGCGCTCGACAATGCTGACTCTTTCCATGGCAATCAGCCGCCCATTGAACGCGTGGACGTGCCTGCGGCACTGCGTGACAGGGTAGACTGTTTCGCCACTGACTCACCAAAGCCGCCGCGTGTGACGGTGCTGGTGGTGGCCGGTTTTGGTGCCATCGCGGTTTTCGGGACGGTCGTTGTGCGGCCCGACTGCGCGGCCCCGTAGCCTTTCCCGCTGGCGTCGGTGTATTGACCATAAGCCGGGCTTCGTGGGTTTTTAGAGCTGAACAGCGGCTGCTGCTGCATCCCGCCGCTCATCATACGGCCCATCATGTAACCCGCCATCAATGGCATCCAGAAGCTGCCGCTGCTTTGCGTCTGCGCCTGGCTTTCCGGTGCCATACCTGCCTGAGCAGGGGCCTGCTGGCACTGGCCTTCGCCGAATTCCGCGATGCAATCTTCACGGCTGGCGTATTTCGGTGCGGTGCGCTCGGCTTCTTTCAGGGCATTGTTGTAGGAGGTCGTACATTCGGCGCTTTTGCCCGGATTGGCGCTCGAGCAGTCATCGGCGTTCTGATACATCGACACCGTTTCGTCTGTTTTTTCACAGCCCGCGAGCATAAAGACGGCGGTTATCGCCAACGCGACAGGCGTCAGGTGGCGTGCGCCCCAGTTCTTGCGGAACGAAGCGTGATTAATTGTTTTTGTCCGTTTCATTATATTTCATCCTGGACCCAGTGGTAGCGCTCAGGATAGAGGATGAGTGGTTGAAATTGAAGCGATGAGAGGCCGGAGAGGGGGATCTTTACGTTGCCTTACGTTAATTTTTGCGAGGGAGCGGGGTGAGGCGGTTTAACCCCGGCGAGCGATGTCGCCGGGGTTGCCCGAATCAGTTTTTGAACGGGTTAGTGCCTTTGCTGCTGGTGGTACGCTGAGCGGTAGGCTGTGCCGCCGGAGCGGTGCTTGCGCTGTTACCGTTGTAACCATCGGCATTGGCGTCTTGCTGGCTGTTTTCCGGTGCAACGGTTTCTGGTGAGGTCGAAACCGCTTTACCCAGAGTGCCGTTCAGTGCCAACAGATCGTTTTCGTTAAGCGTACCCAAGGCTGACTTGATGTTCAGCTGGTTAATCAGGTAGCTGTAACGTGCGCTGGAAAGCTGCTGCTTCGCGTTATACAGCGTGGTGGTGGCATCCAACACATCAACGATGGTACGAGTACCGACCTGGTAGCCTGCTTCCATTGCGTCCAAAGAACTCTGCGCAGAAACAACGGCCTGTTTGTAGGCGTTGATGCTGCTGATGGACGCATTGATGTTATTAAAGGAAGAACGCACGGTCTGAACTGCGTTACGGTGCGCGCTTTCAAGCTGCTCGCTCGCGCCGACGAAGTTGTACTGCGCCTGTTTCACCTGAGACGTCACCGAGCCACCGCTGTACAGCGGCAGATTGAAGTTCAGGCCAATCTGATTCTGACCGATATTGCGATCGGTATACTGGCTGCTGGTCGCGTTGCTGCCGTCGTATTTGGTGTCGGAAACACCGGTCGACGCGGTCAGACCCACGGTTGGCATGTGACCTGTTTCCGCATAGCGGATTTGTTCACGCGCCAGGTCCTGGCTCAAACGCGCCTGCAACAACGCCAGGTTACGGTTTTCCGCTTCTTTCAGCAGTGAATTCACCGGCTGTGGCTTATCGGTTTTGAAATTGCCGACGTTCAGCGAGGAAAGCTCAGGGTAGTAGTTGCCGGTCACCTGACGCAGCTGTTCAACGGCGTTGTCGAGGTTGTTACGGGCAGTCACTTCGTTTGCCAGCACGGTATCGTACTGTGAACGGGCGTTCTGTACGTCAGTGATGGCGACGAGGCCCACGTTAAAACGCTGGGTCGTCTGGTCTAACTGACGGTAAATCGCTTGTTTCTGCGCTTCGGTGTAAGAGAGCGAGTCGATCGCGCTCAGTACGTTAAAATAGGCCGTCGCGGTGTTCAGGATCAGCGTCTGCTGGTCAGTCTGATAGGTGACATCCTGGATACCGGCGGCTTTTTCTTGCAGCGTCAGTGCGCGCCATTTCGACATGTCGAAAATGGTCTGCGTCAATGTCAGTGCCGCACTGGTTGCGTTAGTATTGATGCCGTCGTTATCTTTAAAACCGTTGGTGTAGGTGTAATCTGCACCTAAACCGAGCTGTGGCAACAACGGGCTGCGTGCTTCGTTAATTTTCTCGAATGCAGCATCACGATCGGCCGCGGACTTACGCAGGTCCGGGTTGCTCAAACGAGCCTGCTGATAAACCTGCAACAGGTTTTCCGCATGGCTTACTACGCTGAAGCCCGTCAGGCTCAAGCCGATAAGGATGGGGAGCAATTTCTTCATTTGCATTCCTTGTTGTGAAGCATTTAGCGCTGATCTAATTCAAAAAGATGCGTCGATTGTATCAGAGTCCGGACGCGTAAAAAGTTGGCGTATCGTGCCTTCTGGCGTTAATTTGCACCAATCTACCACAGCATTAGTAAAACAAAAGCCAATAGAGACCCGAAATCCCTGATTTCGTCACCCCTTTACTGACAGGACATCGACGATGACCACAAAAAATCAATCTGTCGCTACGTACGGCAAAAACGATGTAGAAATTATTGCACGGGATACGCGATACAGCGGTTTTTTTTCAATTGATTTGTATCGGTTTCGTCACCGTTTGTTCAATGGCGAAATGAGCGGTGAAATTACCCGCGAAATTTTTGAGCGCGGGCACGCCGCAGTGTTGCTACCCTTTGACCCAGTGCGTGATGAAGTGGTACTGATCGAACAAATCCGCATCGCTGCGTTTGATGCCAGCGAGACCCCGTGGTTGCTCGAAATGGTTGCCGGCATGATCGAAGAGGGCGAAAGCCCGGAAGATGTGGCCCGTCGTGAAGCGGCGGAAGAAGCCGGCCTTGAGGTCAAACGCACTAAAAACGTGTTGAGCTACCTGGCGAGCCCCGGTGGCGCCAGTGAGCGTTCCACGATCTTTGTGGGCGAAGTGGACGCCGCGACCGCGGAAGGTATTCACGGTCTGGAAGATGAAAACGAAGACATTCGTGTTCATGTGGTAAGCAGGGAGCAGGCTTACCAATGGGTAGAAGAGGGAAAAATCGATAACGCAGCCTCTGTCATCGCCCTGCAATGGCTGCAATTGCATTATCAGGCCTTACGAAACGAGTGGACAACATGAAGCGCTATACACCTGACTTCCCTGAAATGATGCGCCTGTGCGAAACCAATTTCGCACAGCTGCGCCGCCTGCTGCCTCAAACGGATGCACCCGGCGAAACGGTGAGCTATCAGGTGGCCAATGCGCAATACCGATTAACCATCCGCGAATCGACCCGCTACACTACGTTGGTGGAAATCGAACAGACGGTGCCCGCCGTCAGTTACTGGAGTTTGCCGTCAATGTCGGTGCGCCTTTACCATGACGCGATGGTGGCTGAAGTGTGTTCGAGTCAGCAGATTTTTCGCTTCAAAGCACGGTATGATTATCCGAATAAAAAGTTGCATCAACGCGACGAAAAGCATCAAATTAACCAGTTTTTGGCCGATTGGCTGAGGTATTGTTTAGCACATGGAGCGATGGCGATTCCGGTTTGTTAGCGTCGTGAAACCAAAGGACACCATTTGGAAAGCCTGTTAAATCTCTCTCTGGCGGGTGGGGCTAGGGTCAGAGTCTTACAAATTACAGATACTCACCTGTTTGCTGAAAAACATGAAACGTTGTTAGGGGTGAACACCTGGGATAGCTACCAGGCGATTCTTGCGGCCATCCGCACCTCGCAGCGTGAGTGCGATCTCGTTGTCGCTACCGGGGATTTAGCACAGGATCACTCATCAGCGGCCTATCAGCACTTTGCGGAAGGCATCGCGGGGTTTGCTGCGCCCTGCGTCTGGTTACCGGGCAACCACGATTTTCAACCGGCGATGTACAGTGCGCTGCAAGATGCGGGGATTTCCCCGGCAAAACGCGTTTTTGCCGGCGATCACTGGCAAATTCTGATGCTCGATAGCCAGGTTTTCGGCGTTCCCCACGGTGAATTAAGCGAATTTCAGCTCGACTGGCTGGAAAAACGGCTGACCGAAACCCCTGAACGCTCAACGCTTTTACTGCTGCATCACCACCCGATGCCGTCAGGATGCAGCTGGCTCGATCAGCACAGCCTGCGTAACGCGGGAGCGTTGGATCGCGTATTAATGCGCTTCCCAAGAGTGACGCATTTACTCTGCGGCCATATTCATCAAGAGATGGATGTGGACTGGAACGGGCGTCGCATGATGGCAACGCCGTCCACCTGCGTGCAGTTCAAACCGCACTGCGCGAACTTTACACTTGATACTGTTGCCCCGGGTTGGCGCTGGCTGGAACTGCATGCAGACGGCACGTTAACCACCGAAGTTTGCCGCCTGGATGGCGCGCAATTCCGCCCGGACACGGCTTCAGAAGGATATTGATGTCTACGCTTCTTTACCTCCATGGGTTTAACAGTTCACCGCGCTCAGCCAAAGCGACGGCGATGAAATCATGGCTTACCGAAAACCATCCGCATATCGAGATGGTGGTGCCACAGCTGCCTGCTTTCCCCGCGGAAGCCGCTGAATTATTAGAGAAACTTGTACTGCAACAGGGTGGTGCGCCGCTGGGCATTGTAGGCTCCTCGTTAGGCGGTTATTACGCCACCTGGCTGTCACAATGCTTCATGTTGCCCGCCGTGGTCGTCAATCCGGCGGTGCGTCCATTTGAGCTGCTCGCAGGCTATCTGGGACATAATGAGAATCCCTACACCGGGGAGCAATATGTGCTAGAGTCACGCCATATTTACGATCTGAAAGTGATGCAAATCGACCCGCTGGAAGCGCCGGACTTGCTCTGGTTACTTCAGCAAACGGGCGACGAAGTGCTCGACTATCGACAGGCTGTGGACTATTACGCTGCCTGTCGTCAAACGGTCGAGGAGGGCGGTAATCATGCATTTATCGGCTTTGAAGATCATTTCACACAGATTATCGATTTTCTGGGTCTGCGTTAATCAGCCCTAACAACTCGTGAACATACCATGACGCAATCTTCTTATAATGCTGATGCCATTGAGGTACTTACCGGGCTTGAGCCGGTTCGCCGCCGCCCGGGCATGTACACCGATACCACACGTCCTAACCATCTGGGTCAGGAAGTTATTGATAACAGTGTGGATGAGGCACTGGCGGGCCACGCCAAGCGCGTGGAAGTTATTTTACATGCCGACCAATCACTTGAAGTCATCGACGATGGCCGCGGTATGCCTGTCGATATTCACCCGGAAGAGGGTGTCCCGGCGGTCGAACTGATCCTGTGTCGTCTGCACGCGGGCGGTAAATTCTCCAACAAAAACTACCAGTTCTCCGGCGGCTTGCACGGCGTAGGGATTTCGGTGGTGAACGCCCTCTCTACGCGCGTCGAAGTGAACGTGCGCCGTGACGGTCAGATTTACACTATCGCCTTCGAAAATGGTGACAAAGTGGAAGATCTGCATGTAACGGGCACCGTCGGTAAACGTAATACCGGCACCAGCGTCCATTTCTGGCCCGATGTCAGCTTCTTTGACAGCCCACGTTTCTCCGTTTCCCGCCTGTCGCACTTGCTAAAAGCGAAAGCGGTGCTTTGCCCGGGCGTTGAAATCGTCTTTAAAGACAAAGTGAACAACAGCGAGCAGACGTGGTGCTACGCCGACGGTCTGAACGACTATCTGTGCGAAGCCGTTAACGGCCTTCCGCTGCTGCCGGAAAAACCGTTCGTTGGCAGCTTTGCTGGTGACACCGAAGCCGTAGACTGGGCGCTGCTGTGGCTGCCGGAAGGTGGCGAACTGCTGACCGAAAGCTACGTCAACCTGATCCCGACCATGCAGGGTGGCACGCACGTCAACGGTCTGCGTCAGGGTTTGCTCGACGCGATGCGTGAGTTCTGCGAATACCGCAATATTCTGCCGCGCGGCGTGAAGCTGTCGGCGGAAGATATCTGGGATCGCTGCGCTTACGTGCTGTCTGTGAAAATGCAGGATCCGCAGTTCGCCGGGCAGACTAAAGAACGTCTGTCATCGCGTCAATGTGCGGCCTTCGTTTCTGGCGTCGTCAAAGATGCCTTTAGCCTGTGGCTGAACCAGAACGTGCAGTCCGCAGAAATGCTGGCTGAAATGGCGATTTCCAGCGCCCAACGCCGTCTGCGTGCGGCGAAAAAAGTGGTGCGTAAGAAATTGACCAGCGGCCCTGCGCTGCCGGGCAAACTGGCCGACTGTACCGCGCAGGATTTGAACCGCACCGAACTGTTCCTCGTCGAAGGGGATTCTGCAGGCGGTTCAGCGAAACAGGCGCGTGACCGTGAATATCAGGCGATTATGCCGCTTAAGGGTAAGATCCTGAATACCTGGGAAGTGTCGTCCGATGAAGTGCTGGCCTCGCAGGAAGTGCACGACATTTCCGTGGCGATCGGCATCGATCCGGACAGCGCCGATTTGAGCCAGCTTCGTTACGGCAAGATCTGTATCCTTGCGGATGCGGACTCCGATGGTCTGCACATCGCCACGCTGCTGTGCGCGTTGTTCGTCAAACACTTCCGTCACGTGGTGAAAGCCGGACACGTCTACGTTGCCATGCCGCCGCTGTACCGTATCGATCTCGGTAAAGAAGTTTTCTACGCGCTCGATGAGCAGGAAAAAGAAGGCGTGCTGGATCAGCTGAAACGCAAGAAAGGCAAACCGAACGTGCAGCGCTTTAAAGGTCTGGGTGAAATGAACCCATTACAGCTGCGCGAAACGACGCTCGATCCGAACACCCGCCGTCTGGTGCAGTTGTTTATCGACGACGACGCGGAACAGCAGACCGATGCGATGATGGACATGCTGCTCGCCAAAAAACGTTCCGAAGACCGCCGCAACTGGTTGCAGGACAAAGGCGACATGGCTGACCTCGAAGCCTGATCTTCCTGAAAAACACAAAACCGGCGATTGCGCCGGTTTTTTTATGGCTGTGAAATGCCCGGCGGCGCAGGCTTGCCGGGCCTACAAGGTCGTGCCATTTGATGCTCTTGTAGGCCCTGTAAGCGAGGCGCCACCGGGCAACAGCGCGACAAATGAACGGGCTAGCCGATAATAGCGATCCCGAGACGATCCATTATCAACGACACTTGATGGCTATCCAATTTGACGCCTTGCAAATCAACGCCACGCACATCTAAATCACCCAATTCTGAGTTGGTCAGATCGCACTGCGTAAAGTTGGCCGCACGCCAATCGAACGAGGAAAACTCCCCGCCTGAGAGATCTGAGCCACTGAACGTCGCGCCCAGGATCTGCGTGCCCACCCAACGGTTTTCCCATAGCTCACACTTTTCCAGCACCACCTTCGAAAAATTGGCATAGCTAAGGTTGGTGTTAGTGATATAGGCACTGCAAAACCAGGTGCGCGTCGTTATCATATTCATAAAACTCGTGCCGCGAAAATCGGAACCTTGAGCGCGACAACCACGAATTTCGATACCCAGCGCGCTGGCGTTCCTGAAATCCGCCATCGATAAATCACACTCTTTGAAAATCGCATCTTTCAAAATAGCGCGGCTGAAATTACACCCTTTTTGGCTTTCGCGGTCATAGAACTGACAGCCGATAAACTCCGTGCCGGTCAGGTCAGCGCCCGAAAAATCACAGTTAAAAAACGTGCTGTGTTCAATTTTCGCACCCGTGAAGCGGTTTCTTTCAATTTTTTCGGCGGTCAGCGCGAATGTCATAGGAGTAAACCTGTTTTTTTATGGGTCTTCCCCGTTCATGGTGGGAAGGCTCAGAACGCCATGTTCAGCCTGCCATAATGGAACATTACTGCCAGTTTGAAGCGTTCCTTATTCCTGTATCCCCGAGACTTGATCCTTAACAACCGGATCTTGCTGTT
>DASXML010000041.1:0-22484 GCA_036495715.1 Scandinavium sp.
AAGTTTTACCTGGAAAAGTTTTTGTGACCGGGCTTCAGCCTTACCTGTACGCCGGTTTCGGGTTGTGGTGTCTTCAGCCCCCGGAGAAAGGGCCTGAGCCGGGGTAAGGCAGATGAAAATGCGGAAGGAGGACAGGCGGACAGCCAGCCTTTACGGCCGTCAGTACCTTACGCGATGCCGCTTCTGGCATCGTGCAGTGAGCGCCGACGGCGGCGCGACCTGGCGGCGCATCCCCACGGGATGCTGCAAGCTTCCCTTGATCTTTCTGTCGGGCCAGGGATGGCAACCATTTTGGCAGTCTGCGGTAATCAAGCTCTTCGACATTACGCTCGCAACGGGATCGAAATGTCAGAATCAATGGCATTAATTCAATACGGTATATTATTAATATTTCGAGAGCAGATGTGCGAGTTCCATCAGCTCGCCAATCCTTCTGTGGGCAAAAGAACTATATAGGCGGCAATCCGATGAGCGAAGATAAAGAAAATTTACGGCATGCTTATGAAGTGATGGTTTTCGTATATCGGCACACACCAGCGACCGCAAGGCGTGTCAGAACCATTTTGACACACTCCTACCCTGAACTCCTGGCATCATATACACGCTTCTCCGGTCATGTTTCTCACGCTGCACTGGAAGAGGCTTCTGCAAATGGATACCGAAAAGGGGTTTTTATTCGGGAGCATCATCTGAGAATGCAAAACACATTAACTGAATGGGTTAAGCAAGGTTTCATCGAGCATGGGTATAAGGCATTCGAAGACAAGGTTATGGAGTTATCTGAAATTCATATCACTCTTAAGAGTGAGAATAACAAGTTGATATCAAAATCTGCCAGCTATGAAAGCCTTGGTATTGATCTCATTCACTGGAAGGATATCCCTTCGATTAGTCGGCAGGTTTTTCACAGAATACTCAAAGGTAAGGTGATAAACCTTGCTGAATATCCTGTGTAGATACCGGCGAGACTTGGTGGTCGCATCTTCACAGGATGCTGCAACTTGAGCCTGATGTCGCGTCAGGGATGAAAACCCGCTGGCCCGCTTTTGGGTCCGGGCAGAGACAGCTTGCTGGCTCTGTGCGAAGCATGACAGCCCGCCCGGACGCCCGGCAGAACACGGTGAACACGCAAAAAGTGATGATCGGGGAGAAAATTATCGTTATGCTTAAAGTGCCATATCGGCACTTTTTGAGATTTGCTATGACAGGCTTTGAACTTAAACTCTGGCGGCGTGGATTCGGCTGGGATCAACTGAGAGCAGCGGAAGAACTGGACATTGGGCTACGAACCTACAAACGTTATGAAACATCCCCAAAAATCCCCCTTCTACTTGAACTGGCCATCGAGGGGCTGAGTTTGAGGAAGAGAAAATGAAGCAGATGTCGCAGGCCAGCAGGCGTTAAGCGGGACCAGAACACGCGAACCACGTCCGAAGGACGTGGCTTTCTGTGTCTGTATTCATGCGCGGCCACCGAAGGTGGCCAGTCAAGAGCGGTGCCGGAACGGCAGCTGCAGGCGCACAGATGGCGTAAGGTTACTGGTGGTGACTTGTCCACAAAGCAGGTCAGTAATCTGCAGGACAGCCTGTGGATAAGCTGCTGCGGCGTCCATTCTCTGCGGCGCGCCCTTCCATGCTTACTATTTAACCAGGTGATTGCGTCAAATACCGGTTCGGTACGGGCAAAATGCAGAGGGTAAAGCGCGCGGGAGAAATTGTGTGGATGTGAAGATGAGAACCGTGCAATACGCCATCTGACAGTATCGCACGTCAATCAGGATGGAAGATTTACAACAGTTTCTTCATCTTTTGCCGGACGAGATCACAGTCAGTTGCAGGCTCCACGACGGGAGTGGCTGCTGTAGCGATGCTTTCAGGCGAGCTTACCGGTGCGCTCTGACCCAGCAGTTTACTGGCCAGCAAACACAGCTCATCGATTGTTGCCGGTGGCTCCGGCATGCTGGACAACAGTCGTGGAAAACGACTGTCCAGTTCATGCAATGCCCCCCCCGGTGATCATCAGGTCACGGAGCAATATTCCAGGCTGTCAGTTCGCGACGTCATCAGACACCGGTGCAAGCAATGAGTGATCTCATCACCGCTAAGCGGAAGTCAATATCCTTCGGAAAACTTGTCGCAGTTTGCTAATCTCGGATTCGTAGACTGGACGCCAATCATTGCGGCATACCACTAAGTTAAATGATTAGTATGACCTTATTTGCTGCTGGCTAAATCTCACTAGTCCTTTTCATGAGGGTCTGATGGATTTATCTCTCATTAATACACAGTAGCGGACAACAAAGTTTTACTGTTCGACAGTCGCGGGGACCGTGCTCCCGCTCAGGTGGCTGGGACCGTGCTCCCACTCAGGTGGCTGGGACCGTGGTCCCGCTCAGGTGGCTGGGACCGTGGTCCCGCTCAGGTGGGTGGGACCGTGGTCCCGCTCAGGTGGTTGGGACCGTGGTCCCGCTCAGGTGGTTGGGACCGTGGTCCCGCTCAGAAACTACACGGCCAATTCAAGACTTAACAGAAGCACTGTATTCTTCGAGGACATTTTCAATTTTGCTAATAATATCCGCCGGAATTACGCGTGGATCGAGACTCACGAGAATCTTAGTATCTTTGTACTGTGCGGTAGCTCCAGCAGTAAAAATTTTCTTTGTGGAAAGTCCTGTTCTTCGTGTTCCGTCAGATTTTCCCGAATTGGTTAACAAGCTGATGATTGCCTCGGCTTCAAACTTCTCTCCACCTGTTTTACGCTGGTTGAGCTCAGAGACAGTTGCAAGAATGTCTCCAGATTTAGCGCTGAACAAACGTGAAAGCTCATCTCCAGCTCTGGCCGACAAGTCGCCAGGTTGAGAGAAGAGAGCAATGAGTTCACGAGGAAGTGATGCCGTATTGATGCATCTGGTAATAATTTTCCGCGAAATATTTTCTGCTTCAGACAGGGCTGTTATATTGCCAGAAAACTCACCTTCGAGACGTTTTTTATAACGACCACCGCGTTCATAAGCACTGGTTGGGCGGTAATTATTTCCAAGGTTGCAGAGCGCATCCATCTGCTCGTCATCTAGCTCGCCAACCAGAATGCGATATTCGCACGATGTCAGAATCGCAGTCTTCCGGCGACGACTACCGTCTGCCACTTCAATAACACCACTAGACTCTCTACCATAAGCTGGGTTTTGCTGGCCGCTCAGGAGGAAAGATGGAATGAGGTCATCAAGGGATTCCTCAGTAAGAAGTTCTTGATCTCTTTCATTATTGAGCCAAACTTTTGTCAGACTCTCTATCTGATCAGCCGGAATAACTTTCAAAGTTAACTTAACTTCACGACCGCAGACTGGCAAAGAGATAGAATTTCCCTTAGCTAATGCTCCAACTCGTGAAAGCAAAGAATCGACCATAGGGGCAGCTGGAGCTGATTGTTCCGCTACGGCTGGTTGCGACCTCTGGTTTTTCGGAATAATAGGTGCTCTTTTCATGATCAGCGAACCTCCCAGCGAGGTTTGATTAGACGCGTAAAGATTTCATCACAGACAGGTTCCCAGATTGCGAGAGCGTTACGCCACGCACCAGTAGAGGATCGCTGATCGATCGCTTGTTCAAAAACAGTGCGCATTCGGATCTGTCCTTTGCCAACCTCATCCGTTTCTCGAACAACATTCTTGAGTACCATTCCGCCCCATGCATCACGAATCTGTTCTTCCATCCAAGGAGACTGAGAGCCATTATTATTGCTGTATTTAGTCAAAAGGATGCGAACATCAGGCTCAAAACCTTGTAAATCTACGTTCTTCACAAGATCACGAAGCATATCGAAAAATTGTAAAGCTGAAGTGTAATCAAACAATTCAGCCGGGGTAGGGACGACGAGAACATCAGCAGCACAAACGACGTTAATGGTGCCAATACCCAAGTTAGGAGCGCTATCAACAACAATTACATCGTAATCATGAGCAACTGTTTCGATTGCGAGTCTGAGCATCATGTGAGGTTCAGTTGGTAGTTTACCCGCATCATATCGGGACATAAGTTCTGTTTCGATACGATGTAAAGCCAGGCATGAAGGAATAATATCCAGACCAGGCCAGCATGTAGGCTTAATTGCATAATTAGCGTCATCCCTCTCACCTAAATAGAATGGCAAAAGAGTGTCATCTGCATGAATGTGGAGATCCGGAACCCACCCGTGGTACATAGAAGCCGTACCCTGCGGATCGTTACCCTCAACTAAGAGCACTCGCAATCCTTTGAGAGCGAGATGTTGAGCTAAGTGAACTGACACTGATGTTTTGTACACTCCACCTTTATGCGCAGCAATACCAATTACTGGCGGAACAGAATCTGTAGGGCGCATTAATCGGGTATTAAATACATCCCTCATATGGTTGATTTGTTCAATGGTATAACCAACTCTTTGTTCGACGCGTCCACGAGTTTCGAGATCAGGGTGGGGGAGACGCCCACTTTTTTCCGCATCACGTATTGCTTGGGAAGACACACCTATTAGATCTGCCGCTTCTCCAATGCGCCATCTACGGGTTATTTTTCGGGCCTCTGGGCTGTCATCATTAAATTGCGCAACGGCAATAGCTTTCGTCATTTCATGGCCAGCAGCAATGCACTGGTCAAGAGTATCCATTAATCCCATACCGACATCCTTAATAGTTACTTTGCATCCTTTTATTAAATCTTGGTTTTTTATGCAAAGCAACCAAAATTTTGCAAAGTTCTAGTGAGTCTTCAATGTACCATCTAAAATGTAAAAGCTTCTGTGAAGGGAAAATAGGTAATTCTTGGTAAATTCTGGCGTAGTAAAGCAGGGAAAGTTGAGTATTTTTCGCGTAGCGCACCAACGTGATGCATCATATTGAAATTCATAGGTAAAACATTGATGTTTTGAACATTCGCAACGCTCGCCGCAGCAAGTGACCGAGCAAAGCGAGTGAACGGCGAGGAAGCGTCATTTCCACTATTGCGGAGGTTTTTGCTTACGCTGCGAAGCAAACATCTTTATTTAAGGTTCAAACTTATCCACATATACATGCCTATTATTAAAGATCTTTTTTATAGATCTTTTTAATTTGTTTTTAGGCGGGCTGTAAGCCTTATGCGGCGCGGCTTTCAGGGGCGATACTGTGACAACTTGCCCTCTTACTGTGACAACTTGCCCTCTGGATGGGCTATTAAGTGTGACAAAGCACCCTGAACCCTGTGACAAATTGCCCTGAGCTATCAATCTTACTCACTTACTTATTGACAGAATATCAGTACAGTGACAATCTTTATAGCTGTCACACTTCTGTAAGGGATCAGCATGTCAGATATACCTCTGATAAATACAACAAAGCGAAAGACTAGCCCTCGCATAGTTCAATCGAATGAACTGACGGAAGCTGCTTATAGCCTTACCCGTGATCAGAAAAGAATGCTCTATCTCTTTGTAGAACAGATCCGTGGCCAGGATGGCAATTTGACTGAGCATGATGGTATCTGTGATATTCAGGTGGCCCATTATGCTAAAACTTTTGGCCTGACCTCTGCTGAGGCAAGTAAAGATATTCGCATGGCATTGAAAAACTTTGCAGGTAAGGAGGTTGTTTTCTTTAAGCCTGATGAAGATGCTAATGGTGAGCAAGGTTACGAATCTTTCCCATGGTTCATAAAGCGTGCTTATAGCCCTAATAGAGGAACGTACAGCGTTCACATAAACCCATATATAATACCCTTTTTTGTTGGTCTTCAGAATCGATTTACACAATTCCGTTTAGGGGAAACTAAAGAAATTACAAGTCCTTATGCTATGCGATTGTATGAGTCCCTTTGTCAGTATCGTAAACCTGATGGTTCAGGAGTGCTCTCTCTTACTGTTGACTGGATTATGGACCGTTATCAACTGCCGCAAAGCTACAGCCGAATGCCTGATTTCAGGCGCCGTTTCCTTCAGCCAGTGGTAGATGAGATTAATAGCCGCACTCCTATGAATGTTTCTTACAGTGAGAAAAAGAAGGGGCGCCAGACTACCCATATTGTTTTTAACTTCGTTGATGACCAGCGGCCACTTTAACGTTTCGGATATCGATAGTTTCTGCCCGTATTATTCTAACCTACCTATCTCTTTCATGATTGCATCGGACGTATGTGTCTTGAGCGCACCAGTTGTCCCGTAGCATCCCAAGACTTTCATTGAATTGCCATTTATCTAAGATTCACATTTATACGGTTTACTGATAATGATTGCTGTCCGGATGAAGGCAATTTGCCACCGTTAATCGGCCATGTTTGCCTTCAGTGCTGAGGGTCGATTGTTATTTCTGGGGCTCGCTGCTGTTGAAGCTAAGTCGGATGAGGGCAAATTGTCACACCTGTAGCTCACTACTGTAGAAGCTGAGTGGAGTGATCCTACCCACGTAATGTGGACACCGCCCTAAGCGAGGTTCTGGTTTTCAAATTGTTCCGGGCTGAGTCCGCCACAGGCACTGTGACGACGCCAGCGATTGTGATCACACTCGATATAATTAAACACTGTTGTTCGCATCATTTCCCTGCTGATAAAGCGTTCTCCATGGATACACTCCACTTTCAGTGAGTGGAAGAAGCTTTCCGCACACGCATTGTCGTAACAAAACCCTCTAGCACTCATGCTCCTGCGCAGATTATGTCGTTTCAGCAATGCCTGATAATCCGCTGAACAGTACTGCCCACCTCGGTCGCTATGAATAATGACATTTTCCTGGCGTTTACGCCGCCACTACGCCATCTGCAGTGCATCACAGGCCAGTTGTGTCGCCATCAGCGAAGATATCGACCAGCCAATAACCGCCCGCGACCACAGGTCGATAACCATGGCCAGGTACAGCCAGCCCTCATCAGTGCGTAGATACGTGATGTCGCCCGCCCACTTCTGGTTCGGGCCACTGACGTAAAAATCCTGTTTCACCAGGTTCTCTGACACCGGCAGACCATGTTCACGATAGCTGACCGGACTGTATTTTCGGGCGGCTTTTGCCCGAAGCCCCTGACGACGCAGGCTGGCGGCTATGGTTTCGATATTGTACGCCGGCAGCTCATCCGCAGGTCGCGGCGCACCATACCGTTGTTTTGCATCCCCGAATGCCTGACGGACAGCAACATCACAGGTATGCCGGAACTGCTGACGCGGGCTTATCTGATGACAGACGCCAGGCGTACCAGCCGCTGCGGGAAACTCGCAGCACGCGACACATGGCTTTGATGCTGAACTCTGCCCGATGATTTTCGATGAAGACATACTTCATTTCAGGCGCTTCGCGAAGTATGTCGCAGCCTTTTGGAGGATAGCCAGCACTTCTGCCTGTTCCGCCAGTTGCCGCTTCAGGCGGGCATTTTCAGCAGCTAGTTTACTTTCACGCTCTGACGAGGTCATTTGTTGCTGCTGTTTGCTGCGCCAGGCATAAGGCTGTGATTCGTAGAGACTTAATTCGCGAGCTGCAGCGGCTACGTCAATGCGCTCAGAAAGCTTCAGGGCTTCACTGCGAAATTCAGGCGTGTGTTGTTTGTGGGGCGGTTGATACTGATTTTGTCATGAGTCGCCTCTGGTTGAGAGTTTACTCACTTAGCCCGTGTCCACTACTGGTGGGTAGGATCAGAGTGAGGGCAATTTGTCACGATTAGCCAGTCGTGTCTGCCATCCGTACCGAGGGCGGAATGTCACATCAGGAACTCACGGCTGTAGAAGCTGAGTGGAGTGAGGGCAAATTGTCACGCTTAGCCAGCTATGTCTGCCATCCGTGCTGAGGGCAGTTTGTCACACCAAGAGCTAACGGTTGTAGAAGCCAAGTCAGATCAGGGCAATTTGTCACGATTAGCCAGTCGTGTCAGCCATCCGTACTGAGGGCAGTTTGTCACACCCGGAACTCACTACTGTAGAAGCTGAGTGTTGTGAGGGCAAATTGTCACGCTTTAGCCAGTCATGTCCGCCATCCGTGCTGAGGGCGGAATGTCACACCAGGAACTCACTACTGTAGAAGCTCAGTGGACTGAGGGCAATTTGTCACGGTTAGCCAGTCGTGTCAGCCATCCGTACTGAGGGCAGTTTGTCACACCAGGAACTCACTACTGTAGAAGCTCAGTGGACTGAGGGTAATTTGTCACGGTTAGCCAGTCGTGCCCGCCATCCGTACTGAGGGCCGTTTGTCACACCAGAAACTCACTACTGTAGAAGCTCAGTGGACTGAGGGCAATTTGTCACGGTTAGCCAGCTATGTCTGCCATCCGTGCTGAGGGCAGTTTGTCACACCAGGAACTCACGGTTGTAGAAGCCAAGTCAGATCAGGGCAATTTGTCACGGTTAGCCAGTCGTGTCCGCTATCCGTACTGAGGGCGGAATGTCACACCAGGAACTCACGGCTGTAGAAGCTGAGTGGACTGAGGGCAATTTGTCACGCTTAGCCAGCCATGTCTGCCCATCCATGCTGAGGGCAGTTTGTCACACCAGGAACTCATGGCTGTAGAAGCTGAGTGGAGTGAGGGCAAATTGTCACGCTTAGCCAGCCATGTCTGCCATTCGTGCTGAGGGCGGAATGTCACACCAGGAACTCACTACTGTAGAAGCTGAGTGGAGTGAGGGCAATTTGTCACGGTTAGCCAGTCGTGTCAGCCATCCGTACTGAGGGCAGTTTGTCACACCAGGAGCTAACGGTTGTAGAAGCGAAGTCGGATAAGGGCAATTGGATCATCTAAATACAGGACTGATTTTTACAATTGGGACTTTCAATCGATGCCTCTCAACGCCACGAATTTAATCTCGGTAGTACATGTGCTTAACAGCAGCACCATATCAGTCCTCACGGCCTAGGCATTAGCGTTTTAAGCATCGCAACAGCCTCAGTCTCCGGTATTGAGAACGACACCCGGTGTCTCGCCGCTACATCCAGTGCAAAGACTTTTGTGTAGACCTCGGTCGAGCTCAGGCTCTTGTGACCCATCAGGCTCTGCAACACCTTAAGCGGGATACCGGCGTACAGCATGTGCATGGCATACGAATGGCGGAACGTATGTGGCGTCACGGGGATGGAAAATCTCACCCCGTCTGCAGCAGCTGCATCGACAGCTTCACCCAGCCAGGTACGTACTGTCCGGTCAGTGATATTCCACAGGCGTGCCTTTTCCATTTTTCCGGATGTTTTGTTGCGGCGTTCCAGCGGGATTTTGAGTGTGGCCACCATCATTTCAAGCTGACTGACGTACCGGGGATCAGAGAGAGGGACCATCCGGTGGGGAACCAGACCGGAAGGCGCACGTCCTGCTGTACGGGCAGCCTTCTCGGTGCGCTGCTTCAGCGTGGCTAGCTGCACGATCGGATACGGTGGTGCCAGATGATAGTCAGTCCGCCCAAGCGGCAGCGCTTCATTGATGCGTGCACCCGTATTCCACAGGGTGGCAAAGAGGGTCTTGCGCTGAAGATCCGGCACATAATGGAGCAGGGCGCTGATTTCCGGCGCAAGGAGATATTTGGGCAGGTCATCGTGCAAAACCGCAAGTTGTCGAAGCGCCAGGGCAGCAGGGTAGTCAATTGCCACCGGCAGCGGCGCTGTGGCAGGGTTGCCATAGCCTGACAGGCCCGGAAACTGTGCCTGGACAGTCAGCATGTTCAATTCTGAACTCCCTGAGGTGTTGGCGAGCCGGCCTGCGCTGATAACCAGTCCAGGGCTGCGTCGGCGTAATCACGGCCGACCGGAACCTCAACCAGTTCCAGGGACTCCAGCTGGCGGCCAAGATCCGCAAGCTTGGTTTGCATAGCCAGCAGACGATCGGTCATTGACGCGTACACACAGGCTGTCTGGATCTGTCGTGCAAAGTCATCCAGTGTCTCATCTGCAGCAACGCCAGCGTTACCAGGCTCAGGCCGGCGAATGCCGTCCTGTTCCGACTGCAGATGCTGGCAGTGTCGCAGCAGATCAATACTTTGCTGTGAAATGGATTTTTGGGATGCTTTCATGCGCTGCTCCTTATTTTGTTGTTGCCCCCGAAGGCTGAAAACACGACGGGTACCCATACCGGGCCGATAGCCGCCGCCATTATGACGGGCTTCCGGAGGAGGACTTCACCGTCGCATCCACGTGCTGATCTGAAAAACACCACATTACTTCTTTTTTTGACGCCAGCATCCTCTCGCCTGTTTTGACCGGCAGGGATCGTCTCATCCTGAATACCTTTTGTTTTGTCCTGAAATAATTTCCCACCAAAACCATCACGGTGGGAAATCCCCCAACTATTCCGAAAGTCCTTCCGCAATATGACTGTCACGCCATTAACTATTCTTCTGCATTATCATCATCGGTAAAATCATCATCTACACGATATTCACGCTTGGAGAAGATTTTCCACCTGATAATACGCAGCCATATAACCCCGTCGGTAAATTAATGGGCGGTGATGTTGATGTGATCCGACTTTCTGTCATATACGACGTTTTCGGAAGTGTAACACAGGCCGGAACGCACCCGTACGCCGTTTTATGCCGGTAACCGGCGGAGGGCAGGGGAGGGCCAGACCGCAGCATGTTGTGTTACGTGTGGCAATAACGTAACCATATGTTGTGTTTCCGTAGCGCTGCGCGGCAGTGCCGGGTCGAAAGATCCGGAACCGGGACTTTTCGGATCCTGACCCAAAGGAGAGAGAAAACCGTGCATGCAGTGAACTAAAGTGACATCATGTCATAAATCCTGAGGTGAATTTCTGAGTAAGACTCCCCGCGCTTCTTAAAAAACACCTCACTGACGCGTACTGCTTTCACATTATGCCCCTGACTGCACGGCAGGGGCAAAACAGGAGAACCCCATGCTGAGTCAGCTGACCCTGCGTTTCCCGAAAAAACTGATCGAGCGCCTGAAGAACCGGGCCGCCACCGAAAACACCTCCGTCAATGCGCTGGCCGAACGGCTGATGGACGCCAGCCTGGAAAGCAGTGCCGCCGGCGAGGAATACCTACGCCTGGTCACCGATCCGGATGCGGCACTGGAGCAACTGTACCGCCAGTTGATCCTCGGCCAGACCGTCGGCGCGCCCGCCCCGTCCCGCGACACGCTGCGCTTTATGATGATGCTGGCCCACCAGGGCTACAGCCGGGGCCAGGGCCAGCTGGTCAGTCTGCCGCGCCTGCGGGTGTTGCTGGAGATCTCCTTTGAGCTGCTGATCTGGCTGACCGGGCACGGAAAAGGCGTCGATGTCCGGTTCCTGAAAAGCACGTTCAGGTTCGACAGTGACGACTGGCAGGCTGAGTCGCAGGCCTTTCTGGCGGGTCTGTCCCCGCAGGTCAGCCAGGACTATGCCGAACAGCTGCTGCGTCCGCTGGCGGGCCAGGCGTTCGATCTGCAGGACGTACCGGATGAGGTGCTGGCCCGTATTTTCACTGTTGCGCGGCTGCAGGCGATTTTTCCGCTCTGCATGCGCGCCCGCGACCGGGATTTTGACGCCCGACGCCGTTTCTGTGAAACGCTGCGGCCGGTGGTGATGGCCAGACGGGAAACGATTGAGGCCGGTCCGGTGAAATTTGAGATCCACATCAGCGGCCAGGATCACGGCGTGCCCGCTGACGTCTGGTATGAAATGCCCCGCCTCTTCCTGGTGGTGACCGGGGAGCATTTCATCATGCCGTTTGGCTGGGAGCCATTCAGCGAGCTGCTGCGCATGCTGAGCGTGCGCCACGCCCATCCTGATAGCCTGCCGCGTGGCCGGGAAGGGAAGCACGCGCTGTTTTATCAGACGGACTCCGCCAGCCGCGAGGTGACTGTTGGCCTGGAGGCGATGCGCGTGTTCGTGCCTGAGGCGGGGTTTGAAGACCTGGTGCGCGAACTGGTGACCCGCTGTGAACAGGGCCCGCTGGCGCAGACGCTGGACAGCCTGCGCTGTCTCTGGGGGGACCTGTAACATGAGAATGATGAATAAAGCGGTTTACATGCTGATCGCTGTCGCCGTCCTGATCCTGGCCGGACTGTATGGGGTGAAACTCTGTGCTCAGACGATCAGTAGCACTGTTATTGTGACCTGGGTTACGGTGCTCAGTAATGTGGTGATCGCCGGGGCGAGTGTTGCCGCTGTTCAGACGGCCCGAAAATGGCTGCCGCAGTTGACGACCCAGGAAGGCTATAAGGCAGCGATCACGCTGGTGAATGAATTTCTGAAACCCTCGGATGACTGGAAAAGCCTGGATGAGGCGATCGGTGCTGCAGAAACCGCAGTTAACGGCTGGCGCAATGACATTCTTTCATTGCCAAATGAAGTTCCGGTTCCGGAAATTGCCCGCATCAGAAAACATTACAAAGCGCTGCAAGCCCGGGTGGACGGGATTGGGCCACGTCAGGAGTGGCTGGATACCTACGGCCTGAAAATGGCGGTGGCGTATGAACCGTCATTAACAGAAATGACTGTCCGAATGGGACGTTTGTCTGAGACCGCGGAAAGGCTGGCGTCAGCACTGGCTGAATATGTTCCGTTGCTGGCAAAGGAGGCTTACCTGCGAAATAAGCCCGAAGACTCACGGGCTGCTGAACTGCAAGAGAGTCTGTGGGGTTGCCGGGATGAAGTGGGGCGTCTGTTTAAAGAAGCAACAGAACACTATGCGGTGCTGAAGAAACACCACACACGAATTTTTGCCAGAAAGCCTACGATTGGTAAGTTGTTCGTGGTGAGGAATTAACCCTCATCGCGCTGAGGACCTCCGGGCTTATTGGTATTATTCCGGCTTGTTCCCTGTTGCATTCTCAATTTTGCGCTGCAGCTGGCGTCCGTATTCTGCAATATGGTTTACCACCCGCGCCGTCATGTTGGCGTCCGCGACGGCGGAATGTGCCTGCCCGGACCAGCAGAGGCCTGCCTGGCTGACCGCACTGGCCAGCGATATCGTGCCATAACGGTTGGTGGGACCGTAAAAGCCGGCGGAGAGGTGCATGGTACAGTACACCGTCAGGGTGTCCAGCCAGCAGGCGGGATCGTCATGGGCTGCCGCAGTCTGTTTCAGAATTCGCCTGTCAAAATCGGCATTAAAAATGACCAGCGGCCGCTGGCCGATGTGCTGTTTCAGCGGTGACATAATCTCAGGCCAGGAAGGCGCGTTCACCAGGTCCGCATTATTGATACCGTGTACAGCCGCTGCCGCCGGGTCAATGCTGACTGTCGGTCTCAGGCGGGTTTCATAGAGTGTTTTACCGGCCGCGTCCACCAGGGCGATTTCCACCGCCTGTGCCCGCGGATCCAGTCCGGTTGTTTCGGTATCCAGAAACACAGGATCCCGGGAGAGCCAGGTCGCTGCCAGCAGGGCGCACTGACCACGCTGGCTGTTGAGTCTGGCCTGCAGGCCCAGGCGTTTACTGGTTCGCCGCTGTTTTTCGCTCTGCGGGCGTTTCTCCTGCATCGGTACACAGTCTGCCACCCGCCAGACGCCGTATTTTCCACCGTACGGGTTTTTATACCATTTTACCGGTTCGGCTCCGGGCGCGGGTTTCAGCCTGAATTCATCGCGCAGTCTTCCGCGGGTGAAGCACGCGTCCCCGGCGGGCACCGCTTTTCCGTGGGCCCCGGACTCATCCTCATCACGCATTCTGGCCTCCGGGTTGCGAGTTACCGGTTAGTGCGGCCATCAGGGACTGGTTCTGCCGCTGCAGGGCATCGGTTTCGCCCCGCAAAGCCGCCACCGCCTCTTTCTCATACATCACATCCAGTCGGGCATCATCACGCTGTTTTTCCAGCTGTATGCAGCGGTTTGCCATGTTGTCCAGCTCCAGAAGGGAGCGGCCCTGCTGCTCACCAGATGCCTTTTCCTGGGCTTCAAGGCGGGCGGTGAGCGTACTGACCTGGTCCTGTGCCTGTTTCAGCTCTGCACTCCGGGCATGCCCCCCGGCCACCGCCTGCTCCAGGCGCTGCTGCAGGGTATCGCGGGTATCACTGTGTGCCTGGCGTTCTGTGGTCAGCGCGTTCTCCTGCGCCTCCAGTCTCGCAATCAGGGCACTGACTTTCTCGCGTTCAGACTTCAGTTCCTCCGCGCGCGCCTGCGCTTCGGCGGACGCCTGCTCGATCCGTTTTTGCAGATCGTTGCGGGTGGTCTGGTGCTGTTGTTGCTCGGCCGTCAGCGCGTCCTGCAGGGCGGTCTTCTGCTCCTGATGACGTTCATCACGCTGGCGGGTCTGCTGCTCAGCGGCCGCCAGTCGTTCTTTCAGTTGAGCCAGTTCCACGTCCAGCTGCTGGCGAAGCGCACGTTCAGTCTCCAGCGCCTGCGTCAGCCTGTCATTCCCGGCTTCCATCTCATCCAGTTTTTCTTCCAGGTCATCCACCGTCTGGGCGGCATCAGTGAGTTCCCGCTCGGCCTGTGCGGTTTGCTCCCCGGCGGCACGCGTCACTTCTGCTACCCGACGCTCGGCGGCGCGAACGGCTTTGTCGTTCAGTTCGGTCGCCAGCTGCGTTATGCGTTCGGCGAGGGCGGCGGAGACCGCCTTCACCTCTTCGGCTACTTCCACGGGAAGCTCGGCGACGGGCTCCGTGACGACCGCGCTCTGTGATGCCTGATACTCGTCCCATATCTGACGCAGACGTGTTGGATTACCGCCGCCCACGCGGGTGCGCAGTGCGAAGCCGGTGATGCTCCGGCCCTCGGCCTGCAGGGCCAGTCCTGCCTCAATGATCTGTTCGGGTTCGTAGGTTGCCGGTCGCATCGACGGGTCTCCGCAAGGGGGAATGTGCTGATATTATACACCTCCAAAACAAATAAACAAACTAACAAATAAACAAACTAATAAATTAATGGCGTGACAATGTCACTCACAGGTCGCGCCGGTACCGGGAAGCGACATGGCAAGCACTGCAGGCCTGGCGCGGTCGTCGAACGCGACCCGTCGCATGAAGTGGGGGCTGATTTTTTTGGGAAGGGTGGGGACTCAGGGCCGAGGTTATGCGGCTGGTTGTGCGAAGCCTGGCACCGGGTTTTTGTCTGACAGGCTCGTCAGAAGGCGAAGGGGAATGTTAGTGATGAAGGTTTTTGAAATGACGCACGCAGGAGCGGATACTGAACGTGGCGGGTACCAGCAAGCAGAAGGCAGATGACAACAGCGCGGTAAACCTGAATTCGGTTCAGGCTTACCTGCTGCAATAATCAGACATCATGCGTCGGAGCCGGGGCCTGCCTTTCTGCCGTCAGGCTGTAGTGCTCGTTGCCTTCCGGACGGGCTTTCCAGCCACTGCTGGCCAGCAGGGCGTGAAGCCCGGCCACCTGCCCGGTGATGCGAACGAGAACCGGGGCGCATTGCTTCCCGCTGTCATCAAATGCCGCGTCAAGCGACGATTTCAGTACGCAGATACCGTTAATCTCCGGGTTCAGGAGCAGACGTCGGCGCCCCTGCCACTGCTCGTCGGAGAGAACATGGTAAACCCAGTGGTACTCCCGGGCGGTATCCAGTGCATAACTGAGCCGGTACAGGTCTGGCTGGTCTTCCAGACTGCCGGTGGTGGCCTGCCAGAGAAAATTGAGTTTGAAGGGGAGCTTTGCCCTGACGCCTTGCGTTCTGCCCTGTTTGAGCAACCAGTCAATGTCACGAGCCACGTTTCGGGAGAAACGGCGGGTACGTCTGGCTTCGGCGAGCCACCGGGTGATGAACAGATTTTCCTGGGCCTCCGAGGCTGCTTTGCCATCCTGGCGTGCGGTGTGAAGGGCGACCAGCGCGCACCAGGCCATGTGCGCTGTTGCTGTGGTCTGTTCTGTGTCGGTCATGGCATTTTCGCTAAAGGGTGGTTAGGGGAATGATTATAGCAAGCGCATTGCCCAGAGATGATATCAGCGAATGAGGTCGACCGGAATATCGGGTCAGAGACTGCGCCCTGAAGTGCGGACAATACAGTCAGGATGCCCGGATAAGATTTATTTATAGTTGTGGTGAATGAATGGAAGTAAATAAGTTGCTGGGTAAATGAATTAAGCAGAAGTTAATTACATTTAAGTGGTGGTAATTTATTTTATACAAATAAGATTTGTTGTGATTTTTTAAGATGATTCTCGCTACTGAGTGACGAATATGTAGAAAAATCCGAAGTGAGTATTTAAATAATCTTGTATTGATTGCTGGCACTGCATCTTCTCCGCACCAGGTAAGGCTTACAGGGTTAATTCTGTTTTCTCTAAATGTCTTAATAAGGATAAATCGGGTTTGTCCTGTTTACATATAATAAATGTGGCGTAATATTAGACGGCCTGCCGTTATATCTGTTGCAAGCTATTATCACCCGGCAGGAAGCCCATTAAACATTTACAGGAGAGTAAGCGGATGAGCCAGAGCTTCCAAAATGAGATACCCAAGGCGCGTGTTAACATTTCGTTAAACCTACACACTGGCGGCGCGCAAAAGAAGGTTGAGCTTCCGCTTAAGCTGCTGAGCGTCGGCGACTTCAGCAACGGTAAGTCCACCGGCACTCTGTCGGAAAGAAGTAAAGTAAATGTTAATAAAAACAACTTCGATTCTGTGCTCTCAGAACTAAACCCCGAAGTAAATCTCACCGTTAAGAATACCCTCGCGGGCGATGGAACAGAAGAAAATATTCGTCTGGGTTTCCAGAATATGAAAGACTTTGAGCCCGAGCAGATTGCCCGTCAGGTGCCGCAGTTGAAGGCAATGTTATCTATGCGTAATTTGCTTCGCGACCTCAAATCCAATCTTCTCGATAATACCACGTTCAAACGGGAGCTGGAGAAAATTCTGAAAGACCCGACATTGAGCGACGAACTGCGCAATGAACTGAACGCGCTGGCCCCGTCCCAGGATTAATACGCAATTACTGGAAACATTAACGGAATAACTGGAAATAATGCTCATGTCAGTCAATAACGAATCTCAGAACCAGACCGCAGGCGCAACCCTTGAAAAAACGTTGCCGCAGGGCGGGGTATATGCCTCACTGTTCGATAAAATTAATCTGGAGCCTGTTTCCGAAATGGACTCCATTAATGGCTATGATGACAATACGGTTATGGCCGAAACCTCGGCAAATGCCCGTGTGACCGCCGCGGTCCAGGTCTTTATGCAGTGCCTGAAGAAGTCCGGGCAGAAAGTAGAGCGATTAGATAAAACCCTGCTGGACCAGCACATTGCCGAACTGGATTTTCAGATCAGCCGCCAGCTTGATGAAATAATGCACAATGAAGAATTTCAACGCGTAGAAGGTGTCTGGCGTGGACTTAAGGGGTTAATAGATAAAACCGATTTTCGTCAAAATGTGAAAATCGAGCTGCTTGACCTGTCTAAAGAAGATCTCAGAACCGATTTTGAAGACAGTCCGGAAATTATTCAGAGTGGATTATACCGTCAGACGTACATCGCAGAGTACGACACACCGGGTGGAGAGCCTATCGCCGCAGTAATCTCTGCTTATGAGTTCGATGCTTCGTCTCAGGATGTGGCGCTGATGCGTAATATATCAAAAGTGTCGGCCGCTGCCCACATGCCATTTATCGGCTCTGCCGGACCGAAGTTCTTTTTGAAGGATTCGATGGAACAAGTAGCCGCCATCAAGGATATCGGCAACTACTTTGACCGTGCCGAGTATATCAAATGGCAGAGTTTCCGCCAGACAGACGACAGCCGTTATCTGGGACTGGTGATGCCGCGTGTTCTGGGGCGTCTGCCGTATGGCCCGGACACCGTACCGGTGCGCAGCTTCAACTATATCGAAGAAGTGAAAGGCCCGGATCACGACAAATACCTGTGGACCAACGCCTCGTTCTCGTTTGCCGCTAATATGGTGAAAAGCTTCATTAACAACGGCTGGTGCGTACAAATCCGTGGTCCGCAGGCCGGTGGTGCCGTTCAGGACCTGCCTATTCACCTGTACGACCTGGGTACCGGCAACCAGGTGAAAATCCCGTCAGAGGTCATGATCCCGGAGACCCGCGAGTTTGAGTTCGCCAACCTCGGCTTCATTCCGCTGTCCTACTACAAGAACCGCGATTATTCCTGCTTCTTCTCAGCGAATTCCGCGCAGAAACCCGCGCTGTACGACACCGCCGATGCGACGGCCAACAGCCGCATTAACGCCCGTCTGCCGTACATCTTCCTGCTGTCCCGTATCGCCCACTACCTGAAGCTTATTCAGCGTGAAAACATCGGCACCACCAAAGACCGCCGCATGCTGGAGCTGGAGCTGAACACCTGGGTCAAATCCCTGGTGACGGAGATGACGGATGCCGGCGACGAACTGCAGGCGTCTCACCCACTGCGCGATGCGAAAGTGACTGTGGAAGACATCGAAGACAACCCGGGCTTCTTCCGCGTGAAACTCTATGCGGTGCCACACTTCCAGGTGGAAGGTATGGACGTCAATCTGTCACTGGTTTCCCAGATGCCGAAAGCAAAATCCTAAGGCGGGGTGATCAGGGATGAAAATTCATCGTCCGTTATGGAATGAAGGGGCTCTGCTGAGCCCCCAGCAGTTCCAGCAGCAGTCTGAGTGGGAAGCCCTTTCCCGTGCCGGTGTCGCCGCGCGCGGCAGTGCCTTCCCCTGGGGCGTCGGGCATGTCGAACTGGATGAGGCCATGCTGGCATCGGGACGTGTACAGGCGCAGTCCCTGCGTCTGTGGCTTCCGGATGACACGCTGATTGATACCCGTCACAGCGACCTGCCACCGGAACCCCGTGAAGTGGATGTGCCTGCTTCTGCAGGCACCGGGGCCGTTACGGTGTACGTCGCGTTGCCCGTGATGCAGGCCGGGATTGTCAATGTTCAGACCGATACACAGCCAGCAGAACGCCCGCTGCGCTATGCAGAGGCCTGGGAGACCATCACCGACAGGTTCGGTCAGGAAGAAGAGTCCATGGCGGTGGCCCGTTTTAATCTGGCCTTCCGCTTTGACCATGAAGACAACAGTGCCTGGGATACCTGTGCGGTTGCGCGTCTCCTGCGTGACGGGCAGGGGGGCTGGCGCCAGGATCCGGATTTCATCCCGCCAATGGCCCAGTTTTCCGCAAACCGTGGACTGTGTGAACGTCTTGCACTGCTGAACCGCCAGCTGCGCTCCCGCCGTCAGCGCCTGATGTCCATGCGCCGTGAAAGTAATGACCGGATGGCCGATTTTGCGGTGGCGGATGTCTCGCTGTTCTGGTTGCTGAATGCCCTGAACTCTCATGCCCGCGTGCTCTCCGAGTTTGAACGTTTTCCGAACCGGCACCCTGAGCAGGTCTGGGCCGAACTGGCGCGACTGGCCGGCAGTATGCTGACCTTCTCGCTGGATCATGACCTGGAAGCCATTCCGGGGTATGACCACGGTTCACCGGAAAATACCTTCCCGCCGTTGTTTGATCTCATCAGTGAGCTGCTGGAAGCCAGCCTGCCGTCACGCGTGGTGGCTGTCAGGATGGACCGTCTGGATCCGGAAACCTGGAAAGCGGTGCTGCATGATATCCGTCTGCGCGATGAAGCGGATTTCTACCTTTCCGTCCGGGCCAACCAGCCGGCGTGGCAGATTGCCGAACAGTTCGCGAAGATGTGTATTGCCGGAGCGCCGGCGAATGTCGGTGAAGTGTCCGGTGTGGCCGTCGAAGGGATTGGCCTTATCGCCCTGAGTCGTGTGCCGGCCGCGTTGCCGGTGCGTCTGGAGAACCAGTACTTCGTACTGGATATGGAGAGCCCGGCGGCCCGCGAAATGCTGGACCAGGGGGTCTGCGTCTTCTACGTTCCGTCCCTTCTCGGCGAGCTGGAGCTTGAACTGTTTGCGGTGCTGCGCTCATGAAAAAGGATATCGATATTGATGCCCTGATGGCGCAGACCTGGCTGACCGTGGCACAGCTGCGCCATGGTGGGCAGGTGACAGACGGCCCGGCGCTGTATGCCACCTGTAAAGCGCAGGTGGACAGTGTACGTGAGGCGCTGGAGCGCGCGGGGCTGAGTGCTGAAAGTATTGACCACATCACCTATGCCCAGTGCGCCTTGCTGGACGAAACCGTCATGAACCGCAAGCCAGCGTCTTCTTCTGTGGAAAACGCGGACGCCGTGGTTGACGGTGACAGTGCGCCCGACGCGCTGCATATGAGCCTTGATGCCGGACAACGCGCCTGGCGTTCTGCGCCACTGCAGGCGGTCTATTTTGGTTCCCTGCGTGCCGGCGGAGCCCTCTACGATCGTATCGCGGAGGTGCTGCGACAGCCCGCCCCGGAGCCTGCGGTGCTGACCTGCTACCAGCGGGTGCTGGCGCTGGGTTTCCAGGGGCAGTACAGCCTGTCCGGGGTAGGACAGTCACGACGTGATGAGGTTATCTCTGCCCTGAATGAGCGCGTGCCACCGCTGAAGGCCGCGACGTCACTGGTGGTGCAGAAGACCGGACGACGTCGTTACAACCTGCTACGTTCCGTCTGGTTCTGGATTGTGCTGACCGTCATTCTGACCGGTGCGGTGTGGTTCGGTGGTCATCTGTGGCTGCAGGACCTGCTGCACCAGCAACTGCCGGAGCACCCCTGATGCGAGGACGAACACTCATCCGGGCCGCCTTCCCGGTACTGGTTTGCCTTGCCGCCGTGTTGTGGCTGGTATGGGGCTTCCTGACCTGGTCGTTCGCCGCAAAGGCACTCCTGACTCTGGTTGCTCTGCTGGTTGCGGGCATGCTGACTCGTCGTCGCTATCAGCATACGCGACCGGCGCAGCAGACCGATGACACCGGCACTTTTCCACCTGAAAGTCATACCGGACCGGTGGTGCTGGTCTGCGGGGATGTGGATGATGGCATGTTTGCGGCAGGACCTGCCCGGGGGACGGCACAGGGCTGGTATCTGCGTATCCCGGACCTGACAGCCCTCACGTCCTTCGCAGAACGCCTGCTGGCCCGCACACCGCGGATGGCCGGGCAACTTGCTGTCATGTACCGCAGCCTCCCGGACCAGCATGATGACGAAGCCCTGCTGCGCGCTTCCCTGAAAGCATTGCGTCTGCAGATAAAACAGCTCCGTGACCTGACCGGTTACAGCGTGCCGGTGGTATTGAACGGCGAATTCAGCGGACCTGAGACGCCCTGGATAGTGGTGCGGGGAGAGTCGACGCTGGTGTGTCCGGACGATGAACCCGCCATCACGCTCAGTGAATGGCAGCAGTCTCCACAGACTGCCACCGTGCAGCCCTTTCTGGCCCAGGCGACATCGCTGCTCCATCGGGTGATGCTGGATGAGCTGAGCACCGCGGACCGGCTTTGCCCGTCTGTGCGACCGTTTGCGGTCACGCTGCGACTCGGCCAGGTGCCCACTTCGGTGGGCGCGCTGTGGCCACAGTGGCTGTTCCGCCAGACCCGTATAGCCCCTGCCGGCCGTGTTGTCGTGCCTGAACCCCGCTGGCATTTTGCCGATGCGGTGCTGCCGTTGCTGGCCCCTTACACCACCCCGTTACAGGGGGGTAAAACCGGACGCCGTGTGGTGATGGTCCTGCTGCTGTGTGCCCTGGCGGCCATGGGGATGTCACTGCATAACAACCGGTTGCTTATCAGCAAAACAGGGGCAGACCTGGCCCGCTGGCTGGCCATTCCAATGAACCACTACGCCCCGAAAGCACAGGCACTGCACGCACTCCAGCAGGATGCACTGTTGCTGGAACGCTGGCAACGGCAGGGTGAGCCACACCGTTACGGGCTTGGCTTTTATCCTGGTCAGCGTCTGTGGCTGGCTGTACAGCAGGCCATTGACACGTATGTGCCACCGCCTCCGCCGCCAAAACCTAAACCGAAGCCTAAACCGGTGCCGAAAATTGTCCGTCTCGACAGCATGTCTCTGTTCGATTCCGGCAAGTCCGTGCTGAAAAACGGCTCCACCAAAATGCTGGTGAATTCGCTGGTCGGCATCAAGGCCAAACCGGGCTGGCTGATTGTGGTCAGTGGTCATACCGATAACACCGGCAACCCGACACTCAATCAGACGCTGTCCCTGAAACGTGCCGAAGCGGTACGCGACTGGATGCGGGACACCGGTGACGTGCCGGAAAGTTGTTTTGCGGTGCAGGGTTATGGCGAGAGCCGCCCACTCGCAACCAATGACACTCCGGAGGGCCGTGCGCTCAACCGCCGTGTCGAAATCAGTCTGGTACCGCAGGCGAATGCCTGCCAGATACCGGGCACCCCCAAAGCGTCATCGCAGGATGATGACGTGACTGACAATGAAATGGAGAAATAACACATGGCTATTCCTGTTTATCTTTGGCTGAAAGACGACGGCGGCGCGGACATTAAAGGGTCTGTGGACGTTCAGGATCGTGACGGCAGCATCGAAGTGGTCGCTCAGGAACACAACCTGTACATCCCGACCGACAACAACACCGGCAAACTGACCGGCACGCGTATCCACACGCCGTTCAAATTCACCAAAGAAATCGACTCGTCCAGCCCGTACCTGTACAAGGCCGTGACCAGCGGTCAGACCCTGAAATCTGCGGAATTCAAGTGGTACAAAATCAATGACGCAGGTCAGGAAGTTGAGTACTTCAACACCAAGCTTG
>DASXML010000042.1:0-3257 GCA_036495715.1 Scandinavium sp.
CGGTGCGGTGTTTCGCATCGAGCGGCGGGGCGAAGAATTTGCCGCGCGATGGATTTCCCCGGTTGCGATTTTTCCGTGCGAGGGTGCCCGCGAACCCGCATCCGAAGCAACACTTGCCGCTGCCTTTCAAACCGAGCGCTGGCGTGAGGTTACACGGCTTTATCGCCGCGATGATTTACCCTCCGAACAATGCTGGCTGCGCGCACCAGGCTGGAGTCTCGCATATTACTGACGCGCAAAAACCCAGTCAGCCGCAACTCAGGATTCGCTTCCGTGCGGGCAAGGCTCGCCGAATATTTCTAGATCGGGGTGGCAGGAAAAGGGTGCTGTAGCGAATCCGCGATCAACGCATCATCTTGCTTGGTAGCTTTCACGATAAACACTTGACCTGGACACACTTCCATACGCTGGAATTTCGGGAAGCGCTGGGGGGGAGGGCCATTGCGCTCAGGGTTGGTTATGGCATCCATGCCAAGTTCATCGATGAGCTGCTTGATAAACCCGACCATCCCGTAATCATGACTCGGGAACCGCCGCGAGTTGTACTTGATCTTGCGATACAATCGGGCTGCGGTTCCGGTAAACGTATCCATGCCCACAGCATCCAATAGCCTCTTGCCTCGACGGCTAATTCGCTCAAAGTAATTCGGGACGGAAGATATCGGCTCCGTTGCCGGTGAATAACGCGGCGGTCCGGCGTTGGCTGGGCTTGGCCATTCGTATCTGCCGCCATCCGGCGAAGCTTCCGAGTAGCTGACACGCCAATCCTCGATGACATAATAGCCACCGGGTTTCAGGTGATTTTCAAATAGATGCCAAAAACTGATTTTAGTATACTCGGCTACATGCGACGCATCGTCGATAATGATGTCAAAACCCTCGGGCGCGCAGTCGCCAGCGATTCGGTCCAGGAGTTGCAGATCGCACTGGTCGCCGCGATAAACTTTTATTCTTCCGGTTGGATCATCGATATCCACCGGATCCAAATCCATCCCAACAATGAGCCCATTCGGAAAATAATCTCTCCACTGGAACAGGGAACCTCCCTTATAAATGCCAAGTTCCAGCAACTTGATATCACGTTCAGCAAGAGATCGAAAATGCCGTTCGTAATGGTTCAGATATAGTTGGTGTTTTTCTGCGCCGTACTCATACGCACGCAAGCTATATTCCATCTTCGCCTTCCCTAAATACCTGGTCTTCTCTGGACCGGTGTCAAGTGGCTTCCGGTCTTCGGATGGCCCAATTGCGACGTATCTCGTGGCCGATCAGCATCGGATCGAATTAACCGAAAATCGCCAGCTCCTCTGATCAGCGTGTCATAGCCGATTAAACAGCGTCAAACCACGCTTAAGTGAGCAAGTGCCCGCGGTTTATACAGTACTTGGCACCTCGGGGTGGCGGGCAGGCCCAGGACACAGGACAAGAACGATTTACTGAGATCGAAAATGGCGGACAACCAGTCGTTCGGGCTCGTTCGGCTCGTCAAAAATCTCTCCGATCCCACTTCGCTAATTGCGTCCAGCAAATACAGATGCTACCACTTGGAAATATTATTGTATTAATGTCACTGTGGATGGGTCGGGCGGCGAGCCTGCGAGGAGCCCCGGCGCAGCCCAACGCCCGACCGGCGCCCGCAACGCGGTCGGGCTCGATCCCTCCCGGTGGTTTACCGAGCGGACATCAAAACGATCCGGCTTTGGTTTCGTAGCGACTACGCGGTAACTGGTTTTGGGACAAAACCATACGCGCCCAAGGCTTTGTCATAGCTGTGCTGGCAACACCATGATATACCTCCGGTCAATGGGAGGCAGACAGCAATAAGAAAAATGGATTGCAGCACGGTCTCGTTCGATGGAAACAGCCATATGCCGATTGTGTAAACGGGTCTATGAAAAAGGTACATGAAGTAACTGGCTGAGCTCAAATAAAATACAAACTTACGGTTCCGCCACTGTTGTCCGACATTCAAAACCGCGACGAAAACGAAAAGTGACCCCGCCAGTGCCCAGGGAGTTGACCAGACATCCTGGTCCAACATTTCTTGGGGACGTTCCAGCGTGCATAAAAGTGCGGCAGCAGCCAGCGCCAATAGCGCCCCGCAGGCGAGCGGTGAGAAAGGAATGCGGCGTTTTGAAACAAAAACGCCGGCTGCAAAGCAGGGAAAGTATATCAAAAGACGATGATCCATGTGATGGGTGACCTTCTGATACGCGGTCATTGATATCATTATCAGAGCAAAAAATAAACCAAACAGGGAAATGTTCGAGCGAAGCCTTATAAGAAACGGAGCTATCATGTAATAAATAACAATCAGATCTACAAACCATAGTGTTGGTGGAGCAGGTACGAAAAACATGCCGGTAAACGTCAAACCCCTTACAAAAATATGCCAACTGGTAATTCCGAGGACAAGGAAAACAACCAATGCCAGAAAGAACGGGGGATAAAGACGCCAAAATCTTTCAATGTAAAAATTACACATTGTCTCAGCATTAAGCTCTATTCTCTTATTGCCGATGGTATATCCGGAAATCAAGACGAAGATTGCCAATACAAGAACGGTCAGCCGATAGGTTACGGCGTCATGGTGCCATTCGAGTCCGCCGCCGGGATAGTCAAGAAGATGCCAGAAACCGTGCCATTCGATTCCAGAGGCGGGATAGTCCAGAAGATGCCAGAAGCCGACAATATATAGCATGCTTGCGGCGCGCAGAACATCGACAGGAACATTGCGCTTTCCCGCTACAAAGCCGACTTTGGGCTTCGAGTTCTGGGATACAGGAGGGAGACGGATCAGCTCAGCCGAACTCCGCACAGATTCCGAGGATTGTGGCGCGATTTTCGTCATATGTGGACCTCCGTGGCAATGAGGTTTGCCCGCGCCGGCCGCTTCGGGCAGTGAGTGCCACGGATTATGTTGCTCCGCGGCGCCCGAACCTTGTTATTCCCCGTCGTTCAGACGCACCTGTCTTATCGTGGTCAATGTCTTCCGACCCAAGCCTTAATGCCGGCGCGGGTGGCGCCCGCAGCCCGGTGATGAGCATTAGGGTTTACTAAAACATCTGCCGCGACACCGCAATCTCGCTCGTCTGGAACGTGACCCAGCTGCCATGACTGACGAGCTTCGCGCGATCTTGATCAGCTTCTCACTCAGGCTGGTCAGCGACCACGGCTTCGCTTGCCTGGTGAGGTGGACCCGGCGGTGAGGACCACCTGGGCCGGCTTCTCAGTTGGAGGTGAGGCCGCTC
The DNA here is from genome assembly GCA_036495715.1 of Scandinavium sp. Lineage (GTDB taxonomy): Bacteria > Pseudomonadota > Gammaproteobacteria > Enterobacterales > Enterobacteriaceae > Scandinavium. The sequence goes on from DASXML010000042.1 coordinate 3,252, forward strand.
CGTCGA
>DASXML010000043.1:0-32382 GCA_036495715.1 Scandinavium sp.
AACAGCAAGATCCGGTTGTTAAGGATCAAGTCTCGGGGATACAGGAATAAGGAACGCTTCAAACTGGCAGTAATGTTCCATTATGGCAGGCTGAACATGGCGTTCTGAGCCTTCCCACCATGAACGGGGAAGACCCATAAATAAACAGTAATATTTTGAAGGTTGACTATGCTGCAATTCATCACACCGACATCCACTCCGGAAACCCAAACTTCACCACTCTATACAGAGTGCTGCCCGGCAGGCTTTCCGTCGCCGGCTGCCGATTACACCGAAGCAGAACTCGATCTGAATGACTACTGTATCCGGCGGCGCAGCTCCACGTATTTTGTCCGGGCCCTGGGTGACTCAATGAATGATCTTGGACTGCACAGTGGTGATTTGATGATCGTGGATAAAGCGGAGCGGGCAATGCATGGGGATATCGTCATCGCAGAAATTGACGGTGAATTCACCGTAAAGCGCCTGTTGCTGACACCCCAACTGGCCCTGCAGCCAATGAACCCAGCCTACCCTACTCTTTATCCCGATCCTGAACATCTGCAGGTCTTTGGTGTGGTGATGTCGTTCATTCATAAAACCCGGAATGCAGGCTGATGTTCGCTCTTGCCGACGTAAACAGTTTTTACGCATCCTGCGAAAGCGTTTTCCGGCCTGACTTACGCGGCAAACCCATCGTCGTTTTGAGCAACAACGATGGCTGCGTAATTGCCAGGAACGGGCCTGCAAAGCTGCAAAATATAAAAATGGGGATGCCGTGGTTCCAGCTTAAACATGCCCAACTCACGGAAAAGATTCATGTTTTTTCCAGTAATTATGAGCTTTATGCGAGCCTGTCTAACAGAGTCATGGCCCATATTGAAGAAATGGCCCCACGCGTGGAGCAATATTCGATTGATGAAATGTTTCTCGACATCAGAGGTATTGACAGCTGTATGGACTATGAGGTGTTTGGACATCAGCTGCGCGAACACGTTAAATCAGGAACCGGGCTGACCATAGGTGTTGGGGGAGGCCCCAGTAAAACTTTAGCTAAAAGTGCTCAGTGGGCCTCGAAGGAATGGCCACAGTTTCGTGGTGTCCTGGTCTTAACACCGAATAACCGTCGTCGTACCGAGAAGCTGTTATCGTTGCAGCCGGTAGCTGAAGTCTGGGGTGTGGGAAGCCGTATCGCGAAAAAACTGGCCACCATGGGGATCACCACAGCACTACAACTGGCGCAAGCTAATCCCTCTTTTATACGGCGCAATTTCTCCGTTGTTCTTGAGCGTACGGCCAGAGAGCTTAATGGTGAATCCTGCATCAGCATGGAAGAAGCCCCGCCAGCTAAACAGCAAATCATCTGCAGCAGGTCGTTCGGAGAGCGGATTACGGCGTATGAGTCTATGAGACAGGCAGTATGTCAGTACGCAGAGCGCGCTGCTGAAAAGCTCCGTGGAGAACGTCAGTACTGCCGCCATATCTCGGTGTTTGTAAAAACATCGCCTTTTGCTATTAACGAACCCTACTATGGGAATGTAGCCAGTGAAAGGTTACTGACGCCTACTCGTGATACAAGAGACATTATTGCTGCAGCGATGAAAGCCCTTGACCGAATCTGGCGGGAGGGCCATCGATTTGCAAAAGCAGGAATAATGCTTAATGATTTTACACCGACAGGCATATCACAGCTGAATCTGTTCGATGAAGTCCAGCCCCATGCTGATAGCGATCAGCTAATGAAAGTGCTGGATCAGATTAATCATTCGGGGATGGGTAAGGTATGGTTTGCCGGTAGAGGGATTGCACCGGAATGGCAAATGAAGAGAGAGATGCTTTCTCCTGCATACACTACTCGGTGGAGTGATATTCCGACAGCACGTATGTCCTAAGCTCATAGATTGGATATTTGATTTAAGATTATTGCCAAAATCACGCACCCGAATGATTCAGATAAATATATCATTTCCAAGGCGAACACTATCCTATCCACCATCGCTTACCCTCTCCTTAATCGCCAAGCCGGCCTCAGAAGTTATGGCCGGCCCTGCGGCATTTAGCCCCCTTAATCGCCAGACTGGCTTCAGGAGTTATGCCCCGCTCAGCGCCGTTTAACCCCCTTAATCGCCAGACTGACCTCAGGAGTCATGTCCGGCTCAGCGCCGTTTAACCCCCTAATCGCCAGACTGGCCTCAGGAGTCATGCCCGGTTCAGCACCGTTTAACCCTCCTAATCGCCAGACTGGCCTCAGGAGTCATGTCCGCCTCAGCGCCGTTTAACCCCCTTAATCGCCAGACTGGCTTCAGGAGTCATGCCCGGTTCAGCGCCGTTTAACCCTCCTAATCGCCAAGCTAATCGCATGGACATTGCAAATATCAGTGCGATGAATAGATAACATTTGAACACCAATAAATGCATGTTGAATCGCAAAATCAGCTGAATCAAACACAGAATGTTAGCGCCGAATGATTATTGCCTGTACACTTATACGCATATATAGAAAATGAACGCATTATACGTAAAGTTTACACATATGCGTTTAAAAACAAATCTAAGGTTAGAGGGATTGGAAAAAATGAATCTGATTGAAAAGATCGCCCTTGTCGGCCAACGCATGAAGAGCGAACAAATATCGCTCAAAGAATCACTGATGGCATCGTCAAGAGTTTCTGTTTCAGATGATAGCGTTGAAGGTGTTGACCGTCTGATTTACAACCATTGCCTGAACAAAAAAAGTCTGTCTGATTTTTTTGGAAAATCCCGAGTCACTTTCAACAAAATACTATCTGAGCTCGAAGATAAAGGACTCGTTGGGGCGCCTATTTATCAGAATAAAAACCATCTTTATACCCGGTGGGATGTCCAGAAAATTATGGACGCACTAGGGTATCCTCGATATCGCGACATCTACCGAAGCCGAGCAATTGTTACTCAGAACCATAAAGGTGGTACTGGCAAAAGTACTACATCAGGTGCTATAGCTGTTGCTGCTGCTCTTGATTTGCAATTAAATGCAAAGACACTGTTGATTGAATGGGACCCACAGGGATCAATTGGTAGTGGGATGATTCAAAGTGTCTCTGAGGACGATGTGTTCCTTACAGCTATTGATGCAATCCTAGGCATTTATGAAGCAGACTCTGAGTACGGAAAATACCTCGACATGGGATATTCTGAAGCAGAGATCATTGCGAGTATGCCTTTCTCAACACATCTCCCAAATCTAGATGTAATAACTGCGTTCCCGACTGATGCAAGATTCAAAGACAAATACTGGCAGTGTTCAAAAGACGAACGCACAGAGCTGCTCTTACGATTCAAAGAAGTTATTCTGCCAGTACTGAAGGAAAAATATGACCTGATCATTATTGATACTCCTCCAGAAGACTCACCTCTAATCTGGGCAGCAGACGAAGCTGCGGATGGCATTCTTGTTGCGGTGTCTCCACGGGAATACGATTACGCATCAACTACCGACTTCATGCTCACCATCAGTGAACGTTTCAAACAATCTCCTGGCAAAGGCGACAACCTTAAGTGGTTTAAAGTTCTAGCGGTTAACGTTGATGACAAAAGTCCCTACGAAAAAATTGTACTAGACAAACTTGTTCGAACAGTCCAAGACCTCTTCATGTCAGCATCGATCAAGAATTCAGAAGCGTTTAAGGCGGCCGCATCTCGGGGAAGAACAGTGCTAGATATTAAAAAATCTGAAGAACTGTGCTCTCCGAAACAGCTTGATGTAGCAGAAGAATCGGTAATGTTGGTCTACCAGCAATTTATTAACGAGATCAAAAGTTTTTCCGTGAAGCAAGGAGTTAACCCATGAGTGATGAACAGCATATTGGGAGTGATAAATCCCGCTATCTTAATGCACCAAAGCGGACTGAAGTTGGCCACCGTTCAGGACTTGCAGGCCTGAAATCAGCACCTCGCTTAAAGAAACTGTTCACGCTCCAAAACGGTATTAAGCTCGAAGCAGAACATATCATTGTCCCTGCTGAGAGGGTAGAGCAGGAAACGGCCGTTCATCCGATGAACCCCCGTAACCAAGAAGCACTTACCCTAAACGCTGTACGGGACATATTAGAGCAGATAAAAGCCAGAGGCGTTGATATCGAAGGTGTGGCGGTCAAGAGGAATGGGATTTATTTATTGATAGAAGGCAGCCGTCGACGCTTCTGTTGTATTCAAGCAGTAAAGGATCTTCCGTTATGGGTGCTCCCGGATGAACTTTCTACTGAAGATATCAAATCTATCATTACCGCCGCACAAACCTCGAGGAGATTCTCTTACCGCGAAGTAGGATTCCAATACATACAATTAATGCAAGAGAACGGCTTTACTAAAAATGATGAACTGGCGATTTTCTTAGGAATTAGCCATGTTTCAGTTTTCAAGCGTGTTCAAGCGGCACGAATTGACAGTTCGCTAATCGCTCTTTTCCCTGACTACGAAGGCATTCCTAACTCATTTTATAGTCGGCTATTTAGGTTGCAAAAGTTTGTTGAGAACAACAATTTTTCCCTTGCCGATGTTGCTGCTCAGGTGAGAAAGGGAATAACTTGTGAAGATATAGATGATGTGGCTGAGACTCAAAAGCGGGTCATGGAAAAGATTACCGTAGCTGTAGAGCTGCTCGATGGCAAACCTTCTTCCAAAGGATGGGATACACACGAACTTGCATCTTTCGACAATAAAGATAAGTACGCGCGCATCAGTAAAAGCGCTTCTGGCCGAAAAACACGTTTTGAATTTAATCGTATAAGTAATGAACTCTTAGCTGAGTTTGAAGCCTTCATAACTGAGAAATTAAGTGCTGAAGAGTAGTTGAACACTCTAATTTCCTTCAAAACTGCATCTACATGATGCAGTTTTATTCCTCTCCAGTTACGGTTTACCTCCAAAAGAAAAAATTCTTTCTATCAATCATCTAGCAGCACAAACATGGACTGAAATCCGCAGAAATGGTCTGTAGTCCGTCCAGTGGCATTTGGATGGACTGAAAACCAGCTCGGGTACGAAATTAGATTCAAAATGGACTGTGAACCGTTGTAAGAGAAAATTGAGGTGAAAGGCGAGGACATATAAGGATAAAAAGTAGCAAACTTGCAGTTTCTTTCTTATTTATAGCATTCAGAATGGACTAAAAACCGCAGATCTAGCCACAAAAACTAACCATGGATAGCTACGAATCAAATGGTTAAGAGATAAGATGGATTGACGACCGTCAGCATAACGTTTAGATGGACTAAGGTCCGTACATTGCGGCCTTTAGCCCATTTAGACACGGTTACTTTTTCTTAAGAGCAGTTAATGCCTGCAAAACCTTCTCTAAATCCGACTCATCAATTGATGAAACAGCGTCAAATAAAGCTTTTTGTTTATCGCTCATAGGGTTACTAGCACTATCACTGCGATCACTGCCAGGTTCGTCATCAGGTATCGAATCAAGAATTAACTTAGGATTTCTTCTGAGAATTCTGAAATATGACGTTCTACCCTTTTTAACTTCCTCATACTCAACGTATCCAATATCTTTTAGCACCTCCATCGCTTTTCTGACGGTTCGATTTTGATCACCAATAGCCGCAGAACGAAGGTTGAGGCGATCGCGTAATCGCTTGATCGAAATAGGAGCAGGGCGCTTAGGCAAACTTTCAATGAATGTGTAGATTGCTTGAGCTGATTCCTTGCGGGGCAATGTTTTGATAACTTTCAAGTGAAGTAACACGGTGTGATCTACTTCATAAAGCTCACTAAGACGCGGATCAGCTGAAAAAGTGACGAAATTATTCTTATCACTGTATTGCACATCTTTGATGAGATGCAACATTAGGCCATCACTTTCATCTTTCTCTCTATCGGTTTTCATTTGCAGGTGTATAACGACACTCATTATGCGTTGTAATGAATCTGTTATCCTCTTGCGTAGACGAGTGCGAACCTCAGTACTTGGGAATCCACAGAGTTTAGCTAACTCAGTAATAGACATCTCAACCACGCCGTCAGAGTTACCATGTTCTGCAATGCTTCGAACGACACCAATCCAAGTTTTGAAGTCAGAATCCATATCTAAACGAATGCCAGTGATGGTGACATTTTCATACCCCTCAGCTTGGGATATTTTTAACTGGACTAATTCTTCAGTCGCATCAATAGTCGTTTTGGTTAAACGTTTAGCTCTGTCTGTGGTCTTCAAGGTAGGCACGAACAACCCAAGTCTCATAAGCGCAACAGGTTGTACTGTGTGATTATTAGTATGTCTTAGCACATTGCCCCCAACCATCTTTGAAGTGATTGGAGAGCTGTCACTAAGTTGCATACTAGTCCCAACAGCAGGATCTTTATCATTTTTTGGCATATTTACTTATCCGAGTTGAGCGGCCTTTAATCCACTTGAGCGGACCTTAGCCCACATTATTGATGCTTGAGATCGAGATAGCAAGTTAATGGAAAAATGACATGTGCATAACCCTGTGGACAAAATGTGAATACAAATACAAAATTCACCCATACCATTGATTTTAAAATATATTATTATCAACAAAAGAAAGATGAGAAATCGGTCTTTAGTCCATTTCTCAAACGGTCTTTAGAACATCAAGATTGGTCGCCAGCCCATTAAAAACGGCCTATAGTTCATCTTTAACGGTCCATAGCCCATAAAGAGCGGCTCTAAGTCCATCGCAAGTACCTATTTTATTCTATTTATCAACACGATACAGGTACTGGGATCTCCTTTGATCTCTGTTGGATCACATTGGGATCTATTTAAGGATCTAACTTATTGGTTATATTCAATAATAACTGTGTATAAATATCCCATAGGAATGATCCAACCCATCAGTGCCTGCTCTCACCAGCCAGTGGTATTTCATTGAAATGAACAAGATTACTTGTAGCTTACGTGCTGCTGAGCCTTGAACTCTCTCTAATGTGGATTAAGAACCGTCAAATTAGCGGTTCTTAATCCACAATCACGGTTACCAGTCCATCTAACGTAATTATTGTTTATACTCTACTGATTAATTTAAGCATCTCAACGGCTTCAGATTCTGGCATTTGGAACTGCACACGGTGCCGAGCCGCGACATCTAGCGCAAAGACTTTGGTGTAGACCTCGGTCGAGCTCAGGCTCTTGTGGCCCATCAGGCTCTGCAGTACTTTCAGTGGAATGCCGGCGTACAGCATGTGCATGGCATATGAATGGCGGAACGTATGCGGCGTCACGGGGACAGAAAATCTCACCCCATCTGCAGCAGCTGCATTGACAGCTTCACCCAGCCAGGTACGTACTGTCCGGTCAGTGATATTCCACAGCCGTGCCTTTTCCATTTTTTCAGACGTTTTGTTGCGGCGTTCCAGCGGGATTTTCAGTGTGGCCACCATCATTTCAAGCTGGCTGACATACTGAGGATCAGAGAGAGGTACCATCCGGTGCGGTACCAGGCCCGAAGGCGCACGTCCTGCCGTACGGGCAGCTTTCTCGGTGCGCTGCTTCAGCGTGGCCAGCTGCACGATCGGATACGGTGGCGCCAGATGATAATCAGTCCGCCCAAGCGCCAGAGCTTCGTTGATGCGTGCACCCGTATTCCACAGGGTGGCAAAGAGGGTCTTGCGCTGAAGATCCGGCACATAATGGAGCAGGGCGCTGATTTCCGGCGCAAGGAGATATTTGGGCAGGTCATCGTGCAAAACCGCAAGTTGACGAAGCGCCAGGGCCGCAGGGTAGTCAATGACCACCGGCAGCGGCGCTGTGCCAGGGTTGCCATACCCTGACAGGCCTGGAAACTGCCCCTGGACAGTCAGCATGTTCAATTCTGATCACCTTGTGGTGTTGGTGTGCAGGCCTGCGCTGATAACCAGTCCAGGACTGCGTCGGCGTAATCACCGCCAACCGGAACCTCAATTTGTCTCCGGGACTCCAGCTGGCGACCAAGATCTGCAAGCCTGGCCTGCATCGCCAGCAGACGATCGGTCATTAACGCGTACACACAGGCCGTCTGGATCTGTTGTGCAAACTCATCCAGTGTTTCGTCTGCGGCAACGCCACCTTTACCAGGCTCAGGCCGGCGAATGCCGTCCTGTTCCGACTGCAGATGCTGACAGTGCCGCAGCAGAGCAATAATCTGCTGAGAAAGGGATTTGTCGGATGTGGTCATACGCAGGTCCTCTGTTCAGTGTTCGTGTTCATTGAGGTTGTTCAGACAGATGCACTTCAACGGGGAGTCTGCACAACGCGCCAGGTTCGGTGATCAGCGCCGTACATTCACCCTCCAGTACCCTGTAGCGTTCTGTGGCAATGGCCACGTACTCAGCTCCACTGCCGTGTATCTCAAAGCTATGCACAAGGAACGGATTTATTTTTTCCTGAAGCATGGGCAGGCGTCTTATTCGCAGCAACAGTGCCCCGGGTAAAACAGACCAGTCCCCATTGACCGTGCCTAAATAAAGAATTGATGGAAGTTCTGGGATCATCATTCCGGGCCAGCCAGGGCAGTCAGCAAAGTCCCGGCAGCAGTCACGGAAGTCCATCAGGCTGACCAACAGCTGGCTGCCGAGATAAGCCCGCTCTGACGCGACCTTTCTTTCGCGTGCGCGCTTCTCCTTACCGGCAATGATCAGTTGCGTGACGATACCGCCGGTGATGGCCATGATGCCCCCGACGGCTGAAGACACGACGGGTACCCATACCGGGCCGATAGACACCGCCATTATGACGGGCTTCCGGAGGAGGAGTTCACCGTCGCATCCACGCGCTGATCTGAAAAACACCACATTACTTCTTTTTTTGACGCCAGTATCCTCTCGCCTGTTTTGACCGGCAGGGGTCGTCTCATCCTGAATACCTTTTATTTTGTCCTGAAATCATTTCCTTCCGGCACCATCACTGTGGGAAATCTCCCAACTTCTCAGGAAGTCATCCCGACGCCTTATCATCACGATCACAACAATCACATGCACGATATTCACGCATGGATATGATTTCCCACCTGATAATACGCAGCCATATAACCTCGTCTGTAAATTAAAGAACCGCGGTGTCGCTGTGATCCGACTTTCTGCCATTCACGAAGTTTTCGGAAGTGTAACACAGGCCGGCACGCACCCAGGGAGAGTTTTATGCCGGTGAGCGGTGGAGGGCAGAACCGCAACATATTGCGTTATGAGTGGGGCAGGGCTACCGCATGGGGTGTTTACGGGCCGGTGAACGGGGAGGGGGGCCGGGAGATCCGGAACAATGAGTTTTCGGATCTCAGGAGCAGAAGAAAGATATTATTGCCGGAGGGTCACAAAAAACGATGGATTGTTGCGATGAGGGGATTATTGCCTGAAGAGCAAAATTCATGACCACATTAGCCTTAAATGGCAACAAATAGGCCAGGTAAACTTTTTTCAGTCCTTTTTCATTAACCGGCCTTAAAGGCCGCATCGGATTTCCTAAATACAGTTTTAGAGAAGGTAAATTCTATGACTGTATTTTTGATGGCTATTGCCTATGGCATTTTAAAAGCTGGGTGTTTCATTCTATTGGTAGTAAAGGGGTATCAGGGCTGGACATTGTTCTGGAAAAACTATGACCGTCTGCCTCATATCATCCGTTCCCGCTGCCGATACCAGAGGCGATTCATTCTCCGACGTATATGGAAACGCATCAGAACCAGCTAAGCCGGTTCTTCCAGCAGCATCCCCAGCCCGGCAAGCCAGCACAGGCAGCACCAGGTGGTGAACACCATCCGGGTCTCGCCGGATTTCCACTTGCGGATGGTACGTTCGTCCACATCCAGCCGGTTTGCCAGCTGGATGTCCGTCAGGGAAATCAGCTCCCGGACCACGCAGACTTCACTGGCTGAGGGCGCTATCCAGCTCTCGCCTGAGCACAGTGTTTCAGGGTTAAATTTTTCGAGATCAATCAGCTCCTGAATCTGACGGGCACTTTCTGCCTTCATATGCAGTTAACCTTTCTGTTCAGGATTGCGACAGACTTTGTACACGATGAGCAAGCCGACGCGTTTCTTCCACGGCCCTGAGTTCCTTTGCTTTTTCCATCATTTCTGCGGTTGGCTCAGGCAGTTTTTCAAAAAACTCCTTAAACCGTTTAGCGACAGACTGCAGGGAAATACTGTCAGTTCTCGCTGTCTTAAGATTGGTGTAGACAAGGCGGGAAAGAGGTTTGGTAAGCTCCTTCTGTTCCATGTATCGTTTGAAGATCCAGAGATAAATATCAACCAGCTCCAGTCCGGCACTCATCGTTCCCGACTGGAAGACAAGCGGTTTTGCCGGCATGTTCTTCATATCCATGACGGGCAAACCAGGCCCCAGAGCCCACGGCTGTTCGCGGATCTGGTAATAAAACTCGTTCAGCTCCCGCTGGGTGGTGTTGAACTGCGACTGCTGGTCAACGATGATATCTGCTTTCCGGTTCGGTGCCCCCAGACGGGAGCATATCCCGTGCAAAACGGACTGAAAACCGATCATGTTGGGCATGATCTGCAGTTTTTCCTTATTGGTTTTGCAGTTGTACCCAAGCTCATCGAAGTTGGCCATCGCCCAGGACAGGGCGTCGGTAATGAGTTCAACTGACCGGACATCACCCAGGGAGTGAACGCGCTGAAGCAGCGCTCCGCAAACCTCACTGAATAATGAGAAAGAACGTTCATCATGAGCCTCAAGACGGGCACGCCAAGCTTTTTCAGCCAGCTCATCATCAAACAAATTGGACAAATTCAGCAGCAACGGATAGCGCAGTGGGGTCCAGTAGGCGCTCCAGGGAACCACCGGATTAAGTCCCTGATCAAAGACCTGGTCGAAGAACGAAATAATGGCGTGATCGCGTTTAACTACCTGCCAGATATCAAACCGTATCCGGTGTTTCTTCTGCAGGACAAGCAGCGTATCGACCACCTCATCAAGGCGATGCATGCCCAGTTCAGCCGCGTGTAAGCGTTGTACTCCCAGTTTTTTGCGCAAACTGGCCAGCTCAGTTTCTGCAACCTTGTCCAGGTCATCGGGTGAAGACAAGACGCCATAAGAAAGTACAGGCTGGGTGCGGTCAAACAGATTCGGACCGGTATGACCGGTTTCATCCACATAAAAGTGCATTCAGAGATCCTTTACCAGTCAGGAGGAAGGGAAACGGCATAACCCGGGCCAGATCACAGCCCCATTTTTTCACGTATTACATCTGCTAGAGCGGCAGAAACTCGATTTTAGCAATGGACGACCTGGACACCGATTTCCCTTCACAGTCGATGCCGATAGTTGCATGGCAGTCCGGCGGAAGCGCTCGGACTGACGTATATGCATATGCCAGGGCCGTTTCAATCGCTCCTTTTTCATAAGAGATATCCGCCTGGAACCAGATAATGCAGGGATGCAGCACCTTAAGGTAATAGGCCGTAAGATCGTGACCATACTGCTTCAGGTAGGCGTTACAGACATCCTCTACCAACTCAGGCAAGCGGAGATAATCGTGTAGTCCGTTTTCTCGGGCATGAAAATGCAATTCCCGAACCAGATGGCCATAAGGCCCCCAGTGCATGCTGTCGCCGGTTCTGAGCTGAAACAGCGCATTCGGAACACCTCCCGTTTCAAACCACTGCCGCAGGCGTTTACGGACTAACTCATCCGGAGCCAGGTCTACCAGCATCTTTACCGCAAGCGATTTCGAATGATTCAGCGCAAGTAACCCACCCGGGAAAGTATTCCCGGCAAAAGTCCGGGTGCCATGAAACCAGAAAGCCCGGGAGAAGGGACCAGGTTCGCCCAGTTCCGCGCTGACATAATCTTTCAGATACTGATTTGCATCCACCATAATGCTTTGATCTGTTTCGTAGATATGCTCCAGATCGAGCGACAGAAGCACCTTTTTAAGCTTTTCAGGGGGACAGCCAAACCCGGCAGACAGTGTATTCAACGCCTGAGAGCGTGAGGAGCAATCGAGGATCAACATTGTGCAAATCCCTTACAAATCCACTGCGTTAACAGCAGGGGCTCGACGGCGAGCCATATTCCCGAGCAGCTGCGCTGCGTAATATTTCAGAAAGGGTAAAAGTTCCGGGGCGCTGAAAGTGGCGTAGGCATTCTCATCTTCAGGATCATCCCTGAAAGCAATCAGATCGACGAGACGCTCGTCGCTGACTGATACAACCTGGACGCTGAAATGAGCCACAGAATTCCTCATTTTAAGGATAAGAGCACGCAGAGTCATCTCCGGTCCGGGTAGCTGCGACTCCTGTAACCCCATGCTTGTTTTAAGCTGCTGCGTTAAACGGTCAGCGGGCAGGAAAGAGAGCGCCCTCTCTTTCGGCAGCACGATGAGACCCAGAAGGCAATTCAGGGTCAGCGTGTAGTTGTACTGCTCCCTGAAGGGCTTGCCCTGCACCTCAATCATTTCATTATACTGATCGATAAGTGCCAGTGTTCGCTGAACAAATTCGGTCTCAAAATCTGAATAATTTCCCATTTAACTCTCCAGTTCCGGTTCGAAAACTTACTATACCATCCGGCCTGCCTGACGGCTCAGGTACGGTATTTCCGAGTAAGCCAGAATCCGGATCTTCAGTGAAAATGAAAGCAGAAAGGATAGGTGTGGCATATCCATATGCCGACCATCTGCACAGGGTCAACAGATGCATATCCTTGGCATATACATATGGCATGTATCTGCATATACTTAACCTATGTAGCAAATTCGTGCACAAACTCTGAATATCGCCCAAAGCGGCGGAAGTGAGGAACAGAACATGAGAACCGTATCTATTTTTAAAAACGGCAATAATCGCGCTATTCGTCTGCCCCGCGATCTGGATTTTGACGGGGTGAGTGAGCTGGAGATCGTCCGCGAAGGGAACAGCATCATTCTGCGGCCGGTGCGCCCGACCTGGGGCTCGTTTGCTGAGCTCGACAGGGCCGATGCGGACTTTATGGCGGAGCGTGAGGACATTGTCAGCGACGAAGGACGTTTTGACCTGTGAAGAAATCAAAAGATCGGATCTACATGCTCGACACCTGTATCTGCTCCTTCATCATGCGCGAGCAGCCTGAAGCGGTTATCAGACGCCTGGAGCAGGCGGTGCTGCGCAACCACCGCATTGTGGTCTCGGCCATCACCTACGCCGAAATGCGCTTCGGGGCGAGCGGCAAGAAGGCTTCGCCCCGCCATGCACAGCTGGTTGAGGCGTTCTGCGCCCGGCTTGACGCCATCCTGCCGTGGGATCGGGCCGCCGTCGACGCCACCACCGACATTAAAGTGGCCCTGATGGCTGCCGGGACACCGATTGGCCCGAACGACACGGCGATTGCCGGGCATGCGGTATCGGTGGGGGCCATTCTGGTGAGTAATAATGTGCGGGAGTTTGCGCGGGTGCCGGAGCTGAAGCTGGAAGACTGGGTTAATTAATGCCCACCTGAGTGTTTCGGCAGGTTGATCAGCTGCTGCAAGGGCCGTGCAGCAGCTGGAAGTTTTATTGATGGATCCTATTACTGTTCGGAGACGACAGATTCGTCATGATCGGGTACACAGCCGCTGCGTAAAACACGGATACGTATCTGAAGATATTGCACTTCGCCATTAACCAGCCGGGTGGGGGTGGTAATACTGACCAGCTCACTTGCAAATACCAGCTCCTTCTCAGGCATTGAATTTACACGCCATATAATGGAACTGCTTTTAAATAACGTATAGAGATATTCTAGATCACTGTTGAAAACGGCCGTTCTCCACAGCAGTTCACTACATCTGTTAAAAAGACCGTCAAGTCTTTGACAAAACAAATAATTATAGGCACGTTTTAGTTCAACAATGACCTCTGGAGTGATCCTAAAGAATTCTTCTGCGGCCAAGACCGATTCATACTTGGATACCAATGCTCGAATGCGCGTATAAAGCCCTGTCTCACTGTGATTTATTACATTATCAACATATTGATCGTTGCTGTTACCGAGCAGAGAATATAAGCGAAGGCTGATATTATTGGCTGTAGTAGTTTCTTTATGTTTCCGTGCTTTACGCTCTAATTTGATCAGCTTATTAATTTTTGTACTTTTGGGGAGGTCTTCACAAATTTCAGCCTCAGCAGAAAGATAAATCCCTGAGTTTATGTCAGCAATTGACTTTATCTTTTTTGCATACAAAATGGCTCGATTCCTATCGATTTCCGAGAATGCACGCATGATAGTACCCATCATCTTGAGTGCCATTTGCTTAGAATAGCTATCTGATTTTTCGAATTGTTTGAATATAGCCTCCAGAAATTCTGTGCATTCGTCGTCTTCATCAATCATTCGCAGTCCGCTTGCGAGATACCAAGCTAAATGGTACTTATCCATACACTCATAAGACGATATTTTATTGAATGCCATCCTACTGAAACTTACTAATTCCTTATAATAATCATTATGGTTAAGGTACATGCAGTAACCAATTGACACCAAAATAATAGCTTTAGTCCCGCGACTTTCAAGATCAAAATCGGTCAACTCTAGGTAGTTACGGATAAGAGTATGTACATTCCCTGGATAAAATTCAGTATGCAGGAGCATGAACTGTGTCACGGGTCCGATTTTTAATTTACCTGACATCCAATCAGGACCTATACAGATGGATAAACATTTTTTAACTAATTTAAGACACTCGTCTTTGGATAGTGACGATGAAATATAATCCCGTACTAATGGATTTATCCTGAGGATTGTTTCATTTTCAACTTGCAGAGGGTAAATTAATCCATCTCGCTCCAGTTTCGAGAAGTCATTATAAATGTAATGGTTTTCAGAGAAGCTTTCTCTTATATTTTTAAGCCTCTCTCCACAATCAAGTAATGCGAAAATCTCGAGTAAACTATAAATGTTTTTATGGTCTACTTTCAGATTTTCTATTCTATTAATGAGGTAAGTAGGGATCTCTGCCGAAAATTCCTCTTCAGGTAATGTAATGATACCATCACTCAGCACCTCGCCTAAGCTCATTAGTCTCAGATATTCTTTGACCTTGTCCAGTTTAGAGGGCAACCCGGCTGTAATTTCCAGCGTCTTATCCAGTTGTTCCCGGGTGATACCGGCTAGCTTGGGCTCATTCCTCATATATTCTTTAATATCATCGACAGAGAGAGGACTCAGACTTAAAAATTGGATTTGTAGATTGACGGGATGCGTACCTATAAAAATAATTTTTACATTGCTGTTGTAATCTGAGCAAAGCTTAGATAGCTCATGTAGGTAATGTGTTGCCGGAGAAGTAATATTAGATATGTTGTCGAGGACTACAATAAATTTACCAGCCTCGATGTTGGAGAAAATCCATGTGATATCTGTACCAGTATCAAGGGTAAATTTCTTTGCTATTTCTTCTGGGGTAGTTAGCCCCGTTAAATCACTGTAAAGCACACAGTAATCAGAAAATTCATCATTCAAAAATGAATATAGAAAACCCGACTTCCCGTAACCCCACCCGCAAACCAACTCCATACTCCCAGTGTTTTGTAAGGCCTGGGTCGCAAAAAGCTGTTCTGAAATTCTTATCGCTTCATGGGCAGGCTCTCGGGATAAAATATGATATGTCAGTCTCGGCATTTTCTGGGCGGGTACCACCGATCGTGATTTCGGCCGCCCCCCTATGTGGGGGACTGTTACTTTTTTTTTTGTGCGTTTAGGACATCTTCAAAGAGCCTATGGCAATCTACACCACAATATCCTTGGAAACGGCCATTTGCAGTCGCATCAGAAACCAGGCTGAATAACCTCTGATTATCAGCTAACGCTTTTTCAGGTACTGATTCATAAAAAGCCCAGCGGATGTTATATGTTGCATCATCGTCATTAACAATGGATGCTAATGCTTGCAAAAAAATATCATCCCATCCTGCGTAGCCTAAAACATACAGCTTGCTGTCAGATAATACGTTCTTAATTGATGATTCAATTTTTGGGCGTAATGCTGACAACTGATTTGTTGAATGCATCGTGTCGCGATTCCAGAGTCCATGAAGATGTACGACAATCTCTTTATCAATATATCCCTGGGTGCCGCCAATAGGTTGATCAATGGTCAAATCTTTAATTATGGGCTCTCGGCCTGCGCAGTATAAAGAATATTCTAGTACCTCATCAAAGTTTGTTGTCATGATAATGCCAACATCAATATTCGTTTCACATATCAGTCTGGTCAGATCATCAATACATTTTGATATATACCATTCTTTCTCTGCTGGCTGTGCTTTTCCCATGATAATTGCCAGAACTTCTCTGACCATTTCCTGATCGCCTACCCGTAGGAGGTACTCAAAGCTTTTCTGGTAGGTTTCAACAAAGCCCATATCCGGTTTGTCTTTGATGAACGAATCATATATTTTATATTCGATCATAAAGTTCTTCAGAATTTCATTTATTTCTTTTACGCCGGGAACACCTCTGCCGTCTGGTGACATCGTCGTCGCAGAACCCAGAATAAAGGATATTTTTTTATTGCGTCTGATATCAAGGGTTATCGATTCTATTAAATCATCATAGTTATTCATTTTTTAGCATCCAGCCATAGATAAGCAATACCTCTAAGATAACTCTCAATATCGCTCTACTCAAGACCAAAATCTTGTGTCTACAGTCACTTTGAAGCATCTCGTCTTTCTGCCTTTCGTCGCGGCTCTTGAGAAACGTGAACTTTTTCGTTCCCTTCATGCCTGCATGGCGATGAAGACAACTCTGGCGAGGAAGCAATTTTATTCCAAGATGCTGCGTGAAAATCGATAAATCAATCCCAAACATAGTCCTCGCCGCCCATATTTTGCTCCTGGGATCCACTTTGGCGTTTGGGGTCGAACTTCTGACAACCTAAACAAGTTCTGACTCCGGGACTTTTCGGATCTGACGGCGAAAAGAGACCACATCCGTGTATGTACTGTCCGTATCGTACCGTATTTGCGTACTGTACTGTGTGTATTGCATGTATTGCATGTATTGAATGTATTGTACTGTATTGAGTGTATTGCGTATTTTTTATGCGCAGGATACTCTGCCAGCATCACGCTTCTTAAGGAGAGACCTCATGAGCAAACTGCCTTCCCCGGACATGGTCCGTCGTATCGAAGACGCCGCCGCCGCCCTCATCGCCACCGGCATCCCGAACCCGACCAACGTCCAGGTCCGCGATCACCTCGGCGGCGGCTCGCTGGCCACCATCTCCCCGGTGATGCGCGCGTTCCGCGCCCGGCAGCGGGAGCAGGAAAGCGACCAAGCGCCGGCGCTGCCGGCAGAGCTGGCCCAGCTGTTGACCGGGCAGCTGACCCTGTTGTGGCAGGCGGCGGTGAAACAGGCCGAAACCGGGGTGCTGGCTGCCCGCGAGCAGGCCGACGCCGATATCGAACAGGCCGACCTCGAGCGCGACACCGCGCAGAGCCGCGTGGCGGAGCTGGAAAGCGAGCTGGCCGTGCTGCGGGAAGTGCAGACCGAACGTGACCGGCTGCTGGAAGAAGTGCGCCAGCTGCTGGCGGAGGCCCAGCCGCTGCGCGAGCAGGTCGCCCGCCTGACCGCCACCGGCGAACACCTGGCCACACAGGTGCAGGACATCAAGGCGGAACTGAAGGAGTCCCGGGAAGATGGCCGTCAGCTTCAGGCCGAGCTGCTGACCCTGGCGCGCGGCGACGGGAAGGCGAAGAAATGAGCCCGGAAACCCGGGCTAGGGTGGAAGCGTTTCGGACGGCACTGGAGCTCGCCGTGGGTGAATGCGCCAATGGGGAACTTCCTGTCTACTGGTGTGACTGGCTGAAGTATTTTCCACGTGGCTGTTGTGAGCTGGCCAGCCAGACGCTGGTCAGGTACCTGATGGAACATGACAATAACCTGTTCCCCAGTGTTATCGGTATGCAGTGGGATGACGGTCCTAAAAGACACGGACACGTCATTGTCGCCCTCGACGGGGGGTACATCGACCTGACACTGGATCAGTTTGACGGGTATGACGACCGGATTGTAGTGGAACCCATCGAGTCCGGGGGGAAAATCGCGGCATTTATTCGGAAGGTCCGCAGCCAGGGCGGGACCCTCACTACCCGCAAACTGACGTTCGCCGGTTTACCCGCTGAGAGCGAGAAACTGTATACCTGGCTAAAGAAAAGAGCAGACAGCCTGCTGGCCGCTGCAAAGAAGAATGTGAAACCGTGCAGCCTGCCGTCGCCGCTAAGTATGGAGATCCCTGAGGAGTACCGTGACTGGTCACCTGTCGGATCATCCACCAAAGCCAGCCACGCCCCTGAAAAGAAAAGGCGGTCGAAGATGACGCACGAAGGGACAATCACCGAATGCTACAAACCACGGCATGTCAGGCTGCGTGAAACCGGCACTCACTGGATCAGTGAGTGCGGACTCCGGTTCAGAAAGTCCACCGGCGCCGCGGTTGGGAGTGGTGTCTGGAGTGCTAATCGCCTTGATTTGAAGAGTATCAGGGAAATTCAGTCTGAAGATTAACGGCCCGGGATCCCTCCCGATGTGCCTGCCGCTCCGCCTCTTCCTGATCCCGGTATTCACTTGCCTTTTGTATCATTTCAGCCGTTGGCTCCTGTAGTTTGTCCAGGAACTCCTTAGCTCGTTTAGCCACCGATTGCAGGGAGACACTGTCCGTCCTGCCGGTATTGCGGTTGGTGTAAACCAGGCGGGTAAGAGGTCTGGTCAGCTCCTTCCCTTCCATAAAGCGTTTGAAGATCCAGAGATATATATCAACCAGCTCCAGCCCTGCACTCTGCGTACCCGACTGGAAGACCAGAGGTTCAGCCGGCATGTTCGTCACATCCATGCCCGGTAAACCGGGTCCGTTTATCCAGGGCTGCTCGCGTATCTGGTAATAGAACTCCCTCAGCTCCCGCTGGGTGGTGTTGAACTGCGACTGCTGGTCTACAACGATGTCGGCTTTTCGGTTTGGTGCTCCCAGGCGGGAACAGATACCGCGTAATACGAACTGAAATCCAATCATGTTGGGCATGATCTGCAGTTTTTGCTTACCGGTTTTGCAGTTATATCCCAGCTCGTCAAAGTGGGTCATCGCCCAGGACAACGCATCGGTAATCAGTTCAATGTAACGGTGATCCCCCAGGGTATGGACGCGCGCAAGTAACTCCCTGCAGACTTCATTGAACAGGGATAAAGAACGTTCATCATGGGCTTCGAGGCGGGCACTCCACGCTTTTGCAGCCAGTTCATCATCGAACAGGCTTGCCAGATTCAGCAGCAGCGGGTAACGAAAGGGGGTCCAGTAGGCAACCCTGGGAACTGCAGGATTCATCCCCTGGTCGAACACCTGGTCGAAGAATGAAATTATGGCGTGATCCTGTTTAACCACCTGCCAGACATCAAACCGTATCCGGTACTTCTTCTGCAGGACAAGCAGCGTATCAACCACCTCATCAAGACGGTGCATGCCCAGTTCTGCGGCGTGCAGGCGCTGCACCCCCAGTTTCTTACGCAAGACAGCAAGATCTGCTTCGGCAACCTTGTCCAGGTCATCCGGAGAGGAAAGCACGCCGTAGGAAAGGACGGGCTGGGTGCGGTCAAAAAGATTCGGACCGGTATGACCGGTTTCATCCACATAAAAATGCATGCAGGGTTCCTTTATCAGGCAGGCGCAAGCGAGACGATATTGTTTATGCGACTGTAAAACCTTCATGTAAGTATGTGCAAGCGATCCGTTTAAATGAGTTTTCGGATCTCAGGAGAGGAGAATATGGATTATTGCCAGATAGTCTCGAAAAATGGCTGATTGTTGCGATTTGGGGATTATTGACATTAATGGCGAAATTTAAAGCAATTTAACAGCGACCCCATTAAGGGTCGCCGTACGTTTGCTCAGCTATGTTCAAACTGGGCCACTAGTGGACCAGTGATTTCCATCTCCATTTCCCAGAGCGTTTGACCCTGTAAATAATTCCCGCGCCACCTGGACATACCGGTCCTCCTGTCCAGTACTCTATTTAGGAAAAGGAAAAAAGACGCTCAGAGAGCGCCTTTGCTTTTATTTCCCTTTCGCTGCATTTTGCAACTGCGTTTTTGTGTCATTATTACGACTGTCACCAATACCAGTACGATGTGATTCGTTGGCTGCAACATTCCAGTCTTTCTTATTAACTGCACTATTAAAATTTGGGAATTCGTGTGTCAATCGGGAAATGCCTAAATTGAATCCCATATCGACCAATGCGGTTTTTGCTGAATTTGGAAATCCATCGAAACCACTATAAATTCCTTTGAGTCCAACGATTGTGTCATGGACATCTTTAACACACTGATTAACAACTGCATCGTTCGAAAGATGCATGTTCATTGGTGGGTTCTTACTGTTTGTCTTATAGGCATTGAAAGCGGAAACAATATCCCCTTTAGTTGCTGAAACTTCACTCGTTATATCAGTTCCATGACCACTCACTGTATGAGTGCGGGTAAAAGGTAATGCAGCGGCCATATCTGCAGTTGCAAGAAGGTGTCCAATTCCGACAGTGATATTGCCACCGGTGTCTTTGTACATCGAATTTTTGAAACCTTCATGCACTTTCAGATTATTAACGCACATAGTGAGCATCGCGCTGTTAGCGGCGGTAGTGGAAGTAATATTGATCCTTGTGCTATCTGTCACACCCGCATGATCCCCTCCACTTCCATTAGCACCACCTGTTCCTCCCCCCATACCACTGTAACTATGTTGCTGATTAAGATTCGCACCTGTGCCGCCCATATAATCCCCAGCAGTTGGGCCATAACCATTCAGTTCAGTAGACATCTCATTTCTCCGTTTATATTTTTGCTGTTTGTTCTTCAGCAAAAATTGAAGTGTGCTTATTACCCAGAACGGTACCCTTTGCTCCGGTACCGATCTCTTTCTAACCCCGAAAATAACTGTATGTATATACAGCAAGATTAGCATACGCCCATTTTATCGACATTGTCAATACCATTAAATTCTTGTATTGTTGGTATGTATATGGTTCTGGTTAAATTTAAAAAATGATGCTGATTTAGTTAAATACTAATATTATGAAGGTTCATTATTAGCTTTAGACATCCACTGAGAGAGTTTTGTCATGAAACATTTTATTGGCCTTTTTGCGGTACTGTTCTTGTCTTCAAATGCGTTTGCCGAAGGCTCGCTTGAAATTGACAATAATCCACTTGTTCTTGTGTTAAGTGATCACAATCAGGCACATGTTTCCAGCTGTTCTGACTTTATTTCACTGCGAAAAACTGGAGAAACTGTCAAGGAACTGCCTGGCCTTTCAGACCCTGATTATCGGACTGCGAAAGAAGCACTGTTTAACTGCTGGTTACAGGCATATACCGTTAAAAATGGTATGACTATGATAGGTGATTCGGCCCCTTCTTTGACTAACATACTGAAGCACTTTCCGGCTAGCGCAGCTTACCTGGTCAGCGATGAAGACATGAATAAAGTGAAGAAAAACTATGTTGGAAAATCTATTATGGATATCTCACCTGACCTGAAAATAGATTCAGACAGAGCAGTATCTGTAAGTAGTTCAACGGGTTATATCCTTGATAGCGATATATCTTTCAGTAGTTCTGATGGTCATAAACTCAGAGTTATTGGTTTAGTTGGTTATTCTATCGGTGGTACTGCTGCGGAAAAGAGTTTTTGGCGTGTTGACGATACCAGTGCACCTGTATGGAAATTAACGCGACTGGATGAGAACAGCCCGATTTAACGTGAACTGTTGGTAAAATTCCGCCACTGTTGGTGTATGGCTCGCAGATCTTCATACACCACTTTTTCTGTATCGGCCTAAGGTCATTACACTTGAATACCTTTCCCGGTATAATTCCCGCGCCACCTGGACATACCGGTTCTTCTGTCCAATAATGCATTGCCGATAGACTAAATATAGACTATATTTAAACCTCTATCTCCTGTGAGGTTGTTATGAAAGTTGAAACTATCAGCTATGTGAAAAAAAACGCCGCATCTCTCGATCTGGAAGAACCGATTATGGTCACTCAGAACGGGGTTCCGGCGTATGTGATTGAGTCGTACACCGCGCAACAGGAGCGAGAGAACGCTATCGCGCTGCTGAAGCTGCTGACGCTTTCAGAGAAAGACAAAGCAGACGGCAACGTGTTCAGTAAAGAGCAGCTGCTGGCGGGTCTGTAATGGCGGTAATGATTCAGTACACGAAAACAGTCAAATTTTGCATTGATGATATTGCCAGCTACTTACGCCGTATCGACGCTAACCCAAAAGACGTGATCAGCAGCATCATTGAGCACTTCGAAAAGCGAGTGAATGATTTCCCGCTGGGTTGCCAGATTTGCCCGGAACTACTCAAAATCGGCTGCGCAAAATATCGGGAATGTAATACCCCGGATGGCTACAGAATTCTGTATTCGGTAGATGAAGGCATAATAACGGCTCATGCGATACTTTCGCACAGGCAGGATATACAGAACCTGCTGTTTAAACGCCTGATTAGTGTTTAACTGGACGCTCAGGTAATGCGCTGGAACAGCTATTCATCAAAATCACCGACCGTATGAGTAATTCTGCCTACTACCAGCCACAGGAGTTAGCATTGAACATTTTACCGCTCGTTAAGTGGTGTCTCTGGCGGCGATTGTCGTTCGCCCGGTGGACTAAAGACATGCCCATCAATCCACTTCTAGAGAACTGTTTTAAATATAACGTAGCTGGATGCCGAACTTATCCTGCTATTTGGCGTGATATGAACAAGATAAAATCAGCGCAGTGACGCCCCTCACCTGGACGTTCAGGTAATTCTGTCGCACATAAAAGCTACTGCTTGAATGTACTTCTTGTAGAATATCCATTCTGTGAACATGGATAATAAACAGGGAGTTGTAAATGGCATCACCACCACTTATTGGCCGCCAGCGGCGGCGCACAAATTCTCAGAAACAACATGAGAGAATTTGTGGTCATGGCTACAGCCTCGACCTACTACTGGTTTTATCAAAAAGTCAGAGGTCGTGGCCCCTGGGATTATAAACAGTTCAATCCTTACTGGGCTAAGTTCGGAAATTTCAATTTTGGCGCTGCGGGAACCGCTGCCGGAATACCTGAAGAAATTTTGTTAATGGGCGCAGGGTTTGCACAGACTCGTGCCGGGACTTCTAAACCCAAATGGGGCCACTGGTATGAGAAACCACCATATGGTGATGATCCCTCAGACCAGGCTGCAATCAGGGAAGGTATTGATTATGCACGTCAGTGCGGTTATTAAATGGTTACACCGCCTTGTCACCGCCGGACTTATACTTCTGGTGGCATGATTCTGGTATCTGAATCATACAACCAACCCGAGAGACGGTGACACTTTTCAGAGCATGCATCAGGTTAACGAAAAATTGTGGCTTTACAGCACCCGTAATGACAATGGCGGGGCTACAGTCCCGACTATTTACCGTTATTATCTGAACAACCGACTCGACGGCAGCCACGCACAAATTACGGCAGCACTGAACGAGAACATCCCCTTCCTTGAAGGAAGCGGCACTATTTCAGCAATCAGTGTCAGCGCCGACAATACTGTCGAGGTTACATATAGCGGCAGCGTTCTTTCTCTCGATGATACCGCCAGTTATATCTCTGATGGAAAGGAAACGCATCTCCGCATGACCTTCAAAATCAACTAAAAGCCGCTTAGCGGCTTTTCATCCCTCAACCTGGACATACAGGTGTTTCTGTCCAGACAGGCAAACTGACCAGTGCCAGCCTTGTCTGTATCACGTTCTCTGGCAGCAGTACGCCAATAAAACCACAAACAAGATCGTGATCCCCTGAGTGAACGGAGTTGCGTGCATAAAGGTGCCAATTAATAGAAACAATATTTTTTCTCCTGAAAGGGGTCTGAAGCCCGCTGGAACGAAAACGTACGTTAAGCGCGTAACTATCTGTATTGTCAGTTTTAAGTACACATCAAGCTGACGTCAGGATAAAAGCCAGATAACGTCCAGTTAAAGCCATATTTTGATTTTCTGGACACTTCTCGCCGCATATCGATGAACCTAACCTGACACTTTTGTTCAAAAAATACACTTAGCGTACATTTCCGTACGGTTGGGCTTCAGACCCCGCTATGACTGGCTGGGACAACACCAATTTACATCACTGGATGAATTGCAAAACTATGCCACGCGATGGCAATGGTTTTATAATCACGAACGACCCAATATGGCAATGAATGGCTACACACCGATGCAGCATATTCAGCGCATGGCCTGATTCTACTTATTGCCCCCGTTAAAAATGTGAGGATTACCATCAGCCGGGAAGTGATGCGAACGACGGTGTTCAATTATATCGAGCGCGATTACAATCGATGGTGTCGTCACAGTGCCTGTGGCGGACTTAGCCCGGAACAATTTGAAAACCAGAACCTCGGTTAGCACCGTGTCCACATTACGTGGGTAGGATCATTTATCTATCGTTGCCTGATGACACTGATATTGCTTCTGCGGCCCGGTGAGCACGGACTCTGCCAGGTTTTTTGATTGTACAAGTTCCTGTTTAGCCACCCCGAACACCTCCGTTGTCATTTTTTTTGCAGGCTCAATAGTACCAACCCCGTGTTTACCCTGCGTCGGGTTGGTTAAGCATTTTGTTGATCATTGCGGGTTGTGATGAGCGTGAACTGGTCGCCCGCTTCAGATATTGCCGCCCAGCCACAGCTTGCCAGCAATGTCTGAAAGCTCTCAACCTGTCCGGTAACGCGGATCCTGATGGGGGACTGCTGCTTGCCAGAATCATCGAACCCCGTATCCAGCGACGATTTCAGTACATACACGCCGTTCACGTCTGGGTTCAGTATCATCTGTTTGCGTCCCTGCCACTGATCGTCGGCCAGTACCTGGTAGACCCAGTTGTATTCCCGGGCCGTATCAAGTGCATGGCTCAGCCGGTACAGGTCGGGTTGCTCCTCCAGACTACCGGTGGTCGCTTTCCAGAGGAAATTGAGTTTGAACGGCAACTTTGCCTGCATCCCCTGCGTCCTGCCCTGTTTCAACAGCCAGTCTATATCCCGTGCGGTTTCCCGGGGAAAGCGGCGGGTTCGTTTAGCTTCTGCCAGCCAGCGGGTGATGAAGACATTTTCGTGAGCTTCTGATGCGACTTTGCCGTCCTGGCGGGCTGTATGCAGGGCAATCAGCGCGCACCAGGCGAAATGAGCGGTAGGGGAGATTTCTGTCATCGGAATTCCGGTCGTGGCTACTGATGTGGGAAGAATATCAGTACAGACAGCGCATGTTGAAAGCCTTGCATCATCATTGCTCGTTATCATCTGCCTCTTTAACCCATACGTAGAGCCTGCTGATGGAGACCGCGAGGTCGGCCGCGATGACCCTGACGAGCTCGCCCGATTGCTTTCTGCTATTCATGCGCTGAATGGCTTTTGCTTTCAATTCCGGGGAAGCTGTTTTGATTACCGGGGAGTGTTCCCAGATTTTGCGCACCTGCATGTCTTTGCTGGTCTGCTTACGGTGCAACTCCGACAGATTATGACGGCGTGGTTCTGGGGCAACTGCGAGATTATTATAAGCTTCCCGCATCATTGCGACCTGTAATACCGGGTCAAAGTTACCACTCGCTATCCTGTCCTTCATGTTCTGACTGCGCTTTGCAAGATACGCGGTGCCGGCCAGGGACACACTTTGAGGGATATTCCACTTTTCACGATATTCGTATGCCCGCAGACCATGCACAATCCAGATATGACGAGGTAAAAACTGCAGGGGTTTGCCACACTCGAGACATGGGAAGATTTCTCTGTTGTGGTAGGTATAAACCTCTTCAAATGTCGTAAAGGGGGATGTTCGCTCTTTTTTATACATGCTGTCTCCTCCGTGAACACATGCCGCTATTCTCTGATAAAAACTGTTAACCAAATGCGTCATGATATTTGTTAATATTTCAATGTCTGATAGTGGACGTTAGAATCTAAGTTTTTAGGAATTTTCAGTGCGTACTCTCTTAATTATACCATCGCTGAAAATTCCTAATTTATAAAAATGACATTCCAAATAATTTAAATATTTGAACATCACCTTGTCTCAGCCCGCTTATAGCGGAAAACTGTAGCCATGCTTAAATGTAGAAGCCAACTGCTAACATTCACAATTCCGTTTTGTCTGCTTTACGCTGCGGTTAATTGAAGGGTAGAATTAAAAGCCCCATTTTCTATGGTGACACACTGCCCGGCTAAGGGATTAATTCATTCAGGAGATAAATGTATATGTCCGAGTCATTTCAGAACGAGATACCTC
This sequence comes from Scandinavium sp., assembly GCA_036495715.1. Lineage (GTDB taxonomy): Bacteria > Pseudomonadota > Gammaproteobacteria > Enterobacterales > Enterobacteriaceae > Scandinavium. The sequence goes on from DASXML010000043.1 coordinate 26,251, forward strand.
GCGCGCGCGTAAATATAAAACTGGACCTTGTGACGGGCGGTGCTCAGAAAAAAATGGAGCTCCCATTGAAACTTCTGAGTATCGGGGATTTCAGTAACGGTAAGGCGGAAGGGACACTGTCAGAGCGTGAGAAAATCAATGTAAACAAGAACAATTTCAATAACGTGCTTGCCGATCTCAACCCCGAAGTCAACCTCACTGTAAAAAACACCCTCGCTAATGACGGCTCCGAAGAAAATGTGAAGCTGGCCTTTCAGAATATGAAGGATTTTGAACCAGAAGCGGTAGCTCGTCAAATTCCACAGCTACGCGCAATGCTTTCTATGCGTAATTTGCTGCGCGACTTAAAATCCAATCTGCTGGATAACGTAACGTTCAGGAAAGAACTGGAAACCATCCTGAAAGACCCCGCTCTTTCCGATGAGTTGCGTAATGAGCTGAATGCGCTTGCCCCGTCCCAGGCTTAATTTCTGGAAACCTTTAACGGAATAATAACGGATAACATGCTTATGTCAGTTAATAACGAATCACAGCAACAGGCCGGCGGCGCAACGCTTGAAAAAACACTGCCAGCCGGTGGGGTATATGCCTCACTGTTCGACAAAATTAACCTTGCACCGGTTGCAGAAATCGACGGGCTCGATGGTTATGACGATAACGCCACCATGGCTGAAACCTCAGCCAACGCGCGCGTAACTGCCGCTGTTCAGGTCTTTATGCAGTGTCTGCAGAAATCCGGACAGAAAGTCGAAAAGCTGGATAAAAATATTCTTGATGCTCAAATCGCTTCACTGGACCATGCCATTAGCCGTCAACTTGACGAAGTCATGCATTCTGAGGAGTTCCAGAAAATAGAATCAGTCTGGCGTGGACTAAAATCTTTGGTTGACAAAACCGATTTTCGCCAGAATGTTAAGCTAGAACTGCTTGATTTATCTAAGGAAGAGCTGCGCCAGGACTTTGAAGATTCACCGGAAATTATCCAGAGCGGATTATACCGTCAGACGTACATCGCCGAATATGACACACCAGGCGGAGAGCCTATTGCCGCTGTAATCTCTGCCTACGAGTTCGATGCGTCTGCGCAGGACGTCGCGCTGATGCGTAATATATCAAAAGTATCTGCCGCTGCCCACATGCCATTTATCGGTTCCGCCGGCCCGGCATTCTTTTTAAAAAATTCGATGGAGGAAGTGGCTGCCATCAAAGACATCGGCAACTACTTTGATCGTGCTGAGTATATCAAATGGAAATCGTTCAGGGACACTGACGACTCCCGCTACCTGGGACTGGTGATGCCGCGTGTTCTGGGTCGCCTGCCGTATGGCCCGGATACCGTGCCGGTGCGTAGTTTCAACTATGTTGAAGAAGTCAAAGGTCCGGACCACGACAAATACCTGTGGACCAACGCCTCATTCGCCTTTGCGGCCAACATGGTGAAGAGCTTCATCAACAACGGCTGGTGTGTGCAAATCCGCGGCCCGCAAGCTGGGGGCGCAGTAAAAGACCTGCCAATCCACCTGTATGACCTTGGCACCGGTAACCAGGTAAAAATTCCGTCAGAAGTGATGATCCCGGAAACCCGTGAGTTTGAGTTCGCTAATCTGGGCTTCATTCCCCTTAGCTACTACAAAAACCGCGATTACTCCTGCTTCTTCTCGGCGAACTCAACCCAGAAACCCGCCCTGTATGACACCGCAGATGCAACGGCCAACAGCCGTATCAATGCCCGTCTGCCGTACATCTTCCTGCTGTCGCGTATTGCCCACTACCTGAAGCTGATTCAGCGTGAAAACATCGGGACCACCAAAGACCGTCGCCTGCTTGAGCTCGAGCTCAATACCTGGGTGCGTTCTCTTGTCACCGAGATGACCGACCCGGGAGACGAACTGCAGGGTTCTCACCCGCTGCGCGATGCGAAAGTGACCGTGGAAGACATCGAAGATAACCCGGGCTTCTTCCGCGTGAAACTGTATGCCGTACCGCACTTCCAGGTGGAAGGCATGGACGTCAACCTGTCACTGGTTTCCCAGATGCCGAAGGCGAAATCCTAAGCGAAGGCAGGAAGCCAATGAAAACGGAACAACCGTTATGGGGCAGGGGCCAGATGGTCTCACCCCAGCATTTTCAACAGCAGGCCGCGTATGCGGCCTGGACTGCCGAATGCATTGCCCAAATGGGCCTCTCCCAGCCCTGGGGGATGATTGATGCCACCTTCGAATCCGATGCACTGAAACTGGGCCGTTTGCAGGCCCGCCATCTGCAGGTGCGCTTTCGTGACGGCACGCTGATCGACACCGACAATGCGGACGCACTGCCACCGGTCCTGTCGCTGGAAGGCGAATCTCATGAAGTGGTGGTGGTACTGGCTCTGCCACTGCTGCGGGCCAACGGCGGCAACTGCCTCAAACCCGATGAAGTGGCCGAACGTCCGGTACGTTACCGTCAGCGCTGGCGCGATGTGCGTAACAGTTTTGGCGAAGATACCCGCCAGATTGCGGTGATGCATCCGGAACTGACGCTGCGTTTTGCACACCAGAGCAACGGGGATTACCTGACCTGTCCGGTCGCCCGTCTGCAGCAGGATTCGCAGGGGGTCTGGGCGCTGGACGACACCTTCCTGCCTCCGTTGCTGACGGTACAGAGCAGCCGCTGGCTGGTCACCCAGCTTGAACAGCTGATGACTCAGTTGCGCGCACGTCTGACCCGCCTGATGGCGATGCGCCGGGAAAGTAACGAACGGATGGCCGATTTTGCCGTGGCCGACGTGTCTCTGTTCTGGCTGCTGAATGCTCTCAACAGTGCTGAGCCGGTGCTGGGTCAGTATCAGCGCAACCTGCAAAGCCCGCCTGAACGTCTGTATCCGGAACTGGCGCGTCTGGCCGGCAGTCTGCTGACCTTCTCCCTTGATCATCAGGTCAGCGCCATCCCGGCGTACCAGCATGAACAACTGAATGCCGCATTCCCGCCGCTGTTCGATTTACTGGGCGATTTGCTGGAGGCCAGCCTGCCGTCGCGGGTGGTGTCTATCGAACTTGAGCACGACGCCCGGCTGCACTTCTGGCAGGCCCGCCTGCACGATCCGCGACTGCGCGAAGGGGCCGATTATTACCTCTCCGTACGTTCGCCGATGCCAGTGGCACAGCTGCAGGAGCAGTTCCCGCGCCAGTGCAAAGTGGGCAGTCCGGATCACGTCAGGGGCATTGTGAATTCCTCCAAACTGGGCGTGCCACTGACGCCATTACGTCATGTTCCGGCCGCTATCCCGTTGCGTCTGGAAAACCAGTATTTCAGCCTCGACGTGTCGCATCCGCTGGCAGCCGAAATGCTCCAGAGCGGCAGCTGCATGTTTTATGTCCCGGGCATGCTGGGTGAGCCTGAACTTGAACTCTTTGCGGTACTGAGAACATGAGTGAGCGTAAACGCGGCATGACCGCGTCCATCGATATTGATGCGCTGCTGCAGGATACCTGGCTGCAGGTTATCAGCCTGCGCCATGGCCCGCAGTTTCAGGAAGGGGAAGGCCGGGTGCTGTGGGAACGCTGCATTGCCGATGTGGAACGCGTGCAGCGCGAACTGAAAGCCAGCGAACTGGACGAGGCGAGTTGTCAGCACATCCTGACGGCGCAATGTGCGCTGCTCGATGAAGCCGTCAAAGGCCGTGGCGTCGAAGATGATGCCTGTGTGCAGTGGTACGACATTCCGCTGCAGGGACATTTTCTCGGCACCATGGATGCGGGCGATACGCTGTGTACCCGTATGACTGAAGTGCTGCGTGGACCCGCCCCCGAACCGGCGGTGCTGACCTGTTTCCAGCGGGTGATGATGCTGGGCTTCCTCGGGAGTTTCCGCTCCCTGAATGACCCTGATCGTCAGAAGCTGGTCAGTGCGCTCAGTGAACAGGTTGAACCTTTCACTTATCCGCAGACCCATCCGGTACTGGCAGAAAGCCGTGCCGGGCGGGGCATGAACGGCTGGCTGGACTCCTGGCCTGTACGTATCGGCGTGAGTGTGCTGGTGCTGGCGGCTCTGTGGTGGGGACTTGATCACTGGCTGGACCTGACGCTGACCACGCTGTTACCGGGAGCGGTGAAATGAGTCCTGCACAACAGCGCTGGCTGGCATTGTGGGCCGCGCTGCTGAGTGCCGTCGTCAGCCTGGGCTTTCTGCCCGTCACGCGTCTGGTGTCGGTGCTCATTCTACTGGCGGTGCTGGGGCTTATTGCTGCGGTCTGGTATGTCGCCAGCCATCGCACGGAGCATGAAGTCACCCTGCGTCTGGACAACCTGCCGGATGCGACGTACCGCCAGCCGGTGGTACTGGTCTGTGGTGATTTGCCGCAGGCCTGGCCAGAACAGTCTCAGGTACTGACCGTGACACAGGGCTGCTGGATCCGCGTGGAAGACCATCAGAGCCTGGAGCAGGTGGCCCGGCAGGTGCTGTGGCAACGACCGGACTGGGGACGCCAGCTGTCGGTGATGGTCAGCGTCTGTCCGCAGAAACACGCGGATGGCGAAGCGCTCACCAGCCGTCTGCTGGCCCTGCGCTGGCAAATCAGCCAGCTGCGTAAGGAAACCGGGCACACCGTGCCGCTGGTGCTCAACGGCCAGGCAGGCAGCGCGATGATGAACGACATGCTCTGGCAGGCGGCCATCCCGGGGGAAGGTATCAGCGTCTGGCGTGAGTCTTCTGCGCCGAGTTCGATTGCGGCGTGGGTCACCACCGGGGGCGCCATTGCCATGCAGCAGCAGGTGCTGATGAACAGCCTGATGACCTGGTTCCAGGCCCACGTCAAAGCCGTGTTTATGGATGCGAACCCGGATATTCCGCCGGTAGCACCTACGGCTGTGTTGTGGGGCATGGGACCAATTCTGGCCGGGAGCCTCGCGTCGTCCATCTGGACCGCCTGGCTTTCTCGTCATACGGCAATGCAGCATGTGGCCGGTTGGCAGCCAGTAGGAACGGATACGACGGTGATGTCACTGTTCCCGGATTTTGTGCTGCCGTTGCTGCCGGAAGGGCAGGGCCTGACGCCACGCGGAAGGACATGGCGCTGTGCGCTGAGCCTTTTCACGCTGGCGGCGATTGCGGCCCTACTGAGCAGTGGCTGGAATAACCGTCAGTTACTGCAGCGCCTGAGTTTCGACATTGCCCGCTATGACCGTATCTCGATGGATGATTACGGCCTGAAAGCCGATGCCGTGAAGGTGCTGCGTGAGGATGCGACCCAACTGGATAACTGGTCTCGCAACGGTGAACCGCTGCGCATGAGTCTCGGCCTGTATCAGGGCGAACGCCTGCGTATGCCGCTGCTGGATGCCATTCGCTCGTATGTGCCGCCACCTCCGCCGCCTGAACCCGAGCCGAAGCCAAAACCGGTGCCGAAGATTATCCGCCTCGACAGCATGTCGCTGTTCGATTCGGGTAAATCGGCGCTGAAAACCGGCTCCACCAAAGTGCTGGTGAACTCGCTGGTCGGCATCAAAGCGAAGCCGGGCTGGTTGATTGTGGTGTCGGGTCACACCGATAACACCGGAAGTGCGCAACTGAATCAGACACTCTCCCTGAAACGTGCCGAATCGGTACGCGACTGGATGCGTGACACCGGCGATGTGCCGGTGAGCTGTTTTGCCGTGCAGGGCTATGGCGCAAGCCGTCCTGTGGCAACGAACGACACCCCGGACGGCCGTGCGCTGAACCGCCGTGTTGAAATCAGTCTGGTACCGCAGGCCAATGCCTGTCAGATACCAGGCGTTACCAAAACGTCATCGCAGGATGATGACGTGACTGACAATGAAATGGAGAAATAACACATGGCAATTCCTGTTTATCTTTGGCTGAAAGACGACGGCGGCGCGGACATTAAAGGGTCTGTTGACGTTCAGGACCGTGAAGGCAGCATCGAAGTGGTTGCACAGGAACACAAACTGTACATCCCGACCGATAACAACACCGGCAAGCTGACCGGCACGCGTATCCACACGCCGTTCGAATTCACCAAAGAAATCGACTCGTCCAGCCCGTACCTGTACAAGGCCGTGACCAGCGGTCAGACCCTGAAATCTGCGGAATTCAAGTGGTACAAAATCAATGACGCAGGTCAGGAAGTTGAGTACTTCAACACCAAGCTTG
>DASXML010000044.1:0-2127 GCA_036495715.1 Scandinavium sp.
CTCCTTGTCCAAACAGCGTTTGGAATTGGAGGCGAGGGTCGGAATCGGACTAAGTCACCGATTGAGATGCCCATATAATCGCATAAACCCCTGTAAAATCAAGGACTATTCGCCAAAGCTCGCCACTATTTTTCACTACTAGAATGACCTTTCACTGACAGTTTCACTGACAGTCAGAACGCTAATGTCGGGACAGGAGCGGACATCACGGGCATGGTGGACGGACGCGACCGTGCGGTTTCTAATTTCCGGTTTCAAATTGGAGTCGCAAAAAGGGCCCCCGGTAATGCGTGGTAACGTCTTGTAACGGGTAGTAGAGGGTGTTACGAAAGTTATTGCATGTGGCTGTTGTTGAATGTGTTCCAGCAAGGAAAAGCGGGTTTTTGCGGGAAGCTTCGCAGGTAGAGTTCAAAGGGGTAGTCTGTGGGCGTGAAAAAAGCACTGCCAACGACTGGGACCTCGCAACTTCTGGAGCAGCTATCGCCCTACATCCCGGATGAGTTTATCAACCAGCAGTGGCCTGATGGGCCTACGGGCGGACGACGGCGGACCTTTAGTGCCGCTCAGTTGTGGCGCACCCATTTATTGCTGCTATTGACGCCAGCGCATTCGATCAATTTGCTGGTGAAATTATTGAAGGAGCAGCGAAGTTGGCGACGCTTTGCCCGTTTATCTCATCGCCAAGGCGTGCCAGATGTGAGGATGCTTCATGAATTTCGCGCGCACATGGGGGTCAGCACTCTGCGCACAATTAACGAACAGTTGATGAAGCCCTTGCTCAGAGAGATGATGGAGCGTTTGGACACCATAGCGATTATCGACGCCACCGATCTGCCCGCAGCATGTAAACTTTTTAAAAAAAGAGCACCGGCACCCACACAGCCAAACGCGCGGCAATAGGCTATCGCACCCTTAAACCAGGCCAGAGTTGTTGGTTTGTGGGCTATAAAAAACATACGTTGCGACTTTGGCTGGCTCACCATCACGAGGCGGTGTTACTGGTTCCCTTGGTGAGTTGGTTGACTCCAGCCAATCACGGCGAAGGCGGGTTTTTAGTGCCCAGCATGAAGTATCTCTGGCAACGCTGGTCGTGGTGCCCGCGGTTTGTCGTCGGTGATTTTGGTTACGTTGCCGCCCCCGCCAAGCGCTGCTGCCGTCAACAGTGGGACACCGCAGTGCTGACTCATCGTCGAGAAGATCAACGGCTGGTCCCGCCTTTTGAGGACGAAACCCGGGTCTGTTGTCCACAGGGCCAGGGGCTGCGCTGGCTGGGTTATGATCCCCAAGCGCAGGCGCACTGGTTTGGTGTTCGCCAGCCGGCAACCTTGTGTGCTTGCTGCTGGGAGGCCTCCTCCTGCCCGCGGGAATTTGTTTATCCAGCTAAAACGCAAGAGACACTGTTGGGTCGTTTGCCATTAAGCACGCGAGCAGCCCAGACTCTATTGAGAGGAGTGCGACCTTGGATCGAGGCGTCACAGTCCTTTGAAAAGAATCAACTCGGTTTGAATCAAATATTTTTCAACAGTCTGCGCTTGGCCTGGTACATGGGGCTGTTGGCTGACGCGGCGTGTCTGTTACGGGCTCATGCGCTGCTTGGCCAACCCAAGCCCTGCAAAGCGCTGCTGGCTGAATTAGCGCCCCGTCAGATGACCTTGGATCTACCCTGAAAACCCACTTCTGCAATCTCAGCAATTTATCCATTGACCCTCATTTGAACTCGATAAAATCGAGATCACACCGTTTTGCTTTCGTAACACCCTCTAGTAACCCATAAAAAAATTATTTTTTTTGCGAGCGCGTTGCGCAAGTTCAATGTTTTGGTTTACGGTGCTTCGCGGGTTCAAAGCTCAAAGTTTAAGGTTCAAAGTTGGGGGATCGCGCGCGGAATTTCAACGGCAGCTTGACCGGTCCATGGACATGCAGACCCTTGCGTGGCTCCCAGGATTTTGCTCCGGCCAGCTCGAATTCCTCCATGGTCTTCTGCAAATAATCCAGGGCGACCCGCGCCTCCATCCGTGCCAGGGCTGCGCCGAGGCAAAAATGTACGCCATGGCCAAAGGCAATGTGCGGGTTTGGGTCTCGCGTAATATCGAACCGGTCCGGATCGGGAAATTGCTTTGGGTCTCG
>DASXML010000045.1:0-29450 GCA_036495715.1 Scandinavium sp.
TGAAGGGTGACGGTGAGCGCAGTGCGAAGCACCGATTTCAATTGCGGGGCCGGGGGGATTGCAAAGGGGAATTCGGTCATTCCCCTTTGCCCGTTCACGGATGAAAGTGCAGAGGTGTCTGCGGACATCAGGTGAACGGAAAAGCGACCACCGCGCTTAACTGACTGGCATTACGGCAAATAGGCGGGTAATACCACATTGAAAGTAGACGATTTTTAGCAAAAAAACGTTCCGGCGAACGAGAAGCGGCTCGCTGCCGGAATCGGGAAAGTATCAGAACTGATACTTGTAGGAGAACTGGAAACGCTTCTCAGGATCGTCCAGATAGGTGTTGTTATCCTGGATGTAGGTGAAACCGGTCACTGAGTTATGTTTATCAAACGAATAGCCCAGACCGATACCGCCGAAGTAGCCTTTGTAGTTATCGCCATCGTCGTTTTTGGAGCCGTAAGAGGCTCCCATAAAGCTCAGCAGGCGCAGATCGGCGGTCAGTGGTTTGAGCACAAAGGCGCCGAGATAACCGCTACTGCCGGAGGTATCAATCGAGGTAAAGCCGTTTTCCGGCGAGGGTGAACCTGAGAAATCAGACTGGCTACAGGCGCTGTGGTTGTCTTTATCACAGCCAATGCTGTCGCCTGTGTTGTAGGTATAACCGGCCATTGGGAAAATCTGGAAACCCGCAGGTTCAATGCCAAAGAAGCTAAGTGGCACAAACGTCCCGACCGAATAGTTGGTCTGCGATGCCCCGTTTGGATAGTCATTTTTGCCGAAGTTGAAATTCAAAATGCCTATCGGGAATAACCACGAACCGCCTACGCGCCACTCTGTCGCATCGCTATTTACGCGAAGGTTAATTTTGCGGGCTTCATCCAGCGCCAGCGAGCCTGAAAAGGCGACATTGCTGTCGTTCATGTCGTAATTATCAGACCAGGCAACGCCTAGTTTGGTGGTGACTTTAGTGGGGTCATCGGCTGATTTTTCTTGATTGGTTTTGACGGTGCCGGTTTGGGCTAACACCAGGCCGGGAATGAATCCCATTCCCAGAATAAAGAAAGTAAGACGTTTATTACGCATGCAGATACAGAGGACCTTTTTATTATCGGAAAAATAAAATAAAGCCCGTGATAGTAACGAAGATAAAGAGAGGAGAGGGAGGTTTACCTTTAAATAAAGGTTTATATATAAATTTCGACTCTGGCAAATAACCCACAGGCCAAAGGTTACGCCTGTGGGAATATTGATTATTCAGTTACTTGTATTGAAGAATACCCTGTGCGGCAGGCAGATAACGTAGCGAGAAATACAGCGCGTCTTTACCGCAGGCAGATGTCTGCGCCAGTTGACCCGACATGTGTTTTGGCGGGAGCGGTTTAGCGCTAAATGTCTTGCCCGGAACCACGTCAAAAACCTCATACACAATGCCACGAGCCGGGGTTTGCGCCTGACAGCCTGTAGCACTGCTCAGATAGAGCTGGCGCTGTGGCTGGTTTAATGCTTTCACGCCGTGACCATCTTGCACCCACACGCCAATCCCCCGTTTCTCGATTTCCGCGAGCATACCGGTGTAGCTTTCCGGCGTCATATTCCCGGCGAAGAAACTGCTGATGTACACCGGACTGCTATCGAGCGTCGCCAACTGTTTGTGCGTATCACCGAGCCACGCCAACAGCTCTGTTCTTGCGGCAGGATTACGCCAGTTGAGATCGTCTATTTCGGCACTCAAATACCAGCCGTCAGGCCGAAAATCAGATGCCATTAGCCAGCGTTTTGCCTGCTGCACATCGGCAACCCGCAGGCGGGCAAGATAGTGACTGAGCACCGCGGTGGACTGTTTTTGGCGCGAGAAAAATTCAGGATCGGCGTTGAGGCCAACAATCACTTTCAGTCCAGCGGCATGTGCGACCGTTGCCTTCTGCTGTAGCTGTTGATGGCTTTTTTCATCGGTAAAAGCGCTGCCGTACTGCGTCCATTGCAGCACGATGGTGTCGAACCCTTGATGACGCAACGCTTGCATCAGTGAGGTCCATTGCGCTTCGCTAACGGTCATATCGCGTAGCTGAGGCTGCCAGAATACGGCTTTCATGGCATTCGCCCACGGGCTTGCCAGCATCACCAGCAGGAAAAGATGACGAAGTTTCAGCATTACCAGTGCACTCCCACGGTTAAGAAGGCATTGTTGCGATCGCCTCCATCCTGATTAATGGCTTTAAAGGTGCGTTGATATTCAAGCCCCAGGCTGACTTTGTGCGGCCATGCGTTGTACTGCGACTGACCGGTCCAGATATTCCAGCGCACACCGATACCACCAAGCTGATTCCCTTCGGTATGATCATCGCGGAAGCCATTCACCTGCACATGCGCGTAAGGTTCGATGGTTTGATTTTGGGCGACTTTCTGGTGCCAGCTTGCGCGGTAATCCGCCGTCCAGGCCTGATTATTCTGACGGACGTACTGCGCGGCATCGAGATACAAATTCTGCGCAAACCAGCCGCGTCCATTCGGATGCCACTCGTCGCTGAACTTACCGCTGTTGAGGAACGATGCGCTGGCGCGCAGCATGGTATCGGTTTCGCCGTGATGGTGGTCGAGCGCAAACTGTTCTTCAATGGCGAAAAAGAGCGTGTAGTCATGCAGCGGTTTCCAGCGCAGCCCGGTGCCAAGCATTGGGTTTTTCACCGGCATCACCACGCTGCTGTCGCCGGTATCGGCAAATAAGCGGCTATAAACGGACAGCATATCGCCATTGACCAGCATATTGCGGCCAATCCGATATTCGGCTTCGAACTGACCATAGCTACGATAGCTTTGCCCCGGTGCCGCACCGCCCGTTTGGGTGCTTGATGCGCTTCTGGCGCCGGAACGCAGGCCGATGGAGGAGTCGAAATTGAACGTCCAGCGACGACCAATATCTTCATGCAGACGGCGCACGTTAAAGCGCTCCTGATTTTGCGGCGGTGTTAATGGCGTCACGTCTGCGACGGCATCAATTTCATCGACAACCTGACGGGCATACAGCTGCGTTTGAGGAATATTACCGAGGCGTTCATTCACGTACATCAACTGGCGAATCAACTGCGGATCGTCCGGCGAGGCACTATGTGCTTTTTCCAGCGCATCGCGTGACTGCACGTAATCACCATTACTCCATAGCGCATAACCCAGTGCAGCCTGCGTTGCCGTATTGTCAGGTTCAATCATCAATGCGTGGCGTAAATCGGCGATGGCCTCTGGCGTGCGCTTATGTTCACGGTACACCGCAGCACGCGTCGTAAGGGCACGAACTGTTGGTTGAATGTCAATGGCACGATTCAGGTCAGCAAGTGCTAACTCCGGTTCCGCCGGAAGGTAACGTTGAGCATGCAACCACAACCAGTCTTCGCGGTTATCCAGCCCGCGTTTCTGCGCGTCGTCTACCCAACTGTCGCGAGCGGCATTATCGCCAGCGGCCTGCGCGGTATTCGCGGCCGCCATGACATCTTCATCGCTCATGGCGGCCATCGGGACTAATTTCCACGCCTGTATTGCCGTGGCGTAATCTTCAACCGCATAAGCCTGATAGGCTACGGCGCGGTGCTGATAAGTGTTCGGTTGGCGCATTTCGGCTTGTTGCAGCGCATATAACGCCACACCAGGAAGATCACTGCGATAGCACTCACCAAGACGATTCCAGGCGTCAGCATCATAGTTTGCCGACATATCACCGAGCAGATCGCGCGTTGACTGACAGTCGGTGCTGACACCCGGAAGCTGGCTCTGTAACTGGCGTAAGGTCGCGGTTGGCAGCGGGGCGCTCAGGCGCGCCATCTGGGCTGGCGTTGCCAAATCAGGATAGTGCTGGAGCAACCCGGCAAGACGCAGCATCAATTTTTCCGTTTGCCGGGAAGCGCCGCCGAAAGGATAGCGTTCCAGCAACAGACTTCCCGCTTCCCGGGATTGGCCGTTTTGCATCAATTGCCAGCTAAGCTGATCCAACAGAGCAAGATTGCGTGGCGAGCGCTGGACCATCTTACGAGAAATGTTCACGCTTTCCGCGGTGTTACCCGTCGCGGTGCTCAATGCATAACGCTCTGCCAGCATTTCATCTGCAGGAACGTGGCTTAAGATTTGCTGCGCGCTGGCGTAATCTTTCGCTTTCAACGCGGCCGGGAACGCGGTTCCGGCGACATAGCGCTGGTTGGCGGCAAACTGCGGCTGATACTGTTTCAGCATTTGCTGCGGATTGCTGCTGCGGGAGATGAGATAAAGCCAGCTCTGTTCTTGTTCTGCGCTCTCGAATGTCGGCTGGTGCTCAGCAAGGTAGCGCTGGAGTTTTGCAGTTTCGCCGTGCGTCGCCAGATTCCCGGCCCAGGCCAGTTGATCTTGTGGGCTTGTGAACACGTCCTCAGCCTGAAGCGTTTTCAGACGCGCATCCAGTTGCCCGGCCAGCAGAACGTTAAACCATTGCTGTTTTTCGGCGGTGCTCAGCGTTTTGCGATCGCTTTTCTGGTCGAAAATGTCATCGGCCATTGCCCAGTTTTTTTCGTAAATAGCCCGTTGCAGGACACCATTTTCCAGCGCCAGGCCTTCGCCTGTACGGGCAAGAGCGGCATCATCCAGCTGCGCTCGCGCTATCTTCAACTGCTTAAGACGCAATGCGTTCTGCCCGGTTTCGCTGCGGCATTGTACCGTCGGTGCGGCATCACAGGCTTTTTGCTGAGCCAGAAGCTGTTCGACGTTGGTGACAGGCCGTGTTTTACGCGGAATAGCGGCTAACTGTTGTTTGAGTCGGGCATCTTGTGGATGCTGCTTTAGCTGATCGTTCAGCACCTGACGTGCCTGCTCGTCATGACCAAAATGACGATACGCTTCGGCCAGATACAGCGTCAGTGCCACGTTGTCCGGCGCCTGCTGGTGGATATGGCGGAATTCTTTCAGCGCCGTTTGCTCATCGTTTTGCTTCTGCGCGCGCAGGGCTTTTTCCAGATGCGGATAAATTTTGAAATGGCGATAATCGCTCAGCCCCAGCGCTTTGGCACTGGTGCCAAGTGGCGCGGCTTGCGCCATAACGGCGCTGCTGAGCAGCGAAGCGACCAGCAGGCTAATCAGTTTCGGGGCATGTTCTCTTTTCACGATGTTTGCTCCTGCGCGTGCTCCAGCTCAGCCAGTTGGGCGTCGCTCAGCCCTGCACTTTTAAGCAGCGCAGGCATTGAAAGCTGAAGTTCTTGCTGAAGTTCCAGCACATGATCGAGTGTTTGCTGTGTCACAACGCCTTCGGTGACTAAAAATTCACCCAGCGGTTTTTCACTGCGTTCATGACGAAGCAGCAGAGCGCTCATCGCCGAGTTATTGATATGCCCCAGCGAGGTCAGCACTTCGGCAAACAACAACTGGCGCGGAACAAACTGTCGCCACAGTTCGTCGGCGCGTTGTTCATCCAGCCAGCCTTTTTCCACAGCGCTTTTCAGCAGCGCACGATCGTCCATGCCGCGATGGCGGGCATACCAGTAGCGCAGCCCTGTCACCACCTGACCGCGTGGCACAATGACGTATTTCACGGTGCAGTGCATTTTGCGTTCTAACGCAGCGAGTGAAACGGGGTCAATGCCGTCTTCGCTGGCAACGACCAACGCTTTTCCTTCTTTACGCAGCGGCAAAACGGCATAGCGTAGGGCAATGGCGGCGGGCATTTGTTCGATAAGCGCCTCGTCGATATCCCACGCATCGACAGTTTCCATGGTCACGCGGCTTTGTTCGGCAAGGGCTATTGCCAACTGTTCAGCCGTAATCAGCCCCTGCATCAGCAAGGAACCGCCAAGACGCAGACCAATGACGCGGTGCGTCAGGGCGTGTTCAAGCTGTTCTTCGGTGATTATCTGATGCTCGATCAGAATTTGTCCCAATGGGCGCAGTGCGCGGTTTTCTCCGGTTACGCTCGGGAAATCATGGGTGGTTTTATCCCAGGCAACGCGACGCGGATCGCCATGCTGAATCACCTGACTCAGGGCGCGCCAGTTGGCCATAAAGTTGATCATGTTGCCCCAGAACAGCCGCAGAACGGAAAGCAGGCCCTGGGCTAATCCGTAGTAGACGGTCACGAAAATGACACGCTGGAGAATGCGGTTCACCATCAGTGCAAAGTTGCACCACAGCAGCGTGACCAGCCACGGGCCGCCGGTGAAAATCGACAAGAATTGCCAGGCGTCCGGCCAGATGCGTTGATAAATCAGGACCAGCACCAGCTGGAACATAATGATCATCGCAAAGAAGCTGAGGAAGTTACTGATGGCTCCTTTACGGTCGCGCCAGAGGAAATAGTTGAGCGTCGGGCTTTTGGTCCAGCGGTGTGTTTTGAAACCCTGGAACACGATGCCGATTATCCAGCGTGATTTCTGACGCATCGCGGTGGTAAAGGTATCCGGGAAATATTCGCGCACGCAGATAACCGACGATGAGCGTTTGCGTTGCAAGAATTTGCGCGTTTTTTTGGCCTGAGCGGAATCATCCACTACCGGGAAGCGAACAAAAATTTCCGTCATGCCTTTGGCTTTCAGGCGAAAGCCAATGTCGTAGTCTTCGGTCAAACTCTGCACGTCGAAAGCGATACCGTCACCGTCTGCTAATAGCGCCATCACCGCGCGACGGCTAAAACAGGTGCCGACGCCCGCGCTAGGAACTTGTCCTGCAATGGCTTCACGCACTGGCACATCTTTCCCATGCAGTTCGGCGAATTCATCGATATACGACATGCTGGTGAAATGGTGCCATTCCCGCTCGAACGGATACACCGGAATTTGAATCAAATCTTTCCTGTCGACCAAATAATTGAACAGGCGTAATTCCATCGGCGAAATAACATCTTCTGCGTCGTGCAGAATAAATCCGGCAAAGGTGAAATTCGCGCTGCGCTCAAATTGGGTGATGGCATCGAGTATATTATTCAGACAATCCGCTTTGCTGGTCGGGCCTGGGCGCGCGCACACAACTTTGTGGACGTTAGGGAAGCGAGCGCATACTTCATCTACATCTCGCTGTGTGTCTGGATCGTTAGGATAGGTGCCGACAAAGATATGATAGTTTTCATAATCTAAAGTCATGGCAGCCAGCTCAGCCATGTTGCCTATTACCCCGGTTTCATTCCAGGCAGGGACCATGATAGCGAGAGGTTTTTCATCCGGCTTATATAAAGCGCGGTAATCCATGTGCTGATGACGGCGATACACCGTAACCGCGCGAGCCACGCGGCGGACCCAGTAGATGATATCGATGAACAAATCATCTAATCCGCTGATAAGCATCATAATCGCTAAGGTTATTGCTACTACCTTGAGGCCATAAAGATACGTAGAAAAAATATCCACGAACCAATCCATCGCAGTCTTCCCGTCAAAAAATTCGCGCGAATAATAACAGAATCTTATATAAATTTCATGCCCTAATCATTTCGTGAATAAAATGTTAAGAAATTGTCCTCTGTGGATTATTTATAAAAAAACAATTAGTGTAGGGGGGCGTATATTATGTTATGTGTCACATCATTACGCTGATGTGATTGATTTTAAATCAAGGTAATTTGTGTGCTAATTAAAAGCGAATCCTTTTGATTATTTTCATTACGGAAAATAAACCTTATCTTTACATCTTTCCTATTGGTGGTTTTTGCACGAAAAGAATAATATTTCTGTGTCGTAATATTATTTACGAGAGAAGGTGTTTTCGCTGTAGCGTTATGAATCGGTGCCTGATCTGATGGAATAGATTGTCGTTGAAAGAGAGCGGATGCGTCCCGGAAAGAATCGAATTTAATTTTAACTACCTGTTAATGTTGAATTTAGGTGGCGATTGTTTATCGAGTACCCTCACAGATACTATCAATCGTTTACGGATAGCTTCAATTTAGGTCTGGCGGGAATAGAACCTGGGAATCATAACGATCCCTGATCGCCATTAATCCAGTGGAGACGTTGGGCGTAAAACAACGCAAGTAAGCGGCAAAAAAGAGGTTACTGCAATTTTGATGCGATCTCTGGTTCCGAATGGCACCTGTAAAATGCTCAAAACCTCGTTTCAGGCCATTACGTCATGCACTAATCTGTGTAAAATCAGAGCTAACCCAATATCGTGGAGTGTTCTGCTATGGCTGGCGTAAACAAAACTCATCTGACCGAAACGGACATCATCACCAAATTTATCCTGCCAGCGGTTAAAGACGCGGGCTGGGATGTGATGTCGCAGATCCGTCAGGAAGTGAAACTCCGCGAGGGTAAAGTGGTGGTGCGTGGCAAGCTGGCGGCACGTCTGACCGTGAAATCAGCGGACATTGTGCTTTACCACAAGCCGGGATTACCGCTTGCAGTGATAGAGGCGAAAGCCAATAAGCATGAAATTGGCAAGGGTATGCAGCAGGGTTTGGATTACGCTCGCTTGCTCGACGTGCCTTTTGTCTTTGCGTCTAATGGCGATGGTTTTATCTTCCACGACAAAACGAATCCCGCACAGCTTGAATCAGAAATCACCCTCAACGATTTCCCCACACCAGAACAGCTGTGGAATAAATACTGCGCCTGGAAAGGGTTCACCGCCGAGCAATTGCCTGTCATCAGCCAGGATTATCACGACGACAGCACCGGAAAATCCCCTCGTTACTACCAGCTTCAGGCAATTAACAAAACGGTCGAAGCGGTTTCTGCGGGACAAAAGCGCCTGTTATTAGTCATGGCGACAGGCACCGGAAAAACCTACACTGCGTTCCAGATTATCTGGCGTTTATGGAAAGCAAAAAGTAAGAAACGCATTCTGTTTTTGGCCGACCGTAATATTCTGGTCGATCAAACAATACTCAACGACTTCCAGCCTTTTGGCAGCGCGATGGCAAAAGTGACGGGCAGGGCGATTGATCCGGCCTATGAAATTCAACTGGCACTCTACCAGGCCATTACCGGCCCGGAAGAACAGCAAAAAGCGTTTAAACAGGTGGCCCCTGATTTCTTCGACCTGATTGTTATCGACGAATGCCATCGCGGCAGCGCGTCAGAAGACAGTGCCTGGCGCGAAATCCTCGAATATTTCAGCAGTGCCACGCAAATTGGCCTGACCGCCACGCCAAAAGAAACCGAAGAGGTCTCCAGCACTGACTACTTTGGCGAGCCGGTTTACACCTATTCGCTCAAAGAAGGCATCGAAGATGGTTTCCTTGCGCCGTACAAAGTGGTGCGGGTGGATATTGATGTCGATTTGCAGGGCTGGCGGCCAACCAAAGGGCAGGTTGATAAACACGGTGAACTGATTGAAGACCGTATTTATAACCAGAAAGACTTTGACCGCACGATGGTCATTGATGAGCGCACCTGGCTGGTGGCTCAAACCATCACTGATTATCTCAAACGCACCAACCCGATGGATAAAACCATTGTCTTCTGTAACGACATCGATCACGCCGATCGCATGCGGCGGGCGCTGGTCAATCTCAACCCCGAGCAGGTGAAAAAGAACGAAAAGTACGTGATGAAAATCACCGGTGATGACGACATCGGCAAAGGACAGCTGGATAACTTTATCAATCCGAAGAAAGCCTATCCGGTGATAGCGACCACCTCAGAATTGATGAGTACCGGTGTGGATGCGCAGACCTGCAAACTGGTGGTGCTGGACCAGAACATTCAGTCGATGACCAAATTTAAGCAAATCATCGGGCGCGGCACGCGTATCAACGAAAAATACGGCAAGCTGTGGTTCACCATTCTTGACTTCAAAAAAGCCACTGAACTGTTTGCCGACCCGCGTTTTGACGGCGTACCAGAAAAAGTGATCCGCACCACGCCGCAACAGATTACCGATCCTGATTCTGATTTCGACGAGCAACTCGAAGACGAAACGCCGGATAATGAATTGCCTGAGTTGATAAACGGGGTCGCAGAGACACCTGCAATCTATGACCCAACATCCGGCAGAGGTGATGGGGCGTTTGAAGACGACGATGAAAACAAAGTTCGTAAGTTCCACGTCAACGGTGTCAGTGTAAAAGTGCTGGCAAAACGCGTGCAGTATTACGATGCCGACGGCAAGCTGGTCACTGAATCTTTCCAGGATTACACCCGTAAAACGCTGCTTAAAGATAAAGACTACGCATCGCTTGATGACTTCATCCGTAAGTGGCACTCTGCGGACCGCAAACAGCTCATCATTAATGAACTGGAGCAGCTTGGTGTGCTTTGGGATGTGCTGGCAGAAGAAGTGGGCAAAGATCTCGACCCGTTTGATCTGCTGTGCCATGTGGTTTACGGCCAACCGCCGCTGACGCGCAAAGAGCGCGCCGACAACGTTCGCAAGCGTAACTACTTCACTAAATATTCTGAGCCTGCACAAAACGTATTAAACACGTTGCTGGACAAGTACGCCGATGAAGGTGTGCAGGAAATCGAGGACATCCAGGTGTTGAAGCTGAAACCGTTCGATTCGCTCGGTCGCCCGCTGGAAATTATTAAAAGCAGCTTTGGTAGCAAACAGGCTTATGAAGATGCCGTGAACGAACTGGAAAGCGAAATTTACCAGTTACCACCACGCTCAGCCTGATAACCAACCCCCGATTCTGCCACCTGGCGCTTACGGCCCCCGGTGGCATCCTTTTTTTAGAATGGAAAGAAAACATGTCGATAAGCTCAGTCATTAAATCCCTACAGGACATCATGCGCAAAGACGCAGGCGTGGACGGCGACGCCCAGCGCTTGGGCCAGCTTTCATGGCTGCTGTTCCTGAAGATTTTTGATACCCAGGAAGAAGAACTGGAACTGGAGCAGGATGACTATCAGCTTCCGATCCCACAGCGCTATTTATGGCGTACCTGGGCGGCGAACAGCGAGGGCATTACCGGTGATGCCCTGCTGGAATTCGTCAACGACGATCTGTTCCCGACGTTGAAAAACCTCACCGCGCCAATCGATAAAAACCCACGCGGCTTTGTGGTGAAACAGGCGTTCAGCGACGCCTACAATTACATGAAGAACGGCACCTTGCTGCGCCAGGTGATTAACAAGCTCAACGAAATCGATTTCAGCAGCAGCCAGGAACGCCATCTGTTTGGCGATATCTACGAACAGATCCTGCGCGACCTGCAAAGTGCCGGGAATGCGGGTGAGTTCTATACCCCGCGTGCCGTGACGCGTTTTATGGTCAATCGCATAGATCCAAAGCTGGGTGAGTCGATCATGGACCCGGCGTGCGGAACGGGCGGCTTCCTTGCCTGCGCCTTCGACCATGTGAAAGAGCAATACGTCAAAACCACTGAAGATCATAAAACGCTGCAACAGCAGATCCACGGCGTCGAGAAAAAACAGCTCCCACACCTGCTGTGTACCACCAACATGCTGCTGCACGGCATTGAAGTACCGGTGCAAATCCGCCACGACAATACGCTCAATAAACCGCTCTCATCATGGGACGAACAATTGGACGTGATCATCACCAACCCACCGTTTGGCGGCACCGAAGAAGACGGCATCGAGAAGAACTTTCCGGCAGAGATGCAAACTCGTGAAACCGCCGATCTGTTCCTGCAGCTGATTATCGAAGTGCTGGCCGATAAAGGCCGTGCGGCGGTGGTGTTACCGGACGGCACGCTGTTCGGTGAAGGCGTCAAAACCAAAATCAAAAAGCTGCTCACCGAAGAGTGCAACCTGCATACCATCGTGCGTTTACCGAACGGTGTGTTTAACCCGTACACCGGCATCAAAACCAATATTCTGTTCTTCACCAAAGGCCAGCCAACCAAAGAGGTGTGGTTCTACGAGCATCCGTACCCGGACGGCGTGAAGAATTACAGCAAAACCAAACCGATGAAGTTTGAAGAGTTCCAGACCGAAATCGACTGGTGGGGCAACGAAGCCGACGGTTTTGCCAGTCGCGAAGAGAACAACCAGGCGTGGAAAGTCAGTATCGCTGACATCATCGCCCGCAACTTCAACCTTGATATCAAGAACCCGTACCAGGGTGAAACTATCAGCCACGACCCGGATGAGCTGCTGGCGCAGTACCAGACCCAACAGTCGGAAATCAGCGAGCTGCGTAACCAGCTGCGCGATATCCTAGATGCCGCGCTGGCAGGCAACAAGGGGGCAAACTGATGACCGTTGAGACGCTTATCACCGACCATATCGATATCTGGTCTTCTGCCCTGCAAACCCGCTCGACGGCAGGGCGCGGTAGTAACGGCAAAATTGACCTCTACGGCATTAAGAAACTGCGTGAGCTGATTCTGGAACTGGCGGTGCGCGGCAAACTGGTGCCACAGGACCCGAATGATGAACCAGCGTCTGAGTTGTTAAAGCGTATTGCTGCCGAAAAAGCGGAGCTGGTAAAGCAGGGGAAGATTAAAAAGCAAAAGCCACTGCCGGAAATCAGTGAGGATGAGAAGCCGTTTGAATTGCCGAGTGGGTGGGATGTAATACGCTTGGGAGAAATAGCTACAAAAATTGGCTCAGGAAGTACCCCTAGAGGAGGTCAAAGTACCTATGTTTCTTCTGGCGTCCCTTTTTTGCGCTCTCAGAATATTTGGAATGATGGGTTAAAGCTGGATGATGTAGTATTCATTACTTCTGAGGTCCATTCTCAAATGGATGGCTCTCAGGTTGAAGAATTTGATATATTGTTAAATATCACTGGGGCATCTTTAGGACGTTGCACTATTTACCCGAATAATGTTGGTGAAGCGAATGTCAATCAACACGTAACAATTATTAGGCTAATTGAAAAAGAAATGATTAGTTTTCTTCATTTAGCGATCACATCCCCAGTAATACAAAAGTTAATATGGGGACGTCAAGTGGGGATGGCAATCGAAGGTCTTAGTAAAAAAACTCTTGAGCTTTTTGAAATTCCAGTTCCACCATTATTAGAACAAATAAGAATTGTTCATAAAGCACGTGACTTAATGTCCCTATGCGACCAACTGGAACAGCAATCCCTGACCAGTCTGGACGCACATCAGCAACTAGTAGAAACCCTGCTGGCAACACTGACCGACAGTGAAAATGCCGAAGAACTCGCCGAAAACTGGGCGAGAATTAGCCAGCATTTCGACACACTGTTTACCACCGAAGCGAGTATCGATACGCTTAAGCAAACTATTCTGCAATTGGCGGTGATGGGTAAACTGGTGCCACAAGATCCTGACGACGAACCCGCTTCTGACCTGCTTAAACGTATTGAACAGGAAAAAGCGCAGTTGGTGAAAGACGGCAAAATTAAAAAGCAAAAACCGTTGCCGCCTGTGAGTGATGAGGAAAAGCTGTTTGAGTTGCCAGAGGGGTGGGTACTGGCGCGAGTGGATAATATTTTTAATATTATTGTTGATTGTCCTCACTCAACGGCTAAGTTTGAAGGAAAGGGAATGCTATGTATTGATACTAATACATTTAAAAATGGTAAGTTAATTAATGAGAAGTTCCGTTTTGTTTCTAATGATACTTATAAAGAACGTATTTTGAGACTGGAGCCTAAGGCCGGAGATATTATTTTCGCGCGAGAAGGAAGTGTTGGTGAATCAGTTGTCATTCCGGATGATTTAAAATGTTGTCTTGGTCAGCGAGTTATGTTGTTGCGGCCATCCTCAAAAATGAATTCAGAATTGTTAAGGTATTTATTGTCATCCAAGAAAACCTTAGAAGAATTACTAGCCCTTCATAAGGGTATTGGTGCAAAGCATGTAAATGTAAAAGATATAAAAAATCATGTTATTGCATTACCACCAGAAAATGAACAAAATAAAATATTAGCTAAGATCAATGATATGTATGATTTGTGCGATCAACTCAAATCCCGCCTGCAATCCGCCCAGCAAACCCAGCTCCATCTGGCGGATGCGCTTACTGACGCAGCATTAAACTAAGGAACAGACGATGCCGGTTCATCATGCAATCTGGCGAGTGGGGGAGAACCCTCAACCGCTGACCATCAGCAAACTCGCCAGCGAGCAACTGCTGGAGAAGATGATTTTAAACGATCCCACCATTCTCTCTGACCAGTGGATGATCATCGGCCATCAGGAATATACGCATGATAAAGGGCGTATCGATCTATTGGCAATCGCACCAGATGCCTCGTTGATCCTAATTGAGCTTAAACGCGACCGCACGCCGCGAGAAGTCGTTGCCCAGGCGCTGGATTACGCCTCCTGGGTGGATGATTTAAGTGCCGAGCGTCTATCGCAGATTTACGATAAATTCTCCGGCGGCGGAAATCTGGGCGATGCGTTCAGACAACGCTTCAACGCTGAACTCGAAGACGAGGCCATCAACAAGTCGCATCAAATCATTATTGTGGCGGCAGAACTGGATCCGTCCACCGAGCGTATCGTTGACTACCTAAGTAAGAATGGCATCTCAATTAACGTGCTGTTCTTTAAAGTATTCCAGCACGGTGACGAACAGTTACTGAGCCGAACCTGGCTTATCGACCCGAGCGAAACGCAAACCAATGCCGCACAGGCCACGGCCACCAGCGCTAATGCAAAAGAACCCTGGAATGGCGAGTTTTATGTCTCGTTTGGCGACCCACAAAGCCGTGTCTGGGAAGAGGCGCGTCGTTACGAGTTCATCAGCGCCGGTGGCGGAAGCTGGTACAGCCAAACCTTAAAACAGCTCCAGCCCGGCGACCGGGTTTGGGTCAACATCCCTAAAACAGGGTATGTGGGCGTGGGTCTGGTACAAAGTGCCGTTGAACCGGCCAACAGTTTTATGATTAACACTGACGATGGCGAAAAGCTGGCAATGGATGTACTGAAGTATCGCGATTTGTATCGTCAGAATGCCGATGATCCCGATAAGTCGGAGTGTTTTGTTTCAGTTAAATGGCTTGAAACCCGCAGCGAACAAGCGGCTGTGAGCGAGGTCGGCTTCTTCGGTAATCAGAACACGGTCTGTAAGCCTACGACTCCGAAATGGCGTCATACTGTTGATAAACTGAAACGTAGTTTCCCTCATTGGGATACTGAACGGCCCTGATTAAGAGCGGCAGAAATCATGTCGGTAAACGTTATTGATAACAATGTTAGATCGATCCGGAGGATAGTGTGACTACCGCAGAGTTAGGGCAGTTATCGGTATTGAGAAAGCTAACGAGCCTAGGGGCCATAAATGTCGTTGCCCAGAAAGAAGGCAACAGGCCATTTATCACTTTTGATGCTCCAAATGGCAAAACGTATAAAGTCTCCACCAGAGCGAAAACTTCGGGAACATGGCAAACCTCTACGAACTATGCTGCCCAGTGTACCCTGGATAAAAATGACAATGAGTATTGGGTATTCATTGATCTTGGAAGAGAGCCGAATGTTTTCTATGTCACGCCACTGTCCTGGATCAGGAATGATATTAATGAGGCTCATTTAGGCTATCTGGCTAAACACGGTGGGCACCGTGCGCAAAATGATGAGTCGACTCATCATTCTATTTCAGACAAACGCATTGCTGACTGGAAAGAAGCGTGGGGAGAGATGGGGTTTAGTCTATAAACCTTTTTATTAACTTAGATGTGATGTCTCAAGGGATGGTCCAATGACCCGCGCCTGGGATGCTAAAGGGCTTATGTGATTTTGTGGACGAGAAGGAACTGAGGAGAACGACATTATGGTGTCCCCTGCAGGAATCGAACCTGCAACTAGCCCTTAGGAGGGGCTCGTTATATCCATTTAACTAAGGGGACGAAGCGGCACGAGTATAGCGTTTTTTGACAGGCAGGTTAAGCACATAGCAGTCTGACTGCTCAATGTGTCGCCATTACACTTATTTTTGCTGCCGCTTCTCTTGCGCTTCGGCCTGGGCTTTCGCCTCGGTTTTTCGCTTGTTGCTCATATCATTGCGGATTTGCGCGTGGCTCATGAGCGCAAAAATAAAGGTGCCGCCGCAGATATTCCCGGCGAGTGTCGGCAGGGCGAAGGGCCAGAAGAAGTCATGCCAGTGCAGCGTGCCGCTGAACACCAGATAGAGTATTTCGACGCTGCCGACCACAATATGGGTGGTATCGCCAAGCGCAATCAGCCAGGTCATCAGGATAATCACCACGATTTTTGCCGCACCTGCGGAGGGGAACATCCAGACCATGGTGGCAATTATCCAGCCGGAAATGATCGCGTTGGCAAACATTTCTCCGGGCGTGTTTTTCATCACGTCCATGCCGATTTTGGTGAAAGCATCGCGGGTGGGTTCATCAAAAATGGGCATGTATTCGAATGCCCAGGCAGCCACGCCGGTGCCGATGAGATTGCCCAATAACACGACGCCCCACAGGCGCATTAACAGGCCAACATTACCGAGCGTTGGGCTTTGCATAACGGGTAAAACGGCGGTGACCGTATTTTCAGTAAACAGCTGTTGGCGGGCCATGATGACTATTACAAAGCCAAAGGTATAGCCCAGATTCTCCAGTAGAAACCCGCCGGGAACACCTTCAAGCTGAACGTGAAAAATGCCTTTCGCCAGCAACGAAGCCCCCATTGACAGCCCGGCGGCAATCGCCGACCACAGCAGCGCCATCGCATCGCGTTCCAGCTCTTTTTCACCGTCCTGGCGAATATGCTCGTGAATAGCCATCGCGCGAGAAGGCAGTCTGTCTTCATCGACTTCTATTTTCTCGCCACGGTTTTTTTCGTCGCTTTCGACTTTCAGTTCTTCCGTATGGTGGTCGATTTTTTCTTTTTCGATACTGTCCATGCGGCTTATTTCTCGGCTGTTTACCCAAGGTATAAGCGTAGCGGGTTTTGGCGACAGGCTCCTCGCGCAAAACGCTTAAATTTGGTGTTATGACATGAATAGCGATACGTCTGTTTCAAAATATGTATAAAATCAGTAATAGCAGTGATTTCTTTACAGGGAGATATTTATGAACTTTCGCCTGTCTGCGCTTGCGCTGAGCGCGACGCTGCTGGTGGGATGCGCCAGCACGGGTGACCAGCAACAGGGGCGTTCGGATCCGTTCGAAGGATTCAACCGCACCATGTATGATTTCAACTTCAACATGCTGGACCCGTATGTACTGCGTCCTGTGGCCGTGGCATGGCGAGACTATGTCCCGCAGCCTGCACGCAATGGCATCGGCAACTTCACCAGCAACCTTGAAGAACCGGCCATTATGGTGAACATGTTCCTGCAAGGTGACCCGTATCAGGGCATGGTTCACTTCACGCGTTTCTTCCTGAACTCGTTGTTAGGGATGGGTGGTTTCATCGATGTCGCGGGCATGGCGAATCAGAAACTGCAACGCGTCCAACCGCACCGCTTCGGCAGCACGTTGGGACATTATGGCGTGGGTTACGGTCCGTATCTGCAACTGCCGTTCTATGGCAGCTTCACATTGCGTGATGAAGGCGGTGACACGGCGGATACGTTATATCCGGTGCTGTCATGGCTGACCTGGCCGCTGTCTATTGGTAAATGGGCGGTAGAAGGGATTGAAACGCGTGCGCAACTGCTGGATTCCGACGGTCTGCTGCGCCAGTCAACGGATCCGTACATTACGGTGCGTGAAGCTTACTTCCAGCAGCACGATTTTATCGCTAATGGCGGGAAACTCAGCACGGAAGAAAATCCGAATGCAAAAGCTATTCAGGATGAGCTGAAAGATATCGACTCGCCGTAAGCGAAGCGCGAGAAATAAAAAAGGTGAGCGCTGTGCTCACCTTTTTTTATGCCTGATAACGCGTTATCAGAAGCGGTAGTTGAAGTTAGAACCGAACAGCCACGCTTTACCGTCAGAGCGGAAGGTATACGGGCCTTCTTCGATGGTCACGTTCTGACCGTGCATGTAGGACGCGCCCACGTCGATAGAAGCATCCTGGTTAAACGCGTAGGTTGCACCTGCGCTCAGCCACAGACGGTCCTGATCCGGGATGGAGATAGAACGATGGTCGGCTGGAACCGGGCTGTCATCAAACGCGATACCGGTACGGAACGTCCAGTTGTCGTCATAGTAGTACGTGGTACCCAGCGCCAGACGCCATGCGTCTTTGAAGCTTTCATCTTTATAGAACAGCGTCTGACCGTTTGAGCCATTCGCTTTCAGCTCCTGGAACTGGCTCCAGCTGGTGTAGGTCGCGCTGTAGTGGATAGCCCACTGCGGTGCCACTTTGTTATAACCCGACACTTCCCACATTTCCGGCAGATTCAGGGTCAGAGAGCCATCAACGGTGCGACCGTCGGTGCCCATTGGCAGGCCGAAGTTGCCGAGGATTTGGTTATAGGCCGACGGCAGATCGCTCTTGTATTCACCCTTGTCGAAGTCAACTTTCACTTCAGAACGGTAGGTGAAGCCGTAACGGTTGTTTTTATCCAGTTCATACAGGATCCCGGCGTTCCAGCCAAAGCCCCAGTCGTCACCCTTCAGGCGAGCGATCTGCGTATCGGCAGGGATCTGCGCGACCGCGCCCGCCAGCGGTGGATTGCTGTTCAGCGCGCCGGAACCGGCAACAATCTGACCTAAATCACCGGCATAGCGCTCGATTTTCGCTTTGGCGTAGACCGCATCAAAGCCGAGGCCGAAGCTCCACGCGCTGTTCAGGCGGTAGGCTGCGCTCAGGTTCAGGTTAGCGGTTGTCAGGTCGGTTGTACCGCCTACGCTGCCTGCCGTGTAGTTGTTGCTATATTCCGTTGCCAGACCATAGTTAGAGGTGACGGACGCGCCGAAACCAAATTGATCGTTAATAGGCATGACAAAGTGTAAGTTTGGTACCCACGCGGTTGGCGCGATGTTATCGGCATCGGTGCTCTTACCGGTTGGGGATTTACCCGTGATATTCACGTCCGGATCGATGAACACGCCACCGATAGACATCTGCGGGCGGTCATACATCATGATCAGTGCCGGGTTACGGCTGGCGTTACCTGGATCGTCGGCAATAGCGCCTTCACCAGAATAAGCACGGCCTAAACCAGAGGCGGAAAATTCGTTTAACTGGAAGCCTGCTGACCAGGCCTGAGAAGAGACAAGCGCCACTGCCACTGCGAGAGCAGATTTTGTAAAACGGGTTTTTTGGCTCATGACCATAACCTCAATTGAGTTATTTTTATGCAAAATTTGTTACATGCCGTAACAGAAGAGCGGAGTGTAGGGTCTGTGTTACGTCAGAGAAATCAGACCAGTGCCGAGAGTATAGGTCTGACCAGCTGAGATGTTGCAAGTATGTTTATGAGTTTTTTCAAATGTGATCTAAGAAATTTGATCCATCTGGCAAAATTCGCGCCGTCGAGGTTCACCTGAGAGGGTGATTTTTGTTTTAGATCATTTTTAATTGTGATTTAGCTCACTTCTCCCCGTTCAAATTAATATCAACTGGTGACCCTTACGGCAGGGGCGTAAAATAAAGGCATTGTTTATCTGGCACCCTGAGTGCGAATACAAATACAGAGGAAATCTACGATGAGTAAATGCAGTGCTGATGAAACCCCGGTTTGCTGCTGTATGGATGTTGGCACCATTATGGACAACACCGATTGCACCGCGTCTTACAGCCGCGTTTTTGCTAACCGTGCTGAAGCCGAAGAAACGCTGGCAGCATTAAGCGAAAGAGCGCGTGGTGTGGAGTCCGATCCATGCAACATTATCCCGACCTTTAAAGACGTAGAAGGCGGCGTACAATTGGATATCGATTTTGTATTCTGCTGTGAAGCGGAAACCCTGATTTTCCAGCTCGGCCTGCGTTAATCCCTTCTCTAAACGCCTCTGTCACGCAGGGGCGTTTTCTTTTTTATCTCAGTGTGTTTTGGCTCCCACTTTTGGGCTTCTCTGATTGGCTGAATGTAAAAAATTAGTTAAGACTGTTATCAGGTCAGACCACTTTTTTACGTTAGCAGGGGAAGGTTATGAGTCAGGCATTACCGCTTATCACGCGTCAGGGCGATCGCATTGCCATTGTCTGCGGGTTGCGCACCCCATTTGCCCGTCAGGCGACGGCATTTCACGGTATCCCCGCAGTCGATTTGGGGAAAATGGTCGTCGGTGAACTGCTGGCTCGCAGCGAAATTCCCCCCGAAGTTATTGAACAGTTGGTGTTTGGTCAGGTAGTGCAAATGCCGGAAGCGCCCAATATCGCCCGTGAAATCGTGCTGGGCACTGGCATGAGTGTGCACACCGATGCCTACAGCGTTAGCCGCGCCTGCGCCACCAGTTTTCAGGCGGTGGCGAACGTTGCCGAAAGCCTGATGGCGGGAACCATCCGCGCCGGGATCGCCGGGGGAGCAGATTCTTCATCCGTCTTGCCGATAGGCGTCAGCAAAACGCTGGCCCGTACATTGGTGGATGCCAACAAAGCCCGTACGATGGGGCAGAAACTGAAACTCTTTTCTCGTCTTCGCCTGCGTGATTTGGCGCCTGTGCCGCCAGCGGTTGCGGAGTATTCGACGGGTTTACGCATGGGCGATACCGCCGAGCAAATGGCGAAAACCTGGGGCATCACGCGCGAGCAACAGGATGCGCTGGCTCATCGTTCTCATCTGCATGCGGCTAAAGCCTGGACCGACGGCAAACTCGCTGATGAAGTAATGACCGCGTATGCACCACCGTTTCGCGAGCCGCTCGAGCAGGATAACAATGTGCGTATGAATTCCTCGCTGGCGGATTACGCGAAGCTGCGTCCGGCGTTTGACCGTAAACACGGCACGGTGACTGCCGCCAACAGCACGCCGCTGACCGATGGTGCCGCCGCCGTTATCCTGATGACCGAATCCCGCGCGAAAGAGTTGGGCCTCAAACCGCTCGGCTATCTGCGCAGCTACGCGTTCACCGCGATTGATGTCTGGCAGGACATGCTGCTGGGTCCTGCGTGGTCGACGCCGTTGGCGCTGGAGCGTGCCGGGCTGACGATGGCTGATTTAACCCTCTTTGATATGCATGAAGCCTTCGCCGCCCAAACGTTGGCGAATCTCCAGTTAATGGCGAGCGAACGTTTTGCTCGCGATGTCCTCGGACGCAGCCATGCAACGGGCGAAGTCGACGACAGCAAATTCAACGTTCTTGGCGGTTCAATCGCCTACGGACATCCGTTTGCCGCCACCGGCGCACGGATGATCACGCAAACGCTCAATGAGTTACGCCGTCGCGGCGGTGGTTTTGGCCTCGTGACCGCCTGTGCGGCAGGCGGTTTAGGCGCGGCAATGGTTCTGGAGGCCGAATAATGGAAACGACATCAGCATTTACCCTGACCGAGCGCCTCGACAACGTCGCCGTCATTACCATCGATGTACCCGGCGATAAAATGAATACCCTGAAAGCCGAATTCGGCGTTCAGGTGCGGGCGATCCTCAAACACATTCGTGACAATAAAGCACTGCGCGGCGTGGTGTTTATCTCGGGCAAGCCGGATAACTTTATTGCCGGGGCTGACATCAACATGATTGGCAATTGCCAGACGGCACAGGAGGCCGAAGCACTGGCGAAGCAGGGGCAACAGATCATGGCTGAAATCCATGCGCTGGCGATCCCGGTGGTGGCGGCTATTCATGGCGCATGCCTCGGCGGCGGTCTGGAACTGGCGTTGGCCTGCCACAGCCGAATCTGTTCCGACGATGCGAAAACGGCATTGGGCTTGCCGGAAGTGCAATTGGGTTTGCTACCGGGTTCAGGTGGCACGCAGCGATTGCCGCGTTTAGTGGGGATCAGCACGGCGTTAGAGATGATCCTGACCGGTAAACAGCTTCGTGCCCGCCAGGCGTTGAAGGCTGGCCTGGTCGACGATGTCGTCCCGCACGCCATTCTGCTGGAAGCGGCTATTGCGCTGGCAAAGCAAGAGCGTCGAGGGAGTCGTCGTCTGCCTGTACGGGAACGCATTCTGGCGGGGCCGCTGGGGCGTAGTTTAGTGTTCAGCATGGCGGCGAAAAAAACGGAACAGAAAACCCAGGGTAACTATCCCGCCACCGGGCGCATTTTAAAGGTGCTTGAAACGGGCTTGTCGCAGGGCAGCAGCAATGGCTATGAAGCAGAAGCCCGCGCCTTTGGCGAACTGGCGATGACGCCGCAGTCAAAAGCGCTGCGTTCAATATTCTTCGCCAGTACCGACGTTAAAAAAGATCCCGCAGCCCGCGCTGAACCGCAACCCTTACATTCTGTTGCTGTGCTAGGCGGTGGCTTGATGGGCGGCGGCATTGCTTTTGTCACCGCCAGCAAAGCGAAATTGCCGGTACGTATAAAGGATATCAATACTAAAGGCATCAACCATGCGCTGAAGTACAGCTGGGAGCTGCTTGATAAGAAGGTGCGCCGCCGCCATATTCGTTCCAGTGAGCGCGACAGCCAGCTGGCGTTAATTTCCGGTACCACGGATTACCGTGGTTTTGCTCATCGGGATGTGGTGATTGAAGCGGTTTTTGAAGACTTATCGCTGAAACAACAAATGGTGGCGGAAGTGGAAGCGAATTTCGCTGCACATACGATTTTCGCTTCGAACACCTCGTCGCTGCCGATTGGTGATATTGCCGCACAGGCGCAGCGTCCGGAACAGGTGATTGGCCTGCATTTCTTCAGCCCGGTTGAGAAGATGCCGCTGGTGGAGGTTATCCCGCATGCAGGCACATCGGAAACCACGGTTGCCACGACCGTGAAGCTAGCGAAACAGCTCGGAAAAACGCCGGTTGTAGTGGCGGATAAAGCAGGATTTTACGTAAACCGCATTCTCGCACCTTATATTAATGAAGCGATGCGACTGCTGACGGAAGGCGAATCCATTGAACAGATCGACAGCGCGCTGACGAAATTTGGCTTCCCGGTCGGGCCAATCCAACTTTTGGATGAGGTTGGAATTGATACCGGGACTAAAATTATTCCAGTGCTGGAAAGCGCTTACGGAGATCGTTTCAGCGCACCTGCAAATATCATTAGCGCAATTTTGAATGACGATCGCAAAGGCAGAAAAAATGGTCGTGGTTTCTATCTTTACGGCGTAAAAGGGCGTAAAAGCAAAAAACAACCTGACCCTGCAATCTATACGCTTATTGGTGCAGGGAAGAAGGGAACGCTGTCCGGGCAACAGATTGCCGAGCGTTGCGTGATGATGATGCTCAACGAAGCGGCGCGGTGCGTTGACGAACAGGTCGTGCGAAGCGCGCGTGATGGAGACATCGGTGCGGTGTTTGGTATTGGTTTTCCGCCGTTTTTGGGCGGTCCGTTCCGGTATATGGATTCGCTGGGTGCGGGGGACGTCGTGGCAATTCTGCAACGCCTGACAGCCCAATACGGATCACGGTTTACGCCGTGCGACGTATTAATAAGGATGGCAGAACAGGGCCTGGCCTTTTGGCCCACAAATGAAACTGAGACGCTGAGTCGAGGTCAAATAAAGGTAAATCCAGAAAATGGTTAACGCTGATGAATGGCTATTTTGTAAACAGATATTGACTATACTTACGCCATTGAGGTAAAAAACAGCGTTTCATTCATCGAATGGATCAGGCACAATGCCCGACCACCAAGTGAGCCGCGCGATTGTTGCGTTCGTTTTACTTTGGTGCTTCTGGTTAACAAAAGCGGTGCAATATGCAAGTTTTTATTATGCGTCATGGTGATGCTGCCCTCGATGCAGCCAGTGACTCGGTTCGTCCTCTCACCACGTGTGGTTGCGATGAGTCCCGTCAAATGGCAACTTGGCTGAAAGGCCAAAAAGTGGATATTGAGCGCGTTCTGGTCAGCCCGTTCTTACGAGCAGAACAAACGCTGGATGTGGTAGGGGAGTGCATGAACCTGCCAAAAGAGATCGATGTCCTGCCGGAACTCACGCCTTGCGGCGATGTGGGGCTGGTAAGTGCCTATCTGCAGGCGCTGGCGAATGAAGGCGTTGCCTCGGCGTTGGTGGTTTCTCACCTGCCGCTGGTGGGCTATCTGGTGTCCGAGCTCTGCCCGAGTGAAGCGCCGCCGATGTTCTCGACATCCGCGATTGCCAACGTCACCCTGGATGCTGACGGACACGGCCAGTTCAACTGGCAGATGAGCCCCTGTCATCTGAAGATGGCCAAAGCCATCTGAGTAAAAGGCGGGTGAGCCGTGCGCTTCCCGCCACTTTCTTTAAGGTAGCTCTGGCGGCTGCCACTCTTCTATCTCAATCAACACCAGTAATGCGGCATCTCCGCCGTACTCTTTTGGTGCCTGATGAAACGCCATCACGTGCGGATGTTGTGCCAGCCACAGCGGTGTCTGCTGCTTGAGAATATGCTTTCCATGTCCGTGCATGACGCAGGTGCAAAACACATGCTCACGGCGACAGGCGGCGATCAGCGCGCCCAATTCCTGCTTAGCCTGCATTTGGGTCAGACCGTGTAAATCCAAAAAAAGCTCCGGGGAGTAATCGCCACGGCGTAGCTTTTTGGCTTCAAAATGGCTGACGTCGGCGCGCACATATTTCATCGCCCCTTCGGTGTTCAACAGCGGCTGAAATTCATCTGAGAAATAGTGGCTGTTATCGGCCTGCTCCTGCAATAAGCGCTTAACCGGCACTTCGCTGACTTTCTTGCGCGCCGGACGATGGACAATGGTGTCCTGCTTAATCTTGCGGGTGCCGGTCATCAACTGTTGAAACAGCGCCTGATCCTCCTCGCTGAGTGCGGTTTTCTTCTTCATCGACTCTTCTCATTTTCGCTTTGCGACAGTTTACCCGACTCTCTTCGCTTGCGGGCAGCGAAAACGCATTTTTTCCCCTCTCCTGCGATGCAAGGATGCTGATTTATCGGCGTCTTCGTGGCAAACTAGCCGCCGAATTTCAGCGATGGGCCCTGGAGGGGAAAATGGATAAAATTTTTGTCGATGAAGCAGTCAATGAGCTGCATACCATTCAGGATATGTTGCGCTGGTCTGTCAGCCGTTTTAGCGCGGCGGGCATTTGGTACGGTCACGGCACGGATAACCCGTGGGATGAGGCCGTTCAACTGGTGCTACCGTCACTCTATTTACCGCTGGATATCCCGGAAGACATGCATACCGCGCGTCTGACCTCCAGTGAAAAACACCGCATCGTTGAACGTGTGATTCGCCGCGTCAATGAGCGTATCCCGGTTTCTTATCTGACCAATAAAGCCTGGTTCTGCGGCCACGAATTTTACGTTGATGAACGCGTGCTGGTGCCGCGCTCGCCAATTGGTGAGCTTATCAACAACCGCTTTGCGGGCCTGATTTCTCATCAGCCTGAGCATATTCTTGATATGTGTACCGGCAGCGGCTGCATCGCTATCGCCTGTGCTTATGCCTTCCCGGAAGCCGAAGTTGACGGCGTGGATATTTCCCCGGACGCGCTGGCGGTGGCTGAGCAAAACATTGAAGAACACGGCCTTATCCATCACGTGACGCCCATTCGTTCTGACTTGTTCCGCGACTTGCCGAAAGTGCAGTACGACCTGATTGTCACCAATCCACCGTACGTGGATGCCGAAGACATGGCTGACCTGCCGAATGAATATCGTCACGAGCCAGAACTGGGCCTGGCGTCGGGTTCTGACGGCCTGAAACTGACGCGCCGTATTCTTGGCAACGCGCCGGATTACCTGACGGACGACGGTATTCTGATTTGTGAAGTCGGTAACAGCATGGTACATCTGATAGAGCAGTATCCAGACGTTCCGTTCACCTGGCTTGAGTTTGATAACGGCGGCGACGGCGTCTTCATGCTCACCAAAGCGCAGCTTCTGGCTGCCCGCGAACATTTCAGCATCTATAAAGACTAATTAAAATTCGATGGAGTCGTGATGGCAGGAAACACAATTGGACAACTCTTTCGCGTAACCACCTTCGGTGAATCCCATGGTGTGGCGCTCGGCTGCATCGTGGACGGCGTGCCACCGGGCATTCCTTTGACCGAAGCGGATTTGCAGCACGATCTCGACAGGCGTCGTCCTGGCACGTCGCGTTACACCACCCAGCGCCGCGAGCCGGATCAGGTGAAAATCCTCTCTGGCGTATTCGAAGGCGTGACTACCGGTACCAGCATCGGTCTACTGATTGAGAATACCGATCAGCGTTCGCAGGATTACAGCGCGATCAAAGACGTGTTCCGTCCGGGCCACGCGGATTACACCTACGAGCAGAAATACGGCCTGCGTGATTATCGTGGCGGTGGTCGTTCGTCTGCCCGCGAAACCGCGATGCGCGTGGCGGCGGGTGCCATTGCCAAGAAATATCTGGCGCAGAAATTCGGCATTGTGATCCGTGGCTGTCTGACCCAAATGGGTGATATTCCATTGGAAATCAAAGACTGGGAGCAGGTTGAACAGAACCCGTTCTTCTGCCCGGATCCGGCGAAAATCGACGCGCTCGACGAACTGATGCGTGGCCTGAAAAAAGAAGGCGACTCTATCGGCGCGAAAGTCACCGTAGTGGCTGACGGTGTACCGCCGGGTCTCGGCGAGCCGGTGTTTGACCGCCTGGATGCCGACATCGCGCACGCGCTGATGAGCATCAATGCGGTGAAAGGCGTTGAGATTGGCGACGGCTTTGACGTGGTGAGCCTGCGTGGCAGTCAAAACCGCGATGAAATCACCAAAGAAGGCTTCCAGAGTAATCACGCGGGCGGCGTACTGGGCGGGATCAGCAGCGGGCAGCAGATTATTGCCCACATGGCGCTGAAACCGACGTCAAGCATCACCGTACCGGGTCGCACGATTAACCGGTTTGGCGAAGAAGTAGAAATGATCACTAAAGGTCGTCACGATCCTTGTGTCGGGATCCGTGCGGTGCCGATCGCCGAAGCGATGCTGGCGATCGTGCTGATGGACCATCTGCTGCGCCAGCGCGCGCAGAATGCGGATGTGACCACCACACTTCCTCGCTGGTAATTATCTCCAGGGAAACGCGGGAAAATGAAAAAAACCGTTATGGCGCTGCTGGCACTCCTGGTCAGCAGCGCGGGATTCGCCGCCACGCCGTGGCAAAAAATCACTCAGCCGATCCCAGGAACGGCGCAGTCGATTGGCGCATTTGCCAACGGTTGCATCGTCGGGGCGCAAGGGCTGCCGCTGCGCTCTGATAACTATCAGGTGATGCGTACCGATCAGCGTCGTTACTTTGGTCATCCCGATTTGATTCTGTTCATTCAGCGTCTTAGCAACCAGGTGCATAATCTGGGGCTTGGCACGATGCTGATTGGCGATATGGGGATGCCCGCGGGCGGGCGTTTTAACGGCGGTCACGCCAGCCATCAGTCCGGGCTGGACGTCGATGTTTTCCTGCAACTCCCGCAAACGCGATGGACGTCCGCGCAGCTGTTAAAACCACAAGCGCTGGATTTAGTCGCCGCCGATGGCAAACACGTGGTGCCGTCGTTGTGGTCACCGCAGGTCAGCGCGCTGATCAAACTGGCGGCGAAAGATAACGACGTAACGCGTATTTTCGTCAATCCAGCTATCAAGCAGCAGCTGTGCCTTGATGCGGGAACGGACCGCGACTGGCTGCGTAAAGTGCGTCCGTGGTTCCAGCACCGCGCGCACATGCACGTGCGTTTGCGCTGTCCGGCAGGCAGCCTGGAATGTGAAGATCAGGCCGCACCGCCTGCGGGTGATGGCTGCGGTGCAGAACTGCAAAGCTGGTTCGAGCCACCGAAACCTGGGTCAACAAAACCTGTGAAGAAGACGCCGCCACCGTTGCCGCCTTCCTGTCAGGCGCTACTGGATGAACACGTTCTCTGATGGAACATTTCACTGAGATTTTTATGGTGTCACCGCTGTTGCTGGTGGGCCTGTTCTTTATCGCGCTGCTGGCCGGGTTTATTGATTCCCTCGCCGGTGGCGGTGGTCTGCTGACGATCCCTGCGCTGCTGGCGGTGGGGATGTCCCCAGCGAATGCGCTGGCGACCAACAAACTCCAGGCCTGTGGCGGTTCGCTGTCATCTTCGATTTATTTTGTCCGTCGCAAAGTGGTCAATCTTGCTGACCAAAAACTCAATATTTTGATGACGTTTATCGGCTCGATGACCGGCGCGCTGCTGGTTCAGCACGTGCAGTCAGACATTCTGCGTCAAATTCTGCCGCTGCTGGTCATCGGCATCGGTCTCTACTTCCTGTTGATGCCAAAACTCGGTGAAGAAGACCGCCAGCGCCGTTTGCATGGACTGCCGTTCGCGTTGGTCGCGGGTGGCTGCGTCGGATTCTATGACGGCTTTTTCGGCCCGGGTGCCGGTTCGTTTTATGCGCTGGCGTTTGTGACGCTAGCCGGTTTTAATCTCGCCAAATCTACCGCGCACGCCAAAGTGCTGAATGCCACGTCCAACGTCGGCGGACTGCTGCTGTTTATCATCGGCGGTAAGGTGATTTGGGGGACGGGTTTTGTGATGATGGCAGGACAATTTTTAGGGGCGCGAATGGGATCGCGACTGGTGCTCAGCAAGGGACAAACGCTGATCCGGCCGATGATCGTTATCGTTTCGGCGGTAATGAGCGCGAAACTTCTCTATGACAGTCACGGGGCGGAGATCCTCCAGTGGTTGGGAATTCATTGATGCAACAACAACACCATTTTCAGCAGTTGGTCGAGATTTTCGACGGCTGTTTTGCTGATGATTTTAATACCCGTCTGATTTCAGGCGAAGACGAACCGATCTATCTTCCTGCTGATGCCGACGCGCCGTACAACCGGATCGTCTTTGCGCACGGCTTTTACGCCAGCGCCCTGCACGAGATTTCGCACTGGTGCATTGCCGGTGCTGAGCGCCGCAAGCAGGTGGATTTCGGTTACTGGTACTGCCCGGACGGGCGCGATGCGCAAACCCAGGGCCAGTTTGAAGATGTGGAAGTCAAACCCCAGGCGTTTGACTGGCTGTTTTGCGTCGCCGCAGGCTTCCCGTTTAACGTGAGCTGCGACAATCTCGAAGGCGATGTTGAACCGGACCGCATCGTGTTCCAGCGTCGGGTGCATGCGCAGGTGATGAGCTATCTCGAAGAAGGGATCCCGGCACGTCCGGCGCGTTTCATCGCGGCATTACAAGATTATTATCAAACGCCGACGTTAACGGCGGAACACTTCCCCTGGCCGGAAGATCTAAATTGAGGAAAGAAGATGATCGCAGAATTTGAATCGCGCATTCTGGCGTTAATTGATGACATGGTAGAGCACGCCAGTGACGATGAATTGTTTGCCAGCGGTTATCTGCGCGGCCACCTGACGCTCGCGGTAGCAGACCTGGAAGCAGGAGACGATCACTCTCCACAGGCGGTCTACGCAAAAGTGACCGAGAGCCTGGAAAAAGCGATTCAGGCCGGTGAACTCAACCCGCGCGATCAGGCGCTGGTGCTCGGCATGTGGGATACGCTGTTCCAGAAAGCGAATTTCAAGTAAGACTTCGGACGCCCGGCAGCGCTTGCTTGCCGGGCCTACAGGATCGGTTTTGTAGATACTGTTATGCCACGCAAGCATTTTCCATATGCAGCGTGGCATCGAACGGCTGTCCTGATTTCAGAACCCCGTACGCCACCTGCGCCAGTTTCCGCATCATCGCCCCGATTATCAGCTTCGCATTTTTCCCGTTT
>DASXML010000046.1:0-27269 GCA_036495715.1 Scandinavium sp.
GCAGGCTGTTAGCCTGGTTCAGTGCGTTGGTGGAAGACATGGAAGCTGCGTTAGTGAAAAGGGAAAGTGCCATGATGTTTATCTCCGTTCGGTACCGGCGTATCCGGTATCCCTGTTATGTACTGAGATAAAACGGCACAGCGTGGGTGGAAATTAAATTTAAAAAAGAATAAAAAATAAAATTCAATAAAATCATATCTATAATAAATAAAAACACCGCCAAAAGGCGGTGTCCGAAAACGATTTTGAATGTGATTTCGCTACGCCAGCGTGCCAACAACGCTGAGTTCACTCTCTTCGGGGATCTCGTTGTAGGAGAGAATATGCAAACCGGATGCAAACAGACGACCGTAGCGCGAGAGCAGCGGACGAAGCTGCGGGGTCACCAGCAGTACCGGTGAAAAACCCTTGGCTTTCATTTGTTCTTCAATGACCGGCATGTTGTTCTGCAACTGCGTCAGAATATTCGGATCCACCGGGAAGCTGTCCAGCGCCACTTTCCCCGCCTGCTGCGCCTGATTCAGGGCAGACAACAGAATATTTTCCAGTTGGTTTTCCATCGTGAAGACCGGCAGTTTTTTCTTTTCGCCGTTAATGGTGTTCACGATGGCCCGACGCAGCGAATAGCGCACATCAGAAGTCAGCAGCAGCGGATCTTTGGTCACCGTCGAGCTTTCAATTAAGGTGGTGGCAATGGTCACGATGTCTTTCAGTGAGACATTTTCCAGCAATAGCTGGCGATATACTCGCAGCAACTGGCTATGGTTCAGCGTGGTGCCCAGGTCTTCCGCCAGTTTTGGTGCCAGAGCGGCAAGACGGCCATGAAGATGGGTGATGTCGTCATAGTTAAACAAATCAGGCAGGTTTTCGCGTGCAATGCGGTTGATATGTGTGGCAACCACGCTCGCACAGTCGACAACCTGATAACCCATATTCAGCGCTTCTGCGCGCTGGTTGTGGTCAATCCAGACAATCGACATTCCGTAAGCCGGGTCGACATCCAGCACGCCGTCAATATCGCCGTAGGTTTCCGTTCCGGGAATAGCCATCAGTTTATCGGCATGGACTTCCCCCATCGCGCGGCGAATACCGTTGATGTGGATAGCATATTGCGCAGGTTTGAGGCGGAAGTTTTCTCGAATGCGAATTTCAGGCAATAACACGCCACAGTTTTCTGACACCACCTGACGCACACCGCGAACACGCTGGGAAAGCTGATTTCCCTGCGCGGCATCCACTAAAGCGACCAGTTTGTATCCCAGATTGAGGCCAATCGGTTCCACCATCGGGATGTTATCCCAATTGATGTCCGGCAGCTTATCGTTGCTGAGCGCATCGCTTATCGCACCAAAATCTTCCTCTTTGGTGACCGTGGGCTTAACGACTTTACCCTGACGCCACGCCACAAAGCACAGCATGGCGCTGAAGCTGAGGAAGGCGATATGCGGCATGTTCGGCACAATGGCCAGCATAAAGAGGATAAACGAGGCGGTGTAAAGAACGGACGGTTTCGCCAGCAGCTGCGTTTTAATCTCATGGCTGACGTCGTTGCCGTCGCTGACGCGAGTAACGATGATAGCGGCTGCGGTTGAGAGCAGCAGAGAAGGGATCTGTGCGACCAGGCCATCACCGATGGTCAGCAGGACATAGGTCTGAAAGGCGTGGGAGGCATCGAGGCCGTGCCTAAAGATCCCGATACAAATCCCGCCGATGACGTTGATGACCAGGACCATGATCCCGGCAACGGCATCACCACGAACGAATTTAGACGCACCGTCCATTGCCCCGTAGAAGTCCGCTTCGTTGGCGACATCTTTACGGCGCTGACGTGCCTGCTGCTGGTTGATAAGACCCGCGTTAAGATCGGCATCGATCGCCATCTGCTTGCCCGGTAGGGCATCCAGTGTAAAGCGTGCCGACACTTCAGAGATACGTTCCGCACCCTTGGTCACCACCACGAAGTTGATGATCATCAAAATGACGAACACCACGAAGCCGACCACGAAGTCGCCGCCGATAACCACCTGGCCAAACGCTTCAATGACCTTACCTGCGGCCCCTTCGCCTTCGTGACCATTCAGAAGCACCACACGCGTCGAAGCGACGTTGAGCGAGAGTCGCATCAGCGTGGTGATAAGCAGCACCGTCGGGAACACCGCAAAATCCAGCGGGCGCTGGATGTTGATAGCCACCAATAACACCAGCACAGCCAGCACGATATTGAAGGTGAACAATATATCCAGTATGACGGGCGAAAGCGGCAGCATAACCATTGCCAGCACGCTTAAAAGCAGAATCGGAACGCCAATGCGTCCCTGCTTCAGTATGGCAAGTTTCTGCTGAAAATTACTGGTTGCCATGTTCGTCTAAGACCTCTTTAGGGAGATTGATGTGCCTGTTGAGGCGGGGTTTTGCGTCGTTCTTGCCGGTACGCCACGACTTCAGCTGCATCACATAAGTCAGAACGTGGGCAATGGCGCGGAAAAGCTGCGCCGGAATTTCCTGGTTAACGCGGGTGGTGTGATACACGGCGCGCGCCAGCGGCGGAAACTCCACCACTTCGACGTTATGCGACTTCGCGATTTCACGGATGTACAGGGCGATGTCATCGACACCTTTTGCCACAATGTAGGGCGCTTTGGCTTTATTCAGATCGTATTTCAGCGCCACGGCGTAGTGAGTTGGGTTAGTGATGACAACATCGGCTTCAGGAACTTTGCGACTGATTTGCCCCATCGCCATTTGACGCTGCAATTGACGAATACGCCCTTTGATCTGCGGGTTACCGTCGTTGTTCTTGTGTTCTTCCTTCACTTCCTGCTTGGTCATGCGCATCTTCTTGGTGAACATGAATATGCTGAGGGGCACATCGATCAGCGCAAAAAGAACAATGACCGTGATGAAACTGACCAGGATGCCGTGGAAAATACTAAAACCCTGCTGCACGGCCTGGCGAAGCCACAGGCGTTGCAGGAATAGCAGGTCGTCCATTGAGTCATGAACTGCGGTGTACAGCACCGCCAGGATTATCCCGCATTTCAGCAGCATCTTTCCGAGTTCGACCAAATGGTTGCTGTCAAAGAGGCGTTTTATGCCACTCATCGGGCTGATTTTTTTGAAGTCCGGCTTGAGTTTTTCAATGCTTAACATAAACCCGCCCGGTACCAGACTAGCGAGAATACAGGCCAGCGGGATTGGCGTCAGAGAGAGCAGAATGCGCAGGATGATATGCACCTGAGTCAGCATAAACTGATTCATTGCCCCGCTGTCATCGAGTTTCCCTGCCATCATGCCCACAGCGGTAAAGGATTCCCCAATCAGGGTTTTATACCAGGGGAAAAAGGTCGTGAGGGTGACAAGAGAGGTCAACAGACCCGCCGCCATGGTCAGATCTTTTGAGCGCGGGATATCCCCTTTTTCTCTCGCCTTCCGCAGTTTACCTGCGGTAGGTTTTTCACTTTTATCGCCGGAACTTGAGCCAGACATCAGTAGTTCCTCACCGAATCAAGCATCGACAGAATCTCCGTGGTCAGATTGAGATAGTGACCGGGAATATTGCTGATCATCATCGACACACAGAGCAGGCCAAACAGCATGCTGATTGGGAAGCCGAGGGAAAATAAGTTCAGCGAGGGGGAAATACGGTTAAGTAGACCGAAGCCGCCT
This sequence comes from Scandinavium sp., assembly GCA_036495715.1. Lineage (GTDB taxonomy): Bacteria > Pseudomonadota > Gammaproteobacteria > Enterobacterales > Enterobacteriaceae > Scandinavium. The sequence continues at coordinate 3,667 of DASXML010000046.1, forward strand.
TGCACAATCATCATCACGAAGGTGGTCGGCAAGGCAATCAGCGTCGCTCCGGAAATTATCCAGCCGAAACTTTCCACCAACAGCTTGAGCGTTGGGCGATTAATCGCCTGACCAATGGGCCAGTAGGTGAAACCTTTATAAAGCACCGTCACCAGCAGCAAGTGACCGTCCATGATAAAAAACAGTAGAGTCGCGAAGACGGTGATGATTTGCGAGATAACCGTGGAGTTAACGCCATTCACCGGGTCATTCATGGTTGCCATGCCCAGACCCATGTTCATCGCCAGGATTTGCCCGGCGGTTTGTAGCGTGACAAAGACCAGACGCAGGATCAGACCAAATAACATGCCCCACAGCAGTTGCTCGCCGACCAACAAAATCGTGCGTACCGACAACAGCTCCGTCAGGACCACATGTTCAGGCAGCATGGGCGTGATGATGATAGACAACGTCAGGGCAAGCCCCGCTTTGGCGCGACGGGAGAAGGCTTTGTTGTCGAGTATGGGGGCGAAACTGAGCAGTGCCATAATGCGGAAAAAGGGCAGCATCAGTGCCAACAGCGGCATGTAGAGCGTCTGTAACTGAATACCCACGGGTCAACTCACTAGCGTAGCGGCCTGATGGAAGATATTAATGGTAAAATCCACCAGTTGAGTAAGTATCCACTTACCACCAAAGACAAGTACGCCAAGGGATACAACAAGGCGAGGCAGAAAACTTAACGTCTGCTCGTTGATTTGCGTTACCGCCTGGAAAACACTGACACACAGTCCGACCATCAGGCTTGGCACAATCACCACTGCCGACACGATCAATATCAGTCGTACTCCCGAGGCCACAATGTCGCCTGCGATATCCATGTTCATCATGGCTACAGTCCTCTGACGCTGGCGGTCAACGTGCCGACAATCAGCGTCCAGCCGTCGCACAGCACGAACAACATCAATTTGAACGGCAGCGAAACGATCAGTGGTGAAAGCATCATCATCCCCATTGCCATCAGAATACTGGCGACAATCAGGTCAATGACCAGGAAAGGAATGTAGATCATAAAGCCAATCTGGAAGGCTGTTTTCAGCTCGCTCAGAAGATAGGCCGGGGTAATGACCGTTAAATCTTGCTCTTTGGCATCCCCTTTCGTCCCCGCGATATCCATCATCTGCGCCATCGCCTTGTTATTGGTCTGGGAGAGCATGAATTTCTTCATCGGGACTTCAGCGGTCGCCAGCGCTTGCGGCAGGGTCATTTCGTCATGCTGAAAAGGGACCACCGCTTCGGCATAAATTTTGTTCCAGACCGGGTGCATCACCAGTAAGGTTAATGCCAGCGCGATGCCCGTTAAAATCTTGTTTGGCGGGCTTTGTTGCAGCCCCAGCGCCTGGCGCAGAATGGCCAGTACGATGATAAACCGTGTAAAACAGGTCATCATCAGCACCATGATCGGCAGCAGACCCAACAGGGTCATCATGATTAAGATTTCAATCTTAACGCTGTAATCCTGACCGCCGGTGGTGGCTGTTGAGCTGAACAACGTAATATCGCCGTTGGCGGCAAGCGCCCACGGCGAAAACAGCAGCCCGATGGCCAGAAGCGTGGCCAGGCTACTGCGGGAGAGCACGCGTTTCATCGGGCTAGCTCACCGAGATCTTTGGTATTAAATTCCAGAATGCGCAGGCCGTATTTGTCATTGAGCATGACGACTTCCGCTTTACCAAACAGAATACCGTTCACTTTGATGTCCAACGGTTCACCGGCCAGTTTGTCCAGTTCAACCACTGAATCATTGTTCAGGGTCATCAGTTCAGCCAACGAAATATTCACCGAAGCCACTTCCAGCGTCAGCACCACAGGGATGCGGCTGAACAGTGACATTTTCTGCATTTCGCTCATGCCCGGGGACGAAGGGGATTCAGATTGGATATCCAGACGGATGTTCCCTTCCACTGTATCCTCTTGCTCAAGTTCATTGAGATTAAGATCGCCCAAATCCAGGCTCTGACTCAATTCTTGTTGCAAATCACTCATATTGTTTCTCAACCGTACTGCCAGCTATTTCGTTAAGGAAAAGTTTCCCGCGATCTTCGGCTATCTCCGCTTCGAAGATTTGTTCCTTGCCAATGAACACGGGAACTGGCTCATTAATAAAGATAGGGATGATATCCCCTGCTTTTAAATCAGAGAGTTGTGCCACCGTTAAATTCAGGTTGGCCAACCGGGCATTCAGCTTTAATGGAAGACAATGGAACATGCTTTCTATTTGTGCCGGTGTCGGTGACTCTGGGCCACTTTCTCCATTTTCGACAGCATTGACGCGAAGCCGGGCCAGATAGTGATCGACATGCTTCTCATCAAATAACAAGGTAAATGTGCCATGTTCATAGTCGGCTAAGGTATAGGTAATACACCATGCCCACTTTGTCATTACTGCGGAGTTATCGACTTTAATATCAAGCGCGCAACCGAAGCTATCTTCATCGACTAATAGGCTGGTCAATTCCTTGCCTACTTTTATTCTTAACCGTTCCTCAGTTTTGGTGACTTTTTCGTCCTCAATCGCCACAGGAACCGGATTACTATCATCACGCAAGCCATAATAATCATAGAGAATATTCAATAATAAAGAGCGATCGATACTGATCGCAATATATCCAAATTGGGTGGAAAATATCTGCGAGTTTTTATAACTTTTATCAATACTAAAACTCATGTTTTTTAAAGATACGTTAACACGCAATTTTTTAAGAAAGTAGAGACTCAGCTGCGAATCTGTAATGTCAAAACGATCGTTAATAATTTTCGGTAACTTGTGCCATGGGCGACCCAGTTTTTGTGCATCCAGGGTTGTCACTTCTGGCAGTGAATCGCTGTGATAAATCCTGACTGTTTGAGATGCTGGGTTCATGGCTCTATTCGCAATGGTATTAAACGGGTAAAGGGTGAAGCAATGGAATAAAATCTTCCGTTTACGATTGTACAAGGAGGAAAACTAATGAAATGACGACGTTAGTTTATATCTGCTGCACTGTCTGGTCTGGATTAGCCAGTCAGTCCTTGTGTCTATTTAGCAGGGGAGAATTAAACCGCTTTTCCGGGTCGGTGGCAAGAGTGCTTCCGTTATTATTGTGTTATTTTAAAAAGTGAATTTTAATTAATGAAGTTCTCTAAGTATTTGTTTTTATATGATTAATGTTTTAATATCGCTAAAAAATTAAGATGAATCCGAAGGGGAAGGTATAGTTCCCCCAAGAATATCATCTTGATGCGTTACTACGCTTTTCGGCAGATCCTGAATAACGTGTTTGATTGAGTAAAATCTATTTGCTGGTGTGTGCTTTTTTGCGAGGCCAGAGAATTTGTTTTGATGTATTACCAATAAATTGGTGAGCTAATATGAATTTTTTTTCTGAGCACCAAGTCAGTAAAGAAAGCGGGTTTGTTGCAAGTTCGACACAAAGTAAGAATGTGTTTTCTTTGGCCGGTCGTGTTGCTAAATATAACGTTGCAGTCCTGATTACAGGCGAAACTGGGACCGGTAAAGAGTGTGTTGCGAAATACATTCACGAAAGTGCTGGTAATCCAGATGCGCCCTATGTAGGGGTCAACTGTGCAGCAATTCCAGAGAGTATGCTGGAAGCTATTTTATTTGGCTACGAGAAAGGTGCATTTACCGGGGCTGTTACCAGCGTGCCGGGTAAATTTGAACAGGCAAATGGCGGAACATTATTGCTGGATGAAATAGGCGATATGCCATTGTCCCTACAGGCAAAACTATTGCGTGTTTTGCAGGAACAGGAAGTCGAGCGCCTGGGCAGTCAGAAACGTATTCCGCTGGATATCCGTATTATTTCCTCAACCAATAAAGACTTACAGACAGAAATTGCCGAAGGCCGTTTCCGTCAGGATCTTTTTTACCGTATCGCGGTCGTGCCGATAAATATTACCCCACTGCGTGAACGCAAAAAAGACATCATCCCGCTGGCTTCTCGTTTCATTGCGAAATATGAAGATTTTCATGCCGGGGATGTGCAACTTAGTGATGAAACCTGGCAATCATTATTGGCTTATGACTGGCCGGGAAATGTGCGTGAGCTGGAAAATGTTATCCAGCGCGGGTTGATTTTAAGTAATGGACAGGAAGTCACGGTGAATGATTTTGGCCTCTCACCGGTCAACCGTGATGCCTCTCTGGTCGCCAAAAGCGAAGCCTGTCAGGCAGAATACAATGACCAGAAAAACACCGCCGAAATTAAGAATGTGAAGCTCCATGGCCGGATGGCGGAGTATCAATACATCATTGATCTTCTTAAGCGAAATAACGGCAATAAATCCAGAACCGCAGAGTTCCTGGGGATCACTCCCCGAGCCCTGCGTTATCGTTTGGCGTCAATGCGGGAAGAAGGGATCGATATTGTCGCTTTTAGTTAGAAATTTAAGGAAGAAATCATGGATAAGATTAGCGCAATTGGTGTTAACACCCAGCAGCAGCTGATGCTCAAACAGATGTCGCAGACGGCAATGCAGGCGGGCGCCAGTTCGCTGGATATGCCCGTGCTGGCGGCAGACGTCGGGTTTGCCACCCAGGGCACCCAAAATACCTCCTTTGGCAACGTACTCACTCAGGCTCTCGACAATGTTAATGCCCTGCAAAACAGCGCTAGCGCGAAACAGCAGGCCATCGATATGGGCCAGAGCGACGATTTGGCCGGGGCAATGATTGAATCCCAGAAAGCCAGCGTGTCATTTAGCGCGTTGATGCAGGTTCGCAACAAGTTGAACTCGGCTCTTGACGAAGTGATGAACACCCCTCTCTAAGGTCCCTAGAACGTGTTAAATAAGTTAAAAGAGTTGTTCTCTTCACTTCCCATACCTGAAGGGCTGAAAAACCCCCGCTTGCTGATGATGATCGGCGGTGGTGTGCTTGTTTTAGGTATTGTTTTTTCGATCTGGAACAGCGATCGCGGCTACGTGGCGCTCTATGGTCAGCAGGAAAATATTCCTGTTGCTCAGGTCGTAGAAATCCTTGGCGCGGAAAGTATTCCGTACCGAATTAATCCTGATAACGGTCAGATACTGGTTGCCGAAAATCGGCTGCCTGCGGCGCGTATGGCGCTGGCTGCCAAAGGGATAACGGCCATTAAGCCTGATGGTTATAACCTGATGGACAAAGAAGAGATGCTCGGCAGCAGCCAGTTCATCCAGAACGTGCGCTATAAGCGCAGTATGGAAGGCGAGCTGGCGCAGAGCATCATGTCGTTGGATCCCGTCGAGGCGGCCCGTGTACATCTCGGGATCACCGAAGGCAGCTCCTTTGTCATGAATAACAAACCCGACAGCAGTGCGTCGGTGATGCTCACCCTGCGTTACGGCGCACGCCTGACCGATGAACAGGTGGGTGCGATTGTTCAATTGGTTGCTGGCAGCATTCCTGGCATGTCAGGCAATAGCGTCCGGGTGGTTGATCAGGCCGGTAATTTGCTGTCTGAAAACTACCAGAACGGTGGCGAGAATTTGGTTAACGTCCGCCGTGGAACGGAAGCCGCAGAACATGTGAAACAGGAAACGACGAAGAACGTTTCCAGCCTGTTGATCCCGCTAGTGGGTCAGGGCAACTTCCGTATCAGCGTGACGCCGAAAATGGATCTCAGCAGCGTTGAAGAGACGCAGGAAGAGTACGGCAAAGATCCGCACGTTAGCGATGAGAATATCTCAAAAGAAAACACCACTAACGAACTGGCGCTGGGTGTGCCGGGGTCGTTAAGCAACCGTCCTATTCCAACGCCTGCCGCAAATACGCAAGCCGCTGGGGCCGCAAATCCGAACGCCGCTCAGAAAGCGAATCCAAGCTCGCTCTCAAGCCGTAGCCAGGAGCAGCGTAAGTACGCCTACGACCGCAATATTCGCCATATCCGCCATCCGGGCTATCAGCTGGAAAAACTGCAGGTCGCGGTGGCATTGAACAAGCTGGCTCCGGGCCTCAAAAATATGCCTGCCGGACAGCTTGAATCCATCACCCGAATGGTGGAAGAAGCGGCGGGTATTGATAAATCCCGTGGTGATTCCCTGACGCTGGATACGTTGGTGTTTGTTCAGCCGCCGGATTACACGCCACCGCCATTGAAATGGTGGGAAGACCCTTCTATTCAGCGCTGGGCTGAGATGGGTGGTATTGGCTTGCTGGCCCTGTTAACGCTGCTGTTTGGTGTGCGCCCGCTGATGAAACGTGCCACGGCCAGACGCCAGGAACTGTTGGCAGCCAGCAATGCCGGGTTGAACGCACCGGGCATAGAGAACACCGCCGAGGGCGATCGGCCGGAGAAAGAGTCACCGCTGTCGCTGACCCACAGTTTCCAGTCCGATGTGACCTTGCCACCGCAGGGATCGGGTCTGGAAGACAAAGTGGAATATTTGCAAATGATTGCTGAGAGCGAGACCGAACGTGTCGCTGAAGTCTTAAAACAATGGGTGAACAGTAATGAGCGAAGTAACGGCCAGAAGTAATAACAAAGGCGGTGGACGCAGCCGCCTCGATCAGGCTGCGATCCTCTTACTGAGTATCGGCGAAGATGCGGCCGCCAAAGTCATGCAGAAAATGAGCCGGGAAGAAGTCGTCCTGTTGAGCGAAACGATGGCGCGTCTGCATGACGTCAAACTGACACATGCGCGCAGCGCACTGAATACGTTCTTTGAAGAGTATTCCGAGCAGAGTGGCATCAACGGTGCGTCCCGTAGCTACCTGAAAAGTATTCTGGAGAAAGCGCTGGGGACAGAAATCGCCCGTAGCGTAATCAAAGGCATCTACGGCGATGAAATCCGTCACCGAATGGCGCGTTTGCAGTGGGTTGATACCCCACAGCTTGCGGCGCTGATTGCTCAGGAGCATTTGCAGCTACAGGCGGTGTTCCTCGCCTTCTTGCCACCTGACGTGGCAGCCAGCGTATTGAGCGTGCTGCCGGAAGAGCGTCGTGATGAGATTGTTTACCGCATTGCGCGTCTGGACGATGTGAACCCGGACGTGATTGATGAACTGGAACGTCTGGTGGAACGCGGCGTGGCGGTACTGTCTGAACACGGTTCGAAGGTCGTCGGCATCAAACATGCGGCCAACATTGTGAACCGTATCGCCAATGACCAACAGGCTCTGCTGGATCAGCTACGTGAGCGTGATTCGGAGGTGGTCGAGCAAATCACCGACGAAATGTATGAGTTCTTTATCCTCAGCCGTCAGTCGCAGCAAACCATCCAACGCTTGCTGGAAGAAGTGCCGATGGATCAGTGGGCGATTGCGTTGAAAGGGACCGAACCTGTCCTGCGTGAGGTGATTTACAGCGCCATGCCGAAACGTCAGGTCACGCTGCTGGAAAGCACCACGTCTCGTTTGGGGCCGATACCGGTAAGCCGTATCGAACAGGTGCGTAAGGAAATTATGGGCTTGGTGCGTCAGCTGGCGGAAGAGGGCGATATTCAGGTGCAGCTCTTCGCGGAAGCGACGGTGGAGTAACCGATGTTTAAGAAGAGTAGCGCGTCACTTGATAGCCTCACTCAGCGCCGTAAAGCGGTGGTGAAACCGAGGTTATATAAATTCCCTCCGCTCAAAAAAAGCTGGCAGAAGAATGTGACCGAACAGTTCGCTGCCGAAGAACCCACGTTTAGCGTGGAAGAGTATGAGCATCAGCTAACTCAAGGCTTTAACGATGGCATGAACCGGGGATTTGCCCAGGGAATGGAAGAGGGCAAAGAAGAAGGTTATCAGGAAGGTGCCCGTCTGGGCTTTGACGACGGCATCCGTAAAGGGTTGGTGGAAGGCAAAGTACAGGCCCGTCAGCAATTCCAGGAAGCCGCCCAGCCGATTGATGCCTTAATGGATCAACTGGAAACCTTCATGTCGGAATTAGAAGTGCGTCGCCGGGAAGAACTGTTGCAGTTGGTGGAAAAAGTCACGCGGCAGGTGATTCGCTGCGAGCTGACGCTGCACCCAACGCAATTACTGACGCTGGTCGATGAAGCGCTGAGCAGCTTGCCACAGCAACCCGAACAGGTGCGCGTGTTGCTCAACAGTGATGAATTTCGCCGCATCAGCGACACCGAACCCGAAAAAGCGCAGAAATGGGGACTCGCCGCCGATCCCGATCTCGAACCTGGTGAATGCCGGGTGATTACCGAATCAGCAGAGATGGATATTGGTTGTGAGCACCGCCTCGACCAGTGCCTGACGGCGTTAAAAGATAACCTGTTGCCGGAAACGTCGAATGAGTGATATCGATTTTGAGCAGGTCTTTCGCGACATCGAAAACATTCCGTTGGCGCGGGTGGCCGGGCGACTGGTCCGCGCAAACGGCATCCTGCTGGAAGCCGTGGGCTGTCGTCTGGCTGTCGGCCAGATGTGCCGCATTGAGTCTGACGATCATCAACTGATCGATGCACAAGTCGTTGGTTTCGATAGGGATGTTTGCTATCTGATGCCGTTCAAACAGTGCGCCGGAATGATCAGCGGTGCGCGTGTTTTTCCTGCGGAAAAGCAGGAAGAAGTGATGATTGGCGATAAGTGGCTCGGACGGGTGATCAACGGTGTTGCTGAACCCATTGACGACAAAGGTAAACTTGTCGGTGATACGCCGCTTTTGTATCAGGCACCGAAGGTCCATCCGCTCAAACGCCAGCCGGTGAAAACGCCGCTGGATGTCGGCGTGCGTGCGATTAACGGCATGCTGACCATCGGTAAAGGGCAGCGTGTGGGCTTGATGGCCGGCAGCGGCGTCGGTAAAAGCGTTCTATTGGGAATGATCACCCGCTTCACTCAGGCAGACGTGGTGGTGGTTGGTCTTATCGGCGAACGTGGCCGTGAAGTAAAAGAATTTATTGAAGAAGCGCTTCAGGAAGAAGGGTTGAAAAAATCAGTGATCGTCGCGGCTCCCGCGGATGAATCGCCGTTGATGCGTATTAAAGCGACCGAACTGTGCCACAGCATTGCCAGTCATTTTCGTGATAAAGGCAAAGACGTTTTACTGCTGGTCGATTCTCTGACCCGTTACGCGATGGCACAAAGGGAAATCGCGCTGTCGTTAGGTGAGCCACCGGCGACCAAAGGCTATCCGCCGTCGGCGTTTGGCATGATCCCACGTCTGGTTGAGAGTGCCGGAAACAGCGAAAGCCTGGGGTCGATGACCGCCATCTATACCGTACTCGCGGAAGGTGACGATCAGCAGGATCCGATTGTTGACTGCGCCCGTGCGGTGCTCGACGGTCACATTGTCCTGTCGCGCCATCTGGCAGAGTCCGGGCACTATCCAGCCATTGATATTGGGCAGTCGATCAGCCGTTGTATGAGTCAGGTGACGACGCCTGATCACCAGCAGGCCGCGATTGTCCTCAAACAGCTTTACGCCGAGTACCAGAACATTAAGCCCCTGATCCCGTTAGGCGGTTATGTGCCGGGTGCCGATCCGTTAGCAGATAAAGCAGTGAAACTGGCGCCCGCCGTGGCTAACTTCCTGCAACAGAAAGTCCATGATGCGTCACTTCTCGATAAAACCCTCGTCGATTTAAAAACTCTCGCGCAGGCGGGCTAAGGAAAGCAATGAGCAGGATGATCACGACCCTTGAGCAGCTAAAGCGTCTTCGCCATCAGTCCGTCGATGACCTGACCAGCAAATTGACGCACCAGCAGCAGGTCAGCAACCGCTGCGATCGCAACATTGATGCGCTTAACTCCCTCGCGGGGAGCGTCACCAGCGAACGATTGCTGGATGCGACGATGATGACCAATCATTCGGCCTACAAAAACAATATTCAGCGTATTGTGAACTGGCAGAAACAGCAGCAGGCGCTGGCGGATGCGGAAGCCCGACAGATTAAAGCCAAACTGTTAGTGGAAGCGAAGCGTGAAAAGAGCGTGGAGTTGCTGTTGGATATGCGTCGTGATGATTTACGCAAAGAGCAGGAACGCAGCGAGCAGAAACAAACCGATGCTGCCTCCGCACAATGTTGGCTGCGTCAGCATCAGGGGCGTTAATACGCTTTCTAATCGGTTATTTTTTTGGCAGGTGAACCCGGACTCCAGCGTGAGTGCGGGTTAAGACTTCTGATACAACCAGTTGGCAGGCTCGGTGACATTGAGCAGATTTTGCAGAATGTCATTTTGCATGGTGAGTAACATACCGTTGGCGTCGTTCGCTTTCTTACAGCTTGCCGCGACATTTTCCAGTTCTTGCCACAGCTGACGTACCTGGGTTTGCCAGCTTTCTGGCAGACGGCTAAACAGCGTCTTCAACCCTTTCGCGCCCGCTGGGATCCCCAGCATTTTCAGCAAACCATGACGTTTTTTACCGCTCTCGGACAGTTGCTGATACAGGGCGATTATCTCCTGATTAATCCTTTCCAACGCCACAACATCGCGCAGAATGATCCCTTCTCGTTGCGCTTCAAGGCGCTCACTCAGGAGAAGGTATTGGTTGCGATCGACAACCATGTCCTGAATTAACGTCTTAACGTGTTGCCCGGCGTTACTCATTGCTTTTATCCCTGGTAGTACTTCTGCATTGCGGCAGTCAGTTCATCAACGTTGATGCTGATTTGCCCTTTGCTGATGGCGTCTTTCATTTGTGCAACCTTATCCATATCAATTTCTGGCAGAGCAGACAGTTGTGCCTGCGCATCGCCAAGTACTGGATCGATTGCTGCGGGTTGCTGTGATTTTGCCGCAGCCACAGCAGGCGTCGCGTCTTTATTTTTCGCCGTCTGTTTAGTGTCAATGGCGGAGACCGTATTGTATTGAGTCGCAGTGACTTTCATGATGAACCCCATTCCCGGATATTGTTGGTGGCGCAGATTATTGTTTTATTTGTGTCGTAATCGCTTACCTCTCCGTAAAGCGGCCCAACTGACGGAAAACTTAACGATCAACATAAAATAATTATTTGCTGATGGTCACGGTGCCAAAATCGGTGACCCGGGCGTTAACCTGCTGACCACTGCTCTCATTCTTCACTTTGATGATTTCACCGCGACGGCCTTTCTTCATCGCCAGGCCTGTTGTCTGCGCCGTCACGCCGTCCTGTGAGGCAATCATCACGACGCGTTGTCCGCGTTCCACCATAATAGGTGATTCCAGCATATTGGCCGTGATCGGCGTCATTTCATGTAAACGGCGTTTCACCGTCATGCCAAGCACATCATCGGCTCGCCAGAGAATGTCACTGCGGGTGCCCGTCACGTTGTATTTCTTCATCGTAATGTCGTCTTCCGTCATCACATGCCCGCGCTCAAGGGCACTGCTTGCCATCACGACAGGCATTGAGATATCCGGTTTGGCGGTCACGCTACTGGTCCAGCCCGGCGTATCTCCACAACGGAGATCGATGCGCAGGCGGCTCAGATTTATACGGCTATTTTCGGCAGGAACAACCGCCAAAGGTTTCGTACAAGGAGGAAGCTGCGTGGCTTCTGCGGGCACAAAAATGTTCAGCTTGGCGGAATAATTCGGCCAACCGTGCTTTTTGGCTTCGCGTTGAATGACGGTCGTGGCCTGTTTTTGCGCCGCCGCATAAATTTGCTTACGTGCGGTTGTGGGTGTGACGACCGCGTTCGCGCAGGTGCTAAAAGCGGCTAACAAGGCTATCGCGGTAATGAGGAAAGGCGGTTTCCCGGTACGGAATGCTATTTTTTCAAATTTCATATTTATCATGGCTTTATAAAGTTGGCACGCTAGTTGCATTAATATATGCAGCCGGGATGGCATTGCCAGTGAAATCACCATGAGGATGTGAATTGTGAGTATTAGTTTTGACAAAGCATTAGGTGTTCATCCACACGCTGTAGCAGTCAGGCTTAACCGGGCAGAACTGATTTCAGCGAACCTTGCAAACGTCGATACCCCAAATTTCCAGGCCAAAGATATTGATTTTGCCGGGGAGATGCAACGGTCACAGCACTATTTCACCAACGCATCAACATCGGAATTGAAATATCGCGTGCCTTTTCAACCTTCTGAAGACGGCAACACCGTTTCATTAGATGTTGAGCAGTCAGAGTTCGCTCGTAACTCTCAAGATTTTCAGGCGAGCCTGGCGTTTTTAAACATGAAGTTTGCTGGTCTTAAACAGGCCATCGAAGGCAAGTAACAAGGAAAGGAACTCGTATGGCTTTTTCTGATATCTACCGTGTTTCCGGCTCTGCAATGTCGGCACAGACGGTTCGTCTGAACACGGTAGCCAGTAACCTCGCGAATGCGGAAACGCCGGCCCCGTCGGAAGCCGAAGTCTATAAAGCCCGTCATCCGGTGTTTGCGGCTGTTTATCAGAATGATGAATTGATGAACGACCGCTCGCTGGCGGGCGCCCGCGTTCAGGTTCTGGATGTGGTACAGACCGGTCAGTCAGTGAAGCGGTTTGAACCGAATCACCCGATGGCGGATGACAACGGTTTTGTCTACTACCCGGATGTGAACGTGGTGGAAGAAATGGCAGACATGATGTCGGCTTCACGCAGTTTTGAGACCAATGTCGACGTCCTGAACAATGTGAAAAGTATGCAGCAAAGCCTGCTGCGATTAGGAGAAGGGTAGACATGAATGTCAATAGCACGTCCAGCAACCAGAACACCAACGATAACACCGTGGTGAGCAACAATACATCAAGCAGCATGGACACTATGTTCATGCAGCTGCTGGTAGCGCAAATCCAGAACCAGGATCCCCTGAATCCGACGGACGGCACCGAATTTGTCAACCAGCTAGCGCAGCTGACGCAGGTGCAGTCCATGGAAAGCATGTCTCAGGTGATGGCTAACAACATGGTGATGATGGACAACATCCAGACGCTGTCCACCTCAAGCCTGGTGGATCAGCAAGTGATGGTGCAAACCAACTCGCTCGAAAGTGATGGCACAACGACCGTTAATGGGCGTTTAACGCTCGACCACGCATCGAATGTGGTCAACGTCATCCTGAAAGATGAGGCGGGCACGGAGTACAAAGTTGAACTGGGTAACCAGGAAATGGGTCAGGTGGATTTCGCCATCAATCCAGAAGAACTGGGTATGCCAGCCGGAAAATACACCGTGGCTGTTGTTACCGACTCTAATGATACCAACACCGCCGTCGAGCTTGGCGGCAAAGTCAATAACGTCCGAATCCCGTTAGATGGCAGCACGACCGTGCTGAACATCACCGGCATCGGCGAAGTGGCCTATAACCACATTTCGCAAATTGGCGAAACCACTGCCTGAGGATCAGGCAGATAAAAAAATGAATGAGACTAAGAGGGAAATAATATGAGTTCTAACATTGCTATTAGCGGCCTGAACGCGATTAACGAACAGCTGGATGCTATCTCTAACAACATTGCTAACTCCGGCACAGTAGGCTTTAAGTCAGGACGTGCGGAATTTGCCTCTATGTACGCAGAAGGTCAACCACTGGGTGTGGGCGTGACTGGCGTGACAGAAAGTATTAATAAAGGCGGAAGCATTTTTTCCTCAGGAAACTCGCTCGACCTGGCCATCAACGGCAGCGGTTTCTTTGTGATGCGTGACAGCAGTGGTTCGACGGCTTATACCCGCGCGGGCTATATGCAGGCAGACAGCGACGGTTTCCTGGTCAACAACCAGGGCATGCGTCTGCAGGGCTATCCAGTCGATGCTAACGGCGAACTGCAAGTGGGTACAGTCGGTGACCTGAAGGTATCTTCGGGTTCGATCCCTGCGAAGGCGACGACCTCACTGGATTTCTCCGCCAACCTGGATGCCAACGCAGATGTCCCGGAAACGGCGACGTTTGATCCGGCAGATAACACTTCTTACAACAACACCTACGCGACGCAGGTGCATGACTCCCTGGGCCGTGAACACACGCTGAACCAGTATTACGTCAAAACCGGCGAAAACAGCTGGGATACCTACTACTACATGGATGGCGAACCGATTGCCAGCCCAAGCCCGCAGGCAATGACCTTTGATAATCAAGGCATTCTGACCTCTCCAACCGATCCGGTTGCGCTGAGCGTGGCTATTCCAGGTGCTGCGCAGTTGGATATTGGCGTGAACTACAACGGCACGACCCAGTTCGGCAGCGACTTCTCTGTTAGCCAGAACAACAGCGACGGCTACAGCTCCGGCGAGCGTACCGGGCAGATGATCGATGAAGACGGTTCCGTCTACGCCACCTTCTCCAACGGCGAGCGCATGTTGCAGGGGCAGGTGATCCTGGCCAACTTCCCGAATCCAAACGGTCTGAAATCGACCGACGGCACGACCTGGGTACAGACTCAGGCGTCTGGCGCGCCGATTTCTGGCGCACCGGGCACCGGGCTGAACGGCGCATTGACCGCTGGTGCACTGGAGTCTTCAAACGTTGACCTCACGTCAGAACTGGTCAGCCTGATGACGGCACAGCGCAACTACCAGGCTAACACCAAAGTGATTAGCACTGATGACAAGATGATGACGGCTCTGTTCCAGGCGGTCTAATGGATAAGCTCATTTATACCGCCGTCAGTGGCGCGGCGCGTAATTTGTCACAGCAGCGCATCCATGCGAATAACCTGGCAAACGTGAATACCGAAGGTTTTCGTCAGGATCTGGAGCGCGCTCAGTCGGAACAGGTAAATGGCGAAGGTTACGCTTCTCGTTTTCTGGTTGAACCGCAAAACGGCGGCGTCGATATGACGCCAGGCGCGGTGCGGGAAACCGGACGCAATCTGGACGTGGCGATCAAAGGCAATGGCCTGATCGCCCTGAGCGATGGCAATCGTGAGGTTTACACCCGTAATGGCGGAATGCAGGTCGGCCCTGATGGTGATCTGCTGATCAACGGTCTGCCGGTCGAAGGTGACAACGGGCCGATAATCCTGCCAACCTTTACCTCCATGAGCATTGGTGATGACGGGATCATCACCATCATTCCTGATGATGGTGATGTGACGCAGGCCATTGATGTCGACCGCATTAAGTTGGTCGACATTCCTGCCAACACGTTGAGCAAAAATGAAAACGGCTTTTTGGTGACGCAGGCCGCGACGAACCCACGTAGCGAAGAGGTTGAGGTGGCGTCTGGCCATATCGAGACCTCTAACGTTTCACCGATTGGCGAAATGGTGGCGAGTATTGCTCTGAACCGACAGTTCGAAGCCCAAATCAAGATGATGAAAGCGGCCGAAGATATGGCCACTGCAGGCAACAGATTGCTGCGCGGCGCGTAAGAGCCGCTACACAAGAACAAGGAGTCACGATGAATTCAGCATTATGGGTAAGTAAAACCGGTCTGGCGGCGGAAGATGCCAAAATGACGGCGATTTCCAACAACCTGGCGAACGTCAACACCACCGGGTTTAAGCGCGATCGCGTGATGTTCGCCGATCTGTTCTACCAAACCGATCGTGCGCCGGGTGGCCTGCTCGATCAGCAGAACACCTCCCCGACGGGGATCCAGTACGGTACCGGTGTGAAAATTGTCGGTACTCAGAAAGAGTTCTCCGAAGGCAACATCCAGAACACCGGGCAGACGCTGGATATCGCTATCACTGGACAGGGCTTTTTCCAGGTGGAAACGGCGGACGGTGACACGGCGTATACCCGTGCCGGTAACCTGCAAACCAATTCCGACGGCATGATCACCAACGCGCAAGGCTTGCCGCTGATCCCGGAAATCCAGCTGCCAGAGAACGTGAAAGATGTGCAGGTGGGTAAAGATGGCACGGTGACCGCGACGGTAGCCGGTGAAGCCGCGCCGGTAGAACTTGGGCAAATCACGTTGGTGAATTTCGTCAATCCGGCCGGTCTGGATGCCATTGGTGGCAACCTGTACAAGGAAACCGCCGCCAGTGGTGAAGCCGTTGAAGGCGTACCGGGTGAAGAAGCTTTCGGTCAATTGGAACAGGGTTCGCTCGAAGGTTCAAACGTCCAGGTCGTTGAAGAGATGGTGGATATGATAACCGTCCAGCGCGCATATGAAATGAACGCCAAAATGGTTTCTGCCGCTGATGACATGCTGAAGTTTGTCACACAGCAGATGTAATGACCGCGCTGAAACAGTGAAAGAGATATGAAAAAGCAGTTATTAATCGGTCTGCTGGCGCTGCTGCTGACGGGGTGTGAAAGCCCCAGACTGCTGGTGCAGAAAGACGATGCGGCCTTTGCGCCGCCAGAAGACTTTGTCGCTCCCCCAACGCAGGTTTCCGGAGGCGGTGTTTATAACACCGGTTACAACTGGACGCTGGTTCAGGATCGTCGCGCGTATCGCGTAGGGGACATCCTGACCGTGATCCTTGATGAATCCACCCAGTCCAGCAAACAGGCAAACACCAAGTTCGGTAAAAAGAATGACGTGACGATCGGTATTCCGACCGTGATGGGTAAAACCCTGGATAAAGCTTCTGGATCCGTCAGCGGCGATCGTAATTTCAACGGCAGCGCCGTTTCTCAGCAGCAAAACAGCCTGCGTGGCGCGATTACCGTTGCGGTCTATAAAGTGCTGCCAAACGGTGTATTGGCGATTCGCGGTGAAAAATGGCTGACCCTCAATCAGGGCGATGAATACTTACGCGTCACGGGCCTGGTGCGTGCAGAAGATGTGGAACGTGATAACTCCGTGTCCTCACAGCGTATCGCCAATGCGCGTATCTCCTACTCTGGTCGTGGTGCGTTAAGCGATGCGAATTCAGCCGGTTGGCTGACGCGCTTCTTTAACCATCCGCTGTTCCCAATTTAATGGAGAAGATAATGCGCAAAACACTTATTTTCTTCCTGGCGCTGTGGAGCGTGAATGCGTTTTCCGCACGCCTGGGCAACCTGGTGGATGTTCAGGGCGTGCGTGGCAACCAGCTTGTGGGATACAGCCTTGTGGTGGGGCTGGACGGGACCGGCGATAAAAACCAGGTGAAATTCACCAGCCAGTCGGTCACCAACATGCTGCGCCAGTTTGGTGTACAGCTTCCTGCGAAGATTGATCCGAAGGTGAAAAACGTCGCGGCGGTGGCAGTGAGTGCAACCTTACCGCCAGGCTATGCTCGCGGTCAGTCGATTGATGTGACCGTGTCCTCAATGGGCGATGCGAAAAGCCTGCGAGGCGGTACGCTGCTGATGACGCAATTACATGCCGCTGACGGCGAAGTGTACGCGTTGGCACAGGGCAATGTCGTGGTAGGCGGGATCAAAGCACAAGGTAACAGCGGTTCCAGCGTGACGGTGAATACGCCGACGGTTGGACTGGTGCCTAACGGCGCGTCGATTGAACGCGAGATCCTCAGCGATTTCCAACAAAATGCCCGCGTGATGCTGAATTTAAAGCGTCCAAGTTTTAAAACGGCGAACAATATTGCCGTTGCGCTGAACAACTCGTTTGGTTCAGGCACCGCGATGGCGGAAAGCTCAACCAACGTTTCCGTGCGTGCGCCAATGAGCCCCGGCGAGCGCGTCGCGTTTATGTCTCAGCTCGAAGATGTGCAGATTAACGCCGGTAAACAGCCGCCGCGCGTGGTGTTTAACGCCCGTACGGGCACCGTTGTTATCGGTGATGGCGTGGTGGTTCATGCTGCCGCCGTGTCGCACGGCAATCTGACTGTGTCCGTGAGCGAATCGTCCAATGTCTCGCAGCCAGGCGCGTTCAGCCAGGGCCGTACCGCCGTGACGCCGCAAAGCAACATCAGCGTGAATCAGGGGAAAGGGCAGATGGTGACACTGCGTACCGGAACCAGTCTGCGTGCCATCGTGAACACGTTGAACAGTCTCGGCGCGTCACCGGATGACACCATGGCAATCCTTCAAGCCTTGCATGAAGCAGGTGCGTTGGATGCTGAGCTTGTGGTTATTTAAGGAGAAGTCATGGTCGACGCCGTTCGTCTTAATCAGGCCGTCATCCCCGGTGATATCACCGGGGCTGTCAAACCCCAAAATCTTGAGCAGGCGGCAGAGCAGTTTGAAGCGCTGTTTATGCGCTCAATGCTCAAAGAGATGCGTAAGTCGTCTGATGCGCTGTTTGCCGATAATCCTTTCCAGAGCAAACAGCAAAAAATGATGCGCGATTTCTACGATGACAAGCTCGCTTTACACCTGTCAACGACGCGCAGCAGCGGCATTGCACAGATGATTATGGCGCAATTAGGGCCAACACAACAAAACGCGGTTAAGAACCGGCAGGATATGGTCGCTCTTATGGAACATCCGGAAGAGTTGAAAACCCCCGTTATGCCGAAAGCGCACAACGGCAAGGAGTAATAACCATGAACATTATCAATATTGCCTATAGCGGACTGCAGGCAGCCCAGATTGGCATGGGGGTGACGTCGATGAACGTCGCCAACGCGTTAACGCTAGGTTACACGCGTCAGAGCGCCACCCAAAGCTCCGTCGGTCCTTTAGGCGAAGCGGGCATGTCAGCAGGGTCTGGCGTTCGCGTGGACAGCATTCGCCGTGTTTCCGATCAGTATCTGGTCAACCAGGTTTGGCAGTCGAATACCAAAGCCGAGTATTACGGCATGACCGATCAGTACACCAGCGCGCTGGAAAAAGTGGTCGGCACCGATTCCACGAGCCTGGGAACCGGATTTGACGAGTTCTTCTCAGCACTGAGCGCGCTCACCACGCAGCCGGAAAGTGAAGCCAACCGTCAACAGTTGCTGAACCAGGGCAACGCGCTGGCAACCCGTTTCAACAATATGGACGCGTTTATCGGTTCGCAAAAAGAGCAGATTCACTCTCAGCGTGATGCGCTGGTTATCAAGGTGAATACGCTGTCAGGACAGATTGCGGATTACAACAAGAAGATAACGGAAGCTGAAGCTTCTGGCGCGAACTCCAACACTCTGCGCGATCAGCGCGATGATCTGGTGAAAGAGCTGAGCGGCGTGATTGACGTGAACGTCACCGAAGATGCCAACAGCAATTACACAGTTGCTCTGACGGGCGGCCAGCCGCTGGTCAGCGGACGCACCGCCGGGACGTTGTCTACGGATTATGACACTGACGGTAATTCGTCGCTGAATCTGAGCTTCTCGAAGAGTGATTTCCCGCTTTCTCCGTCCGTGGGTGGAGAAATGGGCGCGCTGTACGATTATGAAACAGGCACGTTGCAGGACATGCGTGACAGCATTCGCGGGATGGCGGAATCTTTTGCTACGCAGTTCAACGACCAGCTGGCACAGGGTTACGACCTGAATGGCAATCCGGGTCAGCCGATGTTCGTTTACGATCCGACCAGCCCGAGCGGCATTCTGCAGGTCGCCGACATCAACCCTGATGACCTTGCGTTTTCCAGCCAGCCTGACGAACCCGGTAACGGCGACAACCTGCAATCGCTTATTGAGATTAAAAATAAGAAAGTCGATATCCCGGGCATGGGCACGATGAGCCTGAATGAAGGCGCGGCGGCTATCGTTTCGAATATTGGTATCGCCAGTAAGCAAACTAAAGCTGAACTCTCCGCCGCACAGGCCGTCAGCGACCAGGCGCAGATTCAGCGCGATAACGTCAGTGCGGTCAACCAGGATGAAGAAGCGATAAACCTGCAAACCTACATGCAGGCGTATCAGGCGAATATGAAAGTTATCTCCGCGGGCAACCAGGTCTTTTCTGACCTGCTTGGCCTGTTCTAAGCAGGGAAGGGAAGAACATTATGCGTATCAGTAGCCGTTACAACTCGCAGGCCATGCTGGCCCAGATGAACACCAACAATGAACGTTTGAGCAAGCTGATGGAACAGATGTCGACGCAAAAGCGTGTCAACGTCCCGTCGGATGATCCGGTAGCGGCAACGCGGCTGGTTCAGCTCAACCGTGAACAGTCAGCGATTAAGCAGTATCAAGAAAATATCAGCCGTGTAAGCGGCACGCTGTCGGTACAGGAATCGCACATTAAAGCGATGAGCGACAACCTGCTGGCGATCAACGATAAGCTGCTTTCAGCAAACAACAGCACTTACAGCCAGAAAGACATGGCGGGTTATGGCGTTGAGCTGGGATCGATGCTCGATTCGTTGGTCGATAGCCTGAATGCGCAAAATGAAAATGGTAGCTACCTTTTCTCTGGCACCAAAACCAACACTAAACCGGTTGTGCTTGATGAAGCGACGGGAAAATATGTCTATCAGGGCAATGACGGTACGCGTTCCACGACGGTTGCCAACAGCATCACCATTCAGGAAAACACCAACGCTGCTTCTGCGTTTTCCTCCGGCGGCAACGATCTCGAGATGCTCAATCAGCTCAAAGATTTGAGCGAGAAAATGCAGGATCCGAACGCCAACTTCTCTGACTATCAGCCACAGATCCAGCAGGTTCTGGAACTGGAGTCGGACAGCCGCGATAAGGTTTCTTCTATGTTCACCGATTTAGGTGGCCGTCAGAACCAACTTACGCTGCTGGATAACGCGCACACCGACGTCAGCCTTGCCAACGATCAGGTTGTGCATGATCTGTCTGACACCGATTGGGCTGCGACCAGTATGAATATGCAGCTGTATGTGAACTCTGTTCAGATAAGCAACAAGGCTTACAGCATGGTCAGTCAACTTTCACTCTTCGATACAATGTAATAAATGAAATGGTAACTCAGGTATCTTCTAAAACCACCGCTGCTGGCACCGCGTCAGCAGCGATTGGGCAACGTCCCATTGGGGCACCGGACACTATCCAGCGCCCTGCTGTGGCGAATGTAACGCCCACGGCGCGTCATCGTACGCCTGCTTTTCCGGAAGCGGCGATCCTTTCGCGCCAACCGCTGCGTTACAACGTCCAGCTCAATCAGCAATTAACGGCCTTTCAACAGGCTGATAGCTACCTTTCGCAAACGGAGTCAAAGCTGATGCATTTGCGTCATGCTTCGTCGAAAGGGGGAGATACCCGGCAAATAACCTCGGATTTGCAAAAGCATCTGAATGGCCGCAGCCAGCTTTCCGGGGGGACGGTCGATCGCCAGTTCAGCTTACGCTTGCAACAGAGCAGTAAAGTGAATTTCAGCCTGCCAGGTCTTGAGACGTTGGTTGATAACCCGCAGGGCGAAACGCTGATTTTTTCTCTGGGTGGCGATAAACGTGAATTAGCGGCGGTCACTTTACCGCAGCAGGAACATCCCACTCAGGTGCTTCGCCAAATGAATCTCGGCCTGGGACGGCTCGGGATCCATGCGCAATTAGGCAATGATGGACAAACCAGTTTCAGCGTTGATGAACAACGTTGGGGACGCGTGAGCGAGTACTTGAGCGTGCGCGGTGAGGGACAAAGTTTCCCGGCAGATGCGTTTACGCTTTTGACGCCAAAAGCGGAAGCCTCGCAGGAAGATGTGCTGCAACAGGCAACGAGCGGGCAGAAACGCCTTGCGCCGCAAACCATGAATAATGTCATGGATAATATCGTGAAGCAGCGAGGCCGCCTGCATCAACATCAAGGGCGTGCGGCCAATCGCATTGACGATCTTGCTCCGCCAATTTCGGCACAGCAGGCGCAGGCCACGTCACAGGCGGTGGGTAACCTGCTGGCAAAAAGCACGGAAAGTTATGCCAGTTTTTCTAAAGCCTTGTCAGCTCAGGGAAATGTGCGCCTGGCGACAGTGAAAAATTTACTCGGTTAGCGCCACTTCCCGTTTCGGTCAAAGGGGTAATACTACCCCTTCCTGACCAATCATCAGCATATCACGCTTATTTTTGCTCACCTGAAACCACAAATCTGTGTGGGTCATTGATTCTACCAATTCATACGCCATGGTTTTTTTTGCCGCAATGGATGCAATGACCGGGCTGTACTTGTAGTTATAAAGGTTGTTTGTTCTCTTAATTTCAACAAAATTGCCCTTGAGCAGAAAATCCTTATTTTCTGGCTGCTTAATCGTGGTCAGAATGCAGTCATCGAGCACCTGTAAATCGACATTATAAACCTCATTCTGATGTGACATCAGATCGACAAAACCGATCTTTATGGACGTCTGATATTTGTCTGTTAACAGCGGCGATGTCGGCAGCATATGCCAACAAAACAGACCCGCAAGCACCATCATCAATCCCAGTGCCAGCCCCAGGTGCAGCTTATTTTTTACAGGTTGCCATTTCATTGAGAGTACCGGTTGTTTGGTCAATAATCGTGTGATTGAGCGCCGCATTATCGCTGTGCCAGTGATAGAAATAGATCATCATTACCTTCTGATCGCATTCATTTTTCAGAATAAAAGTGTAATTCAGTGTCTGTTGAACGTAGTGGTAATAAACGGTCATCGTGACATTGCGGGCTTTCAGTTCTGAATTGAGGTGTGAATACGTGTCGCGTAACCGACTAAACAGATACATATCCGTTTTATCAGGATCACCTTCACTGTTATTTTTCACTTCATAGATAGTGATGTGATCAAACAATTTGGCTTCGCGCGAGGCGAGCGTCATCTTTGGATGATGTTTTGACGTCAAAGCGTAAGTGGCCACGCCCACGACCAGGCTCATCAGCAGAGCGATAAACACCGCCAACATCACACGCGAAAATTTTCGCGGTGCCTGAGGCTGAGGTTGCTGTGGAAATTCGGTTCTCTCGAGAGCGGAGAGAGGAATTTCCACAGGAACCACGGTGTTCTGCTCCGTTTGGCCGTCACCATCGACCGACACCGGTGTCGTGTCGTTCTCGGTAGAAAGCATTGACGCTTCGTCCGTGTAATCAGCGGATTCGGCTGGGTATTCGGCTTCTTTTCTTTCAACCTGCGTGCAGTATTCCGCTTCCAGGATGTAGCCTTTTTTCGGTAACGTCTTGATGATTTTTTGCTGCTTGCCGTCATCTTCCAACGCGGTACGCAATGCGTGAATGGCATTGGGCAGACTATTGCTGCCGATGACACGACGTTCCCACACCAGTGCGGTCAGTTCTTCACGTGACATGATGCGTCCAGCATTTTCCAGCAGGACTTCGAGAAGCTTTATTTGGTACTCGCCGAGACGCTTCTTTTCTCCACTGAGCAAATGAATCAGGGAGCCAGTCGGCGAGTCTACAAGCCAATTGTTAATTGAAGAGACGTAGTTTTGCATAATGTTCTAATGAGCGAGAGATCAATAAAGGGGGCACAAGTAGACCAATGACATTAATCCATTGTTAACAGCAATCCATTGAAAATGGCCCAAGAATAATTCTGCATAGCTAAAGGTAATGTTTCGGTGCGGAACTACTTTTATCAGGGTGTTAATCTAATTTCAATATATTAAATTGATTTTTTTAAAAACTTTCCGCTCATTAATTAAGATGTTTCTTATGAGATTAATGGCTTGCTAATGACTTTATCTATATGAAAAATAGGCAGTTAAAAGTCTTTTCTCGAGTATCATCTTAAATCGTGCGCTGCCCGCTGAATTTATTTTAAAATTTATTTAAAAATTGAAAGTTACTGCTTTTAAGTAGGAAGGGAGGGCATCTAAATTACCTTTCTATAGAGAGAAGATTCATTCCTGTTTAATACTCAAAAAGTAGTAGATGTAAAAAATCCAAATAAAAATTTAATTTTCTTCAGGCCTGTGCCGTTTTATCTCAGTACATAACAGGGATACCGGATACGCCGGTACCGAACGGAGATAAACATCATGGCACTTTCCCTTTTCACTAACGCAGCTTCCATGTCTTCCACCAACGCACTGAACCAGGCTAACAGCCTGC
>DASXML010000047.1:0-105026 GCA_036495715.1 Scandinavium sp.
CGATAAGCGATAAGCGATAAGCGATAAGCGATAAGCGATAAGCGATAAGCGATAAGCGATAAGCGATAAGCGATAAGCGATAAGCGATAAGCGATAAGCGATAAGCAGATGTTGTTGCACCCGATTCCCGGGTCAACAAAAAAGAGAATTTCAGCCCGATGAGCGCCAGCGCTATCGGGCTTTTTTACATCGTTTAGAGGGCGATATCCGCTACGGGTTCGAGCGCCACAAACGGTGGTGTAAATTGCGCCTGCGGTACGGGATCGGCCACGGTGTCAGCCTCATAACGTAAGCCCAGCACTTCACTGGTGTGCGCCAGCGTCTGCTTAATCGCTAACGGATCACCGCTCAGACGGCTGCCATAAGTCGGCACTACAGCGCGCAGTTTTTCCTGCCATGCGGCCGACTGCACTTTGTCTTTAAATACATGTTCCATTAAATGCAGCATGATTGGCGCAGCGGTTGAAGCGCCAGGCGATGCACCCAGCAGCGCTGCCACGGTGCCCTCGTCATCGCTAACCACTTCCGTACCAAGCCGTAACACGCCGCCTTTCATCGCATCGCGCTTGATTATCTGTACGCGCTGCCCCGCTTGCCACAGTCGCCAGTCAGCTTTTTTCGCCTGCGGATAATATTCCTGCAACGCCGCCAGCCTGTCTTTATCGTTTTGCATCACCTGGCTGACCAAATATTTCACCAGACTGAAATTATCGAGGCCGACGTTGATCATCTGCAGAATGTTGGATTTGTTGGTCGAACCCAGCAGATCCCACAAAGAACCATTCTTCAGGAATTTGGTGGAGAAGGTGGCGAACGGCCCGAACAGCACCGCGCGTTTGCCGTCGATAATGCGAGTGTCAATGTGTGGCACCGACATGGGCGGCGCGCCGACAGAAGCCTGACCGTACACTTTCGCCAGATGGTGATTCACGACGTCCGGGTTTTCACACACCAGGAACTGCCCGCCGACCGGGAATCCGGCGTACTCTTTGGCCTGAGGAATACCAGTCTGCTGCAGCAGTTTTAGCGCTGCACCGCCCGCGCCGATGAAGATAAATTTCGCGCGAACAGTACGGCGAATTTTGCGATCGTTGGCATTTGAGACAATGACCGTCCAGCTGTTATCCGCATTGCGTTTGAAACGGCGCACGTCGGTGTTGAGCTGTAAGGAAAAATTATCGTGCTGACGCAGTCCGGCGATGAGCTGACGGGTAATTTCCCCGTAGTTAACGTCGGTACCCACTTCGGTGCGGGTAGCGGCGACTTTCTGCTGTGGGTCGCGGCCTTCCATCACCAGCGGTGCCCATTTTTTGATTTGCCCAATGTCTTCGGAGTAACGCATTCCCTGGAACAGCGAGTTCTGCTGTAGCGCGGCATAGCGGGCGCGCAGGAAGTTCACGTTATCTTCACCCCAGACAAAACTCATGTGCGGCACGGTATTGATGAAGGTTTTCGGCTGTTGCAGTACGCCGCGAGTCACCTGATGCGCCCAAAACTGGCGCGAGATCTGAAAGGCTTCGTTTATCTCAATGGCTTTGTCGATGCTGACAGAACCGTCTGCTTTTTGCGGCGTGTAGTTCAGTTCCATCAGTGCGGCATGGCCCGTACCGGCGTTATTCCAGCCGTTAGAGCTTTCTTCGGCGACGCTTTCCATGCGTTCAACCATCGTAATAGACCAGTCTGGTTCCAGTTCCTGAAGCCAGGTGCCCAGCGTGGCACTCATGATGCCGCCGCCAATCAACAATACATCCGTCTCATGCTCGGTGCGGGAGTTGGCATTTTCTGCCAGAGGTTCGGCATGCAACCCCACCGCCGGTGAGCTGAGTACGGCCATTTTTTTCGTCATCGCAATGAGCCTTACAGTACTCGCGTTTTTTGTTTTAGCGCAGGTGAAACGATTCGGGAAATCCACGTTATCACTGGCGATTAAATATTTAAATATTGTTTAAAATTTAAGTTCTGTTTTGATAACTGTTATAAAAATGTTTAATAAATGTGTCACACAAATGCATATTGCTACTGGTGAAATGTGACGCAACACGGTAATATCGCGCGTTTTGTGACGCACGGCACGCTATACGCCTTATGCTAAATTCATCATTAATAACCTTATTTTATCTATGACTACTGCCCCATCGTCATTCACTGCGACTGAACAAAACGCAGTCAGCCATATCGTGCGTTCCCCTGCCCTCCTGCTTCGTGAATCGTTAGCCGGGGTGATCACCGCGTTAGCATTAATCCCTGAAGTGATCTCTTTTTCGGTGATCGCAGGCGTTGACCCCAAAGTGAGTTTGATAGCCTCTGTGGTGCTTTGTCTGGCGATGTCGTTGTTCGGCGGGCGTCCGGCAATGGTCACGGCGGCAGCCGGTTCGGTGGCATTGGTGATTGGTCCGATGGTGCACCAGCACGGCGTGGCCTATATCTTGCCAGCGGTGATGATGGCAGGGATGATTCAAATCGCTTTTGGCCTGCTCGGTATGGCAAAGCTGATGCGATTCATCCCGCAGGCAGTCATGACGGGTTTCGTCAACGCATTAGGCATACTTATCTTCTTTGCCCAGGTACCGCACTTCTGGAGCAAAGAACCACTGATTCTGGCGCTGTTTGCCGCCACGCTGCTGATCGTACTGTGGGCACCACGGGTTATCAAAAGCATCCCTTCGCCGCTCATCGCGATTGTGGTTCTGACGCTGTATACCGTACTCAGCGGCCAGGTGATCCCGACCGTTGGCGATGAGGGATCGATGACGGGCGGCTTGCCTGGATTCACTCAGCTTTTAGTGCCGCTCAATCTGCACACCTTGCAGATTATCTGGCCCTGCGCACTCAGCATTGCTTTCGTTGGGCTGATGGAGTCATTGCTAACGGCAAAACTGGTGGATGATTTGACGGTCACGCCGTCGAATAAAGCGCGAGAAAGCACCGGACTGGGGATAGCCAACATTCTGGCGGGTTTCTATGGTGGCATTGCCGGGTGCGCGATGATCGGGCAAACCATCGTCAATGTTGAAATGGGCAAAGGCCGAAGCCGCGTTTCTACGCTGGTTGCCGGACTGGTGCTTTTACTGTTAGTGACGGGCCTGAGCAGCGTGATGGCGAAAATCCCGATGGCGGTGCTCGCCGGGATCATGGCCATTGTGGCGGTGAAAACCTTTAGCTGGCACAGCGTTCAGCCCACGACGTTGAAGCAAACGCCGTGGTCGGTCACGCTGGTGATGCTGGTAACCGTTATCGCCACCGTCAGCACCGGCAATCTGGCGATTGGCGTGCTGGCGGGGATTATCGCGCTGGTGTTAATTCCAAAGCGGATCCGCAGACATCACGCGATCAAAGCAGAAAAATCGTCGCCAGCCCCAGAAAAATAAAGAAGCCGCCGGTGTCGGTAACCGCGGTGATCATCACGCTGGCACCGACTGCCGGGTCGCGCCCAAGTTTGGTCATGGTCATTGGGATCAGCACGCCCATCAATGACGCCACCAGCAGATTAAGCACCATCGCCAGCATCATCACACCGCCGAGTTGCGGATCGTCGTACAACCACCACGTCACACAGCCCATAATGCCGCCCCACACCAGGCCGTTGATCAACGCCACGCCCATTTCGCGCAGGATCAAGAATGAAAAGTTACCTGGCTGAATATGCTGGAGCGCCAGCGCACGTACGATCATGGTGATGGTTTGATTGCCGGTATTCCCGCCGATCCCCGCAACGATGGGCATCAACGACGCCAGCGCCACCAGTTTCGAAATGGTGTGTTCGAAACCGTCTATCACCCGTGAAGCGATAAACGCAGTACAAAGGTTGACGGCAAGCCATGCCCAGCGCGTTTTCAGCGCTTTACTGACCGGGGCGAAGACGTCTTCTTCATTACTCAAACCGCTCATCTGACGGATGTCGTTGTCCGTTTCTTCGTAGACCACATCAACAATCTCATCGATGGTCAGACGCCCCAACAGTTTACCTTCAACGTTGATCACCGCCGCACTCAGCAAGTCATCACGTTCGAAGGTGCGCGCCACTTTCTCCGCGTCTTCCTGCGGGTGAAACGTCACTGGCCCGGCTTCCATCACCTCATCAACGCGACGTTGCGCAGGATTGAGCAAAATAGTTTGCAGCGCCAGTTCGCCCAACAGCGTTGTATCCCGAGCGGTGACGAACAGTTTGTCGGTGTTGCGCGGCATTTTGCCCAGACGACGCAGATAACGCTGCACGGTGCCAAGCGTCACGTCCGGGCGAATGGTGATCACCTCGAACTCCATGATCGCCCCGACGCTGTCGTCGGCGTAATTCATCACCTCACGAACGCGTGCGCGCTCTTCTGGCGGAAGCGTGGCTAATAAGCGCCCCGTCAAATTACGCGGAAGGTGCTGAACCAGATAGATTTTTTCATCAATATCGAGGCTTTCCAGCGCGTCAAATAACGCATCGTCGCTCATTCCCTCGATAAGATCGTCATACACGCTCTCGGAGGCTTCAAGCAGCACGTTGCCGCGTTTGCTGTCCTCGACCAGGCCCCATAGCGCATGACGTTCTTCGGAAGGCAACGCCTCCAGCGTATCCGCTAAATCGGGGGCCGGGAGATGCGCGACTAACGCGCCAACTTCGGCTATATCGTCCGCCAGTTGCCCTTCGTCATATTGCTCTGCCAGCGTCAATTTGTTGGTCAGCGCCGACGTGATGGCTTTATCGGTGGTCAACAGCCAGATAAGGCGGGCACGTTCCTGGTCGCGCAGTCTGGCGCTGTTTTTATGAAACACGGACATTGGTTGGCAATCCTTGAGCGGGGGAGGCAGTTTCCAGCCTCTAAGCATAGCGCGAGTGAAGGTAAAAAAGCATAAACGATGTTTTGCCCGGTGGCGCGATGCTTACCAGGCCTACGCTCAGGATTTTGTAGGCCCGGCAAACTTGTACCGCCGGGCGTTTGGCGTTACGCCGTTCGAGCGACCGCATCTCGGGAAGCTGCATCACGCTCTTCCCCGGTCAGCTCACTGAGCTTGCCGTTACGCATTTCCAGCAGACGGTCGGCATGAATGAAGTAATGGTCGTCATGGCTGATTGCGAAAATGGTTTTGCCCATCTCCTGCATCAGCGGCAGCAATACCTGATAAAACTCGCGGCGGAAGTGCGGGTCCTGATCGGCGGCCCATTCATCCAGCAATACAATGTCTCGTTCTTCCGCCAGCGCCAGCAGTAATGCCACGCGTTTTTTCTGCCCTTTCGACAGCTTGAGGTCGAGAATTTTGCCGTTTTCCAGCTGTAGCTTGTGGCCCATTTTCAGGTGTTCAAGCCATTTGGCCATCAGCTCCGGCTTCGCCTGCTGCCCTTGCGGGCCTAACAATTGGTCGAACAGCCAGGCGTCGGTGAACACCGCCGAGAACAGCTTGCGGTAATCTTCCGGTTTTTCCACCGCCAGCGGCTGTCCATCCAGCAAAATTTGCCCGGATACCGGCTGATACAGCCCGGTTAGCAGCATCGCCAGGGTCGATTTCCCACTGCCGTTGCCCCCGATCAAGAACACCAGTTCCCCGCGTTTAAGGGTCAGATTAATCGGCCCCACCGCAAAGGTGTTGTCCTGATACTGGAACGCTACGTCACGCAGCTCCAGCGTTTGCCAATGTGGGTGCGCTTCGGGCTTTGGAAACTCCGCGCGATACGGCGCAAGCGAGAATTGATTCAGTTTATTAAACGCCACCTGTGCACTTAACAGCGTCGGCAATGCACCGACCGCAGAAAGCAACGGCGTGCGCAAGAACAGCAGCGTCAGTGAATAGGTCGCGGCCACGGCGGTGTCCGCCCAGCCAAGCCCGTTTGCCATCCAGAACACCAGGCCAATCGCGCCCAGCATCATGATATTCGACCAGTTCACGGCGCTGAGATGATAGGTATCTGCGCGAATGATGTGATGGCGATACTCTTTGGCATCCGGAACATACAGGTTGTTGAAGAGATGTTCTGCGCGTTCGCGGTTGAGCGTCAGCTCTTTGCGCCCTTCCAACACCGTCTGGTAATCGTGATACAGCTTGTCTTCTGTTTCACGCAGCGTCGCCATGTGTTTATACACTCGCGCCACCAGCACGAAGCCGCCCCAGATGGTCAACGCCATCCACAGCGCGGTGATCACTAACATTTTTCCCGACAGGAAGAACAGATACGCCGCCGAGCCGAACGTCAGGATTATCCCCTGCACCAGTTCCGGCAAGCGCACAAAGGCGATGGTGATGTTGCGAATATCGCTGGTCAACCCGGCAAGCAATGCGGCGCTGCCGAGTTTTTCCACCCGTTCGATTTGAGTGTCGAGAATTCGCTTGATGAATTCGCTGCGCAGACGGTAGACAAAATGGTGTCCGAGAATGGTCAGCGCCAGCTGCGAGCCGAGCGTGACCGCCATCAGCAGCAATAACAGGCCGAGAAATTCAGGCAGTACGGCGAACGACGCGTCGGCGCTTTCAATCAGACGCAGGTTAATGAAAGCAATCAGGCCAATGCCCAGCGCGGCGCTCAACAGGCTCAGTGCCATCACAGCGATAAAAGGCCAGCGATACTGCCGCCAGACCAGAAGAAGAAGTTGCATACAGACCATTCCGGACAGCCAAAACAGCCAGCAGTTTAAACGGCCAGGGCGTCACATCAAGAATAATTCTTATTTTTATTGCTGTTTCAGGTATGACGGAATGTGAGATTGTAGCGAAAAATCCCCGTGGCGGGATGATGCCCCTCTTTAAGTGGCTGAATGCCGTGATAAAACAGACGCGATTCGCCGCCCCATACCACGACGTCGCCATGTTCCAGTAGCACGCGTTGTAACGGGTCATTGCGCTTTAGACCGCCAAACTGAAACACCGCAGGCAATCCGAGAGAAACAGAGACAATCGGCGCGCAAAGTGTTTTCTCGTCTTTATCCTGATGCAAAGACAGTTTTGCACCGGCCGCGTAGCGGTTAATGAGACAAGCATCAGGCTGAAAGTGTTCATACCCGGCTTCCTGTGCACACTTTTGCGCCAGCGCTAAAAATGCAGCAGGCATCGCGGGCCAAGGCTGACCGGTTTGCGGATCGAGTCTGGCATACACATAGCCATGCATGTCCGTCGCCCAACCCACCTTCCCACAATTGGTCATCGCCACTGACATGGTGTAGCCACCGGGTGTCACCATCTGGCGAAATGGCGACTGTGTCGACACGTCGCGAATGCCTGCCGTGAAAATCTCAGCATTTGCCAGCGCGTATCGCCGCAAAATGATGGCCCCCGGCGCCAGAGGTTCCTGCCAGGGCGGCGTGTCCGCAAAGAGATCGAGCATGGTTAGCTCTCCTGTTCGGCTTCACGCCGGAGTAATTCGGCTTTTCGCGCGGTCCCCCAGCGATAACCGGAGAGCGCCCCGCTTTGTCTGACTACACGATGGCAAGGAATAATCAGCGCCAGTTTATTGGCCGCGCAGGCACTCGCCACCGCACGAACGGCTTTCGGTTTGTTGATGCTTTCCGCCACCTGTTGATAGCTTCGCGTTTCACCTGCCGGAATATCGCGCAGCGCCTGCCAGACCTGCTGCTGGAAAGCCGTCCCGCGAATATCCAGCGGCAACTGAACGGTGGTTCGCTGCCCGTCCAGCAACGCTATCACTTGCATAACGTGCAGACTGAACACTTCGTCAGCTTCTTCTCGCTGCGCATGGGGGAAGATCTGCTGCAATTCGCCGATCAGTGCCTCGTCATTATCGCCGGGCAAAACCGCACAAATCCCGCGTGAGCTTGCAGCCACCAGACAACGCCCCAGCGCACAGGATTGCAGCGTGTAATGCACGCGCTGATCGTCACCGCCGCGTCGATACTGCTTTGCGGTCATACCCAACGCATTATCCGCCTGGCGGTAATAGCTGCTGCTGGCGGGGAAACCTACGGCCAGCACGGCATCAGTGACACTCTCGCTGATTGCCAGTGTTTCTCTCAGCTTACGTGCGCGCCAGGCTTGTTGCCATGCGCGAGGCGTCATGCCGGTGACAGATTTGAATAAACGATGGAAATGGTAAGGGCTAACAGCAACTTCGCGCGCCAGCTCATCGAGCGTCAATGTCTGCTCTTGTTCCAGCAATCGGCACGCTTTGGCAACGTTATCGATTCGCTGTTGTTGAGGGTCGGCTTTATCAGGCTGGCAGCGTTTGCACGCCCGAAAACCGGCGGCCTGTGCGGCATTCGCATCGGCGTAAAAATGGACATTCTGACGTAACGCGTGGCGCGCCCGACAAGATGGACGGCAGTAAATGCCGGTGGTCTGTACCGCAAACACGAACTGACCATCGGCTTTCGGGTTCCTGTCGAGCACCGCCTGCCAGCAGGACTCGTCATTCAGGATGGCATTATTTTTCATACGAACTCCGGCTCTCTCTTTAGGTTAGCCTGAGTCTGGCGCAGAAGGCAGGTAAAAAAACCACCATTCTTGCTTTTTAATTTTTGCCGTCGACCAGGAAGGTTTCGAACTGCGGCGACATCCAGGTTTTAAATCCTTCGCCGTCCTTGATTATCATATACACCGCCAGCCCCTGCTCACGCACCACTTCTTTCGCTTTCTCTGGACCTAGCACCATCAGCCCGGTATCCCAGCCATCGGCTTCGAGCGCCGTTGGTGAGATAACCGTTACCGACACCAGTTTGTGCTGGATAGGTGTACCCGCTTGCGGATCGATAACGTGAGAAATACGTTTGCCGTCAAGCTCATAGTAATTGCGATAGCTGCCGGAGGTGCTGATGCCATGCCCGTTGATATCGACAATCGCCTGCACCGCATTTTCCCGATCGGTCGGCTTTTGGATAGCCACACGCCACGGGTGTCCTTGCGCATTCATGCCACGACTCACTAATGCGCCGCCCACAGACACCAGATAACGCGAAATGCCTTGCTGCTCCATTAAGCGGGCTAAATGGTCAGCGGCGTAACCTTCGCCGACGGTCGAGAGATCGACATACAGATCGGGGAGATCTTTTTGCAAATACTGGCTGCCGGATTGATTGATCACCGTCAGATGTTTCAGACCGGTACGCGCTTTCGCCGCGTCTATCTGCGCCTGGTTTGGCGTTTTCACTGGCTGTTTATCCGGGCCAAAACCCCACAGATTCACCAACGGCCCGACGGTAATGTCCATTGCACCCTGCGTTTTCGCGCCAATGCGCAACGATTCGGTAACGATGTCCGCCATCGCTTCACTCACCGGCCACGGCGCAGTGCTGGTGGAATGATTGAACCGCATCAGCGCAGAGTCATTTTTCCAGGTGGAAAGTAGTTGGTCATCGCCATCTAACTGGCTTTGCACTTGCTGGCGCAATGCCGCGGCTTTATGGCTATCAAGATTAATGACGCTTACCCGCCAGAAAGTCCCCATCGTTTTGCCTTCAAGGACGGTGGCTGCGGTTTTTTGTGTAGAAGTGGACGCTGGCGTGCTGTTATCGCAGCCAGAAATAACGAGAGCGACGGCTATCAGTGCCGCGCGGAAGAAAGTGAAATCCATACGTAATGCCCCTCATGTTTGCGCGCAAGGGTACACCAATCTGCTTAAACAAAGGATAAAAAAAGGGTCCCGAAGGACCCTTTTTCTAGCTTATCAGTCGATTAGAACTGGTAAACCAGGCCGGTCGCTACGATGTTGTCAGTAGAGATGCCGGATGCGCGAGTGAAGCGGTTGTCGTCCAGCAGGTTGATTTTGTAATCAACATAGGTAGACATGTTTTTGTTGAAGTAGTAAGTCGCGCCTACATCAACATATTTCAGCAGATCCTGGTCGCCGTAACCGTTGTCCAGATCTTTACCTTTGGACTGCAGGTAAGCGATGGATGGACGCAGACCGAAGTCGAACTGGTACTGAGCGACCATTTCAAAGTTCTGAGCTTTGTTTGCCCAGCCCAGATCGCCAGCGCGGGTCGCGTTGTAAGTCTGGGTGTACTGTGCTGCCAGGTAGATGTTGTTCGCATCATATTTCAGGCCGCCAGTATAGGTGTCAGCGCGATCGCCTTCGCCGATATAGGTGCCATCGTTCTGATCAGAAGTACGTTTAGAGCTGGACATTGCTGCACCCAGACCGAAACCTTCACCGAGATCATAAGTGATAGAGCCGCCAACGCCGTCGCCGTTCTGTTTCAGAGCGTCACGACCATTGTTGGTAGAGCCTTCACCGCTTGGGCTACCGTTTTTACCCTGGTACTGGACAGCAAAGTTCAGGCCGTCAACCAGACCGAAGAAGTCGGTGTTACGGTAAGTCGCGTAACCATTACCACGCTGCTGCATGAAGTTATCAGAACCGTAGGTGTCGCCGCCGAATTCTGGCAGGACGTCGGTCCAGGATGTTACGTCGTAAACGACGCCGTAGTTACGACCGTAATCGAAAGAGCCAGCATCTTTAACACGGATACCGGCGAAACCTACACGAGTCCATGCCTGGTCACTTGCAGATTCAGTGTTGTTTGCTTGTACGTTGTATTCCCACTGGCCATAGCCGGTGATTTGGTCATTAACCTGAGTTTCACCTTTGAAGCCCAGACGAATGTATGACTGGTCGCCGTCAACACCATTGTCATCAGAGAAATAGTGCAGACCGTCTACTTTGCCGTACAGATCTAATTTGTTGCCATCTTTGTTATAAATTTCAGCCGCATTTGCTGCGCCCGCTACCAGCAGTGCTGGTACCAGGAGGGACAGTACTTTAACTTTCATTTTATTAACCCTCTGTTATATGCCTTTTTATATGCCACTGCTTACTGATTAACCCTCTAATCAGTCGGCAAACCCATTGTGCTGTAAAATACAGAAATATCCAACAAGAAAATGATACGAGAACTTTTAAGATGTTTCAAATTACCTACCAGATGTTTCACAATGTAAATTCAATGGAACTTTTTCATGTCACGAAAAGCTAAAAAATATCGCACCAAAAAGCAAGAACAATAAAATGCCATTAAAAATCAAACAAATACAAGCGCATGTCTGTATAGCACTGAATGACAAAACAAATTCATTTACGATCACTAAAATAATCAACGCTATCATCATTAACTTTATTTATTACCGTCATTCAGTTCTGAATGTCTGTTTACTCATATTTCCACCGGGTGCTTCGCATCCGGTTTTTTTTACCTTTCTTTACGCAAAACCAATAGTCATGTGCTACCAGCACGAAATTATAACGACTATTAAGTAATCTGCACCGCTGAAAAAATTCCCTTTAAGTACTACACGATAAATAATCTCTTGTTATTTCGTGCTATTCCTCCAATCGACAACGTAAATATTTGTACAAAAAATGTAACCATGTACATCTTTCAAAGACGATTGTGAAGTTAGCTCAGAAAGCCATCATCAGGCCTTAGAATGTGGAAATTGGCGCATTACCCTTTATACTGCCTGCTGGAGTTGCCTTAACGCACGACAGCAGAAAACCGAATACAGGTTTTCGCCAAAGGCAGCGAGCTGGGTTTCAACGCGTTTTCTGGTGCAGTCATCATGGGTTACACACACTAATGAGTCATTCCGACACGACTTTCTCTAACAAGTTTTCCCTTATCCCTGGGAGCATTACCCGTTTCTTCCTACTGCTGATTGTCGTGCTACTGGTAACTATGGGCGTGATTACCCAAAGTGCGGTGAATGCGTGGCTTAAGGATAAAAGCTATCAGATTGTCGATATGACACATGCTATTCATAAACGTGTCGATACCTGGCGATATGCGACCTGGCAGATTTACGACAACATCGCGGCGTCGGCTACCGCTTCATCTGTCGGCGACGGGTTACAAGAAACGCGTTTGAAGCAGGATGTCTATTACCTCGAAAAACCGCGTCGCAAAACGGAAGCGCTGATTTTCGGCTCCCATGACGGCGCAACACTCGACATGACGCAGAAGATGTCGAACTACCTCGATACGCTGTGGGGTGCAGAAACCGTACCGTGGTCGATGTACTACCTTAATGGCCAGGACAATAGCCTCATTCTTATCTCTACCCTGCCGCTAAAAGACCTGTCTGCCGGTTTTAAAGAATCCACCGTGGGCAGTATTGTCGATTCCCGCCGAGCGGAAATGCTCCAGCAGGCAAACACGCTTGATGAACGCGAAACCTTCTCTTCCCTGCGACGTCTTGCCTGGCAAAACGGTCACTACTTTACGTTGCGCACAACGTTCAATCAGCCAGGTCATCTGGCAACCGTTGTGGCCTTTGATTTGCCTATCAACGATCTCATACCCCCAGGCATGACGTTAGATAGCTTCCGTCTTGAGGCTGACCCTTCTCAGAAAAATCTGCGTAATCAGAATAAAGAAGCGACCGATAGCGTAAATATCAATTTCAACAGCTCACGGATTGAGATTGCCTCATCGGTGAATTCCACGGGTATGCGTTTGGTATGGCAGGTCCCGTTCGGCACGCTGCTGCTTGATACGCTACAAAACATCCTGTTGCCGCTGTTATTAAACATCGGCCTGCTCGCGCTGGCGCTGTTTGGTTATAACACCTTCCGCCATTACTCTGGCCGCCGTGAAACCGATACCGTGCCATCTGGCACGGTCAATACGGAACTTCGCGTACTGAAAGCAATTAATGAAGAGATTGTCTCCGTGTTGCCGTTGGGGTTGTTGGTACATGACCAGGAATCCAACCGCACCGTTCTCAGCAATAAAATCGCCGATCACCTGCTCCCACACCTGAATCTGCAAAACATCACCAGCATGGCGGATCAGCATCAGGGTGTGATTCAGGCCACTATCAATAACGAGCTGTACGAAATTCGCCAGTTCCGAAGCCAGGTGGCCCCTCGAACCCAGATCTTTATTATTCGCGACCAGGACAAAGAAGTGCTGGTGAACAAGAAACTCAAACAGGCTCAACGTCTGTATGAAAAAAACCAGCATGGCCGTATCGCATTCATGCAGAATATTGGTGATGCCCTTAAGCAACCGGTGAAATCGCTTGCAGAGGACGCAGCCGTGTTGCCGGGTGTTGAGAATCAAAAGCTCGCTCAACATGCCGATACACTGGTACGCCTGGTGGATGAAATTCAGCTGGCAAATATGCTGGAAAGCGACAGCTGGAAAGGATCTTCCGCGTTATTTTCCATCCAGGATTTGATTGATGAAGTGGTGCCGGACGTGCTGCCGGTCATAAAACGCAAAGGGTTGCAGTTGCTGATCAACAACCACCTGGCGGCCAGCGAACAGCGCCATGGCGATCGCGAAGCGCTGAAACGTATCCTGCTGTTGCTCATTCAATATGCCGTTACCACGACGCAAATTGGCAAGGTCACGCTTGAGGTAGGAAAAGATGAATCCGCGGAAGATCGCCTGACGTTCCGTATTCTCGATACTGGCAGCGGCGTCACCAATAGCGAAATCGACAATTTGCATTTCCCGTTCCTGAACGAAACGCAGGAAGACCGCTTCGGCAAGGCTAACGCCCTTACCTTCTGGCTGTGCGACCAGCTCGCCCGTAAGCTCGGCGGCCATTTGAACATTAAAGCTCGGGAATCATTGGGTACGCGTTATTCGCTGCACGTCAAAATGGCTCCGCGTGAACAGGAAACCGTTTCCGAAGAGAAACTGCTGGACGATGTGATTGCGATGATCGACATTACGTCGAATGAAGTACGCAGCGTGGTCGTTCGACAGCTTGAAAACTGGGGTGCGAGTTGCATTTCCCCGGATGAGCGACTGACAAGTCAAGAATATGATCTGTTTTTAACAGATAATCCGTCTAATCTTACTGCGTCTGGCTTGCTTTTAAGCGATGATGAACCCGGTATTCGTAAAATTGCCCCCGGCCAATTGCGGGTCAACTTCAATATCAGTAATGCCATGCAGGAAGCTGTGCTGCAACTTATAGAAGAACAACTCGCACAGGGAGAGTTACTGGGAACACCTGCGGGTGTAAATGAAAACGCCGAGCTCCATGCCAGCGGTTATTATGCGCTGTTTGTTGACACGGTACCGGAAGATGTTAAGAGGTTGTATACTGAATCAGCAGCAGGTGATTTCGCTGCGCTGGCACAGACGGCTCACCGCCTTAAAGGGGTGTTTGCCATGCTCAATCTGGTACCCGGCAAGCAGTTATGTGAAACGCTGGAGCATCTCATTCGTGAGAAGGATGCCCCCGGCACAGAAAAATATATCAGCGACATTGACGCCTACGTCAAAAGCTTGATGTAGCAAGGTAGCCTAATACATGAATAATATGAACGTTATTATTGCCGACGATCACCCGATTGTACTGTTTGGTATTCGCAAATCACTTGAGCAGATCGAGTGGGTGAATGTCGTTGGCGAATTTGAAGACTCCACTGCGCTTATCAACAATCTGCCGAAACTGGACGCCCATGTGCTGATCACCGATCTCTCCATGCCTGGAGACAAGTACGGTGATGGTATTACGCTGATTAAATACATTAAACGTCACTTCCCGGCGATCTCGATTATTGTTCTGACGATGAACAATAACCCGGCCATTTTGAGTGCTGTACTGGATCTGGATATCGAAGGGATTGTCCTGAAACAGGGTGCGCCAACCGATCTGCCTAAAGCCCTTGCGGCCTTGCAGAAAGGGAAGAAATTCACCCCGGAAAGCGTTGCCCGCCTGCTGGAAAAAATCAGCGCTGGCGGTTACGGTGACAAACGTCTGTCACCAAAAGAGAGCGAAGTGTTACGACTGTTTGCAGAAGGTTTCCTGGTGACTGAGATTGCCAAGAAGCTAAACCGCAGCATCAAAACCATCAGTAGCCAGAAGAAGTCGGCGATGATGAAACTGGGCGTAGAAAACGATATCGCGCTGCTGAACTATCTGTCTTCTGTCACCCTGAGCGCCAGCGACAAAGATTGATAATTATTTCCCCCGGCCCCCGCCGGGGGGATATTTATTCCCTGGTCTTCCTCACCCGCGCGGCATAAACCGCCAACGTCTGTTTCAACACATCCAGCGTCACCGGTTTCGACAAACAGCTATCCATCCCTGACTCCAGACAACGCTGCTTTTCTTCTGCCAGCGCATTCGCCGTCACCCCGACCACCGGTAACGTCAAACCAAGCTGACGGATACGCTGTGTCAGGCGATAACCGTCCATATTCGGCATGTTGACATCACTGAGCACAATATCGATGTGATTCTTACTCAGCACATTCAGCGCATCGACGCCGTCGTTCGCAGTTTTGCACTGATACCCGAGTGATCCGAGCTGATCGGCCAACAGGCGGCGGTTTATCGGATGATCGTCCACCACCAGAATCATCATATCGTCATTGGCCGCGATTTCACTTTCTGCCGACGGTAACGCCCCGCTATTCTCAGCGCTTTCGACTTCAATACGGTAAATACGGCCAAGCAGCGCCAGTAATTCATGCGGCGAGGCGACGCTGTGGAGCCATTCGCCCGGCGCACGCTCGAGCGGAATACCAATATGTCGACGGCAGAATATGATGGCACCGCGTCCACCCCACGGCTGAGCCAGCTCATCGTCAGAAATGAGCATATCGTCAGGCTGTGGCGTCTGACCGTCATAGGCCATCACATCTACACCATGGCGCATCAGCAATGATTCAATAAACTGCGCCAGCGAAGCATTACGTACCGCCAGCCAGCAGCGCTTACCCGCCAGCCCTTCAATCATAGATGGTGTGAGATTTTGCGCGCCATACAGCGGAATACGAATGGTGAATTGGCTTCCCATGCCCGGTTCCGTCTCTACCGAAATGTCGCCATCCATCATGTTGATCAGTTTTTCGCAGATAGCCAGACCCAACCCGGTGCCCTGGAAATTACGCTGTACGCCGGTCCCCACCTGGAAGAACGGGTCAAACAGGCGAACAACCTCTTTCGCCGGAATGCCCACCCCGGTATCGCGCACGCTGATGCTCAGATAATCGTCATCACGCTTCAGATGCAAAATGATGCAGCCGGTATCGGTAAATTTGATGGCGTTACTCAACAGGTTAGAAATGACCTGCTGCAAACGCATTGGGTCACCCGCTAGCTGCTGCGGGACGTCCGGTTCAACAAAGCAGTAAAGCCCGAGTTGTTTGCGCACCACCAACGGCAGATAGTTAGCGGTAATGTGGCTCATTACCTCACGCGGAGAGAACTCGCGCGGCTCAATTTTGAGCTGCTCCGATTCAATTTTTGAGAAGTCGAGAATGTCGCTGATGATTTTCAACAGCAGGCTTGACGAGTTGTTCATCGCCGTCACCAGCCGGTCGACGCCCTTCGGCAGCTCTTTCGTTTGCAGCAGATCGAGGTTACCGATAATGCCGTACAGCGGCGTGCGAAGTTCATGACTGACCGTCGCCAGGAACATCGATTTCGACTGGCTCGCCTGTTCTGCTGCCTGCGCCATTTCCTGTAATGACTCTTCCATTTTCACGCGTGACGACACATCCACCAGTACGCAAATCGCCACGTTTTCATTGCGATAACGCGAATGGACAAAGCTGATTTGCAGATTGGTATTGTTGCTGGTCAGCACATCCACGAAGTTGACCTGCTGGCCGCAGATTATCTGCGTTAAGCGCTGCCGGTCTTCGTGGGTGAGCATGTTCAGGTAATTATGCGCCAGTTCATTACTCAGAATGTTGGTGCCATCCTGAGTTCGCAGAATACAAATCCCGACCGGGGCCGAGGCGACAATTTTACGGTTGAACTGTTCATGTTCTTCCAGCCGTTGAGCATCCGCTTCGGCAGGCAGGAAGATGCGACGCTCGTACATCCGCGCCATGGTAAACAACGCCACGCCGGTCAGAATGTTGAGCAGCACGGCGTTGAGGATAAGCATCCTTATCCGCTCCAGCACCAAATCGACCGGCACAGAATAGACAATACTTAACGATGACGGCGGCAGGCTTTTTTTCAGCACCAACTCATGGAAACCGGATGTATAGCCAAACCACGCCCGTTCCTGCATCCAGTGCGGATCGATTTTAAGTTTGCTTTCCCCGCCGGTGAGCGCAATAAGCGTTTGCCCGCTCTCATCCAGGATAGTCACGCCCATTGGCATACTGCCCGGCGTAAAGAAATTTTCCATACGGATGGTTTGCTCAATACCGAGCAATGCTTGCAGGCGATTAGCGAGATAAACTGGCGTCAACGCATAGAAATAGCCCACGCCCGGACGTGGCCCCAGGCTCACCCAGAACAGATTGTTACCCCGTTCATCCTGCGGCGCGTTGCGGTACTTCATGATCCGCTCATGCAGGGTTTTGAGCGCCTGATCGCGCTCCATCGGCATGTCGCGCAGACCAAAATTGGCCATACACAGATTTTCACTGCCAATCAGGAATACGCGATTGAGATCGTAAGCCGCCGAGAAATTGTCGCGCCAGTAGCGCATGAACCATGCCAGCGACTCCAGCGACCCTCGCCAGGAATTGCTCATGGCACCGCAATCAGAATCCTGGAACAACGGCTCAAATTCCGGGACTTCAGTGTCGTCTTTCTCAGAGCGAGATGAGAGCACGCCGTTTTCCACACCCAGTCGATTTTCAGCAATATATTTCAGCTCTTTCATGACGTCTGACGTGCGCTGTATATAGCGCTGTGCCTGATCGTAGCTGAGGTTAAACTCCTGACGGATTTCCGCTTCTTTGGTATGTAATGCATTGACGATGTAGAACACCGAAACAAACGCAATCAGCAGCCAGAGCAGCAGCGCCAGCGCCCGAAAAAGATAGCGGGAGACTTTCAGAGTTGTGCGAAAAGAGACGAGGTATTTCAACGTTTGGCCGTGTGCATGCAAAAGATGGGATTAAGGTAGCGGTAAATGACCACACCCGCAATATTCAAAGAAAAAGGGCCAGTTTTCGCTGGCCCTTCAAACGGATAACAAATCTTCATGCGTCGACAGTTTCGCACGGGTCACCAAAGAAAAAACAAGGAAAATCAATTTATTGATTTTCGGCTGATAACCACAAAGAAGGAAAAACCACGTTTTATCCTTCTTTTTCTGCCGGTTAAAGGGCCCGTTTTCACTGGCCCTTCGTTCAGCTTTTCAGACAATTACTCGTCTGCGTCATCGGCAACATCGTCGTCGGACTCAGCTTCTGGTGCGATTTCATCATCACCTTCGGCAACGCTACCGTCGATAGCGTCGAGTTCTTCATCGTCAACCGGTTCAGCCACACGCTGGAGGCCGACCACGTTTTCATCATCCGCAGTACGGATGAGGATCACGCCCTGAGTGTTACGCCCTACCACGCTGACTTCCGACACACGCGTACGCACAAGCGTACCCGCATCGGTGATCATCATGATCTGATCGCTATCAACAACCTGAACCGCGCCGACCACAGAACCATTACGCTCGGTCACTTTGATCGAGATAACGCCCTGAGTACCGCGTGATTTGGTTGGGTATTCCGTCTCAGCGGTACGCTTACCGTAGCCGTTCTGGGTCACGGTCAGAACCGCACCTTCACCGCGTGGGATAATCAGCGACACCACTTTATCTTCACCCGCGAGCTTGATACCGCGAACACCGGTTGCTGTACGGCCCATGGCACGCACAGCACTCTCTTTAAAGCGCACCACTTTACCGGCGGCAGAGAACAGCATCGCTTCGTCATTACCGTTAGTCAGGTCAACGCCAATCAGCTCATCGCCTTCATTCAGGTTCACCGCGATGATCCCGGCAGAACGCGGACGACTGAACTCTTTCAGCGCCGTTTTCTTCACCGTACCGCTGGCGGTTGCCATGAAGACGTTGATGCCTTCTTCGTATTCACGCACCGGCAGAATCGCGGTGATACGTTCGTTCGCTTCCAGCGGTAACAGGTTGACGATTGGACGTCCACGCGCACCACGGCTTGCTTCTGGCAACTGATAAACTTTCATCCAGTACAGACGACCACGGCTGGAGAACATCAGAATGGTGTCATGCGTGTTGGCCACCAGCAGGCGGTCAATGAAGTCTTCTTCTTTAATACGGGCGGCTGATTTACCTTTGCCACCGCGGCGCTGAGCTTCGTAATCGGTCAGCGGCTGGTATTTCACATAACCCTGATGAGACAGCGTTACGACAACATCTTCCTGGTTGATCAGGTCTTCGATGTTGATATCCGCCGTGTTGGCAGTGATTTCGGTGCGACGCTGGTCGCCGAACTGTTCGCGTGCGATTTCCAGTTCTTCACGAATCACTTCCATCAGACGATCGGCGTTGCCCAGAATGTGCAGCAGTTCGGCAATCTGTTCCAACAGCTCTTTGTACTCATCGAGCAGTTTTTCATGCTCAAGACCGGTCAGTTTCTGCAAACGCAGATCCAGAATGGCCTGAGCCTGTTGTTCAGTCAGGGAGTACTTGCCATCGTGAATACCGTACTGCGGCTCCAGCCATTCCGGACGCGCAGCATCATCGCCCGCACGTTCCAACATCGCCGAAACATTACCAAGTTCCCATGACTGTGCAATCAGCCCTGCTTTCGCTTCGGCAGGCGTTGCTGCACGGCGGATCAGTTCAATGATCGGATCGATGTTTGCCAGCGCGATCGCCAGCGCTTCAAGGATATGCGCGCGATCGCGTGCTTTGCGCAGTTCGAAGATGGTACGACGCGTCACCACTTCACGACGGTGACGCACGAACGCAGAAAGAATATCTTTCAGGTTCATGATCTTCGGCTGACCCTGGTGCAGAGCAACCATGTTAATGCCGAAGGACGTCTGGAGCTGAGTTTGAGAATAGAGGTTGTTGAGAACCACTTCACCCACAGCATCGCGTTTGATTTCAATGACGATACGCATGCCGTCTTTATCAGACTCATCACGCAGCGCACTGATGCCTTCCACACGCTTTTCTTTCACCAGCTCGGCAATTTTCTCGATCAGGCGCGCTTTGTTCACCTGGTACGGAATTTCGTGCACGATGATGGTTTCACGACCGGTCTTCGCGTCAGCTTCCACTTCCGCACGGGCGCGAATATAAATTTTCCCACGGCCAGTACGATAGGCTTCTTCAATACCACGGCGACCATTAATGATAGCGGCGGTCGGGAAATCAGGACCCGGAATGTGTTCCATCAGCCCTTCGATGCTGATGTCTTCATCATCGATATAAGCGAGGCAACCGTTGATCACTTCAG
This sequence comes from Scandinavium sp., assembly GCA_036495715.1. Taxonomy (GTDB): domain Bacteria; phylum Pseudomonadota; class Gammaproteobacteria; order Enterobacterales; family Enterobacteriaceae; genus Scandinavium. The sequence goes on from DASXML010000047.1 coordinate 20,082, forward strand.
TAATGTTGTGTGGCGGGATGTTCGTCGCCATACCCACAGCAATACCCGAAGAACCGTTTACCAGCAGGTTAGGGATTTTGGTCGGCATAACGTCTGGAATTCTTTCGGTGCCGTCGTAGTTATCGACGAAATCTACCGTGTCTTTTTCCAGATCGGCCATCAGTTCATGGGCGATTTTCGACATACGGATTTCCGTATAACGCATCGCTGCGGCGGAGTCGCCGTCAACTGAACCGAAGTTACCCTGACCATCAACCAGCATATAACGTAAGGAGAATGGCTGCGCCATACGTACGATAGTGTCGTAAACGGCTGTATCACCATGAGGGTGGTATTTACCGATGACGTCACCTACCACACGGGCAGATTTTTTGTAGGCTTTATTCCAGTCATTGCCCAATACGTTCATGGCGTAAAGTACGCGACGGTGTACCGGCTTTAAGCCATCGCGGACATCTGGAAGCGCACGGCCAACAATAACCGACATCGCATAGTCCAGATAGGAGCTCTTAAGCTCTTCCTCGATGTTAACCGGTGTAATTTCTCTCGCAAGGTCGCTCATCTAACCGCTATCCCTCTACTGTTTTTCCCGGATTCAAAGGTCGCAAATTATAACACAACCGACGTCGTTCAGGTAAATCTATAGTACCCGCACGGCGCTTTATTCGTGCCGGGGTGCTGATATACTCACAGCCCTGATGATAAAAGGAGTCAATGCGCCCATGAATGCCGAAAAACCGCCGGTGGCTAACGTCGATCACGACGAAATTGCGAAATTTGAAGCTGTCGCCTCACGCTGGTGGGACCTGGAAGGGGAATTTAAACCCCTGCATCGCATCAATCCGCTGCGTTTGGGCTACATTGCCCATCGTTCTGGCGGCCTGTTTGCTAAGAAAGTTTTGGACGTTGGCTGCGGCGGCGGGATCCTCGCCGAGAGCATGGCACGTGAAGGGGCTAACGTTACCGGACTGGATATGGGTTTTGAACCGTTACAGGTTGCGCGTTTACATGCGCTGGAAACCGGTATTCAGGTGGATTACGTGCAGGAAACGGTTGAAGACCATGCAGAAAAGCACGCCCATCAATACGATGTCGTGACCTGCATGGAAATGCTGGAACATGTACCGGACCCGCAATCTGTCGTGAACGCCTGCGCAAAACTGGTCAAACCGGGCGGGCAGGTCTTTTTCTCCACCATTAACCGGAATGGCAAAGCCTGGCTGATGGCCGTCGTGGGTGCGGAGTACGTGCTAAAAATGGTGCCTAAAGGCACGCATGATGTGAAAAAATTTATCAAACCGGCAGAGTTGCTCGGGTGGGTAGATAAAACCGTGCTTCAGGAGCGTCACATCACCGGCCTGCACTATAACCCTATCACCCACCATTTTAAGCTCGCGCCGGGCGTTGATGTTAATTACATGTTGCATACAACGGCAAAAAACGACTAACGCTATAGATTATTCTTGTGAAGTTTGCGCAGCATTCTGTTGCGCAATTCTCCTTCTCGTTGAAGAAATCAGCACTCGATCAAATTTTCATTTTTTTTATTCGAATATTGACAATCTCGCCAGGCCTTACGAATCGTGGACTTAGCCTTCGCTACCCTTTCGCAACCTTAAATTAACGTCAAAATCAACCCTTGTACTCAAACGAATCCTTACTAGAATACTCACCATATAGCGTTTTATTAATCGAACAACCCCTATATATAGTATTTATCCACAGAGTTAGTCACAGCGGCTTTCTGTGGATAAACGGGGGATATTTTTTCTTTTCACGGACAGGTAAAAAAGCACATGACTCAGAGTCTGATGGTGACTAAGCGTGATGGCGAGACTGAACAAATCAATCTCGACAAAATTCATCGCGTGCTGGATTGGGCGGCCGAAGGGCTGAACAACGTATCCATTTCTCAGGTTGAACTGCGCTCTCACATCCAGTTCTATGACGGCATCAAAACCGCCGATATCCATGAGACCATCATCAAGGCTGCTGCGGATTTGATTTCCCGTGATGCCCCTGATTACCAGTACCTGGCTGCACGCCTGGCCATTTTCCATCTGCGTAAGAAAGCGTACGGTCAGTTTGAACCACCTGCCCTGTATTCCCACGTCGTCAACATGGTTGAGCTGGGTAAATACGACAGTCATCTGCTGGAAGACTACACGGAAGAAGAGTTCCAGCAGATGGATGGTTTTATCGACCACTGGCGCGACATGAACTTCTCCTACGCTGCGGTGAAACAGCTGGAAGGGAAATATCTGGTTCAGAACCGTGTGACCGGTGAAATCTATGAGAGCGCACAGTTCCTCTACATTCTCGTCGCCGCGTGTCTGTTCTCTAACTACCCGCGTGAAACCCGTCTGGACTACGTGAAGCGTTTCTATGACGCCGTGTCCACGTTCAAAATTTCGCTGCCGACGCCAATTATGTCCGGCGTGCGCACCCCAACGCGTCAGTTCAGCTCCTGTGTGCTGATCGAGTGCGGCGACAGCCTGGACTCCATCAACGCCACCTCCAGCGCCATTGTGAAATACGTTTCCCAACGCGCCGGTATCGGTATCAACGCCGGTCGTATCCGTGCGCTGGGTAGCCCAATTCGTGGCGGTGAAGCGTTCCACACCGGTTGTATCCCGTTCTATAAGCATTTCCAGACGGCGGTAAAATCCTGTTCTCAGGGCGGCGTTCGTGGCGGCGCAGCAACACTCTTCTACCCGATGTGGCATCTGGAAGTAGAAAGCCTGCTGGTGCTGAAAAACAACCGTGGTACCGAAGCCAACCGCGTGCGACACATGGACTACGGCGTACAGATCAACAAACTGATGTACACCCGTCTGTTGAAGGGTGAAGACATCACCCTGTTCAGCCCATCCGATGTACCAGGCCTGTACGATGCGTTCTTCGCCAATCAGGACGAGTTTGAGCGTCTGTATGTGAAATACGAAAAAGACAGCAGCATCCGTAAGCAACGCATCAAAGCGGTGGAGCTGTTCTCTCTGGTGATGCAGGAACGTGCTTCAACTGGCCGTATCTACATTCAGAACGTTGACCACTGCAACACCCACAGTCCGTTCGATCCGGCTATCGCGCCGGTGCGCCAGTCCAACCTGTGTCTGGAAATCGCGCTGCCGACCAAACCACTGAATGACGTGAACGACGAAAACGGTGAAATCGCGCTGTGTACGCTGTCTGCGTTTAACCTTGGTGCTATCGACAGTCTCGACGATCTGGAAGAACTGGCCATCCTTGCGGTACGTGCGCTGGATGCCCTGCTCGATTACCAGGATTACCCAATTCTGGCAGCGAAACGTGGCGCAATGGGCCGTCGTACGCTGGGTATTGGCGTGATCAACTTTGCCCATTATCTCGCGAAGCACGGCAAACGTTACTCCGACGGCAGCGGCAACAACCTGACGCATAAAACGTTCGAAGCGATTCAGTATTACCTGCTGAAAGCCTCCAACGAACTGGCGAAAGAGCAAGGCGCGTGCCCGTGGTTCAACGAAACCACCTACGCCAAAGGCATTCTGCCTATCGACACCTATAAGAAAGACCTGGACGCGATCGTCAACGAGCCGCTGCACCTTGACTGGGATAGCCTGCGTGAATCCATCAAAACGCACGGCCTGCGTAACTCCACGCTGTCAGCCCTGATGCCGTCTGAGACATCTTCGCAGATCTCTAACGCCACCAACGGCATTGAGCCACCGCGCGGTCACGTCAGTATCAAAGCGTCGAAAGACGGGATCCTGCGCCAGGTGGTGCCGGATTACGAAAACCTGCAGAACAGCTACGAGCTGCTGTGGGAAATGCCGAACAACGACGGCTATATCCAGTTGGTTGGCATTATGCAGAAGTTTATCGATCAGTCGATTTCGGCCAACACCAACTATGACCCGACGCGCTTCCCGTCAGGTAAAGTGCCAATGCAGCAGTTGCTGAAAGACCTGCTCAACGCCTATAAATTTGGCGTGAAAACGCTGTACTATCACAACACCCGTGATGGCGCGGAAGATGCTCAGGACGATCTGGCTCCGTCGATTCAGGACGATGGCTGCGAAAGCGGCGCCTGCAAGATTTAATCCACTGCTCCGGGTAGCGCGATGCTATCCGGTCAATGTGCAAAGTAACTCTGCCGGGTGGCGTTTCGCTTACCCGGCCTACGATTTTTAGGCCCGGAAAGCGTCACAACGCCAGGCCATAAAATCTTCTGACAGGATTCTTCAATGGCATACACCACTTTTTCACAGACCAAGAATAACCAGCTGCTTGAGCCTATGTTCTTCGGTCAACCGGTCAACGTGGCACGCTACGATCAGCAAAAATATGACATCTTCGAAAAGCTGATCGAAAAGCAACTCTCCTTCTTCTGGCGCCCGGAAGAAGTGGACGTGTCCCGCGATCGCATCGACTATCAGGCGCTGCCTGACCATGAAAAACACATTTTCATCAGCAACCTGAAATACCAGACGCTGCTGGATTCCATTCAGGGTCGTAGCCCAAACGTCGCGTTGCTGCCGCTGATTTCCATTCCGGAACTGGAAACCTGGGTAGAAACATGGGCATTTTCTGAGACCATTCACTCGCGCTCATACACCCATATCATCCGTAACATCGTCAACGATCCGGCAACCGTGTTTGATGACATCGTGACTAACGAGCAGATTCAGAAACGTGCTGAAGGGATTTCCCATTATTACGATTCACTGATCGAGCTGACCAGCTACTGGCATCTGCTGGGTGAAGGCACGCACACCGTCAACGGTAAAATCATCACCGTAAACCTGCGTGAACTGAAGAAAAAGCTGTATCTGTGCCTGATGAGCGTCAACGCGCTGGAAGCCATTCGTTTCTACGTCAGCTTCGCCTGCTCGTTCGCTTTTGCTGAACGCAAACTGATGGAAGGCAACGCCAAAATCATTCGTTTAATCGCCCGCGATGAAGCCCTGCACCTGACCGGTACCCAGCACATGCTGAACCTGCTGCGTTCCGGCCAGGATGACCCAGAAATGGCGGAAATCGCCGAAGAGTGCAAACAGGAATGTTATGACCTGTTCGTGTTGGCGGCATTGCAGGAAAAAGAGTGGGCAGGCTATCTGTTCCGTGACGGTTCGATGATTGGTCTGAATAAAGACATTCTCTGTCAGTACATCGAATACATCACCAACATCCGTATGCAGGCCGTCGGCCTTGAGATGCCGTTCAAAACGCGCTCCAACCCAATCCCGTGGATCAACACCTGGCTGGTGTCCGATAACGTTCAGGTTGCGCCGCAGGAAGTGGAAGTCAGCTCTTATCTGGTTGGTCAAATCGACTCCAATGTTGATGCCGACGACCTGAGCAATTTCCAGCTCTGATGAGTCGTGTGACCCTTCGTCTGACTGGCACACAGTTGTTGTGCCAGGATGAACATCCTTCTCTCTTGGCTGCACTGGAATCGCACAACGTGGCGGTCGAGTTTCAGTGTCGTGAAGGCTATTGCGGATCCTGCCGTTGTCGGCTGGTTTCTGGCCAGGTCGACTGGCTGACTGAGCCACTGGCGTTCGTTCAGCATGGCGAAATTTTACCCTGCTGCTGCAAAGCCAAAGGCGATATTGAGATAGAAATGTAAAAGGGTCGCAATACGACCCTTGAGGTCGATGACAAACCTAATCCCAATGCAGGTCTATCATCTGGCACCCACATAAAAACCAGGAAAATCAATTTATTGATTTTCGGCTGATAACGACAAAGAAGGAAAAACCACGTTTTTTCCTTCTTTGTCAGCAATATTAAGGGTCGCAATGCGACCCTTTTTATTTTTTTGCGCTCATTACTGCGCAGGCAAAAACAGATCATCCACAACGTTGACCCAGCCGTGTTCGCTCGTCACCGATTTATTGTTCAACCAACGACGCAGAATATTCAACGCCATCATTGCGCAAACCTCCTGACGCACCGCCAGGCTGTGGCGTGACGTGCTGAGCTGAACACGTAACGCATGCGTGCCTGCCGGTGTCGACAGCGCAAAGTTGAGATGGTCTTTCTCCAGCCCACTGACAGCCAATGCCAGTCCAGCGAAGTGATTCACTCGACGATCCGCCGTCCAGTGCGCCGTTTGCGCCAGCGTTTCTTCCTGACAGGGCACCACTTCGCTTGCCAGCAGCGGCGCGCTTTCACGCCCAAGCTGGAGCGCAATAAGCCCAGAGGTAAACTGCTCGCTAAGTGTGATGCTCAACTTGCGCTCGTGTAACGTGCGCGCAATTTGTGCCGCCAGCCCTTCGGTGCCTTCAAAAATCAGACTTTCGCCCGCCACCTTTTGCACTTCCGGCCACAGTTTCAGCATCGCCTCACGTTCGGTCGCAGGCCCTGTCAGCTTTAACTCGATTATCGGCATGGAAGAGCGATAGCCCATCGTCACGCCCGGCGGGAGAGCCAGGTGATCAAGGCTTTGCGCTAAATCGCTTTCGGAACGCCCGAAGGTGGTTAAACGCAGGCACAGCGGCGGTTCCGGCAGCGTAAAGCGCTCACGCAGACGCGGCACAATTTGCTCGACAACCATCACTTTGAATTCGGAAGGGACACCCGGCGTGAAGAACATCAGACAGCGGTTGAGCTGCAACGCAAAACCGCAGGCCGTACCGACCGGGTTATCAATAAACTCGGCGCTGGCAGGAATCTCTGCCTGTTTACGGTTGCTCGGGGCCATGACGCGGCCACGATCGCTAAAAAAGCGCTCCATCTGACTGAGCCAGGCTTCATGCAGCACCAGCCCTTCCCCTTTCGCGGTGGCGGCGGCCAGCGCACTTAAATCGTCACTGGTCGGGCCGAGGCCGCCGTTGACGATCAGAATATCTGCATAATGGCTGCGTTCGCGCAGAATCGACACCAGTGAATCGAGGCTGTCACCAACGGTGTTACGCCGGGTTAACGGCAATCCCTGAGTAAATAAGTAATCGGCAAGCCACGCGGCATTGGTATCCGTAATTTGACCATGCAGCACTTCGTCACCAGTGGACAGCATCTCCACGTTTATCATCGTTTTCTCCTTAACAAGAGGACGATTCACTATAGCGGAGGCGGGGAAGAAAAGGAAAACAGGCGCGACAGAATGCCGCGCCGGAGAGTGATAACCCGTCTTATATCAACGCAGGTTTGCCATAGGGCTCCTGCATCAAAATAAGGAAAATCAATTTATTGATTTTCGGCTGATAATCACAAAGAAGGAAAAACCACGATTTTTCCTTCTTTGTCAGCAGCATAAGGCGCGACAGAATGCCGCGCCGGAAGATTAGAACGCTGCTTTTACGCCAACATACGGACCGTCAGCGATGGTGTTATCGCGATTGCCATCTTTGCCCGCAAGGCTAAGGTAGCGGTAACCCGCTTCAATGCTGATTGGGCGCATGATAGTCCAGCTACCACCCGCATTCGCTTCCTGGTAGCTTTCGATACCGCTGGAGAGCGAGTCCGGAGAGTAGTAGTACTCACCGAACAGACGGAAGCTGTCGCCGATCTGCCACTGCAAACCGCCGCCGACCGCTGCCGCATAACCTTCATCACCATCTTTTGGATTGGTGTAAATGCCTTTACCACCGACGGTCGCAATGAATGGACCCAGTGGAATGTTCAGACCCACACCCACACCGGCAACATCGCCGTCGTTATCGCTGTGTGTCCAGTTACCGGTCAGCGCAAGGCCGGTAGATTCCGTTCCAAAGCCAACGCCCAGATTAGTGTAATGCTCACCCGCTTCACCACTCACGCTGATCGCGTTCGCAGCAGCAGAAACAAACAGCAATCCGGACAGACCTAACACAATACCTTTTTTCATCTTTTAACGTTCCAGCAAACACAAATTAATAAAATCGCCCAAAAACGAGCAAATTGTACTGCCGAATGCTCAGGAATCAATGCACTAAAAAGGCGAATGGCAACATGATTGTAACCAATTACTACCTAAAACCCGCCGTTGGTTCGCTTATTTTGCCAGCAACAGACGCACTCTGACCTGAAGTCCACCCAGTGCTTCACTGCGCATCAACTCGGGCGTTGCGCGGTGCAGACGGGCTATGTCGTTGACCAACGCCAACCCAAGCCCCGCACCTACCGCCTCGCCCACGTTGCCCAGCCGCTGAAAAGGTTGTAACGCGAGGTTTTTCTGCCCGTCGTCAATGCCGGGGCCGCTGTCTTCAATTTGCAGAATAACCTTATCCCCTTCTCGCGTCAGACGGGCGGTGACGGTGCCTGACACCGGCGTATATTTCAGCGCATTATCGAGCAAATTGGCACACAGTTCGCCAAGCAGAATCGCGTCTCCTTGCACCAGAACCGGCGTTTGCTCCCCTTCATAGCCCAAATCAATGTGCTTACTTCGCGCCTGCGCCAGCCGGGAAAAACAGCTCTGCTGCACGATATGCTGCAAATCGACAGCAGAAAACTGTCGGGATCCCTGCTCTTTGCCCTTAACCGCCGACAGCTGTAACAACCGGTCGGTGAGTAAAATCGTGTTATCCAGCGTCACGCTCATGGCCTGTAAGCTCTCAAGCCATGCTTGTGGCTGCTGGCTTGCCAGTGCCACCGACACCTGCGTTTTCAGCACCGCCAGCGGTGTTTTAAGTTGATGTGATGCGTCAGCGCTGAAACGTTCCTGACGAGAAATCAGCCCACGTAACCGGTCGATATAACGGTTAAACGCGACGATAAGTAATCGCGTTTCAGACCAGGGCAACAGTTCCGGTAATGGCGTTAATAACCCGGGATCGCGGCGCACCATAATCCCGGAAAGCTGGCGCATCGGACGCAGCACCCGACGCAGCAACCAGCCTGCCAGAACCAGCGTCAGCAAGACCAGCAGCCCCTGCGTGGTGAGAGAAGAAAACAACAGCTGGCGGGCCAGGTAATGGCGAGATTGCAGCGTTTCGGCCACGTAGATTTCAGCCATGCCCATCACACCGCCTTCATTCACCGGTTGCAGCAAACGCGCAACGCGGATCGCCTGCCCACGAAACTGGGTGTGATAAAACCAGGCCAAAGCAGGATAAAGCGTCGTGCGAGAGGTGGACGGCGGCATCGCCGGCAAATCATCGTAGCCCGAAATCACCTTCCCGGTCGGATCCACCACTTTGTAATACAGGCGGTCATTCATGTTCAGTTCAAAGCTGTCGAGCACTACCCACGGCACGTTGACCACCAGCTTTCCGCCCTGTACGGCAAGACGTTCTGAAATAGTCCGGGCCGAAGAGAGCAGCGTGCGGTCGTACGCCTGCGTCGCCGCCTGCAGCGCACTGACATAGCTGTTAAACGCCGAAAACCCCCACAACAGCAGCAACGGTAAGCCGAGAAACAGCAGCAGTTGCGAGAACAGTGACTGCGGTTTACGCCATTTCATCGTTGCGCTCAAGCACGTAGCCCAGCCCCCGCAGCGTGGTGATACGCACATTGCTGTCCTGGAGTTTTTTACGCAGGCGATGAATATAAAGCTCAATACTTTCCGGGCTAACGTCATCGCTGAGACTGAACACCTGCTCGAACAACTGCTGGCGGGAAACCGGGCGTTGACGGCGATACATCAGCACCGTCAGCAAAGCGAGTTCCCGAGGCGTCAACGCCAACATCTGCCCATCAAGCATGAAATAGCCATCATCATGAAACGCCAGATCGCCGAGCTGCTGCTGTTCCTGCACCTGTCCTTCACTACGTCGGAGTAACGCCCGTAATCGCGCATCCAGCTCCTCCAGTTCAAAGGGTTTCGGCAGATAGTCATCGGCCCCGGCATTGAGGCCAATCACCCGTTCGGCGACAGCACTGCGCGCGGTGAGCAACAACACCGGCAGCGTTTGCCCGCGTTTACGCAGCCGCTGTACGACCTCCAGGCCATCCAGTCCCGGCATTTCGATATCCAGCACCGCCAGCGCATAGTGCTCACTCTGTAACAAATGGTCAGCCGCACGGCCATCAAAAACGGTATCCACGGCGAATCCGCCCTGCACCAGCGCCTTCTCCAGCCAGTGAGCCAGCTCACGGTTATCTTCCGCTAATAAGAGACGCATATCACATCCTGTAAAGTTAGTGGCGCATTGAAAGGGAAATGAAAGGTAACTGTTTTAACAATCACGCAACTGAACTGCTACACGGCGGTTCACATAATCAGAAAAAAACCTCTACCCACTACCCCGGCTATCCGGCGTGAGGATAAAAAATGAAAACACAGATCCTGAGTACCTTTGTTGCCTCTGCCCTGCTGCTCAGTAGCGTTCAGGTCATGGCCGTTGAAGCCCCGAGCCGTACCGAATGTATCGCCCCGGCTAAACCCGGCGGCGGTTTTGACCTCACCTGTAAGCTGATTCAAGTCAGCCTGCTGGAAACCAAAGCCATCGAAAAACCGATGCGTGTCACCTATATGCCCGGTGGCGTAGGTGCGGTGGCCTATAACGCGATCGTTGCTCAACGTCCGGGTGAAGCAGGCACCGTGGTCGCCTTCTCCGGCGGCTCATTGCTCAATCTCTCCCAGGGAAAATTTGGCCGCTACAACGTCGATGACGTGCGCTGGCTGGCCAGCATTGGCACCGATTACGGCATGATCGCAGTGCGTAACGACTCGCCGTGGAAAACGCTGAAAGACCTGCTGACCGCGATGGAAAAAGACCCTAATCAGGTGGTGATCGGCGCTGGTGCGTCTATCGGCAGCCAGGACTGGATGAAGGCCGCGAAGCTGGCGCAGCAAGCCAACGTTGACCCGCACAAGATGCGTTACGTCGCCTTTGAAGGCGGTGGCGAACCCGTCACCGCCCTGATGGGGAATCACGTGCAGGCCGTTTCCGGCGATCTGAGTGAAATGGTGCCTTATCTGCAAGGCGACAAAATCCGCGTACTGGCGGTGTTCTCTGCCGAGCGCTTGCCCGGTCAGCTCGCGGATGTCCCTACCGCCAAAGAACAGGGCTACGACCTGGTCTGGCCGATCATTCGCGGGTTCTACGTCGGCCCGAAAGTGAGCGATGCCGAATACACCTGGTGGGTCGACACCTTCCAGGCGTTGCAGCAAACCGAAGAATTTAAAAAGCAACGCGATCTGCGCGGGCTGTTTGAATTCAACATGAGCGGCAAAGAACTCGATGGCTACGTGAAGAAGCAAGTCAGTTACTACCGCGAAGAGGCCAAGTCCTTTGGACTGGCGAAATAAGCCGGAGGCTATGATGAGCGATCGTATTTTTGCCGGTATCTGGCTACTGCTGTGTCTGGGTGGCCTGATGGTCGCCTGGCAGTTGCACAGTGAATACACCTACGAACCTGTCGGCCCTCGCCCGTTCCCGTTGGGCATTATCGCGCTGATGTTGCTCTGTTCAGTGTCGATGCTGTTACGCCGCCCGGACGTGGTGGAATGGCCACACCGCCAGGTATTACAGCGTTTGGTGGCGATGGTTATCGTTTTGCTGATGTACGCCTGGGGTTTTGAGTGGCTCGGCTTCCCGCTGGCAACCGCCATTCTGACGGCCATCGTCGGCATGCTGTTCGGTGCGACGCTGCTCGCGGCAGGCCTCTCCGGCGCGATACTCGGTATTTCACTCTGGTTCGCCTTTGACCGGCTGCTGGATGTCACTCTGCCCCTCGGTGCGTGGCTCAACTAACGGAGATTCTCATGGATACCTGGATTTATCTCTCGCAGGGCTTCGCCGTGGCGATGACCCCGGAAAACCTGTTGATTGCCCTGATTGGCTGTTTTGTCGGCACCATCGTCGGGCTGCTGCCCGGCCTTGGTCCCATCAACGGTGTGGCGATCCTGCTACCGCTGGCGTTTGCCCTGCATCTGCCTGCGGAGTCGGCGCTTATCCTGCTCGCGACCGTTTACATCGGTTGTGAATACGGCGGGCGCATCTCGTCGATACTGCTGAACGTACCCGGCGATGCGGCAGCGATAATGACGGCGCTCGATGGCTATCCGATGGCGCAGCAGGGGCGTGGCGGTGTGGCGTTATCGATTTCTGCCGTCAGCTCATTTATGGGGTCAATGATTGCCATTCTGGGCATCATTCTGTTCGCGCCGACGCTGGCACAATGGTCGTTGGCATTTGGTCCGGCAGAGTATTTTGCGCTGATGGTCTTTGCCATCGCCTGCCTCGGCAGCATGATGGCGCAAAATCCGCTGAAATCGTTTTTGGCGGCGTTGATTGGGCTGGGCCTGGCGACGGTGGGCGTCGATGCCAACACCGGGGTCTATCGCTTCACGTTCGACAGCGTCCATTTGTCCGACGGTGTGCAGTTCATCGTGGTCGTCATCGGCCTGTTCTCGGTGTCAGAAATTCTGCTGATGCTGGAAAGCACCAGCAGTGGTCAGACGCTGGTGCGTAAAACCGGCCGAATGATGTTTAACGTTAAAGAGGCGTCGCAGTGCGTCGGCACTACGCTGCGCTCATCGGTGATCGGCTTCTTCGTCGGTGTATTGCCTGGGGCCGGAGCCACCATCGCCAGTGCGATCACCTACATGACTGAGAAGAAAATCAGCGGTAACAGCGACAGCTTCGGTAAAGGCGATATTCGTGGCGTCGCGGCACCGGAAGCGGCTAACAACGCCTCAGCCTGTGGTTCGTTTATTCCGATGCTGACGCTCGGCGTACCGGGTTCCGGTACGACCGCAGTGATGATGGGCGCGCTGACGCTGTATAACATCACGCCGGGTCCGGCGATGTTCACAGAACAACCCGATATCGTCTGGGGATTGATTGCCGCGTTGCTTATCGCCAACGTGATGCTGCTTATCATGAACATCCCGCTGATTGGCCTGTTCACCCGGATGCTGACCATTCCGCTGTGGTTTCTGGTGCCGACAATTGCCGCGGTTTCTGCGGTTGGCGTGTACGCGGTTCACAGCACCACGTTCGATCTGGTGCTGATGGTGGGGCTGGGTGTGCTGGGCTATATCCTGCGTAAAATGCATTTCCCGATGTCACCGCTGATCCTCGGCTTCGTGCTGGGGGAAATGCTGGAACAGAACCTGCGCCGCGCGCTCTCTATCAGTAACGGCAGCATGAATATTCTGTGGGACAGCGGCGTGGCGAAAACGCTGCTGGTGATGGCTGTTGCGGTCATTATCATTCCACCGGTACTGCGCCTGGTACGTCGACGTCAGCGCAAAGCCGCAGCACAAGCGAGCTAACCGCGCAGCGTGGCGTTAACCCACTCCTGTAATGCCCGGCGGGAAATTTTAATCCCGCCGGTTTTCAGGCTCGCGGGCAACATTAGCCAATACACCGGCAGTTGAAAACGCGCCAGTTTGCCCATTGCCCATTGCGGCATCTGCGTCACGTCGAAGCTGTCATTCCCTTCCACGACCGCCACCGGACGCTGACCAAATTCGGCATCGTCCAATGGCACAATAAAGATTTGTTCTATATGAGGGTGAGCGATGATCATTCGCTCCACTTCTTCTGGCTGAATGCCTTCGCCGCCGCAGAAAAAGAGATTGTCCATTCGTCCCAACACGGTCAGACGACCCTCGTGTAACTCACCACGATCGCGGGTGGCAAACCACCCTTCTGCATTGGTCAAGGGTATCAGCCCGCCGTCGCGCCAGTAACCCGCCGCCATGCTTTTTGCTCGTAACCAGATTTCACCGTCGACGATTTTCACTTCTCGCCCCGGCAACGCAGAGCCGACATCCGCTTCGCCATCGGTTTCTTTGGCGCAGACCGTCGAGGCAAACTCCGTCAGCCCGTAGCCGCAAAAAGTACGGATCCCATGCGCATGAGACTGTTCTGCCAATTCGACAGGGATGGCCGCGCCGCCGAGCAGTACGGTTCTCAACGTCAATTCGTCGCCGTCGTTGAGAAGCCGCCAAAGCTGAGTGGGCACCAGCGACGCGTGAGTGCACCCTGCCAGCATCTGCGCCAACGGCATGTGCTCGCGCACGGTCAAACGCGCCCCCCTCAACAGCCAGCGCCAGAGAATGCCCTGCCCGGAAACATGAAACAGCGGCAGCGACAGCAGCCAATCGTCTGTTTCGCTAAACGGCATCAGTGCCAGAACGCCTTCCGCGCTGGCGAGATGCGCTTTCAGCGTATGCACTGCCGCTTTGGGTAAACCGCTGGAGCCAGACGTGAGCGTCATGGTCGCCAGACGCTCAGGCTGCCAGGCGACATCAGGTACGCGCTCAGCGTGTTCAGGCGCCAGCGCGGAGAGAGTGTCGAAAGGGGGTTCGTCGGTCAGTAATAGCGTATGACGCAAAGAAAACTGCGGCAATAACGCCGCCACCAACTCACGCGGGAGCTGAGGATTGATCGGTAAAACGCGCGCCCCACACTGTAATAGCGCGAGCCACGTCAACAGCGTTTGCGGGTTGTTGTAAGCTCGGAGCAACACGCCGTCGTCCGGCTGAACGTTCTGTCTGGCAAAACCCGCCGCCAGCGTATCGATACGTTCGCAGAGCTGCTGCCAGTTCAGCGTATCTTCACCCAGGCGCACTACCGAAGCGTTTGGGCGCAAGGCACGCCAGTGCCGCCACGGGTAATCGTGGAACGTCATAGCAGCGGGTCCAGACTCTCGTGGGTCATGCAGGGCAAGTCATTCTCAGGCCAGCGACGAATCAACTGCGCCTGCATCAGATTCAGTGTGTCCAGCCCCGGCATGGTGTCCGGCGTCAGCCACGCGGCGATACGCGCCAGCTGCGTCAGCCCCAGGCTCGATTCAATCGAGGAGCTTATCACCGCCGTTAAACCTTGTGCATGGGCGGCGGCAACCTGCTCGCGCACTTTTTGCAGACTGCCGGTGAGCGTGGGTTTGATAATTACCGCTTTCACACCCGGCTCGGCGGTAAAAATAAAATCGGTTTCGCGCAGGCTTTCATCCCAGGCGATAGCAATCCCCGTTTCCTGCGCAAAGGCGCGGGAATCGTCACGCGTTCGACATGGCTCTTCAATAAACGCGATGCGCGGGCGGTAGTCAGGATTAACGTATTTCGCGAACTGCTGCGCTTTCAGCGGCGTCCATGCGCGGTTAGCATCCAGCCGCAGTTGTAAATCAGGGAGCGCTTCTAACAACAGATTGACCGTCATGCCGTCGCGTACCGCTTCCCATAGCCCGACTTTGACCTTCGCCACTTTCTCGCCCGGTATCGCTGCCAGCACCGCGAACAGTTCATCCGGGTCGCCGGTACACAGCGGTGCGGCACGATAATCAGCGGCCTGCGGCAATTCATCGTGCAATTCTGCCAGCGCGCAGCTAATGCCAAACGCCGCAGACGGGATGTCGGGCAACGCAGCGTCTTCGCCGTTACGCCACGCCTCAACCCAGGCGACTAACGCCGCCTGCGCGTCTTCCAGCATTTCCTGACTGAATCCGGGCAAGGGCGAAATCTCGCCCCAGCCTTCGGCTTCGCCCAGATTTAAGCGAACAAACATTCCGTCACGGGTTTTCAGTCGCCGCTCACGCAGAACCACTCCCGCGTCCATTGGGATCTGCCAGCGGTATATCTGGGCGTTGCGCATTACGGATTCCGTTTGAATTTACTGAAATCAGGCTGACGTTTTTCATTGAACGCGTTGCGGCCTTCCTGACCTTCTTCGGTCATGTAGAACAGCATGGTGGCGTTACCCGCCAGCTCTTGCAGACCGGCCTGGCCGTCGCAGTCTGCGTTAAGCGCCGCTTTCAGACAACGCAGCGCCATCGGGCTGTTTTCCAGCATTTCACGGCACCAGCGAACGGTTTCTTTTTCCAGATCCGCCAGCGGAACCACGGTGTTCACGAGGCCCATATCCAGCGCCGCTTTGGCGTCGTACTGGCGACACAGGAACCAGATTTCACGCGCTTTCTTCTGCCCAACAATGCGGGCCATGTAAGATGCGCCCCAGCCGCCATCGAAGGAACCGACTTTCGGGCCGGTCTGGCCGAAGATGGCGTTTTCAGCCGCAATCGTCAGGTCACACATCATGTGCAGGACGTGACCGCCGCCGATGGAATAACCCGCGACCATTGCCACAACCGGTTTTGGACAGGTGCGGATCTGACGCTGGAAATCCAGCACGTTCAGGTGATGGGTGCCGGAGTCGTCCTGATATCCGCCGTAATCGCCGCGAACTTTCTGATCGCCGCCTGCGCAGAAGGCTTTGTCACCTTCGCCGGTCAGAATAATCACGCCGACGTTGTCATCGTAGCGCGCATCAGCCATCGCCTGAATCATCTCTTTGACGGTCAGCGGGCGGAAGGCATTACGCACCTGTGGACGGTTGATGGTGATTTTGGCGATGCCGTCTGAGGATTTCTGATAGCGAATATCTTCAAAACCTTCGGAGCAGTCCTGCCAGTCAACCGGGGCGTAGAGCATTTTTTCATCAGGGTAAATCATAGTAAGTCCTGTCGTCAGTCGTTCAGAATCTGTGCCAGACAGTGAGCCACCGCATCAGGGTTTTCCCGATGGGAGTTATGTCCGGCGTGAGGAATAAGGTGGCATGGCGCAGCCAGTTCGTCCGCCAGTGCGCGGAATTTGGTATCGCGTTCGCCGCAAAGATACCAGAAAGCATAGTCACGGCGACCGAGCACCGCGCGTAAATCAGGCTGTACCGCAAGCGATGTGGCGAGCAACATATCCGCCAGCCGTGGGCCGTTGTTGTCTGCCCGCAGCGCAATGAGTGCGTGCCGCTGTGCTTCGGTAAGCGTGGCAAAAACAGGCTGGCGATACCAGGCGTCGAAAACGTCGTTTAACGGCCCTTCGCGAAAATGCTGCGCCCAGTGCGAATCGGACTGCAAACGCGAACGGCGGCTGACTTCATCCTGTAGACCGGGATGACCGCCTTCAACAATCACGCCTTTCAGACCGCGTATTTTCGCCTGATTTGCCGCGTACATCGCCACGCGTCCGCCCAGCGAGTAGCCCACCAGCCAACATTCTAGTATGTTGTAACTAATTAACGTTTCCTGCAATTCTCGGCACACATCATCGAAATTCGTCACCGAAATATCGCAAGAACCGCCGTGACCGGGCAAATCAACATAGAGCCGGGGAAACGCATTTAACTGTTCGCCGACTTCCTGCCACTCACGGTTGTCGCCGGAAAAGCCGTGCAAAAAGACCAGCCACGGCTGGCCCTGCTGGCCTTCCCGCGCGACAGCGTGGAGCGTCATAGCTGGCTGACCTGCGCCAGCAAATGCTGCAATGTCTGTGCGCCGTCGGTGTCATTGACCACCAATTCAATGACCGTCGTCAGCGGCTGACGCCACGCGCCGCTTAGCGCATCGTCCAGTTCCGCCCAGTTTTCAGGGCGATGGTAGCGCAGACCAAACAGATTAGCGGCGTGCTCAAAGTTGACGTTTTGCGGCATCAGGTAGAAACGCTCGCGCTCTTCTGCCGGAGTCGGTAATAGCGAGAAAATCTGCCCGCCATTGTTGTTCACGACAATCAGCACCATTGGCGCGGAAACCTGGCGCAGCAACGCCAGACCATTGAGATCGTACAGCGCAGAGAGATCGCCAATAATGGCCAGCGTCGATTTTGCGCTGCCACGCTGTACGCCCGCGGCGGTGGAAATCAGCCCGTCGATACCGCTGGCTCCACGGTTGCTGTACACCGGGTAACCTGCCGGAAGTTGTCCGAGCGCATCGATCAGACGCACCACCAGACTGTTGCCAACAAATAGCTGGCCCTGATCGGGCAAATAGTCACTGATACGGTGGGCCAGTTGTGCTTCACCAAATATCTCGCGCTGCGCCACCGTAGTTTTCCACGCCTGTTCCGAAAGATAAGGCACATCGGCACACCAGCTTTGACGCTGCTCTGCGGGATGTTGTTCCAGCCAGCGATCTATGCTGCAAACCAGTCGGCGTCCACGGTGATGGGCCGGATCAAGGCGGCCTGGCAGATTATCCACCAGCCAGTATTCATCAGGTTCGCAGGTAGCCTGCCATTGCAGAAGACGTTTTCCGGTCAGACTGCTGCCGAGCTGAACGACGATTTGCGCCTGCGCCAGTTCGGTCACCGCTTTGGCGTTGCCGAGCCATAAATCGGCGCACGGCAGCGGTTGCCCGGTTTGCGACAGCACATCGCCAATCAGCGGCCAGCCGAGCGTTTTCGCCCATTCGGCCACTTTTTTGCCTTCTGCGGCACTCATACGCCCCGCGACAACCACGCCACGTTTCTGTCGCCAGAAAAACCAGTCGCGCTGTTTTTCGCTTTCCAGATGCAGTCCTTCGCGCAACCACGGCTTGTCACTCTGCCACCAGTTGCCGAGCGCCTGTTGCCAGTCAAGCCCGGTGTCATCCATTTCGCCATACAGCGGTTCTGCGAACGGGCAGTTGATGTGCACCCCGCCACTGTGCAGTTGACCCAGCGCGTTATCAATTGATGAAACCAGCCAACGGGCCGGAATGTCGTGACCTGGACGTGGGAGCGAAAGCGTTTGTGAAGGGTGCGAACCGAACATGCCCGGTTGGCGAATGGCCTGATTTGCGCCACAGTCGATAAGCTCCGGCGGTCTGTCCGCCGTCAGTAATATGATTTTTTCACCGGTCAGCCCCGCTTCAATCAGCGCAGGATAGAGATTGGCCACCGCCGTGCCGGACGTGACAATCACCGCCACCGGCTGCTGGCTGGCTTTTGCCAGCCCTAACGCCAGATGACCCAGACCGCGCTCATCAAAATGGGTGTGAGCAATCAGAGCGCGGTTTTCCGCTGCTGCCAGCGTCAACGGCGTCGAGCGCGACCCCGGCGCGATGCAAACGTGCTGCACGCCGTGGCGAGTTAATGCTTCAAGGATCACCGCCGCCCAGCGTCGGTTAAATGCGCTTACTGACATGAGATTGTCCGGTATCAATTTTGCTTATAATTATAGATGAGCGATTGCGACAGGTTATTGATTTGTGTCGGTAATAGGCTAATCCGAGAGCAGCAGCGAACGTAGCCCTGCCGCTTTTTGGGTGATTTCCTGCCATTCCTGCTCGGGATCCGATCCACGCACAATCCCCGCTCCCGCGTACAGCCGCGCGACCTCGCCGGTGATTTTCGCTGAACGCAGCGCCACGCAAAACTCGCTCTGTCGCAGGCTGAGATAACCTGCCGAACCCGCATACCATTCGCGGGTAAAAGGTTCATGATGTTCGATGAACTGACGCGCCTGTTCTCGCGGCAAACCAGCGACAGCCGCCGTCGGTTGCAGCTGGAACAAACAGCGCACATCATCAGGCGCTTTGAGTTCTGCCTGAATGCAGCGACGCAGATGCTGGACTTTACGCAGCCGAATAACCTCTGGCGGCAACACTTCCAGCGCACTGACATCCTGTTGCAGACGCTGGCAAATATCTTCCACCACCAACAAATTCTCGCGCTGGTTTTTATCGTCACGCATCAGCCAGTCGGCAAAATGTTTGGCTTGTTTATCATCATGATGGCTCGCCACGGTGCCCGCCAGCGCTTCGGTTTCAAGCTGTGTTCCCTGGCGCTGCCAGAGCCTTTCCGGGGTCGAGCCAAGAAACGCACGTTGTGCATCAAAGGCCATCAGAAAATGATAACAGTTGAGATTTACGCGACGACTGGCGGCCATCATTGCCCCAGCGTGTAGCGGTGCGGCAAAACGTAAGTCGGTGGCACGGGCGAGGACGACTTTATCCAGCACGCCTTCTTCGATGGTGTCGGTTGCCGTGTCAATCAGACGGATCCAACCGGCTCTGTCGGGAAAATGGCGCTCGCCTTTTAATTCACCGCTCAGAACAGGCAGCGGATGAGAAGGCAGTAGCGAGGATAAAAACGATCGGGCCTGTCGGGCATCATCACGCAGCGAAATCTCACTGCTCAGCGTCAGGCGCAACGCGGCTTTTCCCGCATCACGTCGCCATTCCAGTCGCGGCAAAAAAAGCTGCCCCGCTTCGGGTTCAAAGGCATTCAGCCCCCAAATGCGGAGATCGGTTTGCGCCTGCTGGAGAAAATCATTGGCCTGAGGAAGAGAAGTGAAAAAACGCACCGCGCCAAGCGCCGCTGATTCTTCATGGCCGCTTCGGTGCTGCCAGTAAAATTGCGGAAAAATAGGCTGACTGCAAAGCCAGCTTAGGGGATCAAACGCATCATTCAGGGGAAAAGGCGTGTCGAAAATTCGCGAGCCGGGCGCATCAGGCATGTCGTCAGACAGAAAACCCAACAGGTTTTCTAACGCAGCGGTAATGGAATGCACGCAAATCTCCCTCTGATAAAACCACGCATTATAAAGGGTACTGCCGGAAAAAAGCAGTACCCATGACGAGGGAGCGGTTTTATCGACGCGCGAACGGTTAGCGGCGGGCCAACAGCAGACCCAGAACTAGCCCAACGGCGGCCCCAACGCCAATGCCCTGCCAGGGTTTCTCATGCACGTAATCATCGGCACGTGTTACGGCCTGTTTGGCGCGATAGTAATAGGTGTCAGAAGCTTGGCTGACGCGGGACTGCACCTCCTGCAACGCCTGTTCGGCGCGGAGTTTCAGTTCGATGTACTTCTGATCGGCGGGATCGCCAGAGGAGCTTAAAATTTCTTCCAGAGTGTCACTCAATAAAGCCAGGTCGTCATCAATACGTGATTCATAAGAATGATATGCCATCAGTTTTCTCCTTGGTTAAACCTGTCCGCTAACTATAGACAATGCATTAAGACTTCGCTTCCCGCGCCATGCCGATGTGCGGAATGCCATCTTCGTCATAAATGTCCGTCACGGGCGAAAACCCAAAGCGCGCGTAAAACGGTTGCAAATGTGCCTGCGCGCCCAGGAACAACGCCTTCTGCGGCCAATATTGCTGGCAACTGGCGAGGGTTTGTTCCATCAGTTGAACGCCCAATTTTTCCCCACGAACCGCACGGCTGACAATCACCCGACCAATCACAACCGGCTCAAATTCAGCGTCACTTTTCAGAATCCTCGCATACGCCACCAGCTCGCCATCGCGCCAGCCGAGAATATGCCGGTTCTCACCCACCAGGTCATCGCCGTCGACATCCTGATAGGCGCAGGTCTGCTCCACCACAAACACTTCGCAGCGTAACTGCAGTAAAGCGTACAGTTGCTGGACGGTTAACTGGCTATGGTGAAGATCGTTCCACTGAATCATATTGCGCTCCGTTATACTGGGTTTTCTGACAAAGAAGGAAAAGCGTTATGGAATTGATTTTTCTCGGGACATCCGCAGGCGTACCGACCCGTCACCGTAATATGACGTCGATAGTGCTGAATTTGCAACAGCCAACGCTGTCACAAATGTGGCTGTTTGACTGTGGTGAAGGCACGCAGCACCAGTTTTTGAAAACCAGCCACCATCCGGGAAAGCTCGATAAAATATTTATCACCCATCTGCACGGCGATCATCTGTTCGGCCTGCCGGGCCTGCTGTGCAGCCGTTCGATGCAGGGCAATCCGTCAGCGCTAACCATTTACGGCCCCAAAGGGATTCGCGAATTTGTCGACATGGCGCTGCGCCTCAGCGGCTCGTGGACCGACTTTCCGCTGACCGTTGAAGAAATCCGCGAAGGAAAAGTATTTGACGATGGCGTCTTTCGCGTGACCGCGTATCCGCTCAACCATCCGGTAGAGTGTTACGGCTATCGCATTGAACAACATGACAAACCCGGCCCGCTTGATGCGGCGCGATTATTAGCCGACGGCATCAAAGCCGGCCCGTTATTCCAGGATCTCAAAAAAGGATTGACGGTGGAAATGCCCGACGGGCGGATCGTCAACGGACAGGATTATCTTGGCTCGAGTACGCCGGGCGTGAAACTGGCCATTTTCGGCGATACCGCGCCCTGCCCGGCCGCGCTGGAACTGGCTCAGGATGTGGACGTAATGGTGCATGAAACCACGCTTGAACATGAGATGGCGGAGAAAGCCAACAGCCGTGGTCACTCGTCTTCCATTCAGGCAGCAGAGCTGGCGCGTGAGGCTAATGTTGGCAAACTCATCATTACTCACGTTAGTTCTCGTTATGACTGGGAAGGTTGCCAGAGATTGCTGAAAGAGTGTCGCAGCGTGTTTGAACCCTGCGAACTGGCGGAAGACTTTCGTATTTTTCCTTTGGGGTAGAACCAATCTTATCAGGCGTTATTGGCGCAGGCAGTTTGAACACGAACAGCGCGCAGAAACCGGAGCGTACACGCAGTACGTGAGGATTTCGAGCACTGCCCTGGTTCAAAATGGCAAGCAAAATAGCCCTGATGGGGTTGGTTCTTAACTTTTGCCCACAAATGCCGATAACAGAGTAAAGGCTCGGCCTTATCTTCACTCTGAGGGCAACATGGACAATTTCCAGAAAGATATCGACGACAGGGCAAATCTGACCCTGTCGAACCGCTTTGAATTGCTGCTGTTCCGTTTAGGGGCGTCGGTGGAAGGTGGCAAGTCAGAACTCTTCGGCATTAACGTTTTCAAACTGCGTGAAATCGTGCCGATGCCTTCGTTCACCAAACCCGCGGGCATGAAGCCGCCGGTAATGGGCATGGTGAATATCCGCG
Source organism: Scandinavium sp. (assembly GCA_036495715.1). Taxonomy (GTDB): domain Bacteria; phylum Pseudomonadota; class Gammaproteobacteria; order Enterobacterales; family Enterobacteriaceae; genus Scandinavium. The sequence goes on from DASXML010000047.1 coordinate 42,512, forward strand.
ATCAAATTATCCCAGTGATTGATCTGCCGTCGGTGTTGGGCTGCAAAGCGGAAGGCGGACTGAATATTCTGCTGATTACTGAATACGCGCGCAGCGTGCAGGCATTTGCCGTCGAGTCGGTCGAAAACATCACCCGCCTCGACTGGACCCAGGTACATACTGCGGAAAAAGCAGTGAACGGACAGTACATCACCAGCATCGCTTGCCTGGATAACGAGAGAGACAGCAATAACCTGGCGATGGTTATCGACGTGGAACAAATTCTGTATGACATCGTTCCGGCAGACCACGATTTACACGCCACACGTCTGACCGCACCGAAACAGCGCATCAAACCGGGTGCAACGGCAATCGTCGCTGAAGATTCAAAAGTCGCCCGCGCAATGCTGGAAAAAGGCTTACAGGCGATGGAAATCCCTGCCAGGATGCATGTGACCGGGCAACAGGCCTGGGAGACTATCGAGAAGCTGGCGAAAGAAGCCCAGGATGAAGGCGTCCCGATAACCGATAAGATAGCGCTGGTGCTGACGGATCTGGAAATGCCGGAGATGGACGGCTTTACCCTGACGCGCAAAATCAAATCTGACCCGCGCCTGAAATCTATTCCCGTGGTTATCCACTCTTCACTGTCAGGCAATGCCAACGAAGATCATATCCGCAAAGTGAAAGCCGATGGCTATGTCGCTAAATTCGAAATCAACGAACTCTCTGCGGTGATTAAAGAAGTGCTGGAACGTGCCGATCGCCATGAAGACGGACCGCTGATCAGCCGATTGCATTCGGTCTGATTGAGAGGATGCCATAAAAAAACCCGCCGAAGCGGGTTTTTTTCATTCTGCAATCTGATGATTACATCATTGGCATCGCCATCTGGACGATATTGATCAGCGGCTGTGGATAGATACCGAGGATCAGCACCAGCAGGGCGGAAATCAGCACCACGATCCCCCCGGCGCTGTACTGCCAGTTGCGCGGCGCATCACGGTTCAGCTGCTGAGGGGCTTCCAGATACAGACTCACCGCTACGCGCAGGTAGTAGTAAAGACCAATCGCAGAACCGATAACCACGGCAGCCGTCAGCCACCACAGGTGCGCCTGAACACCAACCGCCAGCACGTAGAACTTACCGATAAAGCCAAGCGTCATCGGGATACCGGCCAGAGACAGCATCATCACGGTCATGACCGCAGACAGAATCGGACGGTGCCAGAACAGACCACGGTAAGAGTACAGAGAATCAGCATCCGGGCCACGATATGGGCTGGACATCAGGCTAACCACGCCGAACGCACCGAGGCTGCTGAACAGGTAACCGGCCAGATACACGCCAACGGTTTCCATGGACATCTTGCCACTGTGCATCGCAATCAGCGCCACCATCAGATAACCCAAATGCGAGATGGAGGAATAACCGAGCAGACGCTTGATGTTGGTCTGGCTCAGCGCCATCAGGTTACCGAAGATGATAGACACGAAGGCAATCACGCCCAGCACTACGCGAACGGCTTCACTGTTGCCCACCGGAGCGTACAGGAACAGACGCATTACCACACCGAAGATAGCGATTTTACTCGCGGTCGCCAGGAAGGTGGAAACCGGCGCAGGCGCGCCCTGATACACATCCGGCGTCCACAGGTGGAACGGCACCAGAGAGAGTTTAAAGCCGAGGCCAACAATCATCAGACCCAGACCCGCCAGCAACAGCGGTTCGTGCAGCATGTTGTCTGCCAGCGCTTTACCGATAGCAAGGAAGGACAGCGCGCCAGAGTTCGCATACACCAGTGCCATACCGAACAGCAGGAAAGAAGACGCTGCGGCAGACAGAATGGTGTATTTGATGCTCGCTTCGAGGGAACGCTTCTGACGATACGCATACCCAATCAGGCCGAACAACGGCAGCGAGATAAGCTCGATACCGAGGAACAGCGCCGCCATGTGGTTCGCATTCGCCAACAGAATGCCACCCAGCGCGGCAATCAGCACCAGCAGGTAGAACTCTTCCTTGTTGTCGTAATAGCCCTCAAGCCACGGATAGGCAAAGGTACAGGTGGCGAGACTCGCCAACAGTACCAGCCCGGTGTAAAGCATGGCGTAACCGTCTACCCGCATCAGCGGTGTGACGTCCATTGCCCCTGCGTGACCGACAAACCAGAGCGACAGCAGTGCGACGTTAAGGCCGACAACCGCGAGCGTGGCATTCAGGAAATGATTGCGTCGCCACGCAATGGAGAGCATCACAACCACCACCGTCAAGCCGACGATCAGCAGCGGTAGCAGTGCGATCAGTTGTTGTGGAGTTATTGTCATGGCGATTTACGGCCTTGTAGTAGAAACAGAATTAACAAACCACTGCTGGATATTGCTCATCGCGCCGTGGGACGTGTCGAGGATCGGCTGCGGGTAGAACCCGAGCAGAACCAGCAGCACAACCAGCAGCAGGATGATAAACAGCTCGCGCAGCGACATCCCTGGCAGTTCTTTCGCCGCAATTTCGCTTTTCGCTTGACCGAAGTAAGCGCGATGCAGCATCGCCAGCGAGTAAACGGACGCAAACACCAGACCGAAGGTGGAAATCACGGTGATGGTCGGCACCACGTGGAAACTGCCGAACAGGATCATGAATTCGCCCACGAAGTTACCGGTACCCGGCATCCCGAGCGTTGCCACCGCAAAGAACATCGACAGTGCTGGCAACCACTTAATTTTGCTCCACAGACCGCCCATCATGCGCATGTCACGCGTGTGCAGACGTTCGTACAGCTGGCCGCAAATGATGAACATCCCTGCTGCAGACAGACCGTGCGCAATCATCATGATAATGGCGCCCTGATAGGCCAGTTGGCTGCCGGTGTAAATCGCAATCAGCACGAAGCCCATGTGCGACACCGAGGTGTAGGCAATCAGACGTTTGATGTCGTACTGAGCGAAAGCCATCCACGCGCCGTAGAAAATACCGATAACGCCAAGCCACATCGCGATTGGTGCGAATTCGTGGGACGCGTTCGGGAACAGCGGCAGTGCGAAACGCAGCAGACCGTAGGCCGCCGTTTTCAGCAAGATACCCGCGAGGTCAACAGAACCCGCTGTTGGTGCCTGAGAGTGTGCATCCGGCAACCAGCCGTGCAGCGGCACCACCGGCATTTTCACTGCGAACGCAATGAAGAAGCCGAGCATCAGCAGATATTCCACGTTGTGGGCCATTGGCGTTTTCAGCAGTTCTTCATAGCTGAAAGTCCACACGCCGGTCGCGTTGTAGTGCACAAACACCAGACCCAGAATCGCAATCAACATCACCAGACCACTCGCCTGGGTGTAGATGAAGAACTTGGTCGCCGCCGTGATACGCGTTTTGCCGTCAGAGGCTTTGTGGCCCCACAGCGCGATCAGGAAGTACATCGGAACCAGCATCATCTCCCAGAAGAAGAAGAACAGGAACATGTCGATGGCGAGGAACACGCCAATCACGCCGCCCAGGATCCACATCAGGTTCAGGTAGAAGAAGCCCTGGTATTTTTGAATTTCTTGCCAGGAGCACAGTACTGCCAGAACACCGAGCAGACCGGTCAGTACCACCATCAGCAGCGACAAGCCGTCGAGGGCGAGATGGAACGTGATACCAAAGCGCGGGATCCACTGCAGAATAAATTCAGACTGCCATTGCGGAAGGCCTGCTGCTTGCGTCAAAGAGTAGCCGCCCTGCAGCCACAGCTGCAGGGAGAGGGCCAGCGTCAGTCCCATTGTGATAAGCGCAATCCAGCGCGGCATCTTCTCGCCGAAGCGTTCAGTCTGCCAGCATAAGAAGCCGCCGATAAACGGGATTAGTATTAGCCAGGGTAATAACATGGCGATTTATATTCCTTTTCTGTCAACTCAACGCAAAACCATCAGCAGCGCGAGAACAACCACCGCGCCAATGCTCATGGATGCCACATACCAGCGCAGGTAACCATTCTCGCTCACCAACAGGCCTTTGCCTGCGAAGCGGGAAAGAATGGCCGGGATATTCATCATACTGTTCAGCGGATCGCGTTTCAGCAGCCACGCAATGCCCAGATACGGTTTGACGAAGATGTTGTCATACAGCCAGTCGAAGCCCCACGCGTTGTACCACCAGGTCCCGAGCAGACGGCCCGGTGCGCTGTTGGCAATCGCGGTAACCAGCGTACGTTTCCCGAGCCACAACCAGGCGGCAATCAGAATGCCGGCAATTGCGACAATCCCGGAGGTAATTTCCAGCGTCATCACATGGTTATGTGCAAGCTCGGCGGTCTGCGGCAGTACACCCTGCAGTGGCGGAACAATCATGGCGCCAACGAAGGTAGACAGAACCAGCAGAACGATCAGCGGCAGATGGTGGGTAATCCCCTTCCCTGCGTGAGCGTGGATCTGCTCTTTGCCGTGGAACACGATGAAGATCATGCGGAAGGTATAGAGGGACGTCATAAACGCCCCCACCAGGCCCGCCACCATCAGATTGATGTGACCGTTCGCCAGCGCACCGGCAAGGATTTCGTCCTTACTGAAGAAGCCTGCGGTAATCAGCGGCAGAGCGGACAACGCCGCGCCCCCGACCAGGAAGCAGACATACACCAGTGGAATCGATTTACGCAGACCGCCCATCTTGAAGATGTTCTGCTCGTGATGGCAGGCAAGGATCACCGAACCCGAGGAGAGGAACAGCAGCGCTTTGAAGAACGCGTGCGTCATCAGATGGAAAATCGCCGCATCCCACGCCTGAACGCCCAGCGCCAGGAACATGTAGCCAATCTGGCTCATGGTGGAGTAAGCGAGAACGCGTTTGATGTCGGTTTGCACCAGCGCGGCGAAACCGGCCAGCACCAGCGTGACCGCACCAACGATTCCGACTAAATGCAGAATTTCCGGCGTCATCAGGAACAGACCGTGGGTACGGGCAATCAGGTAGACGCCCGCCGTTACCATGGTCGCGGCGTGGATCAGCGCTGATACCGGCGTAGGACCGGCCATCGCATCCGCAAGCCAGGTCTGCAACGGCAGCTGCGCCGATTTACCGACCGCACCGCCCAACAGCATCAACGTCGCCCAGGTCAACATGTTGTTGCCCGCTTCGAAGTGTGCCGGAGCCAGTTCAACCATTTCGCGGAAGTTCAGGGTGCCCAGTTCGTTGTAAAGAATGAACAGTGCGAAGGCGAGGAATACGTCGCCGACACGGGTCACCACGAAGGCTTTCATTGCCGCAGCACCATTCTTCGGATCGGTGTAGTAGAAACCGATCAGCAGATAGGAGCACAGGCCCACGCCTTCCCAGCCGAGATACATCAGCAGCAGGTTGTCGCCCAGCACCAACACCACCATGCTCGCGATGAACAGGTTGGTGTAGGCGAAGAAGCGGGAGTAACCCTCTTCACCGCGCATGTACCAGGAAGCAAACATGTGGATCAGGAAGCCGACACCGGTCACGACCGACAGCATGGTCAGCGACAGGCCGTCCAGCACCAGGTTGAAGCCGATATTGAAATCACCGACCGACATCCAGTTCCACAGCGGAACGCTGATGGCCTGTTTGCCGTTAGCGAAGAAATCAACGCCAACAAACGCGGTGGTCAGCGCTGCGAGGCCGACAGAACCCATGCCGATGGTGGCGGAAACGTTCTCCGACCAGCGGCCGCGGGAGAAGGCCAGCAGCAGGAAGCCAATCAATGGCAAAATAATGGTTAAGGCAAGCATGTTCATCCACGCAACTCACTTACTGAATCGATGTTCAGGTTCTGGCGGCGACGGTGGAGCTGTAACAACAGCGCCAGGCCAATACTCGCCTCCGCAGCCGCGAGGCTGATAGCGAGGATATACATCACCTGACCGTCGGTCTGGCCCCAGTAGCTACCGGCGACCACAAAGGCCAGCGCGGCGGCGTTAATCATGATTTCCAGCCCGATCAGCATAAACAGCAGATTACGGCGGATAACCAGACCGGTCAGACCGAGAACGAAGAGGATCGCGGCGAGGATCAGTCCATGTGTTAAGGGGATCATGCTTGCTCCTCCGGTTTTCTTTTCGCGCTATCGTTCGCACGGTTGCTCAGCACTTCACCGGCACGATCTTCACGTCCCAGGTGGAAGGCGACAACCAGACCCGCCAGCAGCAGCATGGAGGCCAGCTCCACTGCCAGTACGTACGGACCAAACAGCGCAACACCCACTTCTTTGGCGCTGATAGCGTTGCCTTCGATGCCCTGGTCGTTAACGCCCAGGATACCGTAAACAATGACCGCCAGCAGAATCACGGACAGCACGCCAGGTCCAATCCAGACCTGCGGCTTCAGCCACTGACGTTCCTGTTCGATTTCGGCGCCGCCCAGATTCAGCATCATCACCACGAACACGAACAGCACCATGATCGCCCCAGCGTAAACGATAATCTCCAGCGCACCGGCGAAATACGCGCCGAGCGAGAAGAACACCCCGGCAATCGCCAGAAGGGAGATAATCAGGTACAGCAGCGCATGCACCGGATTAGTGTGCGTGATCACCCGAAGCGTGGCCAGGATGGCGACCAGACCACAAATATAAAATGCGAATTCCATTGCCCCTCTCCTTACGGTAACAGGCTCTTGACGTCGATAGGCTTGGCTTCGTTCTCTGCTTCGCCCTTATCTTTGCCGTCGATTGCCATACCCGCCATCCGGTAGAAGTTATATTCCGGGTATTTGCCCGGACCGGAAATCAGCAGATCCTCTTTCTCGTACACCAGATCCTGACGCTTGTATTCACCCAGTTCGAAATCCGGGGTCAACTGAATCGCCGTGGTTGGGCACGCTTCTTCACACAGACCGCAGAAAATGCAGCGTGAGAAGTTAATACGGAAAAACTCTGGGTACCAGCGGCCGTCTTTGGTCTCTGCTTTTTGCAGAGAAATACAGCCGACCGGACAGGCTACCGCACACAGGTTACAGGCTACGCAACGCTCTTCGCCGTCCGGATCGCGCGTCAGCACGATACGGCCACGATAACGAGGCGGCAGATACACCGGCTCTTCCGGATACATTTGCGTTTCGCGTTTGGCGAACGCATGCATCCCGATCATGCAGATACTGCGAACCTGGGTGCCAAAGCCCACTAATAATTCTTTTAAGGTCATGGTCTATTCGCCCCTTATGGCTGCTGCCAGAGAATGACAGCCGCCGTTACCAACAAGTTGACCAGCGTCAGCGGCAGGCACACTTTCCAGCCGAAAGACATCACCTGGTCATAACGCGGACGCGGCAATGCAGCACGGATCAAAATGAACATCATCATGAAGAACGCCGTTTTGATGGCGAACCAGATGAATGGCGGTAAGAACGGACCGTGCCAGCCACCGAAGAACAGCGTTACGATAAGCGCTGACACGGTGACGATACCGATATATTCACCGACGAAGAACAAGCCGAACTTCATGCCGGAATATTCAATGTGGTAACCGTCCGCCAGTTCCTGCTCCGCTTCCGGCTGGTCAAACGGATGACGGTGACACACCGCCACGCCCGCGATAGCGAAAGTGATGAAGCCAAAGAACTGTGGAATCACGTTCCACAGATGCGCCTGGTTATTGACGATATCGGTCATGTTGAAGGAGCCAGCCTGTGCGACAACGCCCATCAGCGACAGGCCGAGGAACACTTCGTAGCTCAGGGTTTGCGCGGAAGCACGCATTGCGCCCAGCAGCGAGTATTTGTTGTTACTCGACCAGCCCGCAAACAGCACGGCGTAAACCGCCAGGCCTGCCATCATCAGGAAGAACAGGATGCCGATGTTGAGGTCAGCAACCACCCAGGTCGGACTGACCGGGACAATGGCAAACGACACCAGCAAAGAGGTGAACGCAATAACCGGCGCAAGGGTAAAGATAACCTTGTCGGTAAATTTCGGGATCCAGTCCTCTTTGAAGAACATCTTGATCATGTCCGCCACCAGCTGGAGTGAGCCACCCCAGCCTACGCGGTTCGGCCCATAACGGTTCTGGAACAGACCGAGCAGACGACGTTCACCAAAGCTCATGAACGCGCCGCAGGTGACCACCACCAGCAGAATCACGACCGCTTTCAGGATGCTTAACAGAATGTCGATAACATCCGGTGTTAACCAACTCATGCTTTCGCCTCCTGCAGATTTTCAATACGCGCACCCGCCAGCACTGGCGCGATACCCGGCATGCCCATTGGCAGACCCACCTGCCCTGCGGTCAGTGCGTCGGAAAGCACCAGTGGCAGGTTGATGGTTTGACCGTCGTAGCTCAGCGCGATATTCGCCCCGGCATTAACGCCAAGCTTCGCGGCATCGGCCGGATTGAGCTTGATGTACGGCTGCGGCATACGTTGCTGGAAGACCGGCGAACGCTGGGACAGTTCGTCACTGCCGAACAGGTGATAGTAAGGTGCGATACGCCACTGACCATCCTGCGCTTCGAAGCTTGTCGGTACCTGGTCGAACCAGGACAGACCGTTTTCAGACGCTTCAATCAGGCGCACGCCTGGATCACCGTGACGCAGTTTGCCACCCACTTCGGCCTGGAACTTGTTCCATGCCTGCGGTGAGTTCCAGCCTGGTGCCCATGCGAACGGAATCTGTGAACGCGGTGCGTTTGGCTGGTTGTTCCCTTCCATTGAGAAGGCGAACATGGTGTCTTTGTCCTGCGGCTGACGCGGTTCATGCACGCTGATGTTCGCACGCATGGCGGTACGACCACTGTAACGATGCGGTTCACGCGCCAGTTTCTGACCACGGATACGGAACGATGCGTCAGGTGCGGCTTCTTTGATGCCTGCCAACTGTGGCAGAGCAGCAACGGCGGCATCAATTACGTGATCGAGCTGAGTCCAGTCGACTTCGCGGCTTTCGAGCGTGCTGTGCAACGAGTGCAGCCAGCGCCAGCTTTCCAGCATAATGATGTTGCTGTCGTAATAAGCCGGGTCGTAAACCTGGAAGAAACGCTGTGCGCGCCCTTCGTTGTTGATAACCGTCCCGTCACTTTCCGCAAAGCTCGCGGCGGACAGCACCAGATGGGCTTTGTCCATGATAGCGGTGCGCTGATGGTCGATAACCATCACCAGCGGCGCTTTGGACAGGGCAGCATCAACGCGGGCAGCAGAGGCGTGGCGATGCAGATCGTTTTCCAGCACCACCACTGCATCAGCAGAACCGCTTTCCAGTTCGTCCAACGCTTCTTCAAGCGAACCACCGCCAATCATGCCGAGGCCAACGCTGTTGACCGCACGAGCAATCATGGTCACGCCAACGTCTGCACCACAGCCTTTCAGCGCTTTGGCTACGTTAGCGGCAGCCTGAATAATTTCAGCGCTGCCGGAGTTGGTCCCGGAAACAATCAGCGGCTTTTTCGCACCGGCCAGCGCCTGCACGATAACGTCCACTTTGCCTTTCAAATCGTTGCTCAGGCCTTCCACCGCGGGCGCACTGTTATCCAGCGCGTGAGCGATAGCGAAACCTAAACGCGCCTGATCTTCAACCGGTGCGCAATAAGTCCACGCCGCGATGTCGTCCAGACGCGTGCTGTCAACGTTCGTCACAAACAGCGGATGCTTGGCGCGTTGACCGATGTTGAGGATGGCCGCAATCTGCCAGTCAGCCACTTTCTGTGCCGCTGCCATTTCACGTGCTTTACCTTTCACCGCCTGGCGAACAGCCAGTGCAACGCGAGCGCCGGTCTGCGTGATGTCTTCACCCAGTACCAGAACAGCATCGTAGGATTCAATCTCACGCAATGCAGGCGTATGAATGCCGCCTTCGCGCAGCACTTTCAGGGCCAGTTGCAGACGTTCCTGCTCGCCTTTAGCGATACCGGTATAGAAGTTATCCGCACCGACCAGTTCACGCAGCGCGAAGTTGCTTTCAACGCTCGCACGCGGGGAACCAATACCGATAACTTTCTTCGACTGACGCAGAATATCTGCCGCGCCCTGCATTGCCTGCTCGGCGTTCAGGGTGATGAGGTCATCACCACGACGCTGTACCGGCTGACGCGGACGGTCTTTGAGATTCACATAGCCATAACCGAAACGACCGCGGTCGCACAGGAAGTAATGGTTTACGGTACCGTTGTAACGGTTTTCGATACGGCGCAGTTCGCCATAGCGCTCGCCTGGGCTGGTGTTACAGCCAAGGGAACACTGCTGGCAGATGCTCGGCGCAAACTGCATGTCCCATTTACGGTTGTAGCGTTCGGAGTGGGTTTTGTCGGTGAAAACGCCGGTCGGGCAGATTTCAACGAGGTTACCGGAGAATTCGCTCTCCAGCGTACCGTCTTCCGGACGACCGAAATAGACGTTGTCGTGCGCGCCGTAAACACCCAGATCGCCGCCATCAGCGTAATCTTTGTAGTAACGCACACAGCGGTAACAGGCGATGCAGCGGTTCATTTCGTGAGAGATGAACGGCCCCAAATCCTGGTTACGGTGGGTACGTTTGGTGAAACGATAGCGACGGAAGTTATGACCCGTCATCACGGTCATATCCTGGAGGTGGCAGTTACCACCCTCTTCACAGACCGGGCAATCGTGCGGGTGGTTGGTCATCAACCACTCGACGACGCTTTCGCGGAACTGCTTCGCTTCTTCGTCATCAATAGAGATAAAGGTGCCGTCGGATGCCGGAGTCATACAGGACATCACCAGGCGACCACGCGTGTCTTCCGCGTTTTGATATTGCTTTACCGCACACTGGCGGCAGGCGCCAACGCTTCCCAGCGCCGGATGCCAGCAAAAATAGGGAATATCAAGGCCGTGAGAGAGGCAAGCCTGTAACAGGTTGTCCGCTCCGTTGACCTCGTATTCTTTGCCGTCTACATGAATCGTAGCCATTAGCGTGCTTCCAGTTGGCCCAGTAAACCGGGCGTTAATCAAATTTGTAAATTGCTACCAGCGGCTCTTCAGCAAGTTAGGCTGGATCCCATTAATCAGATGGGTGTTGCTGAACGGCTGCTTGATACCAGCTTCGAATTCGTCGCGGAAATATTTAATCGCGCTTTGCAGCGGCTCGACCGCACCTGGCGCATGCGCACAGAAGGTCTTGCCCGGCCCGAGCGATCGACACAATTGCTCAAGTGTCTCAATGTCACCCGGCTGGCCTTCGCCACTTTCAATCGCGCGCAGAATTTTCACGCTCCACGGCAGGCCATCACGGCACGGCGTACACCAGCCGCAGGATTCGCGGGCAAAGAACTCTTCCAGGTTACGCACCAGGCCGACCATTCCGATTTCGTGGTCAACAGCCATCGCCAGCGCCGTACCTAAACGGCTGCCTGCTTTACCGATGCTTTCAAATTCCATCGGCAGGTCCAGATGCGCTTCGGTCAGGAAGTCAGTTCCCGCCCCGCCTGGCTGCCAGGCTTTGAATTTCAGGCCATCACGCATGCCGCCCGCGTAGTCTTCGAGAATTTCACGCGCGGTGGTGCCAAACGGCAGTTCCCACAGGCCTGGATTCTTCACACGACCGGAGAAGCCCATCAGCTTGGTGCCCGCATCTTTGCTTTTCGAGATGTTCTGGTACCACTCCACGCCGTTAGCGAGGATGGCCGGGACGTTGCACAGGGTTTCGACGTTGTTCACGCAGGTCGGTTTGCCCCAGACGCCGGAACTTGCCGGGAACGGAGGCTTAGAACGTGGATTCGCACGGCGACCTTCGAGGGAGTTAATCAGCGCGGTTTCTTCCCCGCAGATATAACGGCCCGCGCCGGTATGCACGATCAGTTCGAAGTCAAAACCGGTGCCGAGAATGTTTTTCCCGAGCAGACCGGCTTCGGTCGCTTCGGCAATGGCACGGCGCAGGTGAACGGCGGCTTCGATGTATTCGCCACGCAGGAAGATGTAGCCACGGTAGGCTTTCAGCGCGAACGCCGAAATCAGCATGCCTTCCACCAGCAGGTGCGGCAACTGTTCCATCAACAGGCGGTCTTTATAGGTGCCCGGCTCCATTTCATCGGCGTTACACAGCAGGTAACGGATGTTCATGGATTCGTCTTTTGGCATCAGGCTCCACTTCAAACCGGTGGAGAAGCCCGCACCGCCGCGCCCTTTCAGGCCGGCGTCTTTTACCGCGTTGACGATGTCATCCGGAGCCATGCCAGCCAACGCTTTACGCGCCCCGGCATACCCGTTTTTGCTCTCATATTCTTCGAGCCATACCGGTTGTTTGTCTTCGCGCAGACGCCATGTCAGCGGATGCGTTTCAGGCGTCAGGGTAACGTTTTTCATTTATACCGCTCCAGCAGGTCAGGGATCGCCTCCGGCGTCAGATGGCTGTGAGTATCCTCATCAATCATCATGTTCGGCCCCTTGTCGCAGTTACCAAGGCAACAGGTCGGCAGCAGGGTGAAGCGACCATCGAACGTGGTCTGGCCTGGCTTAATATTGAGTTTTTGCTCAAGCGCGGCTTGGATCCCCTGATAACCGGTGATGTGACACACCACGCTATCGCAATAACGAATCACGTGACGGCCAACCGGCTGGCGGAAGATCTGGCTGTAGAACGTGGCGACACCTTCGACATCGCTTGCCGGAATGCCCAGCGCATCGGCGATGGCGTAGATTGCCCCATCCGGCACCCAGCCACGCTGCTTCTGAACGATCTTCAGCGCTTCAATGGACGCCGCACGCGGGTCTTCGTAGTGGTGCTTTTCGTGCTCGATAGCGTCACGTTCAGCCGCACTCAGCTCAAAAGCCTCGGTTTGTGGTTGTTGATTCTCGTGCATAATTAGCGGTCCACATCTGACATAACAAAATCGATACTACCCAGATAAACGATCAGATCCGATACAAGGCTGCCGCGGATCGCCGCAGGAATCTGCTGCAAGTGCGCATAGCTTGGCGTACGGATACGGGTACGGTAGCTCATGGTGCTGCCGTCGCTTGTCAGGTAATAACTGTTGATGCCCTTGGTCGCCTCAATCATCTGGAAGGATTCATTGGCCGGCATAACCGGGCCCCAGGAAACCTGCAGGAAGTGGGTGATCAGGGTTTCGATATGCTGCAGCGTGCGCTCTTTCGGCGGCGGCGTGGTCAGCGGATGATCCGCTTTGAACGGGCCGGCTGGCATATTTTTCAGGCACTGGTCAAGAATGCGCAGACTCTGGCGCAGCTCTTCGACTTTCAGGAGAAGACGCGTGTAGCAATCGCTGACACCACCGCCCAGTGGCACTTCGAAATCGAAGTTCTGGTATCCAGAGTAAGGACGGGCTTTACGCACGTCGAAGTCGATACCGGTTGCGCGCAGGCCAGCACCGGTAGTGCCCCACTCCAGCGCTTCTTTCGCGGTGTAAGCGGCAACGCCTTGAGAACGGCCTTTCAGAATGGTGTTACGAATTGCCGCTTTCTCGTATTCGGCCAGACGTTTTGGCATCCAGTCGAGGAACTCTTTCAGCAGGCCTTCCCAGCCGCGTGGCAGGTCGTGTGCAACACCGCCGATACGGAACCAGGCCGGGTGCATACGGAAACCGGTGATCGCTTCCACCAGATCGTAGATTTTCTGACGGTCGGTAAACGCGAAGAACACCGGCGTCATCGCACCAACATCCTGAATGAACGTGGAGATGTACAGCAGGTGGCTGTTGATACGGAAGAGTTCAGAGAGCATGACGCGGATAACTTCCACGCGCTCTGGCACGACGATACCCGCCAGTTTTTCAACGGCCAGCACGTATGGCATTTCGTTCACGCAGCCGCCGAGGTACTCGATACGGTCGGTGTACGGAATGTAGCTGTGCCAGGACTGACGCTCACCCATTTTTTCAGCACCACGGTGGTGGTAACCGATATCGGGCACGCAGTCGACAATCTCTTCGCCATCCAGCTGCAAGATGATACGGAATGCACCGTGCGCAGACGGGTGGTTAGGACCGAGGTTGAGGAACATGAAGTCCTCATTTTCGGTGCTGCGCTTCATGCCCCACTCTTCCGGCTTAAACGTCAGCGCTTCCATCTCCAGATCCTGTTTCGCTTTTGTCAGCTCAAACGGATCGAATTCGGTAGCGCGCGCCGGGTAATCTTTACGCAGCGGGTGGCCTTCCCAGGTATCCGGCATCATGATGCGACGCAGATTCGGGTGGCCCTGGATGTTGATACCAAACATTTCCCAGGTTTCACGCTCATACCAGTTGGCGTTCGGGAAGAGTTTGGTCACCGTTGGCACATTCAGATCGTTCTCAGACAGCGCCACCTTGAGCATGATGTCGCGGTTGCGGTCGATAGAAATCAGATGGTAGAAAACGGAAAAATCCGCGGCGGGTAATCCGTCACGGTGAGTGCGCAGACGCTCGTCCATGCCGTGTAAATCAAACAGCATGACGTAAGGTTTTGGCAATCTCTTGAGGAAATCGACAATTTCCAGTAACTGTTCACGCTTAACCCAAACAACGGGTACCCCGGTGCGGGTCGGCTGAACGGTAAAGGCATCCGGCCCAAAACGGTTGCGCAGTTCGCCAATCACCGGGTCATCGAGATGATCCCGGGTCTGCCATGCGGCAGCTTCGTGCGCGGTTAAATCGGTCATATTGTTCACCATTGCAAAAGGTCCGTGGTGACTGTCGGGCGTGGCTCCGCGCTATTAATTTTGATATGCGAAGGCTACATCACGGCCCACAGGCGCAAAGTTAAATCTCGTCAGGTGTACGGAGATTCGTCACAGCAATACGTTCGCCGCGTTTACGCTCGCGCTCAGATTGCATATTGGCGCGATACACGCCCTGATCGCCAACCACCCATGAGAGCGGACGACGTTCTTTGCCGATGGATTCCTGCAGCAGCATCAGCGCTTGCATGTAGGCTTCCGGACGTGGCGGGCAGCCAGGGATATAAACATCGACCGGGATAAACTTATCGACGCCCTGCACGACAGAATAAATGTCGTACATGCCGCCAGAGTTTGCACAGGCCCCCATGGAAATAACCCATTTTGGCTCCAGCATCTGGTCATAGAGGCGCTGAATAACAGGGGCCATTTTGGTGAAGCAGGTACCCGCCACCACCATAAGGTCAGCCTGACGCGGGGAAGCACGCAGTACTTCTGCACCAAAACGCGCAACGTCATGCACCGCAGTGAATGACGTCACCATTTCAACGTAGCAGCAAGACAGGCCAAAGTTGTAAGGCCAGATCGAGTTCTTGCGGCCCCAGTTGACCATATCGTGCAAGGCATTTTCGAGCTTGCCTACATACACGCTTTTATTTACTTCCTGCTCAAGAGGGTCGGTGACGATCTCTTGTTTTTGCAGGGGGTAACGGTCGTTCTCACCGTTAGGATCTATGCGGGTGAGCGTATAATCCATCTTATTGCCTCGCTTTTACTGCGTATGACGATTAGTAGTACTGTCAGTTTCCGGGTTAACCAGCGTGCGACGGGAACGCGAAGGCGTCCAATCCAGCGCACCGATGCGGACGAGGTAAACCAGGCCTGCCAGTAACACTAAAATGAAAATTGCGGCTTCTACAAAGCCCACCCAACCGCTTTCACGGATTGATGTAGACCATGCGTAAAGGTAAAGGGCTTCCACGTCAAAGATGACGAAGAACATGGCGACCAGGTAGAACTTCGCCGAGAGACGTAAGCGAGCGGAGCCCACAGAGTCGATACCCGACTCGAACGGGGTGTTCTTGCTACGCGCGCGCGCGCGACCGCCGAGATACCAACCGCCAATCAGCATCAAACAGCAGAGGCCTATGGCAATGATGAGAAATATAGCGAATGCCCAGTGATGAGCGATGACTTCAGTGGATGTTGACATACGCAAAGCTTTACCAAAATAAGTAGCGCCGAAACTCTGCTCTGGTTGGCAGATGAGCGCCACATGATTCATGGGGAGGAATTAAAAAACCACAAAAAGTGTGCCACTAATGGGCAAGAACAGCTAAATGATGTGGTTTTTTACTCCTTTCTATAACCTTTTGTCAACTTTAACAAAAGTTTCCTCACATTAGTTTACACTGAATACCTTCCATTAACATAAAATGCCCTTTAGCTTTTTCGCAGTGAAAAAACCGTGTGGATTTGCGGTTGGTGAATCGTGTCCGTCTGAGGTTTAAATACACGTAACCCCTCTATTTTGACAGGAATCGCCTGCGATTCCTCCCCCCAATCGGGAGTATTTTCTTGATCTGAGACACGCTTCTGTTAATTCACACAAAAAAACAGCAACAATACAGCCGTTTTTTTAACATTAGCAGGAAGTAGCAAGTTGAGATTGTAAAGAGGCGGAGGAAATCTGCCCATCCAAATAACACAATGAAAAATAAAGACAAAAAAACAGAAATAAACGAAGCTGTTTACGCTTTACCCATAAAAAAAGCCGCTGAGCATAATTTGCGCTTTAGCGGCCTCTTTTTGCACTTACAATTTGTTACCAGATAACAATGACGCCTTTACCCTAAATCCCTTTCTACTATAAGGGTATCATCTCCCCCTTCCGAGGTATATCCGCCATATTGGTACCAGGGATTATTATAACTTTCAAGTGACTGAAAAATCGCCTGCACCAGTTCGTTTGGACTCTGGCCATTACAGCTCAGCAGATATTCCGTATCAGGTAACTGCGGCAATCCATCACTTTTACCCAGTACGCGCAGCTCAGGACTCATCATCTCGACGGGACGCGCCGTGACACCTAATCCGGCTTTCACTGCCGCACGCACCGCAGACAGTGTTGAAGCAACATAGGCCAGACGCCATGGAATGCGCGCCGCGTTCAACGTGTCGATAATCATATCGCGGAACGGGCTGGGATCATCAAGCAACACTAGCGGGACAGCTTCGCCCGGTGGTAGCACGTAATCTGCCGCGCAGTACCAGAGCGTTGGCGACGTACGCAGCAAGACAGACTCAAACTGCGCCAGCCTGTGGGTGGTTAGTACCAGATCCACTTCGCTCGCTATCAGCATTTCGCCCATTTCTGCATGACGCTTAACCCGCACATCCAGTGCCAGTTTTGGGTAAACAGAGCTTATTCGGTTGAGCAAAAACGGCAGGATCGTATCCGCCGATTCATCGGACGAACCAATAGTCAGCATTCCCTGCAGCGAACTAAACATAAGCGACGTACACGCTTCATCATTAAAGCGCAGGATCTTGCGGGCGTAACCCAGCAACTGAATACCGTGCTCGGTAAGCAGCTTATTTCGGCCATGTCGGGCAAACAGCTCTTTGCCGACCAATTGCTCGAGACGCTGCATCTGCTGGCTGACAGCGGACTGGGTCCGGCATACAGCCGCGGCGGCAGCGGCAAAGGTGTTCAGATCAGCGACCGCGACAAACGTTCTCAGCAGATCGAGATCGAGATTCAAAATCGGACGATTTGCGTTAATCATATTTCTTCACTTACAGGTTGCTTGTGCTGACCTGCCTGGTTGATGCTGTGCTCTACGAAAATCAGGCAATTCCTTTTGAATCATATCCCCCGGCCCGGCGAGCCGGACGAATGCCTGAAAGAGCGTTATTGCATTATAATTGCCTGCCTGCTTCTCTATGAGCAGACCCCTTAGCTATATTTTTGCTTACACCTGGATAACGCGTTAATTATTTCTGGCACATTTGTGTGAGATTATTCAAAAAAAACCGTTACTTTTGCGCTGAGTTCTTTAAGAACTCTCAACAATATTGTCAAAATTCACAGGCACACAGGAATTAACAAAAATACGAGCAATAACATATAGATATATCACATTAGCAAACCAAGCCATCACCATCATGGTGGTAATCGCAGCATGCTGACCGTGGTATCCTACCGCAAAAACATTATATTTATAAGTGTTATTAAGCTTTATCCTACATAAAAATTTAAATGATAATCATGAACAAGGAATAAATTAACAAACAGAAAAGATAACTTTGCAATTAATGAAATATTATTAATTGATTAAAGATTCTTTCATTAACAACACTTAACAATGTATTCACAGTGAAACCTATTAGGCATCATCTTAATGTTAGCAAACCGTTCTCTTTTAGCGCCTAAATTTTCACCAGAAATCCTTAAACGGCAGACAGAAGAGTCGTCGACAGATTTAATTAATGCAGTTAAAAATCCACACCAACACACAAATGGCAGCATTAATAACTAGCGCGAATCACAAAGCAAGGTGATTTAAGCAGCCGAAGCAGCTTAATCTTAGACAAACAAATTACAGCTCTAATGTACGCTGCGCAAAATATTGTCCTGTCACCCTTCAAAATACACGGGATGGGGAGTACCTTATTCCATGCAGGCTTCCACGGCAGGGAGCGGCGAAACTAGCAAAAAGGTCAAGATCCATGTCCCCCATCGAAAAATCCAGCAAATTAGATAATGTCTGTTATGACATCCGTGGCCCGGTACTTAAGGAAGCTAAACGTCTTGAGGAAGAAGGCAATAAAGTCCTCAAACTGAACATCGGCAATCCAGCTCCGTTCGGTTTCGACGCGCCCGATGAAATCCTCGTGGATGTGATCCGCAATCTTCCTACGGCACAAGGCTACTGCGATTCCAAAGGTTTGTATTCGGCCCGAAAAGCCATCATGCAGCACTACCAGGCGCGCGATATGCGTGACGTCACGGTAGAAGATATCTACATCGGCAACGGTGTGTCTGAACTTATCGTTCAGGCCATGCAGGCGCTGCTCAACAGCGGCGATGAGATGCTGGTCCCGGCGCCTGATTATCCGCTGTGGACAGCGGCGGTTTCGCTCTCCGGCGGCAACGCGGTGCATTATCTCTGTGACGAATCCGCAGGCTGGTTCCCGGATCTTGACGATATTCGCAGCAAAATCACCCCGCGCACCCGCGGAATTGTGATTATCAACCCGAACAACCCAACCGGCGCGGTTTACTCGAAAGAGCTGCTGCTGGAAATTGTAGAAATCGCCCGTCAGCACAATCTGATTATTTTTGCTGACGAAATCTACGACAAGATCCTGTATGACGAAGCCCAGCACCATTCGATCGCAGCCCTTGCACCGGATCTGCTGACTGTCACCTTTAACGGTCTGTCAAAAACCTACCGCGTGGCCGGATTCCGCCAGGGCTGGATGGTGCTGAACGGACCGAAGAAACACGCCAAAGGCTATATCGAAGGACTGGAAATGTTGGCATCCATGCGTTTATGCGCCAACGTTCCGGCACAGCATGCCATTCAAACGGCACTGGGTGGCTATCAAAGCATCAGTGAATTCGTCGCACCGGGCGGTCGTCTGTATGAACAGCGAAATCGCGCATGGGAACTGATCAACGAGATCCCGGGCGTGAGCTGCGTGAAGCCGAATGGCGCGTTGTATATGTTCCCGAAAATCGACAGCAAGCGGTTTAATATTCACGACGATCAGAAAATGGTGCTCGACTTCCTGTTGCAGGAAAAAGTGCTGCTGGTTCAGGGATCTGCCTTCAACTGGCCGTATCCTGATCACGTGCGCATCGTCACCCTGCCCCGTATCGACGATCTGGAAATGTCTATTTCACGCTTTGGCCGCTTCCTCTCCGGCTACCATCAGTAATACAGCCTTTGACCGCCGGAGTTTGCATCCGGCGGTCAACTCGGCGCACAATGGGTAACCTGCTGTAACGCATCAAGGAACCCCATGAGCCAGAGTCATTTCTTTGCCCATCTCTCTCGTCTGAAACTCATCAACCGTTGGCCGCTAATGCGCAATGTGCGCACTGAAAATGTCTCCGAGCACAGTTTGCAGGTAGCAATGGTGGCTCATGCGCTGGCGGCAATCAAAAATCGTAAGTTCAACGGCACGGTGAATCCCGAACGCATTGCGCTGCTGGCGATGTATCACGACGCTTCCGAAGTGTTGACCGGTGATTTGCCCACCCCGGTGAAGTATTTCAATTCGCAGATTGCCCAGGAATACAAAGCGATCGAAAAGATTGCCCAGCAAAAGCTGGTTGATATGGTGCCGGAGGAGTTGCGTGATATTTTTGAGCCGCTGATCAACGAACATCATTCCAGTGAAGAAGAGAAGTTGTTGGTGAAACAGGCCGATGCACTGTGCGCGTATCTGAAATGTCTGGAAGAATTGTCTGCCGGGAATAATGAGTTTTTGCTGGCCAAGGGCCGCCTTGAAAAAACGCTGGAGTCCCGCCGCAGCGAGGAAATGGACTACTTTATGCAGGTATTTGTACCCAGCTTTCAGCTATCGCTCGATGAAATAAGCCAGGACTCCCCGCTTTAACTATTCAATTATTCGCCCAGCGGCGCTGCGCTTGCAGGGCCTACGGGTTGTCGTTTGTAGGCCGGGTAAGGCGAAGCCGCCACCCGGCAACGTTCTCACGCTCAAAACGGAAACAGCACCGGAATAAGCCCAACGCAGACCACCATGACCAGCACGGTAAACGGTACGCCAATTTTCACAAAATCACTGAACGTGTATTTCCCCGGCCCAAGCACCAGCGTGTTCACTGGCGAAGATACGGGTGTCATAAACGCTGCCGAGGCGGCCATCGCCACCATCATCGCAAACGGATAAGGAGATACGCCCATCGATTTTGCCGCAGCCAACGCAATCGGCGCCATCAAGACTGCCGTCGCGGTATTGGAGATAAACAGGCCAATGGTCGCGCACATCACGAACAGGCAAATCAACATCAAATATGGCCCTTGCCCGCCGCCAATATCCATTAGCCCTTTGACGACCAGAGTGACGCCACCGGTTTTTTGCAGGGCAAGCGCAAACGGCATCATGCCAACAATCAAAATAATGCTCGGCCAGTGAATCGCTTTATAAGCACTCTCAGCATTGATACAGCGGAATTTCCCCATTAGCAGGCAAGCGATAATCGCGGCTATCGGGTTGGGTATTTCGTCGGTCAGCATCAGGGCGACCATCAATACAAGGCAAAAAACTGCATGTGGAGCCTGACTGTGCGCCGGAGAGGCGTCATTCACCTCAATGGGCATATTGTGAACCACGAAGTCGCGCCCACGCTGGGCAAGCTGAGCTATCTGTTTCCAGTTGCCGACCACTAACAAAATGTCACCGAGCTCGATCGCGTCGTCCACGATTGACCCTTCTACGGCTTTACCCTCTCGTTTCATGCCCACAACGTTTAGACCAAAACGAGTACGAAACCCCATTTCTCGCACGGTTTTCCCCACCAGTTCGGAATCAGGGATCAGCGACACTTCCGCCATGCCGACATCCAGCGCCTGATCGGAGAAATACTCTCCACGCAGCACCATCGGCTCAAGTAATTGTTCGCTACAGAACTGGCGTAAATCGATATCTGCCGAGGACATATCAATCAGCAAAACATCACGCGCATGGAATTCCGAGACCCCATTCACATTCACGATCACTCGACGAAAACGCCGCCAACGTTCAACGCCAATGATATTCGCGCCGTAGCGCTCACGTAGTTTCAGGTCATCCAGACGCTGCCCCACCAACGGTGAACCGGGGCGGATAGCCAATCGGCGCGCACGCCCGTTCAGACGATACTCTTTGATAAGATCGCGAAACGTGCGTCGTTTATCGTGCTTAGACTCGTTTTCATCGCCCGGTAGCATGAAGCGAACCAGCAGCATATAGACAATGCCAAGCACCAGCACTACCAGACCGATGGGCGTGACGCTAAAGAAGCTAAATCCGTCCAGCCCTTCGCGAAGCAGTTCGCTGTTGATAACCAGATTCGGCGGTGTGGCGACCAGCGTCATCATGCCGCTAATCAGCCCGGCAAAACTCAACGGCATCATCAGTCTCGAAGGCGACGTATTCATGCGCATACACACGCTTAATACCACCGGGATAAAAATCGCCACCACGCCGGTAGAACTCATAAACGCCCCAAGTCCCGCCACCGTCAGCATCAGGTATATCAGCATTTTGATTTCGCTGTTGCCAGCGACCTTCACCAGCCACGATCCCATACTGGTGGCAACGCCGGTGCGCACTAACCCGTCACCGATGATAAACAGCGCGGCAATAAGAATCACGTTAGGATCGCTGAAACCAGAAAAGGCCTCGCTTAAGGTGAGCGTTCCGCTAAGAACGAAAGCCACAATCACCAGCAGGGCGACGGCATCCATGCGCACTTTGCCGGAGGCAAACAACAGCACCGCCACCGCTAACAGGCACAGCACCCAAATCAGTTCACCGTTCACAACATATCCTTGTCAGAAAAGAGAATGGAAAGTTTGACATAAAAAAGCCCCGACTAAGCGGGGCTATATCAATGCATTTAGGCTTTTATGCCAACATCAACCGTGCCATCGGATTGCCGCGTGATGCTCAGCGCGTCCAGCGTCGTGAGCACGAAATCTGCTTCATCCAAACGCGGCGCGTCACCAGGAACATTTACCGCAATCACGCGACACCCAGCGGCAAGACCGGAGAGCATCCCCGCTGCCGCATCTTCCACAACGGCACATTGTGCAGGTGCCAGGCCCAGCAGTTCAGCCCCCAGAAGATACGCATCCGGCTCCGGTTTGCCCCGTTTTACCTGCTCAGCGGTGACAAACACTTTCGCTTCCGGCAGGCCCGCCGCGTGATGGCGCGCATGGGCAACAGGAATCGAACCTGAGGTCACAATCGCCCAAGGAATACCGGCTTCGTCCAGATGATTCAGCAGCGCCAGCGCGCCGGGAAGTGCGGTGATGCCGTTTACGTCCTGCGCTTCAAGCTGCTCAAGCCAGCTAAACTCTGCCTGGATTTGTTCTTCCGTTTTGCCTGGCAAAAAATGACGCAGTGACGTTATCGCCTGTTTGCCATGAATAAAGTTCAGCACTTCATCGTGGCTCAGACCATGTCTGTCGGCCCAACGGCACCATGAACGTTCCACGACCGGCAGCGAGTCCACCAGCGTTCCGTCAAGATCGAATAAAAAGCCTTTGCACTGCACGGCGGCCTCCATCAGGCGTTGATAATCTGATTAATTTCGTTGCTGCTCAGATGATATTGACGCGGACACGCATGCCATGCGCTCAGCATGCGCTGGTATTTTTCCCACATTGGGGTCTGTGCGTTGAAACCGTGCGTCCCGGCATCAAAATGGGCGTAACGGCCCTCAATGTTGACCATAAAGCGCACGTAGCCGAGATAGCGGGCTTCCGTTGCAGCGTCAAAACCAAGGAAGGTCACGCGACGTTCGTCAATCGCATCAGCATCTTTCAGGTTAGTCCACGAGACATGCAGGGCGTGATACATCTCCATGATGTCGATAATGACCCGACAGGTTTCTTCGGTTAGCTGGCCGAATTCACGATCCAGTTCGCGCATTTGCAGGCCGTAGCCGCGCTCGATAATCGTCTGCAGACGGCGATAACGCTCGGCATTATCGGGATCCATCATGGTCATCATTTTGTACTGATTCGACAAAATCAGACGTTGAGCGTTGGTCATTTCCATTTTCGACTCCTGTTGCGCTAAAGCATGAAAAAAAGGGCTTACAAAGTGTATGCCCTCTTTTATATGCGTTTTTGCGGGTTAATTACAAATCATCAAGGAAAGTTTTATCCAGTTGCTTGAAGGCGCGCTTAAGCGTTTCAGCCAATGCCTGGTAATCCGGCTTGCCTTCAACCGGGGCCAGCGCCTGTCCAGACTCCTGCAATTTGCCGCGCACTTCGTAGAACCAGCTTAAAATTGTCGGTGGCAACGGCGTGGCAGAACGCTTGCCCAGCCACCATAATCCTTGCATTGGCAGGCTCAGCGCAAATAGCGCAGTGGCGACGGTTGGGCCGAGTTGGCCGCCAAGGGCGATTTGCCAGCACAGCGTAAAGACCGCCAGCGGTGGCATAAAGCGGATAGCGTGGCGAGTAGCGCGGATCACGCGGTTTTCAACAAACACCGGGGCAAGGCGTTTTTCCATCGGCCACGTCTTTGCGTAGTGCTGCCCACGGCGGAACGAACTAAAAAAGCTGACCGGGCGGTTCTCGGGTGTCGACATGGCGTTACCTCAACTTCACAGATAAAAAATCAAAATTTCGTGCAAAACAACAACTCTGCATGACAACGTTCAAAACATTTTGGCAATAAAGGCCGCAATCAGGTATCCTGTGCGGCCTGAGATGGGCGTAGACCCACTCTCACGATTCGTCAAATTATTGCACATTCTGCCAATGGTTGAAAATTGTGCAAAACTAAATACTGAATCAACCGATTTTCTTTCGTCATGCCCGATAAAAGTATCAGGCATGATGTTAATCATAAATGTCAGCGTCATCATGCGCTACGCTCTTTGACTCACTGACGTTTTTTTAGCCACATAAGATTAATAGGTACTTCCATGTCGAGTAAGTTAGTACTGGTTCTGAACTGCGGTAGCTCCTCACTGAAATTCGCCATCATTGATGCGGTAAACGGTGAAGAGTACCTCTCTGGTTTGGCCGAATGTTTCCATCTCCCAGAAGCACGTTTGAAGTGGAAAATGGACGGCAGCAAACAAGAAGCGGCTTTAGGTGCAGGCGCCGCTCACAGTGAAGCGCTTAACTATATCGTTAATACTATTCTGGCACAAAAACCAGAACTGTCTGCGCAGCTGACCGCTATCGGTCACCGTGTTGTTCACGGCGGCGAGAAGTACACCGGCTCTGTGGTTATCGACGATTCCGTTATTCAGGGTATCAAAGACGCTGCCTCTTTTGCACCACTGCACAACCCGGCGCACCTGATCGGTATCGCGGAAGCACTGAAATCCTTCCCGAACCTGAAAAACAAAAACGTGGCAGTCTTCGACACCGCGTTCCATCAGACCATGCCGGAAGAGTCATACCTGTATGCTCTGCCGTACAGCCTGTACAAAGAACACGGCGTTCGTCGCTACGGCGCACACGGTACCAGCCACTTCTATGTAACTCAGGAAGCCGCCAAAGTTCTGAACAAGCCGGTTGAAGAACTGAACATCATCACTTGCCACCTGGGCAACGGTGGTTCTGTTTCTGCTATCCGTAACGGCGAATGTGTTGATACTTCAATGGGTCTGACCCCGCTGGAAGGTCTGGTGATGGGTACCCGTTCAGGCGACATCGATCCAGCTATCATCTTCCATCTGCACGACACCTTGGGCATGAGCGTTGATGCAATCAACAAAATGCTGACCAAAGAGTCTGGCCTGCTGGGTCTGACCGAAGTCACCAGCGACTGTCGTTATGTTGAAGACAACTACGAAACCAAAGCAGATGCTAAACGTGCAATGGACGTTTACTGCCATCGTCTTGCGAAATACATCGGTTCTTACACCGCCCTGATGGACGGTCGTCTGGATGCCGTTGTCTTCACCGGTGGTATCGGCGAAAACGCCGCGATGGTTCGCGAACTGTCCCTGGGCCGCTTGGGCGTTCTGGGCTTCGACGTTGATCATGAGCGTAACCTGGCTGCTCGCTTCGGCAAGTCTGGCTTCATCAACAAAGAAGGCACCCGCCCTGCCGTGGTCATCCCGACCAATGAAGAATTGGTCATCGCACAAGACGCAGCCCGTCTGACTGCCTGATTCCACACCGCCAGCTTTGCTGGCGGTGCTGTTTTGTCTCCCGCCAACCCCCGGCGGTAACGAAAGAGGATAAACCGTGTCCCGTACAATTATGCTGATCCCTACCGGAACCAGCGTCGGCCTGACCAGCGTCAGCCTTGGCGTTATCCGTGCTATGGAACGCAAAGGCGTTCGTCTGAGCGTCTTTAAGCCCATCGCTCAACCCCGTGCCGGTGGCGATGCGCCAGACCAGACCACCACCATCGTGCGTGCGAATTCCAATCTGCCAGCCGCTGAACCGCTGAAGATGAGCCACGTTGAGTCTCTGCTCTCCAGCAACCAGAAAGACGTGCTGATGGAAGAGATCATCGCCAACTACCACGCTAACGCTCAGGATGCTGAAGTGGTGCTGGTTGAAGGCCTGGTCCCGACCCGCAAACACCAGTTCGCTCAGTCCCTGAACTACGAGATTGCCAAGACCCTGAATGCGGAAATCGTGTTCGTGATGTCTCAGGGCACCGACACGCAGGAAGAGCTGAAAGAGCGTATTGAACTGACCCGTAGCAGCTTCGGCGGCACGAAAAATACCAGCATCACCGGCGTTATCGTTAACAAACTGAATGCCCCGGTTGATGAGCAGGGCCGTACTCGCCCTGACCTGTCTGAAATTTTCGATGACTCTTCCAAAGCGAAAGTCGTGAAAATCAATCCAGCAGAACTGACCGCGTCAAGCCCAATGCCAATCCTGGGTGCGGTACCGTGGAGCTTCGACCTGATTGCCACCCGTGCAATCGATATGGCGCGCCACCTGAATGCGACCATCGTTAACGAAGGCGACATCAACACCCGTCGCGTGAAGTCCGTGACCTTCTGTGCGCGTAGCATTCCGCACATGCTGGAACACTTCCGTGCAGGCTCTCTGCTGGTGACTTCCGCAGACCGTCCTGACGTGCTGGTTGCTGCGTGTCTCGCGGCAATGAACGGCGTGGAAATCGGTGCGATCCTGCTGACCGGCGCTTACGAAATCGATGCGCGCGTCAGCAAGCTGTGCGAACGTGCGTTCGCCACTGGCCTGCCGGTATTCATGGTGAACACCAACACCTGGCAGACCTCCCTGAGCCTGCAGAGCTTCAATCTGGAAGTCCCGGCTGATGACCATCAGCGTATCGAGAAAGTGCAGGAATATGTGGCCAGCCACATCGATGCTAACTGGATCGAATCCCTGACCGCGACTTCCGAGCGCAGCCGTCGTCTGTCTCCACCAGCCTTCCGTTACCAGCTGACCGAGCTGGCGCGTAAAGCGGGCAAACGTGTTGTTCTGCCAGAAGGCGACGAGCCACGTACCGTGAAAGCAGCGGCTATCTGTGCAGAACGCGGTATCGCAACCTGCGTGCTTCTGGGTAATCCAGATGCCATCACTCGCGTTGCGGCTGACCAGGGCGTTGAACTGGGCGCAGGTATCGAAATCGTCGATCCGGAAGTGGTACGCGAAAGCTATGTCGCGCGCCTGGTCGAACTGCGTAAGAGCAAGGGCATGACTGAAGCCGTTGCGCGTGAACAGCTGGAAGACAACGTTGTTCTCGGCACGCTGATGCTGGAACAAAACGAAGTCGACGGTCTGGTTTCTGGCGCGGTTCACACCACGGCTAACACCATCCGTCCACCGCTGCAGTTGATTAAAACCGCTCCGGGCAGTTCTCTGGTTTCTTCCGTGTTCTTCATGTTGCTGCCTGAACAGGTTTATGTTTACGGTGACTGCGCGATCAACCCGGATCCAACCGCTGAACAGCTGGCTGAAATCGCTATCCAGTCCGCGGATTCTGCAATTGCGTTTGGTATCGAACCACGCGTCGCCATGCTCTCTTACTCCACCGGTACGTCTGGTGCGGGTAGCGATGTTGAGAAAGTGCGCGAAGCAACGCGTCTGGCGCAGGAAAAACGTCCTGACCTGGTTATCGATGGTCCATTGCAGTACGATGCCGCGGTGATGGCAGACGTTGCAAAATCCAAAGCACCGAACTCTCCGGTTGCGGGCCGCGCTACCGTGTTCATCTTCCCTGATCTGAACACCGGTAACACCACCTATAAAGCGGTACAGCGTTCAGCCGACCTGATCTCCATCGGGCCGATGCTGCAAGGTATGCGCAAGCCGGTGAACGATCTGTCTCGTGGCGCGCTGGTAGACGATATCGTCTACACCATCGCCCTGACCGCGATCCAGTCTTCCCAGCAGGATTAATAACATCATACAGACCCGGTAAGCGTTGATACTACCGGGCAACAAAAAGGCGACCTTTAAACAGGTCGCCTTTTTTATTAGCTAAAAAGTGAAACATCGCCGCAAAACTCTGTTTGCGGGATAGCTGCTGAGTGTTACTCGGTTTCTTCTACTTTCGCCATTTCGTTATTGGCATTGCGGCTCATCCACAGCGCCAGGGCTTTCAGGGAATCAGCGGTGAACTCATCGCAACGCGCGGTAATTTCTTCCGGCGTCAACCAGCAGACTTCACTCACTTCTTCTTCCTGTAATGCGAACGGGCCGTGGGACACACAGCTAAAAAGGCTGCCCCAGACGCGGCAATGTTTGTCTTCGAAATAGAACTGCCCGTGATCGGCAAAGGGAACGCCTGCTATTCCCAGCTCTTCTTCGGCTTCACGGCGTGCAGAATCCAGCAGTTGCTCGTCGGACTGCACGACACCACCCGCAGTGGCATCGAGCATTCCCGGCATGAAGTCTTTGGTTTCAGTGCGGCGCTGCACCAGGATCTTACCCATACCGTCATGAACCACAATGTACGTCGCGCGATGACGCAGGCACTGCGCGCGCATCTGTTCGCGGCTAGCCTGTGCAATGACCTCATTGTCTTCGTTGACAATATCCACCCATTCTGTGCTTGCCAAATTCTGCTCCACCATCAGAAAACCTTCTCTCTATAGCGCTCTTGCGGCGCGTTTACTGTTGTCGGGTAAATTACGGATTAATTGCTACCTCTGCAATAACCCGTTGATCATTGAGTGCTAAAACCCGCAATTTATTGTCTTCCATCATACCGTAGCTGGCACTAAAGCCACCTTTAGGAAGGCTGACAGAACCCGGGTTGAAGTGGAAGATTTCGCCATTTCGGGCGGCTACAGGAATATGAGTATGACCATAAACCAGCACATCGCCAACCGAGAGCGGTGGCAGATTGTCAGGGCCAAACAGATGTCCATGAGTCAAAAACAGACGCTGCTTTGCCGTAAGCACCTGTTGCCACGGTGCAGTGATGGGAAAACGCAGCAACATCTGGTCGACTTCACTGTCACAGTTGCCGCGCACGGCAATGATACGCTCTGCAACCGTGTTTAGCCGCTCCGCGACTTCAGCAGGCGCATACCCTTCCGGCAACGCATTACGCGGGCCATGATTCAACACATCGCCCAGAATGACCAGATAATCGGCCTCATTCTGAGCGAACAAAGACAGTACGCGCTCGGCGGCGGGTAAAGACCCGTGAATATCTGACGCAAACATCAGCTTCATCAATCATTCCTCCACGAAAACCGCACTATCATAACGGATTATTGCTGCCTGTTCAGCCAGAGTGTTTCGCGGAAAGCGCAATGTAACGTTGAACCGAAGCCCTTTGCCACTGGAACACAGCGTAATCGGCGAGAGGCTCCGGAACATCGTCACCGTTCAATACGAGGCGATTCAGCATCAGTGCCAAATCGGTATCCGCAATTGACCATTCACCGAACAGATTCGGTTTGCCATGAGCTAACAGCGCACTGGCGGTGTCGAAAAGTTTCGCCGCCGCTTTTTGTCCATGGCTTGTCAGCGTCGGTTTCTTTACACCGCCAAAAACAACGTCGGTCGATCGCTCTTCGCGAATCGGCATTAAATCACTGCGCAACCAGGCCTGAATCTGGCGGGCCCGGGCACGCTTTTCAATATCATGCGGATACAAACGCTCCCACTGCGGCGGAGCAAAACGCTCGTCCAGATATTCGGTTATCGCGGAAGACTCCGTCAGCTCGAAAGCATCGACCTCCAGCAAAGGCACCCGACGGGTTGAGGCGTATCCTTTCCAGTCGGACTGCAAATGCTCTCCCTTATTTAAATCCACCGTTTTCAGGCTAAACGTCAGCCCCTTTTCCTGCAAAGCGACATACACGGACATCACATAAGGCGAGAAATAATTGGCATCGGACCACAGCGTAATCACAGGACGAGTCATAATTTCCTCAACGGTTCACGGGTGAAAACCTCAACATATCGCGTCTGCGTCAGGCTGTCACTTGATGAAAACTCACACGATTGTCTTAACCGCCTATACTGCAAAAGTCATGAAAATAACCCAGGTCCAGGAGTTAAAATGATTGACCTCTATTACGCCCCTACCCCTAACGGTCATAAAATTACATTATTTCTGGAAGAAGCGCAGATGGCTTATCGCCTTATCCGCGTGGACATCAGCAAAGGCGACCAGTTTCGCCCTGAGTTTCTTAGCGTTTCACCTAACAATAAAATTCCCGCTATTGTCGATCATGTACCTGCCGACGGCGGTGCACCACTCAGTCTCTTCGAGTCAGGCGAAATCTTGCTGTATCTGGCAGAAAAATCAGGAAAATTACTGAGCGGTGAACTGCGGGAGCGCCACAAAACACTGCAATGGCTATTCTGGCAAATCGGTGGTCTCGGTCCTATGCTTGGGCAAAATCACCATTTCAACCACTTCGCGCCACAGCCGGTGCCGTATGCCATTGAACGCTATCAGGTTGAAACTCAGCGGTTGTACAACGTATTGAATAAACGTCTGGAAACCAGCCCGTGGCTTGGCGGCGAACATTACAGCATTGCGGATATCGCCTGCTGGCCGTGGATTAACTCGCATCAGCGACAGCGCATCGATCTGCAAAATTTCCCGGCGGTAAATAATTGGTTCGAGCGTATTCGTCAGCGTCCGGCGACAGAACAAGCGATGCAGAAGGCCCAAGCGAACTAATCAGACTTTGTTGTATTATGGTTGGAATAATAACAAGGAGGAAACCTGCAATGTCCCAGCCAGACGCCATTATTCGAATCAAAAACCTGCGCCTGCGTACCTTTATCGGTATCAAAGAAGAAGAGATCGCCAACCGTCAGGATATCGTCATTAACGTGGTTATCCATTATCCGGCGGAAAACGCACGCGGCAGTGAAGACATCAATGACGCGCTGAATTACCGCACCATCACGAAGCAAATTATTCAGCATGTGGAGAGTAACCGCTTCTCTTTGCTGGAAAAATTAACTCAGGATGTGCTCAATATCGCATGCGAACATCGCTGGGTCACTTATGCTGAAGTGGAAATCGACAAACTTCACGCGCTGCGGTACGCCGACTCTGTCTCCATGACGATGAGTTGGCGACGTTAAGCACAACCCGGAGGTCGCATGAATATTCTGATTACCGGCGGTACAGGCTTGATTGGTCGTCATTTGATCCCACGCTTGCTCGAACTGGGCCACAGCGTTTCGGTGGTTACGCGCAGCCCAGAAAAAGCACGGCAGCTTCTGGATGCACGCGTCGAACTGTGGAAAGGGCTCAACGAACGCAGCAATCTTGACGGTATCGATGCGGTAATCAATCTGGCGGGCGAACCCATCGCTGACAAACGCTGGACGGAAGAGCAAAAACAGCGGTTGTGTAACAGCCGCTGGCAAATAACCCAAAAGCTGGTTGAGCTGTTTGCCGCGAGCCAACAACCCCCCGGCGTCCTGATATCCGGCTCAGCCGCAGGTTATTATGGCGATCTGGGCGAAGTGGTGGTTACTGAAGAAGAACCGCCACACAACGAATTTACCCATAAACTTTGTGCCCGCTGGGAACAAATCGCCTGTGGTGCTCAAAGTGAGTCTACGCGCGTTTGTCTGCTGCGTACCGGCGTTGTTCTGGCACCAAAAGGCGGGATCCTCGGGAAAATGGTGCCACCGTTCAGACTCGGCCTCGGTGGTCCGATGGGCAATGGTCGTCAATATCTGGCATGGATCCATATCGACGACATGGTAAACGGCATTCTGTGGCTATTGGATAATGACCTGCGTGGCCCATTCAACATGGTTTCACCGTATCCCGTACGTAATGAGCAGTTTGCTCATGCGCTGGGCCATGCATTGCATCGCCCTGCAGTTATGCGCGCGCCCGCGATGGCGATCAGGTTGTTGATGGGAGAATCCTCAGTGCTGGTGTTGGGCGGTCAGCGAGCACTCCCCAAACGTCTGGAAGATGCCGGATTTGCCTTCCGTTGGTACGATCTCGAAGAAGCGCTCGCAGACGTGCTGGCATAACTCATCCTTTTCTCCCGATAGACCCCGACCTCTGTACATTCCAGTGTAACGCTTTCACTCGCGCTGGAATGCTGCTCGCAGCGTTGTAATTTTCCTCTTTTCTGTCCTGCCAAACCGACTCACTTTGCGCTCGCGAGGCGTATTCTCTGCGCCTGCGCCATGGAAAATTATCACTCAACCCAACTGTTGACATTGGTCAACAGCCTATTCATACTGCACAGGACAAGTAACGATGAAGGAACATCCTGACAAACATATACGCGCAGCAATCGCCTACGCAGAGTCGAAAGGCTGGATTTTTATCGTCGGCGGCAACAGTTCGCATTGCTATGGTCGATTGAAATGTGGAATACCGGAGCACCGACTGCATATGATGAGCATCTGGTCCACTCCCGGTAGTCCACAGAATCATGCCCGACAAATCATCAGGAAGGTCGAGAGCTGTTGCCCCCCGCAGCCCAGGCCAAGCGGAATGCCCGTTTAACCGGTAAGAAGGAGTCACCGATGTCGCTTTTTAATTTCACTCTGACGCTGTCTGGCGTCACCTCAGATACCACAGGTCTTGAAGATGCCCTGTTTTCCGCAGGCTGTGATGATGCCTTGATTTGTTTCTACGGAACGGCGGTGTATCTCGAATTCGATCGCCATGAAGAGAGCCTGACACAAGCCGTTATTTCAGCCGTCAGTGATATCGAATCCTCCGGTATCGGCGCACGTGTTGAGTCCGTGGATTCCGCACTGCTTGGGCTTAGCGATATTGCTGAACTGACGGGTCTCACGCGTCAGGCCATTGCGTTACTCAAAGACGGCGCCAGAGGTTCACGCCAATTTCCCGGCCCGGTCCAACGTGTGAAAGGTAACTCTCCACTCTGGCGCTGGCGTACGGTGGTCGACTGGCTGGCGAGTGAAGGACGTATCCCGAGTAATTCCCCTCTCATTGGCAATGCGCATGTGCTCGATAACCTGAACCTCGCATTGCAGCTTCGCGCTTCACCAGAACAAAGCAACGTGATGCATTATCTGCATCAGATGGAAGGTAGCGCCGTTTCACGCCTTCAGTAATAACAGGAGCCAACATGCCCGCCTTAACGACATCACGCCTGATTCTGTCTCCGCTCAGTGAAGCCGACTGGCCCTGTTTTCTCGCACTCCGCAACAACCCCAACGTCATGCGCTTTATGGGAGATCGAGTCTGCGAAAACGAACTTCGTTTGAAATTTGAATCACGCCTCGACGGCAATGTTTTCGCGATTTATGAGGCGCGGGGAGAGTTTGTCGGTGATATCGGACTACAGATAAGTTCGCAGAACGCTCAAGAGGCCGATATCGGCTACGCGCTGTTGCCTCGGGCGCAGGGAAAAGGATTTGCCCAGGAGGCGCTGGCGGCTATCTGTGACTATGGTTTCACGTCATTGAACCTCACGGCAATCAACGCCTGGGTGCTGGCCGGTAACACGGGTTCGGTACGTTTGCTTGAAAAAAATGGCTTCACACGCGTGCAGGTGCTGGAAAAGGCTTTTCAGATGAACGGAGAGTATTTCGACGATTGGGTCTATCGACTGGAACGGTAATACTCCCTCGCCCAAAAGACGAGGGAATAACGTTTATTTCAGCGAACCTTTCAGGAACTGCTGCAGGCGGGCGCTTTTTGGATTACCAAACACCTCATCCGGGTGTCCTTCTTCTTCAATCAGCCCCTGGTGCAGGAAAATCACGTGGGAAGAAACATCGCGGGCAAAGCCCATCTCATGCGTCACCACTACCATGGTTTTCCCTTCTTCTGCCAGTTTCTGCATGATTCGCAGCACTTCGCCCACCAGTTCCGGGTCGAGCGCAGACGTGGGTTCATCAAACAGCAGCACTTCCGGTTCCATCGCCAACGCGCGGGCAATAGAAACACGCTGTTGCTGACCGCCAGACAAATGCACCGGGTATTTTATCTGTTGGCGCTCGTCGATACCCACTTTTGCCAGGTATTTCACCGCACGCTCACGCGCTTCTTGCTTGCTCAGCCCAAGCACCTGAATGGGTGCTTCCATAACGTTTTCCAGTACCGTCATGTGACTCCACAGATTGAAATGCTGGAACACCATGGTTAAACGCGTGCGCAGCAGGCGCAGCTGATTTTTATCAGCAACTTTGAGCTGGCCGTCTTTATCACGCACCAGGCCAATGTTCTGCCCACTTACCACAATCTTCCCTTCACTCGGCTTTTCGAGGAAGTTAATGCAGCGCAGGAAGGTACTTTTTCCGGAACCCGATGAACCGATGATGCTGATAACATCACCGGCGTTCGCTTTCAGTGACACCCCTTTCAGCACTTCATGTTCGCCGTAGCGTTTGTGCAGCTCTAAAACGTCTAATTTATTGTCAGGCATGATGTTCTCAGTGTGTCGAAGAGGGTTTCACATGTTGCAGCCAGCGTTTTTCCGCTTTGCGGAACAGGCTAATCAGCACATAAGAGATAATCAGATACAGCACCGCCGCAATCCCAAACGCGGTAAACGGCTGGTAAGTGGCGGAGTTAATATCACGGGCGATCTTCAGCAGATCCGGCACCGTAGCGGTAAACGCCAATGCCGTAGAGTGCAGCATCAAAATAACTTCGTTGCTGTACGCCGGGAGCGCGATACGCAGCGCAGAAGGCAGAATAATGCAGCGATAAAGCTTCACGCCGGAAAAACCATAAGCACGCGCAGCTTCAATTTCACCCGCCGGAACAGAACGAATAGCGCCTGCAAAGATCTCCGTGGTATAGGCACAGGTATTCAGCGTCAATGCCAGCACCGTACAATTCAGCCCGCTGCGGAAAAACGCATTCAGCAGTTCGGTGCCTTTGACGATTTCCAGCGTATACATCCCGGAATAGAACACCAGCAGCTGCACATACAGCGGCGTACCACGAAAAATATAGGTGAATAGCCAGATGGGGAACTGAATGTATTTATTGCTGGAAACGCGGCCAATGGCTAAAAACACCGCCAAAATGCCGCCCATCACCACGGAAGAAATCAGCAACCACAGCGTGATCGCCACACCGGTTAGACGGTAACCGTCAGTCCACAGCAGGGATTTCCAGTACTCCTGAACGATCTCAATCACAGGTCAGCCCTCTTCACACCCACAGAATAACGACGTTCGAGCAGAAGCAGCACACCATTAGAGACTGTTGTAAACACCAGGTAGATAACGCCGCAGACGATAGCGAAATAGAACGGCTCCCAGGTACTTTTCCCCGCAAGCTGCGTTGCTTTCACCACATCTTCCAGACCCAGCAGCGAAACCAGCGCCGTTGCTTTGAGGATAACCTGCCAGTTATTACCTATCCCCGGCAGCGCAAAACGCATCATGGCTGGAAACAAAATTCGCACAAACGTCTGGCGAGAGGTAAAACCGAAGGCGGTAGCCGCTTCGATATGCCCTTTCGGCACCGCCATAAACGCACCGCGGAACGTTTCCGTGAAGTAAGCCCCATAGATAAAACCGAGCGTAATGATACCGGCGATCATCGGGTCAATATCAAACTGCGCCAGACCCAAAGCATCGGTGATGCTGTTGAGCGCAATTTGCAGACCGTAGAAAATCAGCAACATCAGCACCAGATCCGGCACGCCACGAATTAACGTGGTGTAGCCTTCGAAAATCAGCGCCAGCGCACGATTGCCGGAAA
This sequence comes from Scandinavium sp., assembly GCA_036495715.1. Lineage (GTDB taxonomy): Bacteria > Pseudomonadota > Gammaproteobacteria > Enterobacterales > Enterobacteriaceae > Scandinavium. The sequence goes on from DASXML010000047.1 coordinate 77,890, forward strand.
GTTTGCCCGCCGCACCGGCCAGGCCGATAAGCAAAGCCAGCACCACGGAGCTGAGAGCCAGCTCAAGAGTGACCAGGGCGCCCTGTAATATGACGTGTGAAAACCCGTACAGCATTGAGCCTGTCCTGTCAGTCCTGCACCTTCAGGCCCCGGGAACGGCGGGACCTGAAGGTGCAAACAGCGATTATTCGCCGTATACGTTAAAGTCGAAATACTTCTTCGCCAGCTTGTCGTAAGTGCCGTCGGCACGCATCTCAGCAAAGGCTTTATTCAGGGCTACGCGCAGTTCGTTATCCTCTTTACGCAGACCCATACCGGTGCCTACGCCGAACAGTTTTTCATCCTTAATGGACGGGCCACCAAACTGATAATCTTTACCGACAGGCTGCTTGAGAAAACCTTCGCTTGCCGCTACTTCATCCTGGAACGCAGCATCGATACGTCCTGCCGTCAGGTCAGAATAGATATTGTCCTGGCCCTGATAGGAGACGATTTCGATGCCTTTTGGTGCCCAGTGTTCGTTGCCGTAGGTTTCCTGAGTCGTTCCCTGCAGCACACCAATACGCTTGCCTTTCAGGGTGCTCAGATCAGGCGTCACCGGGCTGCCTTTTTTCACAACCAGGCGGGAATCTGCGGCATAGAGTTTGTCCGTGAAGGCAATCTGCTGCTGGCGTTTTTCCGTAATGGAGAGTGAGGACATAATGGCGTCGATTTTCTTCGCTTGCAGCGACGGGATCAGCGCATCCAACGGGTTCTCGACAAAGGTACATTGCGTTTTAATGCGCTTACAGAGTTCTTTTGCCAGATCGATGTCAAAACCAACCAATTCCCCCTGGGCATTCTTGGATTCAAAGGGGGCATAAGTTGGATCGGTACCAATGCGAACTTTCTGCGGAATGGCTGCGAAAACCGTAGAAACGCTGGAAAGTGCCAACGCAAGAGAAAGAGACAACGCCAGTTTTTTCATAACTATCCTCAACAGACTGTCATTTAACGGGTATTCAGAAGTATCAGAACAGTTATCGTGCCACCTTTTATGCGGATAAGGCAAAAGGTAATCGGGAAAAATACGCACTTTTTTGCATTAATGATGCTTAACTATTCATTAACGCACCATAATAGTGCGCCGAATGCACCAATAAAAAGCATTAATGCGTAATGCCACACATGTATAGATAACTGTTCAGCCCGAAAATGGCCCGATTACCCGGGCCATTACAGTCTTAGTCACCGTAAACGTTGAAGTCGAAATACTTCTTCGCCATCTTGTCGTAGGTGCCATCTTTGCGCAGTGAATCAAACGCTTTGTCGAAGGCGGCTTTCAGCTCGGTATCGTCTTTACGTAAGCCAACACCGGTGCCATCACCGAAGTATTTCTTATCTTTAACCGACGGGCCTGCAAACGCATAGTCTTTACCGGCTGGCTGTTTCAGGAAGCCTTCGCTCGCGGCGACTTCGTCCTGGAACGCAGCATCAAGACGGCCTGCCGCGAGGTCGGAATAGATAAGATCCTGGTTCTGATAGGCCACGACGTCCACGCCCTGGCTGCGCCATTTGTCGTTGCCGTAGGTTTCCTGGATAGACCCTTGCAGCACGCCAACATGCTTACCTTTCAGTGACTCAATGGTCGGAACAATCGGAGAGCCTTTGGCAGCGATCAAACGAGAGTCAGCGGCGTACAGCTTCTCGGAGAAATTAATCTCCTGCTGGCGTTTTTCGGTGATCGACAGAGAGGAGATGATAGCGTCAATTTTCTTCGCCTTCAGGGACGGGATCAGGGAGTCGAAATCGCTACCTACCCAGGTACATTTCACGTGCATGCGCTTGCACATTTCGTTGCCCAGATCGATATCAAAACCGACGAAATCCCCTTTCGCATCCTTAGATGAGAACGGCGCGTAAGTGGCGTCAGTACCGATACGAACAGTTTGCGGCAGCGCGGCAAATACGCTGGAAGCACTGCTGATCCCCAGCAATAAAGAGAGAGCCAGAACCGTCTTCTTCATACATTACCCTTAAGTGTCGTGATGCAGTTGCGTGTTATGTAATCAATGGTGTTGTGTGTTGCAGACCTGCTCTGCACGTTTTATGCCACCTCAACGATCTGTTCAAAAAAACAGCGTTAAATGTGTTAATGAATAGTTGCAGAGTTGTCTTAAGAATGAAAGATAACAGCAATGACGGATAAACCGCAGCGCTAAACGGTGAAAAAGGGGATTAAATGTTGAGGATTTGATCGGGATTGCAAAATCGCCTGCTGACCACACATGCACCAAAAAGATGCACTATCTTAGTGCGATTATTCTGCGCCTTGCCAGCGAGTAAAAAGCTCTTTCGGCAGGGTAATATCAAACTGATCGAGTACGCGGTTAACGGTTTGATTAATCACATCATCAATGGTTTGTGGGCGATGATAAAACGCCGGAACCGGTGGCATAATAACCGCACCGATTTCTGCCGCCTGCGTCATCAAACGCAAGTGCCCAAGGTGCAGTGGCGTTTCACGCACGCATAAAACCAATGGCCGACGCTCTTTCAACACCACATCAGCGGCGCGAGTCAACAGCCCATCAGTATAGCTATGCACAATGCCTGAAAGGGTTTTGATCGAACACGGCAGAATGACCATGCCATCCGTTTTGAACGAACCGGAAGAAATACTGGCGGCAATATCGCGTGCGTCGTGAACGACATTGGCCAACGCCTGAACGTCACGCAAAGAGAGATCGGTTTCTAAAGCCAGGGTCTGACGCGCGGCCTGACTCATGACCAGATGGGTTTCCACTTCTGCGACGTCGCGCAACACTTGCAGCAGCCGAACGCCATAAATAGCGCCGCTGGCACCGGAAATTCCAACAATGAGTCGTTTCATGATTGCGCCCTGTCTTCGTACTGGGGCTGACTTTGCCGTATTTAAGCGGGAGTTGCAAGGAAAGACGCCCTCTCAGACCGAGAGGGCGTAAGGCCGTTAACCTTCGTTGTGCATCTCGAGGTTTTCAACTTCGTTCAGACGCTGTAGGGCTTTCGAATCGTCATTACGCAGCGAATCAAGGTAATCAAGATACTGCTGGTTAACGTCTTTGGTGACGTACACGCCGTTGAATACCGAGCATTCGAACTGCTGGATATCCGGATTCTCAGCGCGAACCGCGTCAATCAGGTCGTTGAGATCCTGGAAAATCAGGCCATCGGCTCCGATAATCTGACGGATTTCATCCACTTCCCGGCCATGAGCAATCAGCTCTGTGGCACTCGGCATGTCGATTCCGTACACGTTCGGGAAACGAATTTCCGGTGCGGCGGAAGCCAGATAGACCTTCTTCGCCCCCGCTTCACGCGCCATCTCGATGATCTGCTCAGACGTCGTACCACGGACGATAGAGTCATCGACCAAGAGGACGTTTTTATCGCGGAACTCAGCACGGTTGGCGTTCAGCTTACGGCGTACCGATTTACGGCGCAGCTGCTGACCAGGCATGATAAACGTACGGCCCACGTAGCGGTTTTTCACGAAGCCCTGACGGTATGGTTTATCCAGAATCCGGGCAATTTCCAGCGCGATATCACAGGAGGTTTCCGGAATCGGGATCACGACATCGATATCCAGATCTTCCCACTCACGCGCGATCTTTTCACCGAGCTTCATCCCCATATTCACGCGAGCGCTGTACACCGAAATTTTGTCGATGAACGAATCCGGGCGCGCGAAGTAAACATATTCGAACAAGCACGGGTTGCTCACCGGGTTATCAGCGCACTGACGGGTGAACAACTGGCCTTTTTCGGTGATGTAAATCGCTTCACCAGGCGCGACGTCACGCAGGAATTCAAAGCCCAGCGTATCAAGTGCAACACTTTCCGACGCCACCATGTATTCGGTGCGACCATCGCCGATATCACGCTTGCCAAGCACCAACGGGCGAATGCCGTTAGGGTCGCGGAAGGCGACCATGCCGTGACCGATAATCATCGCAACACAGGCATACGCACCACGAATCTGACGGTTGGTGGCAGCGATTGCCGCGAAGATGTTGTCCGCTTCCAGTGGATAGTGGCGGAAGTTATCCAGCTCACTGGCAAAGATATTCAGCAGAATTTCAGAATCGGAGGTGGTGTTGATATGGCGGCGCTTCTCTTCGAACAGCTTCTTGCGCAGCTCATGGGCATTGGTCAGGTTGCCGTTGTGCGCAAGGGTGATGCCGTAAGGTGAGTTAACGTAGAAAGGCTGGGCCTCGGAGGCGCTTGAGCTGCCTGCAGTTGGGTAGCGGACGTGACCGATACCCATATTGCCCTGCAGGCGTTGCATATGCACGGCGCCAAACACATCGCTCACCAGGCCGTTGGCCTTACGCAAACGAAAGCAGTTGTTGGCATCAATGGTGATGATGCCCGCGGCATCCTGCCCACGGTGCTGAAGCACCGTTAACGCGTCATAAATCGACTGGTTTACCGGCATAACACCGGCGATACCGACAATACCGCACATACGTCATTTTCCTCGTTCAGAACTCCCCAAAGCTTATGCTTTGGGCAACAAACTTGACGAGCTTTGCAGATAGTCAAAGAACATTCTGATGACGACGCTGAACTGCGGGATCAGCTGTGACTTTTGCCAGTCATCGCTTTTCGAAAAGCCGGTAAACGTATCGAGGAAGAACAGAATGGCGGCAACGATAAGCACTCCACGTAGCGCACCAAAACAGATCCCAAGTACCCTGTCGGTTCCCGACAGGCCCGTCTTTTCAACCAGCGTACCGATAACATAGTTAACAATAGCGCCGACGATAAGTGTCGCGACAAAGAGCAGCGCGATAGCAATCCCGTTTCGAACCAGTTCGTCTTCAAAGCCCGTAAACCAGACAGACAGGTAAGTGTAGTAATGACTGGCAACAAAGAAAGCACAACCCCACGTTACCAGTGACAATGCTTCACGAACAAAGCCGCGGATGAGGCTTACCAAACAAGAAAAACCAATCACCGCAATAATGGCGTAATCAATCCAGACCATAGTTGTCCCACGATTTTACGCCCTGTCGTCCAGTTCGGGGCGAATTCTAACAGAAAAAGAAAACGTTTGCGTAGGGATTTCCTTTCCCCGCCCAAATAAAAATGGCGCTGAAAAAACACTCAACGCCACCTGAGCTTTTAGCCCTTTTGAGGACTATTTAGCGCTCATCAACAACTGTCAATGATCTCTCCTGCACCCTCTTTTTCCGGGTATTACTTCGTTTACCCGGTCAAGGATTCAGCACAGTTTCCAGGCCGGATAAGCTTAGCGACATCCGGCAATTCACAATCAGTTAGGACTGTAGCCCATCACCACGCCGTTCAACCCCGACAACTGTTTCAATTCGCCAAGCGAACCTTTCATTTTGTCTTTTGAGGCATCGGGTCCCACCAGAATACGGGTAATTTTTCCCGCAGCCGGTGTGGAAGGAATGGTAAAGACCCGATATCCCGCCCCGCGCAGTTTGCCCACAATTTCATTCACTTTGTCGGCGTTCTTCAACGCACCCAGTTGCACGACATACGCTTTGCCCGTTGGCACCGGTTTATCATCGGCGACGGGCTTCTGCTGTGCAGGCTGCTCGCTGGTGGTATTCCGTTGAGGTTTAGGCGGTGTCTGAACTTGCGGTTTCGGCGCGACAGGTTTTGGCTCCGGCTGCGCCGCATCGGCGATTTCATTGCTGCTACTGTTGGCCGCATAGCGCGACGCATCCAGCGACGGTGCGGCCGCGTTACCCGCTCTGACCTCTTCCGCCGCGCCTTCAGGCGGCTGAGAAGGCAGCGCCTGAGTCACAGCAGGCAGCATATCAGGCTCATCCTTATCACCGGGTTTCGGCACCAGTGGGATTGCAGCAAACTCGTCCTGATAATGTTTTTTCTGACCATCCAGTAACCCTGGCAGCACGATCACGCCCAGTGCCACCAGCGCAATGGTTCCGACTAAACGATTCTGAAACTTACTCGCCACCGGTTTTCCCCGCGTCCATCTCTTCCATTACATGGGCTACCGTGTGGAACGAACCACACACCAGCACCGTATCTTGCGGGCGCGCCTCTGCCATCGCGGCATGCCACGCCTGCGCTACAGTGGCATAGACTACGCCATCGCGCAAATGTTCCACCAGCTGTTCCGCTGTCGCGCCGCGCGGGCCTTCGAGCGGGGCACAATACCAGCTATCCACAACCTGAGACAGGCAAGCCAGCGTTCCGGCGATATCTTTATCATGCAGCATACCAATCACCGCCAGCGTGCGCCCGGCCACCGGCTGCATTTTCAGACGTTCCGCGAGATAGGCCGCGGCATGAGGATTATGCGCGACATCGAGAATAAGTCGCGGCGATTCACTCACAATCTGGAAACGGCCCGGCAGCATGGCATTCTTAATACCGTCACGAAGCGCCTGCTCGCTAATCGCCAGCCCGCTCGCCCGCAATGCCGCCAGTGCGGTTGCGGCGTTGGGCTGCGGCACCTGCGGCAGCGGCAGATCGTTAAGCTCGCCCTGCGCATCGCGGAAATGCCAGCCGTTTTCGTTGACGTCGTACTGCCAGTCAACGCCACGACGCTGCAGTACCGCGCCTTTCTCAGCGGCAACATCGGCAATGGTTTGCGGCATATCAGGCTCACCGACAACGGCTGGTTTTCCGCTGCGAAACACGCCCGCTTTCTCACGCCCAATGCTCTCGCGATCCGGACCGAGCCAGTCGGTATGATCAAGCGCAATACTGGTCACCACAGCGACATCTGCATCAACGATATTGGTCGCATCCAGACGCCCGCCCAACCCGACTTCAAGGATAACCACATCCAGCTGCGCCTGCTTAAATAACCACAGCGCCGACAGCGTGCCGAATTCAAAATAGGTCAGGGAGATTTCGCCGCGTGCTTTTTCGATTTCAGCAAATGACGCAGTGTGTGCGGACTCTGCCAGTTCGCAACCCTGTACGCGCACGCGTTCGGTGTAGCGGACCAGATGCGGAGAGCTGTATACGCCGACCTTAAAGCCTGCGGCCATCAGCACAGATTCGAGGGTGCGACAGGTAGTGCCTTTGCCGTTAGTTCCCGCCACGGTAAACACAAAGGGGGCCGGTTTCAGCACGCCCATGCGCCCGGCGACGTCGCTAACGCGCGCCAGCCCCAGGTCGATGGTTTTGCTGTGCAGATGTTCCAGATAAGAAAGCCACGTGACCAGGGGTGACGTGGCGAGTGGAGTGAGTTCTTTTTCCATGATACCCGCGATAGTTAACGGTTAGCACAAGCAAAAAGGGCAGCGCCGTTTGGCCCTGCCCTTATGCATTATCAGGCCTCTGGTTCCTGATCCGGTACCGGCGGTACCACCACGGCTTCGCGCGGTGCATCCGGGTTTGGTGCCGGGAGATTCATCAGCTTCGCCAGCACGCTGGCAATCTTGAAGCGCATTTCAGGACGACGAACGATCATATCGATCGCGCCTTTTTCGATCAGGAATTCACTGCGCTGGAAGCCAGGCGGCAGCTTTTCACGAACGGTCTGCTCAATAACACGTGGACCAGCAAAGCCGATCAGTGCTTTCGGCTCAGCGATGTTCAGGTCACCCAGCATCGCAAAGCTTGCAGAGACACCACCCATGGTTGGATCGGTCAGTACCGAAATGTACGGCAGACCCTGTTCCTGCATTTTCGCCAGCGCCGCAGAGGTTTTCGCCATCTGCATCAGCGACATCAGCGCTTCTTGCATACGTGCACCGCCGGAGGCTGAGAAGCACACCATCGGGCAATTGTTTTCCAGCGCATACTCAACGGCACGCACGAAACGCGCGCCGACAACGGAACCCATTGAGCCGCCCATAAAGGAAAACTCAAACGCCGCAGCGACAACAGGTGCCCCAAACAGGGTCCCTTTCATAACCACCAGCGCGTCTTTCTCGCCCGTTTCTTTCTGGGCAGAGGCCAGTCGGTCTTTGTATTTCTTGGAGTCACGAAACTTCAGCAGATCTTTCGGCTCAAGCTCGCTACCCAGCTCCACTAAAGTGCCTTCATCCATCAGGCTATGCAGGCGGTTACGCGCTGACATTCGCATGTGGTGATCGCACTTCGGGCAAACCTCCAGGTTACGCTCCAGCTCGGCGCGGTACAGAACCTGTCCGCAGCTGTCACATTTGGTCCATACCCCTTCCGGGATACTCGCCTTGCGAGTGGGGGCTATGTTGCTTTTAATTCGTTCAATCCAGCTCATTGATAACCTTTCTGCCTGAACCTGGTCGATGCCAGTTTTTGCTGTAAGCGGCGAATAATGCCATTTTTAAGGCTCACAGACCATGAATGTTGCACATTAAAACATAAGAGCCCTGAACATGGGATAAAAAAGTGGTCGAACCGCTGTCACTTTCCGCCACATTCCGGGCTCTTTCGTTATTTTGCTTGTTTCGCAGCCGCGCGCTTATGTCGGATAATCTCGATGACACCAGGCAGTATCGACAGCACGATGATCGCGACGATCAGCAGCTTCAGATTTTCCTGCACGATAGGCAAATCACCGAACAGATAACCCGCGTAGGTGAACAGCAGAACCCACAGCAGTGCGCCAATCACGTTATACGCAGCAAAATGACGATAGGACATGTGCCCCATTCCCGCCACAAACGGCGCGAAGGTACGGACAATCGGCACAAAACGAGCGAGGATAATGGTCTTCCCGCCATGTTTCTCGTAAAACTTATGGGTTTTATCGAGATAGCTGCGACGGAAGATTTTCGAATTCGGGTTACTAAACAACCGTTCCCCAAACACCCGCCCGATGGTGTAGTTCAGCGCATCGCCGACAATCGCCGCGATAACCATCAGCACGACCATCAAATGCACGTTCAGATCGTTGGTCGGCAGCGCAGACAGCGCACCAGCGACGAACAACAGTGAATCACCCGGCAGGAACGGCGTGACCACAAGCCCGGTCTCGCAAAACAGGATCAGGAACAGAATGGCATAAACCCAGACGCCGTACTGCGCGACCAGTTCAGCCAGGTGCACATCAATATGCAAAATAAAATCAATCAGAAAGCGAATCAGATCCATAGTGACTTAACCTTAAGTGACTGCATTCAGTCCGCTAAAAATAGCGGGCCCATTGGCGGCTGAGGCAGGTCGAAACGCTCCGGATAATCGACCGAAACGAGATACAACCCTTCCGCTTTTGCCGTCGCTGCCGCAAGCGTTCTGTCCTTCGCTGCCAGCAACTCTGCAATCCAGCTCTCTGGCTGGTTTCCGGCGCCCACTTCCATCAGGCTGCCCACAATATTCCGCACCATATGATGTACAAAAGCGTTAGCTTTGATATCCACCACCAGATAAGCACCGTAACGTTCAACGTTAATGTGCTTCACGTTTCGCCACGGTGTGCGTGACTGGCACTGCACCGCGCGAAACGAGGTAAAGTCATTCTCACCAATCAGGCTCTGGGCCGCGCGCTGCATCCTTTCGGCATCCAGCGCCTGGTGACAATGGGTCACGCCCTGGCTTAGTACCGCCGGACGTAGACGATCATTGTAGATAATGTAACGGTAACGCCGCGCGGTGGCGCTGAAGCGGGCATGGAAATCGTCCGGCACAGCTTTCACCCAACGCACCGCGATGTCTCCAGGCAAATTCGCATTTACGCCGAGCGTCCACGCCACGTCTTTACGCTGCGCTCGCGTCTCGAAATGCACCACTTGCCCGGTACCGTGAACGCCGGAATCGGTTCGACCAGCGCAATACACACTAATCGGCTCATTCGCCACCTGCGACAGCGCTTTTTCCAGCTTTTCCTGCACGCTGCGCACGTCATTTTGCCGCTGCCAGCCGTAGTATTTGCTGCCGTCGTACTCGATGCCGAGTGCGATTTTAAAGCGTGGCAGCGGTTCCACTTCAGACATCAGTACATATACTCCTGAACCAGTTTTTCAGCGATTTTTACCGCCATCAGTGCGCCACCGAAACGAACATTATCAGCGACAGACCAGAACTGAACCTGCTCCGGCATTCCGTAATCGTTCCGCACACAGCCAATCGAAAGATGTGCGCTACCGGAAGCATCAACCACCTGAGTCGGGAAATCACCGTCTTCCGACAAAGCGATGTCCTCCACGCGAGCAAAGGCGTCACGCGCCTCTTCCGCTGCCAATGGACGCATTGCTTCGAAACTCACCATCTGCGCATGACCATAAAACACCGGGGCACGCACGCAGTGGGCGGAGATCATCAGGCCGTCGTCCTGCATAATCTTGCGAACCTGATCGACGATACGGCGTTCTTCGGCAACGTTGCCTTCACGATCCGGCAGCAGCGGCAGCATGTTGAACGCTAACTGGCGACCAAAGAAATCATCTTCATCAATCGGAATGCCATTAAGCAATTTCGCACTCTGTCCTGCCAACGCATCAACTGCTTTTTTGCCTTGCGCAGAAGCCGACATCAGACTGGTCACGGCGATACGTGACAGACCGCCGTCGTCAATTAACGGTTTCAGCGCCATCAGCAGTTGGCTGGTGAGGCTGTCCGGTACTGCCACAATGTTACGGTTACGGTAATCGGCCAGAACAGACGGGTTCACTTCCGGTACCACCAGCGGCACGTCTGGCTCAAGGGCAAACAAACCGCTTAAATCGATAACCAGACAACCCGCGTTGGCGGCTTCTTCCGCCCATGCCGCAGAGGCTTCAACGCCCGCGGCAAAAAAGGCCAACTGAACCTGCGTCCAGTCAAATTCTGCTACGTCCTGCACGCGAACGGTTTTCCCTTCATAACGAAGAGACTCGCCCGCGCTTTCGCTGCGCGCCAGGCCGTAAACTTCTCCCACCGGGAACTGACGCTCTGCAAGAGTTTCAAGCAGGGCGTGACCTACAGCGCCCGTTGCGCCCAGTACGGCAATATTCCAGCCTTCAGACATGGTGGTTTACTCCAGAAATAAAATAGCCGCCCCGCCAGAGTATCTGGCAGGGCGTATTAAGAAGACATTAACGTGTTGCGTGATGAACGGCGTTGAATCCCAAATTTTTCAGCAGTTCGGCGGTTTGTGCATCGTCACACAGGACATGCAGCGAAGACCATTCACGGCGCTCAAGATAGTTTTTACGCAGCTTGTCGAACTCACCCGGGATACCCGCGACTTTCCTCAGCGGCGCGTCATCGCGGCGCACATCATACACCAAATGCACCAGCCTTTTTAGCGTCGCCTGATCGAGTGCGCCATGCAGCGTAATGCGGCCAAACTCCGGTGCGGGCAGCAACATCTCCAGCGCGATTTGCTGTGGCTTGCCGATAAATTGACTATACGCTTCAAACACCTGCGTGGTGCCGCGCGCTTTGCCTTCCAGCGTATAACCTGCAATATGTGCTGTACCAATATCAACGAGCGACAGTAATTCGGTATTGAGCTCCGGCTCCGGTTCCCAGACATCCAGCACGACGCTTAAATTCTGCCCCGCTTTCAGGCAATTGAGCAATGCGGCGTTATCCACTACCGGGCCACGGCAGGCATTAATCAGAATAGTGCCAGGCTTGAGGCGCGAAATAAGCGATTCATCCGCAAGATGAAGTGATTTATACGGACCGTCTTTGAACAGCGGCGTGTGGAACGTCAGTACATCGACTTCCTGCACCAGTTCATCCAGACTTCGGAAATCACCTTCGTCACCGTTATCGGCACGTAACGGATCGCAAAGTAGTGTGCGAATGCCCAAGGCTTCCAGCCGTTTTTGCAAACGCCCACCCACATTGCCCACACCGACGATCCCAACAGTACGGTCTGCCAGCGCAAATCCATCACGTTCCGCAAGCATCAATAAAGAAGAGAAGACGTATTCCACCACCGCAATGGCGTTACACCCCGGCGCTGCGGAAAAACCGATCCCGGCGTGCGCCAGCCACGTCTCATCAACATGATCGGTTCCCGCAGTGGCGGTGCCAACGAATTTAATCCCTTTCCCGGCCAGCAGTGTTTCATTCACTTTAGTGACTGAACGCACCATTAACGCATCAGCATCATCGAGCTCATGTTGTGGAATCGGACGGCCGGGAACTGCTTTGACATCACCCAAACGGCTGAATAGCGCGTGGGCATAGGGCATATTTTCATCAACAAGGATTTTCACGGTAAGAGTACCTGTCTGAAACGAGAGTTAACCGGGGAAGTGTGCCATAATCTCGCGGCCAGGAACACTGAGCCTTGAGAACACCGACGGACATTCAGGATTTATCATGACGCAACCTATTTCAGGTATGCCCGCCCGCCCTCCGGGGGAAGCAGCAGCCACGAACAACATCGGCGAGCAACCACTCTCCACTCAGCAACGAACCGTGCTCGAACGGCTGATCACGCGCCTTGTGGCGTTGACGTCGCAGCAGAGTGCCGGAGTATGGGCCGGAATGAAGCATGATTTGGGCCTGAAAAACGACGCGCAGTTGCTCTCAAGGCATTTCCCTGCGGCAGAACAGAACCTGAATCAGCGGCTGCAAAATGCGGAGCAAACCCACGTGGTGCGCCAGATTGTAGCCCAGTTGACTGAACTCCTCAGCAAGGGCAATAACCGCCAGGCGGTGAGCGATTACATTCGCCAACAATACGGCCAGACCACGCTGAGTCATCTGACGTCCGATCAACTCAAAAATGTTCTGCAATTGCTGCAAAACAATCAACTGACCATCCCACAACCGCAGCAACGCCCGGCAACGGACCGACCGCTGCAGCCCGCTGAGCACAACACGCTAAATCAGATGGTGACCAAAGTCGCTGCGGCGACCGGCGAATCCAGCAAAATGATCTGGCAGTCAATGCTGGAGCTTTCTGGTGTGAAAAGCGGTGAACTGATCCCGGCCAAACACTTTAACCAGCTAATGACCTGGTTGCAGGCGCGTCAGACGTTGAGCGATCAAAAAGCCCCAACGCTTCACACGTTACAAGCGGCGCTGAAACAGCCGATGGAACCACAGGAATTTAACGTGCTGCGCGACTACGCCCAGCAAACCTGGCAAGCCACACCGCAAAAGGTGCTGACGCCCGCGCAGGTGCAAGATTTACTCAATCAGGTATTCCTGCGCCGCGTGGAACGCTCGCAGGATACGTTGGACACCCGTTATTTTCAGCCGATCTTCAACCCGTTCACGCCATTCATTGAAAATATTAAAGCGATGTCGGCCCGACCAGGTCTGATGCTGGTGGCACTCATCGTGGTGATGATTCTGCTGTGGTTGCTGATGTAAAGCAGCAAAGAAAACGCCAGCCCCGGTGATTCACCGAAGGCTGGCGTGGTACAGGCAGGATCAGGCTTTTAGCAGCTGTTGCGCCGTTTCTTTCACGCTGCCGAGCAGTTTTTCGACATCGTCAAGGCAAACGGTCGGGTTCAGCAACGTCATCTTCAGGCAGGTTACGCCTTCAGCTTCCGTTACCCCAACGTTAGCACTGCCGGATGCCAGCAACACATCGCCAATACGCTGGTTCAACAGCGCCACAAACGCCGGGTCAGTCTGTTCAGGACGGAAACGGAACAGCACGCTCGCCAACTGCGGCGTCATCACTAATTCCAGCTCCGGCTGTTCATGCACGTACTCGGCAACCTGTTGCGCCAGGGTCACGCCGTTATCAATGATCTCGGCGTACTGCTTTTTACCCAGCGCTTCGAGGCCCATCCACAGCTTCAACGCATCAAAGCGACGCGTGGTCTGCAATGATTTTGACACCAGATTCGGCACGCCGTGTTCTTCATCGAAATCAGAGTTCAGATAGGCCGCCTGATAACGCATCAGCTCATAGTGACGAGCCTCTTTTAACAGAAACGCGCCGCAGCTGATGGTCTGGAAGAACTGCTTATGGAAATCAAGCGTTACCGAGTCGGCCTGCTCCAGGCCATCAAGATAATGACGATATTTCTCTGAAAGCAGGAGTGCCCCGCCCCAGGCCGCATCGACATGCACCCAGATGTTTTCTTCCGCTGCCAGAGCGGTAATCTCAGGTAACGGGTCAATGGCACCGGCATCGGTGGTTCCGGCCGTCGCCACGATCGCCATCACCTGTTCGCCGTTGGCTTTGGCCTGCACCAGTTTGGCTTTCAGGTCGGCAAGGCTCATCCGCGAGAAAGCATCCGTTTCCACTTGGGTCACGGACTGATAGCCAAGGCCCATCAGCGCCATGTTCTTTTGCACGGAGAAGTGCGCTTCTTTCGAGCAGAACACTTTAATTTTGCTGAGATTCCCCGTCAGACCATGCTGCTGAACGGAGTGACCCTGGCGGGCGAAGAAGGCATCACGCGCCAGCATGAGTCCCATCAAATTACTTTGTGTGCCGCCGCTGGTGAACACACCGGCATCGCCCGCGCTGTAACCAATTTGCTCGCGCAGCCATTCGATGAGCTTGATCTCAATCAGAGTGGCCGACGGGCTTTGGTCCCAGGAGTCCATGCTTTGGTTGGTGGCGTTGATCAGCACTTCCGCGGCCTGGCTTATCACCAGACTCGGGCAATGCAGATGCGCCACACACTGTGCGTGATGGACCGACAGGCTGTCTTTAAGGAAATATTCCACGGCGCGTTCGATCGCGGCCTGGTTGCCCAGGCCATCCTGCGTAAAGCTAAGCTGAATGCGCTCGCGCAGCTGCTCGACGGTTTTGCCCTGGTACATCTCAGGCTGTTTTAACCACTCAACCACCGCACGGCTACTCTGCTCAATGGCCTGCTGATAGGCAGCAATGCTTTGCGCTGAGCCGGACAGAATAGGATTGTTATCTGACATTTCTCTGTCTACTCCAGTTAAACCGGCTGAACGCCTGCTTCGAGCATCGCGCTTTCGAACTTATCGAGGAAAATCCCCAGCTCTTCGCGGGTGATCAGCAGCGAAGGCAGCAGGCGCAGCACGCAACCATTGCGACCACCGCGTTCCAGAATCAGCCCTGCTTCGAAACATTTTTTCTGCAACAGCGCTGAGAGTTCGCCATCGGCCGGGTAGCAACCCATGTGATCTTGCGCTTCGTTTGGCTTCACCATTTCGATGCCGATCATCAGGCCCAGACCACGCACGTGGCCGATAACCGGATAGCGTTTCTGCAGATCCTTGAGCTTACCTTTCAGCCACTCGCCTTTGGCAGCAACCTGATCGGCAACGTTTTGCTCTTTGAGGATTTTCAGGGTCGTCAGACCGGTCGCCATCGCCAGCTGGTTGCCGCGGAACGTCCCGGTATGATGGCCTGGTGCCCACGCATCAAACTGCTTTTTAATACCCAGCACGGCTAACGGTAAACCGCCGCCGACGGCTTTAGACATCACGATGATGTCTGGCTCAATCCCGGCGTGTTCGAAGGCGAACAGTTTGCCAGTACGGGAAAAACCTGCCTGAACTTCGTCGATAATCAGCAAAATGCCGTGTTCTTGAGTGACTTTGCGAATGCGCTGCAACCACTCAGCAGGCGCCGGATTCACGCCACCTTCTCCCTGCACCGCTTCGAGGATCACCGCCGCAGGTTTGCGCACGCCGCTCTCTACGTCGTTGATCAGATTATCAAAGTAATAGGTCAGCGCTTTTACGCCAGCGTCGCCGCCGATGCCCAGCGGGCAGCGGTATTCGTGCGGGTAAGGCAGGAACTGCACTTCCGGCATCATGTTGCTGACGGCTTCTTTCGGCGACAGGTTTCCGGTGACGGAAAGCGCGCCGTGGGTCATGCCGTGATAGCCGCCAGAGAAACTGATAATGCCGGCGCGACCGGTCACTTTTTTCGCCAGTTTCATTGCCGCTTCTACCGCATCGGCACCGGATGGGCCGGTAAATTGCAGGCAATATTCGCGGCCCTGACCCGGCAGAAGGGAGAGCAGATAAGCGGAAAACTCATCTTTTAACGGGGTGGTCAGATCGAGTGTATGTAACGGTAAGCCACTGCTGATGACACGTTGAATGCTTTGAAGCACATCGGGATGATTATGACCCAGCGCCAGAGTTCCGGCACCGGCGAGACAGTCAAGGTACTGATTATTTTCAACATCGGTTATCCAGACGCCCTGCGCTTTGGCAATCGCCAGCGGCAGTTTACGAGGATAGCTCCTGACATTAGATTCAAACTCAGCCTGTCTTGCTAAATAGGTATCATTGCTTTGCGGTAATGAATAAGCACTTAAAGTATCAATACGGACTTTATCCGTCATCATATCACTCCTACAACCACGGCTGACTTAACGCCGGATTGAATAATGGTTTAATTAAGGGTTTGCCTAAAAAAGGCGCGGCTAATATAAGGCGTTTTGTTTGTGGGCTCAATCTTTATTTTGTTGCATTCCAATGCAACAAATTTCTCTTAAAAATCAAAAACAAACACACACTAAATTAAAGAAGGATTTCAAAAGGCCACTTTTTAAGTATTATTTAAAAAAGTGAACATCCGACCACCTCAACAAAACCACAGTAACATTACGGGTGCGTTAATATTTTACGAACATTTACTTCCCTCCAGTGCAATCGGCGAGTCAGTAGACTGTTTTTAAAGAATTAAATACAACAACGCATAAACTTATCGCATCTAAGCGAGAATTAATTTACTATCTCGCGGCTTTAAAACAGCCCCTATGGCTGTAATAAAAAATTAATGCGCATACACCGGTAACGTGTGACGGGCGAAACACGTTATCGACAACAGGAGTAATTCCTGGGTTGTCATCAGAGATATCCGCGGGCGGAGATCTCGTAAGGCGAAGCTGCTTCCCTTATGCCAAGAATGAAATTTTCTGCCATCAGTGATGGCGCCCTGATATGAGATTGTTATGACACGCATTTATCCACCCCTGGTCGTTGCCAAATTCGGCGGCACCAGCGTCGCCGATGCTGAAGCGATGAACCGCAGTGCCCAGATTGTCCTTGCTGATGAGCAAGTCCGAGTGGTGGTATTGTCCGCCTCCTCGGGCGTCACCAACCTGCTGGTTGCCCTGTCTGAAGGCCTTGAAGCGCCTGTTCGTCAGGACAACATCGAGACGTTGCGGGCACTGCAGTACCGTATTATTGCCTCTCTGAAACAGCCTGATGACGTTCGCCAGAAAATCGACGCGCTGCTGGATACGGTCACTTCACTTGCGAAATTAGCGACAACTGCCCCTTCCTCCGCGCTGAGCGATACACTTGTCAGCCACGGCGAGCTGATGTCTTCCCTGCTGTTTACCGAGATCCTGCGCGAACGCGGAGCGCATGTGCTTTGGCAGGATGCCAGGGAAATTATCCGTACCGATGCCTGTTTTGGCTGTGCCGAACCGAATCTTGCTGCCATTGCCCATCAGGCGCAGACCCATTTTTTGCCGCATGTTGAACACGCGGTCATTATCACGCAAGGGTTTATCGGCAGCGATGATGCCGGGCGCACCACCACTCTGGGTCGCGGCGGCAGTGATTACACCGCTTCTCTGCTGGGCGAAGCCTTACAGGCCTGTCGGGTCGATATCTGGACGGATGTTGCTGGGATCTACACCACTGACCCGAGGGTCGTCCCACAGGCGCAGCGCATCGAGGATATTTCCTTTACCGAAGCCAGTGACATGGCGACTTACGGTGCGAAAGTGCTGCATCCGGCGACGCTGCTGCCCGCAATGCGCAAGAATATTCCCGTGTTTGTCGGTTCAAGCAAAAACCCGCAGGCAGGTGGAACGCTGGTTCGACGTGAAACGGAAAATCCACCGCGCTACAGAGCCATCGCCCTGCGTCGTGGCCAGACGCTGATCAGATGCAGCCGGCCGGGCGCTCAATCCACTTCGGATTTCAACGCCAAAATCTTTGCCTTGCTGGCAGAGCACCAGGTTGCGGCAGAAATACTGACCACTTCAGAAGCAGGGGTCGCGCTGGTGCTGGATGCGACGCATGCCACATCAGGTGATGATCGCGAACTCATCATTACGCTGCATGGCGCACTTTCTACGTACTGCGACGTTGAAATAGAGTCGGATCTGGCGTTGATGACTCTGGTCGGCCACCAGCTGGCACAATCAGCGGGGGTGTATCGGGAGGTGTTTTATGAACTGGACGCGTGCGCGGTGCGAATGATTTGCCACGGTCCGTCGGAAGGACATCTCAGTTTCCTGCTCCCTGGCGAGTCAGCAGAAGGCGCGCTCAAAGTGTTGCACCGCCAACTGTTCGAACGCGCGGCCTGAATCGCAGAAACAAGAAAGGAGCCTTTCGGCTCCTTTCTTACATCCAGCGTAATGATTACGCTTTCAGTTTACGCATTACCAGCGTGGCATTGGTGCCACCGAAGCCGAAGCTGTTGGACATCACGGTGTTCAGCGCTTGTTCAGTTGGCTTAGTCACGATGTTCAGGCCAGCGGCTTTCTCATCCATCTCATCGATGTTGATGCTTGGGGCAACGAAGCCATGTTCCAGCATCAGCAGAGAGTAGATAGCTTCCTGTACGCCAGCGGCGCCCAGAGAGTGACCGGTCATGGCTTTGGTCGCGGAGATAGCCGGGGTGTTGTCGCCGAACACTTCACGAATCGCGCCCAGTTCTTTCACATCGCCAACCGGCGTCGAGGTACCGTGAGAGTTCAGGTAATCGATAGGAGTATCAAGGCCGTCCATCGCCAGCTTCATGCAGCGCACTGCGCCTTCACCAGACGGAGCAACCATGTCTGCGCCATCGGACGTTGCGCCGTAGCCAACGACTTCTGCGTAGATGTGCGCGCCACGTGCCAGCGCGTGTTCCAGCTCTTCAACCACGACCATACCGCCGCCGCCTGCGATAACGAAGCCGTCACGGCTTGCATCATAGGTACGGGACGCTTTGTCCGGGGTTTCGTTGTATTTGGTAGACAGTGCGCCCATTGCGTCGAACTCACAGGCCATTTCCCAGCACAGCTCTTCGCCGCCGCCAGCAAAAACGATATCCTGTTTGCCGAGCTGAATCTGCTCAACTGCGCTGCCGATGCAGTGTGCGGACGTCGCACATGCGGAGCTGATAGAGTAGTTCACACCGTGAATTTTGAACGGGGTGGCGAGGCAAGCGGAAACCGCAGAGGCCATCGCTTTGGTCACAACGTAAGGACCCACCGCTTTCAGGCCACGCGGGCTACGCATTGCGTCCGCACCGAATACCTGAGATTTAGAAGAACCACCGGAACCTGCAATCAGGCCCACGCGCGGGTTGTTTTGATAAACATCTTCTTTCAGGCCTGCGTCTTCCACAGCCTGCTGCATAGAAAGGAATGCATAGATAGAGGCATCGTTCATGAAACGGACCACTTTGCGGTCAATCAGACCGGTGGTGTCCAGTTTGACGTTACCCCACACGTGGCTACGCATACCAGAATCTTTGAATTCTTGAGAGAAAGTGATCCCCGAGCGTCCTTCACGCAGAGATTCCAGGACTTCCTGCTGGTTGTTACCGATGCTGGAAACGATGCCCAGGCCAGTAATCACTGCACGTTTCATTCAATACCTCTGTCAGTCATACTATTTAAGTTTCGCTTCGCACAATAGCGTACACTTGTACGCTGAACAAGTCCGATCAGACAATTTAAGCATAAATTTGCACCACCTGGCACACATCGCTAAGATCGCCACACGCCTTGCATTGCGAGTAACTTACGTGAAACAAAACGCTATACAGCCTGCCAACCTCGAATTTAACAGTGAGGGTACACCTGTTTCCCGAGATTTTGATGATGTTTACTTTTCCAACGATAACGGTCTGGAAGAGACAAGATTCGTTTTTCTTGGCGGAAACCGGTTACCGGAACGTTTTAGTACGCATGACCGCGATCACCTCGTGGTTGCCGAGAGCGGTTTCGGCACCGGACTCAATTTTCTCACGCTGTGGCAAGCCTTTACCGCGTTTCACGATTCGCACCCCGACGCTACGCTACAAAGATTACATTTCATCAGTTTCGAAAAATTCCCGCTGCGTCTGGACGATCTGAAACTTGCGCATCAGCACTGGCCTGAATTGGCTGAATTCGCCGCGCAGTTGCAGGCGCAATGGCCACTTCCCTTCTCCGGTTGCCACCGTTTGCTGCTGGATGAGGGGCGCGTCACGCTCGATTTGTGGTTTGGCGATATTAATGCGTTAGTCGATACGCTTGATGATTCCCTGAATCAGCAGGTGGATGCGTGGTTCCTCGACGGCTTTGCGCCGTCCAAAAACCCGGATATGTGGACACCGACGCTGTTCAACGCGATGGCAAAACTGGCACGCCCTGGCGGTACGCTGGCGACCTTTACCTCGGCAGGCTTTGTCCGTCGTGGGTTAATAGAAGCCGGTTTTTGCATGCAAAAAAGCAAAGGCTTTGGCCGTAAGCGGGAAATGTTGACCGGGTATCGGGATGATTCTCAACCTGCCCTACCCACCGCGCCATGGTTTGCTCGCACCGCAAGTGAGGCACGAGAAACTGCGATTATTGGCGGGGGCGTTGCCAGCGCTCTGCTGGCTTTGGCGTTGTTACGACGCGGCTGGCAGGTCACGCTGTATTGTGAAGACGAAGCGCCTGCACAGGGTGCGTCGGGGAATCGGCAAGGCGCGTTGTATCCGCTTTTAAGCACGCACGATCCCGCGCTGACGCAGTTTTTCTCCTCGGCCTTTACCTTTGCCCGCCGATTGTACAACTCGCTGCCGGTCGCGTTTGACCATGACTGGTGCGGTGTCACGCAGCTCGGCTGGGATGAAAAAAGCAGCCATAAAATCGCCCAAATGCTCACGCTTGAACTGCCTGCTGAAATCGCCATCGAGGTCGATACGGCAGAAATCCTGCGCACAACCGGCGTCGAAACCGACTGCGCGGGCGTTCAGTACCCGCTCGGCGGCTGGCTGTGTCCGGCACAGTTAACGGCGGCGGTTATCGAATTGGCCTGCCAGAACGGTCTCAACGTGAACTGGGCTCATCGCGGTGAAAAGCTGGATGCGAAGGAAAGTGGCTGGTCGCTGCATTTTGCTAACGGCGAGACAAAACAGCACGCCAGCGTCGTGCTGGCAAATGGTCATCAGATAAACCAGTTCCTGCAAACGGCAGCGCTTCCCGTGTCAGCAGTAGGCGGTCAGGTGAGCCATATCCCGACCACGCCGGAACTGGCTCAGCTACGCCAGGTATTGTGCTACGACGGCTACCTGACGCCGCAAAACCCACATAATCAGCAGCATTGCATCGGCGCCAGTTATCATCGCGGGCAAACGGACATCAGCTACAGCGAAGAAGATCAACAGCACAATCGCCAACGGCTGATTGACTGTTTTCCGCACGCGCAATGGGCACGGGCAGTGGACGTGAGTGACGGTGAGGCGCAATCCGGTGTGCGCTGTGCCACCCGCGATCATTTGCCGATGATCGGCAACGTGCCTGATTATCAGCAAACGCTGGAAACCTACGCTTCACTTTCCGAAAACAGCGAACATGCGCCAGACGCTCCACGCTATAACAATCTGTTTATGCTTGGCGCACTCGGTTCGCGTGGCTTGTGCTCTGCCCCGCTGGCGGCGGAAATTCTGGCTTCGCAAATGAGCCACGAACCGCTGCCGCTGGATGCCAGTACGCTTGCGGCACTCAACCCGAATCGGTTTTGGGTACGTAAATTGCTGAAAGGAAAAGCGGTTATTAAAGCACATTGATGCGCTGCTGCGCCTGCTTGCGATACTGCAACGGCGTCTGGCGCATCATCCGTTTGAAACAGGTAATGAAGTAGGTGGCTTCCTGAAAACCGACTTTCGCCGCAATCGCGTCAACGCTCATTTCACTGGTGCGCAGCAAATCGCAACTGCGCTTCAGCCTTCGGGTCAGCAGATATTCGTGAATACTGCCGCCGGTCTGTTGGCGGAAAATACGCGACGTGTAGCTGCGTGAAAGCCCGATATCCCGCGCCAACTCCTCCAGCGAAAACTTCTCCCCATAATGGACTTCCAGCCACTGCATAATTTGCGCCGACGCGGTTTGCTGCTGCGGCACGCTGGCCGAAGGCAATGCCGGCAGCAGCGACATTATCTGCATTGTCAGAAAAGCGACTTCATCTGCCGGATAATGTTCTCTCGATTCCAGCGCGGCAAAATGCGCCAGAACGGTTTCCATATAATCGGCGTGTTCATTGAGATCGTACGCCTGAGCAGGCGCATGGCTGGCGGCGAGTCGCGAGAACTGCGCCTGAAAGCGCGGAAACTGCTGCAAATTACTTTCCACCGCCAACTGCTCGATGTGCATCGTCGAGCGGTGATAGTGATTCCGTTCGCTGTCATCAACATGCACTTTGTGCAGGCGAAACGGCGGGAAGATAAACAGTCGACCAGGACGCGCCGTGTAATGCTGGTTGTCCACCACCACAATCCCATAGCCCTGCGAAATGTAGAGAAACTCCACGCACTGATGCCAGTGATAATAGAGCGCGCTGGATCCCCACATCCGGTTAAACGAAATCGCCTGGTGCTCAAGGGTAATTCTTTCCAGCAACTGCGAATCGCTCATTCGCTCACCATGACAACAGAATTAAATTTTTAGCCTACGGTTTGCAATTTATTGCTTTGCCAATGCAGAAAATCCAGTGAAATTAAAATAGCGGTTCATTTTTGTGAAGCGGCTCACTCAGCGGCGCAGAGAAAAGCGGCTACGCTTGGTTTCGCCGCCTAAGTCAGGCGATAAAAAATTCCAATAACCATCATTTTATTTGATCTCGTGTCTGACGGGAGGGCCTCGTGCAACCTGAACACATTACCTTTGAAAATCCCCTACAAAGCCGTAGCGATGTCACCCAATGGGTGAACGAAATGCTGAATGCCGTCACACCCTTTTTTAAAAATAATACCAGCGGTGTGGACCTCGCGAATTTCACCACCCATTACGGCCAGCGCATTGCCAATATGGAAGCGTTCTCCCGCTTACTGTGGGGCGTCACCCCCCTGCTGGCGGGGGGTCAGGAGCCGGAACAGCTGTCGCTCTATATTCAGGCAATTAAACACGGCACCAACCCAACCCATCCCGAATACTGGGGCGAGATAGGCCACAGCGATCAGCGCGTGGTAGAAATGGCGGCATACGGATTATTGTTAGCCCTCGCGCACGAACCGCTGCTGGCACACTTCAGCGAGCAGGAAAAACAGCACCTGTGGCAATGGCTGAAACAGAGCGAAACCGCGACCATTCCGGACAACAACTGGCACTTCTTTCCGATTCTGGTACAGGTCGGTTTTCATCGTGCCGGGCTGCCCGTTAATCGCGAGGCGATTGAGCGCCATTTTGCGGCGATGGAACAGTACTGGCTCGGCGACGGCTGGTACAGCGATGGCCCCGGCAGACCGCGCGATTACTATATTTCGATGGGCTTTCATTTCTACGGGCTTATCTACGCCACCCTGATGAAAGACGTCGATGCGGATCGCTGCGCCACGTTACGCGAACGCGCCACCGTATTTGCTGCCGATTTCATTCACTTCTTTGACGACAACGGGGCCGCCATTCCGTTTGGCCGCAGCCTGACCTACCGTTTCGCGCAAGCTGCGTTCTGGAGCGCCGCCGCCTTTGCCGGGCTGGAGGTTTACTCGCCGGGGATCGTCAAAGGCCTGGTGTTGCGCCATTTGCGGTGGTGGATGCAGCAACAACCGTTCGATCGCGACGGCGTGCTAAGCGTCGGTTATAGCTATCCCAATTTAATCATGGCGGAAGATTACAACGCGCCCGGCTCACCGTATTGGGCGCTGAAAACCGTGCTGGTGCTGGCGTTGGCTGAAAACAGTGCCTTCTGGCAGGCCAAAGAGGAAACGCTGCCGCCGCGTCAGTCGCCCCACAGCATTCCTAAAGCGGCACAGATTCTGGTTCATCAGCCCAATCACCTCTGGATGCTGACGTCCGGGCAACTGGAGCGAAACAATTTCGTCAATACCGAGGCGAAATACTGCAAATTTGCCTATTCGACACGCTACGCCTTTAACGTCGAACGCGGGCGTTTTGGTCTCGCCCACACCTCGCCTGACTCGATGCTACTGCTCAGCGAAAAGGACAATTACTGGCGCGGTCGCCGCGATTGCCAGGCCGTCAGCGTGCATGAAAATTACCTCTACAGCCGCTGGCAACCATGGAACGACGTTACGGTCGACAGCTGGCTGGTTGCGCTCGGTGAGTGGCAAATTCGCGTTCATCAAATTCGAACCGCACGTGAACTGGACAGCGCCGAAGGCGGGTTCAGCCTGTCCTTCAGCCCACAACCGGAAAAGCACGTGAGAGAAGGCATCAGCCGTCTGCGCGGCAGCAAAGACATCAGCGTCATTCACTGTTTGAGCGAGCGTCAACGTCAGGGCGATGTGGTATTAACGCCGCCGAACAGCAATCTGCTGTTTGCTGACCGAGCTGCCGTTCCGGTACTGCGTGGTGCATTAGCGCGTGGCAAACACCTGTTAATGAGCGCTATTTGGGCGGGTGACCCGCAGGATTTCGACGCTACACCTCTCCCTATTGCCCATGTTGATCACGGCATTGTTTGCCTGACGTCAGCCATGCATGAAACGCAATTTCCCCTGACCGAACTGCCGTGAGACTGAGGAGAGCATCATGACCGCGACGACCCCGCGCAGTGCGCAAATTAAGATGAGCAGCTTTATCTTTCTCTACTTTTTCACCTGGTCATCAAGCTTCGGGCTGTACGCCCTGTGGCTGAGCCAGAAAGTCGGTCTGGACAGCATTACCATCGGCAGCGTGTTCGCCATCAACGGCGTGTTTGCGGTGATCATGAAACCGGTTTACGGCTACATCATGGACAAAATCGGCATGAGCAAATGGCTGCTCTATTTTGTCTGCGCCGTATCCGCGCTGATGGCGCCGTTCTTTATCTTCGTTTATCAGCCGTTACTCCTGAGCCACACCACACTCGGGATTATCATCGGCGCGCTGTATCTGAGCCTTGGCTGGTACGCAGGCGTTGCCGCATCGGAATCCTACGCTGACCGTTTCAGTCGTCTGTATGGCGTGGAGTTCGGACGAGTCAGAATGTGGGGATCGCTCGGCTGGGCGCTGGCGGCATCGGTTTCTGGCGTGCTGTTTAACCTCACCCCGCTGGCGAATTTCCTCGTCAGCAGCGCCACCTCCGTGCTGATGCTGTTGGTGTTAATCAGCCTGAAGATTGGCGACGAACAGTTGCGCAGCAACAACGTGATTTCCGCCAATAAGATCATGTTCAGCGACGTCGTACTGCTGATGAAGAACCGCAAATTCTGGATGTTCAGCCTGTATGTCGCAGGCGTGGCATGGATGATGTTTGTCGCTGAGCAGCAGTTTCCGCGCTATTTCGTCTCGTTCTTCGCTACCAAAGAACAGGGCAACGCGTGGTACGGCTATCTGAGCATGATCCAGTCCGGCACCGAATTCGTGATGATGATGTTTATCCCGATGCTGGTGAATCATTACGGCGCTAAAAAAGGGTTACTGCTTTGCGGCATGGTCGTCGGTGCGCGCCTGATAGCGTCCGGCCTGACCACCGATCCGCTGATGATTTCGATTATCAAACCGCTGTACGGTATGGAAATCGCGCTGCTGCTGATTTCAGTCTTCAAATACATCGCCGAGCACTTCCATAAAAAAGTGAATGCCACCATGTACCTGCTCGGTTATCAGGCAATGATTTACGTCGGTTCCGTGGTGGTCGCGCCGCCAGCGGGCTACCTGTACGCCAAAATCGGCTTCGAGCAGACCTATCTGATGATGGGCTGCTGCGCCCTGTTCTTTACCCTGATTTCCAGCCTCACCCTTTCACGCTGCCGCTCTGCTCGCGATCCTCACCCCGAAGACGCCCAGACGCTGGACGCGGTATCCATTGCCCCTGCTAAAAGTCATTAAGGAGAAGTCATGACCCCTTCCGTCGTTACCGAGCCGCTGCGTCCCGTCGAGCTGTATGCCATTGACCGTCAGGCACTGCGTCAGAGTCTGGATGCGGCACTCGCCCGAGTCACACAAAAGCTGGATCGCAATATCGCCGCTTTCGGCGACTGCTTCCCCGGCGAAGCCTGTGAAAATGGCGTCTGGCCGCGCACAAAAAACGTGGAGTGGACCACCAGCTTCTGGACCGGACAATTGTGGCTGGCATGGGAAATGACCGGCGAAGCGCGTTTCCGTGACGCGGCAGAGCGCACTCTGCCCTCTTTTTACGAACGCATTGAGAAACGCATTGATACCGCCACCCACGATCTCGGCTTTCTGTACTCGCTTTCCTGCGTAAGCGCATGGCGACTGACGGGTAATGAAGCCGCGCGTCAGGCGGCATTAAAGGCGGCTGACACGCTGATGGAACGTTTTAACCCGACGGCGAAAATCATCCAGGCGTGGGGCGATCTGAACGATCCGCAGCAAAAAGGCCGGATGATTATCGACTGCAATATGAATTTGCCATTGCTGTACTGGGCGAGCGAGCAAACCGGTGATTCGCGCTATTCCAAAGCCGCCACGGCGCATGTGGAACAGGCCGCGCGTTATATCGTGCGCCCGGACGCCTCGACCTGGCACACCTACTATATGGATGTGGTGACAGGCGAACCGCGCTTCGGCAATACCCATCAGGGTTATAGCGACACATCCTGCTGGTCACGCGGACAGGCGTGGGGGATTTACGGCTTCCTGCTGAGTTATCTGCACACCGGCGATGAGAAGATGGTCGAACTGTCGCGCAGTCTGGCGCACTACTTCCTCAACCGTCTGCCGGAAGATGAAGTGTGTCATTGGGATTTAGCGCTGCTGGGGACCGATGCGGTACGCGACAGCTCTGCCGCCGCGATTGCCGCCTGTGGATTGCTGGAACTGGTCAAAGCGCTGCCAACGTTGGACTCGCATCGGGCGCACTATGAAGAGATGGCGCTGCGCATTGTGAAATCGCTGACCGAAAACTATCTCGCGCGTGATGACGACCCAACCGAGGGGCTGCTTAAACATTCGGTGTATCACATGGCGAGCGGGAAAGGCGTGGATCAGTGCTGTAGCTGGGGGGATTATTTCTATCTTGAAGCGTTAGCGCGTCTGCGTCAGATTTGGCCGCTGTATTGGTGAGTTATAGTACCAAACGCCCGGTGGCGCTGGCGCTTACCGGGCCTTGTATTATCCCTTCCGTGCAGAGAGAACCGGCCAGTTCTCTCTGCCATGCAGTCCGGATGCCGTACCGGGCCTTAGATACCCGAATCTGTGTCGTAGATAATTTGCACCGGACTGCGCTTCTCCACA
>DASXML010000048.1:0-290222 GCA_036495715.1 Scandinavium sp.
CATAGCGATAATGAATTACATAACGGGATATTACAGCCAGCTCAGACCTCATCAATATAACGGTGGTTTGACGCCGAATGAATCAGAGCGATTGTTCTGGAAAAACTCTAAAGTCGTGGCCAATTTTTGTTGACCACTACAGGTGAGGGGAAGTAAGAGAAGCCTTTCAGGCTATCGGTTGTGAGCAGCGGTTTCCTTCCCGCTACGCGACGCTGTCGGCAGGGTTATTCTTCACCGAGTAGTACAGCGCACAATGTGCACTCATGACCATACGGCGATACTGAGTCGGTGATGTCTTGTATTTCTTATTGAAATTACGATTAAAGGTACATAAATCGTCATAGCCAATCTGCTGAATAACCTCCGTGACATTCTGATGGGTTTCAAGCAGTAATGAGGCGGCGAGTTCTAATCGGCGATCGCGAATATATTTAATCAACGGTACGCCTTTCACACTTTTAAACATACGTTGAACATGCCACTTGGAATAACCTGATTTTTGGGAGACATAATCCAGGTTAATGTGTTGGTTGATATTTTCGTGGATCCATACGACGATGTCATCGATGACATTAATCGTGTGGTTGTTGAGTGCATCTGACATTGAAGAATACCGTTCTGTTTTTTGCTATGTTACACAGTTGCTGTTTCTGACTAAATATCTCTTAATGGAGTCTTGATCCCATTGGTTATATTTCGGAAGGTAGGTGTTAGCCCGTTTTTTTGTCCAGCCAGGGCCGGGTATTTATTTTCTGGAGAACAAATGAAAAAGCACATTGTTATTGCCTCTTTACTGAGTTTGCTGACCCTTTCTGCTCATGCTGAATGTGACGCGCAAAAAGCGGCACGTAATTCAGCATTGGATAAATCTGTAGGCGTGTCCGGTTTTTGTACACCGAAGAAGGCCGCGAAAAACGGTGTTGCTGATAACACTCAGCTTGATGAGGCGAAAGATAAAATCGATAAAAAAGTGGATAATGTTAAAGATAAATCATCGAGTTTAACGCTTACCGCGGGCGATATTAAAGACGTTGTAGCCCGTTAAGTGAAGAGCACGCCGCTTCGGTTGCTTGTCTCTGGAGCGGGTTTGTCATCTGGACCCAGGGTTGCCAACAAAATACCGCCTCGTCGGGTCTGGATCACGTTGTCATTTCGCATCTCGGCAATAATATTCAGGATGCTGCTGCGCGAAATTCCGCTACGGTCCTGAATATAGGACAACATTTTTATTTGTTTACGTACATCGTCTGGCATTCGGGCAATTTCGTCAACGTAACTCATCACCACTTCCCGGGTTCGCTTGTTTACCAGCATGGCATCACGGTGAACCATGTATCTGATATGGAAAGACAATATTTCAGATACCTGATACCACAATCCTTTCTGGGCAATGATCGCAGCAGCGTCATCAATCTCCATTTTGATTATTTTACAGGGTGTGTCGGTTCGCAGGACTGTGTTGTTTTGAGGGGGGGAGAAGAGCGCGGTAAGACCAAAAACATAAGTTTCAGTGATGCTTCCTAACAATAATGTATCGGTTTTACGCATCAAAGAAATCCCTCCTGAAAGTAAAATATAAAGATGACTTTTTCCCTGCGAGGTTAAAAATAAACGTTTCCTGGCCGGAACCTCAATGATCGACTCTGTGGTGGTTAGCGCAGTGGCTAGTTTATTGATTGCAGACAATGGCGGTGTGAGTAGCATGATTATTTACATCTCGTAAAATAATGGAGTACACGTGTGTGAAATTAAAGGTTAGGAAATAAATATGCTTGGTGGATATCACGTCCGTCAGCCTTATGTTTGCGTATGGTAGTGTAAAAAAAGACAAAATAACAAAGTCTATTAGTGGATAGAGGATTTTACCCTGCAGGTATTTGATTGTGAATTCAAGGTCTCTTAGTGAACTTGCGGCTGTCGACTGAAAAATTTAAATTTAAACAAAACCATGGCGTTGTTATGTCTGGTTTCCCCTGTTCAGGTTTTACTGTTTCGTTGTTATTAGTAGCGTGTCTACGCGCAAATAAACATCGAAGTGTATTTGTGAGGTCAAGTGATGAACAGGTCTCTTAGTGGATATTGAATTCTATTTATATTTATCTGGTAGCGTGAGGTTCAGTTGCGACAGAGTGCAGAATACTACCAACGTGGCGTAATGCAGTTATTCCTGATAGTCATGTTGATACTTTCATCATTATTAATGGTACGTACCGCTTTTGCGGCAACACCGGACGTGGCGATTAACATCGTCAGCGATACACCGACGTACGACAACGGTGATGTGGTGACTTACACCCTGACGGTGGCCAACACCTCCGGGGCTACCGTCTCCGGTCTTACGGTGAAAGATGTGCTTTCCGATATTCTGTCTGAGGGCGAAAAGGCCTTTAGCGCGACGGCGATCACTGCGCACGCTACCACGCTATCCAGCGCGGGTGACTTTGCCGCGAGCGGCGATCTCAATGCAACCGATGTACATATTCGTAGCGGCGGGTCGGTGGTTTACACCGTCAAAGCCACCGTGTCTGACACGGCCAGTGGCGCCATTACGAATAGCGCTTCGGTCGAAGATGCGAGCGCCGAACCGCTAAGTGCATCGCCCGTAACCATCAACCGCGTGGTTTATCAGGCCGCCACTGATTTGAAGGCTTCTGCTGCAAGTTATGCTCCTGATGGCACGCTGAGCTATACCTTGACCGTCAGCAATAAAGGCAGCGCGCCGATTAAAAGCATGTCGGTCGACGATATGCTGATGGACATCAAAACGATGGACATGAAGGGCGCACTGGTTCCGGCATTTACCAGCAATAGCATCAGCGCCACGGTGTCCGGTGCTGGCAGCAACGCGGGTACTTTTGCGGCAATCGGTAATTTGCAGGCTAAAGATGTCAGCATCGCCGTGGGCGGCTCGGTGACGTACACCTTACAAGCGAAAGTTGCCGACCTGCTGGTGGACAATATTGACAGTCTCGCCACCGCACAGACGCGTGATAACTTCGTCAATTCGCCGACGGTCTCGACACCGTCCGCACTGGCCTCGATTGCGCTCAGTAATACTCTCAATAAGAGTGGTACGTACAACGTCGGGGATGATTTCAGCTATACCCTGGTGGTGAAAAATAGCGGCACTGGCATCGCCCATAACTATCACGTAAAAGATGCGTTGCAGACCGCTTTCAGTCAATTGGCGAACGATCTCTCAGTCAACCTTGATGCGACGGATACCACCGGCCAGCCGTACATGAGCTGGAAAAATAGCGTCAGCGAAATAGGGAGCAAGTCGCTCTCTTCGCTGAAGACCGGGGGAGGGAGCAGCGACACTGACCTTGACGATATCGTCTCCGTCTATCCTGGTGAAAGCATCACCTACACCGTTGATGTCAGCACCAGCCCTGTGTCTATCGGGCTGGTGCCGGCCATTACGGCCAGCGTACTGAAAAGCGATGATATCCAGGCCGCGACAGCGGCCTCTGGCACATTATCGGCCGCCGCGGTTATCGACAGCAACGGGGCGCAAATCTCGCGGACGAAAACCACCAACGACATCGATTACAAACCAGGCCAGGACGTCACCTACACCCTGCTGGTGAAAAACAGCGACCCTAAGTTGTTCGCTAACAATATTAAGTTGATGGATAACATCAGTTGCATCAAAGCACAAAAAGCCGACGGCAGTACCAGTGCGGCCTTTACGCGCTGGAAGCTGGACGTCGTGAAAAGTGAGGGTGAAGGCAGCAAAGCGGGAAGTTTTGCGTATGGCACCTGGCAAACCGCGGATGTGCTTTCGGTGGTTCCGGACATTGCCCCTGGCGGCAGCGTGCAGTATACCCTGACCGCAACGGTAGCCAGCAATACGACCGGCTTACTGCTGGATAACGGCACCTGTCTGAACGATAACGTGTCAGAAAATGACGCCGGTCTGGAGATGCCGAAAGGCGCGCTGGCGGTGAAAAAAACCGTCGATTCCTCATTCTATTCTGCGGGTTCGACGCTGACCTATACCATCACCGTCAACAACCCGGGTGAGGGTTATTCGCTTAACGTCCCGGTCAAAGATGATTTAGGCGCGGTCACGACCACCGATATTTATGGCAATACCATTCCGGCGTATTCGTCGTGGGTGATAACCGGCGAGGCATCCAAAGCGGATGGCAGCCCTTCAAGTGACAGCACCACCGGGCTGTCGGGGCCTGTGAACAGCCCTTCAATTCTGGATACCACTATCAATATCGCGCCGGGCGATAAAGTCGTTTATACCGTTCAGGCCGTCGTCGCGCCGACCGCGAACGGCGAAATTAAAAACTCGGTGCTGCTGGAAAACAGTATCTATTCGGATACCGGATCGAAGCCGAGAAACTACACCGTTACCCTCGATAAGCAGGTCAATGGCGGAGACCACACCGGTTATACCCGCGGTGATGACACGTTGACCTGGACCGTAGTGGTCAGCAACGCGCTGAACAATGGATTTGCGCCGAATGTGCATGTTGATGACGTTATCAGCGGCATTCAGGCGGAGCTGCTGGAACCGAAAGGCAAACAGAAGCAGGCGTTCAAAAGCTGGACCATCGCCGCGAAGGCCACCTCGACGAATCCGAACCCGGATGCGCTGAAGGTTGCCGATGTCGGGCAGTTTAGCGATAACGCCGATTTGCACGCCATCGCACAGGTTCCACCGGGCGTGACGATCACCTATACCCTTGTTGGTACGCTGGACAGAATCGGTGATCCGAGCGAAATCGTCTGGGGTGAGATGGAGAACACCGCGACGGCGAATATGGCCGATATTAACCAGAATGTGTCGGATACTGCGCAGGCCTCGCCTGAAATGCCGGATCTGCTGGTTGAGAAGACGGTGCTCGAAGGCAACTTTACGCCAGGCAGCACCCTGACTTATCACGTACATGTGAGCAACCGGGGCCCCGGTTATGCCAATGATGCGGCGGTGAAAGATGATATCGCCGGGATTGGTGCGTTTTCCTCCTGGAAAATCAGCGCAACCACTGACTCGCTTGGCGGCACGACCACTGGCACATTCGCCGATAACCAGAATATCGATACCCAGGTCGACGTCGCGCCGAAGGGCTTTGTCGATTACACCGTGACGGCGATAGTGAAGTCCGACTACAGTGCGGATGAAATTTCCAATACCGCGACGCTGCACGATCCGTTAACCGGCCGCGATTTCTCCTCGTCGGCGGTGGTCAGCCAGGGCCGTCAGGATTTCGGCGTAGATATCATTAAAACCGGCGACACCATGAGCTACACGCCGGGTGGCCAGGTGACATACACCATCAAACTCACCAACACCAGCGATCAGGAGGCCAAAAACCTGACTCTGATGGATGAGTTGTCGAAAATCCGCTCGGCGCTGGCTAACCAACAGGATGGTCACTTTACCGATTACCCGGCGCAGTCACCGTTTGAGTCCTGGCGTGTCGATTACGGTCAGGGCTACGGTGAGTATGGCAACGTCGATATCAATGAATCGATCACCCTCGCCGCCAAAGAAGTGCGGACCATCATGGTGCAGGCGAAGGTCAAAGATAACGCCCTCGATAAGATCGTCAACGACGCCTATATCTACAAAGATAAAGGCGAGGCGACAGAGGAAAGTCGCGTGTCCCACTACGAATATAACCGCGCCGATCCGGGCGGAAGAGTGACCCATGCCGTCAACATCAACCGTTACGCGCCGGGCGACACGCTGACCTACACCATTACCGCCAGTTCGCAGGTTGGGTATTACAACAACGTCGCGATCAACGAAAAGATCAACGAAATCCAGGTCAAACTGCTGGATGGTTCCACCGGCAATCCTTACTACAATCCGGCGACCAAACAGAATGAGTTCACCGTCGTCGCCAAAGCCAATGATACCCATGCGGGCGGCACCACTGACGGCTCACTCGATGGCACCGTCGAAAATAACAAAGACATTGTCACCACCGTAGACGTCGGCGGCAAAGACACCGTGGTGTATACCGTGCAGGGTACAATCCGCCCGGATGCGATCGGCAATATCGATTATGCCGACACCACGGTTATCCCTGAGGATTACCATCTCAACGCCAGCAAAACTACCGAGGAAACCAACTACAGCCCGGGTAAGGCGCTGACCTACCATTTGCGAATCACCAATGACGGTAAAGGCAATGCCTACGCCGTTCCGGTGAAAGATGCCATCGATCAGGTGATGGCGACCAGCATCAGCGGCGGTCAGGTTCCGGCCTTTACGTCGTGGACTATTACCCCAACGGCGACCGGCACGGAGGCAAGCTTAGCGGATGCGGGGAGTTACGCAGATAATCAACCGCTGGATACGGTCGCCAATATTCCGGCGGGCGTGACGCTCGACTACAAAGTGGTGGCGATCACCCGCGACGACATTGTCGGTCCAGTGGTTAACCTGTTGCAGGTCGATACCAGCAAGGCCAGTACTTCAACCAGCCCGGCGGTGCACCAATTGGACTTCACGAAAACGGTGTTGGCTTATTACGACACCGATGGCACCACCAAACTCACCGGGGGATATACGCCTGGCGGTTATGTGGAGTATGAAGTCAGATTGGCAAATACCGGCGCCGCCAACATCACTAATCTCCTGGTGGAAGATGACATTGGGGCAGTGAAAACCACCTATATCGACGGCTCGCGCGGCCCGGCGTTTGATAGCTGGACGATTGTGGGGCAAAAAGACAGCAGCGGCGTCAGTAATCCTGGCACCGTGGCGGACAATCAACCGCTGAACACCAACGCGAGTATTGCCTATAACCAGTATCCGAGCGTGTCAGGCAGCTCGTTTGTCAGCTATATCATTAAGGCGAAGATTGACCCGAAAGCCGTGGGCGATTTTAAGAACGTCGCGAAGGCGGACGACGGTCGCCTTACCGTCCAGTCTGATACCTCAACGATGCTGTCGTCGAACGTCACCTTACTGAAGAAAGCCTATGTCGACAGCGGCTATTCGCAGGAGAAAACGGATTACGATTTCGCCAGCAGCGACAATAAGGTTTATTACCGCATCACCCTGACCAACAGTGGCAAAGGTACTGATTACGGTAATACGGTGAAAGATACCCTCTCAGCATTGAGCACTGAAGTGGCAGAAACCGCCACCACCAGCGGGGCCACCCCGCAGGATATGGCGCTCAGTGACTGGACCGTCACGCCGGTTGTCCCGGGCAACAGCGAAACCACGCTCGGCGATTACCGCGGCGGGAATAAAGCCGATATTGATGCCCCCGTGGTCATTGCGGCGGGGGACACCGTGCAATTTGACGTGGCCGCTACCCTTAACGCCAACGCGCTGGGCACGGTAAGCAACACCGCGAGTTATGCAGGTAAAACCGCTCAGGCCAATCTGTCTGCGTTGGCGAACGATACCAGCATCAGCAAAACGCTGGTGTCCGTCGGCGGAAAAAACTGGGCCAAAGGCAATACTTATCTGCCGGGTGACAAGGTTGTCTACAAAGTGGTGGTGACCAACCACAGCAACGGCTGGGCTAACAATATTCAGATAGTCGATACGCTGTCGAATGTCACCACCTCGTTGATTGGTGGAACGACCGGACCTGCCTTCACCAGCACCAACATCACCAGCACGATTAGTAACGGGATCGACAATAAAGCCGATACCTGGCTGCCGCCTTACGATGCAGCGGGCAACCTGAATCTGGAAACGGATATTGCGCCAGGCGAAGTGATTACCTTTACCATTACCGGCACGCTGAGCGACGATGCGGTGGGGACCATTAAGGCCAACCAGGCCAGCGCGGGAGGCGAGACGGTCAGTACCGACGAGATCCCGCCGCTGCCGGTCAGCCTTTCCTACAGCAAATCACTGATTGAAACCGGAGCCGATGCCGCCTGTACGTTACCGTCAGCCACGGGCGCAGGTTGTCAGTACGCGCCGAATACCGGTATCACCTACCGCGTGGCGGTGAAAAACACCGGCAAGGGCAACGCCGGGAGCATTTCGGTGAAAGACGTGTTGTCTTCGATTCGTACCGCCGACGGCGGCGCGGCCTTCAGTTCCTGGGGGTCATCCATTGTCGTGGAACCTGCCGATCACTACGGTATTTCCGGGAGCTACAGCGGGGCCGTGGGTCTGGATGCTAGCGTAGACTTGCGTCCGGACAATGAAATTATCTTTGAAATCAACGGCACGGTGGCGGCTTCTGCGACCGGGACGTTGACCAACACCGCCACGGTGAACGGTGCAAACACCAACAGCATTGTGCTGGACCCCGGCACGGCTAACATTGTGGCGACCAAACATACCGACACCCCGATTTATACACCGGGCGGTGTGGTTCACTATGCGATTGATATTACCAACTATGCCGACAGTAATGTTGAGATCCCGCTGAAGGACAAAATCTCTTCGTTCCTCGTGGAAACGGCGAAGGGAACGCAACAGACCGCGTTAAAAGACTGGACGGTCAGCTCAACGATTCTGAGTGATTCTTCCGATGGCTATACCGATGGTAGCAACGCCGATGCCACTCCGGACAACGGCGATATCGATACCACGGTTAAGCTTGGTGGACGTAACGCGGTAGCGGGCAAAGATGAGTTCAGTTCGGTGCGGGTGATCATTAGCGGGCATGTCCGTGACGACGCCATCGGCGAGTTCCATAACACCGCAACGGTGAATGGCAAGTTGGTACGCCTGGCCGAAGGTGAGATCAAACCAAGCCCAGGCCATTTACTGCTGAGCAAAATCCCGTCGCTGGATCCGGCTATATATTCGCCGGGCGAAACCATTGGCTTCGTCGTGACGCTGCAAAATAGCGGTGACGGTTATGTGACTAATGCGCAGCTGAACGACTCGCTGAAAACGCTGTTGGCGGATTCCGTCGGCGGCAGCGGTAAAGACCGGGTGTTTGACGGCTGGACCGTGGTGGAAGATAACAGCGGTCTGGATCCGGCGTTAACGATCAAAAGTAACGAAGTGAACAACAGCGACGGCTATCAGGCTCGTTACAACATTCACCCCGGTCAGACGGTCAAACTGACGCTAAATGGCGTGGTGCGCAGTGATATTTCCGGGGATATCACCAACACAGCAACGGCTACGGATGATTCTGGCACGCCGCTGTCTGCCAGCGCGACTTACACGTCAGCGGCGGCAGATCTGAGCATCGATAAAACGGTGGATAAAGCCGAGTACCTTTCTGGTGATACGCTGACCTATACCGTAGCGATTAAAAATGACGGCGGCGGTTGGGCGCGTGACGTCAACGTGACCGATGCTCTGTCTGAAATCACCACCACTCTGGCGGGCGGCGAAGAAGGCAAGGCTATCCGCATGGCAACGGTGAGTATTTCTGCCGCGTCAACCCATGGCACCAGTCCGGTTCCGCCTGCCGTTCAGCGTAACGATCTCAATCAGGTCGTCGACATCGCGCCGGGTGACACCCTGACGTACACCCTGAAAGCACAACTGGATCCAACGGCTATCGCTGATGTGGTCAACACCGCGAGTTTCAGCTATCAGAACGCAACGGAACAGGCCAGCGCCACCAGTGTGCCGGCGAAGGCTGAGATAACGCTGAGCAAAACCGCGGCCTCGCCGGTCTACACCCTGAATGAACCGGTGACCTGGACCGTAACGCTGGCTAACAATACCGATGCTTTTGCCAGCGGATTGCACATCCAGGATGTGATCAGCGGCCTCAAAGTGGCCACCACCTCCGGCAGCGATGAGCGTGCATTCAGCGGCTGGAAGGTGAGTACGACGACCGGCAACAAAAACAGCGTGATTTATTCCCCACCGACGGGGACCAACGCCGATATCGATACCCTGGTGGATTTAGCGGCACGCGATACGTTGACGTTTGTTATCACCGCCATACCACGACCAACGGCGATAGGGGATATCACCAACACCGCGACCATGACCCTCGACGGGAAAACGTCCGAGCAGAAAGCCACGGTTTCTCCGCAGGCGCCGAGCTGGACAGTGACCAAAACCAGCGTCCAGGCCGAGTACGAGCCCGGCCAGTCGCTGGACTTCCTGATAACCGTGCAGAACACCTCGGGTTCTTACATCAACGATCTGCCGTTGCAGGATGACATGTCCGGCATCGAAGCGAAGCAGGCCAATGGCACGATGGGACCTGCGTTTGAAAGCGGTTCGGAAACGTTGAGCGTCGATCATCTGTCGGTGGGCAGCAGTGCGAATCCGGTGTCTGCGACCCGTTACACGCTGGATATTCCTCCGCATGGCACGGTGGTGATGAAGGCCTCAGCGGTCGTTGGGCCGGAAGTCACGGGGCCGATTATCAATACCGCCAACGCGGGGGGTATCGATGCGGTTAGCCCACCGGTGAAGCCGGTTCATGCGGTAGTTGAAGCCAGCATGAGCGTGGATGATGAGTATTACGTGCCGGGTAAGAAAGTGGTGTATCACCTGGTGCTGAAAAACGTCGGCAAAGGGATTGCGAACAACGTACACGTTGAGACTCGCTTTGCCGAAGCCAAAGGCACCTGGCTTGATAACAGCCAAAGCGCGGCGTTTGAGGGCTGGGAGATCAAGGCCGATGTGATCGGTGCCGACACCACGGTAGGCAGCTTCAGCCGTAACAAAGACATCTCAACGGCGGTGGATATCGGTGTTGGCGGTGAAGTGCATTACACCATCACGCCAAAAGTGAACGTTAATATGACCACGCCGATTGACGTCAATGCGTTCTACGCCACCCTCAGCGGCCTGGCCCCGGTGAAGACGGCGGTGAAATCTGCCGCGAGCAAAGGGCGTCCTGCTGCGGGGGCGCTGAAGGACAGCAACAGCGGTAAGCTGAGCGTGCTGGATTTACCGCCGGTCGGTGCGAATCTGGTGGTGAAGAAAACCGCTGACAAGAGCGAATACACCCCGGACGATACGCACATTGTGTATACGCTGTCGGTAGTGAACACCGGTGAAGGAAATGCCAAAGACGTGAACCTGACGGATGCGATCAGCAAGCTAGTGGCGTCTAACGGCAACAAAGTGTTCAGCAGTTGGACTCTCCGCGGTGCCGAATACAATCGGGCGGGGGCGGTGGTGAATAAGCTCAATCTACCTGCTAACAAAGATTTGTCGCTGGTGGTGGGGCTGGAGTCAAACTCACGCAATAGCTTCAAATTTGAAGTCGTCGGGCAAATCAACAAAGGGATTGATGATGATGTCAGCAACACTTTTACCGCCACCGAAGTCGGCGGCAAGAAAACCAGCGCTACGGTCACGACTCACGTGAAACGGATCCCGGATAACTCCGGGAAACTGACCCTGAGTAAAAGCGCCAGTAAAAACAGCGCTCAGGTAGGCGATGTTGTGGAATACGAAGTCATTGTCGAAAACGCCAATGAGTCTAACTTCAAAAACATTGTGGTCGAAGACCGCTACCCGGCTGGCTTTAACTATGTCAATGACTCCACGGAAATCACGCTGAGCGGCCCGGATGGGGAGTTTGATACCGCCGACGACAAGAGCGTCAACGGTGAACCGACGCGCAGTGCGATGCTGACTTTCCCGACGCTCAATATCGACCCGTACAGCAAAGTGCGCATTCGCTATCTGCTGCGGGTGGGAATGGGCGTGACGTTCGGCTCTTATACCAACACCGCAGTGGCGACATCTGCGGGGGTCAACGTCTCGAATACCGATTCGGCCACGGTACGGGTAGAGCCGGATAAGGTGTTTGATACCGCCTCGATCATCGGCAAAGTGTTTGAAGATCGCAACGGCGATGGCTACCAGGCGGATGCGACTGCAAGCGGTATCCGCGTCGCGGTCACGTCACCGCTCGGCAAGGCTTACGTGCCGGGAAGTACGACGCTGAAGTTAGGAAGCGGGGCCGAAATACGCCTGGCTGATAGCCGCAAAGGTGTGCCTGCGATACAAAACGTGAAGATTAAGCAATTACGTGGGGTCTCTATCAACCGGACGTTAAAAGAAACCAATAAAGCGGTGATCCGGTTCTCCAGCAAATCGCGTGCGCCGTTTGATCTGCATATCACCACCTCCGGTGGCACTGATATTCGTTTCACCGCCAACGGCAAAATAGAACGCAAGTCTGGCGGCAACGTTGCCAGAGGCATGTCGTCGGAAAGCCTGAACATTACCCGCAATCTCTATCAGAAAGGGCAGGACTATGTCTGGGAAATTAGGCTCGAGAATAAAGGGATTTATGAAGATGGCATTCCGGGCGTCCGCCTGATTACCGTTGAGGGTATCAAAATTGAGACCGATGAATACGGGCGCTACCACGTTCCCGATCAGTGGGTCACTGAAAACATAGGCCGCAATTTCCTGGTGAAAGTCGATACCGATTCTTTGCCTGCGGATATGGAGGTGATCAGTGAGAACCCGAAAGTGAAACGGATAACCTCCCATGCGCTCGCGAAATTCAATTTCAGCGTGAAAAAGAAGTAGTTTCCCGTTCAGAAGAATAAACACCGGACAGGCATTCTGGCCTGCCCGGTGGGGGTCCTTTTATTTATCGTTTAAGTTTTTGTCAGGTGTGAATGTGAAAAAGTATCAACCGAGTAAATTGCAGATATTGATCATGGCATGTTTTCCCATGGCTTACAGCAACGCAGATGCCGATGCACTTGTTTTACTCGATAGCGAGTCCATAACGCCAGAAATACGCGAGGAAGTAAAACGTAATGATGCATCGCGTATTTATTTGCCGAAGGGGGCTATATGGGCAACTCGTGATGTCAGTCGCCTGGTGCCGGTATTTAATTTAACGACTACTGATCGTGCTGAATTAGAAAAAAATAAACTAATCTCCGACGTGAGCTTTACAGTCAGCACGAATTACAGCGACTACATCAAAAAATGGCAGTTGGATATTTTTGATGGCCGTGACCGTGGTCTCAGCCAGCCCATTCACACGCTTAGCGGCAAAGAGCTGACCAACAACGCCACCCTGAGCTGGAATGGCAACAGCACGATCCCGCTGGTCAGCGGTAACCAGTTATTGTATCGGCTGAAAATGTGGGATGACAAAGGCAATATGGATGTCACCACGCTTGGGGTGATTGATCTGGTGAAAGCGCCACCAAAAGCCGAAACCCAAAATGGCCTGAGTGATACCACTGTCACCGTTGATAAGCTAACCAACAGCGGGCAGAAAAAAGTGGCGGACTTTGGCCGGGCTGAACTGATGCGTCATAATATTCCGACCAACGCCGGGATGGTGAAATTAATGGGCACCGGACTTGTCGGCGTAGACACCATTGATATAGGCGACGATCAATACGACATTCATGACGGTAAGCTCTACGTTGAGAAATACCTTCCGGTAGGCGAGTATGTTTTCCCCGTAAAAATTGCTTATAAGAATGGCCACAAGGAAGCGTATTCTCTCAGTACCCAAATGCCGGAGTCCTATTATAGCCAAACCGGACTGGCTGATATTTATGTCGGGCGTAATTATGTCAGTGGTAACGACGACGTGTTGGCGGTTGATGAAAAATATCAGGGCGATATTTATAACCGTGGGCGTCTGGCCTATTTTGGCGAAGGCAAGTTTGGTGAGCACTGGCGGTTAACGACAGCCTTTGACAGTCGCGATCAGCCGCTAAAAGATATTTTTAAAAGTCCATTTGCCGCCACCGATACCACCGTTTTCGATATTCTCGATGACGACGATGAGCTGTACTACGGCAACTACGGCGACAACGCGAATATCGAAAAAGTGGTCAACACCAAGGGCAAGTTTTACCTCGATGCGCAGTACGATAAATCCAGTTTGCTGTGGGGCAGCTATAACACCGGGATAACCGGCACTGACACCGAACAGTACAACCGCAGCCTGTACGGCTTTCGCGGGAATTACCGTACTCAGGAAACCACCCGCTTTGGTGATGACCGTCTGAACGTGGTGGGCTTCACCTCACAGGCCGACACGCTCTCTGCGCATGATGAGTTTCTGGGTACCGGCGGTAGCCTGTATCTGCTGAACAACAGTGAAGTCGTGCCGGGCAGTGACAAGGTGTATGTCAAAGTCACCGATCCGAAAACCGGGCTGACCCTCAAACAGATGCCGCTGCAGTCAGGGCGCGACTACGAAATAAATGCCTATCAGGGGCGCATCATCCTTAACCGTCCGCTGTCGGAAATCACCGACGTTTCCACAACCGGTGACGTGATAACCGACACGCCGGGCGGCGACTACAAAAACTATTTAACCGTTGATTACGAGTATGTGCCAGACACCTCGGAAACGCTGAAAAATATGACCAAGGGCGGACGTGCTAAGGGCTGGTTCAACGATAATATCGGCCTCGGCGTGACGGCGGTTTCGGAATCCAAAGACAGTCACGATTATTCGCTCTACGGCAGCGACCTGACGCTGCGCGCCACCGAAGGCACCTGGATGAAAGCCGAGTTTGGCCACAGTAAAGGCACCCAGTCCGACAGCAACTTCCTGTCGCTGGACGGTGGTTTGAGCTTCACGCCGATAACCTCAATGGCCGATGACCGTGAAGGTGACAATGTGCAGATAACTGGGGTGACTAACCTGCATGATTTGATGCCCGAGACCTTTGGCGCGGTGGGGAACGATCTCTCCTTCTGGTACAAGAACAAGGATGCTGCGTACTCCAACGCCAGCCAGTTCGATAACGTCGGCCAGCTCTCCTGGGGGGGCGAAATGCGTCTGCAAATTGATGATGAAACGCAGGTGGTGAGCAGCGTCAAAAACATCAAAGAGGAAGACGAGGCCGACGTTACCACCACTGACTCACAAGAGTTCAATATTGAGGCCCAGAAGAAGCTGACGGATCACGTGAAAGTGGCGTTGGCCGGGCAGCACATCCAGGAACTGAATAATGACGACCAGATGGGGACCGGCGATCTACTGGGGGCGCGGGTTGAATACTGGTTTAACGATGATGACTACGCCTACCTGCGCGGGCAGCAAACGGTGCACGCCAGCGAGCATTACGACAACAACGACAGTGCTACCGTGGGTGGACAAGTGGTGCTGTATCAAGACTGGACGCTGGGTGCTGATTATACCGTTGGCGATCGGGGGAACTCGGCGGATGCGTCCGTCACCTATGACGTGACCGACGATTACAGCACCTACGTCACCTATGGCAAAGACAGTTACGAAGATCAAAATACCCTGACCATCGGGCAGAAATACAACGCCACGCAGGCGCTCGATTTGTATCAGGAAAACCAGTTCGTCGATGAGAATAACGGCAAAGGCCGCATCGACTCGTTTGGTTTTGATTATGATCTCGATGATGACGTTACTTTCGGAATGGCGTACCAGCAGGGCACCGTCGATTACACCGATCAAAGCGATGTGGAACGTAAAGCGGTCAGTATTTATACCCGTCTGGATCAGGACAACTATCAGCTTACCAACAAGCTGGAATACCGTACCGATAAGGGCGATGACAATATTCATCAGTTTGCGACCATCAATAACTACGTCTGGCATATGACCGAGGAATATACCCTGTATGGCAAGGTCAACTATTCCCACTCGCGCAACGCCGATACTGATGAGATTGTCGAACGTTTTCTCGAAAGTAATATCGGCCTGGCCTATCGTCCGGTGTACAACGACAAACTGAATATACTGACGCGTTACACCTATCTGATTGATTACGACGCGCTGAATGATGCCGACGATATTCAGGACGAAAAGAGCCACATTATCGAGAGTGAGTTCATTTACAGTATTACCCCACGTGTCGATGTTGGATCCAAGTTTGCCTACAAAAAGAAGCACGAAGTTTATACCCGCGATTCGGGTGAAACCCTCCCGGTTGACAGCAAAATTTACCTGTCGGGTATGACGCTTTCTTACAGCGTTATGAATAACTGGAACATCACCGGGGAATACCACATTAAGCAGGATTCGGTTAACCAGCAAACCGAGCGCGGGACGCTGATTTCCCTTGAAAAAGAGATGGGGAAAAATATGAAGGTCGGCGTTGGGTATAATTTCTCCAGTTTTAACGATGATTTAGTCCATGACGACGACTATGACGCTAAGGGCTTTTTCATCAACCTCGTCGGTAAATTTTAACGCCGTCGGGAAGCCATTTTCAGGAACAAAAAGGAAGAGTAAAAGCTATGTCTAAAGCTGTAGTTAACACCCTAAAATATGTCGCCTGTGCCGCCCTGATGG
This sequence comes from Scandinavium sp., assembly GCA_036495715.1. Taxonomy (GTDB): domain Bacteria; phylum Pseudomonadota; class Gammaproteobacteria; order Enterobacterales; family Enterobacteriaceae; genus Scandinavium. The sequence continues at coordinate 16,149 of DASXML010000048.1, forward strand.
CGGCGACTTTCAACACTTACGCGAGCGACTGGAAAAACCTGGGGTCGGCCAAAGCCGATTTTTCTCGCGATCATGACACCATTCGCGTTTACAGCAACAACGAATTCAGCAAGCTGAAATTCCGCGTGAATAATGCGTCGCTGAATATGAAACGAATGGTTGTGGAATATGACAATGGTCATCGTGACACCCTGAGAACGGTCTCCTATATTCGTGAAGGCGGGGAGAGTCGCGACATTGATTTACGCGGTGTGGGCAAACGTAAAATTCGCAAAGTGGATTTCTGGTATGAAACCCGAAAATCCGATCACCGTAAGGCCAATGTGACCCTGTTCGGGAAAAAGTAACTTGAGTTTACGCCGCGTTATAATGCTTATAGCGCGGTATTGTTGGGTTAGCCGATTGTGGGTCATCGTGCTAGTCTGTTAAGACTCTCCGCAACGACATGTCAGAACTTATGACTCAGAATTTTATTTTATCCGCACACACTTACGCATCACTCGATTTTTCTCCGCTTATTTCGCTGCTACGCGACACAGGCAAGACGGTTAAACTCCACAAAGGGCGTAAATTTCACATTCAGCCCGGAGAGGTGATGACGCTGCTTTCGGGCAACGTCACAGGCAGAAAGGTTCACCAGGAAAACTTCAGCGTCGGTGTAATGCCGCATTTTCCGCTGGGCCTGCTGGAAAAGTATTATCCGCACATTGAATTTGAGTATCAGACCATGTCGGAGTGCCAGTTCATTTTGCTGGATGCCGAGGATTTTGAGCGGCGAGTAATGAATAACGAGGAAACTCGTGCACTGTTTGTGCGGATTTTGTTACACATGAATATGGGCCTGCTGCATATCTTTTATGAGCGAAATGCCAGTTCGGGTTACACCACCATTCGCGCGATGCTGGAGCGTTATCTGTTCAGGGCGGAAAGTGACAAAGGCTACCACGAGGGAATTGCCTCTTTTATCCTGAAGCGAACCACGTTCTCCAAAAGCTACGTCTTCAAAATTTTATCGTCCCTAAAAGAGGGCGGTTATATCACTGTGCAAAACGGCAAGCTCATTTCTATCGATAAAAAGATACCTGAACGCTATTAGGTTCTGCGGTTAGCACTCCACTCGCCAAGGCCATCCACACGCATTGCCGGGGGATCCCGGCGCATATCGTTACTCCGCCAGTTCAACCGTTTTCCCGTGACAGTTGCAGGACGACGCTTTCACCTTCGACTTCATGCAGCACGCCCGTGCTATCCGTCACAAAATTTTCATTCTTAAACCTCACCGATTTATTTCATTCAGCGTATCGCCTTCTCTCGTGGCAGAGATAAACCGTGTATAAACCTCTCAAATTTTAGTATTGCTTATACTCATTTGAAGCAAGAATAAACAATCCGTCACAAGGCTGAAATATTACTGTCATCTGGCTGTCATATATTAGGCAGACAATAAATATGGGTAATTATTTATTTCATTTTTATGAAAAATTTATTTCTGGATTGCCTTTGGATGTTCGTGTATTAATTATCTTAATTTATTGCACGGGAAGCTTTACCATGACCACGGCTGTTCTGAATGTTAAAATTGACGGCGATCTGAAAGAACAATTACGCCATTACGCGGAAGTCCATAACGAGACCTTAGGCGCGGCAACGCAACGGCTTTTGCAGCTGGCGCTGGAAACAGAATCAGAGGCGGGAGTATCCGAAGGCGAGGTAGACAGTCAGCATACTGAAGAAGAATCATCCCCTCTTACTCCTAAAGAAATCAAAGCGATACGCAAAATTCTGAAGAAGAGAAAATGAAACAACAACTCTTAACGGCCAGTAGCTACGGTGAAGCGTGTGAAATGCTCCGCTCAGGATATGTAAAACACGTACGCCTCAACTGGAATGTCGGTAGCGATGAGTTCTTTCGCATTGCATCAGACTGGTGCGACACCGGCGCTAAAATTAAAAAAGACGGCGACAGCTTTATTATTTCGGTCAAAGGATTCCCGATCCCACGTCAACATTAATTAAAATACCAATCTATTGTCATATTGCTGAAGCCTTTAAGCAGGATAATGTTCAGCGATAACAAAGACACAATCATCTCAAATCATCATGGACGATATATTTTAGACGAGCCCATACTCGTTATTGGCTCGTCGTTATTTTAGTAAACTATTTTTCGTGGTTGTAATTTATTCTGCTGACCGTTCAGAGAATTCCAGACGGGTTGCAGTGTACGGAACGCCATTCTCAGTGTTTCATCGTCCAGCGTAAACGGCAGTCGTAGCCAGCGGTCAAATGCGCCTGCAAGTCCAAACCGCGTTCCCGTCCCTAAATGGATCCCCACGCTTTCAGCCCGAGCGGCAAACAGCGTCGCCAGCGAATCCGGTAATTCCACCCAAAATGAAAGACCGCCTTCGGGCTGCCCGTAGCGCCATTGCGGGAAATATTCCGTCATTAATGTGCAGCACATGTCGCGGCGCGTGGCGAGCATTTTGCGTCTCGCGGGCAGTAAACTCTCTGCGTTATCCAGCAGCCAGCCGGTGGCGAGTTGCTCCAGCGTCGGTGAACCTAAATCCAGCGTGTCACGCGCCTGAACCAGTGAAGCCAACGTGCGCGTGGAGGCGCGGATCCAACCGAGCCGCAGCCCGCCCCAAAAACTTTTGCCCGTCGAGCCTAATGTCATGACCGGCGCATCGGTGTTAAAAGCCGCCAGCGGTGGCGGTGGGGGAGCGTTGTACCAGAGATCGACCATGGTTTCGTCGATAACCAACGTGGTGCGCGTGCGGGCAGAGAGATCGGCAATGCGCTGGCGCGTCGCGCTATCCATACAACGCCCGGTCGGATTATGAAAATCCGGCATCAGATAAGCAAGGCGCGGGGCCGTTTGCGCAAACGTGGCGGTCAAACCATCGACGTCCCACCCCTGTTGTGGCAGAGACACGCCAACCGGACGGCAGGACGCGCCCTGAATGGCGGCAATGGCCAGAGGATAGGTTGGATTATCGACCACAACCCGATCGCCAGGGCCAGTCAATAATCGCAGGATCAGTGCCAGCCCGCTCACCGCGCCGTTAACCACCATAATTTCATCGGCTCGGGTCGGCAGACCACGCGCACAATAGCGCTGCGCAATGGCTTCCCGAAGCGCCGGTAAACCCTGCTGATCGTATCCGGTACTGGCCAAATGTTGTGGCATCGCGGCAAGCGCGTGGCTATAGGCCTGATGAATTTCCGGACCCGCGCTCAGCGCGGCGGTCGACAGATCGAGTGCCTGCACGGTTGCCATTCGTGTGGGCACTTGCTGATGCTGAATCGGCAGGATCACCCGTGAACCGCTGCCGTGACGACTGAGAACATACCCCTCATCACGTAATTGGGCGAGGGCGCTGGCGACCGTGGTACGACTGACGTTCAGCGCCGTTGCCAGCTCGCGTTCGCCGGGCAAGCGGCTATCGAGCGCCAAACGACCATCAAGGATTAACAGCCGCAACGCCTCGGCAAGCTGACGCCAGAGCGGCGTACGCGAAGCACTTTCCTGCCAGTGGCCGAGCAGGCTCACCAGCGATTGACTCCCGGAGCGACGAAGAGACATAGCAGTCCACTTTTATAAAACTGGTCATTAATAATAGGTCCATTTTTAACGATGATGGGGTTTTCAGCAATCACTGATGAGGTCTTTATGCTGCGCCGTTTACTGCAACTGTACGTCGGGCTCTGCCTGTACGGCGTTTCCACCGCGATGTTCGTGCGGGCCAATTTAGGGGCGGATCCCTGGAACGTTTTCCATCTCGGCGTCGGCAACGTTTTTGCGCTCGATATTGGCACAGTGATGATCATTACCGGCGTGCTGGTGTTGCTGTTGTGGATCCCCATCCGTCAGCGCCCAGGGCTTGGCACCATCAGTAATGTGATCGTGTTGGGACTGGTGGCCAACGCCACGTTGGCGGTGCTGGCAACGCCAGATTCGTTACTGATGAAAAGTGCATTGATGCTGGGGGCGGTGGTGCTCAATGCGTTGGCGACCGGGATGTACATTGGCGCAGGTTTTGGTCCCGGACCGCGTGATGGGTTGATGACCGGGATCCACGCCCGCACCGGCTGGTCGGTTCGCGTCATCCGCACATGTATTGAACTGACGGTGCTGGCTATCGGCTATTTTCTTGGCGGCAGCGTGGGCATCGGCACACTGGTGTATGCGCTGGCGATTGGCCCACTGATCCAGCTTTGCTTACCGTGGTTCCGCCCGGAGATAAAAGTGCGCCCGCAGTTGAAAAAAGAGAACGTATTAAACTAATTTGTGAAGCGCTCACAGTCAGCGTCGTGATTATCCGTTACACTGGCGGAATTGCCCTTTGGATGCTGAATAATGAAAGCCATCACTCTTTATGACGTTGCGCGACTGGCGGGCGTTTCCTATCAAACCGTTTCCCGCGTGATTAATCAGGCAGAGCACGTGTCGGCCCGCACCCGTGAAAAGGTGCAGCTCGCAATGACGACGCTGAATTATATTCCTAATCGCGGCGCGCAGCTGTTAGCGGGTAAGCGCCAGCCGACGTTCGGGCTTATCAGTGCCGATTTGGCGTTACATGCGCCGTCGCAAATCGCTTCGGCGGTGAAACGTCGGGCCAGTGAGCGGGGTTATACGGTACTGATTTCGATGGTGACCGGCAACGCCGAAGAGGATTGTCGGGCGGCGATACAGGAACTGTTGGCACAGCGCGTTGAAGGGTTGATCATCAATGTCCCGTTGGAAAACGACGTCGCCCAGCGCCTGAACGAGCTGGCGGCACCGCTGCCGGTATTGTTTCTTGATGTCAGCGAACAGGCGGCCGTTAACAGCCTGGTGTTCAGCGCATCACAGGGCGCACAGCGTGGGGTGACGCATTTGCTTGAACAGGGGCATTCCCGCATTGCGCTGCTGGCGGGACCGTCATCTTCCGTTTCTGCACGAGCACGGCTTGAGGGCTGGAAACAGGCGCTGAATGCTTCCGGGCTTGCGCCGTACGCTATCGCCAGCGGCGACTGGAGTGCGCAGTCGGGTTATGAAAAGGCACACAGTCTGTTGGCGAATGCAGAAAAGCCGGATGCCATTCTGGTGGCAAACGATCAGATGGCGCTCGGCGTACTGCGTGCCTGTGCAGAAAAGGGGATTGCGGTGCCGCAGCAGCTATCCGTCGTCGGTTACGATGACACCACGGACAGCGCCTGGTTTACGCCGCCGTTGACCACGCTTCGCCAGGCGTTTAGCGATGCGGGCGAACAGGGTGTGGACTGGCTTATCGGCGGGCATGATGCCCATTCATGTAGCCAAACGCAGCTGCCAGTAGCGCTGGTGGTGCGTGGATCGACCGCGCCGGTTACGCAAAATCCGCCAGACGATCTTGCTCATCGCTTACACGAACTCGCGGCGCTGGCAAATAAACTCGGCCTGCGCTGATCGCTTTGTGATCCTTCTCGCTTCTCGTTCATTCGATCCTTTACCCTCAGTGCGGATCGGCGCATGCTGATTGAAATTGTGAGCGCTTCGCAAAGAGGTTTTACCGATGACTTCCCTACACTCTATTCTCGCCCGCCGCGACTGGGAAAACCCCGCCGTGACGCAGTGGCATCGTTTACCTGCCCACGCCCCGATGTTCAGTTGGCGTGATGAACAACAGGCGCAAGACGATACGCCTTCGGTTTCTCGTCAATGCCTCAACGGTGAATGGCGTTTTAACTTTTTTCATGCCCCTGAAGCGGTGCCGGATGCATGGCTGGACAGTGATTTAGCCGACGCGGTTGCGATGCCGGTGCCGTCGAACTGGCAGATGCAGGGTTTTGATACCCCGATTTACACCAATGTCACTTATCCGATCCCTGTTACGCCGCCGCGCGTGCCCACTGAAAACCCGACAGGCTGTTACTCGCGGGATTTTGACGTGCCAGAAAGCTGGCTGGAACAAGGGCAAACGCGGATCGTGCTCGACGGCGTGAATTCCGCTTTTTATCTGTGGTGCAACGGCCACTGGGTGGGTTATTCCCAGGACAGCCGTTTGCCTGCGGAATTCGATCTTAGCGACGCGCTGGTGCCCGGAAATAACCGCCTGGCGGTGCTGGTGTTGCGCTGGTGCGATGGCAGCTATCTGGAAGATCAGGACATGTGGCGGATGAGCGGGATTTTCCGCGACGTGTCGCTGCTGCACAAACCCGCCACTCACATTGCCGATTATTATCTCACGACCGATTTGAATGAAGATTTCAGCCGCGGCGCGCTGAATCTCAATGTCACGCTGGAAGGTGATGCGTTTGACGACACGGAAGTGGAAGCGGTGCTGTGGCGTGATGGCGTTGAAGTTGGACGTCAACGGCAAAAGCCGGGTAGCGAAATCGTAGACGAACGCGGCAACTGGGCCGAACGGCTGATGCTGACGATCCCAGTTGAACAACCGGATCTGTGGAGTGCAGAAATCCCCACGCTTTATCGCCTGACGCTCACGCTGTTGAATGCCAGCGGAAAGACACTGGAAACCGAAGCCTGTGATGTTGGTTTTCGGAACGTGGCGATCGTTAATGGCCTGTTGACCCTTAATGGCCAACCGCTGCTGATCCGTGGTGTGAACCGTCATGAACATCATCCACAAACCGGGCAAGCGGTCGATGAAGCCACCATGCGCCACGACATTCTGCTGATGAAGCAGAACAACTTTAACGCTGTGCGCTGCTCGCATTACCCCAATCATCCGCGGTGGTATCGACTGTGCGATCGCTACGGTTTGTACGTGGTCGACGAAGCGAATATTGAAACACACGGCATGGTGCCGATGAGTCGCCTGGCGGACGATCCGCGCTGGCTGTCCGCGATGAGCGAGCGTGTGACCCGAATGGTGAGCCGTGACCGTAATCATCCATCAATCATCATCTGGTCGTTGGGCAACGAATCCGGCCATGGCGCGAACCACGACGCGCTGTATCGCTGGCTGAAAACCACCGATCCTACACGCCCGGTTCAGTACGAAGGGGGCGGGGCGAACACCGCCGTGACGGACATTGTTTGCCCGATGTATGCGCGTGTCGACAAGGATCAGCCGTTCCCGGCGGTGCCGAAATGGTCGCTGAAAAAATGGATCGGTTTGCCGGGCGAATCGCGCCCGCTGATCCTTTGCGAATATGCCCATGCGATGGGTAACAGTTTCGGCGGGTTTGCCAAATACTGGCAGGCGTTCCGCGAATTTCCGCGTTTACAGGGCGGTTTTGTCTGGGACTGGGTCGATCAGGCGCTGTGTAAAACTGGCGATGACGGCAAGATGTTCTGGGCCTACGGCGGCGATTTTGGTGATACACCCAACGATCGCCAGTTCTGTATGAACGGGTTAGTGTTCCCGGATCGCACGTCGCATCCTGCGTTGTTTGAAGCCAAACGTGCCCAGCAGTTTTTCCAGTTCCGGCTGGCGTCGGTTTCCCCTTTACGCGTGGAAATCAGCAGCGAATATCTGTTCCGCCACAGTGATAACGAGCGTTTGCGTTGGTGGTTGGCGCACGAGGGCGAAACGATTGCCGAAGGCGAGTGCATTATTCACCTCGCTCCGCAGGGGAATCAGGTGCTTGAGCTGATAGATGCTGCGCTGCCTGAGGGCGAAGGTGAAATCTGGCTCAATGTGGAAATCTGGCAAAACGACGCGACGGACTGGTCCGATGCTAATCACCTTTGCGCCTGGGATCAGTGGACATTGCCGACGCCGCTTGCCGTTCCGGCGCTACCCGTTGCTGGCGTTGCGCCGAAACGGGTGGTCAGCGATGAAGCATTCACCGTTACTCACAGCAATCAGCGCTGGCAGTTTAGCCGTGAGAGCGGAAATTTGAGCCAGTGGTGGCGCGATGAAAAGCCCGCATTATTGTCGCCGATGACCGATAATTTCACGCGCGCGCCGCTGGATAACGATATCGGCGTCAGCGAAGCCACACGTATCGATCCGAACGCTTGGGTGGAACGCTGGAAGGCGGCGGGCATGTACGCCATGACGGCAAAACTGCTGCAATGTGAAGCGCGAGAACAGGGTGATGGGGTGGTGATTGTGACCCGTCACGTTTGGGAACATCAGCAAAAGCCGTTGTTTATTTCCGATAAACGCTGGCGCATTGACGGCCAGGGTGAGCTACACGTTGAGGTAGACATTATCGTCGCAGCGGATATGCCTGAACCTGCGCGAATTGGCCTGAGCTGTCAGTTGGCGGAGACCGCGACGCACGCATCGTGGCTCGGTCTGGGTCCTCATGAAAACTACCCGGATCGCAAACTTTCTGCCCGCCAGGGGCGTTGGACATTGCCGCTGAACGAACTGCATACGCCGTACATTTTCCCAACGGAAAATGGCCTGCGGTGTGACACGCGCGAACTGCGCTATGGTGATAATGTCTGGCGAGGCGATTTTCATTTCGGTCTGAGTCGCTACAGTCAGCAGCAGTTGCAGAACACGAGCCATCAGCATCTGCTGCGTGAAGAGGCGGGCTGCTGGCTGAATCTGGATGCGTTTCATATGGGCGTCGGCGGCGACGACTCCTGGAGCCCGAGCGTGTCGCCAGAATTCCTGCTGCCAACACGGCGTCTGCGTTATGCGTTCAGCTGGCGTCGCGACTAAACTTATCAACGCCGGATGCGGTCAGAACCGCTGGCCGCACCGTTCACTTCGGAGGTTATCTCATGAAGTATGTTGATGGTTTTGTTGTCGCTGTGCCAGCCGACAAAAAGGAGGCTTATCTGGCGCTGGCGGCAAAAGCAGCACCGCTCTTTAAAGAGTTCGGTGCCACCCGCGTGGTGGAATGTTGGGCAGACGATGTGCCGGATGGCAAGCTGACCGACTTTCGCATGGCGGTAAAAGCAGAAGACAATGAAGAAGTGGTTTTCAGCTGGATTGAGTATCCGTCGAAAGACGTTCGGGATGCGGCCAACGCGAAGATGATGACCGATCCACGAATGAAGGAGATGGGCGAAAGCATGCCATTTGATGGCAAAAGGATGATTTACGGCGGCTTCGCACCGATTCTTAACGAGTAAACGAATACGGCTGTGCGGCGTGCCGCCAGCCGTTTTACCTGGCGTCAGGCTGATGCAGATTGCTTTCCGCCCAAAGAATAAACTCCGCTCTTGGCAACGCTTTACTGAACAACCACCCCTGGCCTAACTGAACGCCATGATCGGCCAGCCATTGGCGCTGAAATTCGGTTTCAACCCCTTCGGCGACGATCGCCAATTGCAGTGACTTGGCCATTTCGATGATGTGCGGGGTGACGTTTTTAAACTCCAGCGCATCCACAAATGACTTGTCGATTTTGATGATATCGACATCCAGATTTTGCAGGTAACTCAGGCTGGAATAACCGGTGCCAAAATCGTCGATGTACAGCGCATATCCCGCCTGGCGGAACTGGCTCAGCGCGCTGCGGCTGTTTTTCAAATCGATAAAACTCCGCTCCGTTAGCTCCAGCGCCACCTGCGAGGGCTGCACGCCCCATTTGTTAAGCTGTTGCGCCAACAGCGCGGGCAGTTTGGGTGACACAAGGTCTTGCGGATCAAGGTTTATCGAGACATGTAAGTCCCGATGCAGTTTCAGCCACGGCCCTAAATCTTCAAATACTTTTTCCACAATCAAACCGGTGAGGCGAGTGATAAGCCCGGTTTGCTCAGCCAGCGGAACAAAAATATCCGGTGATAAAAAAGTGCCATCTGGCTGACGCCAGCGTGCCAGGGCTTCTGCACCAACAATTTTTCCTGAGCGTAATGACACAATCGGCTGATAGTAAACGTCGAGGCTACGGGCGTTGATGGCGTCCAGCATGCGCTGATAAGGCGATTGTGACTGACGCACCAGTTTCAGGATCAGCAACGCGCTGAGCAGGCTTATCAGCACGCCGAGCGGCAGCCAGATAAGCAGCTGCTGGTGCCAGCGGGCGGTTAGTGGGGCTATGGGTGCCCAGACCACCTGGGAAATACCGACATCCGGATAGTCGCGTAAATTATAAAGAATGCCGTCGCGTAAGAAGGTGTTATTCCCGCTATGGCGCACCTGTCGCAAAAGCCGTAAATCGAACGGGGCGCTTTGAGCGATGATGCCACCGCTGCGGCTACCCACCAGTGCGACGTTAATTATCCAGGAGGAAAAAGGCGTGACGTCGACGAACGAGCCGGGATCGAGCATCACCATGTGATTTTTGCTCGCCAGGGCCACCATATGATGATGGATGCCTAAATCGTTATTGTTGGTGAGCCAGACGCGGTAGCCGTCCACGGTGTGACGATCGGTAGGGGGAAACTGCATCTCACTGCTCTTGCTTTCCAGCGACGAGCAGAGCGGCTTCAGGCCATCCAGCCATAACACTTCTTGCACATCGCGGTGGGTATAGGACGCGCGTCGCATGGCCTGCAGATGTGCTTCACTGCAAGGTTTACCTTTAAAGGCGTCAATTTCCTTGAGCGTCGATTTGGCCTGGGAAACCACCTGCTGGGTATGCAAAATGACGCGTTCGCCATAGTGATTAAGATCGTGGGTAAACTCTTTTTCGGCCTGGTAATGTGCGAGCCAGACGCTGAGCGTGATAGGTAATAAGACAGAAAAAATCAGCACGCCCACGACCAGAACGACCATTTTTTTATTTGTCATGGCCCTGCTTCCCTTATCAAGCGCGGAAATCGTCATGTTACGCCAATTATATGCAATGATAAGGATAACTGTCTTTTTTTAAAGGAATAATCAGGGATACGCCCGATGAAGAAAAATGAGTTTGTCACTCAGGATCTGCTCAGTAAAATTTATCAACAGAGTAACGGCGGCCCGCATAAGTTGCCTCCTGAGCGACAGTTGGCGGAAGAATACGGCGTTTCGCGTTCTACGGTACGGCAGGCGCTGGAGAAACTGGCGAGCATTGGCGTTGTCAGAATTGTTCAGGGATCGGGCTGCTGGATTAACGATCAGGCGCGGAACAATCCGCTGGTCTACAACTCGATAACCGAAAAGCGTTTCGATCAGATGCGCTACCGAATGATAAGCCTGCATAAAAAACGCCCGAATCGCGAGGAGCAACAGATATTCGGGCTAACGGATGATGATTTTATCTGGCAATTTTGCCGTCTGCGCTATGTGGACGACAATCCAGTGCAAATCGAGGTGTCACGCATGCCTTCGGCGGCATTCGCTGACCTTAATCAGCAGATTATCGAGCGTTCATTACAGCAATATGTTCTGCAAAAAGGTTTTGAGATTTCGCATATGCTCACGACCTATCGGGCGGTGAATGTCAGTCGTGAGCAAGCCGAGCTTTTGGGCTGCAAGAAGGGCAGCCCGGCGATGCACATCAACAATCGCGGGATTCTGGCGGGCGGGCAGGTGTATGAAATCAGTGACATTATCGACATCAATTACACCTGCACGTATGTCATTCCTCACAATCGCGATAATCTCGCGTTCCGCCAGCAGCCCGGCTAATTACGGCGTATGCAGCGTGCCGTCCGGCAACCGGCTTTGTGTCCATTCGTGCGGGCGATACACCACCGGATGCTGAGCCGCCAGTGCCTCATTGAAGCCAACACCGATGCCGACCGCCTGTGGCGGGTACACGTAGCCCGCTTTCACTTCTGGCGCGCCAGGGAAGACGGCATCCGTGGTAGCGGAACGTGGAATGAATTCCTGAATCGCCGCATTGTGCAGATGAATATTAAGATGGGTATTCACCGCCACGCCAATCGGTGTCATATCGCCCGGCCCATGCCAGGCCAGACGCACGCCAAATGCCTGGCAAAGTACTGCCAGTTTCAGCGCAGGTGTTACCCCGCCAATCTGCGACACATGACAACGAATAAAATCTATCTGACGATTGACGACAATGTCGTGCCATTCCGCCGGATTGTTAAACAACTCGCCAAGCGCCAGCGGTACGCTACTTTGCTGACGTATTTGCGCCAGCCACGGCGTTTGCTGCGGCGGCAAAATATCTTCGATGAAATAGGGTTGATACGGCTCCAGTTGTTTCGCCAGTTGCACGGCCTGCTGCGGGAACAGCCGTTCATGCACGTCGTGCAAAATGTGGAAACGGTGGCCGTAGCGCTCACGCAGGGCGCGGAACATGTCCACCGTGTTGCGCATGTACTGATCCTGATCGAACCATGCGCCCACGGAAGGATTGTCCGGCGCATGCAAATCGGTTGGTGTGCCGCCGTAGAAACCGAGTTGACAACGGATGTGGCGATAGCCTTTTTCCAGCAGCGCATCCACCGCGGTGTACAGTTCTTCCAGCGTTTCACCGCTGGCGTGAGTGTACGCGGCGATGGCATCACGCGATTTCCCACCGAACAACTGATACAGCGGCATGTTGGCCAGTGTTGCTTTGATATCCCACAGCGCCATATCGACGCCGGCGATGGCGTTGTTCATTGCCGGACCGTTTCGCCAGTAGGCGTTAACGTTCATCATCTGCCAGAGATCTTCAATATTGTTGGCGTCACGCCCAATCAGTAACGGACGCAAATATTCATCGACCAACGTTTTGACCGCCAGCGGGCGCTGCTGAAAGGTGCCGCAACCGAGGCCGATAATGCCTTTGTCGGTCGTCACGCGGACTGTCACCAGATTATGGCGATCCGGGCGGGTGATGAAGCAGTCTATTGCGGTAATAAGCGTCGGTTCCACGGAAAAAGGCTCCCTGTTTAAGACGGAAAAGAAGGCGATTGATGATTTATCTTCGCCCTATTTTCGGTATCCGGTAAACCTTTTTTTGGAATAAATATTTTGGTCTGAAATATGAAGTTAAATGAATTAAAAATCAGACCAATTATGGTTATTTACCTTGTGGATGTCTTTTGTTATTGAGAAATGTGAGGGCGTTCAAATTTTATTGGTTTGTTTTACCTGGCTGGCTTTATTACCATCCGGATAACCAAAACAATAATATTCGCAGGAGTCACCATGGGGACGCAAGACGCCATCGCCCGGATTATTCAACTGGTGGGCGGGCAGGGCAATATCAATAAAGTCTGGCACTGCATGACTCGCTTACGCTTTGATTTAATTGATGATAGCAAAATCGAACAAGCCGAAATCAAAAAGCTGCCCGGTGTGCTGGGCGCGCAGCTTCAGAGCGATCAGTTTCAGATAATCATCGGGCCGAAGGTTAACGGTTGGTATGAGCAATTGCAGGAAGCGCTCGGTCAGCGCAGCGAGCCAGCCACGGTAAACAGCAAAGGGCGCAAAAGCCTGGTATCGCTGTTTATGGACACCGTGTCCGGTGTGTTTGGTCCAATTGTGCCGGCGATTGCCGGGGCGGGGATGATCAAAGGGTTGCTGGCAGGATTGATCGCGCTAAACGTGGTGTCGACCAAAAGCGACACGGTGATGATTATCGACCTGATCGCCAGCGGCGTGTTCTATTTCCTGCCGTTTTTCCTTGCGGTGTCAGCGGCAAAAATCTTCAAGACCAATGAATATCTTGCCGTTGCGGTAGCTGCCTGTCTGATGTATCCGACGTTAATCGAGGCCGCGAAAGCGCTGGCAACGCACCAGCCCGATGCCGCGTCTGCGCTGTGGTTAATGAACGCTGTTCCGGTGTCAGTGTTCAACTATGCTTCCAGCGTCATTCCGGTGATTTTCTCGGTACTGGCGCTGAAATATATCCATAAATGGGTCGACAGCTTCATGCCCGACGTGCTGAAAACGGTGTTCACCCCGACGCTGACGCTGTTTATCGGCGCACTGGCGGCGCTGGTGGTGATCGGCCCGATGGGTATTTGGTTGGGTAAAGCGCTGGCGTACGGCATTGAAGGGCTGTTTGGCGTGTCGGCGAGTTTTGCCGGGCTGGTGGTTGGCGCGATCCGTCCGGTGGCGATCCTCACCGGGATGCATCACGCGATGACCCCGATTGCGCTGCAAAACTTTAGCGATCGCGGCTACGACATGCTGATGCCGATGATGTTTATGGCAAACATGGCGATTGCCGGCGCAACGTTTGCCATCTGGCGTTTGAGCAAGGACAGACAGGAACGTACGGTGACGCTGTCGGCGGCGGTTTCTGCATTGTTAGGCATCACTGAACCGGCACTGTTTGGCGTGTTAACCCGCTATAAGAAAGCGTTTATTGCCGCGACGATCGCCAGTTCGCTGGCCTCGGCATTTATCGCGTTCTTTGGTGTGCGGTTATACGGCTACATTCTGTCGAGCATTTTCAGTTTGCCCGCGTATATCGGTCCCTATTTTGTGTTTGCGCTCGCGGGCGTAGCGATTGCATTAGTGTTGTCGTTTACCCTGACCACTTTTTTAGTGGGGCGCGAGCCGCGTTGATTCTGGTATTACGCAATGCGCAAGGGCGACGACGGTCGCCTTTTTTATTGCGTGAAAAAAACCATGGGTTGTGCAGGGTTGATATTGATGTAGCCTCGGTGTATTTTGTTGTTATGTTATAATATAACAATTGAGGTCCATCATGAAAACCAATATCCATCCGCATTACCGTACCGTGGTGTTCCATGACACCAGCGCCAACGAATATTTCAAAGTCGGCTCGACCATTCACACCGATCGCGAGATTGAACTGGAAGGCGAAAGCTTTCCGTATATTCCGCTGGATGTGTCGTCCAAATCGCATCCGTTCTACACCGGGAAGCAAAAAACATACTCGAACGAAGGCAGCATGGCGCGATTCCGCCAGCGTTTTGGCGGGTTCATTGATGCGAAACGGAGCTGAACATGCAGGTGCTCAATTCACTCAAAAGCGCGAAACAGCGCCACCCGGATTGTCAGCTAGTGAGACGCAAAGGGCGGCTGTACGTCATTTGCAAAACCAACCCCCGCTTTAAAGCCGTGCAGGGGCGCAAGAAAAGACGTTAATTTTTTGGCTGTCGCCAACTTTCCAGGGACGTTCGCTGCTTGCCGTCGGTATCAAAATTATCGGCGGCAAGCCATTTCTGCATTGCCCCGTCTACTTCCGGCCACTCCTGGTCGATAATTGAAAACCAGTCGGTGTCGCGATTATGCCCTTTAATCACCAGCGCCTGACGAAAACGCCCTTCGTACTGAAAGCCCATACGCAGCGCCGCACGGCGTGAAGGCGCATTGTGGCTGTTGCATTTCCACTCGTAACGGCGGTAGCCCAACGTATCGAATGCGTAGCGCATCAACAGCCATTGTGCTTCGGTGGCCATCGCTGTGCGGCTTAACAATGGTGAAAAATGCACATGCCCCACTTCAATCACGCCGTTTTTACTGTCGATGCGCATCAGCGCCAGCGTCCCCACCGGCTTCCCGCTCTGTTTGTCGATAACGGCAAAATGGATAGGATCCTGTAGCGCCACGATGCTTTTAACCCAGGCTGTGTAGCTCTCCACATCGTTATCCGCTTCACGTAAAAGCCACGTCCAGGCGCGAGTATCTTCTGCCAACTGATAGGCAGCAAACAGCGCGTCGGCGTGTTTTTCATTAAGCGGTTCCAGACGGCACAGGCGGCCCTCAAGCGTTTCACGACGCGGATGTGGACGCGGTTGCCAGTCCGGAAGGGCATCGCCAACCGGCTGACCAAACTGATTATTCTGACTCATAGTGACTCTCCTTTATGAACGTGTAATCGCAGAATAAGGATTCGATGGTTCCATAAAAAGCACCACTGGCGTATCTTCTGGTGGTACCACGAGGAGAGGCGATGAATATTCCAGACGATGCATTTTATGGGCTGTTAATGCGGGCCGTGCGCCAACGCGATGGTGAGACATTACAGCGCACAATTTATCACGCGCTACGTAACGCCATTCTGAACGGGCAATTGCAGCCGCAGAGTCGCTTGCCTGGCTCGCGTTCCATCGCACAGCAGTTGCTGTTGTCGCGTAACACCATTAATGCCGCGCTGGATCAACTGGCAACGGAAGGGTATCTGCTGCGTGACCGATTGGGATCGCAGGTGGCGACATTGCCTCATTCCTCGATCGTAGAAACGCCCGCCCCGATCGCGTTTTCTCTGCCACCCCATCTGGCAGATCTCCCGACAGCCACGCGCCGGGATTCGCCCGCATTGGCATTTACACCCGGTACGCCTGCGGTGAACTATTTCCCGCTGCCGCTGTGGCGACGATTGCTGGATCGCGTGCTGCGGGAAGAGGGGAGCACGCTGTTGGGCTACGGAGATTCTGCCGGGGAAGAATCCTTGCGCAGAGCGATAGCTCGCCACCTGGCGATTTCTCGCGGGATTGATTGCGATGCCAGTCAGATAGTGATTACCGAAGGCGCGCGCGAAGGGATGAATCTGTGTACGCAGTTACTCAGTGAAAGAGGGCAGTTAGCGTGGTTGGAAGATCCCGGTTATTTCGGTGCCCGTAGCGCTTTTATTTCTGCGGGATTGACGCTTCAGGGATTATCCGTCGATGAAGAAGGGATGTCGTTGCCATCGTCGCCTGCATCGACGCCACGCCTGATTTTTACCTCTCCATCGCATCAATATCCGCTCGGAAACCTGATGAGTGCGGCCCGACGTTTAGCATGGCTGGAATTCGCGCGCCTGCACGATGCGTGGATAATTGAAGACGATTACGACAGCGAGTTTCGCTACAGCGGCGAACCGATCCCGGCGATGTTAGGCATGGTGCCGAATGCGCCGGTGGTTTACCTCGGCACGTTTAGCAAAACGCTTTTTCCGTCGCTGCGTATCGGATTTATGGTAATGCCAAAAGCGCTGGCGAAAGCAGTTCAGCCGGCGATTCATTCGCTGCTGCGCGGCGGGCATCGTGCAGAACAGCGGGCGTTGGCACATTTCATTGAAGAGGGGCATTATGCGCGGCATTTGGCTTCGATGCGCCGTTTGTACCGTAAACGGCAAGCCCAGTTACGAACGGCTTTACAGCAGGAATTAACGCTACCTCATCGTATTTCTGCTGGAGAAGGCGGAATGCATATCACGGTGAAAATAGCGGGTATTGATGACGGAAAAGTGGTGGATTTAGCGCGTCAGTACCAGCTGGCTCCGGCGGCGTTAAGCCGTTTTTATCTTGACCCTTCTCAGGGCGAAACCGGGCTGGTACTGGGGTACGGTAACACTTCTGCTTCCCGGTTTGGCGCCGGAATACGAACGCTTAATCGACTTATTGTGCAGACTCGGCGCGAGCAAGCGTGAAAATATCGTAGAACGACAGCTCGCCCTTGGTATCCACCATTTTTTGGAGTTGGCTTTTCTGCGGCTCCGTTACACGCGGCGATTGCAGGATAGTGTCGATTAACCCGTTCGGCACAAAACGGGTGTTATACCATTCGCCGTTGTAGCAGACGCGAAAATCGAGGACATCAATATCTTCGTAGCGATAGCGTGGCGCGACATCGAAAAAGAAAAAGCCATTAAGCACGATGAACAATACCACCAGAAGCCACTGGGAATCAGCCAGCGTTTCCGAACGGTACATCACGACCCACGTGGCGAAGAAGCCCAGATACATGGCAAAAACCAGGCCTGGGAAGCGGCGAATAAAACTGATACTAAAGCGCGGACGGTTGTCGCGCTTTTCTGCGCTGTTCAGCTCGTCAATGGTGCGGGTAAGCAGTCGCTGTATTTCGGTCATCTGCGCCTTCTGTTATGCCTGAATGGGGTAATGCCCCATTTTATGTTGCGTCCATTCAGGCTGAAAGTAACAGTTTGGGTGCAGAAAAGCATAACAGTCAGGCGAGCATTTTGATGATTTTCGCCGGATTCCCGCCGACAACGGCATTGGCCGGAACCGCTTTCACTACCACAGCACCAGACGCAATGACGGCGTTATCGCCAATGGTGACGCCTGGGTTAATGATAGCCCGTCCACCAATCCAGACGTTGTTGCCAATCGTGACGGGTTTCCCGTACTCCGCGCCGCTATTACGCGTGTCGGCACCAAGTGGGTGCGTCGCGGTATAAATATGAACGCCGGGTGCCAGCATACAGTTGTCGCCAATATGAATGGGGCAACCGTCGAGCATCACGCAGTCGAAATTGGCGTAGAAATTTTTGCCGAGGAAGATGTTGTAACCGTAATCACAGCGGAATGTCGGCTCAATATACGCATCTTCGGCGCGACCAAGCAGCTCACCCAGCAAACGGGTACGCAGGGGTTTCTCCTCCGGTGAGGAGTGGTTGTAGCTGTGTAACAGTGTTCTGGCGCGTAAACGGTCGGCTCGGAGGGTTGTATCACCCGGACGATAAAGCTCTCCGGCGATCATTTTGCGTTTTTCTTCACTCATGTGCTTCTCCTGTTAGCGAGAGAGTCACAGTATAGAGTGTGAGATTGATTGGGAACGTTCCCTGCCTCGGTGTGTGATGACTATCACATTGTAATCTGTACTGTTGTCAGTAAAGAAAGCGAAGGGGGGAGGAACCATAATTCAATACTAATTAACGTATAAATTTCCACACAGACGATGGGATTTTATCGTAAAGCTTATTCATAGTCAGTTCGGCCAGACGATGATCTGCTGCTGAGTAAAAAACAGCCAATTCATTATCTGAAAGTTCGTACTTATTTTTTTCAATAACACGTTCTAATGTATCAAGCGTCTGACAACGTCGTAATCGCATCAAATAATCAGTTTTTGTTAAAGGGTTATCTGACATAACTTCACCTTTTTGTTTGTAATAATTTTAACAAGAGAGACTAACAGGGTTCGTCCGGCTTAGCGTGACGAAGCAACGAAAGAGTCTATTTCCAGATTTTCGCCATTTCTGCAGATCTTCTGCGTTAATGCCGTAGTTACTGAACAACATAAAGGTATCGTCCAGATATTCATCAATTTGCGCGATCAATTTATTGTCTTCGTTATACTTAATTTTGTAATTAAGTGCGAAGGTAGCAATATGTTCGATCAGTTCGTTGAGCTGAAGATTAAGTTCAGACGTGGGATCATTGACCCAGCCTGAGCGGTTTTCTTCAAGGTTAGCGAGACAGTCATGATACAACGTTTCACACAGAAATTTAAGCTGTACGAGATCATGTCTTTTTGGCGAGTATTCGTCCATAACGCATCCCCTTATGATAAACCAACAAACACCGTGTGGGATGGATAAAACTGTCTGACCCGGAACATACGCAGTGAACCTGATACCGTAACTATAATCTACTCTGAAAAGGATTTCACCGAGCTATTACGAAAAATTACAATTACGGTTAATTAGGCTGGCGGTGTACCCGACATCCAAACCTTTCTAATAACGACGTTTTAATATAACTATTGTTAAATAAACAGAGACCAGCTTACTTTTCATTAGCTTATGTTTGCAGCAGCTCCAGCAACATAAAAACGGCTTTCGTACAGAGCTCACAAACTAAGACTAGTCCTAAGTGGTTGTCTAAAAAAAGACCACAACTATCGCATATTGCCTTCGGAAAATGCCGCGATATTAAGATTATATCCCTGCGTTTTGTCTGAGATAAATAAACTATTGCGCAATAAGTGCGATTAATTTTTTAACGTCAAAAAAGAAGGGCCGCATATGCGGCCCTGGTTCATTACAGCGTGAGGCTAATTAATGACGTTCTACCGGATGAGCGTGGTCCACATCTTCCGTCTTCTTACTGAAACGGCGACGAACGACCACGAAGAACACCGGAACGAAGAAGATAGCCAGAACGGTTGCGGTGACCATCCCGCCCATTACGCCCGTACCTACGGCGTTCTGGGCTCCGCTTCCTGCACCCGAACTGATAACCAACGGCATGACCCCGAGAATAAAGGCCAGGGAGGTCATCAGAATCGGACGCAGACGCATACGTACGGCTTCCAGCGTGGATTCAATCAGGCCTTTGCCTTCTTTCTCCATCAGATCTTTGGCGAATTCCACGATAAGTATCGCGTTCTTCGCTGACAAACCAATGGTTGTCAGCAGGCCTACCTGGAAGTACACGTCGTTGGTCAGGCCACGGAAGGTGGCGGCTAACAATGCGCCCACTACCCCCAGCGGAACCACCAGCATGACCGAGAACGGAATCGACCAGCTCTCGTACAGTGCTGCCAGACACAAGAACACCACAATCAGTGAAATCGCGTACAGGGCAGGGGCCTGGTTACCGGACAGACGTTCCTGATAGGACATACCGGTCCAGTCGTAGCCCACACCGGTCGGCAGTTTGCTCGCCAGGTCTTCCATCAGCAGCATCGCTTCACCGGTACTTTTACCCGGTGCAGCCTGGCCAAGGATTTCCATGGATGGCAGACCATTGTAACGTTCCAGACGCGGTGAGCCGTATTCCCAACGTGACGTAGAGAAGGAGGAGAACGGTACCATCTGACCATTGCTGCCACGAACGTACCAGTTGCCAATATCATCTGGCAGCATGCGGTATTTCGCTTCCGACATCAGGTACACTTTTTTCACGCGCCCACGATCAATGAAGTCGTTGACGTAGCTACCGCCCCAGGCGGCACCTAGCGTGGTGTTGATGTCACTGATCGACACGCCCAGCGCCTGTGCTTTTTCCTGATCGATATCGATCTTATATTGCGGAGTATCTTCCAGGCCGTTCGGACGAACACCGGTCAGCACGTCAGGGTGCTTGGCGATTTCGCCAAACAGCTGGTTACGTGCCTGCGTCAGTTTTTCATGGCCAAGGCCCGCCTGGTCAATCAGCTGGAAGTCGAAACCGGTCGCCGTACCCAGTTCAACAATCGCAGGCAGGTTAAAGGCGAACACCATCGCATCTTTAATCTGGGAGAAGCGTGCCATTGCACGGCCCGTTATCGCTTCGACCTTGTTCTCCGCGCCTGGACGCTCGCTCCAGTCTTTCAGAGAGACGAACGCGATACCGGTGTTCTGACCACGACCGGCGAAGCCGAAGCCGTTAACCGCAAACACAGACTCTACGTTAGCTTTCTCTTTATTGAGGTAGTAATCGGTCACCTCATCAAGGACTTTCTGCGTACGTTCCTGCGTCGCACCTGCTGGCAGCTGCGCCATGGTCAGGAACACGCCCTGGTCTTCTTCTGGCAAGAACGAACTTGGCAGACGAACAAACAGGAAGGCCATGCCGACCACGATGATGATATAGAGCAGCAGATAACGACCGGTGCTGCGCAGAATGTTGCCTACGCTGTCGGTGTAATGATGCGTGCTCTTATCGAACATGCGGTTAAACCAGCCGAAGAAGCCTTTATGCTCGCCGTGACCGCCTTTCTGAATCGGCTTCAGCATGGTGGCACACAGGGCAGGGGTCAGAATCAACGCCACGAGAACCGACAGGGCCATCGCCGAAACGATAGTGATGGAGAACTGACGATAAATCGCACCCGTTGAACCGCCAAAGAAGGCCATCGGAATAAATACGGCCGACAGTACCATCGCGATACCCACCAATGCGCCCTGAATCTGGCCCATTGATTTACGTGTCGCTTCTTTCGGTGGCAGCCCTTCCTCGGCCATCACACGCTCGACGTTTTCCACCACCACGATGGCGTCATCCACCAACAGGCCGATGGCAAGCACCATCCCGAACATCGTCAGGGTGTTTATCGAGTAGCCGAAGGCGGAAAGTACCGCAAAGGTACCCAGCAATACGACCGGTACGGCGATAGTTGGGATAAGCGTCGCACGGAAGTTCTGCAGGAACAGATACATCACGAGGAACACGAGGATTATCGCTTCAACCAGCGTTTTCACCACTTCGTGAATGGAGATTTTCACGAACGGCGTGGTGTCGTACGGGTAAACAATTTTCATCCCAGACGGGAAAAACGGTTCCATGCGTTTCAGTTCAGCACGGATAGCATCGGCGGTGTTCAGTGCGTTCGCACCGGTCGCCAGTTTGATCCCCAGACCTGACGCCGGCTGACCGTTGAACTTAGCGATAACGTCGTAGTTTTCACCGCCGAGTTCGACTTTCGCAACGTCACGCAGGCGAACCTGCGAACCGTCCGGGTTCACTTTCAGCAGGATTTTGCCGAATTCATCGGTATTGGTCAGACGGGTCTGCGCCACGATCGAGGCGTTCAACTGCTGGCCTTTCACCGGTGGTGTACCGCCTAACTGGCCGGCTGCCACCTGGGCGTTTTGCGCTTTCAGCGCCGCGATAACGTCTACCGGCGTCAACTGGAAGTTATTCAGTTTGTTCGGGTCCATCCAGATACGCATTGCGTACTGAGAACCAAACAGCTGAACGTCACCGACGCCAGAAGTACGGCTGATCGGATCCTTCATGTTGGCGGCAACGTAGTCGGAGATATCGTCCTGGGTCATGGTGCCGTTGGTGTTGATAACACCGACAACCATCAGGAAGCTGCTTGACGCTTTCTCAACGCTCACACCCTGCTGCTGAACTTCCTGCGGCAGAAGTGGCATTGCCAGCTGCAGTTTGTTCTGCACCTGAACCTGCGCGATATCCGGATCGGTACCGGATTCGAACGTCAGCGTAATGGTTGCTGTACCCGTGGAGTCACCGTTTGAAGACATGTACATCAGGTGATCGATACCGTTCATGTTCTGTTCGATAACCTGGGTCACGGTGTTCTGCACGGTTTCAGCATCCGCTCCGGGATACATGGCCGTGATGGCAATCGCTGGCGGCGCAATCGTTGGATATTGCGCTACCGGCAATTTGAGGATCGCAAGTCCCCCTGCCAGCATGATAATGATGGCGATCACCCAGGCGAATATGGGGCGATCAATAAAGAAATTAGGCATGTCTTAACGTCTCCTGTTTAAGTTAAGACTTAGGCTGTTCTGACGCGGCATTACCTGCCGTTTGCTGCTCTTTGTCAGAAGTGACTTCCTGCGCTTTTACCTGAGCGCCCGGTCTGACTTTTTGCAAACCGGTAATGATGACGCGATCGCCATCTTTCAGACCCTGGGTCACAAGCCATTTGTCGCCAATCGCTTGAGCCGCGGTTATCTGACGAACTTCGACTTTATCGCCTTCACCGACCACCATCGCACTGGCATCGCCACGCGGGGTACGGGTGACACCTTGTTGTGGGACCAGCAGGGCGGTAGGGTTAATCCCTTCTTCCAGTTTCGCACGCACGAACATGCCTGGGAGCAGGGTGTGGTCAGGGTTAGGGAACACAGCACGCAGAGTGATGGAGCCCGTGGTCTGATCAACCGTTACATCGGAGAATTCCAGCGTACCGCTTTGCGAATAGGTGATACCGTCCTGAGTCACCAGGTCAACTTTGGCTTTACCGTCAACCTGTTTCAGGGAGCCGCTGGCCAGTTCTTGCTTCAGACGCAGGAAATCGTTGCTGGACTGGGTCACGTCAACGTAGATCGGGTCAAGCTGCTGAACGGTTGCCAGCGCATCGGCCTGACCGGTCTGCACCAGAGCGCCTTCCGTGACGGAAGATTTGCCGATGCGGCCACTGATAGGCGACGTCACTTTGGTATAAGCCAGGTTGATACGCGCAGTTTCAACAGCGGCTTTCGCGGCCAGAACAGAAGCATTAGCCTGCTGAGCATCTGCCAGCGCAGTGTCGTAATCCTGCTTACTGATGTATTGAGTGCCTACCAGTTTCTGGTAACGGCTGACCGTCACCTGCGCGATTTTGGCGGCGGCTTGCGCCTTAGCCAGATCGCCTTTCGCGCTGTCATACGCGGCCTGATAGGTTGCTGGATCAATCTGATACAGGGACACCCCAGCCTGAATTTCACCGCCTTCCGTAAAGTTACGTTTCAGGATAATGCCACCCACCTGAGGACGAACTTCTGCGATACGGAAAGCACTGGTGCGACCAGGGAGTTCAGTTGTGATTTGGAGAGGTTCAGATTTGAGCGTTACGACACCCACTTCTGGCGTCTGCGCCGCTCCTTGTTGAGCCTTTTTATCATCACATCCTGTAAGCGCTAAGCTGCCTGAAAGCATCAGAACGACCGCCAGAGGCGTTAACCCTCTGTTTTTGTTCATATGTAAACCTCGAGTGTCCGATTTCAAATTGATCAATGGATCAAATGTCCACAAACCCATTGCTGCTTTATATTATGGTCGTGCTATGGTACATACATTCATAAATGTATGTAAATCTAACCTGTGTAAATTCACCAACCTATGGCACGAAAAACCAAACAACAAGCACTGGAAACTCGGCAACAGATTCTCGATGTTGCACTGCGCTTGTTTTCTCAACGGGGAGTTTCATCCACCTCGTTGGCCGAGATTGCAAAAGCGGCTGGTGTGACTCGTGGAGCAATCTACTGGCATTTCAAGAACAAATCAGATTTATTTAGCGAAATCTGGCAGATCTCGGAGTCCAGTATCAGCAGTCTTGAGTCTGAGTATCGGGCAAAATTCCCTGACGATCCACTCTCTATTCTTAGGGAGATTCTAGTCTATATTCTTGAAGCGACAGTGATCGATGAACGTCGGCGTTTAATGCTGGAAATTATCTACCACAAATGTGAGTTCGTTGGTGAAATGACCGTCGTCCAGCAGGCTCAACACGATCTCTGTCTTGAAAGTTACGACAGAATAGAAGAGGTCCTCAGAGAGTGTATTCGCGCCGGGCAGCTGCCCGAGGATTTATTGACTCGTCGCGCGGCCATTGTGATGAGAAGTTATGTCTCGGGCATCGTTGAGAATTGGCTGTTTTCCCCTGACACTTTTGATCTTAAAAATGAAGCTCGAGACTTCGCGGCCATTTTGCTTGAAATGTACCAGTATTGCCCGACGCTGCGAGGCGCGCGGGTGCTGTGACGGTACGTCAACACACTGAGAAAATTCCTACCGCTGGCTGCTGTTCGCCGAAGAGCAGAAATGCTATGCTTCGCCGGCAATTGCTCCCGGCGTTTCCGGCCCTGAACTCATTCATGCTGACACTATGCTGCACACTACTTTTTGGCGGAAATCATTCTCCGCGCTCATTGTTTCGTTAGTCCTCCTTTTTGCCGCAACGGGCCTGAGCCATGCGCGCGAGCAAAGCAGCAACGATCTGCCCGATCGTGCCGATGTACAAAAACAACTCAACACGCTGACCAAGAAAAAAGATCTCACGCCGCAGGATAAACTCGTCGAACAGGATCTGTCGGACACCTTGCAGTTGCTCGATAAAATCGAGCGCTTAAAGGACGAAACGGCGCAGCTTAAACAGCAGATTGATCAGGCTCCGGCGAAAATGCGTCAGGCGGCCGATAACCTCAATGCGCTGGACGATGTGGATAATGACGACGAAACCCGCAAGACGCTGAATCAGCTTTCTATGCATCAATTGGAATCACGGGTTAGCGATCTTCTCGACCAACTGCAGGCCGCGCAAAACGATCTCGCCACCTACAACAGCCAACTGGTGTCGCTACAAACGCAGCCCGAGCGCGTGCAAAACGCGATGTACAATGCCTCACAGCAGCTCCAGCAAATCCGCAATCGCCTGAACGGCACTACCATTGGTGAAGACGCATTACGTCCAACCCAGCAAACCATGCTGCTGGTGCAACAGGCGCTGCTGAATGCTGAACTTGAACAACAGCGTAAAAGTCTCGCCGGGAACACCGTCTTGCAGGATACGCTACAGAAGCAGCGTGACTATGTGACCGCTAACAGCAACCGTCTTCAGCATCAGCTCCAGTTATTGCAGGAAGCGGTGAACAGTAAGCGCCTGACGTTAACCGAGAAAACAGCACAAGAAGCCGTTTCACCGGACGACGCGGCGCGCATTCAGGCTAACCCGTTGGTGAAACAGGAGCTTGATGTTAACCATCAGCTCAGCGAACGGCTGATTAAAGCCACCGAAAGTGGCAACCAGCTGGTGCAGCAGAATATTCGGGTGAAAACCTGGCTTGACCGGGCGCTGCAATCCGAACGCAATATCAAAGAACAAATCTCGATGCTAAAAGGCAGCCTGTTGCTGTCGCGCATTCTTTATCAGGAACAGCAGACCCTACCGTCCGCGGATGAACTGGAAGACATGACCAACCGCATTGCGGATTTGCGTCTTGAACAATTTGAAGTGAACCAGCAGCGCGACGCGCTGTTCCAGAGCGACGATTACGTGGCGAAACTGGAAGAGGGGCATAACGGCGATGTGAACGCCGACGTCACCGACGCCTTGACCCAGGTGGTCGATATGCGCCGCGAACTGCTGGATCAAATGAACAAACAGTTGGGCAACCAACTGATGATGGCCATCAATCTGCAAGTCAATCAGCAGCAGTTGATGAGCGTGTCGAAAAGCCTGCGTTCCATTCTCACCCAACAGATTTTCTGGGTGAACAGCAACAAACCGATGGACTGGGACTGGGTGAAATCGTTCCCTTCGGCGCTGAAAGAACAGTTTGGCAAAATGAAACTGACCGTGAACTGGGAAAAAGCCTGGCCTGCGGTGTTTGTCGCGTTTCTGGCAGGGTTGCCGCTGCTGCTGATTGCCGGGCTGGTTCGCTGGCGTTTGAAATGGCTGCGCAACTACCAGAAAAAATTGGGTTCGGAAGTCGGTCAACTGCGCAATGACAGTCAATTGCATACGCCGAAAGCGATCCTCATCGATATGGTGCGCGCGCTGCCGGGGGTAATGGTGATCCTCGCCGCAGGGCTGATTTTGCTGACGATGCAGCTCAATATCAGCGACCTGCTATGGGCGTTTAGTAAAAAACTGGCGCTGTTCTGGCTGATATTTGGTGTGTGCTGGAAAGTGCTGGAACGAAACGGCGTCGCGGTCACCCATTTCAACATGCCACCGCAGCTGACCAGTCACTGGCGTCGGCAAATTGTGCGTATCAGCCTCGCGTTGCTGCCGCTGCATTTCTGGTCGGTGGAGGCCGAGCTTACCCCATTACATTTAATGGACGATGTGCTCGGTCAGTTTGCGGTGTTCCTTAACCTGTTGCTGATAACCGTGCTGGTCTGGCCGATGTGCCGTGACAGCTGGCGTGACAAAGAGTCCCACAGTCTGCGTCTGCTGACGATTACCACGCTGGCGATTGTGCCTGTCGCGTTAATGGTGCTGACGGCGACCGGTTATTTCTATACCACGCTGCGCCTGGCCGGACGCTGGATTGAAACGGTCTATCTGGTCATCCTGTGGAACCTGATTTACCAGACGGTACTGCGCGGCCTGAGCGTTGCGGCTCGTCGTATCGCCTATCGTCGTGCGCTCGCCCGTCGTCAGCATCTGGTGAAAGAGGGCGCGGAAGGCGCAGAGCCGCTGGAAGAACCGACCATCGCACTTGAAGACGTCAACCAGCAAACGTTGCGTATCACCATGCTGGTGATGGTGGCCGCGTTTGGCGTGATGTTCTGGGCCATCTGGTCCGACTTAATCACCGTCTTTGCCTACCTCGACAGCATCACCTTGTGGCACTACAACGTGACCGAAGCCGGTGCTGAAGTCATGCGTAACGTGACGCTCGGCAGCTTGTTGTTTGCGCTGATCGCACTGGTGGTGGCTTGGGCGCTCATTCGAAACCTTCCGGGGTTGCTGGAAGTGCTAGTGCTTTCACGACTTAACATGCGCCAGGGCGCGTCCTATGCGATAACCACCATCCTTAATTACGTCATTATCGGCGTAGGGGCGGTGACCGTATTCGGATCGCTCGGGGTGTCGTGGGATAAACTGCAGTGGCTCGCCGCCGCGTTATCGGTCGGTCTGGGCTTTGGCTTACAGGAAATTTTCGGTAACTTCGTTTCCGGTCTGATCATCCTGTTCGAACGCCCGATCCGCATTGGTGATACGGTAACGATCGGCACGTACTCCGGCTCGGTCAGCAAGATCCGTATTCGTGCGACCACTATCACCGACTTTGACCGTAAAGAAGTGATTATCCCCAACAAAGCGTTCGTGACTGAGCGTCTGATCAACTGGTCGCTCAGCGATACCATCACTCGCGTGGTGATAAGCCTCGGCGTGGCCTACGGTTCGGATCTGGATAAAGTCAAAGAAGTGTTGCTGAAAGCGGCGATGGATCACCCGAAAGTGATGCACGAACCGGAGCCGTCGGTGTTCTTCACCACCTTTGGCCCGAGCACGCTGAACCACGAGCTGCGTTTGTACGTGCGTGAACTGCGCGATCGCAGTTACACCGTGGACGAACTGAACCGCACCATTGACCGACTGTGCCGCGAAAACGGCATTAATATCGCCTTCAACCAGCTGGAAGTGCACCTGCGTAACGAAAAGGGTGACGAAGTTCGGGAAGTGAAGCGCGAGGTGAAAGGCGACGATCCGACGCCATCCGGCATTTAACTCGGCCGATAAGCCCTCTCTCTTTGCGGGAGAGGGCAGCAGGTCAGTTCTCTGACTTTTCTTGAACCTTCCGCTCAAAATCTTTCTTCACCATGTCCAGCGCACTCAGCACGGTTTCCGGTGCGATGGCGTGTTCTTCCAGCAGCATAATCAAATCGACCGCCAGTTTGACATCGTCCGGGGCATTATCCAGCGACATAGTTTCTCCTGTTAGCGCATCATGCGCGCCAGTACGTTTTCGATATTCTCCAGCGCGCCGCGACAGCGTGCCAGCCGAGCGCTGAAAGCCTCCACTTCACGGGAAAGCCGTTGCTGATCGGCAAGCGTAGTCGCCTGAGCGAGCTGTTGGCGACGCAGCTGCGTCATTTCCAGCAGGCGGCGTTCATACTCCTGATGTTTGAGTCTTTTACGCTGCCAGCGCGTGAGGGCTGGCGAACCGCTATCCCACCCGCGCAATGACCAGGCCGCACTTTCGCGGGCGATGGCCTCGAGCTGTGCCACTAAATGTTCCGCCAGCCACTGCACTTGCTCAAACTGCTGTTTATCGACGACCTGATGCAGCGCCTGCAAATTGCCCCGCGCCTCTTCCACGCAGGCTTGTAAGAATGAACTTCGGGTGCGAAAAAGCTGGCGATCGAAGCGTGCGCCAAGCGTGGCATGAAACGCCATCGGCGCAACATCGGCTTCAAGCCGCGCAAGCTGTGCGTTCAGCGATTGCAGTAACAGGTCAGTTTTCATGTATTTCTCCCTCGTAAGGACGGTGGCCTGTGCTACATTTGTCGTTCATTTTGATAACGATTCTCACTATGAAACGGACTATTCTAAACATCATTGGCTGGCTGGCGGTAGTGTTAGGCACGCTGGGCGTGTTTTTACCTCTTTTACCGACGACACCGTTCATCCTGTTGGCGGCCTGGTGCTTCGCGCGATCGTCGCCGCGTTTCCACAACTGGTTGTTGTATCGCTCGTGGTTTGGCGGCTATTTGCGCCATTGGCAACAGTATAAAGCGATGCCGCCAGGCGCGAAATCACGCGCCATTGTGGTGACGCTGGTCACCTTCGCCATTTCCCTTTGGCTGGTGAAGATAATCTGGGTGCGTTTTTTGCTGCTGGCGATCCTCGCCTGCCTGCTGATTTTCCTTTGGCGCATTCCGGTGGTTGATGCAAAACAACAAAAATAATAATGGTGGCGATGGTTATTGCATTTATGCGTGACTGCCAGTACATTCTGGCGTTTTCGAGCACGGGCCATGTGGGTTAAAAGTTAAACAACAGTAACTTTCACCGCAGAAAAGGCGCCTTGTGAGTAACACCGTTTTAATCAGGCATACACCTATGACCGCAACAGCACAGCAGCTTGAATTTCTGAAAAACAGCATCAAAAGCATCCAGGATTATCCGAAGCCTGGCATTCTTTTCCGCGATGTCACCAGTTTGCTGGAAGACCCGAAAGCCTACGCGCTCAGCATTGAACTGCTGACCGCGCGTTTTAACGACATGGGTATCACCAAAGTGGTGGGTACTGAGGCGCGTGGCTTCCTGTTTGGTGCTCCGGTTGCGCTGGCGCTGGGCGTAGGTTTTGTACCGGTGCGTAAGCCGGGCAAACTGCCGCGCGAAACCATCGCTGAAAGCTACGAACTGGAATACGGCACCGATCAGCTGGAAATCCACATTGATGCTATCCAGCCAGGCGATAAAGTGCTGGTCGTCGACGATCTGCTGGCAACCGGCGGCACGATTGAAGCGACCGTGAAACTGATCCGCCGCCTCGGTGGTGATGTCACTGACGCCGCGTTCATCATCAATCTGTTCGATATCGGTGGTGAGCAGCGCCTGGAAAAACAGGGCATCAATTGCTATAGCCTGGTGCCTTTCCCGGGTCACTAATTCAGGCTATCTAATTTGCCATTTTGAATCCGGGCGGCGCTCGAAAAATCCTCACGTACTGGTTGTACGCTCCGGTTTTTCCGCGCTGGCCGTATCCAAACTGCCTGCAACGATAACGCCTGATGTCATGTCAGCGTCACACAGTCTCGCCGTTGTTGTGAGGCTGTGTTAGCATTACCCTCCTGTATTTCACCTTCCAGCGTTGCAGAGCCTGCCAATGAGTTATCAGGTCTTAGCCCGAAAATGGCGACCACAAACCTTTGCTGACGTCGTCGGCCAGGAACATGTGCTGACCGCACTGGCGAACGGCCTGGCGTCCGGTCGTATTCACCATGCGTATCTGTTTTCCGGCACCCGTGGCGTCGGCAAAACGTCTATCGCCCGCCTGTTGGCGAAAGGACTGAACTGCGAAAGTGGTATCACCGCGACGCCGTGCGGCGTATGCGACAACTGCCGTGAAATCGAGCAGGGTCGTTTTGTCGATTTAATCGAAATCGATGCCGCTTCGCGCACCAAAGTTGAAGATACCCGCGACCTGCTGGACAACGTGCAGTACGCCCCGGCGCGTGGCCGCTTCAAGGTCTATCTGATCGATGAAGTCCACATGCTCTCGCGTCACAGCTTTAATGCGCTGTTGAAAACGCTGGAAGAGCCGCCGTCACACGTTAAATTCCTGCTGGCGACCACCGATCCGCAAAAGCTGCCGGTGACCATCCTTTCCCGCTGCCTGCAATTCCATCTGAAAGCGCTCGATGTCGATCAGATTCGTCAGCAGCTTGAGCATATTCTGGGTGAAGAGAAAATTTCGTCCGAGCCGCGTGCGCTGCAACTGTTGGCCCGTGCGGCCGATGGCAGCCTGCGTGACGCGCTGAGCCTCACCGATCAGGCCATTGCCAGCGGTGACGGGCAACTGACCGCCGTGACCGTCAGCACCATGCTCGGCACGCTCGATGACGACCAGGCGCTCTCATTGATTGAAGCGCTGGTCGCCGCCAACGGCGAGCAGGTGATGGCGCTCATTCATGAAGCCGCTTCGCGCGGTATCGAATGGGAAGCGCTGCTGGTCGAAATGCAAAGTTTGCTGCATCGCATCGCGATGGTTCAGCTGTCGCCCTCAGCGCTCGGCAGCGACATGGCAGTGGTTGAACACCGGATGCGCGAGCTGGCACGAACCGTGCCGCCAGCCGATATTCAGCTTTATTACCAGACGCTGTTGATGGGCCGCAAAGAGCTGCCGTATGCGCCTGACCGCCGCATGGGGATCGAAATGACCTTGCTGCGCGCGCTGGCGTTCCATCCGCGTCAACCTTTGCCTGAGCCACCTTTATCAGAGCAAAGAATACAGCCGCAATCTTTTGCCTCTGTCGCGCCGACGGCGGTGATGCAGCCTACGCAGGTCCAGCAGCAACCCGCTGCCGCGCCGCCTGCGTATCAAAGTGAGACGCTACCGGATTCCACCAGCCAGGTGCTGGCGGCCCGTAGCCAATTGCAGCGCGCTCAGGGAGCACCCAAAGCAAAAAAGAATGAACCGGCAGCCGCATCCCGCGCGCGGCCGGTGAATAACGCTGCGCTGGAAAGACTGGCCTCGGTGACGGAGCGCATACAAACGCGTCCAGCGTCTGCGGTCTCGGAAGAACAGCGTCCGCAGAAAAAAGAAGCTTACCGCTGGAAAGCAACCACTCTCATCGAAGAGGTGAAGAAAGAGGTTGCTACGCCGAAAGCGTTGAAGAAAGCGCTTGAGCATGAGAAAACGCCAGAGCTTTCCGCGAAACTCGCCGTGGAAGCTGTCGATCGCGACAGTTGGGCGGCAGAAGTTAGCCAGCTGAAATTGCCTAAACTGGTAGAGCAGGTCGCTCTGAATTCGTGGAAAGAGCAGAACGGCAGCGCCATTTGCCTGCATTTGCGTTCTTCCCTGCGACACCTCAATAACGGTGGCGCGTTGAAGGCGTTGACCGATGCGCTAAGCGAATTCAGCGGTTCTCCGGTTGAACTGACCATCGTGGAAGATGATAATCCGGCGGGGCGTACGCCGCTGGAGTGGCGTCAGGCCATTTACGAAGAAAAGCTCGCGCAGGCGCGTGAGGCGATCGTTGCCGACAACAATATTCAGACTCTGCGTCGTTTCTTCGACGCGGATCTGGACGAAGACAGTATTCGTCCCATTTGATCGTAAGCCTGGCTTACGGTTTAACGTTTAACATGACTGACTGAGAGATAAGCCTATGTTTGGTGGAAAAGGCGGTCTGGGTAACCTGATGAAACAGGCCCAGCAGATGCAAGAAAAAATGCAGAAAGCGCAGGAAGAAATCGCTCAACTGGAAGTGACCGGTGAGTCTGGTGCGGGCCTGGTGAAAGTCACCATTAACGGTGCGCACAACTGCCGTCGCGTTGAAATCGACCCGAGCCTGCTCGAAGACGATAAAGACATGCTGGAAGATTTGGTGGCTGCGGCGTTCAACGACGCTGCTCGCCGCATCGAAGAAACCCAGAAAGAGAAAATGGCCGGTGTTTCCTCAGGAATGCAGCTGCCACCAGGCTTTAAGATGCCGTTCTGATGCAGACCAGCCCTCTCTTCGGAGAGGGTATTCTTTTTCCGCTACTCCTCGTCAAACCCCGCGTAACACTCTGCCAGAAAATCAATCAGCGCCCGCACCGCCGGAAGCTGCCCTCGACGTGAAGGGAAAACCGCGTGGATGATTTCTCGTCGCGTTTGCCATTCTGGCAACAAATTCACCAGCGTCCCTGCCGCAATCTGCTCTTTCAGCATCAGCCGTGGCAACTGCACAATGCCGACTCCGGCCAGCGCCGCACTGCGTAGGGCAATCATATCGGTAGTGATAAATCGTGGCGTGTGATGCAGGGTGATGTCCAGGTTATCAGGCCCGTACAGGCACCAGCAGTAAACCTGCTGCGGCTTGCTCA
Organism: Scandinavium sp.; assembly: GCA_036495715.1. Classification (GTDB taxonomy): domain Bacteria; phylum Pseudomonadota; class Gammaproteobacteria; order Enterobacterales; family Enterobacteriaceae; genus Scandinavium. Next base: position 49,061 of record DASXML010000048.1, read on the forward strand.
GGGCAAGACTCGGCCAGGGCTGGATATCGGCGGGCGAGTCCGGCGCGCCAAACTGAGCGATCAGTGCCGGGCTCGCCACCAGACACATACTTCTGTCGGCCAGTTTGCGCATCACCAGATCGCTGTCTTTCAACGGCAGTGGACGTACACGAATGGCGATATCGACGTTTTCGTTCAGGACATCTACCTGGCGGTTGGTTTCTTCCAACAGCACCGTGATGTGGGGAAAACGCACCATAAACTTCGCCAGCATCTCGCCAATGTGTACGTGCAATAACGCAATCGGGCAAGTCAGACGGATCACGCCGCGAGGCTCAGCGCGCAGTGTATTGATGGCCTCCTGCGCTGCCTCGGCTTCGATCATCATCGCTTTGCAATGCCGATAAAAAATGTGCCCGGCTTCGGTTACCGTAAAGCTGCGGGTGGATCGCTGGATTAGGCGCGTTTCCAGTCGTTCCTCCAGCAACGCAATACGGCGGCTGAGGCGTGATTTCGGAATGCCAATCACCCGACTGGCCGGGGAAAAACCGCCGTTATCCACCACCTGCACAAAATACCAGAGATCATTGAGATCCTGCATTTTCATTGTCCTGTTCATGGAACGCTGAGTTCATTTTTCCAGTCTACCGCAAGAATTATCTTACAGATAAGCTTTATCCCATCGCACAACATTGCACTGGAGACAAATATGAAATCAATTCTTGGCGTTTATTCAGCGCCGAAATCCCATTGGGTGGGCGACGGGTTTCCAGTACGCTCCCTGTTTTCTTATGCAAAATTTGCCCAACAGCTCAGCCCTTTTTTGTTGCTGGACTATGCCGGGCCAGCGGAATTCAAACCGAGTAACACAGGCCAGCGCGGGGTGGATGTTCACCCACACCGTGGGTTTGAAACCGTCACCATCGTCTATAAAGGCGAAGTGGCGCACCGCGATTCCAGCGGAGGCGGTGGGGTGATTGGCCCCGGTGATGTGCAGTGGATGACCGCAGGCAGCGGCATTTTGCACGAAGAGTTTCACTCTCCGGCATTCAGCGAAAAAGGCGGCACACTGGAAATGGTACAGCTTTGGGTGAACCTTCCGGCTAAAGACAAATCAACGCCGCCTGCGTATCAGTCGATAACCGATGGTGACATTCCGCAGGTCATACTGGCCGATAACGCCGGACTGGCACGAGTAATTGCCGGTGAACTGGATGGACGTAAAGGCCCGGCGAAAACGTGTTCGCCGATGCGCATTCTTGATTTACGCCTTAACGTCCATAGCACTACCACGCTCAATCTGCCGGATGGCTGGAACACCGCGCTGGTGGTGCTGAAAGGCACGGTGCAGGTGAATGGTCAGGAAATTGCGCGGGAAGCGCAGCTGGTGGTACTGGATGCAAAAGGTGAAAGCGTAACGCTGGAAGCCAATAACGCCGCCACGGTGCTGGTGCTGAGCGGCGAACCGCTGAATGAGCCCGTGGTTGGCTATGGCCCGTTCGTGATGAACACCCGTGAGGAAATCAACCAGGCCATCGATGACTTCAATCAGGGACGCTTTGGCCAGCAAGCCGAATAAACGTTAACGGCTATCAGCCCGGTAGCCGTTATTATTAACCCAATGGAGAACACAATCATGACCCCTGCAAATTTTAACGGTCAAAAGCCAATGATCGACCCAAACGACGCGGTGTTACTGCTTATCGACCACCAGAGTGGCCTGTTCCAACTGGTCCACGACATGCCGATGACCACGCTGCGTACCCACGCCACGGTGCTCGCCAAAATGGCGACCCTGGCGAATATCCCGGTCATCACCACTGCGTCCGTGCCGCAAGGGCCGAACGGGCCGCTAATTCCGGAGATCCACAAATATGCGCCGCACGCGCAATATGTGCCGCGCAAGGGTGAAATTAACGCCTGGGATAACCCGGATTTTGTGGCGGCGGTGAAAACGACCGGTCGCAACACACTGATTATCGCCGGGACTGTCACCAGCGTGTGCATGGCTTTCCCGGCTATTAGCGCGGTCGCAGAAGGCTTTAAAGTCTTCGCGGTGATTGATGCGTCCGGGACTTATTCCAAAATGGCCCAGGAAATCAGTTTGGCGCGAGTGATGCAGGCCGGCGTGGTTCCGCTGGATATGGCGGCGGTGACGGCAGAAATTCAGCACACCTGGAACCGTGATGATGCGATGGAATGGGCAAACCTGTGGTCGGGTGTATTTACCGAATACCCGCTGCTGATAGAAAGCTACCAGAAGGCGCAGGACGTGGTGACGAATCAGGAAGCACTGGATTCGCAGCGCCGTTAATTTCCTCCCGCCTCAGCGCGAACGGTCGCGCTGAGGCTTATCTTTTTCTATACCCGTCGCTGGGGCTAATGTTAGGCTATGGCCCACTCTTTTTTTAGAAGTCTGAGCGATGCAAACCAGTCCTTTACTTACCGCCCTTATGGAATCCCTTCGCTGCTTGCCGGGCGTGGGCCCGAAGTCAGCGCAGCGTATGGCATTTACCCTGCTGCAGCGCGACCGCAGCGGGGGAATGCGCCTGGCGCAGGCACTGACTCGGGCGATGTCGGAAATCGGTCATTGTGCCGATTGCCGAACGTTCACCGAGCAGGACGTGTGCAACATCTGTTCGAACCCGCGTCGCCAGGAAAATGGCCAGATTTGCGTCGTGGAAAGCCCTGCGGACATCTACGCCATTGAGCAAACCGGGCAATTTTCCGGCCGCTATTTCGTGCTGATGGGGCATCTGTCGCCGCTTGACGGCATCGGGCCGGACGATATCGGTCTCGACAGGCTTGAGCATCGCCTGAGCAGCGAAAAGATGCAGGAAGTTATCCTCGCCACCAACCCGACGGTGGAAGGCGAAGCCACTGCTAATTACATCGCTGAGATGTGCGGGCAATATGGCGTTGAAGCCAGCCGCATCGCCCACGGCGTGCCCGTCGGCGGCGAGCTGGAAATGGTCGATGGCACCACGCTGTCGCACTCCCTTGCCGGGCGTCACAAGATTCGTTTTTAACCAATCGAGAGGGCATTTTTGTCCTCTCGCTTGAAAAGTTCCTCTCTTAGCCCCATCTCCCCCTCATCGCTTATTTATTCTGTTTAATTTGGCATTGAGGAATTTTCCGATGAAAGGACAAGAAACTCGCGGTTTCCAGTCAGAAGTCAAACAGCTTCTGCACCTGATGATCCATTCGCTCTACTCCAACAAAGAAATTTTCCTGCGCGAGCTGATTTCCAACGCCTCCGATGCGGCGGATAAACTGCGTTTCCGCGCGCTGTCTGACGCCTCTCTGTATGAAGGCGACGGCGAACTGCGCGTGCGCGTCTCCTTCGATCAGGAAAAACGTACCCTGACCATCGCCGACAACGGTATCGGTATGAACCGTGATGACGTGGTCGATCACCTGGGGACGATTGCAAAATCCGGCACCAAAGCCTTCCTGCAATCCATGGGATCCGATCAGGCGAAAGACAGCCAGCTGATCGGCCAGTTCGGCGTCGGTTTCTACTCGGCGTTTATCGTGGCCGACAAAGTGACCGTGCGTACCCGTGCGGCGGGCGATAGCGCAGAAAACGGCGTGTTCTGGGAATCGGAAGGCGAGGGTGAATACACTGTTGCTGACATCACCAAAGCGGACCGTGGCACCGAAATTACTTTGCATCTGCGCGAAGGCGAAGATGACTTCCTCAACGACTGGCGTGTCCGCTCGATCATCAGCAAATACTCCGATCACATCGCGCTGCCGGTTGAGATTGAAAAGACCGAAGAAGTGGACGGCGAAACCGTCGTTTCCTGGGAAAAAATCAACAAAGCCCAGGCGCTGTGGACCCGCAATAAGTCTGAAATCAAAGACGACGAGTACAACGAATTCTACAAACACATCGCCCACGACTTCACCGACCCATTGGCGTGGAGTCACAACCGCGTGGAAGGCAAGCAGGAATACACCAGCCTGCTGTACATTCCGGCGCAGGCCCCGTGGGATATGTGGAACCGCGATCACAAGCACGGTCTGAAGCTGTACGTACAGCGCGTGTTCATCATGGACGAAGCCGAGCAGTTCATGCCGAACTACCTGCGCTTCATTCGTGGCTTGATCGATTCCAACGATCTGCCGCTGAACGTCTCCCGTGAAATTCTGCAAGACAGCACCGTGACCCGCAATCTGCGTGCTGCGCTGAGCAAGCGTGCGCTGCAAATGCTGGAAAAACTGGCGAAAAACGACGCAGAAAAATACCAGACCTTCTGGAAGCAGTTCGGCATGGTGTTGAAAGAAGGTCCGGCAGAAGACAACGATAACCAACAGGCTATCGCAAAACTGCTGCGCTTCGCGTCCACGCATACCGACTCTTCCGAGCAGACCGTATCACTGGAAGACTATGTGTCGCGCATGAAAGAAGGGCAGGAAAAAATCTATTACATCACCGCAGACAGCTACGCTGCGGCGAAGAGCAGCCCGCATCTGGAACTGCTGCGTAAGAAAGGGATTGAAGTGCTGCTGTTGTCCGATCGTATCGACGAATGGATGATGAGCTACCTGACCGAATTCGACGGTAAGGCGTTCCAGTCCGTGTCGAAAGCTGACGAATCTCTCGACAAACTGGCGGATGAAGTGGATGAAACCACCAAAGAAGCCGAAAAAGCGCTGGAGCCGTTCGTTGGTCGCGTGAAAACCCTGCTGGGCGATCGCGTGAAAGAAGTGCGTCTGACGCACCGTCTGACCGACACCCCGGCGATTGTGACCACCGAAGCCGACGAAATGAGCACCCAGATGGCGAAACTGTTTGCCGCTGCGGGCCAGAGCGTACCGGAAGTGAAATACCTCTTCGAGCTGAACCCGGATCATGCGCTGGTGAAACGCGCAGCAGAGACTCAGGATGAAGCGCAGTTTGGTGAGTGGATTGAACTGCTGCTGGATCAGGCCCTGTTTGCCGAGCGCGGCACGCTGGAAGATCCGAACCTGTTTATCAAGCGTATGAACCAGTTACTGGTGTCCTAAGACTGCATAATCTTAGTCAGTAGGCCCGGCAGCCATTGCGCCGCCGGGCTTTTCTGGCAGTGCGCCGGTGGTGCAAAGCTTACCGGCTCTACGCGTTATAGCCCCAATTATTCTCTTCGTTAACCGTTTCAGCCCGCCCGCCTTCCTTGAGCGAGCCGCCGTCTGGTGGTATCGTTTAGCGCTTTTGAAAAATTGAATCAACATTTGAGGGGATTTTCGCAATGCGTATTATTCTGCTTGGCGCTCCGGGCGCGGGTAAAGGAACTCAGGCGCAGTTCATCATGGAGAAGTACGGTATTCCGCAGATCTCCACCGGTGACATGCTGCGTGCCGCAGTAAAATCAGGCTCCGAGCTCGGCAAACAAGCGAAAGACATCATGGACGCGGGCAAGCTGGTGACCGATGAGCTGGTTATCGCCCTGGTGAAAGAGCGCATTGCGCAGGAAGATTGCCGTAACGGTTTCCTGCTGGACGGCTTCCCACGCACGATTCCGCAGGCTGATGCCATGAAAGAAGCCGGCATCAAGGTTGATTACGTGCTGGAATTCGATGTGCCGGACGATCTTATCGTTGATCGTATCATCGGTCGTCGCGTTCACGCCGCTTCTGGCCGTGTTTACCACATCAAATTCAACCCACCAAAAGTGGAAGGCAAAGATGATGTGACCGGCGAAGCGCTGACCACCCGTAAAGACGATCAGGAAGAAACCGTGCGTAAGCGCCTGGTGGAATACCATCAGATGACCGCGCCGCTGATCGGCTACTACTCCAAAGAAGCGCAGGCTGGCAACACCCAGTATGCCAAAGTTGACGGCACTCAAGCCGTGGCTGACGTTCGCGCTGAACTGGAAAAGATTCTCGGCTAATCGCGTTCAAACCACGAAATCATTCGGGGTGCATCGCGGCGGCAAGTGCGCGGATCCCCAGGAACATGGACGACTATGTGACTGGGGTGAGTGCATGCAGCCAACAAAAAGGCAGCCTGAAAGATGATGTGGCTCACCTGGGTTCACCAGGTGAGAAAATTTCTCATTTTGCCTTTCACACCGATAGATACTTCCCCGCCCCATTTCGGCTACAATTATCAGCCATTTAACGACGAAGAGGCGGTAATGCGTCAGACGAAACCCGGTATTCTGTTAGCGAACCTCGGCACGCCCGATGCACCTACGCCGCAAGCGGTCAAACGCTACCTGCGCCAGTTCCTGAGCGATATTCGCGTGGTGGATACGCCACGACTCCTGTGGTGGCCAATACTGCGTGGTGTGATCCTGCCGCTGCGCTCGGCGCGCGTGGCGAAACTCTACCAGTCCGTGTGGATGGAAGAGGGGTCGCCACTGCTGGTTTATAGTCGTCAGCAACAGCAGGCGCTGGCTAAACGCCTACCGGACACGCCGGTGGTGCTTGGCATGAGTTACGGCTCGCCGTCGCTGCAAAGCGCGGTAGACGAGCTGCTGGCGCAGGACGTTGACCATATCGTGGTGTTGCCGCTGTATCCGCAATATTCTTGCTCGACCGTAGCGGCCGTGTGGGATGAATTGGCGCGTATTCTTGCCCCGAAACGCTTCATTCCTGGCGTGTCGTTTATCCGCGATTACGCAGACGACAACGGTTATATTCAGGCGTTAGCGAACAGCGCCAAAGCCTCGTTTGCCGAACACGGTGAGCCGGACGTGCTGTTGCTGTCTTATCACGGCATTCCCCAGCGCTATGGCGATGAAGGTGATGACTATCCGCAGCGTTGCCGCGATACCACGCGCGAGCTGGTTTCCGCGCTCGGTATTTCTCACGACAAAGTGATGATGACTTTCCAGTCGCGTTTTGGTCGTGAACCGTGGCTGGCGCCGTACACCGATGAAACCCTGAAAATGCTCGGCGAAAAAGGCGTGAAGCATGTGCAGGTGATGTGTCCGGGGTTCTCGGCGGATTGTCTCGAAACGCTGGAAGAAATCGCGGTGCAGAACAAAGAGTTCTTCCTCGAAGCCGGTGGCGAAAAATACACGTACATTCCGGCGCTGAATGCCTCCGCCGAACATATTGAGATGATGGTTAATCTGACCGCGCCATACCGCTAAGCGCGTACCGGCAGCGAACGGGTGGGGAATATGCTACTATTCTCCGCTTGTTCACAGCCATCGACCGCAGCCCATGAAATTTCCCGGTAAACGCAAATCCAAACACTATTTCCCCGTTAATGCCCGTGACCCGCTGTTGCAGCAAATCCAGCCTGAAACCGAAACTAACGCCTCATGGGTGGTGGGTATCGATCAGACGCTGGTGGATATCGAAGCCAAAGTCGACGATACCTTTGTTGAACGTTATGGCCTGAGCAGCGGTCATTCGCTGGTGATTGAAGATGACGTCGCGGAAGCGCTTTACCAGGAGCTGGTGACCAACAATCTGATTACCCACCAGTTCGCCGGTGGCACCATCGGCAACACCATGCACAATTATTCCGTGCTGGCAGATGACCGCTCGGTGCTGCTCGGCGTGATGTGCAGCAATATCGAAATCGGTGGCTACGCTTACCGTTACCTCTGCAACACCTCTAGCCGCACCGATCTTAACTATTTACAAGGCGTTAATGGCCCGATTGGTCGCTGCTTTACGTTAATTAGCGACAACGGCGAACGAACGTTTGCTATCAGCCCAGGGCACATGAATCAGCTGCAAGCCGACAGCATTCCGGAAGAGGTGATTGCCGGCGCGTCTGCACTGGTGTTGACGTCCTATCTGGTGCGCTGCAAGCCGGGCGAACCGATGCGTGAAGCGACATTGAAAGCCGTCGAATACGCGAAAAAGCATGACGTGCCGGTGGTGCTGACGCTCGGGACGAAATACGTTATTGCCGACGATCCGGCATGGTGGCAGACCTTCCTGAAAGAGAATGTCTCGATTCTGGCCATGAACGAAGAAGAAGCCGAAGCGCTGACCGGTATTGCCGATCCGCTGCTGGCATCTGACAAAGCGCTGGACTGGGTCGATTTAGTGCTCTGCACCGCCGGGCCTGTTGGGTTGTATATGGCGGGTTTCACCGAAGACGAGAAGAAGCGCCTGACGCAGCACCCGCTGCTGCCAGGGGCGATTGCCGAATTCAACCAGTACGAATTCAGCCGCGCGATGCGCCATAAAGATTGCCAGCAGCCGCTGCGTATCTATTCTCACATCGCGCCGTACATGGGCGGGCCTGAGAAAATCATGAACACCAACGGCGCGGGCGATGGCGCACTCGCAGCACTTCTGCATGACATTACCGCCAACAGCTATCACCGCAGCAATGTGCCGAATTCCAGCAAACACGAATTTGCGTGGCTGACGTATTCTTCGTTGGCGCAGGTGTGTAAATACGCCAATCGCGTGAGCTATCAGGTGCTGAATCAGCATTCGCCACGTTTGACGCGCGGTTTACCGGAGCGGGAAGACAGTCTGGAAGAGTCTTACTGGGAACGCTAAGTGCGCCCCGGCGGCATGATGCTTGTCGGGGTTACGTTATCAATACCGTAAGCCGTCCGGCGTTAAAATGTAGGCCTGCTAAGCGAAACGCCAGCAGGTTTTTTTTATCCGTTGACGGTTCCACTCACCGCCGGTTTCTCCAGCAGCGTCAGCATGGTGTTGGCAATCTCGCGCTCACCCATCACCACTTTATCTGCACCGCGTTCGGTAATGTAATCGACTTCATCGTCATAATGCGCACGGGCGATAATCTCAATCGTCGGGCATTTTTCACGCGCAGAGGCGACAATCTCCCCGGCTTCATAGCCGTTCGGGATCGTCAGCAATAGCCAGCGCGCGCAGTCGAGATGCGCCAGGTTCATTATCTCTTCGCTCGCCGCATTGCCCAACACTGCCCGAATGCCACGTTCACGCAGCTCATCGACGCGTGTGCGCGACGTTTCAATCACTACCAGCGGAATGCCCTGCGCCAGCAGTTTCTCGCCAAGCAGACTGCCGACGCGACCAAAGCCAACCAACAGCGCGTGATTGCAGATATCCACCGGGATCTGTTTTTCGTCCTCAATGGCTTCTTCTAAGGTTTGCTCTTCAAGGGTTTCGGTCTTATCGAGGTATTTTTCCAGCACCGCAAACAATATCGGGTTGAGCATAATTGACAGGATCGCACCCGCCAGTACCAGATTCAGCCCGGCTTGCGGCAGTAAATTCAGCGCCATGCCAAGCCCGGCGAGGATAAAGGCGAATTCACCAATCTGCGCGAGGCTGGTGGCAATAGTCAGGGCGGTACGTTGAGAGTGGCCAAACAGACGCACCAGCAGGAAAGCGGCGGCAGATTTACCAAAAATGATAATTGCCAGCGTGCCGAGCACCGCCAGCGGTTGCTCGATAAGGATCATCGGGTCGAACAACATGCCAACGGAAACAAAGAACAGCACCGCAAACGCATCGCGCAGCGGCAGCGTATCGTGCGCCGCGCGGTGGCTTAACTCTGATTCGTTCAGCACCATACCCGCGAAGAATGCGCCGAGGGCGAAGGAGACATCGAACAGCTCAACCGCGCCAAAGGCAATGCCTAACGCCAGCGCCAGCACCGAAAGGGTGAACAGCTCGCGTGAACCGGTGGCGGCGCTACGGGCCAAAATCCACGGTACCAGACGACGGCCTACCAGCAGCATCACGGCGATAAAGGCGACAACTTTGCCGATGGTCAGGCTGAGATCGAGCGCCAGCGTCGCAAAACCGACGTTGCCCTGTTCCATCATGCTGGCAATCGCTGGCAGCATCACCAGCGTCAGCACCATCACCAGATCTTCCACAATCAACCAGCCAATGGCGATTTGCCCGCGCTGGCTATCGATTAATTGCCTTTCTTCAAGTGCGCGCAGCAGCACCACGGTACTGGCGGTTGAGAGACATAATCCAAAGACGATGCCGGTCATCAGCGACCAGCCTAATCCCGCAGAAAGCGCCATACCCAGCAACGTTGCCACCGCAATCTGGGCAATCGCACCGGGAATGGCGATGGCCTTTACCGCCATCAAATCCTTCAACGAGAAGTGTAAACCAACGCCGAACATCAGCAGAATGACGCCGAGTTCTGCCAGTTCAGCGGCTAAATGGGTATCGGCAACAAAGCCTGGGGTAAACGGTCCGGACAGAACACCGGCTAATAAATAACCCACCAGAGGAGAAATACGCAGTTTGTTGGCAATCATGCCGAAGATAAAGGCGAGGACGAGCCCCCCGACAATGGTGGTAATTAGCGGTGTGGCGTGATGCATTCCGTCTCCTTTCGTGGCTGCTATTTCCTGTTTTGGCGAAAAACGCCAAAAACCGAGTAATAGTTTATGACAATTTCAGCCGTTCTGTTTATGAATTATTATTGAATTTAGCGGAAAAAAGGAATTAGAGCCTTAAATGGCACGGATGGGAAAAGAGAGCAGGTTAATGTCGAAGCATGTTGATAAATAGAAGGGAATAGGCCGTCAGAATTTCAATCTGACGGCCAGAAAATCAGGCTTTATGACGGTTGTCAGGCAGGAATATGGTCAACATCCCCAGTAATGGCAGGAAAGCACAGATTTTATAGACCTCTTCGATGCTAGTATGGTCGGCAACTACGCCTAACACCGCGGCGCCAAGGCCACCCATGCCGAAAGCGAAGCCGAAGAATAATCCTGAAACCATGCCGATTCGGCCCGGTAATAGCTCTTGGGCGTACACCAGAATGGCAGAAAAGGCCGAGGCGAGGATAAATCCAATGATCACCGTTAAAATGCCGGTCCATTCAAGCGTGGCGTAGGGTAAAACGAGCGTGAAGGGCGCAACACCGAGAATAGATCCCCAAATAACATATTTACGTCCAATTTTATCGCCCACAGGCCCGCCAATCACGGTTCCAGCTGCCACGGCAAACAGGAAGGCGAACAGGTGGAACTGTGCGTTCTGCACCGATAACCCAAACTTATGCATCAGATAAAAGGTGTAATAGCTGCTGATGCTCGCCATATAGAAGTATTTCGAGAAAATCAGCAACAACAGCACGCTAACGGCCAGAATCACTTTGTTGCGTGGCAGCGGATTCACCACCGTCGTTTTCGGTTTGCCCTTGTTCAAACGGTGCTGAGCGGCATACCAGCGGCTGACCTGCGCCAGAACCACAATCGCCAGCAGCGCGGCGAGGACGAACCAGGAGACATTGCCTCTACCGTAAGGCGCGATAATCAGCGCCGCCAGCAAGGGGCCGAGCGAACTGCCGAAGTTACCGCCGACCTGGAACAGGGACTGCGCCAGACCGTGACGGCCACCGGAGGCCATGCGTGCCACGCGTGACGATTCCGGATGGAACACAGAAGAACCGGTTCCGACCAGCGCCGCAGCGATAACCACCGCTTCAAAACTGCCTGCCATCGCTAACAGCACCAACCCGCTGAGGGTAAAGCACATACCTACCGGCAACGACCACGGCATCGGGTATTTATCCGTCCAGTAACCCACCACCGGCTGCAGCAGCGAGGAAGTGAGCTGGAAGGTCAGAGTGATCATCCCGATCTGCACAAAGGTGAGAGAGAACTCAGATTGCAGCAGCGGGTAAATCGCCAGGATCAGCGACTGGATCATGTCATTGAGCAGGTGAGAAAGGCTTATCGCCCCTAAGATGCCAAAGGAGGTTCGGGCCTTTTGCGGCGGCGCAGACGGGCCTGACAGCGTCGGACTGGTTTCACTGATTGCCATAGAATTCACTTTAAAGTTGATTTGCGATGTTAGGAATTTACCCGTCATACTTCGAGCTACAGGTGTGTTGGCTGCATTCCCTCACCTCAGTCACTTACTCAAGTAAGCGCCTGAGGATTCACTCATTTGCCGCCTGCCTGTAACTCGAATTATTTAGGGTAATGGTAAGCGCTAATAATTATCAGACTAAGATAACTGGCTCAGGCGTTTGAAGAAAGTCTCAATTCTGAAAACAAAGTTGTCTATGCTTGTTACGCATTGTAATTTCTACATTTGCCATTCAGTCAGGGAGAGAGTCATGAAATGTCTAAAACGCGGTGTGGCGCTGGCAATGCTGGCAGCATTGTCGCTGGCGAGCTTACAGGCGCAAGCGTACGAGCAGGATAAAACCTATAAAATCACTATCTTGCACACCAACGATCACCATGGTCATTTCTGGCGCAGTGAATACGGCGAGTATGGCCTGGCAGCGCAAAAAACGCTGGTGGACGGCATTCGCAAAGAAGTGGCGGCGGAAGGCGGCAGCGTGCTGCTGCTGTCGGGCGGTGACATCAACACCGGTGTACCGGAATCCGATTTACAGGATGCCGAACCTGATTTCCGGGGCATGAATTTGGTGGGCTATGACGCAATGGCGGTCGGCAATCATGAATTCGACAATCCGCTGAGCGTGCTGCGCCAGCAGGAGAAGTGGGCTAAATTCCCGTTCCTTTCCGCCAATATCTATCAGAAAAGCACTGGCGATCGCCTGTTTAAACCCTGGGCGCTGTTCAACCGTCAGGGGCTGAAAATTGCGGTGATTGGTCTAACGACAGACGACACCGCCAAAATCGGCAATCCGGAAAACTTCACTGATATCGAATTTCGTAACCCGGCTGAGGAAGCGAAGCTGGTGATTCAGGAGCTTCAGCAGACGCAGAAACCGGATGTCATTCTTGCCGCGACGCACATGGGCCACTACGACAACGGTAAGCACGGTTCTAACGCCGCGGGTGACGTGGAAATGGCGCGCAGCCTGCCAGCCGGTTCGTTGGCGATGATTGTGGGTGGTCACTCACAAGATCCGGTATGCATGGCGTCAGAGAATAAAAAGCAGGTCGATTACGTGCCGGGTACCCCCTGTGCACCAGATAAGCAGAACGGCATCTGGATTGTGCAGGCGCACGAGTGGGGCAAATACGTTGGGCGTGCGGACTTTGAATTCCGTAACGGCGAAATGAAACTGGTGCATTACCAGCTGATCCCGGTCAACCTGAAAAAGAAAGTAACCTACGACAACGGGCAAAGCGAGCGCGTACTGTATACCCCGCAGATCCCTGAGAATCCACAGATGCTGTCATTGCTGACGCCGTTCCAGAATAAAGGCAAAGCGCAACTCGGCGTCAAAGTGGGCGACGTGAATGGTCATCTTGAAGGCGATCGCAGCAAAGTCCGCTTTGTGCAGACCAATCTGGGCCACCTGATCCTCGCGGCACAAATGGCGCGCACCAACGCTGATTTCGCGGTCATGAGCGGCGGTGGCATTCGCGACTCCATCGACGCGGGCAAAATCACCTACAAAGACGTATTGAAAGTGCAGCCGTTCGGCAACGTGGTGGTGTATGTCGATATGAGCGGCAAAGAGGTCACTGACTATCTGACCGCCGTGGCGCAGATGAAACCTGATTCAGGTGCTTATCCGCAGTTTGCTAACGTCAGCTTTGTGGCGAAAGGCGGTCAGTTGAGCGACCTGAAAATCAAAGGTGAGCCGATTGACCCAAACAAAAATTACCGTATGGCAACGCTGAATTTTAACGCCACCGGCGGCGATGGCTATCCGCATATCGACACCAAACCGGGTTACGTGAATACCGGGTTTATCGATGCTGAAGTGCTGAAACAGTACGTTGAACAAAACTCGCCGTTGGATGTGAATAGTTACGAACCGAAAGGCGAAGTAAGCTGGCAGTAATTTTTAAATCCCGGTGGCGGCTACGCTTACCGGATTTACATTTTGGATCTTGTAGGCCGGGTAAGGCAGTAGCCGCCACCCGGCAAGAGGATCTCGTTGAGCAGCCTGAACGCCCGGCGGCGCTGCGCTTGCGCGGGCCTACGTGGGTTGAATTTCCTTGCGCTACCGTGCAATCAATCTCAATCGCGCCGCGCAATATCTGCAAACTTCGCGTCGAGCATTGTCGCCAAATCACCTGCCGCCAGTTCAATGTCCAGACCGCGTCTACCGCCAGAAACATAAATGGTCGCGAATGCCTGTGCCGGGGCGTCAATCAGCGTCGGCAGGCGTTTTTTCTGCCCTAAAGGACTGATGCCACCGACCAGATAACCGGTCGTGCGTTGGGCGACCATCGGATCGGCCATATCCACTTTTTTCGCGCCCAACGCTTTAGCAACCTTTTTCAAATCGAGCTGCGTTGCAACGGGCGTGACCGCCACCGCCAGATGTTTCAGATCGCCGTTGACGGCAACCAGCAGCGTTTTGAAAACCTGGTCCGCATTCAGACCTAATTTACGCACCACTTCGTCACCAAAATTGGTTTCACTGGGATCGTGATCGTAACTGTGGATCTGAAACGAGATCTTGTTTTTTTCGAGTAACTTAACGGCGGGCGTCATAACCATCCTTCCTACAACCGGGGTGAATAAGGTTAAGCATACGCCTGAAGATTGGCGAAAAAATAGTACTATCTTGCGCAATAGTGTTGGCAGTGCTGGTAACTTTGAGCGACAATCGAAAGATCCGAAGTGCGAACTTCGGGATAATAATAACGATGAAATTCCTCTTTGACGGGCCAATAGAAATATTGGCCACTTTTTTATTTATACTGTGTTTTCAGCATCGACGGCAAATTTCCTTCCCCATATAAATGCAGCGCACCGACCGCAACGACATAGCGTCCCGGTGGCAGAGTTTGCAACTTTTCCCGCCACGCCAGATTTCGCTGGTGCATTAAAATGTCGTACAGCGAATGACTAAAGGTATTCGGCAGCGACGGCGTTTCACCCGGCGGTTGTTCCATCCACCAACCAATCATCACCTGCAACAAACGGGCATTGGTATGCCAGTGGGTAAGCGTATCTTCCAGTAGCGCGAGGCCACCGTCAGGCAGGTCACGCAACAGCGCTATCTGACTCTCCGCACCTTCCAGTTCGATAACCGAACGGTTCACTTCACGCGCCGCGTTTAGCAGTTGATAGTCAATGCCGTAATCGGGGCGTAACCCGAGCTTTTGCGCCTGCGTCGCCTGCAAAATCATCGCAATTTGCCACAGCGGCTGACTGTCGAACAGCGCCAGGGAAAGCCCAAGCTCGTCGCTCAGTTTTTCCAGATGCTGAAAGTGTGATTCGCTTAACCGCTCGCGCAGCGGCGGACAAGGCGGGAGATCGCGGAACGGGGCTTCGTTGCCGGTAATATCGGCTTCGACGATCAGCGCATCGGCCTGGTGGATCAGTTTGATCAACCGCGAGGGCAGCGGGGCCATATCACGGGTGCCCATATGAATACTGCCGACCAAATGCAGTTTTTGCCCACCCGCCAGATTGATATCCAGGCCGGGCCAGGGATAACGACCGCGAAACAGCGCGCGCAGCGAAGTTTTTACTCGTTGAAACAGTCCCATAGGCGCTCCGCAAAGATAAAGATTCATGCTAACGCTTCACGGAGTGGCTCTCAACGCCTAAATCACCGCAACCCCCTGATTCTGGCAGGCGGTCTGCAAATCGTGCTCCACTGAATGCTCAACGATCAGCGTGCTGGCCATTTTTAAATCGCCAATGGCGAAGGCCGAGGCGCTGTTCAGCTTTTCCTGCGAGGCCATCACCACTGTTTCCGCCGCGCGTCCTGCCAGCGCGCGTTTCACACAGGCTTCTTCGTAATTCCCGGTGGTAAAACCTGCCTGTGGATGAATGCCAGTCACGCCCATGAAAAACAGATCGGCATTGATTCGGTTTATAGATTCGAGCATTGCGGCCCCCATCGTCACCACCGAATGGCGGAACAGAATACCGCCAATCAAAATCACCTCAACCTGGGGAAATTCCACCAGCGCAACCGCAATGGTCGGGCTGTGGGTGACGGCGGTAAATGGCAGATTTGCAGGCAGCAGACGCACCAGTTCGTGCGTGGTGGTACCGCCGTCAAAAATAACCACCTGGCCGGGCCGGATCAGCTTTACCGCTTTTTGCGCCACCGCCTGTTTGCTCCCGAATTGCACGTTTTTGCGCGTTTCTAACGGAGCAAGAGCATCGGAAATCGGTAGCGCACCGCCGTGAACGCGCTGGAGCAAACCTTCTGCCGCCAGTTCACGTAAATCCCGGCGAATGGAGTCTTCTGAGAGGCCAAAACGCTGGCTCAGTTCGCCGGACTGCACCTGCTTTTCGGCGTTCAGGATCTGAAGGATTTGTTGTTTTCTTTGGCTGGCGAGCATGGCCTTTCCTGTTAACGAATTTTCTTGATATTGCACGATTATGCATGATAGCGTTTTTGCTGTCATCTGCCGGAGAAAACAAAATGCAAAAAGAGAATGAGCACGTTCGTCACCTCGACGCGCAACTGCTGTCGGACAACTGGTACACCCTGAAAAAATACACTTTTGAGCTGCGTCGCCATGACGGTTCGTGGCAAAAGCAAAGCCGTGAAGCTTACGATCGCGGTAATGGCGCGACTATTTTGCTGTATAACCGCGATAAAAAAACGGTGGTGCTGACCCGCCAGTTTCGCCTGCCGGTCTATTTGCACGATAGCAACGGTTATCTGATTGAGGCCGCCGCTGGGTTGCTGGATAACGCCTCGCCAGAACAGCGCATCATCGCGGAAGCCGAGGAAGAAACGGGTTTTAGCATCGCGCAACCAGAGAAAGTCTTTGAGGCGTTTATGAGTCCGGGATCGGTCACCGAGAAACTCTACTTTTTCATCGCTGAATACCGCGAACAGGACAAAAGCGGGCAGGGCGGCGGAATTGAAGAAGAGGGCGAGGATATTGAAGTGCTGGAGTGGCCGTTTGAAAAGGCGCTGGCGGCAATTCGCAGCGGAGAGATTCAGGACGGCAAAACCATTATGCTGCTGCAATATCTGGCCCTCAATATCCTGAATTAAGGGCCAGACAGGGCGTTACGCTTTCGGTTTAAAGCGCAGCAGACGGTTGGCGTTGCTGACCACGGTGATGGACGACAGCGCCATCGCTGCACCGGCCACCACCGGGTTAAGCAGCGTTCCGGTCAGCGGCCACAGTATCCCGGCGGCAATCGGAATGCCGAGCGCGTTGTACACGAATGCGCCCAACAGGTTCTGTTTCATGTTACGCAGCGTCGCTCTGGAAATTGCCAGCGCATCGGCCACGCCGACCAGACTGTGGCGCATCAGCGTAATCGCCGCCGTTTCGATGGCGACATCGCTGCCGCCGCCCATTGCGATGCCGACTTCTGCCTGCGCCAGCGCCGGCGCATCGTTGATGCCGTCGCCCACCATCGCCACTTTGCGGCCTTCCGCCTGCAATTTTTTAATCGCTTCGGCTTTGCCATCCGGCAACACGCCCGCAATCACGTCGTCGATACCGGCTTCTTTGGCGACAGCGTTGGCGGTCACCGGGTTATCGCCGGTCAGCATCACCAGACGATAGCCTTCGCGATGCAGGCGTTGGAGCGCCGCTACACTGTCTGCACGCAGCGGATCGCGAATGGCGAACAGCGCAGCCGCTTTACCATCGATGGCTAACAGAACGGGCGTCGCTCCTTTTGCCGCCTGAGCCTGAAGCTCTGCGTCAATCTCTGCGGTGGCAATCTGTTGTTCGTTCAACAGCGCCTGATTACCTAACAGCAACGAATGGCCTTCCGCTTCACCGCTCACGCCAAGACCGCGCAGCGTACGGAAGCCGTTCACCTGTGGGAGCGGGCTTTGATCCGCTTTTTCAATAATCGCGCGAGCCAGCGGATGGCTTGAACCTTGTTCCAGCGCTGCGGCAAGACGCAGTGCCTGCGTTTCGTCGAAACCGCCGTAGGTTTTCACCGCCACGACCTGCGGTTTGCCTTCGGTCAGCGTGCCTGTTTTATCGAACACCAGCGTATCAAGCTCGCTGGCGCGTTGCAGCGCATCGGCATCACGCACCAGCACGCCGTATTCTGCTGCGCGACCAACGCCTGCGATGATCGACATCGGCGTCGCCAGACCCAACGCACAAGGACAGGCGATGATCAGCACCGTGGTGGCTATCACCAGGGTGTAAACAATTTGCGGTGCTGGGCCGAAGAAGTACCAGATAGCGGCGCTAAACAGCGCAATCGCGACTACGGTCGGGACAAATACCGCTGAGATGCGGTCTGCCAGTTGGCCGATTTCTGGTTTGCTGCTTTGCGCCTGACGCACCATGCGGATAATGCGCGACAGCGTGGTGTGGCTACCGACGGCGCTGGCGGTAAACAGCACGCTGCCGTCCTGCACCACCGTTCCGGCGTGAACGGTTTCCCCGTCACTTTTTTGCTGCGGCACCGGTTCCCCGGTCAGCATTGCTTCGTCAAACCAGGCTTCGCCCTGGGTGATGTTCCCATCAACCGGCACGCGATCGCCGGTGGTCAGACGCAGCGTCATGCCCGGCTGAACGTCTGACAGCGGGACCGATTTCTCGCCTTCTTCGGTGACGACGCGAGCGGTCGGCGGCGTCAGGTCGAGCAATTTTTCCAGCGCTTTGGAAGAACGCTGACGCGCGCGGGCTTCAAGCATATGACCGAGGTTAATCAAACCGATGATCATCGCACTGGCTTCATAATAGAGATGCCGTGCTTCCATCGGGAACCACTGTGGCCACAGGTTGACGCTCATCGAGTACAGCCAGGCCACGCCCGTGCCGAGTGCCACCAGCGTATCCATCGTGGCGGTGCGGTTTTTCAGGCTTTTCCACGCGCTGGTATAGAAATGACCGCCGGCAAAGACCATCACGGCGAGTGTCACCAGACCGATGACCAGCCACAGCGAGCGGTTAGCGTCGGTGACCATCATGTTGTCGCCGATCATTCCCCAGACCATCACCGGGATACCGACTGACAGCGCGACAATCGCCTGCCAACGGAAGCGTTTCAGGGTGGCGATGGCGGTTTCCTGTTGGCGTTCGCGGCGCTCGAGATCGTCTTCGATAGCCTCTGCGCCGTAGCCGGCTTTTTCCACCGCCTGCACTAAATCAGCGGCGGTCGCATGGCCCATAATCAGCGCCGTGCGTTCCGCCAGATTAACCCGTGCCTGAGTGACACCCGGAACGGCGGCAAGCGCGTTTTGAACCCGGGAGACACAGCTGGCGCAGCTCATGCCGTTGATCAGCAGCTGTTGGCTGTCATCAAGGTCATCGGCTGCCGGAAGCACAGGAGGGACCGCTGTCAGTGCTTCCGACGGGAGTGATGACTCTGCCAGCGGGTCAGCCTTTGGGTGGCTAAGTTCTGCCCCGTATCCGGCTTGTTTAATGGTATCGATCAGTGCCTCAGCGCTGGCGCTGCTCGTGATGTGCGCTTCGGTTATCGTGACGTCAGCCTGCTCAACGTCGGGACGTTGTTCCAGACTTTCTTTTACCCGTTTTACGCAGTGACCGCAGGAAAGGCCGTCCAGCGTAAGATCGACGATATGAGACATATACATCCTCCTGGTGGATTAACCGACAAGGCGTGTCGGCGTTTTTTCGTTGACTGCGGTAGAGCTTAAACCTTCCATCAAGGGGAAGGTCAACCCTTTTGAAAAACAGTGTCAGCAAGGGCCGGAGAGGCTAAAAGACAGGGTATGTCTGATTTGCTCCTGTAAAATCAAAATGCCGCGGTGCAAATCACTTATACTGCCCACAATCTGATTAATCGACGCCACTCCTCCAGCATGTATATTTCGACACGCATTAAGGTTGTAATCCATCTCTGCGCTTTTCTCGTTGTGCTGTACAGCCTGACGATGCTGCCGCCTATGCTGTTGGCGCTGGTTGATAAGGAACGCAGTCTGTTTGCGTTTCTGTCGACGTTCGCCATCATTTTTCCGACCGGGCTCATCGGCTGGGCTTTAACACGGCAGTCGAAAATACAGCTCGAAACGCGTGACGGTTTTATTATCATCGTTCTGTTTTGGCTGCTGTTTTCCGTTATCAGCGCCATGCCGCTGTGGCTGGATGACTCACTGAATATTTCGCTCGCCGATGCCATTTTTGAGGGCGTGTCGGGGATAACGACCACCGGCGCGTCGATTTTCGGTGATGTGACGAATCTGCCCCGGTCGATTCTCTATTACCGTTCGCAGCTGAATTTCATCGGCGGCTTGGGCGTAATTGTTCTCGCTGTGGCGGTGCTGCCGTTGCTGGGGATCGGGGGCATGAAGCTGTATCAGTCGGAAATGCCCGGTCCGTTTAAAGAGGAGCGGTTGACACCACGACTGGCAGACACGTCTAAAAGCTTGTGGTTTACCTACATGCTGCTGGGCATGACCTGTACGCTGGCGTATTACCTCGCCGGAATGCCCTTTTTTGATGCGCTGTGCCACGGGCTTTCCACCGTTTCACTGGGCGGTTTTTCAACGCAAAGTGAGAGTATTGGTTACTACAACAGTTATGCCATTGAGATGGTGGCGGGCGGCTTTTCTCTGCTGTCTGCCGTCAACTTTACGCTCTATTTTGTGGCACTTTCGCGCCGCAGTCTGAAACCGTTTCGTCGTAACAGCGAGCTGCGCTTTTTCCTGTTCGTGGTGATGGTGGTGGTCGCGATTATTACCTTTGAAGTGTGGCGTGCGGGCATGTATTCAATCCCGGCGTCGTTCGTGCATTCGTTCTTCCTCGTCAGTTCGATGATCACCGATAACGGTCTGGCGACGGCCGATTACGCCTCATGGCCGACGCACGTTGTGGTGTTGCTCTTATCGGCCAGTTTCTTCGGTGGCTGCGTGGGGTCAACCTGTGGCGGGATTAAAGCGCTGCGTTTTTTGATTCTTTTTCGCCAAAGCCGACACGAAGTACATCAGTTGGCACATCCTCGCGCCATCATGAGCGTGCGCGTCGGCAACACGGTTATCAACGACAGGGTAATGCGTTCCGTCTGGAGCTTCTTCTTTCTCTATATTTTTTGCACCTGCGGTTTTATCTGGGCGCTGAACCTGTTGGGCTATGATCTACTCACCTCATTTGCCTCCGTTGCCGCCTGCATTAATAATATGGGCTTAGGGTTTGGCGCGACGGCGGGGGGATTTGGCCCGCTCAACGACGCGGCCAAATATCTGCTTTGTGGGGCGATGCTGCTGGGGCGTCTGGAGATTTATCCGGTGCTGATCCTCTTGTCGAGAACCTTCTGGCGCAGTTAAGCTATTCCCGTAATGGATGAGTGGAGGCGAGTATGAATATCAGTGACGTTGCGAAAAGAACCGGGTTAACCAGCAAAGCGATTCGTTTTTACGAAGAGAAAGGGCTGGTGACGCCACCGTTGCGCAGCGATAACGGCTACCGCCACTACACGCAAAAACATCTGGATGAGCTGACGCTGCTGCGTCAGGCACGCCAGGTAGGCTTTAATCTGGAAGAGTGCGGCGAGCTGGTGGACTTGTTCAACGATCCGGGCCGCCACAGTGCGGATGTGAAAGCGCGCACCTTACAGAAGGTCGCGGATATCGAAAAGCACATTACGGAATTGCAGGGAATGCGTGAGCAGTTGCTGACGCTGGCGGATGCCTGTCCGGGCGATGACAGCGCCGAATGCCCGATTATTGATAATCTCTCCGGCTGCTGTCATCGTAAAACGTAGCTAGTGCGGGCGTACTTTCAGCGTAATGCCTTCCACCGCAACCACTTCCACGCGGCTTCCGGCGGGAAGATCATCTTCGGCGCTGACCGGCCATGAGCTGTCACCCACCCGCATATGGCCGCGTCCGTTGATGAGTGCGGTATCCAACGTGAACACTTTCCCGACTAACTGCTGACCACGCTGATTGAGCTGACGGTCGGCACGCGGCTGCTGGCGAACGCGATTCGACAGCCAGCGCCACCACAGCCAGGCGGCAACCAGCGTCAACACCGCGAACATCACGCCTTGCCACTCCCAGCCAAACGGCAGCAGCCACACCAGCAAACCGGTGACAAGTGCCGCCACGCCGCTCCACAGCAAATAGCCATTACCGCCGAGCATTTCTGCTGCCAGCAGCACGCCGCCGAGGCTCAGCCAGAAAATGTGCGGATGGACGAGGAGGGCGTCAATCATGGTTTGGTCCGCTCGCTGGCGCTGTCTTTCACCAGTTCCGCGATACCGGCGATGGAGCCCATCAGGCTGCTGGCATCCAGCGGCATCATCACCACTTTGCTGTTGTTCGCAGAACCGATCTGCTGCAACGCATCGGTGTATTTCTGTGCGATAAAGTAATTCACCGCCTGAATATCCCCGGCGGCAATCGCTTCGGACACCATCTGCGTCGCGCGGGCTTCCGCTTCAGCCGAACGCTCACGCGCTTCTGCTTGCAGGAACGTAGACTGACGCTCACCCTCCGCTTTCAGGATCTTCGACTGCTTTTCACCTTCGGCTTTCACGATCTGCGCCTGGCGGATCCCCTCGGCTTCCAGAATATAGGCACGCTTGGTACGCTCGGCTTTCATCTGCGCATTCATCGCATCGATAAGTTCTGCCGGTGGACGCACATCGCGGATTTCGATACGGGTAATCTTAATGCCCCACGGGTTGGTGGCTTCATCGACGATATGCAACAGGCGGGTGTTGATGTTGTCGCGTTGCGAGAGCATTTCGTCGAGTTCCATCGAACCGAGTACGGTACGGATGTTGGTCATCGTCAAATTCATGATCGCCAGCTCCAGATTGCTGACTTCATACGCCGCTTTCGGCGCATCAATCACCTGGATGAAACAGACCGCATCAATGGCGACGTTGGCGTTATCCTTAGAGATGATTTCCTGGGAGGGGATGTCCAGCACCTGTTCCATCATATTGATTTTACGGCCAATGCGGTCCATAAATGGCACCACCAGGCTCAGGCCCGGTTGTAGCGTGTTGGTATAACGACCAAAACGCTCGACGGTCCATTGATAGCCCTGGGGCACGATCTTGACGCCAGCGCCGACAATCACCAGCGCCACGAAGATCAAGACGGGAATAAAAATAAGCATTTAAAACCTCCTGTTTTTGCTAAATAGCCGACTGCCTTCGTCAACCTGATAACGGAAAGTATAACTTTTTATCCTTCTCAGCGCGAAGGACGAAGGCATACAATAACGGGGAATAAGCGTGAAAAATGGGAAAAAAATGAAGGAATTATTGCAAGTCAGCCAGTTGGGATTTAAACCGGGCGACACCCCGCTTTTAGACAATATCAATCTGACGCTGAACGAAGGGCAATTTACGTTGATTACCGGGCCATCCGGCGGCGGTAAAAGCACGTTGTTAAAAATTATTGCCTCATTGCTTAGCCCGACGAGCGGGACAATTCATTATTGCGGGGAAGACATTACGCAGCTTTCCCCTGAACGCTACCGCCAGCAGGTCTCTTACTGTGCGCAAACCCCTGCGCTGTTTGGCGATACGGTTTACGATAATTTGATTTTCCCGTGGCAAATTCGTGATAAACGCCCACCGCCGGAAAAGTTGCTGGCAGATTTAGCCCAATTTAATTTGGCGGAAGAAACGTTACAAAAATCGATTCATGAACTCTCCGGTGGCGAAAAGCAGCGAATATCGTTGATTCGCAATCTGCAATTTTTACCGAAAGTTTTATTGCTTGATGAAATTACCAGTGCGCTGGATGAGGATAATAAGCGAAACGTTAACGAGATTATTCATCGTTATGTCAAAGAGCAGGGCGTCGGGGTGTTGTGGGTGACTCACGATAAAGATGAAATACGCCATGCTGATGAGGTGATTACCCTCAAACCGTATGCCGGTGGAATGCAGGAGAGCCGTCATGGGTGAACATACGATTTCCAACGAATCGCTGGCGCTGTCCATGGGATTGGTGCTGGTGGCGATTATCGTTAGCTATCGCGAAAAACTGGCGCTAGAGAAAGATATCATCTGGAGCATCTGCCGCGCGGTGGTGCAGCTGGTGATTGTCGGTTATGTCCTGAAATCCATTTTCAACGTTAACAATGCGTTACTGACATTATTGATGGTGTTGTTTATCTGCTTTAACGCCGCCTATAACGCGCAAAAGCGCAGTAAATACATCAGCCATGCGTTCGCGTCTTCATTCATCGCTATCACCACCGGCGCGGGGCTGACGCTGGCGGTGCTTATCTTTTCCGGCGCGATTACGTTTACCCCGATGCAGGTGATCCCCATTTCCGGGATGATCGCCGGTAACGCGATGATTGCCGTAGGCTTGTGTTACAACAACCTCGGGCAGCGGTTTAGCAGCGAACAGCAGCAAATTCAGGAGAAATTGAGTCTCGGGGCTACGCCAAAAGTGGCATCAGCAAGGCTCATCCGCGAGAGCATTCGCGCGTCGTTGATCCCTACCGTGGATTCCGCGAAAACGGTGGGTTTGGTGAGTTTACCGGGGATGATGTCGGGGCTGATTTTTGCAGGTGTCGACCCGGTAAAAGCGATTAAGTATCAGATAATGGTCACTTTTATGCTGCTTTCGACGGCGAGCCTGTCGACCATTATTGCCTGCTATCTGACCTATCGGAAGTTCTACAATTCGCGCCATCAGCTGGTGGTGAAGCAATTGAAAAAGCCGGGTTAATTGACCCGGCTTGAGTACTGTAGGCCTGCGCAGCGACGCGCCAGCAGGTATGGTTTTTAGTAAAGCAGAGAGTAAAGCAGGCGACGGTATTTCGACGCCAGTGCATCGCCGGTGCCGAGTGCCGCGAGGATTTCCTGCAACATCTTGCGCGCCTGACCCTCTGCTGCGCCTAAATCTTTTCTCAGATGGCTGAGCAGCAGTTCCAGCGCTTCTTCATTGCGCCCAACCTGATGCAGCTGCAACGCCAATTGAGAGGCCAGTGCCGCGTCTTCCGGCTGTTCGGCCACTTGCTGTTGCAATTGCTGAATTTCAGGCGTGTCGGCGGCCTGTTTCAGCAGTTCAATCTGCGCCACCAGGCCCTGATAACGGGTGTCCTGATCCTGCATCGGCACGGTTTTCAGCGTGGCTTCTGCATCTTCTGAACGGTTCAATGCAATCTGCGTTTCCGCCAGCAGCAGGCCAATCTGGCTGTCCTGATTCGATATCTGCCACGCCTCTTTCAACAACGGCAATGCGTCGGCATAGTTGCCTTCCTGCATTAGTTGCATTGCCTGTTGGGCTTTCAGTTCTTCTTCACGCGGCAGCACTTTGTCGAGCAGCGCGCGGATAGCTTCTTCCGGCTGCGGGCCCTGGAAACCGTCCACCGGTTGACCGTTCTGGAACAAATACACCGTTGGAATCGCGCGCAGGCCGAACTGGGAGGCGATGGCCTGCTCGGCGTCGCAGTCGAGTTTCGCCAGGATGAACTGACCGTTGTACTGGTTAGCGAGGCTTTCCAGTACTGGCGTCAATTGTTCGCAATGTTGGCTGCGCGGCGACCAAAAGTAGAACAGCACCGGCAACGTGGCCGACTGTTCCAGCGTTTGGTGTAGGTTAGCTTCGTTAATATCAATAATATTCTGTACGGACATGGAGTTGCTCTCTTTTGTCTCTGTTTTCTTTTACATGGGGGCGCAGCGCGTGGCTTCAACTCAACCCTGCAAAATTTTATCCATCATCCGGCCGGGCAACAGGCGTTTGAGCAGCATTACCGCGTGGGTCACTAGCGTCACCGGATAGCGCATTTTGGGTTTATCGCTGGTGAAAGCATGGCGCACTTTTGCTACTACCGCCTCTGGCCCGAGGGTAAAACGCGCGGCAATGCCGGGATTTTCCACCGGTTTATCGCTCTGGGTCTGGTTAACGTTTTCAGTAAAACGGGTGCGGATCGGGCCGGGTTCAATCAGGCTGACTTTAATGCCGCTGTGGCGCAATTCCATCCGCAGTGCATCGGACCAGGCTTCGAGCGCATATTTGCTGGCGGCATAGGCCCCACGGCCCGGCGTGGAAATCAGGCCCATCACCGAGGACGTCATCACAATGCGGCCTTCACCGTGCGGTTCCATCGCCGGAAGCAGGCGCATCGTGAGCTGGTGTGCGCCAAAGAAGTTGGCGGAAAACTGCTGCTCCAGCTGCACGCGGCTCAGGGTATTGAGCGGGCCATACACGCCGTAGCCGGCATTGTTGAAAATGCCGTACAGGCGATTACCGGTAAGGGCAATAATCTCGTCGGCGGCGCTGTCCACGCTCTGCGGTGAATCTAAATCGAGCGTAATTCCCGTCAGCCCGATCTCTGCCATGCGGGCCACGTCTTCCGGTTTACGGCAGGCGGCCAGCACGCGAAAGCCCTGACGTTTCAGTTCAAGCGCGCTTTCCAGACCAATTCCGCTGGAACATCCTGTTATTAAGACCGTTTTTTGCATAACTTTACCTGAAGACAACTCCGCCTATTCAGGAGTCGTGTTTAACTAAGGGAGCCAGACGTGTCGCCATCCAGTCGGCGATAAACGGCTGGGCATCACGATTGGGGTGTATGCCATCATCCTGCATCCATTGCGGTTTCAGATAAACCTCTTCCATGAAAAACGGCAGCAGAGGAATATCGAACTCTTTGGCAAGCTGCGGATACATCGCGCTAAAGGCTTCATTATACCGACGACCATAGTTTGCGGGCAGACGAATTTGCATCAGCAGCGGTTTGGCGTTAGCCGCTTTGACCTGCTCGAGGATCGTGCGCAAGGTTTGCTCAGTTTGCTGCGGCTGAAACCCGCGCAGGCCGTCGTTACCACCGAGTTCGACCAGCACCCAGCGCGGCTGGTGTTGTTTGAGCAGCGCAGGCAGGCGCGCCAGCCCCTGCTGTGAGGTGTCGCCGCTGATACTGGCGTTGACAACCTCGGTCTTTGGCTGCCACTTTTCATTCAGGAGCGCGGGCCACGCGGCGTTCGCCGCCATGCGATACCCGGCGCTCAGACTGTCACCCAGAATTAACAGCGTGTCGGCAAATGCGGCGCGACAGGTTAACAGCAATAAAAACAGGAACGGCAGATGCCAGCGGAAAACATACTTGAAGTTCATCATCTTAAGAAATCCGTCGGTCAGGGGGAGCAAGAGCTTTCCATCCTTACCGGAGTTGAGCTGCTTGTCAAACGGGGGGAGACGCTGGCGCTGATTGGCGAATCTGGCTCGGGTAAATCGACGCTGCTGGCGATCCTCGCTGGACTGGATGACGGCAGCAGCGGGGAAGTGAAGCTTATCGGTCAACCGTTGCACAAGATGGATGAAGAAGCGCGCGCTGCGTTGCGCGCTCGCCATGTGGGCTTCGTGTTTCAGTCTTTCATGCTGATCCCGACGCTCAACGCACTGGAAAACGTCGAACTTCCGGCGCTGCTGCGCGGTGAAAGCGACAGCCAGGGGCGCAGCCATGCGAAAGCGCTGCTGGAGCAACTCGGGCTTGGCAAGCGCCTGCATCACCTCCCGGCGCAGCTTTCCGGCGGCGAACAGCAGCGGGTTGCGCTGGCTCGTGCGTTTAACGGGCGGCCTGATCTGCTGTTCGCCGATGAACCGACCGGTAATCTTGACCGACAAACTGGGGATCGCATCGCCGATTTACTGTTTTCTCTGAACCGTGAACACGGCACCACGCTGGTATTGGTCACGCACGATCCGGAACTGGCGGCGCGCTGCGACCGACGGCTGCGGTTGGTAAACGGTGAACTGCGGGAGGAATCATGATTGTCCGTTGGTTCTGGCGTGAATGGCGTTCGCCCTCGCTGCTGATTGTCTGGCTGGCGTTGAGTCTGGCGGTGGCCTGTGTGCTGGCGCTTGGCAATATCAGCGACCGCATGGACAAAGGTCTCAGCCAGCAGAGCCGCGAATTTATGGCGGGTGACAGAACGCTGCGTACCGCACGCGCTGCGCCTGAAGAATGGCTGAACAAGGCGCGTGAACTGGGGCTGAAAGTCGGTGAACAACTCAGCTTTGCCACCATGACTTTTGCCGGCGACACCCCGCAGTTGGCGAGTGTTAAAGCGGTGGATGACGTTTATCCGATGTACGGTGAGCTGGAAACGGATCCGCCGAGCCTGAAACCGCAGGCAGGGAGCGTGTTGCTTGCCCCTCGCTTGATGGCGCTGCTGAATCTGAAAGCGGGCGACAGCATTGACGTGGGCGACGCCACGTTACGCATTGCGGGCGTGGTCGTGCAGGAGCCTGATTCCGGTTTCAACCCTTTCCAGATGGCCCCGCGTCTGATGATGAACGTGGCGGACGTCGCCAAAACCGGGGCGGTACAGCCGGGCAGCCGTGTCAGTTGGCGTTACAAGTTTGGCGGCACGTCGCAGCAGATCCACGCCTACGAGAAATGGCTGCTGCCGCAGTTAAAACCCGATCAGCGCTGGATCGGTCTTGATCAAGATGAAGGGGCGCTCGGTAAATCACTTGAACGTTCGCAACAGTTCTTGCTGCTTTCTGCTTTGCTGACCTTGTTGCTGGCGGTGGCGGCCGTTGCGGTGGCGATGGGCCATTACTGTCGCAGTCGTTACGATCTGGTGGCAGTGCTGAAAACGCTGGGGGCCGGGCGGGCGCAATTGCGTAAGCTGATCCTCGGACAGTGGGCGATGCTATTGTTGCTGTCGCTGGTCACTGGTGGCGTGATGGGGCTGCTGTTTGAAAAAGTTCTGATGGTGCTGCTGAAACCGGTATTGCCGGCCGCATTGCCGCCCGCCAGTTTGTGGCCGTGGTTGTGGGCCATCGGTGCGATGGTGGTGATTTCGCTTTTGGTGGGAATGCGCCCCTGGCGCTTGTTGCTGGCGACGCAGCCGCTGCGGGTGTTACGCCGCGATGCGGTGGCTAACGTCTGGCCGCTGAAATTCTATATTCCGGCTATTACCGTGATTGTTGTTGTGCTACTGGCGTGGCTGATGGGCGGCTCAATGCTGCTGTGGTCAGTGCTGGCAGGGGCTGTGGTGCTGGCGGTGCTGTGCGGGATTGTCGGTTGGCTGCTGCTGAATGTGCTTAAACGCATCACGCTGAAATCGCTGCCGCTACGTCTGGCGGTGAGTCGTTTGTTGCGCCAGCCGTGGTCTACGCTCAGCCAACTGGCGGCATTTTCGCTTTCCTTTATGCTGCTGGCGATGTTGCTGGTTCTGCGTGGCGATCTACTGGATCGCTGGCAACAACAACTGCCGCCGGAAAGCCCGAACTATTTCCTGATCAACATCGCGCCGGAACAGGTCGGCCCGGTGAAAGAGTTCCTTGCCGATCACCAGGTTATCCCCTCAACGTTTTACCCGATCGTCCGGGCGCGCCTGACTGAAATTAACGGCCAGACCACTGACGGCAATAAAGATGAAGCGCTGAACCGCGAGCTGAATCTGACCTGGCAAAGCCAACCGCTGGAGCATAATTCGGTGACTGCCGGAAGCTGGCCGCCGAAAGCGGGAGAGGTATCGATTGAAGAAGGGTTGGCGAAACGGCTAAACATTGGCGTCGGCGATAGCGTGACGTTCACGGGGGATACCCAAGCGTTCAGTGCCAACGTCTCCAGTCTGCGCAAAGTAGACTGGGAAAGTCTGCGGCCCAACTTCTTCTTTATTTTCCCGAGCGGTGCGCTGGATGGGCAGCCGCAAAGCTGGCTCACCAGTTTTCGCTGGGATAAGGGTAATGCGCTGCTGACACAGTTGAACCGGGAGTTTCCGACGGTCAGCTTGCTGGATATTGGCGCTATCCTCAAACAGGTCGGGCAGGTGCTGGAGCAGGTCAGCCGGGCGCTGGAAGTGATGGTGGCACTGGTCACCGTCTGTGGCGTGCTGCTGCTGCTGGCACAGGTGCAGGTCGGCATGCGTCAGCGTCATCAGGAGTTGGTGGTCTGGCGTACGTTAGGGGCCGGGAAATCACTGCTGCGTACCACGCTGTGGGCGGAATTCGCGCTGCTGGGGCTGGTGTCTGGTCTGGTGGCGGCGATAGGCGCAGAGACTGCGCTGGCAGTCTTGCAGACGAAAGTGTTTGATTTCCCGTGGGAGCCGGACTGGCGGCTGTGGGTCACGCTGCCACTCTGCGGCGGTATATTACTTTCGTTATGCGGCGGCTGGTTAGGGCTTCGCCTGTTAAAAGGCAAAGCGTTATTCCGCCAATTCAGCGTGTAGTTTATTTCCGTCATTAATTAAAACCGGCCAATATGCCGGTTTTTTTTATTTTAGGAGCACGGAAGGATAAGTGACGTTGTTTAACCGCACATTTCATTAAAAACGCAACAACACGCCTGCATTAATAAAAGTTAATATCCGTTAAGTAAATGCGCGTTCATTTATTTGTCAGGAAATTTATTACCGGAATATAAAATGAAAATAACAAAAAATGCACTGGCGCTGGCCGTCGGTGCCGCAGTGGCAATCAGCTCTATGGCCGCTCAGGCCGAGATAACCTTACTTAAACAAGACCCGCAGGCGGGCGATCCGCTCAGCCGTCTGAACTTTACCGTTGGCGGTAGTATCCGTCCGCAGTTTAATATGATGAGCGGGGAGGGTGATAAAGGCTCATATAAGCGTAATGGTTTTGATGGCGGCACACGTTTTCGTTTCGCGGCTGACTACTATCTGTTCGATGATATTAGCTGGATAAGCTATTACGAACTCGGGGTGAATATTCCGGCACTGTTTGATTGGGATAATCATTATGCAGAAGGGGCTAATAATACCCAGCGCCGTATGCTCTACACCGGGCTAAAAAGTGATACCTGGGGAACGTTGACCTTTGGTCAGCAAAACAGCGTGTATTACGACGTGGTCGGGGCTAAAACCGATATCTGGGATTACGACATGGTGGGTCAGGCGCCAGGAAACGGGATTAACGGCGACTATGACGGCTCTTATCGTTCACGCAAGATGCTGAAATATAAGAAAACCGTGGGTGATGTCGACCTGTATGCTTCCTATCTGTTCAACGATGGCGAATACCTGCCGGGCAATGGCCTGCGTTATAAGCGCAAAGGCGGCGGCTCAATTGGCGCGGATTACCACATCACCGACGATTTAACCTGGGGCACCGCATGGAACTACACCCGCGCCGAAATGCGTAACCCGGATAACAATGACAGCAAAACCTACGACCAGAATATTTTGGGTACAGCATTGAGCTACACCCCGGATAACTGGACGTTCTCATTCGGTGGCGGCTGGTATCAGAACTTCATGACCACCAAAAAAGTGTCTGTTAACGACTACTTTGCGGGCGATGCGTGGGGGATTGAATACTTTGCGGGCTATAAAATTCCGGTGGGTCAGTATGCGCTCAAATCCGTTCAGCCCTACGTTATGGGTGACCGCATTGAGTACATCAATGGTCGCAACTACCAGCGTATTGATAACGGCGTTGGGGTGAGCTTCCAATTGGATTACGGCTTCCGCGTGGATTACGAACACGTGTTTACGTCCAGCACGGACGATCTCGGCGATATGAATCTGGTGCGCCTGCGCTACGATTTCTGATTTATGTCGGAAGGCGGGTTGACCGCACAAAGGGGAATGACCGTGTTCCCCTTTGCAATCCTCACGGCCCGCAGTTACCTCTCTGAACCGTTCTTAACAGCGACAGGGCTGTCCATTTTTCGGAGGGTGAGATATTTTGCGAGCAGCTTTCCAGAATTGATCGAAGAAAATAGCTGGATGGAAGTACAGGCGTATTCTCTCCCCGAACCTGAAGAAAGCAGGTTCCAGGATTGGCGTCCTGAACACAAATCGATGTATGAAGATGTTTTCATACCGTTCCGGCTTTGACACGGTTTTCTGCATTGTGCCTATAATGCGGCGATGGTGGGCTGGGCGAGGGCTTCTTTTGAAGCACCGATCTGATTTGTGTCGGTACGCCAACCTTGTTCAGCTCGCCTCCAGAATGTGGCGTTTATGGGGGCGTTCCAACAAATCAGAAATGAGAACGCTATATGAACGAAGAAATGTTTTATGCCAGCTACAGTGAACTCTCCGTCGGCAACCCCGATTTCATTGATCTCGCTGAACGCTGCGAGCTTTTATCACAAATCATTGTTGATACCAGTCACTCTGAAAGCATCACTCCGGTGCTCCGCTGTCTGTCCGCTTATCTGGAGAAACTCAGCGTTTCGCTTGATGAGGATATGAGTTTGCATCGCGTTATCGAACTCTCAGCACCGAATGCCTCTGTGCCATTACAGAAGTGGATCCTCGCGGATTCCGATCTCCAGTGTGAGTATTGTCGGACGCTGACGGCGCTGCTGTTGCGAAATGTGGGCTGTCTGAATGAGCGTGAGGTGTTAACGGGTTTACTGCACGATCTTATTAGCTCACTGGCGTTTGAACTGAAAGAACCGCGCTTTATTTAAGTCCGGCTATGCAGCTAAGGCGATGCCGGGTTTATGCCCGGCATCATCATTTAATCTCGTTGGGATGTGGCATCTAACCAGTCACGCACTGCTTTCCAGTTGCCACGAAACACAATCTTGTCGGCTTTTTTACCGAGTTGATAGCAATACATCGGATCGTAATATTCAATCAGCAACGGTTCGAGCCAGCGGAAATGTGGCTCGGTGCTGCCGCTGCGCTGCTGCTCTGCCAGCGCTTCATCCAGTTTGGCGGTCAACTCAGCAAAACGATGTAGGCCCAGACGGCGGCGAATGGCGAGCAGCCCTTGGTGCAAATAGTTGCTGAATTCCTGCCAGCCTTTTTCTTCACCAA
The DNA here is from genome assembly GCA_036495715.1 of Scandinavium sp. Taxonomy (GTDB): domain Bacteria; phylum Pseudomonadota; class Gammaproteobacteria; order Enterobacterales; family Enterobacteriaceae; genus Scandinavium. The sequence goes on from DASXML010000048.1 coordinate 81,443, forward strand.
ACGCCTGCAAAAAATCATGATGCATGCGCGTGAAATACTCTTCGCGCAGCCTTTCAAGACGTGTCTCAAACGGATCATCCACCACCGCAATCATTGATTGTGCCATTCTGTCGCGCAGGCATTCCGGCAGATGGTTCGCACCAATCATGTGACCTTCATCTTCGAGTACCCAGCGTGACGCCTCTTTTTGCAACAACGCAACAGCCAGCGCGTTTTCAAAGCTCGCCTGAGAAAGCTGTGGCTGGAGTGTGCGCCCAAATGATGACCCACGATGATGGGCGAGCCCTTCCAGATCAACACCGGACGCCAGCGCCTGGACCAGCTGCGTTTTGCCGTTGCCAGTGCAGCCACCGACCAGCACGATCGGGCGCTGAACGAGTTCCGTCGTGGCAGCGATCGCCGCCTGGCGCAACGACTTATAACCGCCAACAATCAGTGGTACATCAGCCCCGGCCTCGTGCAGCCACTGTTGGGTGATGTGCGACCGTTGTCCACCGCGCGCGCAGCAAAGATACGCGTTAGCGTGAAGGCTAATGGCTTCACGCCACGCATCGGTGCGACGTTGGCGTTTCTCACCCGCGACCAGAGAATGGCCGAGCTTCAGCGCCGCGTCGGCCCCATGGCGTTTGTAGCAGGTGCCGATCGCCGCGCGTTCTTCATCGTTCATTAACGGCAGATTGAGGGCAGCAGGGGTGGCCCCTTGTTGGAATTCAATTGGCGCGCGTACGTCAATGATGGGCGTTCCGGCGCGCAGAATGGCGCGGAAATCCGTCCCATTAGTCATGGGGAAATCCTTTTTGAAAAATATGGGGGGATTCTACGCGCGAGAGGGTGGGCCGGGGAAGGTGAAGATCATTCTCCGGCCCGAAAGGTTAATTCAGTTTGGACTGCGCCCAGGTAATGCCACTGGTGTATTCCGGCGGAAGCAGGGGAACGAGGGCCTCAAGCGTAGCGCTTAAACGTCCGGTGTCGCTGTCATTGAGATTCAGATGGCCCACTTTACGGCCATCGCGCACCTCTTTGTGATACCAGTGCAGATGCACCAGCGGCAGCTTCAGCCAGTCGTAGTTCAGCGCGGTGCCAATCAGATTCACCATCACTGACGGGCTGTTCACCACTGGCGGTGGCAGCGGCAAATGGGTAATCGCGCGCAGGTGCAGCTCGAACTGGCTGATGGAGGCACCGTTTTGCGTCCAGTGTCCGCTGTTGTGCACACGCGGAGCCAGTTCGTTAATCAGCAGCCCTGCGGGCGTAATGAAACATTCCATTGCCATCACGCCGACGTAGTTTAGCTCGCTCATGATGGCGGTCAGCATGCTTTCTGCTTGTGCCTGCTGTTGAGCATTAGCCTGTGGGAAGGCGACGCTCACGCGCAGAATGCCTTCCTGATGCAGGTTGTGGGTCAGCGGATAGAAAACGGTTGAGCCATCGTGTGCACGCGCGCCAACCAGTGACACTTCACCACTGAAATGGATGCCCTGCTCAACAATGCATTCACCGTAGCAGTCGTCCGGCAATTCATGCGTTTCACCGCTGCGTAAGCGCCATTGACCACGGCCATCGTAACCCCCGGTGCGACGTTTAACGATAGCCAGTTCGCCGAGGCGGTCGAATACGCCAGCCCATTCTGCTTTATCTGCCAACAGCTGCCACGGTGCGGTTGCCAGATTGAGCTTATCAAACAGCTGTTTTTGCGTCAGACGGTCGGCAATTATCGGGAAAACATCGCGGTTAACAAAAGCGGGGTGACGCGCCAATTCGCGCGTTAGCGCGGTTTCTGGCCAGCGTTCGATTTCTGCGGTAATAACGCTTTGCTGGAAGGGAACGGCTTCTGGATCGGCTTCCAGCCCAACGGGCCAAACGTCGATGCCTAATGGTTCACCGGCCTGGCGCAGCATGCGGCCTAACTGACCATTGCCCAACACGCAAACCTGCTTCATGCCTCACCCCGCGGGTCCGGATTGTCCAGCACCTCGTCGGTCTGAGCTTTACGCCATTCGACCAGGCGCTGATGCAGTTCTGCATCGTGAGTCGCCAGGATTTGTGCAGCCAGCAGCGCCGCATTCGCCGCACCCGCTTTACCAATCGCCAGGGTGCCCACTGGAATGCCGCGTGGCATCTGAACGATAGAGTAGAGGCTGTCCACACCACTCAGGGCCGCGCTCTGGACGGGAACGCCGAGCACCGGCACCAGCGTTTTCGCGGCAATCATACCCGGCAGATGCGCCGCACCGCCCGCGCCCGCGATAATCACCTGATAGCCGTTGTCTTCCGCAGTTTCGGCAAAGCTGAACAGTTTGTCCGGCGTGCGATGTGCAGAAACCACGTCCACATCATGCGGAACGTGCAGAATATCGAGGATTTCGGCGGCAAACTGCAGGGTAGCCCAGTCGCTTTTGGACCCCATCACGATGGCGACACGCGCCGGATTGTTGCGGGAAGACATGTGTCTTAAAACTCCTGTGGGTGTGGAACACACTGCTTTGAAGGCCACAGAGAATAGCATGGAAAAATGGCAAGGAAAACGGTTGCGCGGTATGTCGAAGGGCAATGTTAGCGGTTTTTTATCGGGTGAAGGGGGGCTGTCTGAACGTATCGACAGACAATTTTGGTTGGCGACGTGAGAATGTTAAGCGTGTAAATCTGCCCCGCTAGCGGCAAAATTACGGTAAAATCACGGCAGAATTTACCTGTTAGACAAGACCAACTGCGGCGCTGAGACTGGCGTTTTACCGCAGCACAGCATGACCATGAGGAGAGAGTATGCTGACCATTCTTCGTACCCCGGAGGGGAAAAAGTTTCTTACCGCTGTCGCCATCGTTTTTATCGTCGCGGTGTCGGTAGTGACGAAAGTAACGTTTCAGGGGGTTGAAGATCAGTACAACCTGCCGATGGAACACTGGAGCGTGGGCATGTACTTCATTCAGGGAGCATGGGCTGCGATTTACAGCATCATGTTCACCATCATTGGTTCACTGCCGTTTGGTTTTTATTTCCTCGGACCGAAAGACGATCGCGGTTAACGCCGGAGGATCAAAACGGGAAGGGAATGAGTTCAACGCTATCGGTGGTCACTTTGACCATCGATCCTTCCGAGTGCCACGCGCCTAACACTACGCGGAATGCGGGCTTATCATTTGCAATGATTTCGTGTACCGCCGGGCGATGGGTGTGTCCGTGGATCAACCATTGAACGCGGTGTTTCTCCATCACGTTGACGACGGCCTGCGGATTCACATCCATAATGTTCATCGATTTATGACTGTTAGCGGATTTACTTCCATCACGCATTTTTGCCGCGACGCGACGGCGAACAAACAGGGGCAGGGCGAGGAATAATGTTTGCAGCCATGGTTGATGAACTTTGGCGCGAAATGCCTGGTAACCCGTATCGTCGGTGCAAAGCGTATCGCCGTGCAGGATCAACACCGGGCGACCGTATAACTCGAGGCGTTGCTCTTCTGGCAGCAAAATCATGCCGCTTTCGCGCGCAAAACGTTTACCAAGCAGAAAATCGCGGTTGCCGTGGATGAAATAACAGGGCACGCCTGAATCAACCAGCGCTTTGATTTCTCTCGCGATTTCACGGTGTAACGGTTCGGGGTCGTCGTCGCCAATCCAGGCTTCAAACAGATCGCCAAGAATATACAGCGCATCCGCATTTCGCGCTTCGCCGCGCAAAAAATGCAGAAAACCGGCGGTGATCGCCGGTTCTTCGGTGTGCAAATGCAAATCTGCAATAAAGAGTGTTGCCACAGAATTACTCGCTGACGGTCACGCTTGTCACGAGAACGTCTTCTTTAGGAACGTCCTGGTGCATGCCGCTACGGCCGGTTGCTACGGCTTTGATTTTATCAACCACGTCCATGCCTTCAGCCACTTCTGCAAATACGCAGTAGCCCCAACCTTGCAGGTTTTCGCCGGAGAAGTTCAGGAAGTCGTTGTCGACAACGTTAATGAAGAACTGTGCCGTCGCAGAGTGTGGTGCCTGGGTACGGGCCATCGCCAGCGTACCACGGGTGTTTTTCAGGCCGTTGTTGGCTTCGTTTTTGATCTGGTCTTTGGTGTCTTTCTGATTCATGCCCGGCTCAAAGCCGCCGCCCTGGATCATAAAACCATTAATAACACGGTGGAAAATGGTGTTGTCGTAAAAACCTTCGCGGCAGTATTCCAGGAAGTTTTTAACTGTTTCAGGCGCTTTATCATCAAAAGTTTTAATAACGATATCGCCGTGATTAGTGTGGAAAGTAACCATTTTTGCATCCTGTTCCGATATAGTGGTGCGGATACCCGCTGACGGGTCACGTATAGGGGGTTGTTATAGCATAACCGCAGGGTTCGATCACCTTGCATTGCGTGCTGCTTCCGGATTGAATTACGGGTAGAATATCCGCTTTTAGATCACACACGTTTACATGGAATCTTCAATGTTAAAAATCTTTAATACACTGACGCGCCAAAAAGAGGAATTCAAACCTATTCATGCCGGACAGGTCGGCATGTACGTGTGTGGTATTACCGTTTACGATCTCTGTCATATTGGTCATGGTCGTACTTTTGTGGCCTTTGACGTGGTTTCGCGTTATCTGCGTTTTCTTGGTTATCAGCTGAAGTACGTGCGTAACATCACCGATATCGACGACAAAATCATCAAGCGCGCTAATGAAAATGGCGAAGATTTTGTGGCGTTGGTCGACCGTATGATCGCTGAGATGCACAACGATTTTGATGCGCTGAATATTCTGCGTCCGGACAACGAGCCGCGCGCGACGCACCACATCCATGAGATTATTGAAATTACCGAACGTTTGATCGCGCGCGATCACGCTTATGTGGCGGGTAATGGCGACGTGATGTTCTCCGTGCCAAGCGATCCGAACTACGGTCTGCTGTCGCGTCAGGATCTGGATCAACTCCAGGCGGGCGCACGCGTGGATGTGGTGGACGTGAAACGTAATCCAATGGACTTCGTGCTGTGGAAAATGTCCAAAGCGGGCGAGCCAAGCTGGCCTTCTCCGTGGGGCGAAGGGCGTCCAGGTTGGCATATTGAATGTTCGGCGATGAACTGCAAACAGCTCGGTTCCCATTTTGACATTCATGGCGGCGGTTCGGATCTCATGTTCCCACACCACGAGAATGAAATCGCGCAGTCCACCTGCGCGCACGACGGCGAATACGTCAACACCTGGATGCACTCCGGCATGGTAATGGTTGACCGCGAGAAAATGTCCAAATCATTGGGCAACTTCTTTACCGTGCGTGATGTGCTGAAATATTACGACGCCGAAACTGTGCGCTACTTCCTGATGTCAGGCCATTACCGCAGTCAGTTGAACTACAGCGAAGATAACCTCAAGCAGGCGCGTTCTGCGCTTGAACGTCTTTATACCGCTCTGCGCGGCACTGACGCGACGGTGGAGGCCGCAGGTGGCGAAGCGTTTGAAGCACGTTTCCGTGAGGCAATGGACGACGATTTCAACACCCCGGAAGCCTATTCCGTGTTGTTCGACATGGCCCGCGAAGTGAACCGTCTGAAAGGTGAAGATGTCACGGCTGCGAGTGCGATGGCTTCCCATCTGCGTAAGCTTTCCGGCGTGCTGGGTCTGCTCGCTCAGGATCCTGAAGTCTTCCTGCAAGGTGGCGCGCAGGCTGATGATAGTGAAGTCGCTGAAATCGAAGCGCTGATCAAACAGCGTCTGGATGCGCGTCAGTCAAAAGACTGGGCAGCAGCAGATGCAGCACGTGACCGTCTGAATGAGATGGGCATCGTGCTGGAAGATGGCGCGCAAGGCACTACCTGGCGTAGGAAATAATTATGACGGTCAGACCGCTCTGTTGAGCGGTCTTTATTGTGCACAGAAAACCTCCAGCTAGGCTGGAGGTTCCGTAAAGCTTTCAGCTTTGAGCCAGTTATAAAAACCCCTTTTGATTTGTTAAAACAGTTTGCGGTCTGGCAACTGCAAATGTTCAACAAGAAATCAAAAGGGGGTCCCAATGAGGGATGAAAAGAGCTTAGCGCACACCCGATGGAACTGTAAATATCACATAGTTTTTGCGCCGAAGTACCGAAGAAAGGTGTTCTACGGGGAAAAACGCAAAGCAATTGGCAGTATTTTAAGAAAGCTGTGCGAATGGAAAAACGTGAATATTCTGGAAGCGGAATGCTGTGTGGATCACATTCATATGCTTCTGGAAATTCCGCCGAAGATGAGTGTATCGGGGTTTATGGGGTACCTGAAGGGAAAGAACAGCCTGATGCTTTATGAGCAGTTTGGCGATTTGAAGTTCAAATACCGTAACAGGGAGTTTTGGTGCCGGGGGTATTACGTTGATACGGTAGGGAAAAACACGACCAGGATACAAGAATACATAAAGCACCAACTGGAAGAGGATAAAATGGGTGAGCAACTCTCGATCCCATATCCGGGCAGCCCGTTTACGGGCCGTAAGTAATCCATAGATGCAAATGTCAGATCGAGATGCGCCTGTTAGGGTGCGGCTGGTAACAAAGCCTTATAGGCGCATATGAAAAACCTCCGGCTATGCCGGAGGATATTTATTTATCTCCGTGTAGGCTCTGGCTGATAAACACACACCGACTCCCCTAGCGTCAAATGCGCACATTGGGGTATCGGGCGGCTGTAATTCGCGATAAAGCGAATCACACTATCTCCACTGTTTAATCCCACTTTACCTTCCCGCAATAAATCAGCAGGCTGATCGTCAGTGAAAATATTGCTGGTAAACAGTTTTGCTCCTAGTCTTTCCAGACTGCTGGCCTTGACAATCGAGGGCTGATAATCACGCTGTTGCAGCCATTGGCGAGCATCGTTCCGTGACCAGATGTCCTGATCGTTAGCCCTCGCGAAAACTTCAAGCAGCCACCCATTTGAGTTTTGCCAGGGGCCGGAAAAGGGCCAGGCAATCATGTTATATCGAGGGCTGTGGAAAAGATTGAGCTTAATCGGGTTGTGTAACAATGTTTGCAGGGCTGTATTGATCTCTGCTCGTGGCCGCAGAATGGCAATATCCTGGTTAACCAGATTGTCTGCCAGAAACTCATACAAACCCTGAATAAATAGTGAGGATTCAGACGTACCGCAGGTGTTCAGGTTGTGATAAACGCGCCAGTCGCCATTTGGCTGACGCATGGCATATCCTGCGTGGGACCAGGTCAGGTGCCGACTCGACATATCTTGGCCTTGACGAACTAAAATAACAACGGACTCAGGCTGGGTATCCAATTGTTGTTTTAGCTGCGCTGCCCGACTCATTGTGGCAGCAACGTTTTGTGGGGTGGGCGCATCCTGTCCACAATCGGTACTGTCGGCGTAAGCATGGAGTGACACAGTCGTTAGCCACAGGGCAAATGCGAGACGCCTCATTTTGCAGGTACAGGTTGGTTGCCCGAGAGACCTGAATCTTGCTGGCTCACCATATGCGTCAGGATTTTCCCGTCTTTTTTCAAATAAGCACCAGTGCCTTCAGGGGCTTTTTCCAGAATAACGAGGTCGCCTGTTTTAAGATGGTCTTTTTCAACGACTTTCAGCGGTACTTTCATTTTCACCTCTTTTTTATCGGGTGTTTTCGCCGTCAGTAGGGCTGTTTTTTGTTTATCGTCTTTTTCTACGGAGGCCATGATCAGTGAAACAGGCAGCAATACGGGGGAAAGAATAATTCCGCTAACCAGCGCGGAACTGCCCAGACTGACAGCAGCAGATGAGGCTGCATACGAAGCGCCGGCTGATACCTCTGCATGACACACTGTTGTTGAACCAAAGAGGAGTGCTATCGCGGCAATAATTAGAGGGTTGTACATCGTTAATCCTTTTTAATACTGTGGTTTTTCCTTAGGGATGCTAACACTACCATAATTATCACTCCCGGCAATCACACCCATGTGAGCTCCGAATAATGACCTCGTGGCCCTATTGCATGTTAATCTCGCAGACAGACATGAAGCACACTATCGCTACCATAACAGCGCATTACTGCTGATAACTCTCTGATTTATGCCGATTCCCGCGCGACGAGTTGTCCTGAAAGCGTGATTTTTTGTGTTTGCAGCTCGGGGTCTTTCAGCTGACGAATAACCAACGCTGCGGCTTGCCTGCCGGTTTCTTCACTGGCAGATGAGACATAAGTGAACGACGGTGACGTGAGATTGACGTGCAGCATATCTTCAAAACCAATCAGCGCCACTTGTTGCGTCAAGAACACGTCTTTGCCGATGGTTCGCCCGACCTGATGAATGCCGTTGATGCAGCCAATCATCGCGTCTGGAGAGTGACAGAGCAGGGCGGTAATGGTGTTATTTTTTTCCAGTAGATGGCGCGTAGCGATGCTGGCTGCATGCGTATCATCGCTGCATGCCGGAGCCAATTCTTCTTTGTAAACCATGCCACTTTGCACCAGTGCGCTGCGAAGCCCCTGTAATCGCTGCTGGCGAATCAGGCAATCTACCTGGCCGCCGATATAGCCAATACTGCGGTGTCCGCGTTCAATCAAATAGCGCGTTGCCAGGCTTGCGGCCTGACGGTTATCGCGCATCACCAGGTTACAGTTCTCTTCCATCAGTGACTGGGAAACGACCACTAACGGCAAAGGGCACTGACGGATAAGTTCGGGTAAATTGGGGCGCATAGTGTCTGAGGCGAGATAAATGACGCCTGCCACACCCTGTTGTTTGAATGACAACAAACAACGCTCCAGGCTTGCTCTCTCGTCTTGCGGTTGGCCGAGGAACACCATGAATCCCTGTTTTTCCAATTCCTGAACGACACTTGCCATGACTTTAATAGAAAAGCTGTCGCTAAAGTCTCGCAGAATAAGGCCAATCAGATTAGAGGTATTGGCGCGTAGGTTGGCGGCGGCGACGTTATGGACGTAGCCGAGCTGGGCAATGGCTGCCTGAACTTTCTCAATGGTGGCGTCGGAAATTTTGCCTTTCTGGCGTAAGACCAGGGAGACGGTGGAGACGGAGACACCCGCCTGTTTCGCCACATCAATAATGCTGACTTTTTTCAAACCTGCTCCCTGAAAAACCGCCACAATCAGCCAGATAAACAAACGTCTCCGGTGCATGCCGGAGACGTTTGACAGCGTAACATCTTGTGCTTATTTGCCAATCATCGTCGACATGGTTTGTGCGATAAATTGTGCTCGGGCGCCAAAAATGACCTGAATACCGGTATCGCCGACGAACACCACACCGCGAGCGCCGACGGCATTGAGGCCATCTTTGTCCACGATATCGCTTTTCGCCACTTCCAGACGCAGGCGGGTGATGCAGGATCCGACGGAGTCAATATTCTGTGCGCCACCCAGCAGGCTGATGATTTCATTCGCCAGCTCGGTATCGGTCTTGTCGTTCGCATTGGCGGTCACGCTGGTACGACCCGGCGTTTTAACGTCAAAGCGACGGATAACGAAACGGAAGGTGAAGTAGTAAATCAGCCCCATCGGGATACCGATAATCACCGCGCTCAGGAAGTTAGTCTGGTAGCCGTTAAATGACGGGAGAATACCGAATGAAAGGTAATCGATAAAACCGGCAGAGAATGATTTGGCAATGTGGGCGTGCAGCAGGAACATGGTCATGTACGCCAGACCCGCCATGATGGCGTTGAAAACGTACAGGATCGGTGCCACGAAGATAAAGGTAAATTCGACAGGCTCAGTGATGCCGGTCAGGAAACAGGTCAGTGCCGCAGAGAACAGAATACCTGCCGCGATTTTTTTGTTCGCAGTGTGCGCTTCGTGATACATCGCAAGGCAGGCCGCAGGCAGCGCAAACAGCATCAGCGGGAACTCGCCCTGCATGAATTTACCGGCATTCTGGTAGCTGTCGCTGCTAAAGGATTTCACGCCTTCTTCCAGCATTTTGAACCAAATGGTCTGATCGCCATGAATCACCTGGCCCGCCTGAGTGGTGTAATCACCGAACGAGTACCAGAAGGAGGGATACCAGATGTGGTGCAGGCCGAGCGGGATCAACGCGCGTTCCACCAGACCAAAGATAAAGGTTGAAGCCGCCTGATTATCGCCGTTGACCACCACGGACAGCGCATCAATACCTGACTGAATGTGCGACCAAATATACGGCAGCAGCAGGCCCATAATGAACGACAGGAAAGCGGTCGCAATCGCCACGAAGCGTTTACCGGAGAAGAAACCGAGGAATTCAGGCAACTGCAAGGTATGGAAGCGGTTGTAGCACCACGCCGCAAGCACACCGCAAATCAGGCCGCCAAAGACGCCCATCTGCAACGTCGGAATGCCGACGACCATCGCGTATTTGCCGCCCTGAGACGCCATTTCCGGCGTGATGCTGAGCACGGTGCTGATCGTGATGTTTGTGACAAATACCGATACCGCCGCCGATAACGCCGCAATCCCCGATTCAGAGGCCAGGCCCACGGCAGAACCGATAGCAAACAGCATGGGGAGGTTGTCGAAAATAACCCCGCCCGCATTCATCATTAACGGTAAATGGAATTTATCACCGAACGCCAGCAGCAGACCGGCTGCGGGCAGGAGTGATATTGGCAGCATTAGCGCGCGACCAATCATAGATAGCTTTGACAACGATTTAACAAACCCTGAGAACAGACTCATGCTGCTTTCCCCCGACCTGAGACCCTGAGATGCACTGATTACGTGCTGTTGTTGTAAGTAGAACGTTTTAGTAGAACGTTCTACTTATCGTCTAAGAACACATTGAGCCGCGCAACTTAAATTTCACATTTGCCCAGAGGAAATGATGATTCTTTGAAGTGGATCGATAATTAGAGGTGATGAAGAAGGAAGCGTGAAGATAAAAAAGAGGGGGATGACGGGCCCGACAAATGCAGTGCCACCGGGCTGGATGCCGGGCAGCGAGAGCGCTAACCCGGCTTATCGTCGCGTTAAGCTGTTACGGTAATGCTCTGTCCGGCAAAGCTAACAACTTGACCGGCAACGATTTTACAGCGCTTACGGGTTTCAATCTCGCCATTCACACGGACCAGTCCATCGCCGATAACGATTTTTGCCTGCGCACCGCTTTCGCTCCAGCCTTCGAGTTTCAGCAGATCGCACAGCTCGACATGCGGGTGTTTGCCAAGGGAAAAAGTGCTCATTATTATACGTCCTCTACATCATGATATTCTTCACACGCTTGCAGCGTGTTTTGGATAAGGGTTGCCACGGTCATTGGGCCTACGCCGCCTGGAACCGGAGTAATATACGACGCTCGCGTGGCAGCATCGTCAAAAATCACATCGCCGACAACTTTCCCGCTTTCGAGGCGGTTAATCCCGACATCGACCACAATCGCGCCTTCTTTAATCCACTCGCCGGGAATGAAGCCTGGTTTGCCCACAGCAACCACCAGCAGATCGGCATTTTCAACGTGCTGACGCAGATTTTTGGTGAAGCGATGGGTCACGGTGGTGGTGCAGCCTGCCAGCAGCAGTTCCATACTCATCGGACGGCCAACGATATTGGATGCGCCAATGATCACCGCATTCAGCCCGTACGTGTCGATATTGTAACGCTCAAGCATCGTGACGATACCGCGTGGCGTACAAGGGCGCAGACGCGGTGCGCGTTGGCACAGACGACCCACGTTATACGGATGGAAACCGTCAACGTCTTTGTCTGGCGCAATGCGCTCCAGCACTTTGACGTTATCAATGCCCGCAGGCAAGGGAAGCTGAACCAGAATACCGTCGATGGTGTCGTCAGCATTCAGGGTGTCGATAAGTTCCAACAGCTCGGCTTCCAGCGTGGTTTCCGGCAGATCGTAAGAACGGGAAATGAAACCCACTTCTTCGCACGCTTTGCGTTTACTGCCGACATAAATTTGCGACGCAGGATTGCTGCCGACCAGCACAACGGCTAATCCAGGTGCGCGTTTTCCGGCGACAATTCTCGCCTTCACTTTTTCCGCGACCTCAGAGCGTACCTGCTGCGCAATCGTTTTACCGTCAATAATCTTTGCTGCCATCAGAGAGAAGATTCCGTCTGTCGAATTCGAAAAGGGGGATATGCATATTTTGGCAGAAGCCGGGCGTGATGTCAGTCACCGTTTGCGTTTTTCTGCCGCGCTGGCCGTCCCGTTGAGAAAATCCCTTCTATCACTAAGTCTTTTCCATTGAATGATTATTTACGCAGTCATTTCCTAATGCTTATTAGGACGAGGCTGAACAATATCGCAGCGTTTATACGTATTTTATATCAGGTTAATTGATTAATTTATCGCTACTGCTGCGGAGGTTAATTTCGTTCAGTGTTGAAGGAACGACGAAACTTATTTTCGGATAGTTTCTTCGCCGTAAATAATAAAATAATTTCTCAAGGAAAAATCATGAAAGTAAGCAAAATCGCTGCGTCTCTGGTGGCAACATTGGGTTTGGTTGTTAGCGCGGCAAATGCCGATACCGTAACCGTTAATGGTGGTAACGTGCATTTCAACGGTGAACTGGTGAACGCAGCCTGTGCCGTAAGCACCGACTCCTCTAACCAGACCGTTGAACTGGGTCAGTATCGTACCGCGTCATTCACCAAAACTGGCGATACCTCTGCAAAAATCCCATTCAACATTGTACTGAATGACTGTGATCCAACCGTCGCGGCAACGGCGTCTGTCGCTTTTGCCGGTCAGGTTGATGCGGATGACGCCACGTTGCTGTCCGTGGCTTCCGGTAGCAACACTGACACCGCAGCGGGTGTGGGCATTGAGATTATGGACAGCGCGTCTGCCACGCTGTCACCAAACGGCAGCACGTTCTCCACAGCACAAAATCTGATTCAGGGCACCAACACCCTGCATTTCAGCGCACGTTACAAATCCACCGCGGATACGACTGCACCAGGCCAGGCTAACGCTGACGCCACATTCGTTATGAAATACGAATAAGATCCCGCCGCGCTCAGGACGAGGAACGCCTCAGGGATGAGGCACATTTTCAGACCTTCCGGGAACAGATAATGATAAGGACGTTGTCGCTGCTGGCATCAATGCTCGCTGTTGTTTCGCCTGCCTTCGCCCATACGGTGGTGGTCGACGGCGGCCGCGTACAGTTGCGCGGTGAACTGGTCAACAGTGCGTGCGCCGTGGCACCTGAAAGCCAGGATCTGCGTGTGGAAATGGGCCAATATCGCAGCAACACCTTCGGCGATGTGGGGAGCTATTCCACGGTAACCGTCCCGTTTACGCTCCGTCTTGTGGAATGCCGTCGTGACATCGCAAGCCAGGTGGGCATCAGCTTCCAGGGCCTCAGCCCGGCGGAAGATCCACAGGTTTTTGTGGCATCAGCACACGCCAGTGGTATGCCTGGCGAAAGTGGTTTGGGACTTGCGTTATTCGACAACCAGCAACAGCTAATAATACCCAACGCATCACCTAATCGTTATTTACCGATAACGACCGAAGAAATGACTTTTCATTTTAGCGCACGTTATCGCGTTATTTCATTGCCGCTGGTGCCAGGCAATTTACTCACCGATGTCTGGTTTACCCTCGTTTATCCGTAAATATCAGACAGTGTCAGAAAATAAAAAACAGGTAAATGGGTTATGACTCGCTTAATTAATAAAACAATTTTACTGTCGCTGCTGTTGTTAACGGGCGTATTGCCTGCGCAGGCGGCGGGCGGTATTGCGCTGGGTGCAACGCGTGTGATTTACCCGGCCGATGCCAAACAGACGTCGTTGGCGTTGAGCAACAGCAACAAGCAAGAACGCTATCTGATCAATGCGTGGATCGAAAACACCACCGGACAGAAAGAGAAAACTTTCGTCATCACGCCGCCGCTGTTCGTCAGCGAACCCAACAGCGAAAACACCCTTCGTATCATCTACGCCGGGCCTGTTCTGGCGACCGACAGGGAATCCCTGTTTTACCTGAACGTGAAGGCGATCCCGTCGCTGGATAAAAAGAGCGGTAACAGTAATAACGTTTTGCAACTGGCGATCCTGTCACGCATCAAGCTGTTTGTGCGGCCACAAAACTTAGAGATGCAGCCCGCGCAGGCGCTTGAAAAACTGGCGTTTACCCGTCAGGGGACGGCTATCAGCATCCGTAATCCTTCGCCTTACTACGTCACGCTGGTCAATTTAAATTTAGCGGGTAAAAAGCTCGATAACGTCATGATCGCGCCAAAAAGCAGCGCATCGGTGACGGCATCTTTCGGGGCACAGGGCGTATTGAGCTGGCAGAGCGTCAATGACTACGGCGCCATCACTCCGGCGCGTCGTGTGAACTTGTAATGAACGCGCTTAACTTTCGTCCGCGCTTGCCGCGTCTGAGCTTGCTGACACTCGCGTTGTCCGGCGCCTCGCTCGTGTCGGGCGCGCAGGCAGAGAGCTATTTTAATCCGTCGTTTCTGTCGGATGATGCCGCGAGTGTCGCGGATTTGTCGCGCTTCGAAAAAGGGCATCAGCAACCTGCCGGGGTTTATCGCGTCGATATCTGGCGAAATGACGAGTTTATCGGTTCACAGGATTTGGCGTTTAAACCCGCTGAAGGCACGCAGCCTGCGGCGGGCGGTTTAGCGCCTTGCCTGACGCCTGCTCTGCTCAAGCGTTTGGGGGTCAATACGCTGGCGTTTCCTGCACTCGCGAACGTGGATAAAGCGGCCTGCGTCGAGCTGGAAAAAACAATTCCTGGGTCAGAGACTGCATTTGATTTCGCCGCGTTGAAATTGCATATCAACCTGCCGCAGGTGGCGATGTTCAACAGTGCGCGCGGCTATATTCCGCCGGAAGAGTGGGATGAAGGCATTCCGGCGCTGCTTGCTAACTACAGTTTTAGCGGCAATCGTGGCAGCGACGACGACAGCTATTTTTTAAGTCTGACCAGTGGCCTGAACTACGGGCCGTGGCGACTGCGCAACAGCGGCACCTGGAGCTATTCCAATAACAGTAGCCAGAAAGAAAACACCTGGCGCAACGTGGCGACCTGGGCGCAGCGCTCGATTGTGCCGTGGAAAAGCGAGCTGGTGCTGGGCGACAGCAACACCGGCAGCGATGTGTTCGACAGCGTCGGTTTTCGCGGCGCGCGTCTCTATTCGTCCGACAATATGTATCCCGATAGCTTGCAAGGCTTCGCGCCAACGGTGCGCGGTATCGCCCGTACGCCGGCTAAAATCACTATTCGCCAAAACGGCTATGTCGTCTATCAGAGCTATGTACAGAGTGGGGCGTTTGCCATCAGCGATCTGAACCCGACCTCGTCGAGTGGTGACCTTGATGTGACGGTGGACGAAAAAGACGGTAGCCAACAGCGTTATACCGTTCCTTACTCTTCTGTGCCGCTGTTACAGCGCGAAGGGCGCTGGAAGTACGACCTGGTGGCCGGGGATTTCCGTTCAGGTAACGATCAGCAAGACACGCCATTTTTTGCCCAAGGCACGCTGATAACCGGTCTCAACGGCGGGTATACGATCTACGGCGGCACGCAACTGGCAGAAAACTACACGTCACTGGCTATTGGCCTCGGGAAGAATCTCGGTGATTGGGGCGCGGTATCGGTGGATATCACGCAAGCACGTAGTCGGCTGGTGGACGACAGTACCCACGAAGGGCAATCGCTGCGTTTCCTGTATGCCAAATCGCTCAACACCTTCGGCACCAACTTCCAGTTGCTCGGCTATCGCTATTCAACGAAAGGTTTTTTCACGCTCGACGACACCACGTGGAAGAACATGAGCGGCTATCAGTACAGCGATAAAAATAACGATGACGGTGTGCCGGACATCATCAGCTACCACAACCTGACGCAGAACAAAAAGGGCCGTTTCCAGGTCAATATTTCGCAGTCGATGGGCGATTACGGCTCGCTGTATCTGTCCGGAAGCGAACAAACGTACTGGGGATCGGATGACACCAACACCTGGTATCAGGTGGGATATTCCAGCGGTTGGCGTGGGATGAGCTATTCATTGTCGACGTCGTGGAACCGTTCCATTGGTATTTCAGGGACCGACAGGATTGCGTCGTTCAACCTGTCGGTGCCGTTCAGCGTGTTCAGTAATGGCGCGGAACGTCGGAATTCTGCTTTTGATCGGGCATATGCCACGGTTTCGGCCAGCCGTAACAGTGACGGCGACGACAGCTGGCAGAGTGGCCTCAGCGGTACGTTGCTCGATGGCAACAACCTCAGCTACAGCGTAACGCAGGGTAACGCCAGCGGTCGCGGTTATACCGGTAGCGCCAGCGCCAATTGGCAGGCCACTTACGGCACGCTCAGCGGCGCGTACAACTACGACCGCGATCAGCATTCCCTGAACTGGCAGGCATCGGGCGGCATTCTGGCTCATGCCGATGGGATAACCTTCAGCCAACCGCTAGGTGACACCAACGTGTTGATAAAAGCGCCGGGAGCAAGCGGTGTGAGTATAGAAAACCAGACCGGGGTAAAAACCGACTGGCGCGGTTACGCGGTGATGCCGTATGCCACGGTGTATCGCTATAACCGTATCGCACTCGACACTAACACCATGAGCAACAGCACCGACGTGGAGAACAACGTCAGCAGCGTGGTGCCGACCGAAGGCGCCGTGGTGCGCGCAGCGTTTGATACGCGTATCGGCGTGCGGGCGCTCATTACCGTGCGTCGTGGCGCACAGCCCGTGCCATTCGGCGCCATCGTTCGAGAAACGACGAGCGGAGTGACCAGCATGGTCGGCGATGACGGACAAATCTATTTAAGTGGTTTACCGCTCAGCGGTGAGCTGTTGATTCAGTGGGGCGAAGGGCCGGGTGCGCAGTGTCGCGCTCGCTATTCGCTGCCCGAAAAGAGCCTGCAACAGGCGATCACGCTCACGGAGATTCGCTGTGATTAATAAATACCTTCTCACTTTGCTGATCGGCGGCGCGATGGTGTCTACATCGGCCTGGGCCACCGTTTGTCGTAATGAAAATGGCGTGCCCACGGATGTGTTTTATGATTTAACCGACACCTTCACCAGCGCCAATAACCAGGTGGGGCAAACGGTGACGCTCAGTCAAAAATCCGGCTGGGTGGGCGTAAACGCCATTTGTCCGAGTGGCACCACCGGCACGACCACCAAACGCAGTTATGTGACCAGTTTCCCGATTACCAGCACCGAGGGGAATTTCAAATACCTGAAACTCAATGACTATCTCGATGGCGCGATGCAGATAACCGACAGTTATGCGGGCGACTTCTGGCCACCAGTCAACTATATACAAATGGGTTCGCACTCGAATGTTCCAATACAAAAAGCGTTTCCGGTGGATGATTCAAAGCTCATTTTCCGCCTGAAGGTCACACGGCGTTTTATCAACATGGTGGTTATCCCAAAGCAGACGATGTTTACCGTCTATGTCACCACGACCAGCGCCGACCCACTGACCACCCCGGTTTACACCATCAGCTACAGTGGAACGATTAACGTGCCGCAAACCTGCGAAATTAATGCGGGCACCGTCGTGCAGTTTGATTTTGGTGATATCGGCGCATCCTTGTTTAGCCAGGCGGGTGCGGGCAATCGCCCCGCGAGTGTGCCGGCACAGCAGAAAACCATTGCTATCAAATGCACCAACGTGGAATCGCAGGCGTACCTCACCATGCGCGTCGAAGCCGAAAAGAGTCAGGGCAATGCGCTGGTGGCGGATAATCCCGATCTGGGATTTATTGTGGCTGACAGCAGTGGCACACCGCTGACGCCTAATGATATCAACAGCAAAATTCCGTTTCGTCTGGATGCCAACGCTCAGGCGTTGGTAGGGATCCGCGCATGGCCGGTGAGCATTACGGGCAACAAACCAGCCGAAGGCAAATTTACCGCGCGCGGCTATTTGCGAGTGGATTATGACTGAGGGCCAGCCGATGAAATCAGCCACTCTTTCACTGGTGCTGGCTGCTGCAATGTGGGTGAGCGGCCCAGCAAAAGCCGAAAACTCACTCGGTGAAATCAATATTGAGCTTTACGGTAACGTGGTGGATTACAGCTGCGTGGTGGAGGCGAGCGACAGTGACAAGTCCGTTGACTTGGGGCGCTGGGCGACAAAACAGCTGCGCAATGCCGGCAGCACAACGTCCGTCATTCCGTTCACACTCAGTCTGACCGGCTGCCCGCCGGGGTCGGCGTCCATCACCTTTGCTGGAAAAGCCGATGACAGCGATCCTTCGTTACTGGGTTTGAATGGCAGCAGTAATGCCAGCCGGGTGGCGGTAGAAATTCGTGATGCCGATCGACGTCGGCTACCGTTACAGCAGGCAAGTCGTGAAGTGGCGGTGGATGTGTTAGGTAATGTAACGCTACAATTTTTCGCAAACTACATTGCAACTGCCGATAATCCTCAGCCGGGTAAGGCAGATGCAGATGCTACTTTTACGATTAATTACAATTAATGAGGGAATATCACTCCGGATATTTATATCGGGAGTGATGAATTATCTTAAAGCAGTTCATGAGCCTTGGCGTAGTCAATCAATTCAACAATAGTATGTACGCCAAGTTTGGAGAAGATATTTGATTTGTGTGCACTGATTGTTTTGTTGCTGAGCGAAAGTTGATCGGCGATTTCTTTATTTGTCAGACCATTGACCAGATGACGCAATACCGTTACTTCTCGGTTTGATAGCGGCAGTTCGTTCAACTCTCCACGGCGTGATGAATGGCTGCTGAGGAAGTTAAGCGTATCTGTCGGGAAAAATGAATAACCAGATAGCAACATTTCCACTGCTTTATAGATATCATTATGATCCTTTCGTTTACTGACAAATCCATTCGCGCCGGCACGAATTGCCCGCCCGGCGTAATAACTCTCAGACTTTGAAGATAAAAATAAAACCTTTGTTTGAGGATTGATGTCGTTGATCCGCTTAAGCAGTGAAAACCCATCCGTTCCAGGCATTTCAATGTCAATAATGACCAGGTTTACATTATTTTTTCGCACGTAATCAATGACATCCATGCCATTGTCTGACTTCATAACGACCCTGATTTCGCTATTCTTGTGCAGCAAAACCTCTATCGACATCCTCACGATAGGTTGTTCATCCATAATAACAACGGAAGCAGGTTTCATTTTCTATTCCTCAGATTATGTATACAGTTATGCTGAGTTCGGAAAGAACTCCATCGCCAGTGCAGGATCTCATCTGCTTTGTTTTGAAATACCCTGAGCAACGCCAAATAGCTGCGCTATGGGTAAAATATAAAACACGATCCAACTATCAACTCATTCATTCGTAAAAAAGGTAGGAAGCATCAGGAAAACCTGATGTTGAATTATTTTTATGTTGGAGTGTTTAATTTTTCCTTTTGGCAGTGTCAGCAAGATGGTCTCCGTTAAAATATTATTCGCAGACGATCTGTTTATCCATTTTGTTATTAATCTCAATGATGTCGATTATACCGTGTAACTTTCCAGGAAAAAGCCTGAGATTACGACAATTGGCTTTACTAATTATTATGTTCTGCATGGGATCAACCAGGAATTTTCTTTTAGGGGGAATTTCTGCGGTTTATTGGTTTGTTGACACTAAGCCTTTATGTAATAACAAAAAACGAAATAAGCCACTGCTTGTTGTGTGGTTGTTAAATTTCTTGCTAATTGTTATGTGATGGGGCGGGAAGCGATGGCGGGAAAAAATTCAGTCTGAATAATAGGTTACCAAGAAAATATCATTTTGAACGTGTTCTAAAAATCTTTCACTCGTAACCCGCTTGCGGACCTTACATGTCGACAAAGAGGGTGAAACTCTGTCGATGAGCTCACAATATGCTCGAATATATCACCTGAAGGAATAGAGTAAACTCTCTTGAGAAGCAGTAAATTCCACTATTTAATCCATTTATAGCTATTCATTTTGCACCGTCGATCTTACTAAGAATAGTTTTAATTGTTTGTTTTTTGTTAAAAAATCACTATTTCCTAACGATTTTTTAAGTAATGTCTTAATGAAAGTCCGGCTTCAGCAGGTTATCTCGCATGGTGATAAGCAGGGATCGCGTTGACGCGTTGTAATAGCCGAAGCAGTTGCTGACGATGGCTGAGTCTGAGAAGAGACAACACGCATCCGACTCGATAGATAACACGGTGATAAGGCCGTATTTGCAGGCGCGCAATATGGCACAGCGAGTGTCCTTGGGACATTAGCATTAGCACACTCCACTCTTTCGCTTTAAATAATCGTGGGAGAACAGAGTGCGTTTGTCCGTGAAATTGCAGCGCATGACGCGCTTGCAGCAACGCCAGCCGCTTATCAATAATCCGACAGTGGCAGGCGGTCTGTAAAAATTGCAACGAATCAGCGTCGGTGACGCTCGTTATCAATGCGATGTCCATCGCGGGATACCGTTGCTGTACATGCCGCAATCTGTCCAGAAGGGTAACGATGGGCTGATTCCAGCCTTCAAGATCGACAATCATGCACATCGGCAGCGTATGGCAAATGGCATTTAGCGCCACATCGATATCGTCATATATGCGGCACAGGCACAGCGGCATTGGGCTATGGCGAACACCGAGGGCAAGATAGCGGTCGCGAGTCACCAAAATACGGTAATCGCAGTACCGCACCGTATGGTTTAGCAATTCACTACGTTCAACCAGGGCGTTATGCGGCAAAGGCAGCGCGTGCCCCTGAAAATCCATGATATTCCGGCGCCGCCTTTCTCTGCGTAGTATCACGCGCATCGTTTCCCTCCCGGCACGTTCGGCAATTGCTTATGGCCTCTCTTTTGATATCGGCATAAGCAGAGAAATGTTGCCTGGTTTGTGACGGGCAACGTCTGGTGTCATGGTTTTACCCATCGCTGTATGACAGGTTTCATTGTTGACACAAGGAAAATCTGAAGGTACCAGGCGTTGCTTAAACCGTAGCGGGATTTTTCGTAGAGGGAGGGCAGATGAGAGCAAGTGTCTAAGCTTTAATCAGTTAAGGGAGTGGTTTTGGACGTATCCACGAAGAAGGGGGCTTTGAGGGCGAAAGCCATTGACTCACCCGCCTTTGACCGTATAATTCCAGGCGTTCCACACCGCGAAGTTCACCTTCTCAGTGCGCCCTTAGCTCAGTTGGATAGAGCAACGGCCTTCTAAGCCGTAGGTCACAGGTTCGAATCCTGTAGGGCGTACCATTTAGATTCAGTCTGTTACACCTCCTTCATACCAAAATAGTCACCCGTCAAATCGGTTCGGGATGTTGTTACTGTGCAACCCAACAGCTTGTGCATTAACAAGGAGCGGCGCGACACCGCTCCTTTAGATCATCAGGACTTAGGGAAAATCCAAACGTGTTTTTCAGGTAACGACAGGTGGAAATGCTTAGGGTCAAGCACCTCATTACCATAGGCACGGATGACGAAATCATCGCCGGACGTGCGGAACAGATATTCCCAGCGGTCGCCCAGATACATGCTGGTCAGCAGAGGTAATTCGAGCTGATTTTCGCCGGGGCCGTCGACCAGCGTGACGCGTTCGACACGGATAATCGCCGTACCTTCCTGGCCGGGTTGAACGCCTTCTCCGGCAAGCCCCCATAGCGCCCAGCCGCTGCCTTCGATACGCGCTTTGCCCTCACGCACTTCAGTGACTTTGCCGTGCAGGCGGTTATTACTGCCCATAAACTCTGCGGTAAACAGCGTTTTCGGTGAGCCGTACATCTCCTGCGGCGTTCCCTGCTGCTCAATTTTCCCGTTGTTAAGCAATAAAATGCGATCGGAGATGGCCATCGCTTCGTTCTGATCGTGCGTCACCATCAGCGCGGATAAACCCAGTTTGATGATCAGTTCACGCAAGAAGACGCGGGCTTCTTCCCGCAGTTTGGCGTCCAGGTTTGATAACGGTTCATCAAGGAGAATGACGGGCGGGTTATAGACCAGCGCTCGCCCAATCGCCACGCGCTGCTGTTGTCCACCGGAAAGCTGATGCGGGTGACGTTTACCCAGATGTCCCAGCCCAAGTTGGTCTAACACCGCTTGTACCCGCTGAGTTATCTCTCTTGTCGCCACTTTGCGTAGCTTTAAGGGGTAGGCCACGTTCTCAAACACGGTTTTGTGCGGCCACAGCGCATAAGACTGAAACACCAGCCCGAGGTTACGCTCTTCGGCAGGGACTTCACTGCGCGGCGTGCCGTCATAGACTTTGTTGTTACCCAGCGTAATTGAGCCCTGTGTGGGTTTTTCCAGGCCTGCGACCGCACGCAATAATGTCGTTTTCCCGCTGCCCGATGGCCCGAGTAAGGACACGACTTCGCCGCGTTTCAGGTTCATGGCAACGCCTTTTAAAACGGGATTGTCGCCATAGGTTAAATGCAGATTTTCGACCGTTAATTCAATCATGTAATTTGACTCCAAAACGAAGGGCAATCCCCAGGCCAACCACCACCAACAGGATATTAATAAAGGAGAGCGCCGCCACAATATCAATCGCGCCCGCCGCCCACAGGGAAACCAGCATTGAGCCAATGGTTTCGGTGCCCGGCGAAAGCAGATATACGCCCGTTGAATATTCGCGCTCAAAAATCAGGAACATCAGCAGCCACGAGCCAATCAGACCGTAGCGTGATAATGGGATGGTGACATGGCGGGTGATTTGCCCTCGCGTGGCTCCCGCGCTGCGCGCTGCTTCTTCAAGCTCTGGCCCGACTTGCAGCAGCGTTGAGGAGATAAGGCGCAGGCCATAGGCCATCCACACCACGGTGTATGCCAGCCAAACGCTGAAAATGGTGCTGCGCAATGAACGTAGCCACACGATCAGGTTGTCGCGCAGCCACTGCGACCACGGCATGCCGGAAAGCCAGCCAGATTTGAGCGCGTTATCGAGCCACATCGGCAGGAACAGAAACACCCAAAGAAAAGCTAACCCGGCGAGCAGGCCCGGTACTGCACGGGGAACCAGCACGCTGTAATCGAGAAAACGGGTGGTGTTATCAGGTTTGCGGTGCATTGCAATGCCGACAAACAGGTAACACCCGACAGCCAACGCGCCGCCAAAAACGCCAATCGCCATTGAGTTAACGATGGCGCGCAGCAAGTTAGGTTGCGCCCAGATGGTGCGGAACGTGTCGAGCGAGAGCTGATCCCAGACCGACACGCCGACGCCCCAGTTCGAGATAAAGGCGCGCAGAACAACGCCCATCAGCGGAACGCCAATGGTCACCGTCAGCCAAAAAGCCACGACGCCACCGGCGACCCAGCGCCATTTTCCCAGCGGCAGCGCGCGAGCCTGCGAGGCTTTGCCTTTTACGGTTACAAAACGGTTGGCGGTGCGCATCAGGCGGCGTTGCAACATCACCAGCGGAATGGTGATGCAAATCAGTACCACGGCGACGGCGGCCATCAAATGGTATGACGGCGTGCCGAGTTTGTTGGTGAGCTGATACAGATAAGTAGCCAGCACCATGTTGCCCTCCGGGTCACCCAGCACCAGCATCAGGCCGAACACTTCCAGACCGAGGAAAAACAGCAACACAATGGCGTACAGAATCGACGGTCTGACCATCGGCAAACTGACGGCAGTCATCACCTGCAACGGCGAAGCCCCGGCAATACGTGCGGCTTCTTCCACATCGGAACCGACGCTACGCAGCGCGGAGGAAATATACAGATAAGCGTGCGGCACGTGGGTCAGGCCGGCGATCACCACGATGCTCGACATGTCATAAATATTCCACGGGACGAAGCCAATCAGAGATTGTGCCCACAGCGAGAAGAACCCCACCGGCCCTGCGGCGACCACATAACCAAACCCCAACACCATCGGTGAAACGAAAATAGGCACGAGGATCAGTGGCTCAATCAACCGTCTGCCGGGCAAGTCGGTGCGCACCATCAGAAACGCAAGGATGCCGCCGAGCGGAATAGCGATAGCCACCAGGCCGAAGGCGAGAATAAACCCGCTTTTAAGCGCTTTATAGAAATCTGGATCGGTAAAAATGAACCCAAAGGATTCAAGGCTCCACGCTTTTGATGGCGCAAAGAAAGGCGCGGAAAGGAAACTCTGTATCACGATGAACGACAGCGGGGTGTAAATAACCAATGCGGTTATGAGCACCACGATGCCACGTGGCAGGCTTTGCCACTTTCTGCGTAATGCATTCATATTATATCCCTGGCGTAGCGGCGGACTAAAACGGATTCAGGAACAGGAAGGGAGCGCGGCAAACGCAGCCGCGCGCGGGTCATTCCCTTACTTGGCTGCGGCTTCGCGCCACTGTTTTATGTAATCCAGACGTTTTTTCGGCTGTAAATATTCCAGCAAGGTTTCGTCCACCGGGATCGGTTTCAGCGCCTTGCCCAGCATTTTGGTCATGCCGTCGATGTCATTATTGCCTTCGATATCGTTACGAATAGACGGGATATCGGCCTGGTTTGCCAGAATACTTTGCCCTTTTTCAGACAGCACGTAATCCAGCCACAGTTTCGCAGCGTTGCTGTTTTGCGCCTGTTGGCTGATAAAGGAGACGCGTGACAGCACCAGGGTGTAATCCTTCGGATAGGAAATGCCTAATGACGGATCGGTTTTCGCGCGCGCTTCGGCATAAGATCCAAGGATGTTGAAACCGATCAGGTTTTCGCCGGATGACACGCGCTCCATCATCGTGCCCGTGGAGGACTGTACGGCTAAACCGCCTTTGGCAACGTCAGCCAGCGTTTTGAAGTAGTGAGGATCGGCTTTGAAATCCTGCACGGAAAGCATGAAGCCCAGACCGGATTTTTCGATGTCGTAAGTGGTGACTTTGCTCTTAAATTTGTCGCTCTGACCGGCAATCAGTTTCGCCAGCGCCGCATGAGAATCAGGGACTTCACCCGCCGGGATCAGGCGTTTGTTATAGATAAACACCACCGGCTCATATGTGGTGCCGTAGGCCTTACTCTGCCAGATTGCCCATTTTGGCAGTTGGCCCTGTTCGGGGGTTTTATACTCCAGGGCGTAATCGGTGGCGAGTTTCAGCGCGGTGTCCATTGAGGAACTCCAGACCACGTCACCGCTGCCGCCACCCGCGGCTTGTTCGCTGATATAACGGTTGTACAGTTCGGTACTGTTCATATCGTTGTATTCAACTTTAATGCCTGGATAGGTCGCTTCGAAACCTTTGATCAGCGGCCCGGCCGCTTTGGTGTCCGTCGTGGAGTACACCACCACTTTGCCTTCTTTAGTCGCGGCATCGACGATTTTTTGATAGTCGGCCGGATAGCCCTGTGGTAGAGCTGATAGAGCAGAGGACGACATGAGAACAGCAGCAGAAATCAGAGATATGCGGAATGTGTTCGACATTATAATTAACCTTTTAGTTACACTTGAGGAACTAAAAGTCAACATAGCCTATGGGGTTGGACAGGCAATAGGGGGACGAACGCTTTTTGCATGAAGTGTGATTGTTGGCGTTATTTACGCAATTAACGCCATAGAAACCACGAAAGAAACGAGACAGAGCGCCTGTATTGAGGCGATTGGATACGGGCTCTCTGGCGGGTCTCTATTTTTAAATCTTCTTTTTGGATGTGTCGCGTGAAACGGTGATTTACCGGGTAAATGCGCCGTCGCCGACCTGAGCCTGCGCATACCATTTCATCAGTTCGGCGGTACCGGGCTGACCTTCAGCGGGGGCCCACGGCGCAGAATCTTGTTCCGGAACGGGCTGATAACCGCCGTGCTTCACTTCGAAAATCACGCCGCCGTTATCTAATGACAAGACCGCGTGCCACGTACCCGCTTCCATCTCAAGCGCTTTGCACTCCTCGCCGAGCACGACGCGGCGGGTGACGGTGCCGTTATCATCGAAATTCAGTACCACAAAACGACCGCTCAGCGGGAACAGCAGCTCAAACGTATGCGGATGACGATGCGGGCGAACGTAGGTGCCGGGTTCCATCGCAATGGCCAAACGCTGTACCGGATCGCTCAATTCAGGATGAAAATTACGGTGCGCGCGCAAACGGGGAGAACTGGCTGCCGTTTCGCTCTGTTGCTGCATGTCGTTCAGGGTAATTGTTTTCATTTCAGTCGCCTGGTGTAAATTCTGATACACAAAATTGTTTGGGTCAGACAGATTATCAGTCGCTATGCGGTCAGAGAAGCGTGGCGTGCTTATCGTTCGTACTCTGAACCCTTCCCTTTTTTATAGCGGTACATCCGTTTATCCGCTTCGGCAATCGCGGCGATTAACGGTGTGTCGTTGTTTAGCGGGGCGAAACCATAGCTCACCGAAAGCGAAATTCCGTGACCAAACTGCTGTAACTGCGCGTTGATACGCACCATCGCTTCGTAAGCCCCCGCGACGTTTCGGGTGCGAAACAGAATCACAAATTCATCTCCGCCCATTCGAACCGCGTAGTCATAGCCGGAGCGAATATTCTGCTGAATACTGGCGGCGATAAACTTCAGCGCGTCATCCCCCATTGCATGACCATATTTATCGTTTATAGGTTTGAAACGATTACAGTCGATGAGTGCGACGATGTAGCCGTCGTGTTTCCCCCGGTGTTTTTCCCACGCCAGCAGCCATTTGCGGTTATAGAGTGAGGTGAGCGGATCGGTCTGTGCGGCCTGTTTATGCTTGAACATAGCGCGGCCCAGCAGTGCCACTACTGCAACAAGTAACAGAAAAATAAGGATATCGGGATAGCCATTCGCTGAAAGGTAAAATGCCCATGGATTAACGGAAACAGTGAAAACATAGCGCTTGTTGATCTCAAAGGAGGTGCTGCCAAACGCATATCCATTATTGAGAATACTGATATGGCTATGTTTGAGTTTATCCTCAACGTCAATATTCAGATACCGCTCGCCTGAGGTGTAGCCCATTCGGTCTATCAACTGAATAAAGGTGTTTAATTCATAATCAATGCACGCCACGCCGAGGACGGTATTTCCGCTGGCATCGCCAATATCATAAACAAAATGTTCAATAGAAAGCGTAGGGCGTTTGGTCAGGACGTCCTGATAAATCGCGCTGAATTTTCCCGCTGACGTCTCCACGGTATTGTTCAGTTTTTGCGTAAAGTAATTCCGCGTTTTCCCTTCGCCTTTCAGAATAAAGCCTTTGCCTCCGTAGCTGGCAAAAACGTAATCACGCGTCGGCATTTTGGTATACAGATAGATATAGTCATTATCGACCGGAAGGAAATAGCGCCGCACAACCAGGTGATGATGAGGGACCCGGTCTTCATGGTCGAGCGCCAAATCTATGCTGCGGGCAATCAGCACCGCCTGTCGGGGTAATTCGCGACGAGACTGAAGTGTGCCCTGAAAGTTGGGGGACGGGGTGTCAGCAAACAGGTTCGCGCCATAAATATTGTGCTGCGGATCGTGTTCCATCGCAGGCGTCGAAAAGGGCGGCTGGGCATGATTCAGGCGGAAGTAGAACAGTGAGATAACGTCGGCGAGATCTTCGTTATGCAGCATATCGTCGGCAAGAATATTGCCAAGCCCGGCCGACACTTTTTCAGAGACCGTCACCAGACGGAACAAAACGGTGTAAGCAAACACTATCGCGACCAGAGCCAGTCCGGTGAGGACCAGGATCTGTATCAGGCGGCTTTCAGCTTTTCGGGCAACACGGCTTAACACATCTTTTACCATCGACGTCATCTCCGGACTGCCTGGCCGTCATTGTGCTCAGTGTAGTCACGCAAAGGGAGGGACGGTAATTAAAAGGAAACATTCATCCATAATACCTGTTTACGCTGTAATGAAGCCTAAACGAATCAGACTTCATTAGTGAGAGAGGGGCTGTGAGGGATGTGTGGTTTTCCCGCGCTGAGGTAAAAAGTCGCCCGGAGGCGACGTCGTTATTTATTCAGTTCCGCTTTGGCTTCAGCCAGCTCTTCTTTGGCGTCATCCAGTTTTTCTTGTTTCTTCTGGATTTTATCGGTACGTCCTGTGGCCTTAGCTTCCGTCAGTTCCTGCTCGCGCTCAGTCACTTTTTGCTCTTTTTTGCGCACATCGGCTTCACGTTCTGTACGCAGAGAAGCATCAGTGCAGTTAGCGTTTACTTCTGCTAACGCCTTCTCCAGTCCAGCGATTTGACCACTGTTATTGTACTTTTTGGCGTAGTCTATCTGCTGTTGAATCTGATCTTTTTTGGCCGCGCAGCCGGTCAATGTTGATTGCGCGAAAACTGAGACGGCGGGCAGGGTCATCAGTGCTAATGTCAGGGTGCTACTTTTTACCAGATTGGCAAATTTCATGGGGTCTCTCCGTGTCCATGGTTCCAGAAGAATCCTAGTTTATAGATCTTAATGAATTCTTAAATCCTCTCGCTTGGGTTGCGGATTATTCATTTTTTCGCCAACCCTTGACCCTTAGCAAGGTCGGCAGGTGACATCTCTCGCATAATCACGCCCGTTTATCCTCTTACTGGTGTGATTGTATGGTTAACCAACTGAACATTAATTGGCCCGAGTTTTTAGAAAAATACTGGCAAAAACAACCCGTTGTTCTGAAAAATGCTTTCCCAAACTTTGTTGACCCGATCACGCCAGATGAGCTGGCGGGGCTGGCGATGGAGCCGGAAGTGGACAGCCGCCTGGTCAGCCAGACCGACGGTAAATGGTCCGCAAGCCATGGCCCGTTTGAACACTTCGAGGGGCTCGGTGAAACCGGCTGGTCGCTGCTGGCACAGGCGGTGAACCACTGGCATATGCCTTCTGCCGAACTGGTGCGTCCGTTCCGCGTGCTGCCCGAATGGCGCCTCGATGACCTGATGATCTCCTATTCTGTACCGGGCGGCGGTGTTGGCCCGCATATCGACAACTACGATGTGTTCATCATTCAGGGAATGGGGCGGCGTCGCTGGCGCGTGGGGGATGCGATCCCGATGCGTCAATTCTGCCCGCATCCGGCGTTGCTGCACGTCGATCCGTTTGAGCCGATTATTGATGTCGAAATGGCACCGGGCGACATTCTGTACATTCCGCCTGGATTCCCGCACGACGGCTTTACTTACGAAGACACGCTCAATTATTCCGTCGGTTTCCGTGGGCCAAACGGCCGCGATTTAGTCAGCAGCTTCGCGGATTACGCGCTGGAAAACGATCTCGGCGGCGCGCATTACAGCGATCCTGACCTGACCGTGCGTGAACACGCGGGCCGCGTGGAAGCGCATGAGCTTGAGCGTCTGCGCGCAATGATGGTAGAGATGATCAGCCAGCCGGAAGATTTCAAACAGTGGTTTGGTCGCTTTGCCTCTACGCCGCGTCATGAGCTGGATATTGCCCCGGCAGAGCCGCCGTATGCGGAAGATGAAGTGCTGGATGCGCTGACGGGAGGGGAAACGCTGGCTCGCCTGAGCGGTTTACGTGTACTGAATATCGACGGTAAATTCTTCATCAACAGCGAAAGCTGGGATACCGCTGACGCGAAAGCGGCTGATGCGCTGTGTCGCTATACCGAACTCGGTCAGTCCGAGCTTGGCGATGCGCTGCAAAATCCGGCGTTTATTGCAGAGCTAACGGCGTTTATGAATCAGGGCTATTGGTTCTTCGAAGAGTAATGGCAATGCCGGGTGGCGCTCCGCTTACCCGGCCTACCGTACCCAGGCCAACATGAACTGTCCCACTTTATGGGCCAGTTCAGCGGTGCCGCCGGGCATTTTTTTTTACTTAACGGGCAAAGTGTAAGCCGATGCGGCTCAGTTTGCGCACCAGACTGATTTCCGCTTGCGAGAACGGAATGCCGTTTTCTTCAAACACATCGTGAAACCACAGACGGCAGTAATCGGTGGCGCTGGTCATTACCACCGGCCAGGGCAGAAACGTTTGGGTTTTGCCACGCACCAGCCCCCATTGATACGGCGCAACGTTGGCGGCGTGCATCAATGGCAATTGTTCTTCAATGGTGCTGCCGACGTGGCGGGCCAGCCATTCGGTGCAGAACATCGGGCGGTTGAGCTGTTGTAGATGGTGGATAACCGCAACCATGCGCGCGGTGTTGGTGTAAGCGTGGAAGCTGACCACGTCCGACAGTTCCAGCGCGGTTTTATCCAACGGATGCGTGTAGTGATGAATGCCGGTTTCTTCCGGCTGTAAGCGCCACGCGCAGACGGTTAACGGTTGTTGCGGGTCTTCTTCTCGCGCCCATTCAAAGGCCTTGCACATCAATTCATGGGCATATTCTTCAAGTTTTGGGTCATAGAACACTTCGACAGTACCGGTCGAGAAAATCCCACGGTTGCCCGGTTCGTTGTAGAGATCCCACAGCAATACGCGTTTATCGCTGCGGAATTCACGCACAATGTCGCGCACGTAGCGCTCGATCTGCGGCCAGTCGTCGTAGTTGCACACTTTCGCACGCCCCGGACTCGCCGCTGCCTGGCTGTTGTGAACGCCTGGAACAGGCGCTTTTTGCGGGCCGAGATACGGTTCGTCGCCAGAAAAGCCGCAGTCGTCCATCAGCGTTAACAGGGTGCGGAAACCGTGCGCATCAGCAATCTGCAGAAACTGGTTGATACGGGCGATTAATCCGTCGCGGTCGTGTTCCCAGACGATAAACGGCAGATTAATACGCAGACTGTTGTAGCCCGCTTCAGCCGCCCAGCCCAGTTCGCGCTCGATTGTCGGCGCATCAAAGGTCTCTTTCTGCCAAATATCGGTCCAGTTTACCGCTGTAGACGGCAAATAGTTAAAACCGCACAGCCAGCCCTGCTGCTGATACCACGCCTGCGCCTGTGCCTGACTCCATTGCTGTTTCATGCTTATCCTCGCGACTGATAATGTTTAGCTAATAAATATTAGCTGGCGAGTGAATGAGCAAAGACCGCTATGCGAAAAAGCGATAACTGTCACAAAGTTGAGCTATCCGGGCGAGAGAAACGTGACCGATGACGCACAGCGCTGCCGAAATGCGGAGCGGGCAGGTATGATGTTGATTCTAGAGACCGTGGGGCAGGGACATGAAGCGGAAAAATAAGGTCACGATGAATGACATTGCGCGCGTGGCCGGGGTATCCCAGGCGACGGTGTCGCTGGTGCTCAATCAGTCACGCAATATCAAACTCAGCGATGAAACCCGGCAAAAAGTGATCGCGGTGGCGGGCGAGCTGGGCTATGACCGTCTGCCAGCGCGCCACTCGCCGCGCAATCAGGAAGAAATCGCGCTGCTGGTAAGCTCCCTGCAAAGTTACGATCCGTTCGTTGACGCGATAAGCCAGGCGCGGGAAGCCGCGTGGCGCAATGAAGTGTTGCTTACGGTGTACGATTACGGTGACGACAATGCGCTGGCGCTAAACATCATTCGCCAGCTCGAAAAGCGTAACTGCGTGGGCATTATTCTGGCCTCGCCGGTGACGACGATAGTCGACATGACCGCTTTCCGGGACTGCACCGATTTGCCGCTGGTGCTGCTCAATCAGCGTGACCCTGATTCTCCGCTGCTGCCGTCGTTCGTGCCGGATGACTACGCCAACGCCTTTCAACTCACGCGCCACCTGATCGGTCAGGGCGCGAAGCGCATTGCGCATATCGCGGGCGAAAGCTGGATGGAGGCGACTCGCCAGCGTTTGGCGGGTTATCACGCCGCGCTAACCCAAGCGGGGATCGCGCCGCAGCCAGAGTGGGTGCAACAAACCAACTGGCAGTTTAATGAATCCTATCAGGCCACCGTTACGCTGCTGGCGCTGGATGTACGCCCCGATGCTATTTTCTGCGCCAGCGACTGGCTGGCCGTTGGCTGCTATCAGGCGTTGTCGGCAAACGGCGTGCGGGTGCCAGACGATATTCTGGTCGCCGGTTATGACGATCAAAAAATATCTGAACAAATGACACCGCCGCTGACCAGTATTCAACTGCCTTATGGCGAACTCGGCAGACTGGCGGTGGAATATCTCTGTAATGCAGAAGATACCGCCACGCATTTAACTCTCGCTGGTCGCCTGAAAATAAGACATTCCAGTCACGCAAATTTATAAATAAACCCCTAATAGCACAGCCTGCTTAGTTTATGATAAGCAGGCTAAGTATATTTGACGTATCAATAATTCCGGTGATACCTGAACACTTCCATTTGACGAAGCCCGTCCGTCGCGCGGGTCGTCTGCACTTCCCTTTGCTCCTTTTCGACGTGTCTATCGCCAATAAATAAAGAGACCTGCACATGAATATTAAAAAACTGCGTTTTGTCTTATTGCTCGTGGTTCCGACGCTGGGTGTCGCTGCGGGGGGCTGGTTATATTTAACCGGCGGCCGATATGTAGAAACAGATAATGCATACGTTAAAGCGGATAAAACGGCAATTGGCGCGGAAGTCCCTGGTCGTGTATTACACGTGGCGGTAAAAGAAAATCAGCACGTCAATAAAGGTGACCTGTTATTTAGTGTCGATCCTAAACCGTATGAATTAGCAGTAGCGCAGGCAAAGTCTGAATTAAATAATACGGTTATCGATTTAAATACCATTAAATCGCAATATAAAAGCAAACAGGCTAATATCGCGGTGTCAAAAAGTCAGTATGCCTATGCGCAGCGTGAAGAAGGGCGTTTACATCGTCTGAGCGGCCCGGGCTACGTTTCCGCGTCCGATCTCGACGGCGCACACCAGAAAAGCCTGTTAATGGCGCTGGAAGTGAACATGCTGCAAAAACAATTGCAGGAAGTGGCCGATAGCTTCGGTGGCGATATTACACTGCCGGTTGAGAAACATCCGCGCTATAAAAAAGCGCTGGCTGAATTGAATACCGCGAAAAATAATCTCTCGCACGTCAATGAATATGCACCGTCTTCCGGCAATATCACTAAAGTCTTACAGACCGGCGAATATTTGCAGAACGGGACGACCGCAATGCTGCTGGTGTCTGACAGCAATCTGTATGTCGAAGCCAACTTTACCGAAAAAGATTTGACCCATATCCGCGATAACGAAAGTGCTGAAATCACTGTCGATTACGCGCCGGGCGTGGTCTGGCACGGCAAAGTGAGCAGTATCAGCCCCGCAACCGGTGCTGAGTATTCAGTTATCCCGGCGGAAAATGCCACCGGGAACTGGGTGAAAGTGACTCAGCGTGTGCCGGTTCGTATTCGTCTACAAACCGACGCCAACCAGCCGCAGCTGCGTGCAGGTTTAAGCGCCAACATCAAAATCGATACCCAGGTTAGCGACAACAACGAATCCTGAGGAGGCAGAGTATGTCTGACGTGATAGCAGCTCCGCTGCCACAAAAGCGTCCTGCCGACAGGCGTTTGCTGATCACCTTTTCGGTGATGCTGGCGACCATTATGCAGGCGCTGGATACCACCATCGCCAATGTGGCGCTGCCGCATATGCAGGGCGCGATGGGCGCAACACAGGACCAGACGTCCTGGGTTCTGACGTCTTACATTGTCGCTGCTGCGATAGCGATGCCGCTGACCGGTTTTGTGGCGGCGCGTATCGGGCGTAAGCGCCTGTTTACGTGGTCCGTTATCGGCTTTACCGTCGCATCAATGTTGTGTGGGGCCGCGCAATCGCTTGATCAAATTGTGATTTTCCGTCTGTTACAGGGGATCTTTGGCGCAAGCCTGGTGCCGCTGTCACAGTCGGTGATGCTGGATGCCTGGCCAAAAGAGAAACACGGCTCGGCGATGGTGATGTGGGGCATGGGTGTGATGATCGGGCCAATCCTTGGTCCGGCGCTCGGCGGTTGGCTGACTGAGTTTTACAGTTGGCGCTGGGTGTTCTACATCAACATTCCGTTTGGCGCACTGGCGTGGCTGGGTATTAGCGCCTTCGTTAGCGAAACGGCGCTGGATGCTAAACGTAAATTCGATCTGCTCGGCTTCTTCTTACTGAGCGTGACCATCGGCAGTCTGCAACTGTTTCTTGACCGCGGTCAGTCGAAAGAGTGGTTTTCCAGCGGGGAGATCATTATCGAAGCGGTGCTGGCGGGCGTGGCGTTGTATCTGTTTATTGCCCATATCTTTACCGTCAAAAAACCGTTTATCGAACCGGGTATTTTCCGTGATAAGAACTTTGTCGTCGGGCTGCTGTTCAGCTTTATGATGGGGATCATTCTGCTGGCGACCATGGCGCTGATGCCGCCGCTGTTGCAGAACTTTATGAACTATCCGGTTATCGACGTCGGTCTGCTGATGACGCCGCGCGGGTTCGGCACCATGTTCAGTATGATGATCGTCGGGCGGATCGCCGGGAAAGTCGATTTGCGCTATGTGATTGCGCTCGGGGTAGTAGTCATGGCGATTTCGTTGTGGCAGATGACGCAGTTCAGTATGTGGATGAGCCAGTGGGAAATTATCAGCTCCGGCGTGGTGCAGGGCATCGGCATCGGACTGACGTTTGTGCCGCTGTCGACGCTAACGTTCTCAACGCTGGCACCGGCTTATCGTACCGAGGGCACGTCGCTGTATTCTCTTATTCGTAATATCGGCAGCAGCATCGGTATCTCGATGGTGACGACGTATCTGGCGCAGCAAAGCCAGCGTAATCACAGCGTGTTTTCCGGGTTCATCAACCCGTTTAACAAAGCGCTACAGCACGATATGCAGCACGGTGCGTACAACCTGCATCAGGTGTCAGGGCTGATGGCCATCAACGGCGAAGTGACTCGTCAGGCCACGGTGTTAGCCTATTATCAGGATTTCCGTCTGATGATGTTCCTGTGCTTTATTCTGCTGCCGCTGGTGCTGCTGTTCTCGAAGCCTGAGAAAGTGGGCGAAACTATTCTGGAGTAGTTGAGGATGCACGGCGGCGCCGTGCTTGCGTGGGTCTACACGTGATTGTCCAATGCCCGGCGCGGGCCTACGGTAGGGCGAATCGGCACTGAATTGTAGGCCCGGCAAGCAACGCGCTGCCGGGCAATTTCATCAGATTACTTCGCCGGACAGATCGCCGGATCAAACACCGTTTTCCAGTCCTGCTTCATATCCACTACCGTCCAACCTTTCGCTTTGGCTATCGGCAGCGCCGCAACCAGCTTGCCGCTGGCGGGTGGGTGAGCGTCATAGGCGTATTCTCGCGTGGCATCGGTGTGATGCACCAGCAGACCAAAGGTTTTGTAATTCGGGTTGGCGGCGGTGTATTGCAGCATTTGCAAATCGCCATCGCTGTTACCAAATGCGGCGACCGGGCGCTGGCCCATAAACAGATGAATCGCTACCGGTTTGTTGGCGGCATCATCGTTAAAGGCACCCAACAATGTCTTGCGAATTTCGGTGCCGTTGTCGGTGAGCGAGAACTCACCCAGAGCAAATGAACCGACCACCTGCTCAGGCGGAATGCCGTACATCTTCTGCGACATCACACGCATAAAGTCGATGCCGCCGCCGGAAATAATCCAGGTTTTAAAGCCATTTTCGCGCAGATAATCGAGCACCTGACGCATTGGTTGATAACCCATCTGGTCGTAACGGCAGCCTGATCGCGCGTCTTTATGGCTGTCGAGCCAGTTAGCCACACGCTGAGCAAACTCTTCGGTTGTCATGCCGGTTTGCGTGGTGCTGAGCAGTTTCATCAACCCTTTTTCACCGGCTTTCGCCACCGCTTTCATGTCGTTATTCAGCACAGCGCTGAACAGCGGATCCTGTTTCCATTCAGGATGCGCTGGCGCGAGGCGCTTAATCTCATCAAGCATGAATTGAATCTGGTACGTCAGCGGCGCTTCCGGCCACAGCGTGCCGTCATTGTCGAACACGACGTAGCGCTTATCTTCTGGAATAAAGGTGGCGCTGCCTTGTTTCGTTGCGTTTTGCACCCACAGTTCAATCGCCTGTTTGGCGGGGGTATCGTTCCAGGCCGAGAGCGGATCGGCATGCGCAAATGCACTGCATCCGACCAGCAGCGAACAGGCGAGAAGTGTCTTTTTCATCGTTTTTTCCTTTCAACGGGAGCGAGTGTGGGCAGTGAAACAGGCTGCCAGAAGCGATGCCAGCGATGAGCCATCCACGCGGCACTCTGGAGCAGCGGACGACGGGCAAACCAGCCAATAGCGGCTATCAACAAAAGTATCAGCAGACTAATAACATAGGTCCATTTGCCCTCACCGGTGCTGCCGCGCAGCACGGATTCTTTCCCCGCGGCGCGCGCACTTTCCACTTTCAGCGTTTCACCTTTAAGTTCTGCACGCTGCCACTGTTGGTGGTCAGTATCCCACCAGCGCAGGGTTATCGGCGGAAGCCGCAGCGTGCCCGATTCAGTCGGCATATAGCGCAGGCGTTCTACGCGCATCGCGCCCTCAATATCGCCACGTCCGCCTTTGATAAAGGTGTTTTCCGGCGTCAGGCGTTGGCTCTCTGAGCCGGGAATGGCGTAGAGGATCTGCGGGATTTGCGCGGGCAAAATATCCTGCGCTTTGACCGTGACCATGCGTTCAACCGCATCGCCTGCCCGCAGGGTGTTATCTTTTCCGGCGTGATATTGCGTGATGGTCTGCGTGAGCGTCAGGCCGCGTGCAGGCAAAAAGCGATCCGGTTGTTCAACGCCCTTTGGCCAGACCACGGGTAATTCAAGCGTATCCAGATGCACCGTTGACGGTGGCTGGCCGGATGAGGTTAGCGTCAAATCGAGCGCGGGCAGGCGCAGCGTGCTTTGATCCCACGCCATCAGCTGACGCTCAAGACGGATCCCGCTCCAACTGATGCCATTTTTCTGTCGGGTCAGCAGCTGGTTCGGCAGCGGCGTGTTCAGCAATACGCCGTTCTGTACTGTAAACTCCGGCCATTCCGGCGGTGGATTAAACCAGCTGTCGGTCCAGTAAGTGACGGCGACGGTGACCGGCTGACCCGGCACAATGCTTTTCGGAGCCACAATTTCGCGGGTGATGTCCATCGCCGCGTGGGCCGGAAGGATTGCCACCATCAGCAGTGCGAGCAGGCGTTTCATGGCGTCGTCTCCTGCGGCCCATTGCGATACAAACTTTCCAGAAGACCGGACGGCGACACCTGCAAATTCTCAAACCACTGATTAAGCTGTGGCGCATCGCCTTTAATCGCGCCGATGTCTTTTTGCTTCACGCCCTGGCCTTTCTTCAAATCTTTCACCACTTTGTCCGGGCCATCGTCCATGTCGTCGCCTTGCTCTTGCTCGGCCTCGCGCTGTTTAAGGCGCAACTGCATGACGATGTGGGACACTTTCTCACGGTTTTCCAGCGCCATTTTCCAGTCCGGGCGCAGGCTCAGCGCCAGGTCATAGGTATCCAGCGCCTGCTGCCACTGCTTTTGCTGCGCGAGGCTGTTGCCGGTCCATAACAGGGTTTCGGGTGTTTGCGGCGCGCGACGAAAAGCGCCGACGGCCGCCGGGAAATTCCCCGCGTTGTACCAGGCAATGCCTTGCCAAAGTGGATCGCGAAAGTGTTCAGCGGCCTGCTGATAATCGCCTTTCTCAAAAGCACTATGGCCCTGCACGTCCGGGTTAACCCATGCATCCAGCCATGCGGCGTCACTGTGCGAAGACCAGAACATCAGCGGCATCACTAACGCCACGCAGATAAGCTGACGTCGCCAGAAGAACAGCAAAATCAGCATCGGGATCGCCAGCAGCCAGCCGTTGTTTTTCCAGTGCAAATCACTGCGAGCGTTGTTTTGCTGGGTTATCGATTGCTGAATGTGACTCTGCACGACGCTGAGATCGCTGTCATCGCCGGTGACCAGCGTGACCGGAATACCTGCCTCACGCAGCGCACTGAAACGTTCGACGTTGAGACGCGTATCGATGCCCCGACCGGCATATTTCTCCGGCAGTTGACCACCTGCGGCAGTGCCAGGCACCCAGATTTGCAGCGGGATATCGTGCTTTTTCAGGTACGCGGCATCGGCTTCTGACAGCGTATCGGCCACCAGAATCAGGCTACGTGGCGACGTTGGGCTGTTTTTAATCGCTAAATCGATCGCCTGCTTCAGCGCTGAGCCTGTCCCTTCCGGCATTAACGACGGCGTTTGCGCGTGCAGGAACAGCGAGAAGAACTGTGGATCCTGCGTCAGTGGCGTGGTGACAAATGCTTGATTGCTGTAAACCACTAAGCCATAGCGCGAACCCGGCGACTGCTCCATTAACGCGCTGATTTTGCTTTGCATGCGTTCGTTTCGACTCGGGGCCAGATCCTGGGCGTACATCGCCAAATCCTGCTGCATGACCACCATCACATTGCTTTCAGGCGTCAGCGCAGCGGGCAGTTCACGCTGCCAGGTTGGCCCCGCAAGGGCAATGACGCCAAGGCCAAACAGCCACGGCAACACCTGCGTCAGGCGTTTATTGCGCCCGATAATCAGTGCCTGCGCGAAAGGTTTATCCATAATGCGTTGCCAGGCACTGGCCTGCGCGTAGGGCAGGAACACCAGTAGGGCGGCAACAATCAGTCCCAGCAGTCGCCACGGATAGATAAAGTGGAAGTCACTCATCGGCGTTTCTCCCTGATTAACCGCGCAAGCGCTAGCGTGAATAACAGCAGCATGGCGGCACCCAGTGGCCACGCAAACAGCGGCAGATGCCACGACCAGCCAATGCTTTTCACCTGCGTGGGCGTAATGGCATCAATCTCTTTCCAGACGCTGTCCAGCGCCGCGCCGGAGTTGGCGGCGGTCCATGATTTTCCGCCGGTGGTCTGGGCGATTTTCTGTAGCAACGGTAAGTCGACTTTATCTTCGCCGACGCTGCGGGTGTCGCCAAAAGCAATGGTATGCACCTGAACGTGGTGCGAAGCCGCAAGCGTTGCCGCCAGATCTGGAGAGAGCTGCGACGCCGTATCGTTGCCGTCGGTCAGCAGGATTGCCAGTTTGCTGGCGTCTTTATTCTGGCTGGAATCGAGCAATTTCACCGCCACGCCGAGCGCATCGCCAATCGCGGTTTGTTGACCTATCATGCCGGGTGCCAGCTGGTTAATGCGCATATTCAGCGCTTGTTTGTCTTCGCTCATCGGGGCGAAAGGCCACGCGCTGCTGGCAAAAATCACCATCCCAATGCGGTCAGATTTTCGTGCGGTCACAAATTTTCGTACCGAAGCCTGAACCGCCTGCAAACGTGTGATCCCGCCCTGAACGTCGTTTTTCTGCATCGAACCGGACACGTCCAGAATAAGCACCATGTCGCGCATTGGTTTTTGAATGTGCTGCGGCGGCGTCAGGTATTCGGGGCGTGCCAACGCACAAACCAGTAATCCCCATACCAGCCAGAACAACACGCCGCGTAACCAGCCGTCGCGTACGGGCTGGCTGTCGAGTTTCAGTTCGTCGATGAGAGTGGGTAAAAACGGCACGCGAACGTGCTCTTTAAGCTGTTTGTCCTGCGGCAATAAATAGCGCCCGAGCAGGGGTAAAAGCAGTAATAACCAGACCCAGGGCCAGGCAAAATCAATCCTTGAGAACCACTCAGACATCCGGCAGCTCCTTTAACCATTTTGTGAGCTGTTGTCGCAGACGTGTTTCCTGTGCGTCATCGAGACGATTATCTCGCTGACAGTATCTGGCGCACAGTTGCTGGTGGAGTTCGCTTTCCAGAGGAACGTGCTGCAACAGGGATTCGGCGGTCAGGCTGTTGCTCACCGTCGCACGCGGCTGGTGGACCAGCAGCACCTGTTTAATCAGGTTAAGCCAGTTGTCCACGCTGTGTGAGGAGGTTAAAACCGCCAGCGCATCCCGCCGCCAGCGGTTGCGACGCCAGTGGGCATAACGGAAAAACAGAGAGATAGCGACGACGGCCAGTATCAAACCGCCCAGCACCAGCCAGCCCGTCGGCACAGGAAACCAGGACGGCGAGGGGGGCAATGCCGGGTGTGACAGCGCAGGTACGGTAAATCCTTTCTCGAGCATTCAAAACCCTTTCTGTAGCTGCTTGATCACGTCCTGCGTCACCACCAGATGATTCACGCGAATGCCGAGCCGCGTCAGGCGGCTTTGCTGGCGGGCAAGACGGGCGGTGATGCTTTGCTCAATCTCCTCGTTCAGGCCGGAAGAGAGCGTAAAAGCGGCCTCATGGCCTTGATACGTTGCTGCCAGTGCGCCCGATGCAGGCAAATGTCGGTGCAAATCATCCAGCACCACAAAGGCACTCACTTCACAACGGCGGCGCAGTCCGGCGAGCAGGGCATCACAGTTCCGATCGAAATCGTGAAAGTCACTTAGCACTGCCACCCATGCCCCGTTGGGGATCGCTCCGCTGGCGCGTTGCAACGCCTGCGCTAACGAAATTGTGGACGCGGGTTCTTGCGGATATTGTTCCGGCAATTGCTGGTTGTAGTGCAGCAGGGTATCGAGGACAGTGTTCAGACTGGTGCGCGGCGGGCGGCATTTATGCAGCGTCATGTCGGTGTCGTTAAACACCAGGCTGCCGACGCGATCGCCATCGTGCCAGCTTCGCCACGTCAGCAGCGCGGCGGTTTTTGCCGCCGCAACGGATTTGGTCTGCCCGCGGGTGGCAAAGAACATATCGAGGCGCTGATCGACCAGCAAAAATACCGGGCGTTCGCGCTCTTCGTTGTACAGGCGTATCCACGGAGAGCGTAAACGCGCCGTTGCCTGCCAGTCGATCAGACGCACGTCATCGCCGGGCTGATAGCGACGCAGACTGTCAAAATTCAGCCCGCGCCCTTGCTGCTTTGAGGTGCGTTCGCCGGCTAATGCGCCCGGCGGGATTTGCCCCGGCGGGTTGGCGATTAACCGGGCATCATTGACCAGCGCAAGCAGCGTCTCTCTGTCGACACTGAGGCGGCTGTCCATTACGCCACCACAGCATCAAGCAGCATTTTTACTACGTCATCGGCGGTGCAGTTGTCGGCGTTGGCCTGGTAGCTCAGCATCAGACGATGACGGATAACGGCTGGCGCAATGCGTCGCACATCTTCCGGCAGCACTGCATCACGGCCTTCGAGCCATGCCTGCGCACGCGCGCAGCGCTCCAGCGCCAGCGTACCGCGCGGGCTGACGCCGATGTGGATATAGCTCGCCAGTTTATCGC
The DNA here is from genome assembly GCA_036495715.1 of Scandinavium sp. Taxonomy (GTDB): domain Bacteria; phylum Pseudomonadota; class Gammaproteobacteria; order Enterobacterales; family Enterobacteriaceae; genus Scandinavium. The sequence goes on from DASXML010000048.1 coordinate 122,280, forward strand.
TGACACTTTGCGGGTGACGGGTGGCGTTAATCAGATTAACGATGTATTCCTCAATCGCCGGGGCCACGTATACCGTAGAAATGGCCTGCCAGCTGGCGGCAATTTCCTGCTGGGAAAGCGTTAAGGTTTCTTTTGGTTGGGCGGTTTCGCTCTGTGCCAGTGCCTGATACTTGGCCTGCTGTTCGGCACGTACCAGTTGCATGACTTTCAGTTCGTTATCTTTCGACGGGTAATCCACCAGCACTTTCATCAGGAAGCGATCAAGTTGTGCTTCCGGCAGTGGCCAGGTGCCTTCCTGATCTACCGGGTTTTGCGTGGCGAGCACCATAAAGACACCCGGCAGTGGCCAGGTTTTTCCGGCTACCGTGACGTGGCGTTCTTCCATCGCTTCGAGCAATGCCGATTGCACACGAGCGGAAGCACGGTTGATTTCATCGGCAAGAATGACGTTGCCGAACACCGGCCCCGGACGGAAGCGGAACTGATCTTCTTCGCGGGTCGCATTCTGCTGGTAAATTTCGCTACCGGTAATGTCGGACGGCAGCAAATCCGGCGTGAACTGAATGCGGCGGAATTCCCCTTCGACGTGGCGTGCCAGCTCGCGCACCGCACGGGTTTTTGCCAAACCCGGCAAGCCTTCCAGCAGGACGTGCCCGTCGCAGAGCAGGGCGATAATCAACATGCGAACCAACTCTTCCTGGCCCAGAACCTGCGTGTTCATCCGCTGTTCGAGCTGGAGCAGTTTCTCGGTGCCGTTCATTTCTGCACTCCCTTGAAATCACGCTTCAGCAGCGTAGAGAGTCCCACCAGGATTGGTTCGGCATAATTAAAGAAGGCTTTGATCCCCGGGCAGAGATAGTTCAGGCCCAGCTCGCCATCGGGCGCACGCACCAGACGGTTTTTCGGGCATTCGCCCCAGCACAGCTTGAGATAGGGGCATTCTTTGCAGTATTTCGGCAGAGTGTCGCGCTTGCCCATGCCAAACGCCTGTTGGCGTTCAGAGAAGGCGAGGTGCGCCAGTTTGCTGCTTTCGATATTGCCAATTTGGTATTCCGGGTACACGTAGTGGTCGCAGGAGAAAATGTCGCCATTTTTCTCAATAGCCAACCCTTTGCCGCAGAACTCGGAGGCGGTGCAAATCTGCGCCGGGATGCCCATGGTTTGAGCGACGGCGGTTTCGAACAGGTTTACCTGCACGCGGCCTAAATCGTTATTGACCCACTCTTCGAACACCGCAATCAGGAAGCTGCCCCAATCGTCGGGGTCAACGGACCAGTCGGTGACGATGGAATCGAGATCACCCGGGCGCGCGCGACGGCTGCCGGTTATCGGAATGCTGTCATCCTGCCAGAACTGCGGGGCGGTGCTTTTGAAATCAACAGGTTCTACGCACGGGTTAAATTGCACATAGGTGGCACCCAGTTCGCGGGTCATAAAGCGATAGACATCGAGCGGGAAGCGGGCGTTGGTGCGGTTCACCGTCACGAGTGCGTTAAAAGGTACGCCATGACGCTTCAGCGCTTCAACGCCTTCCATTACCTTATCGAAGGTTGGTTTGCCGCTGCGTGTGACGCGATAACGGTCATGTAATTCTCGTGGTCCATCGATTGAGATCCCCACCAGAAATTTATGTTGTTTCAGAAACGCAGCCCATTTGTCATTGAGCAGCACGCCGTTGGTTTGCAGATCGTTTTCAATCTGTTGACCGGGTTTTTTATACTGCTTCTGGAAGGCAACGACTTTTTCGAAGAATTCCAGTCCCATCAGGGTCGGTTCACCGCCCTGCCAGGAGAAGACCACCTGATCGCCATCCTGTCCGTCGATATACTGGCGGATAAATTGTTCAAGTACCTCATCGCTCATCCCGGTGTGTCTGTCCTGATGGAGTAATTGTTCTTTTGACAGGTAGAAACAATAGGTGCAATCGAGGTTGCAGGTGGAACCGGAGGGTTTCGCCATCACGTGGAAACGGCGTTTATATTCTGGGCCTTTGCCGTCATATTTTTCCGCAGACGGTAACGCTTTTGCGGGTAATGTGGTGCTGTACTTCATAGCAAACTCCCAAGGAAATGGCTGACAAAGCGCACATCAATTGCTGTTATTTTTAATGCACAGAGAGCGGATTGCTTACGCAATCCGCTCTGAACAGGTTCACTGAAACTCAGATCGCCTGATTAGTTATTTGGGTTTGACGACGCAGCTTTATCAAACATTTCCGCGACATTGGAAACGGTGAATGAGCCAGGCTTCTGACGCGGTGGGAATTCTTTGAAGCTTTGCAGCATCTCAGTCGTATACTTCTTCGCTGACCCAGTAATCAGGAACAGGCGATCGTAGTACCATGAGGTGTAGCCGAAGCCGCCATCGCCTTTTTCCAGCGGATCCACGCCCAGATCGAACAGCATTGGTGCACGCAATGCGGTGAGCGGATAACGCCATACGTCGAAGCCGGTGTGCTCCTGGATCATGAAGTGAACTTTCCAGCGGCCGAAGCGTACTGCCATCAGGTCGCCATCATCGCTCCAGTAGAAGAACTCGTTGCGCTGATCTTTAGCTTTACCTTGCAGGAAGTCGAGCTGGTTGTAACCATCCAGGTGGACTTTGTAGGTGATAGAAGGGGTTTTGTAGCCTTTCAGCAGTTCGTCTTTGATGTTGGGATCACCGGCCGCGGCAACCAGCGTTGGGAACCAGTCGTAGCTGGCAAACATGTCGTTGATCACGGTGCCTGGCTTGATGTGGCCCGGCCAGCGGATCATCGCCGGAACGCGGAAGCCGCCTTCCCAGCCGGTGTTTTTCTCACCGCGGAATGGTGTTTCGCCGCCATCAGGCCAGGTTGCCGTCATTGGGCCGTTATCGGTGGTGTAGATAACAATGGTGTTATCTGCGATGCCCAGATCTTTAATTTTCTGCAGCACTTCACCGATCATCTTGTCATGCTCAACCATCCCGTCGGCGTACGTCCCCAGACCAGTCACGCCAATACTGGCGTCTTTCAGGTGGGTTTTGTTGTGCATACGGGTGGTGTTGAACCAGGTAAAGAATGGCTTATTAGCCTTCACCTGACGTTCCATAAAGTCATTGTTTGCCGCAAGGGTCTCTTCGTCCACGGTCCCCATACGCTTCACGGTCAGAGGACCCGTATCTTCAATCTTGCCGTCAGCGGTGCTCTTAATCACGCCACGTGGGCCGAATTCTTTACGGAATTCAGGATCTTTCGGATAATCCGGGTTCTCTGGCTCTTCTTCGGCGTTCAGGTGGTACAGGTTGCCCATGAACTCGTCGAAGCCGTGCGCGGTTGGCAGGAATTCATCACGATCGCCAAGGTGGTTTTTACCGAACTGACCGGTCGCATAGCCCAGCTGTTTCAGAACGTTAGCAATGGTCGGATCTTCTTTCTGCAAACCTTGCGGTGCACCCGGCATCCCGACTTTGCTCAGCCCGGTACGGAACGGCATCTGTCCGGTAATGAACGCGGAACGGCCAGCTGTGGAACTCTGTTCGGCATAATAGGAGGTGAATTTTGCACCTTCAGCAGCCAGGGCATCGATGTTCGGGGTTTTGTACCCCATCGTTCCCCCGTTGTAAGTACTCAGGTTCCAATAACCAATATCGTCACCAAAGATAACAACGATGTTAGGTTTTGAAGCATCAGCTTTTGGCGAGGCGGTAGCGGGGGCGGCATAGGCCGACGTTACAGCGCCTGAAGCCAGCGTCAACATACTCGCCAGCATCGTCCGCTTAAAAGGGACATGTTTAAACATAAAAGGTGAACTCCGTTCATTAAGGTCCCCTTGAGTATAGTTAACCCCCACATATTGCAAACTTGTGTTTGATGCAAAAATAAATGCTTACATTTCTCCAACATTTTCAACAAAATCATCGAGATGGTTTTTGGGTCTTTTTACGTTTTTAGAAAAAATCGGGTGAGGGATGAGAGGCCGCGAGAACTCGCCAGAAAGGGTGAACTCTCCGAGTATTATGCCCAAAATTGCAAATGAGCAGTTGAAGAACAGTCAGAAATTCTGGCAGTTAGATAACCATTATCACCCGGCCGCCGTTGGTATCAGTAAATATAGGCCGCCGGGCAGGCTATTATCCATGTTGCACACTTTTTTCAAATTGCTATGGTCAAACGCATCGAGCAGATTGTGCTTTAGTTTCGCTTCTGAGAAGCCCTTACTGGATACCGTATCGACGGTAAAAACGTAGGCCAGGGTGCTCGTCTGTATTTCTAAGGCTTCCAGCGTCACGCCTTTCGAGGCGGGCTTGGGTACGGATGTTCTTGTTCACGTCCTGATAAAATTCCGCCGCGAGTTCTTCGCGCGTTGGCGCACTGTTGCTCGCCGCATATACCTGGCTTTGCGAAATCCCCTGGGTGGCCTCGTGGATCATCGCAATAACAATGGCTGCGATGACGAATGCACCCGCAACCAGCGCCAGTTTGAACAGTCGGCGCAGCGCGAATTTCCCTTATCGACAAGCTACGTTTCTGCTGTTCCTGCCCGTTCTGACTATGATTCTGTGTCTGTGCGGCCTGCTGTTCGTCGAGCCTGGCGCGACGCCGCGTCACCCAAAACATGGCAGGCTTCATTTATCGCTTTAATAATATCGGTTTGCTTCTGACGTTCCCTGTCGGGGAAACGGTCTGGATGGTGCAGAAAAGCCTGCACGTTTAATGTCTTCCGTTACCGCCTGACGAGCGACCTCCAACGTAACGTAATGACCGTGCATGTGTTCGGGAGAATAGAAAAGAAAGGGGAGTGTGCATTGTAAGTAAATGGCAGAAAATCACGAGCCACCAAATTGAGGGGGATGGGGTGTTAAGAGGAATTCCCCTGCGGCAATTACCGCAGGGGAGAACAGCGATTACGGTGTAACGATGTTGAACCAGAACTCAAATTTATCCATTGAGTTCAGCAGCAGATCGAGTTTGCTCGCGTCGCCGGTGATTTTTACGTCACCTTTGTCTTTGGCTTCTTGCAACGATTCTTCTTTCAGCACGATTCTGTCCAGCGTCGCACGGGAAAGGTTGATCGTGGCATCCGCATTGCTCGCTTGTGTGTCGGCAGTGTGGTTCAGCACGCCGTTTTCCAGCTCAAGTTTGTACTTGTCACCGGTATCGGTGAAGTTGAAGTTCAGCACGGCTTTCGCATCTGCGGCTTTCTGACCGTTCACATGCACCGCCAGATAATCGAAGAACATTTCTGGGGTCATGGCACGAACGGTATCCGGGCTTGCGGTGTTTGGCGTTGGGCCTTTCACCACACCGTTACGCAGTTCTTGCGCACCGGTCAGGTAGAAGTTACGCCATGGGCCAGATTCGGCCTGATAGCCCAACTGTTCCAGCGCATCCGCTTCCAGGTTTTTAGCGGCCTGGTTGCTCGGATCAGCGAAGACGATTTTACTGACCACCTGCGCCACCCAGCGGTAGTTACCCTGATCAAAATCGGTTTGTGCTTTCTGCATGATGGCGTCTGCACCACCCATGTACTCAACGAATTTCTTCGCTGCTTCTTCCGGTGGCAGTTCGTCCAGCGTTGCCGGGTTGCCATCGAACCAGCCGAGATACAGCACGTAGGTCGCTTTGACGTCATGGCTGACGGAGCCGTAGTAACCACGGTTCGCCCAGGTATTGGCGAGGTTTGGTGGCAGTTTGAACTCAGCAGCGATTTCGTCGCGGGTCAGGCCTTCGTTCGCCATTCGCAGGGTCTGGTCGTTGATGTAACGGTACAGGTCGCGCTGCGATTTCAACAACGTATTAATGTTGTCGTTGCCCCACGTTGGCCAGTGGTGCTGTGCCATCAGGACTTCCGCTTTGTCGCCCCAACGCACAATCGCTTCGTTGATGTATTTCGACCATGGCAGCGGTTCACGAATTTTCGCGCCGCGCAGGGAATAGGTGTTGTGCAGGGTGTGGGTCACGTCTTCTGCGGTTTCGATGAGTTTTTTCTCTTCGATGTACCACAGCATTTCAGACGGTGCTTCTGAACCCGGTGCCAGCATGAAATCATAGGTCAGACCGTCGATGACTTCTTTTTGACCGTCTTTCTCAATAATGTTGGTGGGGGCAATCAGCGTTACCGTACCCGCGGACGTGGTCGTCCCCAGACCCGCGCCAACCTGGCCTTTGGTATCCGGTTTCAGCAGGTTGCCGTACATGTAGCTGGCGCGGCGGCTCATGACGTTACCGGCCATGATGTTTTCAGCCACAGCCGCTTCCATAAATCCAGCCGGTGCATAAATCTTCACTTTGCCGGACTTCACGTCAGCTTCATCAACCACGCCGCGCACGCCGCCGTAGTGGTCAACGTGGCTGTGGGTGTAGATGACTGCCACAACCGGTTTTTTACCGCGGTTCTTGAAATACAGATCCATGCCCACTTTCGCGGTTTCGGCAGATACCAGTGGGTCAACCACGGTCACGCCTTCTTTACCTTCGATAATGGTCATGTTGGACAAATCGAGGTTACGAATCTGATACACGCCGTCGGTGACTTCAAACAGGCCGCTGATGTTGATCAGCTGCGACTGACGCCACAGGCTTGGGTTGACGCTATCCGGTGCTTTTTCACCTTCTTTGATGAAGGAATATTGTTGCGGGTTCCAGATGACATTGCCTTGCTCGCCTTTAATCACGTCCTGCGGCAGCGGGGCGACAAAGCCTTTATGAGCGTTGGTAAAGTCGGTGTTATCGGAGAATGGCAGCTGTTGTAAAAGGGCGTCATTCGCCTGTTTGGTCGCTGCTGTTGCGTCTTTCTGCGTTTGGGCTTCCTCTGCGAAGGAAGGGAGCGCTACGGTGGTAAGTATCCCTGCAAGCGCCAGGCTTGTGACGATGGCATTGAGTCTCATTTCTTGACCTCATGAGATGTGCAAAAGTGGAGTCCGATTTTGTAAGCCTACTGTTAGCAAATGCTTCTTTTTATAACCGCATGTTTACATTGAGCAAGTCTAGATGAGATTTAACAAAGTGCTAGGTAAAACAGAGAGAAAAACAGAATGTTTTACCGACCCCGGATTATGGGTCGGTATTATTAGGCATAACGCGATGAAAGAAAGGAATTACCGAAAAATTCAGTGAGGGATTATTTCTGACCGTTTTTATCCCAACAGATACGGTTTCGCCCCTGGCGCTTCGCCAGATAAAGCTGTTTGTCGGCAAATTCGAGTAGCGCCTCCAGTGTCATGTCCGGATGCCATTGCGCAATGCCCTGGCTAAGTGTGACTCGCACGGCAATGCTTGATCCTTTGTGTGCGATACGGGCATCCGCCAGCGCATGCTGAATACGTTTGGCGATATCCACAGCGTTATGCATGTAGTCGCAGACCGCCAACACCACGAACTCTTCGCCTCCAAAGCGAAATGCGGCATCGCTGGCCTTGCGCAGGGATTGCTCAATACAACGCGACACGCGAATCAGGCATTTATCGCCTTCCACATGGCCGTATACATCGTTGTACTGCTTGAAAAAATCAATATCCAGCACGATCAGGAACAGCGATTTTTTACTGTGTTCAAGTTGGCGAACGTTGCGAGAAAAAGCCTCCGTCAGGCTGTGACGGTTAAATAATCCGGTCAGCGTGTCGTAGTTGGCGAGCCGGACCAGCTTTTTAATAAGCACATTCTTTTCATATTCGCTGCGTTGGGTTCGCTGATAGGACTCCAGCAAGATATAGCGAGCTGATAACACCACGATAAGGATAATGGCCGTGCCAAGCCATTGTAATAGCGTGAATTTTAACGGCGTCAGGATTTCGCCATACATCATTGCAATAACGATTGGAATACAGAAAAGCGCCAGTAAGAGCCGGGAGATATAGAAGGTAATGACGGCGGGAAGCAGGATGATCACCAGTATCACCATCGTGATCGTCGGCTGGTAAAAATCATTCAGCATATTAAAGAAAATAATTGCCCACAAAACGCCGAATATCAAAGGGATAAACGGCAGGCATTTTTGATAGAACCCTTCATTGATACGGTCGCGCAACTTAAAGGCGGCGAACATATTGATCAGCGAAAAAGCGATGATGTTGTACAGCGCTATCGTGTAGTTTTCGGTATGAAAAGTAATGCTGCCGCCGCCAAATATCCGTAAGAGCAGCCAGAAAGCAAAAATAATATTCAGGCACAGAAACCAGATATATCCCTTCACGCTGGCGATCGCCACTTCTCTGGTGCTGAGCTTAATATCCATGAAATCACTCCCGATTTACCTGTCGATGATGATAGTTGATCCCGCTCGTCCGCTCAAATCCGCCTTGTTCAGACACACGTTGACTTCCCTGCCAAAGCAGTCCGTTCTGCGGTCAGTTTACGTTTCGGCAGATAACTGATAGTTAACAAAAAGCTACATTTTTTCACATTCAGGAAGGCTTTATTAAGCAGGTTGTACTACTTTTACAAAAAGTAACAGCCCGGCCTTGTTGACCGTTATGCCTTTGAATTCCTATCAACTTATTGAATTTTAATGGAATGTGTATGAACAGAATTTACCGTTTAGTATGGAGTCATGTTGCTGCTGCGTTCGTGCCAGTGGCAGAGTTTACTGCGGGGAAAAAAGGGAAGTCTTCGCGTTCTGCTAAGCGTAAGTTGCTGCTTATTGGGGCATTAGTGGCAGGTAGTGCGCCAGGCCTTGCCAGTGCTGATGATGTGCAGTGGTCAACGGTTAAGCCCAACTACAACTTTTCAACCGATCCGACGTTTAACTTCGATCAGGTGATCAGTACCGGCGATGCCTTCACGATTGACGGGGTCGGTTCACCAACGGATGCGCCGTCCAATTACGCGGCGGGCACTACGCTAAATATTCTGGGGCCTATTCCCGAGCTTCCAGATTTCACGACGGGAAATGGCGTAACGAGCAGAACGGTAACCGTGCTCAATGCCTTGCCAGATGCAGATCTTCCGGAAGGCGGACGTATTATTACCATTACCGCGAACGCCACCGATCAGAACGGTCAGCCGACAACGCCGGTGGCTATCACCGCAGACAATATCGATTCATATACCTATTCACCCTCCCCAGCCAATCCACAGCAAAACCAGGAGCTTAATGTTGAGGTTCCTGGGCTGGAAGGCAGTAATCAGGTCGTCAGTATCTACGATTCGACGACGTTCACCTCCGCCGATGACACCGCCGTTGCCCAAATGCTGTTGCCGGTGTACGACCCTAATTCTGTGCGCATTTTGTATGATTTCGGCATTGTGAATATTGGGAATGGGGGTGGGACGGCCAATATCAATATTGGTGCGGATACGAATGGAACGACGCCCATTGCGGCGGCGGCAAATACCCTTGATTTACTGACAAAAAACTCCACCCTCGCGGAAGCTGATGGTGGTGGGGCAGCGGCGAGCAACGTTAACTGGGAGTCGGATAACTACATTCATTTTCGTCCGGCAGCCAATATTTCCCCGAATGTACAGAACCCTAGCGAGCAGAGTACTAAATATGACTACACCCTGACGCTGCCCAATTATATTGAAGTGGCGGGCCGGGTTGTTCCGGCTGGATCTAAAACCTTTGCCATTACCTCATCAGCTGATATTGCTGAAGTGAATGATTATTTGATTGGACAAGGTGATTATGCTGGAAAATCACAAGTTCAGTACTGGCTGACCGCCGGGGCGGAAGTTAACAACGAAGTTATCGACTCTACCGTCGAAGCGCAGGATACCTATAACGCGATCATTACCGGACTGCTGGCGCAGGCACAAAGTACCTCTATCGATCTGAGTTATTACGTCTGGGAAGACCGCCTCGTCCACAACAATAACGCGACGGTCGATCCCGGGAGCCTGCGGGTGATATATGCCAATGGCGACAATGCGACGGGCACGGTAACCAGCACCAGCAGCCTGGCGGTAGACGGTGCGACAGCGGTAATGGAAGCCGCTGATGGCGCGACAATCACCAATAACGGGACCATCAACGCCTGGAGCAGCAGTAATCTGAGCCCGAATGCGGCGGCGATGGTGGCCACGAACTCCACTGCAACCAACAATGGGGTGATTAATGCCGGGTTATTTCTGGAAAAAACCGGCGTTAACCAGAACGTGAATAATGTGGGAGCCTTAGGCCTGATCGGGTTTAGCACCAGCACCGTCACCAACAACGGTCATATCAACGTTGCAGTCACCGACAGTGCCACCCATAACGCGATAGGGCTGGGCGTTGCAGGAAACAGCACCGGTATCAACAGCGCTGGCGCGACGGTTGCCCTGGTCGGTAACAGCCATAACGTGGACGGACACGCCGGAGGATACGGGGTGTATGTCGAACAAAATGCCACCTTTACCAACCTCGGCACGATCTACATTGGCAGCACACCCGTCGTTTCTGCGACATCACCGTCACCGGTCAATTTGGTGGGTAGCGGAGATTTAACCGCCGGTATCTACACCTCCAGCACTGGCTCGGTGGAAAATGCTACTGATGGGATAATTTCATTGCTGACCAATATCCGCAATGCCGCGGGGATGATAGCGGAAGGCAATACGGGCGCTGTCACCAACAACGGCACCATCACGGTATTGGGAAAAGTGACCGCAGGCGCGGCGGCGGCCAACTACGGCATGTACGTGCAGGATAATACTGACACCGACCCCAGCAAAGCCACCAACAATGGCACCATCCTGGTGCAGGGCGATAACAACATTGCGCTCAATGTGCTTGCTCAAAACGCGAACGCCAGCCTGAATTCCACCAAAGGCAGCTATATCACCGTCGGTAATTCAGGTGATACCGGCGGCAGTGATAACAATCCCTATACCTATCGTAACTACGCCGTGTATGCCGAAGGGCTCAGCACTTATACCTCGACGGTCGCACTGGACTCGACTATCCGTCTGTTATCCGCTGGGGCGATTGGCGTTCATGCGCGTGGCAATGCCATCATCAATATTGGCAATGATTCAACGCTGACCTTTGAAAACCAAAAACAAATTGGCTATTACGCCTGGGGTAAAGGGGCGAAAATCAACATCAGTAACCCTACGATTTCAGATAATGCGCAGGCAGGGTCAATTCTGTTTGCTGTTGATAATGGCGCTATTTTTACCGGGTCGACCACCGGCGGGAATTACAGCCTGAATGTCAGTGGTAACGGCTCTACGGGTGTCTTTGCTAACGGCGTGGCCAGTGATGGTACGGCGACTCAAATGACCACCGGTCTGGCAAACATTAACGTGAGTGGCGAAGATGCTGTCGGGGTGAAAGTGACCGGCGGTGCGGTAGGCACCATCAGTAACGGTGCGATAACGTTGGATCATGACGACACCACCGCAGTGATGCTAGATGGTCGCGATTATGGTATCGACGGCTCTGTCAGCGACACATCTCAGGCCACCAATGTTACCTCCAGTGCGGTAATCGGTTCTGCCGCTGGGCAGAGCGGGATAACCGGCTACGATGTATCGAATCTCGGTAATCTGACGTTGAATACGGGGGCGAACCTCAATCTGTTGGGGAATAACAGCACCGGGATCCGTCTGCATGATAACGGGCAGGCAAGCGTGGCTGCGGGCACCACTGTCAGCGTGGCGGGCAGTGGCAATATCGGTGTCGATATTCAAAACGCCGGTACGCTGGACAACAGCGGGACGATCACGGTTTCTGGCGCGACGGGTAGCAATAACGTTGGCGTGCGTGTGCAGGGTAGCGGGGCGGTGGTAAGTCAACTCGGCACCGTCAACGCCAGTGGGGGCAAAGCCGCCGTTGAGCTGACAGGCGATGGTGCATCGCTGACCATTAACGGCACTGGCAACCACATCACGGCCGGAGGCGATGCCGATGGGGTGCTGATCGACAGTACCGGTATCTCGTCGTTCAATGCCAGCAATACGCAGATTGACCTCACAGGGACGGGGGCGGGGATCAACAATAACGCCAGCTCCAGTAACGTTAATCTGAATAACGTCATTATCAACGCCGCTGACGGCCCGGCAATCCGCACGGCGGTCACGTTCTCGGCAGAAGGCACCGGTAACGTGCTCAATGTCGACGGCAGCGGCAGCGGGTTCGCTTTCATGAAAGCTGACGGTTCCGCGACGACCGGTGACCTGAGCATTGGCACCGGTTATACCATCAACGGCAACGGTGCCGACAGCGTGGGGGTGTTGGCGAAAACCAACGGCAAAGTCACTTCGGGCACTAACATCACGATGGGCGAAGGGGCTGGGGCAGCGATTGATGCCACCAATGCCAGCAGTTTGACCAACAGCGGCAATATCCAGACCTCCAGTAATTCCGGTAGCACCATTCTGGCTGCCAATACTGGCGCGTTCAGCAACAGCGGCACCATCAATTCCAGCAGCACCAGCAGTCCCAGTTCATTGATTGTGCTGAACGGCAGCGCGGCGAATCGCACGATAGGCAATACCGGCACCATTACCAGTAATAGCCAGAATGCCACGGTAATTGATGCGACAGGCAGCGCCAACAACACCATTAATAACAGCGGTACGCTGACGGCGGCATCCTCCTCGGCACAGGCGATCCTCACTGGCAGCGGCAACGACAGCATGACCTTGAGTGGGGGGACTACGCGCGGGGAGATTACGCTCGGTAGCGGCAGCGATCGCTTCAACTGGAGCAGCGGCACCTTTAACGGTGGCGTGACATTCAGCGGTAACGACGGACAAGACAGCGCCACCGTCGGCAATGTCGACCTCAGCAATACCACCCATATTCTTAGCCAGGGCGGCACCGGCAGCACGCTGACCTTTGGCGGAACGCATGACGGCGCGGATCCGGCGAGAATTGGCACGCTGACGGCAGATGATCTGTCTGTGGCGACCAATATCGGCAGCGGCTGGAGCACATTGACGTTGAATAACGCCACGACCGATGTGCGGGTGGTCAACGACCTCACGCTTTCCGGTACGCCGCTTATCAACGTCACTAACGGCGCAACCTTGCGAACCGGTGATAGCCTGAGCCAGGCTGGTCAGGCGACGATCCATAACTACAACATTTCGACGTCAGGGGCCGACAGTCTGGTGTCCTTCGATGGCACAGCGGACCAGACCTACAGTGGCATTATCTCCGGCAGCGGAGGAATGGAACGCATAGGCGGCGGCAACACGCTGCTGTTGGGGAACAATACCTACACTGGTAATACCTTGATTGGCGGCGATTCGGAGCTGTCGCTCGGTAACGGTGGCACAACCGGCCTGCTTTCAACGCAGACCAACATCACCGATAACGGCACGTTGACCGTCAACCATTCCGACAACGTGGCGCTCAATGGCAATATCAGCGGCAGCGGTAATTTCCGCCAGATTGGGACAGGGATAACCCGTTTGGGTGGGACCAACAGCTATGCAGGAACCACCAACGTTGAACAAGGCACGCTGCTGATTAACGGCGTGCAGACCGGTAGCGGGCTGACCACCGTGTTTGAAGGCACCACGCTCGGCGGCTACGGAACGATTGGCGGTAATGTGGTATTCGATACCGACCCGGCCACGTTGAAACCGGGGGACGACAGCCGGGGTAACGGCACCGGCACGCTGACCATCAACGGCAATCTGGCGCTGGCAAGCGATACCATCAGCCAGTTCCAGCTTGGGCAAGCCTATACAGCGGGTGGCGCACTGAATGATTTGGTGCAGGTGAACGGCAATCTGACGCTGGATGGTACGTTAAATGTTGATTTGACCAGCGGCGGCACGTTCTTGCCCGGTGTCTATCGCCTGTTTAACTACACCGGCACGCTGAACAACCAGACCATGGATATCGGCTCCCTGCCGCCGAATGACGCGGTCAACTACGTCATTCAGACTAACCTTGCCAACCAGGTCAACCTGGCACTGAACTTTGTCGATCCTTCGCAACAGCTGCAATATTGGGATGGCGATGACCCGAATAATCACGGTGGCGACGGTGGTCTTGAAGGGAATGAAAAGGTTGACGGTGGTTTTGGCTACTGGGTTGCCAGTATTGCCGGAGTGAGCAATAACTGGACGCAGAGCACCGGTGACGGTAATGCACCGTGGGCGCCTGATGCGTTCGCGGTATTTGAAGGTGCGTCCGGTGAAGTTCGCGTCAGTAATATTAATGGGCCAGTGGTGACCTCGGGAATGCAGTTTACGACCGACGGCTATGTGGTGAATGCCGATCCGCTCCATCCTGATTCGCAACTGCATATCGTACCGACCAACCCGCCAACGGCGGTCACCCCGGATAACGATTATGACGCGGAAAATGGCACCCATGCGGACAGCTATTTTGCGATCCGCGTTGGCGCGGGCGGTGACGGGGCCGGTATTACCACCACTATTAACGTCGATTTGGTGGAGAACGACCCGACCGCGCTGATCCGCTTGCTGAAAACCGATCCGGGCCGCCTGATCCTCAATGGCGATAACACTTATTTGGGCGGCACCGAAATCTGGAACGGCACGCTTCAGGTGTCGAAAGACACAAGCCTGGGTAAAGCTGGGACCTCAGTGCTGATCAAAAGCGGTTCTGTGTTCCAGACCGGGGCTGATTTCACCACCGATCGTCCGTTCTTTGTCGATGGCGCAGGGGGCGGAACCTTTGATGTTTATGGTCATACTTTCACCCCAACCGGCGTGATTGGCGGGACCGGGGCATTGGCGGTGGTCGATTCATCAGCCGGAACGGGTGACGGTGTTCTTGACCTCAACACGGTGAATACCTATCAGGGCGATACCACCATTACCGGTAAAAATGGCACCGGAACATTGACGGTGAACGCAGGCGTGACAGGGGCGCTAGGCAGTAATGCCAGTGGTAATGTCACGATGACGGATCAAGCGCAACTGAATTTCAACAACAGTGCCAGCGCGCAGTCGCATACTTTTGACGTCAATAATTCCACCCTCGCGTTCAACGACAGCGCCAGTGCAGCGCAAAGTACCCTTGAGCTGACCGGCGGCAGCGCATTCTTTGGTGACTCAAGCAATGCGGGCAGTGCGACCATTAACGTCGATGCGACTTCGCGTCTGGGAATGTCGGGCAATGCTGACGGTGGCACCAGCGTCATAACCAACGCCGGGAGCACGGCATTCGCAGGCAATGCCCAGGCGGCGAACGCGCGTGTTGCGAACCAGAGCGGTGGCAATGTAAGCCTGGCAGACGCCGCCAGTAAAACGTCGGTTGGTTCGTTGTCCGGCGCGGGCACGGTCACCCTTGGTAGCGCAACGCTCAGCGAAGGCAATCTCAATCTCAATGACACCATCAGCGGCCTGATTTCCGGCATCGGCGGCGGGCTGGAAAAAGTGGGCACCGGTATTCTGACGCTGACTGCCGATAACACCTTTACCGGCGCAACCTCAGTGCTCAAAGGCGTATTGCTGATTAACGGCGATCAAAGTGCGGCCACCGGCGCGACAACCGTTGCCGCTAACGCCACGCTCGGTGGCGAAGGCACGCTCGGGGCGAACGTCAGCGTAGCGGATAACGCGCACCTGACACCGGGTAAAGATCTGAGCAGCGTCGGCGTGTTGACCGTGAACAACCTGAATCTTGCCAACAACGCGCAGCTCGATTTCCAGTTCGGTCAGTCCGGCACGGCGGGCGGGGCGTTGAACGACCTGCTCAACGTCAACGGCGACCTGACGCTCGACGGCAAACTTAACATCACCCAGACCGCGGGCGGTAAGTTCGATGTCGGCGTGTACCGCGTCATCAACTACAGCGGTGCGCTCACCAATAATCTGTTGGATATTGGGGTTGCGCCAGAGGCCGCCGATCAGCTGTATGTGCAAACCTCGGTCGCGAATCAGGTCAACCTGGTGAACCGCGCGGGCATGACCCTTAACTTCTGGGATGGGACGGGCGGCGCAGGCGGCGTGCTGAAGAACAATAACAGCATCGACGGCGGCGACGGTGTCTGGCAAAACAGCCATGGCAACGACAATTGGAGTACCGATCAAACCAATCCAGGCGGTGCCATCAATGCCCCGTTTAGCGACGGCGCGTTTGCGGTATTCAGCGGGCAAAAAGGCACCGTCACCGTGGATAACAGTCTCGGCGCGGTCACTATCAGCGGGGCACAGTTCACCACTAACGGCTATGTGATCAACGACGGGGTCATTACCACCAATACCGCCGACACCATCATTCGCGTGGGTGACGGCACGGCGCTGGGCACACTTTACACTGCCACCATTAACTCAGACATTACGGGCAGCGGCGGTCTGGATAAAACGGACCAGGGGACGTTAGTGCTGAATGGCAACAACAGCTATCGCGGTGGCACCACGGTCAGCGGCGGTGTGCTGCAAGTCAATGGCGATACCAATTTAGGTACAGCAGACACAGGGATTACGCTGAACGGCGGAACATTCCGCTACGGCGATGCGTTTGATACGTCACGCGCGTGGACGCTAAGCGGTGATGGCGGCACCATCGATACCAACGGCAACGATGTCTCGCTGCTGTCTGGCGTCACCGGCAGCGGCGGCTTGACCAAAGCGGGTGACGGTACGTTAACGCTCACGCAAGACAGTAGCTACACCGGGCTGACGACCATCCGCAACGGTACTTTACAACTCGGAAACGGCGGCAGCACGGGCAGTGCAACGGGCAATATTCTCAACCTCGGTGATTTGATCGTCAACCGGGATAACACCGTCGATCTCAACGGCGTGATTTCCGGTACCGGCGACTTTATCCAGCGCGGTGATGGCACTACGGTGCTTAACGGGTTGAATACCTGGAGTGGTTACACGCTGGTGGAAAACGGTACGTTGCTGGCCGGTGGCATCGGGCGTCTTAGCGCCAAATCGAGTCATATCGTCAGTCAGAATGCGACGCTGGACACCGGCGGCTACAGCCAGACGGTGGCGAACCTGGTCAACCAGGGGACGATCAATTTGCGCGGCGGTAACGTAGGATCAACGCTGACCGTCAACGGTGATTATGTCGGGATGGACGGCACGATAAAAATTGCGGCCCAGCAGCACAGTCCGGGTGTGGCCGATAAACTGGTGATTAACGGCGGCACCGCGACAGGCACGACGCGGTTGGATATCGACGTCAGTCAGCTTGGCGAGCCGACGACGGGCGACGGGATTATGGTGGTGCAAGCCCTGAACGGCGCGACCACCACCGCGCAAACCACCAAAGATGCGTTCAATATCGGCAATGAAAAACTGATCGCCGGGGCCTGGCAATACCAGTTATTCGCCGGGAATGCGGGCGGTGCGGGTGAAGACTGGTTCCTGCGTGCGGGCTACAGTCCGGTTGTTCCGGGCTTTAACACCGTGCCTTCGATTACCCGTCAGGCGGATTTGTTCGTGCTCGGCACGCTGCATCAGCGTGTGGGCGATGAACAACCGTGGCGTGCCGATGTACCGGAAGATGGGGAAGGGCGCTTCTGGGCGCGCTATCTGACCAAAACCGTGGATATTCACCTTGACGATGCGACCAGCAGCAAAAGCCATTCGCAGTACGACGGGATGCAGATAGGTGTCGATCTCTGGCAGAACGATCAATGGCGCACCGGTATCTACACCACGATCATGGATATCGACAGCTCGGTCAGCGGTAACACCGGTATGGGGGGTGGGTCGGCGTATAACTCCACGCTTTCTACCTACGTGGGCGGTTACGCCACCTGGACCGATACCAACGGTTTCTATGTCGATAATGTGTTGCAATACGGTTATCATTCCGTTGACCTTAAAAACCTGAGCGACAGCGAAACTTATCATCCGAACGGTAATACCGTTACCGCATCGGTCGAAGTGGGCAAACCGTGGCAGCTTGGCGACAGCAACTGGGCCTTCGAGCCACAGGCACAACTGGTCTGGCAGTGGAGCAACTTTGATGATGTGACGCTGAACGACGGCGCGGACACGCATGTCAACACCGACGCCGACAGTGCCGTGATTGGGCGTCTGGGCGCGCGTCTGACCGCGGATTACGACACCAAAATGGGCAAAGTGAAACCCTATGTGCGGGTGAACTACTGGCAGGAACTGAGCGGCGGCGATGATGCTGTGACCTACAGTAACGGTGAGAATAGCCACGGCAAAACGACCCTCAGCGCCAGCCAGAAATACAGCGCTACCGAGGCGGCTGTCGGCGCGACCTGGACGGTGACCAACGACGTTCAGGCCTATACGGAAGTGGGGCGTACCTGGGATAACGGTGGGGATACCAGCGTTGATGCGAACATTTCTGCATCAGTGGGGATGAAAATCCGTTTCTAAGGCGTCTTGAATTAGCCTAAGGCTGGTCTATGCTCAAAACAGAGCAAGCCAGCCTTTTGCTTTTGTGCTCTGAATAATAACGAGAATTTTTACTTTTGCAGGAATTGATTATGAACTGGATGCGGCATGTTTTACTGGCGTGGCTTTCTTTGCTGCTCGCCTTCCCACTACTGGCAGCGGAACCCCGTCTGCAACCGACCGACCAGGAGCGGGCGCGGACGGTCTATATTTTCCATCAGCCGATTGTCATGTTACAGGCGACATTTGGTCTGAGCACGCCGGAAGAGCGGGTGCTGCGTGTCCGCAATACCCTGCGTGCCTTCACGCATGCGGATGTCAGTAAACCACTGACCGTTGAATCGGTTACTCGCTACAACCAACCCGCGCGCCTGTTCCTGATGAACGGCAAGCCAATCATGCTGCTGAGTCAGGCCGATCTGGATGAAGGGGATGATTTAACTCTCGATCAGGCCACCCAACGGGTGCTGGCGCGAATGGAGTTACAGCGCTCTGCGCTCAGCGAACAGTACAACACCGGCTATCTGTCGCTGGCGGGGGTGAAAACGCTGCTGGGGGCCGCGGTGCTGGGGGTGTTTTTCTATGGCGCGTACCGTACCTGGCGTCGGGTACAACGCTATAACCGCCGGATGCTACTGGAAAAACGTGGAATTATTCCGCCAAGCTGGCGGCGTTTTTTAGGGGCGATTGAATCCCGGCTGTACGGCTTACTGATGATCCTGCTCGGGCTGGTGGCGGTATACGCCTGGCTTGGCTGGGTGTTCAGCCTGTTTCCGTGGACTCGCGTGTGGGGCGAATCACTGGGCGACTGGACCGTCAGGGTGCTACAGAAAATTGCACTGTCGATAGCCTCGGCGTTGCCTGGGTTGCTTATCGTTTTGATTATCTTCCTGATTACCTGGTTTATAATTAAATTATTGAAGGTTTTACTTAATCAGGTAGCGGCAGGTAAAGTGCATCTCCCTGGTTTACATCCGGAAACAGTCGGTGCCACGCGCAAGCTGATTTCGGTGATGGTATGGTTATTTGCGCTCTCTGCCGCGTATCCCTTCCTGCCCGGCGCAAACTCGCTGGCATTCAAAGGGATAAGCGTCTTCTTTGGCCTGATGCTCACGCTCGGCTCGGCAGGCGTCATGAATCATGCGATGAGCGGGCTGGTGCTAACGTACTCGCGCGCATTGCGCAAAGGTGACGTCATCCGGATTGCAGACAATGAAGGCCAGGTCAGTGAAATCGGCATGCTGGCGACCAAAATCATTACCCGCGAAAACTATGTCGTCACAGTGCCTAATGCGGTGGTGGTGAGTGGCAAAATTACCAACCTCAGTGCGCAAAATCATGGCGGCGGTGTCAACCTGACTACGGGTGTGACTATCGGCTATGACACGCCGTGGCGGCAGGTGCATGCCATGCTCGAATTGGCGGCCCGCCGTGCTGAAGGCGTCGATCAAACCCAACCCCCGCTGGTGCGCCAACTGAGTTTGATGGATTGGTACATCTCCTACGAACTTCAGGTGCAACTGATGCCAGGGACATCGCTGGCGGTGGCGCGTAATGCGTTACACAGCAATATTCAGGACGTGTTCAATGAATTTGGCGTACAGATTATGTCGCCAAACTTCGTGTTGCAGCCAGAAGGAGCGGTCATGGTGGCGAAAGAGAACTGGTATGCAGCGCCCGCGGCGCAGCCGGGCAGGCCAGAAGTATGAGATTAAGGTGTCTGGCCGCGATCTTGCTGCTGTTGTTAAGCTCCGGCCAGAGCTACGCCACGAGTCTGTTTGACCCGCAGGATGGCATGTTCGACATGAGCGATTATCTGCGCGATAACCGCTACGGTTTTTTGCCGATCCCGGTGGTCATCACAGAACCGGCGATTGGCTACGGCGGTGGTCTGTTTGGCCTGTTTTTGCACGGCAAAGGCACGATGGACGGCGATCGTTTTATTCCGCCCAATTTATCGGCGTTTGGCGGCGGGGCGACGGAAAACGGCAGTTGGTTTGTCGGCGGGGGACATCGCCACACCTGGAATAACGACCACATTCGTTATCTGGTGGCGGGCGGGTATGCCAATATCAATCTGGATATCTACAGTGGCGATGTGCTCGGTTTTGGCAATAATCACGCCATTAGCACCAATACCAAAGGCTACGGCGGCTTGCAAAAATTGCAGTTCCGCGTCGCAGACTCGCCTGTTTTTCTCGGCGTTTCGCAGTTTTATGCGCATACCGATATTTCCGCCGACAACAAAATAATTAATGCCGCCTGGCAGCGAATTTTTGGCAAAGAAAGCACGTCTTCTGCCGTCGGGCTGCTGGCGGAATATGACACCACGGATAATTTTTTCTATCCTCACAAAGGGCTGTCACTCAGCGCTGAGTATCGCTTTTACAGTTCGTTTCTGGGGGGCGATTACCGTTACAATCAGTTAACATTGGACGGGAAATACTTTTTGCCGCTCAGTTCGACCGTCACGTTGGCCATCGCAGGCAACTATCAGTCGCTGACTAACAGTGACCAGCACCTACCGCCAATGGCGCGACCGGATATTAATTTGCGCGGGATCTCGCGTTATCGCTATCAGGGCGATTATGTGGCAACGGCACAAACCCAGCTCGCATGGCAGGTCACGCCACGCTGGATCCTGCAAGGTTTTGTCGGGGCGGGGAGCGTTGCGGATGATAACGACGATTTATTCAACACCAGTGAAGTGGCCTGGGGGACGGGTTTCCGCTATCTGGTTGCGCGCCAATACGGGTTATACACCGGTATCGATCTCGCCTTTAGTAAAGGTGACCAGGCGGTCTATTTTAATGTTGGCTCCGGGCTGTAGTCGGGGCAGTGCTCAAATGAGAATAATATGATGAGATGGCGTCAAACTCTGGTCCCGCTGCTGCTGCTGTCTGGGGCGGCTTGCGCCGCAAGCACGCCAACGCCTGATACCTCTACCGGTAGCGGCGGCACGGCAGATTCCTCCTCCAGCGACAGCATGTTCCCTATCTGGGGCGACGAAGCACGCGCGCGCGGTTACTCCATTCCGCTGCCGTTTGGCGTCAATGTCAGCTACATGAATATGCGCCAGAACATCGACGTCGACAGCATTTCACTCACCGGGCTAAGCCTGGCGGGCAGACCGCTGCCGGATGACATGTTTAACATTGGAATTGGCGACACCCGCGAACGTAGCGAAACCGAAAACCTGCGTCTTGATATGTGGGTGTTTCCGTTCCTCAACGTGTACGGCATTCTCGGGCACACCAAAGGCTCATCGGTGTCGAATATTTCGGTGAACTCCGATCCGTCCCGCTACGATGCCGGCACCATCCGCAATCCCAATCCAGACCACATTATTTCGCAGGCGGTACATGCCGGTTATGAAAGTGGGGCGTTGCAGGATCTTGACTTCAAACTCAATTTTGAAGGTACCACATACGGCGCGGGCGTGACGCTGGCAGGCGGCTACGGTAACTGGTTTACCATTCTGGATACCAACTATACCCAGACCAGCTTTGATATTCTCGATGGTAAAATTTCTGCTTTAACCGTGTCACCCCGTGTGGGCTATCGTTTTGACATGCCGAGCATTTCCGGGCCATCGCATCTCAGCGTGTGGGTGGGCAGTATGTACCAGGACGTGGAGCAAGAATTTAAAGGCAATCTCTCCGATCTGAATCTGCCGTCTGCTCTGGATAACGTCGTGGAAAACGGGCGCTTTGACGTTAAACAACACCTGACGTCGCCGTGGAACATGTTGGTCGGCGCGCAGTACGAAATTACGCAGAATTTTAACGTGCTAACCGAAATCGGTTTTAACGATCGCAACAGCTTCTTTATCGCGGGTGAATACCGATTCTGATGAACAGATGGGGAGTCGTGCTGGCGGGGCTGGTGGGCGCAGGAATGGCGACACCGGCCATGGCTGAGATTAGCCAGCAATCGATTGATGATTTTCTCGGTAAACTCGGCGCCGATAATCAGTACGATCCCAGCAAAGGTATCGACTGGAGTGTACTGCCGGGGCCGTTTTATACCCCGGAGCTGAAGCTTGGGTTGGGTACGGCGGTGGCGGGCATTTATCGCATGGATCCACACGATAAAACCACTCAGAACTCGTCTATTTCATTCACCGGATTTGTCAGTACCAGCGGTGCGCTGGGCTTGGGGTTGCATAACTACACCTTCTTTACTGACGATCGCTGGCGTTTGTTTGTGGATGGTGCCGTGGCAAAAGTGCCGACCAAATTCTGGGGCGTTGGCTATGACGCCGCGCAGGGCAGTTCGCAGAAATACGATGACAACTCGGTGCAGGTGCATCCACAGCTGATGCGCCAGATAGTGGATGATTTGTATTTGGGCGTCGGCTGGGACTTCTCGGCCATGAACGCCAACGTCGACGACCGTAAAGCCGGCGATAAATTCTCGCAGTATACGACTGACACCAACCCCATCAGTTCAGGGGCGACCGTCAGCATCAATTACGATTCCCGCGACGTGATCACCCAGCCACATCGCGGCCAGTATATCAGTGTGGAATACAGCTATTTCGACCCGTCGCTGGGGTCCGACACCCACTTCACCGCCACCAAATTGCAATACAACTATTACCACCCGATTGATGATAAACGGGTGCTGGCCTTTGATTTCTGGGGACGTTTCACGCACGGCGATGTGCCCTGGGATCGCCTTTCTGAAGCGGGTGATGACAATCGGCTGCGCGGTTATTATCAGGGGCGATATCGCGATAACGATGTGGTCAGCGGGCAGGTGGAATATCGCCAAAAACTGAACTGGCGGCATGGCTATGTGCTATGGGCTGGGGTCGGGGCGTTGGGTAGTTCACCGTCAGATTTAGACAATCACCCGCTGCTGCCATCGGTGGGCGTGGGGTATCGTTTTGAAGTGAAGCCGGCGATGAATATCCGGTTAGATTTAGGTTTTGGTCGGGAAAGTGCCGGTTTCTATTTTCAGGTTGCGGAGGCGTTTTGATGCGGGGCTGGTTGTTAAGTCTGTTATTGGTTACGGGCGTGGCGGTGGCGAGCGACACGTTGCTACCCATCAAACAGGCCAAACGCGTGACGCCTGTGGTGGGCCATCTGGTGGCACCAGAGTCGCTGCGCCCCTGCTGCGCCTTTGGCTATGATTTAAACGTGCGGGCTATCGGTGTGCCGATCCCGGTGTATCAGATAGGCAACGTACTGACGCTCGATACGCTGGGTCACCATCATTACAACGACAGCGCGCTGGCGGCGGTGAAAGATATTGTCGGCCTGAACGATGAGAAAAGTGGGCTGATTTACACCCATCGCGGCGGCTTCATTGATATCGCCCACGTGCGCGATACCGCCGACAACACCTTCTATTTGTTCTCAAAAATTTACCCAAAGCTCGGCCAGCAGTGGCGTTTCTTCTACAGCGAAGAGTTGGGTGTGCGTCGAATTCAACTTAACGCGTTTACACCACCGGCTTCGATGCCGGAACGTTTTACTCTGGCGGCGTGGCTGGCGGGGAAAATCGCCTTTGAACTGGCGCAGTGGCATGAAATTGCGCAATGGTACGGTTTCCAGTCGGTTCCCGGTTTTTCCGAGGAGATATCCGCGTTCTCGCCGGAAGATCTCTACTCGAATCTATTGGGGGCAAGGCTTGCGATTAACGTGATCCTGCAAGGCCATGCCGGAAGCATCGATGCCTATGACAAAGCGATGGATGGTCAGATTCATCAGGCGCTGGTCGGTCTTGGGGCTGTGACGCGCGCAGAAACCGAGAGAATGTTCCGTGAAGTGGATGGCGATTGGTGGAACAGTAAGCGTCGGGTGCCGGATAAATTTTTAGTGCTGAAACGCAATTACAGTCTCAGTGAAAACCGATTGCCGACGCCGGTGCCTTTCGAAAAAACACAACCGTATCAGCTGTATATACCTGCGGAAATGGTGGGTTTCACCCTGGCAACGCTGGGTGAATTGCAAATCTATAAAGGCCATGATATGGAACGTCTGCCGCTGCCGGACGGCCACTACGCGCCGCCTCAGTTCCCACGTCTTGCAGAAAAGGCACAAGAAGCAGACAAAACTCAGCTTAATCGTATGCAGAAATAATTCACCAATTTAATAATAAACAGATCTCTTGCTGAAGAAGTAACCAACCCTTTGCTATCCTTTCGCCCCTTCAAAATGAAGGGGTTATCTGCACCTTTGTAGTGGCAAAATCACCGCAGATAACTATGCTCTTTTAACTAATAACAATGCATAAACGCTTATTTTGGCAGGTGGCAAATGAAAAAAATCGCCCTCGTATGCTCTGGACTGCTTTGCTCATCGCTTGCACACGCCAGCGCACTCTATTTCTATGAAATTGGCACTGAAGACACGGCACTCGCGGGAGCCGGCCAGGCTGCGCGTGCGCAGGATGCTTCAACGATTGCCACCAACCCGGCTGGGATGACCCGCTTACCTGACCACATGATTACCGGTGGATTGCAGGGACTGGGCGGCAATATCGATTATCAGCTCGATAACGATAGCCGTAAAAGCCCAGGCAATGTAATGAATTTCATGCCTAACGGCAGCGCGTTCTACAGCCAGAAAATTAACGACAATCTGTACGCCGGTATTGGCATGTACGGCAACTTCGGCTTGGGGATCGACTTCGGTAACTGGGCCGGTGAAGGCTTAATCAAAAAGAGCAGCCTGCTGGCGCTGACCGTCAGCCCATCCATCGCGTACAAACTCAGCGACAAAGTGTCTGTCGGTGCCTCCGTCAACGCTAACTACGGCTACCTTAGCCTGACGCGCGACGTGAACGGCAACGATAAAAAACAGAAAGATCACGACTGGGCACCCAGCTATCGCCTCGGCCTGTTGATGCAATTGACTGACCAGACCCGCGCCGGGGTAACCTGGAACAGCAAAACCGATTACGATTTCAGTATCGACGGCAAAGCGCGTCTGCCGCAGGGCAACTACGATCTGCCTATCACCGCGCAGGTGAATGCGCCGCAGCAGTTGATGTTCAGCCTGGTGCATGATATCGACAAGCAGTGGTCGGTGATGGGCGATTTAGGCTGGCAGGACTGGAGCCAGTTTGGTGCGCCGCAGATTCAGGTCAACGGACAGCAGACGAGCAAAACCAACCGCCTGAAAGACACCTGGCATACCGCCGTGGGCGTGCAGTACCGTCCAACGGATTTGTGGCGTCTTAATGCAGGCGTGGCCTTCGACAGCACGCCATATCACTCGCAGGGCGATGTGGCATTGAGCCTGCCGACCGGCGATGAGTGGCGTTTTGCCACCGGCGCGCAGTATCAGTTGACCCCAGCGAGCAATGTTGGCTTCGCGGTGGAATATCTGCATATGCAGTCGTCGAAAGTGGTCTCGCCTGAAGTCTTCTCCGGCAGCTATGACCATCCGTACCTGTGGTTCGCAAGCGTCAACTACAGCTACCAGTTCTGATGATCGCGCCCGGCGTGCGCGGACCTACGTGACGTGCCTGATGGCGTGACGCTGGTCAGGCAACAACGCTGATAAGGCCCGATGATATGATGTCATCGGGCTTTTTTATGGATAAATGGATGTTATCGGTCCGGTAATCGCAGTGTCGCCGGACACAAAATGCCGCTGAATCCGCGCAATAAATCCCCCTCCGTTCAACGGTTTTTCGCCGCAAACTCCCCTGCATATTTATGCTTGAAGAAAAATTGATAATGCGTATAGTTCTCATTTCTTTTTTTATTTGTGTTTTGCAGGGAACTTTTCATGAAACGTCAACTCACCGCGATAGCACTGGCTTTCGTGCTGGCGGGATGTGCTTCGCAGAGCACCCCCGTTGCGCCAATCGCCCCACAAACGGCAGCATCTGCCGTTGCTGAAAATCTGACACAACGTGATTTGGCCGCTGGCCTGTATGAAATGGCGTTAAGCCCGAAAGGTGATGCGCTGTATGTTTCCAGCGCCGAAGGGTTCAAAGACGTGCAGGGCGGGGTGGTTTATACGCTCGATCCGCAAACGCTGAAAACGACAGGCGTCAGCCACACCGATCTGAAAAACTTCGCCATGGCGATTTCCGACGATGGCAGCACCCTGTATGTGACGAATTCACTGGACGGCGGCATCAGCGCACTGAACACCGCTGATGGCAAAGTGAAAGCCCGTCTGCTGTTCCCGGAGCGGAACGAAAAAGGGCTGCCTTACGGTGCGCGTCAGGTATTACTGCATAACGACACGCTGTACGTCGGCGCGGTGGCCGATCCGGCGGTGATTTGGGTCGTTGACGCCAAAACGCTCAAGCTGAAAACACGCATCAAAAACACCGGTAAGTGGATGACCGGCCTGCATTACTCCCGCAATACCGGGCGTATCTACGCGGCCAACGGCGGCGGCGAAATTCTGGTGATTAATCCTCGTAACAATCGCATTGAACAACGCTGGAAGCCGCTCGGTGATAAACCGGCACTGTTGCTGAATATTGCCGAAGACAACGATACCGGGCGTCTGTTCGTCACCGATAACTCAAAAGCGAAAACCACGCTGGTGCTGGATGTTCACAGCGGCAAAATGATTAAGCCGCTCGATATCGGCGATTCGCTGGGCATTGTTTTCAATCCGAAACGCCATGAAATCTATGTCTCGCAGCGCCAATCCGGCAAGGTGCTGAGCCTTGATGCGACCTCCTATGCGGTGAAAAAGAGCTGGAGCCTAACGCCGAATCCGAACAGCTTGCTGCTCTCCGCTGATGGCCAGACGCTGTACGTCACCGTTAAACAGGCTTTCAATAAAGAAAGTTCCACCAGCGCGCCCGACAGCGTCGTGCGTATTGCGCTGAATAAATAAAAATGACTGGCCCGTAAATGGGCCATTTTGTTCCACTTAGCCTCAATAAAAGCAAATCATGACTCATACCAACACAACTGGATTTCGTAAAACGCTGCTCGCTCTGGCGATCGGCGCTGTTTCCCACTCTGCTCTCGCGGCAGACACGACGACCACTAAAAAAGCCGAGGAAACCATGGTGGTGCAGGCCACCGAAGGCAGCGATTTTAAAGCCGGTGGCGATGCGCTGGTTCCGGCATTTCTCGACGGACAAATCGCCCACGGCGGGCGCATGGGGATGCTCGGTGAACAGAACGCCATGGATGTGCCGTTCAATGTCATCGGTTACACCTCGACGTTAGTAAAAGATCAGCAGGCCAAAACCATTGCCGATGTGGTCAGTAACGATGCCAGCGTGCAGCCGGTGCAGGGCTACGGTAACTTTGCGGAGACCTACAAAATCCGCGGTTTTGAACTGGACGGTGATGACATGACGATGGGCGGCCTGTCCGGCGTCGTACCGCGTCAGGTGATGGATACCCAAATGCTCGAACGCGTGGAGATCTTCAAAGGCGCGAACGGCCTGCTGAACGGTGCGTCCGGCAGCGGCGTCGGCGGAATGATCAACCTCGAACCTAAACGCGCGGAAGACACCCCAACCGCCAGCGTCGGCGTGGATTACACCTCCGATTCACAGGTTGGTGGCACGGTTGATCTCGGTAAACGCTTTGGCGACAACAACCAGTTTGGCGCGCGCGTGAACCTCGTGCACCGCGAAGGCGAAACGGCGATTGATGCCGATAAGCGACGCACCACGATGGCCTCTCTGGGCCTTGATTATCGCGGCGAGCGTCTGCGCACCTCGCTTGACCTCGGCTACCAGAAGAAAACCTTCCACGGCGGCGAGATGGGCGTCAACATCAGCGGCGTTGATTTCATTCCCGATGTACCGGACACCGATAAAAACTACAGCCAGAAATGGGGCTACAGCGATATCGAAAGTGAATTCGGGATGGCAAAAGCCGAGTACGATCTGAGCGATAACTGGACAACGTATGCCGCATTTGGCGGCCAGCATTCGCATGAGGTGGGGACTTATTCTGCACCCAAGCTGATTGATGAAAGCGGTGACGCCACCGTGGGCCGTCTTGATACCAACCGTATTATCGACGCCTGGAGCGGCATGGGGGGCCTGCGCGGTAACTTTGATACCGGTCCTGTCTCGCATAAAGTGAACGTCGGTTATGCCGCGCAGATCCGCACTGACGCCACCGCGTGGCGGATGTCTGCCAATAATCCAACCACCAACATTTATGACAATCATGATGTGGCGAAACCGGATAACGCGTATTTCGGCGGCGACTATTTCGATCCGCTGACCACCTCCCGCAGCCGCACGCAGGGCTGGTTGCTGGCTGACACGTTGGGCTTCTTTGACGATCAGGTGCTGTTCACTGCCGCCGCCCGTCATCAGAAAGTGGTGGTACGCAACTACAGCAACGCGACGGGCATTGAAGATACCTCTTCCCGCTACACGGAAAGCCGTTGGACGCCGACCTACGGCATCGTCTACAAGCCGTGGAAAGAGATTTCGCTTTACGCTAACCATACTGAAGCATTGCAGCCGGGTGATAACGCCCCAAAAGGTGCGTCAAACTACGGCGAAAGCATGGGCATTCTGCATTCCAAACAGAATGAAGTGGGCGTGAAGATGGATTACCAGCGCATGGGGGGCTCACTGGCGCTGTTTGAAATCAAAAAGCCGTCGGCGTTGCTGAACAGCGACAATAAATACGTGCTGGACGGCGAGCAACGTAACCGGGGCATTGAGTTGAACGTGTTTGGTGAGCCGGTTCTCGGCCTGCGTCTGAACGGCAGCACCACCTGGCTTGATCCGGAGATGACCAAAACCGCAGGCGGCACCCACGACGGGAATAACGCTATCGGCGTTTCCCGTTTCTACATGGTGCTGGGCGGCGAATATGACATCAAACCGGTTGAAGGCCTGACCGCGACGGCGAAAGTGAACCACACCGGTTCGCAATATGCCGATGCGGCAAACACCAAAAAGCTCGACAGCTATACCACGCTTGATTTGGGCGTGCGCTACCGGATGCGCGTCAACGCCGACCAAAACGATATGGTCTGGCGTGTCGGCGTGGATAACGTCACCAATGAGAAATACTGGTCGGGTGTGGAGAGCTACGGCACTTACATTTTCCAGGGTGAACCGCGCACCGTGAAGGTGTCGATGAGCTACGATTTCTAAGTGTGACCCTCGTTCCGGCGGGGCGACTCGCCGGGACGAAACTTGCGACACATCGATTGAAGTGTTAAAAGGTGCCCCTTCTAAAAAACGCTACAGGGGAAAGACGTGAAAAACGCGTCATCGGCATCCGACAATTTGCCAACGGATGCGGCGTCGGAGACTCAACCGACGCTTCACCGCGGCCTGCAAAACCGCCATATCCAATTAATTGCTCTCGGCGGTGCTATCGGCACCGGTCTGTTTCTCGGCATCGGTCCCGCCATTCAAATGGCCGGACCTGCCGTCATTCTCGGCTACGCCATCGCCGGGATCATCGCTTTTCTGATCATGCGCCAGCTCGGCGAAATGGTCGTCGAGGAACCGGTTTCTGGCTCCTTTGCTCACTTTGCCTATAAATACTGGGGGCCGTTCGCCGGCTTTCTTTCTGGCTGGAACTACTGGGTCATGTTCGTGCTGGTAGGGATGGCGGAGCTGACTGCCGCCGGGATTTATATGCAGTACTGGCTGCCGGACGTGCCGACGTGGGTGTGGGCTGCCGCGTTCTTTATTATCATCAACGCCGTGAATCTGGTGAACGTGCGTCTGTATGGCGAAACGGAATTCTGGTTTGCGCTGATCAAGGTGCTGGCGATTTTGGGGATGATCGGCTTCGGGCTGTGGATGCTGTTTACCGGCCACGGCGGCGAGCACGCGGGCTTTGGTAACCTATGGCAACACGGCGGCTTCTTTGCCACCGGCTGGCATGGCCTGGTGCTGTCGCTGGCGGTGATCATGTTCTCTTTCGGTGGCCTTGAGCTGATTGGCATTACTGCCGCCGAAGCGCGCGACCCGGAAACCTCGATCCCAAAAGCGGTGAATCAGGTGGTGTACCGCATTCTGCTGTTCTACATCGGTTCTCTGGTGGTGCTGTTGGCGCTTTATCCGTGGGTGAACGTCAAATCAGACAGCAGCCCGTTCGTGATGATTTTCCACAATCTGGATAGCAATGTAGTGGCATCTGCGCTGAATTTCGTCATTCTGGTGGCGTCGTTATCGGTGTACAACAGCGGTGTTTATTCTAATAGCCGGATGTTGTTTGGCCTGTCGGTGCAGGGCAATGCGCCGAAATTCCTCACTCGCGTGAACCGTCGCGGCGTGCCGGTGAATTCGCTGATGCTTTCTGGGGCAATCACTTCGCTGGTGGTGCTGGTGAATTACCTGCTGCCGCACAAGGCGTTTGGCCTGCTGATGGCGCTGGTGGTGGCCACGCTGTTGCTGAACTGGGTGATGATTTGCCTGGCGCATTTGAAATTCCGTTCAGCCCAACGGCGAAAAGGACGTGAGCCAAAATTCCGTGCGCTGTGGGCGCCGACCAGCAACTATATCTGCATCGCATTTCTGTTGATGGTTCTTTGCCTGATGCTGACTATCGACGGCATGCGCCTGTCGGCGATTCTGCTGCCAGTGTGGGTCGTATTCCTGTTTGTGGTCTTCAAACTGCTGAGAAAGCGCACCTGATGTAAGCGCCCCCTTAAGAGCACTGGACGGAAAACGGTGCGATAAAAGGGGGTGTAGACTGACGTCTATCCCGTACAAATACCAAGGGGAAAGACCGTGAATCTCGCTATTCCTGCGCATTATGTGCACACCCGTGCGACACCCTTCTTCGATAACTCGACTGTGCCTGCCGGACTGCTAAGTCACCACAATACCAAAGCGGGCGTCTATGGACGCTTATCCGTGATGCGTGGCGCGGTAAAATATTTTGGTTTCCCGGATGCAGAAAGCACCACGCCGGACGTCGAGTTGGTGATTGAGGCCGGGCATTTTGGCATCAGCCCGCCGCAAAAATGGCACCGTATTGAGCTGCTCACCGACGACACCTGGTTCAATATCGATTTCTTTGCTGAGCCGCAGGCGCAGTTGACCGGTAAAGGCTTTGGTCAGGTTGTAAACACGCATAAGGATTGATCATGGAACGGATTCAAATCCCTTCGCACTATGTGCACACCCGCAGCACGCCGTTCTGGACCACAGAAACGGCACCACCGGGTATCTGGCGCAGACATCTGGATGCGGGCACCCGTCAGGGCGTTTACCCGCGTTTATCAGTGATGAGTGGCGTGATTCTGTATGAGAATTTTGCCGATGAATTCAGCCCAGAACCGAGAGAAACGCTGCGAATTGAGGCAGGGCAGTTTGGCGTTTTCCCGCCGGAGAAATGGCACCTCATCAGGCCATTGACCGACGACGTGCTGTTCAGCGTGGATTTCTACGTTGACCCGCAAATTTTAACCGAAGAGTAAGGCATTCAGAATGGACAACAATGACGAAAACAAAGGCTACACCTTAGGGATCCAACATCGCGGCAGCAAAGCGATCGCCGAAAAAGTGTATCTGAAACCGATGGCACTGTACGTGCCCGCGGTGGCGAGTCAGGCGGTTGCGGCATTGGCTGAAGGATTTGATGGCACGGCTGAGGGTGTGTATGTGCTGAGCGTCACCAACAACAATAACGGCGTATCGGTCGACAAAGATTTCAACACGCTGGCGGATCTTCTCGACGCGGAGACAGCCGCTGAGTCAGTGAAAGATCTGGTAAATATCGTGCGCGGTTACGATGAAGACGGCGAGCACAACGTCTGCGGTTGGTGAGCGACTGTGCAGAAAAAAGGTCTGAGCATGGCCCAGACCTTTTGCCGTGTTAATTCGACACAAATCCGGACAGGGCGCGAATATCATTCCCGGTCGGTGCCTGGTGAATACGTAAACCAAACTCGTCGACGACGGCAAAAATATGGTCGAAAATATCGGCCTGAATCCCTTCATATTCCGCCCACACAACCGTGTTGGTGAAAGCATATATTTCCAACGGCAACCCGTTTGCATCAGGCGCTAACTGGCGCACCATCAGGGTCATGTCTTTGCGTATTTTCGAATGACTACGCAGGTATTCATTGAGATAAACGCGAAAAGTACCGACGTTGGTCATTTTACGGCGGTTAAGAATCGACTCATCGCCACCTTGTTGTTCATTCCACTGATTGATTTCTTCATGACGGCTGTCCATATACGGCTTTAACAGCTTGGCCTGAATAAGGCGCTGTTGTTCGTGCTCATCAAGAAAATGAATGCTGGTGGTATCGATATTAATGCTGCGCTTAATACGACGCCCGCCGGAGGCAGACATCCCGCTCCAGTTTTTAAATGAGTCTGACACCAGCGACCAGGTTGGGATCGTGGTGATGGTGTTATCCCAGTTACGCACTTTCACGGTGGTCAGGCCAATGTCGGTCACCGCGCCGTCAGCGCCGTATTTCGGCATTTCCAGCCAATCACCCAGACGAAGCATATCGTTGGCAGAAAGCTGAATTCCGGCTACCAGACCGAGCACCGGATCCTTAAACACCAACATCATCACCGCCGCCATGGCACCCAGGCCGCTGATTAAGATGGCCGGCGATTGCCCCAGCAACAGTGAAATAATCAGAATGCCGACCAAAATAGCGCTGACCAGTTTAATCCCCTGGAAAATGCCTTTTAACGGCATATGTGCGGAGAACGTGAATTTCCGCGAAAGATTCAGCAACACGTCGAGCAGCGAGAAAAACGACAGCAGAGAATAGAGCATCACCCACAGTTCGGCGCAGGTGGTCAGAATGTTGGCGGCATCGCTGTCTTTTTGCAGCCACAACGCGGCCTGCACCTGCACGACAATCCCTTGTAGCGTGAAGGCCAGCCGGTGAAATAATTTATTCTGCGTAATGATTTGCAGCCAGAAATGCTGGCTGGCCTGTGCGCGTTTTTCAAAGGTGCGAAGCACAACCCGATGTAAAATAACGTGCAGGATAATGACGGTCAGAAAAATAATACCGAAAACAATGATCAGCGATGTGGTGTGGTTTATCTCAAGGCCCCACTTTTTGAGGGCTACTATAATTTCCTGCATAACGTCTCCTTTTTATTTCAGCGGCCATGATGACCGCTGAGGAAATGAGATGCAAATCAGCAAGCGCTATAGCGAAGGCAGAGGACTGCGGTTTAAATGGCGGCGGTAGCTGAGAGCCAGCGCCGCGAGCAGCAGCATCATGATGACCTCCAACGACAGAAAACCGACGATAGCCGCGGTGTAGTCACCCTGTGACGCCAGAGCCAGAAAAACACTGCCAAGGACCGCAGGCCCCAGTCCCAGCGTCGATTGTTGCAGCGTGCTGAGAATAGCACTGCCCGCTCCGGCATCGCTGGCGTGGATATCACGCATACCGATGCGATAAAAGCTGTTCACAATCAGCGCTTGCCCATAACCGACCAGCGCGGTGGCCGGAACCAGCGTCAACGCATGGGTGCGCATGCCGTAGTGCCAGAAAGTGACGATCAGCAACAGCAGGCCGCAGATTTGCACGGTCAGGCCAATGAGCAGAATGCGGCCCATACTGTAGCGAGCAATCAGTTTCGGGGCATACAGTGCCGAGACAAAATAGGCGATACCCAGCGCAATAAAACTGTTTCCCGACTGCCACGGAGCCATGCCCAGCCCTGACTGCATGGTCAGCGCCATACAGAACATAAAGCCGGACCAGGCGCTGAAGAATAGCAGGGCGATGAGGATCCCAAAGCGAATGCTCGGCAGTTTTAACAGGCGCGGTGGTAACAACGGCGTTTGTCCGCGTTGTTCTTTCGCCAGCGCGCTGCGGCGCATCAACCACAGCAGCGGGATCACGGCCAACAGCATCAGTTTCAGCGCCCACGGCCAGTGCAGTTCCATGCCTAACGCCATGGGGAACAGCAGACAACAGAGGATTGCCGCCAGATAAACCGTGCCGGGCCAGTCGATGCCAGACGGTTTTTCACTGCGCGTTTCCGGCACATAACGTTGGCTAAGGCCCAGTACCAGCAGGCAAAATGGCACGTTGATGAAAAAGGCATTGCGCCAGCCGAGTCCGGCAAAATCTGCCGACACCAGCCAGCCGCCGCCCATTTGCCCTATGATAAACGCAATCCCACCCATGCCGCCGTACAGGCTGATCGCGCGGGCGTGCGCAGTACCTTTGAGGGTGACATGCAATGTCGCCAGAATTTGCGGCACGATCAGCGCCGCACCTGCGCCCTGTAGCGTGCGCGCCGCCAGCAGCGAGTGAATCGAGTTAGCCATGCCGCACAGCAGCGAAGCGACACCAAACAGCGCGACGCCCCACATAAAAAGCCGCCGACGACCATAGTTATCGCCAAGCTTGCTACCCATCGCCAGACACACGGCGAAGGCCACACCGTACAGCGCAACGATCAGCTCCAGTTGGGTCGGACTGGTGTGCAGCGATTGCGTGATGGAGTCCAGCGCCACGTTAGTAATTGAGGTATCTATCAGCGGCAGCATTTGCCCGGTCAGGAGTAAAAGCTGGCCGGCGCGACCAGGTGAAACAGCAGACGAATTCATGGGGTTCTCCATTGCGTCATTCAGGGATCGGACGTAGCATCGCTGAATGAATAAACGGGTACCAGTTCCTGCTTATACTGGTATTGGTACTACCCTGCTGGAGGTGACATGTCACTTATCACACCTGTTGAAACTGTCGTGACGCGCCATGATGACAATCGCAAACAGCTCGGCGCTTTTTTGCGTTCGCGCCGGGAAAGTCTCGACCCGCAACGGCTCGGGTTGCCGCGTAGCGGAAGGCGTCGCACGCCGGGATTGCGCCGGGAAGAGGTGGCGATGCTGGCGGATGTCGGCGTCACCTGGTACACGTGGCTGGAGCAGGGGCGGGAAGTTAACCCTTCGACGCTGGTGATGCAGGCGGTGGCGCAGGCGCTACAATGCAGTGCGCTGGAAACTCGCCATCTTTTTGTGCTCGCCGGACTGCCGCCGCTGGAGTCTTTACAGGTTCCGCAATGTGAAGGCATTAGTCCAGGCACACGCAGGTTGCTCGACAGTCTGATGCCGCAGCCCGCCAGCATTCAAAAACCCAGCTTTGATATTGTGGCGTGGAACGACAGCTTTTGCCGTCTGATGGGCGTCGATTTCGCGACGATAGCGGAAGACGATCGCAACTGCATCTATTTGTATCTGACCAACGACGCCTGGCGCGAACGCCTGGCGAATCGCGATGTGCTGCCGACCTTTGTCTCCTATTTTCGCGCCGCGATGGCTGAGCACCGCGGCGAACCCGAATGGGAAAATAAGCTGGCGCGATTCTTTGCCGCATCGGCTGAATTCGAAACCTTGTGGCATCAACGCTACGATGTGCGAGGCGTCGAGAATCAAATCAAAACGTTTAACCATCCGCAGTTGGGCGCGTTTAGTCTGCAACAGATGTACTGGTATTCCGCGCCGCGCAATGGCTCACGGCTGCTGGTGTATTTACCGGTCGACGAAGAGAGCGAACGCGCGCTGCAATGGCTTGAGCAACAGGGCTAAAGCTTCTCGAATTAACAAGGAAAGCAATGAACGTCACCCGTAAGCAGGAACGAATTTCATCGAGTCACCAGCTTGTTCTGTTCGCTTACGCTGATTTTTATTGCCTCACACGCTGCGTTTTCGACCATAAATACACCATTAGCCTTTACTGAAATATTCAGTTTTGTTGATTATGCAAAGTGGTCGGCATCCAGCAGATAAATAGCCTGTCGGAAAGCGTACTGTGCCCTATGCTTTATAGGGTTCTGTAAAACAGGCAATAAAAATGAAAGTGACACCGTCGCTGATTAAAAAAATGCATCTCGTGAGCGCAGGAGCATGGGTTATTCTCGCCATTCCTTCTGTTTTGTGGTGGAAAAACAGCGTGTTGTGGGTAATCATCATCAGCATCTACGCCAATGTCGTCGGGCATTTGTCGGGATATACCGCAGCGCGAGCGGATGAAGCTGCCGAGAAGGGAAATGAATAACCTGTCGGATTACAGCGTCACTCCATCGATTTTTCTCGAGCGTCCTTCCCGTTTTCTCTCTCCGTTCTTTTTTTTGCTGCCGAATACGCTACGTTTTCGGTTATAAAAAAAACAATTTAGCCTTTAATGCAAATTACCTTATATGCTAAATTCTCAGGGAGCAGAGCGGGATGTTTATTCTGGAGATCCATCGGTTGGCATATGAGGAGCTTGACGCACTTCCTCTCACTGTACGGGCAAAAATGATCCTCCAGCTCGATAAACTGCGTGCTAATCCGACGGCATTACGGGAGCCTGATTCGAAGCCGCTAGGCAATGGGCTATTTGAAATCCGGACGGTAGGCCTTGTTCACACGCGAGGAATTTATGTTTATCGTCAAGGACGAGTCATATGGCTGCTACGCGTGTTTGTGAAAAAGACGCAAAAAACGCCTGCGCTCGACATTCAGCTGGCGACAAACAGATTAAAGGAGATGTTAAATGAGCAAAGTCATTCTGAATTGGGATGAAGTCAGAGCTGAGATGCTTGCAAAGCCTGGAATGAAAGAAGCATTTGACGCCGTCGAGCGGCAGGAAAGGCTGCGGGGAATGCTCGCGCAATGGCGAGCACATGCAGGTTTAACCCGTTCGCAGGTAGCGAAAAAGATGGGCGTCAGTGCGCCGACGGTCTCCAGAATGGAAGCCAATGTCACCCGGGCGAGCCTGGATACACTGACCCGTTACGCATTGGCCTGCGGCGTTGAGTCCCCGATCATCCAACTGTACTGAAAATTACCCGACAGACACAAAGCGTTATCGGGCAAAGAGACTAAATCTCGGTAACCGTGGTGCTCTGTGGCAGACGAGATTTTGGCAGTTTGGCATTGAAGTCTTCCACGCTGTGACGCCCTACCGGGACCACCACCACGCTGGTAAACCCTTTTTCGCTTAGACCAAACTCCTGGTCTATAATCGCGGCATCAAACCCTTCAATCGGCACGGCATCCAGACCCATTGCCGCCACGCCCAACAGGAAATTGCCGACGTTCAGGTAAACCTGTTTTTGCATCCAATGCGCGTCATCGTTCAACTCTTTACGGTGTAAATCGGCGAAGAATACGCGGCCTTTGTGGTTGCCCGCTTTCGCTTCCGGGGTGGCAAAACGGCCATCAACCTCTTCCTGATCGACCACTTTTTCCAGCCATGCATCGTCCATCGCCGTTTTGGCACAGAACACCACTACGTGGGACGCATCCAGCATTTTGCGCTCATTAAAGACGAAACCACCGGCGGCAGATTTTGCGACGCGCGCTTTGCCTTCGTCGGTGCTGGCGACGATAAAGTGCCACGGCTGGGAGTTGGTGCTCGACGGGCTGAATTGCAACAGCGTTTTCAGGTTTTCGGCCTGTTCAGCGGTGAGTTTTACGCTGGCGTCAAACGCTTTGGTTGAGTGGCGTTTTAAAGCGACGGAAATGATGTCCATGACAACTCCTCAAGAGATAACAGCCCCTTACGGGCGCGTTTAATGGGAGCAGAGTACAGTGAGTAGGGACAAATGATAAGGGGCAAAAAGTGATAACACTTGTTGTTTTAAGCGGATAATCACGCCGGGCGCAGGCGTTTTTGGTCACGTTTCGGCAGTTTATCGACCACCTTGTGCCAGGAGTCGGTGATGAGATCTTCCACCAGTTCCGGGCTAATGTCGTCGCCGCCGTAGACGGTTATCCAGTGTTTCTTATTCATGTGATAACCCGGTGTAATGCTTTTATAAATTTCCTGATGCAGCAGGGCTTTTTGCGGATCCGCTTTCAGATTAATCAATGGATTGCCGCGCAGCGTCATGGCGATCATGAATATTTTGCCGTTGACCCGATAAACGTCGTATTCCGGGCCAAAAGGCCAGCTTTGATCGGTGAACGGCATTTCCAGCGCGAACTGATGCGCGTGTTTAACTAACGCGTCGCCGTTCATGCCGCAGCCTCTTCTGCCAGCGCCAGCCACATGGCTTCAAAACCGAGTGCGGTTAAATCGTTCGCCCGCTTGGGTTCATTGCTGGCAAATTCGATGGTGGTTTCGGCAAGCGATAAAAACAGCGCGTCACCAAACGCCTGAAACGCAGAGGAGAGAAACACACTCCGTACCGAACGCTGACACAGCTTGTGCAGTTCCGGGAACATATCGGTGACCTGCTGTTTGGTGTCGGCGGTGATTTTCTCGCTTACCGCCAGACGGCGAACGGCTTTGTGACCGAGTGGGTTACGCACGCCCCAGGAAATGTAGCTGTTCCAGATGCCGCGCGTGAGGTCTTTTGGCGTGACCGCATCGCTAATGCCCGCGAGCATGGTGGCACACAGCGAGCTTTTCAGGTGCAGGTAAAGCGCGTTCAGCAGGTCGTCTTTGGTGGCGAAATAACGAAACAGCGTTCCCTCTGCAACCCCCGCGTTGCGGGCGATCAGAGCCGTAGAAGCCGCAATGCCTTGCTGAGCAACAGCAGCCGCAGCGGCTTCCAGTAACGCTTGTTTTTTGTCTTCACTCTTCGGACGAGCCACTACACTTTACCTCTCGGGCTGGAAAAGACACTGATTGAATCATGCCCATTGCAGCACTTCAACGCAGAATGTCAAAAATTGAAAATCGTCTTGACGGCTTTCGCTCCCTTTCTATAATGAGTGCTTACTCACTCATAATCAAGTTTCCCCTAGCAGAGTCTCCAGTTTGGATGGAGCGTGTCGTCGGTCAGGATATGAAGCGTCTTCTTTTAAGTGTGGTCGTCATTATGTTAATTGCCAGTGCAGCAAGTTTACCGTTCGTATTAAATGCCGGTTTCGGCAAGGCGCCGCAGGGCGCGCAGCTGAATGCTGTAGAAGGCTCCGCGCATTATCATGACGGCCAGTTCCATAACCAACAGCCGACGCCAAGCTGGTCCGGTCAGAAAAGCATGCCGCGTGCGATGTGGGAATTTCTGACCACCAAGCGCCCCAATGCGCGTCCGGATACGCCATTGCCGATGGTGAAAACCGATCTCGCGAGCCTGCCAATACAGCAAGACGTGATGATTTGGCTCGGCCATTCGTCATGGTATTTACAACTTGCCGGGAAACGCATTCTTATCGATCCGGTGTTCAGCAATTACGCCGCGC
The DNA here is from genome assembly GCA_036495715.1 of Scandinavium sp. Classification (GTDB taxonomy): domain Bacteria; phylum Pseudomonadota; class Gammaproteobacteria; order Enterobacterales; family Enterobacteriaceae; genus Scandinavium. Next base: position 161,531 of record DASXML010000048.1, read on the forward strand.
CGTTTTCTTTCCTCAACAAAGCGTTCGAAGGGGAATACCCGTGGCGGCCTGAAACCCTACCGGAGATCGATCTGCTCATCATCTCCCACGATCACTACGATCATCTGGACTACGCCACCATCAAAGCGTTGATGCCGAAAATCAAACGTGTGGTGACGCCGCTCGGCGTTGGGTCGCATCTGCGTTATTGGGGAATGGACAGCGCCATCATCACCGAAGCCGACTGGCAGCAGCAGGTGAAAATCAGCGATGAACTCACCGTACACGTCTTGCCCGCGCGTCATTTTTCGGGGCGTGGTTTGAAGCGTAACCAGACGCTGTGGGGCAGCTTCATGTTTGTCACTCCTGAGCAGAATATTTATTACAGCGGTGACACGGGTTACGGCCCGCACTTCAAGGCGATCGGCGAGCAGTTTGGTCACGTTGATTTGGCCATTATGGAGAACGGTCAGTACGACGAAGACTGGAAATACATTCATATGTTGCCAGACGAAACGGCGCAGGCGGCGGTCGATCTCAATGCGCGTGCCGTGTTGCCGGGCCACGCTGGACGTTTCGTTCTCGCCAAACACACCTGGGATGACCCCTACAAACAGCTGGCGAGAGCCAGTGAAGGCAAAAATTATCGCCTGTTAACGCCGGTTCAGGGCGAGCCGGTGTGGGTCGCCAACCGTGAGCAACAGTTCAATGCCTGGTGGGAGTAACCACCGCGCAGTTCAGAGTAGGGGAGAAAGGTATGACGATTTCCGTTCAGGTCATTGACACCATTGTCGAGTGGATTGACGACAATTTGCACCAGCCGCTGCGCATTGACGACATTGCCCGCCATGCGGGTTATTCGAAATGGCACCTGCAGCGTCTGTTTTTACAGCAAAAGGGCAAGAGTCTCGGGCGCTATATTCGCGAGCGTAAGCTGCGATTAGCGGCAGAAGAGTTACGCGATACCGATCAGCGGGTGTATGACATTTGCCTGAAGTACGGTTTCGACTCACAGCAGACGTTTACCCGAGTATTTACCCGCACCTTTAAACAGCCGCCAGGCGCGTGGCGCAAAGAGAATCAGAGCCGCACTCATTAGCGAACAACCGCAATAGCCCGATAATTCGGCTTTTTTATGCCTGCCCTTCACCCTCGCTCTGCGAATAATAGATTAGATGATATTGCAAACCATTACCATTTGCATTAGCGTTGGTTTCCCTTTCAAACAGGAACGTTAGCGTAATGAAGATGGCGTGGAGTGGTCTATTGATGGGGCTAAGCGCGCTGCCCGCAGCGGCGGTTTGCGAAGCTCCCTCTGTCCAGGGAGAACAAAAAGGTCAATTTGATGCCCGCGGGGAAGTCTGTTTTGAACTGCCGGCGCTGGGCGAAAACTACGTGCAGGCCACGCTCAACGGGGTGACGGATGCCCGTTTGCTCGACCGTGATAACCGCCGCCTTCGTTCGTTGATTGAAGGCGGTCCGGCCGACGGTACGCAAACGCTGCTGTTTTCACTGCCACCGAATCAGGCTTCCACGCTGGTTTTACAGGGTAACGAGGGGGCCGGCTGGTATTTCCAGTGGCGGATAAAAGAGACCACTCCCGTCTCTGACATGGCAAGCCCGGCACCTGAAAGTCCGACGCTACAACGGCTGGTGAAATCGCTGGCCTCTGGCGCAACCACGGAAGCCTTCTGGCAGACGCGTCAACGGGAAGGCACACCCTTAGTCGAGCCGTTCGATTCCCGCCACAAGCGCGTGACATTCCTCTGGCGCGGCGCACGTCAAAATGTATTTCTGCTCGGTTCGCCAACCGGTGAGCACGACCCGCTTTTCCGGTTAGACGATTCTGACGTCTGGTTTCGCAGCTATGTCGTGCCCGCTGACACGCTGATGCAGTACAAACTGGCGCCGGACGTGCCGCGAGTTGATGGTAATCCGCGTGAACAGCAACGTGCGATCATGGTCAGCGCGCAGGCCGATCCGCTCAATGCCAATACCCTTCATCCTGGCGACGATCGCTGGAATCGTTATTCGCTGCTGGCGCTTAACCCTGCTCGCCACTGCACTTTATCGCGAATGAAAAAGCCGATTCAGTATGGGCAACTGACTCGACATCAACTGGACAGCGGTTTTCTTGGCAACACGCGAGAAATAAAAATCTATCGCCCACGTGTTCCCCAACCTGCGCGCTGGACGCTGCTGCTGTTCGACGGTAAGCAATATCAGGACGATTATCACTTCGCTAATGTGCTTGACGATTTAATTGCTCGCCATGCGTTGCCGCCGATTAACGTGGTCTTTATCGACTCGCTCGATCACCCCAGACGCAGCGCTGAACTGCCGCCGAATCCGCGCTTTGCGGATTTTATGGCGCATGAGCTGTTGCCGTGGTTGCATCATCAGGGGCTGAATCTACAACGACAGAAAACGGTGTTGGCGGGGTCGAGCTACGGCGGGCTGGCTTCATCATGGGTGGCGCTGCGCTATCCGCGCCTGTTTGGCAATGTATTGAGCCTTTCAGGTTCGTACTGGTGGTCGCCAAAAGGTGAAGCGCCAGACTGGCTGACGCGCCAGTATCAGCAGTCGCCACGCTACCCGGTGCGTTTCTGGCTACAGGCCGGAACCTTTGAAATCCGTGGACCCGGCGGGGGAAACTACCCGAACACGCGCGAGTTTGAACAGGTGCTGCGTGATAAAGGGTATCGCGTGAGTTTCCACCCGTCGTCCAGCGGCCACGATTACGCCGCGTGGTGCGAGGCGTTGGTGGAAGGGATGCGTGATTTCACCGGTTTAGTCCGCCAGTGAAAACCAGCGACGCCAGACAAAACGCAGCACGAAAAACTCAATCGCGCCCAACACTAAAAACCAGATGCAAAACAGGATGGTATACAGCTGGCTGAGATCCATCAGATGGAAGGTGCCCACCATTTTCTGTGCCAGCGTCAGTCCCAGGGACGGGGCGGGCAACAGCAAACAAGAGAGAAACGCCATCAGCAAAATGCCGCCAGCGGTGAGTAGGGATTCAAGCGGATGCTTCATGGTCATGTTAATCGGCAGTTAAAATCATATTGTCCGGAAATATACGTCAGGCAGCAACCTTTCCATATGCGATTCTCATCGCTGCTTTTCTCACGCCGCCCAAATCTCACAATGTTTTTCGACAAGTGAAATCAACGAGCCACCGGCGGCGATAAACTCACGCATCCGATCGGCTTCACTGTGACCTTGTTTCACTAACCGCGCAAGAGAGTCAATGGCACTGCTGGCCCGTAGCGTATCGGCCCAGGGCGCGACATTCTCCAGCAGACGCTGAATGTCGTCGGCAATCGTGCATTGTTTTCCGGTATGAACGTCCGTCAGCACACCTGCCAGCCCGTAGCGGCAGGCCTGAAAACGGTTAAATTTGTACAGCAGATAGTCCTGTTCCTGGTGTTTGAACGGACGTGTTTCCAGCAGCCAGCAGGAAATGGTCTGAATCAACCCGGCAATATTCACCGCATGGGCTAGCGTCAGTGGCGTATCCATCACGCGGACTTCCACGGTGCCAAAATGCGGGCTGGGGCGAATATCCCAATGAATATCCTTAATGCTGTCGATGGTGTCGGTATAGCTCAGGCGGCGAAATAGCCCTTCGAACGCTTGCCAGTTGGCGACCCACGGCATCGGGCCCATGTCAGGAAAGGCGGAAAATACGTTCAGACGCGAAGAGGAAAATTTGCTGTCAGCGCCTTGTAAATAGGGGGAGGCGGCGCTTAATGCAATCAGATGCGGTACGTAGCGCGAAAGCCCGTGCAGCAGGTAAATTGCGTCATCGCCGTTGGTGCAGCCGACATGAACATGCTGGCCAAACACCGTCGCCTGCTGAATTAAATAACCGAACTGTTCCAGCGTGCGCAGATAGCGTTCGTTATCGCATACCTCCTGACGTTGCCATTTCTGGAACGGATGGGTTCCGCCACCGCAGATTTGCACATGCTGACGTGAAGCGGCTTCCAGCACCGTCTGGCGAATAGCAGAAAACTGGGCGCTGGCCTGGTGAATGTCGTGACAAACCCCCGTGGCAATCTCCAGCATGCTTTCGGTGATGTCGTGTTTGATTTCACCGACGCTGATCGTCTCTTCAATCTGCGCAATCAGTGCGGAAGAGTCCTGGCTGAGATCGAATCCCGGTGGGTTCACCACCTGCAATTCCAGTTCAATGCCAAGCGTAAACGGGTCGGAGACATGAAAATCGGGTAGTGACATGGCGGTGTCCGATGGCGAGTTTTTGTCAGTATAGGAGAGTCTCGTTGCGTTGTTGGATCTGTCCTGTCTTCAGGCGCACGTGCTATAACTCAGAGAAATAATTGTGGCAGGGGGAAGCGTGGCAGAGCTCAATGAATATGGTCAGTTAGTGGGCGATCCGCTGCCCGATTGGCAGGGCGCGGGGCTGTTAGAGCGCAAACCGTTACAAGGTAGACGCTGTCGGCTTGAACCGATGAATGCCGCACTGCACGCGGCCGATCTGTTTGATGCGTTTGCACAGGCCGAGGACGAACGCGACTGGACGTGGCTGGGTAGCGTGCGTCCGATTACCGTGGCAGCGACAGACATCTGGTTACAGGGAAAAGTGGATGACGCTGGACTAGTACCGTTTGCGGTTATCGATTTACGCACTGAACGTGCGGTGGGCGTGGTGTGCCTGATGGCCATTGACCGCGCCAACGGTACGGTGGAAATTGGCCACGTCAGTTGGTCTGTGCGTATGAAACGCAGTGTTATCAGTACCGAAGTGGTCTGGTTGCTACTGCGCGAAGCTTTTGCCTGCGGCTATCGTCGCGTGGAATGGAAATGTGATGTGCTAAATACCGCGTCACGTCAGGCGGCAGAGCGCATCGGTTTTACGTTTGAGGGCCGTTTCCGCCAGCGTATGGTGCGCAAAGGCCGCAATCGTGACAGCGACTGGTTGTCGATTATCGACGGTGAATGGCCCGCGATTGATGCAGCCCTGCAGGGCTGGCTTGCGGAATGTAATTTTGACGAGCGCGGGCAGCAACTACGCAGGCTCGAGCGTTTTCGCCAGTAATGTAATCACGCGTTGGCTGTCCTGCTGCCAGACAAGATCAAAGCATTGACTCACCAGCGCGGGAGAGAAGGTTTCGTCCACTTGCAGCGTGATGCGCTGACCGTTGAGCGCAACGATTTGTGCCGATGCGAATCCTGGTTGTCCGTCCGTCGTAAAAGAGAGCGCTTTGTACAGACTCTCTTTTGCGCTAAATACCAGGGCTAGCGCCAGCGGAAAGGGCAGGCCGCATTTCTCTAATAGCGCACGTTCTGCCGAATTAATGATGCTGTTGGCGATTTTTTGCGACAGTTCCGCGCTGAACATTCCTTCTAAATCGATACCCACCGCCTCCCGTGCCACCACTGCTACTGCCGTTGTCCCGCTATGGCTAATACTGCCGTACCAGCCCGGTCGCCACAGCGGCTGCCGGTTGTCACCGATGTTTGGGATCTGCCGAAGGCCCTGTTCCCGTAAGGCGTAAAATGCCGCCAGTCGACCGGCCAAATGTTCCGCTTTGCGCTTTTTCCCGGCGGGCAGAAGTTTGATGTGGTGAGGTAGCCAAAGGAGATCGGCGTCGGTAAACGTCGTGGGATCGAAATCGATGCGATGAACGGTGAGCCTGGCGAGAGTAAACGTGCTGTGATGTGTTTGCATGTGTTAGCTTCCTTTCCTGGTGGCCCTTCCGACGAAAACGAAAGGGCCACCCGTTAAACCTTAGAAGTGCGTGTTCACACTCATATAATACGTGCGCCCCGACTCGTTATAGGTTTCTGCCCCCGCGCCATACATATAGCCCGTTGCGCCGCCAGTAGTCTGAGCATTGCCCGCGCGCCAGTGGCGTTTGTCGAACAGGTTATCGATACCTGCGGTGAAGCTGACGTATTTCGTTGCATCCCAGGTGCCGCTCAGACCGACAATGCTGTACGGACTGACTTCGTTCAGCTCGCTGCCGGTCGCCGGTTGGCCTTTGTAGTTATACTTCTTCGGCTGTTGCTTGCCGTACCAGGTAAAGGTCGACTGCACGGAGAAGTCCTGATACACCTGCCAGCTCAGGGTCGAGTTCAGCGTGTATTCTGGAATAATCGACAAACGATCGCCAGTCTCTTTGTTCTTGCTTTGCAACATGTAGGTGATGTTATTGGTCCAGTTGATGCTGTCGCTTACGGGCACATTCAACGTTCCTTCCAGGCCTTCCACCACCGCTTTTGGCACGTTCTCCCACTTATAGACGTCAGTGCCGTTGCCGTTGGTATAAACCGACGCATAACCGGCTTCAATTTTGTCGCGGTAATCGTTGCGGAACCAGGTGGCGCCAGCCAGCCAGCCGTCACGTTTGAATTCCAGACCCACTTCTTTGTTGATGCTGGTTTCGGCTTTCAGGTCTTCATTCCCTTGCAGGTAGCAGCCGCTGGTGCTGGCGTAGCAGCCCTGGCCTTTACTGAAGAGAATGTAGTTCGGGTTAGTCTGATACAGGCTTGGGGCTTTGTAAGCACGCGCAATGCCCATTTTCAGCGTGAAATCATCACCTAAACCTTGTGACAGATTCAGCGACGGACTCCAGTTATCGCCGACGATGCTGTGATGATCGAAGCGCAATGCGGGGGTTAACATCGTCGAATCGGTCACTTCGATATTGTCTTCCGCAAACAGCGAGAAGATTTCCGCCTGCGAGTACGGGCTGCGATCGGTGCTGCTGTAGCCCGGAATGGTGCCACCCATAAAGGTCTGGGTGTTGGAGCCCATATCCTTCATTTTCTGCTGGTTCCACTCGGTGCCGAGCGTCAGGGTCTGGTTGAAGACGACGTCGAGCGGCAGGTTGATTTCGCTGTGCAACAGCACGTCGTCCAGATCGATATCAACGAATTTATCGGAATTGAAAATGCCTTCAGTACCGCCCGCCAGGCCTTCACCTTTGCGTGAGTTGCGGGTGTGTTCGTACTGCGCCCAGGTGCTGGTGGTGATGCCGTTATCCCAGCCGCCATTCCACGTCAGCGCGAAGTTTTGACGGTACAGACGGTTGGTCTCTTTACCGTAGTTTTCCTTCACGAAATTATTGGTATTGGTGTTCTGGGTGTCGCCTGCGTACAGGTTGTTCTGGCGGGTATAGCCCGCTTCCAGTTCCAGTGACTGCATTGGGGCGAAGTCCCAGCGGAGCAGGCCATTGATCGCTTTGTTCTCAACTCCTTCACGCCCAGCGGGTAGGGTGTTTTGGTAAATACCGGTACGTTCTGACTGATGTCCCTGGTTGATATCCCAGGCATCGGCCTGCGTCTTATCGAGATTACCGAACAAGCGGAAGCTGAAATCGCCGCCCATCGGGCCGGTCAGGCTGAAGTTAGTCCGTTTGGTGGAACCTTCTTCGTTGTGCTCCGGCAGGTTCATGTAGGTGTCCCAACTGCCGTGCCACTCGTTGCTGGCTTTTTTGGTGATGATGTTCACCACACCACCCGCCGCGCCGTTGCCGTAGCGCGCCGCCGCTGGGCCACGAATCACGTCGATACGCTCAATCATTTCAGGTGGCACCCAACCAGTATCTCCGCGAGTGTCTCGCTCACCGCGCCAGCCCAAACGCACGGAGTTACGGCTGGTCACGGGTTTGCCATCCACCAGTATCAGGGTGTTTTCCGGGCCCATGCCGCGAATATCAATCTGGCGATTATTGCCGCGCTGCCCGCTGGTGGAGTTCCCGGTCAGGTTCACGCCCGGCATGGTGCGAATAATTTCAGATACGTCGCGGGCGGGCGGTCTTTTACGGATTTCATCAGCGGTAATGGTGGAAACGCCCGGCGCCTGCAAATTCTGCTGCGCCGCGGTAACGACCATGGTTTCTTCCGGCTCTGCTGTTTTTGCCTTTGCGGTCTCTTCTGCATGCAGAGGGAATGCCACCCCGTAAATGCCCAGATTGACCAGTAAGGTCAGGGACTTAAGTTTGTTATTCATTATAAGCCAACATCCTGCTGTAAAAGTAAAACCTCGTCATACGTCAGAGGTTACGAAGGGAAATAAAACGCGCGCCAATACGCTATTGCAAATGCAAATAGTTATCAATAATATTATCAATAAATTTGATGTGTAACAAAAAATTCCACAGACAGCGCGGGGTTTACGGTGGCGGAAATAGTAACGACAGGGAGTGCGGCCTGGTGGGAACGCATAGACGGCCCGCAATGGCGGCGGGAAGGGGCGTTTTGCCATGTCACTTTTTACTGGCGCGACCCGGCGGGGAGTGAGTCACATTCGGCTGTCCAGCGGGTGTGGATTTACATCACCGGCGTCACCGATCATCACCAAAATGCGGTCCCGCAGACGCTGTGCCGCCTGCCCGGCACCGATGTCTGGCAGTGGCAAACCCGACTGCCTGCCAGCTGGCGTGGCAGCTACTGCTTTATTCCTGTCGAACGTGATGATGATTTTGCGGCGGTATTGTTTGACGGCAATCCCCTGGACCGCCAGTTGCTGCGTGAAGGCTGGCGAAAACTGCTGCCCCGGGCGATTGCCGATCCGCTCAACACCCACAGTTGGCGCGGCGGGCGCGGGCATGCCGTATCGGCGCTTTCTTTACCGGATGCACCGGTGCAGCCCGGCTGGGATCTGCCTGACGTGCCTTACACGCCACCCGTCTGTATTCACTGGCGTAGCCAACGTCTGGGCAATGTGCGCCGCGTGTGGATCTACACCACGGGTGAGCATTCGCACCCTAACCGCCCGTTGGCGTTGCTTCTTGACGGTCAGTTCTGGGCCGAAAGTATGCCCATCTGGTCGCCCCTCGCGCGTTTAACCCGAGAAGGGCTGCTTCCGGCGGCGGTGTATGTGTTGATTGATGCCATAGATACCGCGCACCGCAGCGCAGAATTGCCGTGTAATACCGATTTCTGGCTGGCCATTCAGGACGAACTTCTTCCACAAATTCAGGAAATTGCCCCGTACAGCGAACGCCCCGAGCGCACCCTTGTCGCCGGGCAAAGTTTCGGAGGACTGGCGGCGATGTTTGCCGGGCTAAATTTCCCTGAGCGTTTCGGCTGCGTACTAAGCCAGTCCGGTTCCTACTGGTGGCCTCAGCGCGGCGACCGTCACGGTGGCGTTATTCTCGAAAAACTTTCTCGTGGCGAATTTTCGCCACAGGGTTTGCGGGTCTGGCTTGAAGCCGGGCGTCGCGAGCCGCTTATCTTTGAGACCAATCAGGCCCTTTTACAACAATTACACCACACACAGCAGCCGGTTTTCTGGCGTCAGGTTGACGGCGGACACGATGCGCTGTGCTGGCGCGGCGGATTGACGTCGGGGCTGATGGCGCTCTGGCAACCGCTGCTTGATGCATAAAGCGCGATTTACGACAGGAGTTTGGTATGCAAATCAGTAACCCTTTCGATGATGCGCAGGGGCAGTTTTATATTCTGCAAAATGCGCAGCGGCAATACAGCCTGTGGCCGCAGCAGTGCGCGTTACCCGCAGGCTGGACAATCGTCTGCGAGCCACAAAACGCTGAAGTGTGTAACGCCTGGCTGGCGGCCCGCTGGACCACCCTGAATCCTGCTCATTTCGCCGGAGTTCGTCATGACTGAACGTTTATCGCTGGTGGCGGCTCAGCCGGGGATCTGGATGGCAGAACAGCTTTCGACGCTGCCAAACGCCTGGAGCGTGGCGCATTACGTTGAACTGGAAGGCGAAATCGACGCGCCATTATTACAGCAGGCGATAGCGCTTGGCCTGGCGCAGGCGGATACGTTGCGGATGCGCTTTGATGAAGACAACGGCGAGCCGTGGCAGTGGATCGACAACAGCCTGAAACCGGGCGTTTCTGCGCTGTTGGATTTGCGCCATGAAGCCGATCCGCATGTCGTTGCGACGGCACATATGCAGGCGGATTTAGCACAAAACACGCGCGTCGACAGCGGTAATTCGTTGCTGTGTCACCAGCTATTTCGTGTGGCAAATAATCGCTGGTACTGGTATCAGCGCTATCACCATTTGCTGGTCGATGGCTTCAGTTTCCCGGCTATTACCCGCCAGATCGTGCAAATTTATCGTGCGCTATTACGCCACGAAGCACCGCCAGAATCACCGTTCACGCCGTTTTCCGAGGTGGTCGAAGAGTATCAACGCTACCGTGAAAGCGACGGCTGGAAACGTGACGGTGCATTCTGGGCTGAACTGCGCCAGCAGTTGCCGCCTCCGGCTTCGCTTTCTTCGTCACCGTTACCGGGCCGCGCCTCGACAACGGAAATATGGCGGCTGAAGCTAACCGCTGACCGAACAACGTTTTCTCGATTAGTTACAACATCCTCATGTCCGCGCACCGATTTAGCACTGGCGCTGGCGGCGCTGTGGCTCGGTCGTTTGTGCGGGCGTAACGACTATGCGGCGGGTTACATATTCATGCGTCGTCTCGGCTCTGCGGCGCTGACGGCCACTGGCCCGGTGCTGAATGTGTTACCGCTGGCGGTGAGCATTAAACCCGAGGACACGCTGCCGGAACTGGCCGAACGTTTGGGTACGCAGTTGAAAAAAATGCGCCGTCATCAGCGTTACGATGCCGAACAGATCGTGCGTGATGCAGGAAAAGCGGCGGGGGAAGAGCCGTTGTTTGGCCCGGTATTTAACATCAAAGTGTTTGATTATCAGCTCGATATCGACGGCGTTTGCGCCACAACGCACACGCTAGCCACCGGGCCGGTCAACGATCTCGAACTGGCATTATTCCCCGATGAAGAAGGCGGCCTGACAATCGAAGTGCTGGCGAACCAGCAGCGTTACGACAAGCCAACGTTGCAACAACACATTGCCCGTTTACAGGCGTTACTGGAGCAGTTTGCCGCCGATCCGGCCCTACGCTGTGGCGACGTAGATCTAGTGTCACCCGCCGAATATCAGCGGCTGGCGCAGATCAACGACACCAACATGATATTGCCGGAAACCACACTCAGCGCACTGGTGGCAGCACAGGCGGCGAAAACACCAAATGCTCCTGCGCTCGCCGATGCGCGTCTGCAATTCAGCTACCGCGAAATGCGCCAACAGGTGGTGGCATTGGCGAATGTGCTGCGTGAGCGCGGCGTTAAACCCGGCGATAGCGTGGCGGTGGCGTTGCCGCGTTCGGTGTTTTTAACCCTCGCGCTGCACGGTATTGTCGAAGCGGGCGCGGCCTGGCTGCCGCTTGATACCGGTTATCCGGACGACCGTTTACAGATGATGCTCGAAGACGCGAAGCCTTCGTTGCTGATCACCTCCGAAGACCAAATGGGCCGGTTTTCTGGCATCGAGACACTGTGTTACAGCGCGCCGCTGACGGCGGGCGATGATGTTCCGCTGGCGTTGTCCCGACCCGATCACACCGCCTATATCATCTTTACCTCCGGTTCGACCGGGCGTCCGAAAGGGGTGATGGTCGGCCAAACGGCCATCGTCAATCGCCTGTTGTGGATGCAGGAAAGTTATCCACTGACGGCAGACGACGTGGTGGCGCAGAAAACGCCGTGCAGTTTTGATGTCTCGGTGTGGGAATTCTGGTGGCCGTTTATCACGGGCGCAAAACTGGTGATGGCCGAGCCAGAGGCGCATCGTGACCCGTTAGCGTTGCAGCAGTTCTTCGCCAATTTTGGCGTGACGACGACGCATTTTGTCCCGTCGATGCTGGCGGCGTTTGTGGCTTCGCTAGCGGAGGAGAATGTGAGTACCTGCCGCACGCTGAAACAGGTGTTCTGTAGCGGTGAAGCACTGCCGACCGCGCTGTGCCGCGAATGGGAACAACTGACCCACGCGCCGTTGCACAATTTATATGGTCCCACGGAAGCGGCGGTGGACGTCAGCTGGTATCCGGCTTTTGGTCCTGAACTGGCGGCGGTGTCAGGCAGCAGCGTGCCGATTGGTTTCCCGGTGTGGAACACGGGATTACGCATTCTTGATGCGCAGATGCGCCCGCTGCCGTTCGGCGTGGCGGGTGATTTGTACCTTACCGGCATTCAACTGGCGCAGGGTTACATGGGCCGTCCTGACCTCACCGCCAGCCGTTTTATCGCCGACCCGTTTGCGCCGGGCGAGCGGATGTACCGTACCGGTGACGTCGCGCGCTGGCTGGATAACGGCGCAGTGGAATATCTGGGGCGCAGCGACGATCAGCTGAAAATTCGCGGTCAGCGTATCGAACTCGGTGAAATCGAACGCATGATGCTGACATTGCCGGACGTTTCACAGGCGGTGGCGCATGCCTGTGTGCTGAATCAGGCGGTGGCGATGGGCGGCGATGCGCGTCAACTGGTGGGGTACGTGGTATCAGATTCCGGACTGCCATTGGATCGCGACGCTTTGCAGGAAAGTCTGCGCGACAAATTACCGCCGCACATGGTGCCGGTGACGTTGCTACAGCTTTCGTCTCTACCGCTGAGCGCCAACGGCAAGCTCGACCGCAAAGCTTTACCGTTGCCGGAACTGTCGCAAAAAACGCCGGGCCGTCCGGTAGAAAGTGCCACTGAAATGGCGGTAGCGGAGGCGTTTGGTGCGCTGCTGGGCTGTGAAATTCACGACGTGGATGCCGATTTCTTTGCGCTCGGCGGACATTCACTTCTGGCAATGCGTCTGGCGGCGCAACTCAGCCGCACGTTTGCCCGTCAGGTGACGCCGGGGCAGGTGATGGTGGCATCGAGCGTCGGCAAACTCAGCCAGCTTCTGGCGTCGGTAGACGACGGGCAGGTGCAGCGTCTGGGTTATGAGACTCTTTTGCCGCTACGAGAAAGCCACGGCCCGACGCTGTGGTGTTTCCATCCGGCCTCCGGTTTTGCCTGGCAATTCAGCGTGCTGGCGCGCTGGCTGGACTCGCGCTGGTCGATAACGGGCATTCAGTCGCCGCGTCCGGAAGGGCCGATGGCGAGTGCTGAAAATCTGGACGCGTTGTGTGAACGCCATCTGGCGACGCTCCTGCAACAGCAGCCACACGGCCCGTATTATCTGTTCGGCTATTCACTCGGCGGTACGCTGGCGCAGGGCATCGCGGCGCGTTTACGTCAGCGCGGCGAAGCCGTCGCGTTTCTCGGTCTGCTGGATACCTGGCCGCCGGAAACGCAAAACTGGTCAGAGAAAGAGGCTAATGGTCTGGATCCGGACGTGTTGGCAGAGATCAATCGCGAGCGTGAGGCGTTTCTGGCCGCACAGCAGGGGCAGGCGTCCAGCGAGTTATTCAACGCCATTGAAGGCAATTATGCCGATGCGGTACGGCTGTTAACCACCGCCCACAGCGTGAAGTTTGACGGTAAAGCGACACTGTTTGTCGCCGAGAAAACGCTAACGCCGGGTCAGGATCCACACCGTGCGTGGGCACCGTGGGTAAAAGAACTGGATGTTTATCGTCATGATTGCGCCCACGTGGACATCATTTCTCCGCAGGCGTTTGAGGCGATTGGACCGGTGTTGAGGGCGTTGTTGGGGTAAGCATGTTAGGCCTGGCAGCCAGTCTGCCGGGCCTAAATATTGCGTTTTCGTCGCGCTATCCTTCTTTAACCTTTATGGCACAATGAGCGCTTTCCGCTCTGGAGTGAAGGGAAGTGCTCAATCGTATCGATCTGTTTTTGATGGACCCGCCAGCCACCACGTTGAAAGGCGCAAAACGGTTTGGACTGGAGTTTCTCTGGTTCGGCGTAAAGGAATTACGCGCCTGTTTGTTTGCGGGTTTATTCTTCGTGGCTATCTTTTGTGTGCCACGTGCTGGGCTGATTGGGGTGTCGCGTTACGATCTGCTGTTGCTTATCGCCATCGCCATTCAGCTCATCATGTTTATGACTCACCTCGAAAGTCTTGATGAAATCAAAGCGATAACGCTATTTCACGTTCTGGGATTCGCGCTCGAACTGTTCAAAACCTCTTCCGCGATTGGCTCATGGCACTACCCGGAAGCGGGCTGGAGCAAGATTGGTGGTGTGCCGTTATTCAGCGGGTTTATGTACGCGGCGGTCGGCAGTTACATTATTCAGTGCTGGCGATTGTTTGATTTAAAAATCCGCCATCATCCGCCCATTTTGCATGCCGTTTTACTGTCGCTGGCGCTGTACGCCAATTTTTTCACCCACCATTTTATCGGCGATTATCGCGGGTATATCGCTGCGGCGGCGCTCGGTATGTACGCTCGTTCGACGGTCATTTTTACCCCGTACGATACACCTCGCAAAATGCCATTACTGGTGGCTTTCGCGCTGATCGGTTTCTTTATCTGGCTGGCGGAAAACATGGGCACGTTCTTTGGCGTCTGGCGCTACCCGAATCAGCTGGGGGCGTGGGCGACGGTGCATGTCGGAAAATGGGGTTCATGGACGCTGCTGGTGATGATGACCTTTACCATCACGCTATTTTTGAAAGACATCAAAAAGCGCATTCACGTTGCGCAATGACGCCTCGATTTTCTCTTTACAAGCATCGGCCTGATTTTAGGCTGATGTTCGACCCAGCGGCACCACCAACGGCGTACCCGCGACCGGATCATCAATAATCAGGCTGCGCAGGCCGTAGATTTTTTCGATTAATTCCGCCGTGACAATCTCTTTCGGCGCGCCCTCGGCGATAATTTTGCCCTCGCGCAATGCAATCAGATGCGTGGCATAACGGCAGGCCTGGTTGAGATCGTGCAGCACCGCCGCCAGCGTATAACCCCGTTCGCGATTGAGTTCGCTCAGCAATTCCAACAGATCAATTTGATGGCTGATGTCGAGCCAGGTGGTCGGTTCGTCAAGGAGCATAATTGCCGTTTCCTGCGCCAGCACCATCGCTATCCACGCGCGCTGACGCTGTCCGCCAGAGAGCGTGTCCACGCTTTGATTCGCCAGTTCCGTCACGCCCGTCGCCAGCATCGCCCGGTTTACCGCGTCGTCATCTTCTTTACGCCAGCGGCTGAACAGCGGCTGATGCGGATAACGTCCGCGCGCCACCAGTTCCTGCACAGTAATATCGCCCGGCGTGGTGGCGTTTTGTGCCAGCAGACCGATGCGTCGCGCCACGTCTTTACTGGCGAAACGCTGGATCTGCTCGCCGTCGAGAAACACCTGCCCGTGCTGCGGTGTCATCAGACGACTTAACGTGCGTAACAGTGTCGATTTTCCGCAGCCGTTGGGGCCAATAATGGCGGTGAAATGACCGTCGGGAATGGCGACGTTAAGCGCCTCGGCAATGATTTTCTTGCCGTAACTCAGCGTGAGTTGTTCGCCACGCAGGCGGGCGGTCGAAGCGGTCATTTTTTACGGGACTCCTGAATGAGCAGGGCGATGAGATACAGGCCGCCGAGGCTGACGGTCACCACGCCCACCGGCAGCTGGTAAGGCATAAACAGTTGTTGTGCGCCGAAATCGGCCAACGCCAACAGCAATGCGCCGCACAATGCGGATTGGGTTACTCCCCAGCGCGCGGTGCCGCTGATGCGCCGGGCGATGTGCGGGGCGACCAGCGCAATAAAGGAAATTGGGCCTGCTAATGCGGTCGCCGCCGCTGTTAATACCACCGCGACCAGCATCATCAATAAGCGCGAGCGCTCAACGCGCACACCCAGCGCACAGGCGCTGTCGTCGCCCATTTCCAGTAGGCGTAACCGCCGGACCAGCAGTGCGGCAAAAACCAGCATCAGCAGCAGAATAGGGGCCGACGGGAAAATTTTCGCCCACGTCAGGCCGTTGAGTGACCCGGCAAACCACAGACCCGCCGATTGCGCGGTTTCAAGCGTGGCGCGCAGCAGTAGCCAGGTGTTGAACGCCATCAGCATCGCGCGGATGCCAATGCCGATAATGATCAGCCGGAAGGTGTCGATACCGTTGCGCCACGCCAGCAGCCAGACCAGCAGCGAGGTGACAATCCCGCCCGCCATCGCCGCAAAGGCAATCGCCGTTTGATGTTGACCAAATAGCACCATTGCGACCAGTACGCCGCTCCAGGCCCCGGTGTTGAAGCCCATCACGTCCGGGCTACCGAGCGGGTTGCGCATTAACGACTGGAAAATCGCCCCGCTGACGCCGAGCGACGCGCCGATCAGCAATGCCATTAACACGCGGGGTAATCGCCATTCGGTGACCACCATCGTTACGTTACGCGGGGCATCGCCAAACAGGGCGGCGATTACCTGCGTGGCATCGAGCGTTACCGCGCCGCTGCGCAGGCTCCACAGTGCGACCGACAGGCTTGCCAGAATGAGCAGCAAACAACTCAATAGCAGACGGCGGGAAGGGGTATTCACGCGACACCTCCGCGCGACGGTTGACGGCGCACCAGCCAGATAAGCACCGGCGCGCCGATAAATGCGCTGACCACCGATACGCGCAGTTCACCCGGCACCAGCAGGCGGCCAATGATATCAGCGAACAGCAGCAGGGCAGGCGTAGCGAGCAGCGTCACCGGCAGTGACCAGCGGTGATCGCCGCCAACCAGCCAGCGGGAAATGTGCGGCATCATCAGCCCGATAAAAGCAATCGGCCCGACCAGCGCAGTGGCGCAGCCGCTTAACACGGTAATGGTCAGCAGGCCCAGAATTTGCGTGCGTGCGACTTTGTTACCGAGCGCGGTGGCGGTGTCTGCGCCAAGGCTCAGGCTGTTGAGCGAACGACTTAACGCCAGCGCGACGACGGCGGCGATCGTGACCGGCAGTAGCACCACTTTCAGCGTTTCCAGCGATCGAATATCCAGTGAGCCGGCCTGCCAAAAGCGCAGCTGATCGTAGACGTCCGGGTTAAGCAGCGCGATGCCATTGGATAACCCTTCGAGCACTGCCCCAAGCGCCACGCCCGCTAGCGTCAGGCGAACAGGGCTGAGTTGTCCACCGCCCTGGCTGCCGGTAAATGCCACCAATATTGAAGCAATCAGCGCTCCGCAAAAGGCGAGCAGTAATTGTTCCTGAGGCAGCGTCAGCCCAAACAGCGCCGCGCCAAGCACGATAGCGAAGCTGGCGCCGGCGTTAACGCCGAGAATACCGGGGTCGGCAAGCGGATTGCGGGTGAGGGTTTGCATCAGCGCGCCCGCAAGGCCCAGTGCGCCTCCGGCTAACATTCCGGCCAGCGTGCGCGGCAGGCGGGCGTCGAGAATGATCGTGCAGTCTGCGCTCTGGCAACTGCCGGAAAGGGCATCAATAACCACATTCACCGGCAGCGGTTTCGCGCCAATCAGCAGGCTGAGCGCAATGGCAACGACCAGCAGAATGAGTAATCCGGGCACGGCGACGGCGCGCAGTACGGCGGGTGAAAACGACATAGCAACGTCCATGATGTGATAATGATAGTAATTATCGTTCTCGATCTTATTCTCTCATGTTAGCATGTGCGACCACAAAAATGGTATCGAAAGTTCGTTGAAGGCCCTGTGATGCAAAGACAATCCTGGCTGTTGAACCTCAGCCTGCTGAAAACTCATCCGGCGTTTCGCGCCGTCTTTATCGCCCGTTTTATCTCCATTCTTTCCCTCGGCCTGCTCGGCGTGGCCGTGCCGGTGCAAATTCAAAACCTGACCCAATCCACCTGGCATGTGGGGCTTGCGGTGACGCTCACCGGCGGGGCGATGTTTATCGGCCTGATGCTCGGCGGCGTGCTGGCCGATCGCGTCGAGCGCAAAAAACTCATTTTGCTGGCGCGCGGTACCTGCGGGATTGGTTTTCTCGGCCTGTGGCTGAATGCGCTGTTGCCAGAACCGTCGCTGCTGACGATTTATCTGCTCGGCGTTTGGGATGGCCTGTTTGCCTCAATTGGCGTGACCGCGCTATTAGCGGCAACGCCAGCGCTGGTTGGGCGCGAAAATCTGATGCAGGCAGGGGCGATAACGATGCTGACGGTGCGCCTCGGCTCGGTGGTTTCGCCGATGGTCGGCGGTCTGCTGCTGGCGAGCGGCGATTTCTCCTGGAACTATCTGCTGGCGGCTCTCGGGACGTTTATCACGACACTCACGCTGCTGCGTTTGCCGAAGCTGCCGCCACCGCCGCAGCCGCGTGAGCATCCACTGAAATCGTTAATGACCGGATTGCGTTTTCTGTTTAACAGCCCGTTGATTGGCGGTATCGCACTACTCGGCGGTTTGTTGACGATGGCGAGCGCGGTGCGGGTGCTGTACCCGGCGCTGGCGCTGGGCTGGCAGATGTCGGCGGCACAGATTGGCATGCTGTATGCGGCGATCCCACTTGGGGCAGCGTTCGGGGCATTGACCAGCGGCAATCTGGCGCGCAGCGAAAGGCCGGGGCAGATCATGTTGCTCTCGACGGTAGGATCGTTTGTAGCGATTGCGTTGTTCAGCGTGATGCCTGTGTGGGCACTGGGCGCACTGTGCCTGGCGTTGTTCGGCTGGCTCAGTGCCATCAGTTCTCTGTTGCAATACACGATGATTCAGACGCAAACCCCGGAAGCGATGCTGGGGCGCATTAACGGGCTGTGGACGGCGCAGAACGTCACCGGAGACGCCATCGGTGCCGCGTTGTTGGGCGGTTTTGGCGCGATGTTAACGCCGGTTTCAGCAGCGTCAGTGAGCGGTTGGGTGTTGGTGGTGGTTGGCGTGGTGTTAGTGATATTACTCGGCGAACTACGGCGTTTTCGACAGCCATCTGTAAGCGTGGAAGAAGTGGCCTGATTGCCCGGCGACGCTTCGCTTACACGGGCCTACAAATTTATGTAGGCCGGGTAAGGCGAGAGTCGCCACCCGGCAAGAGGATTTAACTGAACAGCGTCTCAAGGCGCTGTAACACCCGCATCGCGCTGTAGTAATCCAGACGGAACGTTTCGGTGCCTAACGCGTAAACGTGCTTGTTGCGTACCGCTGAAAGGTGCGACAGCAGCGGGTTAGCGGCAATCGCATCGGCGTCTTTCTGGTCGCCCGCGAACAGGAACAGCGACTGGCCGTTCAGACCCGCGGCCAGATTTTCACCGCCGAGTTGAAGAATGTCATGCCGCTTTCCCTGGCTCTGGCTGGTGTGCAACCCGGCAGGCAGCGGGGCGAGTGTGAAACCCAACTGTTCCAGCAATTTTCCCTGTGCAGACTCCGGCGTCCACAGGTTGGCGCTGTGCGCGGCGGCGGTGTAAACCAGCGCGCTGACCGGCTGCGGCGGCAGCTTCATTTTCTGTTTAAGCACGGTGAGTTGCTGATCGAATTCCGCAATGCGCGCCGCGGCCTGTTTTTCCTGGCCGGTGAGGGTACCGAGTTGAGTCAGCAAACCCTGCCAGCTCTGATCGTCGTAGTTGATGATAAGCGTTGGCGCGAGGGGGGAGAGCTGATCGTACAGCGCTAACGCCGAATCGCCACCGGTGGCGCTTATCAGGATCAAATCAGGCATCTGCGCGGCAACGGCTTCGGCGTTCGGCTCGCCGATATACAGGCGCGTAAGTTTGCGTTGTTTTGCCACATCACTCCACTGGCGTAAAAAACCCTGTGAATCCGCCACGCGGTTATTTGGCGTCGTGGCACCGCTGGCAATGACGGGCGCATCAATCGCCAGTAACGAGCCGGTAAGAGTGACGCTGGTCGAAACAATGCGCAGCGGTTTGTGCTCCAGCGTGTGGCTGCCACGGCTATCCGTAATCTGACGAGGCCAGTCAGCGGCGAACGTTGAGGTTAATCCTAAAAGGCAAAGCCCGATAAACAACAGGGTGTTACGGAAAATAGCTGGGAATTTCACGACGTCAGGGTCCTGTTTGTTGATGTTAATGAATCTCATTTGCACTTTAGCACGACCCGACGGCAACACGGAAGATGCGACCGACATTGACAACGGGCGCAATTACTTTTAGCTTATCGAACCAAAATATAAATGATAATTATTCGTAATATCTTTATCGTTTTGGAGGATGATATGGAAACGTCACTGGCCGAGGCCGTGCAGGAAGTCGCACCAACGCTGTTATCCGACAGCTTCTTTTTTATGTCGCCGTACCGCAGTTTCACCACGTCTGGCTGTTTTCGTCGTATCGAGCAGCCGGTTGAAGGCGGTGAAGATTTAGGCGGAAAATTTCAGCAGACTATCGCCAATGCGTTTGCTGATGCCAAAGCCGCTGGCATCGAACGTCCGCTGTTGGTGGGAGCGATCCCCTTCGATACTACCCAACCCTCTGCGCTGTTTATTCCTCAGCACAGTGACGCATTTTCCCGTACCGCCAAACAACACTCCGCACCATACGCCGCCAGCCTGAAGCCGATGCAGGTGCAGTCTCGTCAGGAAATCCCTCAACAGGATTTATTTATGACGATGGTGGAACAAGCCGCTGCGCTCACCGCGACGCCGAAAGTCGACAAAGTGGTGCTGTCACGCCTGATTGAGCTGACCACCGACGTTCACGTGGACACTGGCGCATTGTTGGAACGCTTGATTGCGCAGAACCCGGCAAGTTTTAACTTCCACGTTCCGCTGCCTGACGGTGGCGTGCTGCTGGGTGCAAGCCCGGAATTATTGCTGCGTAAAGAGGGCTCGCATTTTAGCTCGTTGCCGCTGGCGGGATCGGCGCGTCGTCAGCCCGACAGTGTGCTGGACAGAGAAGCGGGCAATCGCCTGCTGGCGTCGCAAAAAGACCGTCACGAGCATGATTTAGTCACCCAGGCGATGAAAGAGGTGCTTGCGCCACGCAGTGAGGCGTTGTCGCTGCCGTCTTCACCGCAACTGATCACCACGCCGACGCTATGGCATCTGGCGACGCCGATTGAAGGCGAAGCGAAAGCAGGCGAAAACGCGTTGTCGCTGGCTTGCTTGCTGCATCCAACGCCTGCGTTGAGCGGGTTCCCGCACGATGTAGCAAAACAACTCATTGCCGAACTGGAGCCGTTCGAGCGCGAGCTGTTTGGCGGCATCGTCGGCTGGTGTGATGCAGAAGGCAATGGTGAGTGGGTGGTCACTATCCGCTGCGCTAACGTGCGCGCCAATCATATTCGCCTGTTTGCGGGCGCGGGCATCGTGCCTGCTTCTTCACCGTTGGGGGAATGGCGCGAAACGGGCGTCAAGTTGACCACCATGCTGAACGTGTTTGGGCTGAATTAAGGATTGATAATGAGTGTTGCATTTACGCCGTGGCCGGACGATTTTGCGGCCCGCTATCGGGAGAAAGGTTACTGGCAGGATCGGCCGTTGACCGACATTCTGACGCGCCACGCGGCCCGTGATTCGATTGCAGTGATCGACGGCAAGCGCCATTTCACCTATCGCCAGTTGAATGAGCACGTGGATAACCTGGCTTCATCGTTGCAGCGTCAGGGGCTGAAAACGGGTGAAACCGCGCTGGTGCATCTGGGCAACGTGGCTGAATTTTACATCACTTTTTTCGCCCTGCTGCGCATCGGCGTAGCCCCGGTGAATGCGCTGTTCAGCCATCAGCGCAGTGAGCTGCATGCCTATGCTGCGCAAATCGAACCGGCGCTGCTGATTGCCGATCGTGAACATGCGCTGTTTGCTGACGATACGTTCCTCAATGCTTTTGTCGATGTACATCGCTCTTTGCGAGTGGTTCTGCTGCGTAACGATGACGGCGAGCACAATCTGGCGGCGGCAATGGTGACACCGGCAGACAATTTTGTGCCGTCTGCCACGGATGCGGGAGACGTCGCTTTCTTCCAGCTTTCCGGTGGCAGCACCGGCACGCCGAAACTCATTCCGCGCACGCATAACGACTACGACTACAGCATTCGCCGTAGCAACGAGATTTGCGCCTTCGATGCGAGCACTCGCTATCTCTGCGCTTTGCCCGCCGCGCACAACTACGCGCTGAGTTCGCCCGGTGCGCTCGGTGTGTTTATGGCGGGCGGCTGCGTCATTCTGGCCTCAGACCCAAGTGCCACGCTCTGCTTCCCGCTGATTGAACTGCATCGGATCACCGTTGTTGCGCTGGTGCCGCCGGCGGTGAGCCTGTGGTTACAGGCCATCCATGAGGGGAACAGCACTGCACAACTGGCAACGCTGACGCTATTGCAGGTCGGCGGCGCACGGCTGTCAGCCACCCTGGCGGCACGCATTCCAGCGGAAATGGGCTGTCAGCTTCAGCAGGTGTTCGGTATGGCGGAAGGGCTGGTGAACTACACCCGGCTTGACGATCCGCTGGAACGCATTATCCACACGCAAGGCTGCCCGATGTCGCCGGATGATGAAGTGTGGGTCGCCGATGCTGACGGTAATCCCTTGCCGCGCGGCGAAGTGGGGCGCCTGATGACGCGTGGCCCGTACACCTTCCGTGGTTATTACAAAAGTCCGCAGCACAACGTCAGCGCCTTTGATGCCAACGGGTTTTATAGCTCCGGCGATCTGATTTCCATCGACGAACACGGCTATATCACCGTGCAGGGGCGCGAGAAAGATCAGATCAACCGTGGCGGCGAGAAGATCGCCGCCGAAGAGATTGAAAACTTGCTGCTGCGCCACGACGCGGTGATCCACGCCGCGCTGGTGAGCATGGAAGACAGTCTGCTCGGCGAAAAGAGCTGCGCGTATCTGGTGGTGAAAACGCCGCTGCGCGCCGTTGCCGTCCGTCGCTTCCTGCGCGAGCAGGGCGTCGCTGAATTCAAACTGCCGGATCGCGTGGAGTGCGTTGACGCATTGCCGCTGACGCCGGTGGGTAAAGTCGATAAAAAACAATTACGTCAGTGGATTGCGGATCGCGCCCTGGCCTGAAGGAGAAGAGTATGGCAATTCCAAAACTGCAGGCCTACGCACTGCCTACCGCTGCGGATATTCCGGCGAATAAAGTGGATTGGGCGTTTGAGCCGCAGCGTGCGGCGCTGTTAATCCATGATATGCAGGAGTATTTCCTCAACTTTTGGGGCGAAAACAGCGCGATGATGGAAACGGTGGTGGCGAACATCAAAGCTCTGCGCGATTTCGCTAAACTGCATAACATTCCGGTCTATTACACCGCGCAGCCGAAAGAGCAGAGCGATGAAGACCGCGCGCTGTTGAACGACATGTGGGGACCGGGGCTGACCCGTTCACCGGAGCAGCAACGCGTGATTGCCGCACTCGCGCCGGACGACGCCGACACCGTGCTGGTGAAATGGCGCTACAGCGCGTTCCACCGTTCGCCGCTGGAAGAGATGCTCAAAGAGACCGGGCGTAATCAGCTGATTATCACCGGTGTGTATGCACACATCGGCTGCATGACAACCGCCACTGACGCGTTCATGCGCGACATCAAACCGTTCTTTGTGGCCGATGCGCTGGCCGATTTCAGTCGTGAAGAGCATCTGATGTCGCTGAAATACGTGGCGGGTCGCGCCGGGCGGGTGATGATGACCGACGAACTGTTGCCGTTGCCTGCGTCAAAAGCCGCGCTGCGGGCGATGATTTTGCCGCTGCTGGATGAATCTGACGAGCCGCTGGATGACGAAAACCTGATTGATTACGGCCTGGATTCGGTGCGGATGATGACGCTGGCGGCGCGCTGGCGCAAAGCGCATGGTGATATCGATTTTGTGATGTTGGCGAAGAATCCG
This sequence comes from Scandinavium sp., assembly GCA_036495715.1. GTDB lineage: Bacteria > Pseudomonadota > Gammaproteobacteria > Enterobacterales > Enterobacteriaceae > Scandinavium. Next base: position 184,950 of record DASXML010000048.1, read on the forward strand.
ACCCTTGATGCCTGGTGGGCGCTGCTGTCCCGCGAGGTGAAGTGATGACCGGATTCGATTTTCACGGTAAAACGGTGTGGGTCACTGGCGCCGGAAAAGGCATCGGTTACGCCACCGCGCTGGCGTTTGTTGAGGCCGGGGCGGAGGTCACCGGCTTCGATTTGGCGTTCGATAACACCGATTACCCTTTTACCACGGTCAAAATGGATGTGGCCGATGCCCAGCAGGTCATGCTGGTCTGCACGCCGCTGTTGCAGGATCTCGCCCGTCTGGATGTGTTGGTGAACGCCGCCGGTATTTTACGCATGGGTGCGACGGACGCGCTGAGTCAGGCCGACTGGCAGCAAACATTCGCCGTCAACGTCGGCGGCGCGTTTAATCTGTTCCAGCAGACGATGGCTACATTTCGCCAGCAGCAGGGTGGGGCGATTGTCACCGTGGCGTCTGATGCCGCGCATACGCCGCGCATCGGTATGAGCGCGTACGGTGCATCAAAAGCGGCACTGAAAAGTCTGGCGTTGACTGTCGGACTGGAACTGGCGGCGAGCGGCGTGCGTTGTAATCTGGTTTCACCGGGGTCAACCGACACCGACATGCAGCGCACGTTGTGGGTCAGCGATGATGCACAACAGCAGCGCATTCGCGGGTTTGGCGAGCAGTTCAAGCTCGGTATTCCGCTTGGCAAAATCGCCCAACCGCAGGAAATTGCCAGCACCATTCTGTTCCTCGCATCCGACAATGCCAGCCACATCACTTTGCAGGACATCGTGGTGGACGGCGGCTCAACATTGGGGGCGTGATGATTTGGGTCCGTCATTTAAATCTTGACGCGTTGAACACCTCCAGCGCGAATACGCTGGTCGCGCATTTGGGGATCGTTTACACCCGGCTGGGTGACGACACGCTGGAAGCGGAGATGCCGGTCGATGCCCGCACACATCAGCCGTTTGGCCTGCTGCACGGCGGGGCGTCAGCGGCGCTGGCGGAAACGCTCGGCTCGATGGCGGGTTACATGATGACGCGCGAAGGGCAGTGCGTGGTCGGCACCGAACTGAACGCAACGCATCACCGGGCGGTGTCGCAGGGAAAAGTGCGCGGCGTATGCCAGCCGCTGCATCTCGGTAAGCAAACGCAAAGCTGGGAAATTGTGGTGTTCGACGAGCAGGGACGACGCTGTTGTACCTGCCGATTGAGCACAATGGTGCTGGGCTAGCGGGAATTTGGCGTCTTTGCTCAGAGAGTGATCCGCTTAACACTGTCAGGTAAATCCAGGGTCAGACCTCCCTTTTTCACGGTTATCAAGTTGTTAAATCCATGAGGGGTGTTATAGATACAAAATGTAACATCTCCCTCCTTCACTGATGGAATTTGACCATGAATAACCCAGGGAAATACCTGATATGGGCCATCCTCTCCGTCGTCGGCGCATTTGCCCTCGGCTACATTGCACTCAACCGTGGTGAACAGATCAACGCATTATGGATTGTCGTCGCGGCAGTCTGTATCTATCTCATTGCATACCGTTTTTACGGCCAGTTTATCGCGAAGAAAGTCCTGGCGGTTGACCCGACGCGCATGACGCCAGCGGTGCGTCATAACGACGGGCTGGATTACGTCCCGACTGACAAGAAAGTGCTGTTCGGCCACCATTTTGCGGCGATTGCCGGAGCAGGACCGCTGGTCGGTCCGGTGCTGGCAGCGCAGATGGGCTATCTGCCGGGGATGATTTGGATCCTCGCAGGCGTGGTGTTGGCAGGTGCGGTGCAGGACTTTATGGTGCTGTTTGTCTCAACCCGCCGCGATGGGCGTTCGCTCGGCGAGCTTATCAAAGAGGAGATGGGCACCACCGTGGGCGTGATTGCGCTGGTGGCGACCTTCATGATTATGGTCATCATCCTCGCGGTGCTGGCGATGATCGTCGTGAAAGCCCTGACCCACAGCCCGTGGGGAACCTACACCGTGGCGTTCACTATTCCGCTGGCGATTTTCATGGGCATTTATATTCGCTATCTGCGCCCGGGGCGTATCGGCGAAGTGTCGGTGATTGGCCTGGTTATGCTGATTTTTGCCATCATTTCTGGCGGCTGGGTGGCGGCAAGCCCGGTGTGGGCACCGTGGTTTGATTTCACCGGCGTGCAGTTAACGTGGATGCTGGTGGGCTACGGTTTTGTGGCGGCCGTTTTACCGGTCTGGCTGTTGCTGGCCCCGCGTGATTACCTTTCGACCTTCCTGAAAATCGGCACTATCGTCGGGCTGGCAATCGGCATTCTGATCCTGCGTCCGACGCTGACCATGCCCGCGCTGACCAAATTCGTTGATGGCACCGGCCCGGTCTGGACCGGTAGCCTGTTCCCGTTCCTGTTTATCACCATTGCCTGTGGCGCGGTATCGGGCTTCCACGCGCTGATTGCCTCAGGCACCACGCCGAAAATGCTGGCGAACGAAGGTCAGGCCTGCTTTATCGGTTATGGCGGGATGCTGATGGAATCCTTCGTGGCGATCATGGCGCTGGTGGCGGCGTGTATCATCGATCCGGGCGTGTACTTCGCGATGAACAGCCCGATGGCGGTACTGGCTCCGGCGGGAACCACGGACATCGTGGCCTCTGCCGCGCAGGTGGTCAGCAGTTGGGGCTTTGCAATAACGCCGGATACGCTAACGCAAATCGCCAATGAAGTCGGCGAACAGTCGATTATCTCGCGTGCGGGCGGTGCGCCAACGCTGGCAGTCGGCATGGCGTACATTCTGCACGGCTCCCTCGGCGGTTTGATGGATGTCTCGTTCTGGTATCACTTCGCCATTCTGTTCGAAGCGCTGTTTATTCTGACGGCGGTCGATGCCGGAACACGCGCGGCGCGCTTTATGTTGCAGGATTTGCTCGGCGTGATCAGCCCGAACCTGAAACGCACCGATTCGCTGCCTGCGAACCTGCTGGCAACCGCGCTGTGCGTGCTGGCGTGGGGCTATTTCCTGCATCAGGGCGTGGTGGATCCGCTCGGCGGCATCAACACGTTGTGGCCGCTGTTCGGTATCGCCAACCAGATGTTGGCGGGTATGGCGCTGATGCTGTGCGCGGTGGTACTGTTCAAAATGAAACGTCAGCGCTACGCGTGGGTGGCGCTGATGCCGACCGCCTGGCTGCTGATTTGTACCCTGGCGGCGGGCTGGCAGAAAGCGTTCAGCGCTGATACCAAAGTCGGTTTCCTCGCTATCGCGAACAAGTTCCAGGCGATGATTGATAGCGGGAAAATCCCGGCGCAGTATGCGGAGTCGCAGCTCTCGCAGCTGGTGTTCAACAACCGTCTTGATGCCGGGCTGACCATTTTCTTTATGGTGGTGGTCGTTGTCCTGGCGCTCTATTCGGTGAAAACCGCGTTGGCGGCGTTGAAGGACGAGAAACCGACCGCGAAAGAAACCCCGTACGAGCCGATGCCGGAAAACGACGAGCAGATTGTGGCGCAGGCGAAAAGCGTACATTAAGCGTGTTTAAGCCTCTCCCTAAAAGGGAGAGGCGTTGTCCATGGGAGGGCTTATGTTTGATACGTTTTCGAAGGCCGGAAAATATCTTGGTCAGGCCGCCAAAATGATGATTGGTGTGCCGGATTACGATAACTACGTGGACCATGTGCGTCTGACCCACCCGGACCAGACGCCGATGACCTATGAAGAATTTTTCCGTGAACGTCAGGACGCCCGCTACAGCGGCAAAAATGGCGGGCGTTGTTGCTGAACGTCAGGCGTTAACGCCACCGTCAACGTCGAGCCCGGTGCCGGTGATTTGTCCGGCGGCGGGACTGGAAAGGAAGGTCACTGCGGCCGCAATATCTTCCGGCTTACCGTAATGACCGACGGCAATCTGCTTGACCTGTTCTCTGCCTTGTTCACTGTCTGCCGGATTCATATCGCTGTCTGTCGGTCCAGGATGCACCAGATTGACGGTAATGCCTTTCGGGCCTAAGTCGCGGGCCAACCCGCGAGTGAACGAGTTCAGGGCTGATTTACTCATCGAGTACACCGCAATCCCTTCAAACGCCACGCGGTTTGCCAGACAGCTGCCGATATTGATAATGCGCCCGCCCTGACCGAGATGGGCCAGTGCGGCCTGTGTGGCAATCACCACGCCGCGAATGTTCACGTCGATGACCGCATCAATATCTTCCAGCGACATCGATTCCAGCGGGCCGCCGCGGGCAATCCCGGCGTTATTGACCAGAATATCCAGCCCGCCGAGCGTTTCCGCCGCCTGATTGACGGCCTGCACAATCGCCTGTGCGTCGCTGCTGTCAGCCTGAATGGCATGGGCTTTGCGATTCAGCGCGCGGATCTCATCCGCCACCGCCTGCGCCTTGTCGGCCGATTTTTCGTAAGTGATCACCACGTCAGCGCCTGCTTTCGCCAGTGAAAGAGCGATAGCACGCCCAAGACCTCGGCTGGCGCCGGTGACCAGCGCGCGTTTGCCCGTCAAATCAATATGCATAGATGCCCCAGAGTTATGGATAAGAGTCATCATTAGGTATAGAGGGCGAATAAGTCTCGTCAATGGACGGAACGGGGGATTTTAGGCGACGTGTTCAGAATGAAGCGCTTAGGGCTTCAACCTTTACAAATGCGGTTTTCAGCTGAACTGTCGAATACGAGCTACCAGTTCATCCACACCATCGATTCTGTCTGCCAACACAATCAGCGCACGACCGAGTGAAATGGCATGGCGCAGGCATTCGTGGCGCATACTTTCATCTTTGATGGTGTCGATGTCCGCCACGTGTGACAACCCCACACTACGGCGAATCAATTCCGTGCCGCAGAAACCCACCGCGTCGTGCCATACCTTTTTCAGGAATTCGCGGGCATAACCAGGGAATGCCAGCGCGGCATCCTGCGTTTTATTCGTTGCCAGGGTTTGGAAACGTTCGGCAAACGTGTTCCAAACGTCCTGAATATCAAGCAGTCGCTGCTCGCGCCCGGCGGCGGCATCCCGAATCCCTAGCTGGCCCGGCAGACCGCAATAATTCAGCAACAGATTTCCAATTGCTGTGCCGACGTCAAAACCGATGGGGCCGAAATAGCCAAATTCAGCGTCAATGGCTTTCAGGCTGCCGTCCGCGACAAAAATAGATCCGCTGTGAATGTCGCCATGCAGCAAGGCTTCGGCCTGAGAAAAGAAACGGTGTTTGAGCGAAGCCACCGCGCGTTTCAATGGCGCGTCGTCACGCAGGGTGGCTACGTCAGCTTCCAGCTCCACAGGGTAGTTATTGCGTTCATGCACCTGATACGGGTCGTTGAAGAACAGATCTTCGGTTATCTCGCACATTTCTGGGTTGATGAAGTTAGCCACCAACGCTTTTTTCTGCTGCGGGGGCAGGTAGAAATCGCTGGTGTGGAACAGCGTCTGCGCCAGGTAATGTCCAAGCTGCGCCGCCGCCTGTGGGTAATACGCCCCCTGAATCAGCTCGCCGCGCCAGATGCGATGATCTGATAAATCTTCCATCACCATGACCGCCAGTTGTGGGTCGAAATGGTGAATTTTTACCGTGTGCTGCGGCGCATGCTGGAAATGTTCAACCAGCGTTTGTGCCTCAAGACGTGCGCGGTCCAGCGTCAACGGCCAGGATTCGCCTACACACCGCACGTACGGCAGCGCTTGTTTGACGATAATGCGGCTTACGCCTTTGGCATCGAAGATCTTAAACACCAGGTTGAGGTTGCCGTCGCCTATCTCCTGCGCGGATACCAGCTCGGACGGATCGTCGAGACCGCCAAATTGCTGCGCATAAGCCACCGCATCGTGGGCTGTGAAGGTTTGGTAATGCGACATTGCCTCGATCCTCATGTTCTTTTTAATAGATAGCCAGAAATAAAGCCATTCAGACGTCTATACATCTGTAATTCATCCTGACACAATGTGATACATCAACGCAACAGAGATTTAACGATATGCAGACATTACAGACCACCAGCCTGCGGGTGCGTGACAATCAGTTGTATATTCTCGACCAGCAGGCGCTGCCGCAGCAGTCTAACTGGCTGGATGCCAACAGCGTTGAGGCGCTGGTCGGCCATATTCATGCCCTGCGCGTGCGCGGTGCGCCGCTGATTGGTCTTTCCGCCAGCCTGCTGGTGGCGCTGCTGGCAGAACGTGGTCTGAATCGTGATGAACTGCTGAGTGCATTGGAAACGCTGCGAGCATCGCGCCCGACGGCGGTGAATCTGATGAACAATCTTGATCGCATGAAACTGGCGTTAGCGCAGGAAAACTACGTGCCTGCGTTAGTCAATGAAGCGCTGCACCTCATCGAAGAAGACAAGTTGTTGTGTGAACGCATCGCCATTGCGGGCAGTCAACGGGTGAAACCAGGCAGCCGCTTGCTGACGCATTGTAATACGGGCGGGTTGGCGACGGCAGGCGTGGGGACGGCGTTGGGCGTGATTAATTTTGCCCACCGGCAAGGCAACGTGACCAATGTGTGGGTCGATGAAACGCGTCCGTTGTTGCAGGGCGGACGACTCACTGCGTGGGAATTAGGGGAACTTGGCGTGCCCTATCAGCTCATCACCGATTCGATGGCTGCCAGTCTGATGGCAAAAGGGCAGGTCGATGCGGTCTGGGTGGGTGCAGACCGCATTGCTGCCAACGGTGACGTGGCGAACAAAATCGGGACTTACTCACTCGCCGTGCTGGCAAAATTCCACGGCATTCCGTTTTACGTTGCTGCACCGCAAACGACGCTCGACCCGAATTGCCCGAACGGTGACGCTATCCCGATTGAACAGCGTGCTGCTGCAGAAGTCAGCGGCGTCGCAGGCAGTTTTGGTACCGTGCAGTGGGCGCCAGAAAATGCGCGAGTTTACAATCCGGCGTTTGATGTGACGCCGGCTACGCTTATCAGCGGCTGGGTGCTGGATACGGGCGTTATCTCGCCAGAAGATGTGGCGGCAGGGATTTTTACTGCGCAAAAATAGAGGCGGTGGCCGATCGGTTCTGGAACCGATCAGCCGGGTAAGCCTTCTACTCGATTTCGTCCGTTACGTTTTGCGGTATACAAGGCTCTGTCTGCTTCGGCACTCATCGCCACCAACGATCCGTGCCAGGCGCTGGAAACACCAAAGCTTGCGGTGATATGGATTGCCGTCTGGTCCTCCAGCGTTACGCGCACACGTCGGCAGGCTTTTTGTAGGGCTTTAACGCGCACGGATACCTGCTTGTTGTCACCTTCGCGGAACATCACGGCAAACTCTTCTCCGCCAATTCGCGCAACAACATCGTCCACTCTGACCGATTGCTTCAGTTCGTAGCCAAGTACGGCCAGTACCTGATCCCCCACCGGATGACCCCATGTATCGTTAATACTTTTGAAAAAGTCGATATCCAGAAGAACGAGCCAGGCAGGTGAATCAATGCAGGCCTTGTTAATAACAACGCGCGCTGCCTCTTCAAACCCACGGCGGTTAAGCACCGTAGTGAGTTCATCCTGTTCGGCTTTCAGCCGCAGATGCTCGCTTTGTGCCACTTGTTCATCAAAATTGGTTTCAAGCGTATCAATGGTTTCTTGCAGCGTTTTAATTTCACACCCTGTAGCTGCATGTCCTGTATCCGTTGGACGAGCCTGTTCCGTAATGGCTCTGGCTTTTTTGTTCAGCAGCCACAGCGGTTTGAGGATCCGGGTTCGGACATAAATAATACTGGTCAGTGCAAGGGCATAGACAATGACTAACGTTAATAAGGTTAAAATAAGATGTGTTAAGGCTTCTCTTTTTTTGCTCAGATAGCTTTTCTTGAGCCCATAGATATACAAATCAAAAAGATCATTAAACGTGCGTAAACTGTAGTGGTAGCGCGTGGCAAATGAATCGACGGTTAAATCATATTTTCCGTCATTACGGCTAGCTTCCTGTACGTAATGTATCAGCGCCAGCCCTTGGTTCTTAAAATGATGATGAGTGGTCATCAGGTGTTTGTCAAAAATATAAGGGATGGCGATATCATCAGCATGAATATTCACTGACTGCCATTGCATTTCAATACGCGTCAGTAGGGTGTTAATCAAAAATTGCTCATCAAGAGTAAGCGGGCGTCCGCTAAACAACGGCAGTAAAACAACGGAGCCTAATTTTCCGGTTAAATCTCTTAACTCGCCCAGCGCCTGGGTTCTTAATATCCCGGCTAACGCTTTGGGTTCCATTTGGATGAAGTCATTGGTCTTCAAAAATATCGCTTTATGATAATAATTCGTCGCATTCATCATCATGGCAATCGCGTTGGCGGTCGACTGCTGATCTTTGCATGCTCTGAATGCACAGCGAGCGATGGCTTCACGTCCCTTGTTCAGCGTTGCTTGAGTATCGGCCACTGACTGAGAATTTTTTAGCCGTTCCGGAAGCTGGTTAAAACTGTCATCTGTTAATGCCTGGCTGTGCTTTAAGCGTTCAAAAACGGTCCAACTGCGCCCTGGCGTGGTAAAAATTAATTCATTGGCATAGCCACGTTCATCGACCAGTCGGTTGGAAACCACCAACACGTGATAATATTCCTCGAACTGTTCCAGGCTGTTACGGGCGTAAGTGTAATGCCCCCATGTGTCTGAAACCAACCACCAGGATAATATCGATGTGAAGGCGACAATCAGAAAGAAAATCAGCGAGAAACGCCTGAGAATTGTTGAATTGATTGGGAGGGTTTTCTTCATGCGGTTTTCAATGGTTTTTCTGGATGCTCATTTTTCACTTTAACCTACGTCAGCGGAGTTTTATTTTTAATCAGGAATGATGACGCTAATGAATACGATCAACAAATCCTACCAGTGCGTTAATTTAAATTTAAATTTATGATGGAGTGGTAATCAACAGCGTTTGGTTGGCGGAGCGATGGAATATGAAATTTGCTCTCAGAAGACAGGCGGTCAGAGATTCTGTTAATAAAGGCATAGGTCCTGATTATGTCGAGGGTTATTTTGCACAACAACAATCTCATAATATTTAATCCTGCCTATTGTTTATTTCGGTGGTACAGGGTGATTTTCCCTAACGCGACTACCTTTAAGGGGATTCTCTTTACGAGGACGAAAAAACGCGGCTCGATTCAAATACCGAGCTTAATGATGGGCGATAACCCGCCCGCTGCTGTACCTGTCGCCGTTAAGTCGGGAGGGAATGAGGCGGGGCGTGAGGTTTGGCTTAACACATGTTCCGGCTGTCATTCGCGTGATGGTGAAGGTAAACCGAACGTCTCGGTTGGTATGATAAACAACGCGACAGTGCGCCAGCCGGACGGGCGAAACCTGATTGTGTCGGTGCTGGATGGCCTGCCAGCGCAGAATTTCCCAGGTGGTCAGAGCATGCAAAGTATGCCTGGTTTTGCCCATGCTCTAACCGATCAGCAGATTGCCGATCTGGTGAACTATATGCGCGTCACCTGGGGTGGGCAACCGGCAAATATTACAGCAGATCAGGTGAAAGCCCTGCGGTAATCTCTGTTGTTCTGATGTCAGCCACGCTCAGGAAGGTTGCCGCCTGAGCGTGGCTTTTTTTATAGTTTGGGAACATTCATCCGCGACTGGGCGCAGATTTAGGCAGAGCATCTGACCTGCGTATGTGATGACCGTTAACCCAGCTTCGGATACCCGCCCGCAATATCACTTCCGGTGAACTGCGCAATCCAGCCTTCGGGGTTATCAAATATCCGGATGGCGGTAAAATTCGGTTCAGATCCCATATCAAACCAGTGCGGCGTTCCGGCAGGGACGGAGATCAGATCGTTTTTCTCGCACAGCACCTGGAACACTTCATTGTCAATGTGCAGGCAAAATAGCCCTGCGCCTTCGACGAAAAAACGCACTTCGTCTTCGCCATGCGTATGTTCGCTGAGGAATTTCTCGCGCAGCGCCGCTTTCTGCGGGTTGTCGGCGCGCAGGCTGATGACGTCCCAGCTCTGATAGCCTTTTTCCTGCACCAGCGTGTCGATGGCGTGCTGATAAGCGTCGATCACGGTTTCTTGCGTGGGATTTACGCCTAAATCACGGTCGGCTTGCCAGCGCTCAAAACGCACACCTTTGCCGTTCAACTGCTGCTGAATTTCAAGCCCGTCGGTGCTGTGCCAGGTCGGTTCGCTGGCGTCAGAATCAGAAAAAATCGTCAGTGCGCTCATGAGGGGATCTGCTCCGGAAGAATGTCGTCGAAACGGGAAACCTGATGGTGGTGACTGGCGCTATCGCCGTCGCCACGAATTAACTGCATGGTACGAAAACCGGCCTGTTCTGCGGCGTCCAGTTCCTGATGAATATCGGAGAGGAAAAGGATCTGCCCGGCGGATTGCCCGAGTTGTTCCGCAATGTTGTGGTAAGACTGTACTTCGCGCTTAGCGCCGACGTGGGTGTCAAAATATCCACTGAACAGATGAGTAATATCACCTTCGTCGCTGTAGCCAAATAACAGTTTTTGCGCGGCCACTGAGCCGGAGGAATAAACATACAGATCAATACCCTGTGACTTCCATTTTTCCAGCGCGGGTAAGACGTCCGGGTAAAGATGCCCGGTGAAATCACCGTTTACGTACCCGTCGTGCCAGATGAGGCCCTGCAAGGCTTTTAACGCCGTTGATTTACGGTCTTCATCCATAAACGCAAACAGCGTTTGTGTCAGTGCTTCGGGTGTAGCGTCAGGCTGGGCGATTTCTTCGCGCAGATCGTTCAGCGTCGATTTTACCGGTTCGACAGACTGCTGCGCCTGGATAAACGCCGCCAGACGCTCACGTGCATACGGAAACAGTACGTTGTGGACGAAGCGAATATCGCTGGTGGTACCTTCAATATCGGTCACAATGGCGCGGATCATGATTTCTCCAGTTGGCGTAAACGCAGTTCACACTCAAATAAAAATTCCAGCCCTTCGAGGTGACGGCGGGCTTCTGTGACGTTGCGTCCCCAGCAGGTCAGGCCGTGGCCGCGTAACAAAAAGCCGTAACTCAGCGGGCGTTCTGCGGCGTAGTGCGCAATGCGACGGGCGAGGGCGTCGATATCCTGGTCATTATCAAACACAGGAATGGCGACACCGTCGAGATGGCTGCTTTGTCCGCGCAGCGATTTTTGCATCTCATAGCCACGTAACACCAGCTCGGCCGATTTTTCGATGCGTGACAGTACGGTCGCGTTGACAGTATGTACGTGCAGTACCGCGCCCGCTTGCGGAAACAGACGATAAATCAGCGTATGCAATCCTGTTTCTGCGGACGGTTTACGTCCGGGCGGCGCCTGATTATTGCGGATATCGACTTGTAAAAAATCGGCGCGTGTCAGGCTGCCTTTATCCTTGCCGGATTCACTCAGCCAGCACCAGCGTTCATTTTCGCGCACCGACATATTTCCACCGGTGGCAGGGGCCCAACCTTTGGCTCCGATCCAGTGGCAGGCGTTGACGAGGGCATCGAGTTGCAGGTTTTCGGTCATCTTGCCTTTCTCCGGCGGTACAGGAATAGCGTTATCGTTTAGACGTCTAAGCGTCTTGATTGCCAAATACTAACATCGTGTTATAGTGTCAGCAACAACTGCATTACATTCGGGTAAAACGATAATGATCACTAACCGACTGATTCCAAAAAGCAAACTGCCTCATCTCGGCACAACGATTTTTACGCAAATGAGTGCGCTGGCCCAGGAACATAAGGCGATTAACCTGTCGCAGGGGTTCCCTGATTTTGACGGCCCGCGTTATTTGCAGGCGCGCCTCGCACATCATGTAGCGCAGGGCGCGAATCAGTATGCGCCGATGACCGGTGTCGCGGCGTTACGTGAAGCGATTGCCACGAAAACGGCAGCGCTCTACGGGCATACGCCGAATGCAGATACGGATATCACCGTGACGGCGGGGGCGACCGAAGCGCTGTATGCGGCGATCACTGCGCTGGTTCGCGAGGGTGATGAGGTTATCTGTTTTGACCCAAGCTATGACAGCTATGCGCCAGCGGTGGAACTGTCAGGCGGTATCCTCAAGCGTATTGCGCTCCAGCCGCCGCACTTTCGCGTTGACTGGCAGGCGTTCGCCGAACTGTTGAGCGATAAAACCCGTCTGGTTATTCTCAACACGCCGCATAACCCATCGGCGACCGTATGGCAGAAAAGTGATTTTGACGCGCTGTGGCAGGCCATTTCGGAGCATGAAATTTATGTGCTCAGTGATGAAGTCTATGAACATATTTGTTTCGCGGCGCAGGGGCATGCCAGCGTATTAGCGCATACCAAACTGCGTGAGCGCGCGGTGGCGGTGTCTTCGTTCGGCAAAACCTTCCATATGACCGGCTGGAAAGTGGGCTATTGCGTGGCGCCTGCGGAAATCAGCGCCGAGCTGCGTAAGGTGCACCAATACCTGACATTTGCGGTGAATACGCCTGCGCAATGGGCGTTGGCGGATATGCTCAACAGCGAACCGGAACACTATCGCGAATTGCCTGATTTTTACCGTGCGCGGCGAGACCTGTTTATCAATGCGCTCGGCAGCAGCCGACTGGAAATTCTGCCGAGTGAAGGCACTTATTTTCTGTTGGCAGACTACAGCGCGGTTTCGGACCTTGATGACGTGAGTTTCTGCCAGTGGCTGACGAAAGAAGTGGGCGTGGCGGCCATTCCGTTGTCGGTATTTTGCGCCGCTCCTTTTCCGCACAAACTGATTCGTCTGTGCTTCGCGAAACAGGAATCGACGCTGCTGGCCGCCGCTGAACGGTTGTGCAAACTGCCGTTATTTCACCGTCCAGGCTTCGGAGAATTGACGGTCGCCGAACATATCGAGCAGGCCGTTAATTTGCCGTAAGCGCAAGACTTCGTCGGCATCCATTCCTAACTCTTCACTGATTTTTACATCCGTCCAGCCGAGCTGGGTGAGCTCGCGCACGATCTCTGACATGGCGTTGATTTGATGTCGGCCTCTGGCGCGGTTGTGACGGATGGTCGAGGCCATACGGCCTGAGACTTCATCGGTTTCGCAGTGCAAAATGCTGACGGGAAGATAACCTTTCAATCGTGTTTTCAGGGCCGCTTTCGTTCTCGCTAACAGATGGCGATGAAAGCCGTCGACAATTTCATACTGCTGGTCGTGTGGCCCATACACCACAATGGGCTGAGTAAATCCGTCGGCTTCCAGCGATTTTAGCAGGAGTTTTTTTTCCGGGGGCGCGACGTTATTGGGGTTGTAATCGTTCGGGGCAATGTCGTCTTGCTTCACCCACAATACGCAGTCCACGGGATTATCTTGAAAGGGGCTTTGTTCGTGGATAGCCTGGCGCAGAGCATTGATGGCTTCAATGCATTCTGCTTCGGGTAAGGTTTTTAGCCATGTTGTCATCTGTTCAATCATTTGCTTTTGCATAAAATTCCCCATTCCTGACGTTTTTTCGACATGCGCTGACTGTAGCGCTGATAGTGTTGCGATTTGGTCGGGCTAAACGAGAGCATTCGACACCAGTAATCGTTGTTTAACAGCATTTTGCAGATGCGCCGCCATGACGGAATGTCTTTCGAACCCGTGTCGCCTTGCTGGGTATCCGGAATGTCTTCCATGCCTTGTTTTTTATACCAATGAAGATAAACCGCAATTTTATTGCGGTAGTGTTCTGATGTCGGCGAGGGGATGGTTTCGAGCAAGAACAGGGCGTAGGTTTTCCAGTTGTAATCGTCGGGTTTTTTCAGTTTACGGTGCCCGTAGAATTGATTGTCATGTCCGGCATAAATGCCGCCACAATGTACGCCGCCGACCCGCTGGCACATGGCTGCCCAACGCTCGGGTTCCAGCACGTGGTACAACCAAAGTCCTTGACGCTGCTCTGGGCCAAAAGGTTCGCAGATGCGCATGTAGCGAAGCGGTACACCTGCTTGGTACATCAGATTATACAGAGGGTTATAGCTGAGCCCGCTGCGCGAAAACCACGTCCAGATATCGGCTGTTTTCCAGTCATAGATAGGGTAGACGTACCAGGCGTGACCACCGGGCGCCATGCTGGTCCAGGGTTTGTCATCGGCAAAACGTAATTTACGCTGTGAAGCCACGGCTAAAAATCGGGTGTAGGATTCATCGGCGCGTATGCCAATAGTCACTGCCGCAGGACGTTTTTGTGAGAACCATTCGGCAAATTCACGCACGAATTGCTCGAATGAAATTCCCTGACGGTAAAAAGGGAAGAACGCAGGATCCGTAATGGCATCCGCAGGTGGCTGGCGAACCCAGGGAGTATCGGGTTCCCAACAGCACCATTCGGGAGTGAACTGGGTTAAGGCATTCGGTGTAATTAAGGGAAGCGCGACCCAGTAAAAGGTTTCAATCACGTCTGCATATTCAGCGCGCATTTTTTCGCAATGTTCTATCGTGCTGCTGAACTGTGCTTCCCAATCAATAAATAAGACGCTGAACTTTTTATTATATTTCCGGGCTAACATCCCGGTTAAATGCAGCATCACTGTGGAGTCTTTCCCACCGGAAAAAGAGACGCATACCCGGTCAAAATTATTCAACGTCCATGTGATTCGTTCGATACTCGCTTCCAGTACTGTGTGCCTGAGTGGGAGTTTATACAGCGACATTCCATTTGCCTTGATGTTTAAATTGTAATAATGAGGTGAAAATATACAAAATTACAATCTAAGTAAACGAAATTATTGATTTATATATATTCTCCGTAATTATTGAATGAACTTAAGTATATATTATATGAATGAACGGTATGCAGCACAGGCTATATTAGTAAGCTGAGAATGAAACAGGGTAAGGATCTTTATCAAAGCCCTTACCCTGAACTATTATTTTTCGCCCATCATGGCTTTTAGGTTATCGGCATCAGGTAAACCGACCACTTGTTGAAGCATATTGTTGCCGTTGAGATAATAAATCGCCGGCGTGGCATTTGCGCCTAATGCATCCATAAGTTTCTGGTTGTTGTTTAATATTTCCATTTGCGCCGGGGCAACGCTGGCCGGAACGTCCAGTTTTAGTTTTCCGCCAGATTGTTCGTAGTCATGCCAGGTCTTTGCCGGATCCTGACTGGTCAGGATCGCCGCGGCGGTCGCGGGGCTTTCCGGTTTGATAACGCCGACCATCAGCGTACGCAGCTGTACTTTGCCGGACTCCACCCAAGGACGCGCCTGTTGCCAGAACTGTTTACAGTACGGGCAGAACGGGTCAGCGAAGACATAAATCACGCGCGGTGCCGATTTTTTGCCATCGAGGATCCAGTGCGCTTTTTCCATTTGCTGCCACAGTTCGCGTCCGGCAGGCGCGTAAATATCTTTCTGAATCATCTGTTCGCTGAGATTGGTGCCTTTCTCGTCATACATGTAGCCCGAAATGGCCTGTTTGCCGTCGGGCGTAACATAGATGGTCACGCCCATATCCTGATATTTGCCGAGATAACCTTTCATTCCGCCCGGCGCATCGAAGGATTTGATTATCGTAATCCCTTGTTTCTCTATCGCTTTCACCGGCGCTGGCAACTCTTCAGCCGCGGCTACCAGCGGTATCAGAGTGAGCAGAAGTGCGAGTTTACGCATAATAAGTCCTTGTAAAATAAATGGATGATTCGGGGTGAACGGTTAAGCCTATCACAACCATAGATAAGACCCTGGCGTGGTGCAATTGCTCTTGCCGAAAGTGAGTGGTCTAATCGCTTCGCTATTACGACCTTGCATGAGGTTTTGTAGAGCGCAACGCACAGCCAGCTTGCTGGCACTGAATCACCCTTCGGGTTTTTCAGGTAACGGGGCCGCCTGAAAAGGTGGCCTTTTTACGTTCTGGGTTCATCACGTTGCCCGCGAGTTTGTTAGCTATTGCTTATTGATTTGATAAAGCAAACGCATTGGCCCAATCAATCGAAGTTGGTTACCTTAGCCCTCAACGACAACACGGAGGAAGTACAGATGTCTTTAATTAACACCAAAATCAAACCTTTCAAAAACCAGGCTTTCAAAAACGGCGAATTCGTAGAAGTCACTGAGAAAGACACCGAAGGTCGCTGGAGTGTGTTCTTCTTCTACCCGGCTGATTTCACCTTCGTTTGCCCGACCGAATTGGGCGACGTGGCTGACCACTACGATGAACTGCAGAAACTAGGCGTGGACGTTTACTCTGTTTCCACCGATACCCATTTCACTCACAAAGCGTGGCACAGCAGCTCCGACACCATCGCCAAAATCAAATACGCGATGATCGGTGACCCGACTGGGGCCCTGACCCGTAACTTCGACAACATGCGTGAAGACGAAGGCCTGGCAGACCGTGCCACTTTCGTGGTTGACCCACAGGGCATTATTCAGGCCATCGAAGTGACCGCTGAAGGTATCGGCCGCGATGCGTCTGACCTGCTGCGCAAAGTGAAAGCGGCTCAGTACGTGGCTTCCCACCCAGGCGAAGTGTGCCCGGCGAAGTGGAAAGAAGGTGATGCGACACTGGCTCCATCTTTAGATCTGGTTGGAAAGATTTAAGTCTGCCTGCCCGGCGGCGCGTTGCTTGCGCGGGCCTACAAATTAAGTAGGCCGGGTTAGCGCAGCGCCACCCGGCAATCAACGGGTGCTTTGGCACCCGTTTCATTCCAAACACCATGATTCAAGTTGCATTCAGGCAGCCCGAAAAAGGCAGTTTGCATGATGATGTTTTACGAGAAGGATAACGACATGCTCGACACCAACATGAAAACCCAGCTCAAGGCCTACCTTGAGAAACTGACCAAACCTGTTGAGCTGATTGCCACGCTGGATGACAGCGCCAAATCGGCAGAGATCAAGGAACTGCTGGCGGAAATCGCCGAGCTGTCACCAAAGGTGACGTTCAAAGAAGACAACACCTTAGCCGTGCGCAAGCCTTCTTTCCTGATTACCCATCCTGGCTCAACGCAGGGGCCGCGTTTTGCCGGTTCTCCGTTGGGTCATGAATTTACGTCTCTGGTGCTGGCGCTGCTGTGGACCGGCGGTCATCCGTCGAAAGAAGCGCAGTCGCTGCTGGAGCAAATCCGCGATATCGACGGTGATTTCGAGTTCGAAACCTATTATTCGCTCTCCTGCCACAACTGCCCGGATGTGGTGCAGGCGCTGAACCTGATGGCGGTGTTGAACCCACGGATCAAACACACCGCGATTGACGGCGGCGTGTTCCAGAATGAAATCACCGATCGCAACGTGATGGGCGTCCCTGCAGTGTTTGTGAACGGTCAAGAGTTTGGTCAGGGTCGTATGACGCTGACGGAAATTGTGGCAAAAGTGGATACTGGCGCGGAGAAACGTGCGGCGGAAGAGCTGAATAAACGTGATGTTTATGATGTGCTGATTGTCGGCTCTGGCCCGGCGGGTGCGGCGGCGGCGGTGTATTCCGCACGTAAAGGCATTCGTACCGGTTTGATGGGGGAGCGTTTCGGCGGCCAAGTGCTGGATACCGTGGACATCGAAAATTATATCTCCGTACCGAAAACCGAAGGCCAAAAATTGGCAGGCGCGCTCAAGCAGCACGTGTCCGATTATGACGTGGACGTTATCGATTCCCAAAGCGCCAGCAAACTGACGCCTGCGGCAACCGTTGGCGGCCTGCATCAGATTGAAACCGCGTCTGGCGCGGTGCTGAAAGCGCGCAGTGTGATCATCGCCACAGGCGCGAAATGGCGAAACATGAACGTGCCGGGCGAAGATCAGTATCGTACCAAAGGCGTGACCTATTGCCCGCACTGTGACGGCCCATTATTTAAAGGCAAGCGCGTAGCGGTGATCGGCGGCGGTAACTCTGGCGTCGAAGCGGCTATCGATTTGGCCGGGATTGTCGAACACGTGACACTGCTGGAATTTGCCCCGGAAATGAAAGCCGACCAGGTATTGCAGGACAAAGTCCGTAGCCTGAAAAACGTCGACATCATTCTCAACGCGCAGACCACCGAAGTGAAAGGTGACGGCAGCAAAGTGATTGGGCTGGATTACCGCGACCGCGAAAGTGGCGATGTGCATCACGTGGCGTTGTCTGGCATTTTTGTGCAGATTGGTCTGTTGCCGAACACCACCTGGCTGGAAGGCGCGATTGAGCGTAACCGCATGGGCGAAATCATTATTGATGCCAAATGCGAAACCAGCGTGAAGGGCGTGTTTGCTGCTGGAGACTGCACGACGGTGCCATACAAACAAATTATTATCGCGACCGGTGAAGGCGCAAAAGCCTCTCTGAGTTCGTTTGATTACCTGATACGCACCAAAACGGCGTAATACAAAAAAAAGTAAGACACACCTGCAATGTGAAGAGGCTACCGAAAGGTAGCCTCTTTTTTTGTTTCGCGTTCGTGAATAGCCCAGCGGCGTGTGGATTGCATGGGCCTGTGCTATCGCACGACTAAAACCGGAATGTGTGCGTGGCGGATCACACTGGATGCGTTCGATCCCAACAAATGTGTCGCGATGGACGGATTACGCGAACCGATAACCACCACATCCGCTTTTAGCTCCTCGGCGAGATCGTTTACAACATCACGTACGCTACCCATCAGCACGTGCAGTTTGATGCGTGAAGGGTCAATGCTGAAATGACCTACCATGGTTTTCAGACGGGTTTCCGCTTCCTGATGCAGATGCTCTTCAAAGCGGCGTAAATCGGCAGCAAAACGGCTCATGGTCATACTCGCGGAGCCGGGCAATACGTGTAAAAGATGGATAATGCCTTCCTGCTGGGCAAGAAATTCCGCATGCTTCACGGCCTTATCGCTCAGCGCCATTTCAAAGACATCCACCGGCATGATTATGGTGTTGTACATACGCTCTCCTCCTTGTGGTATATCCTTCATATTTCACGTTACAGGTGCGTTGGTTTTCCTCGCTCAACCCAGTCACTTACTTGAGTAAGCTCCTGAGGATTCCCTGCGTCACCGCCTTCCTGAAACCTGAACTATTTTGTGTATTGCTATCAATATACAAGCACACTCGGCGGTTTATTTGTGCCATTCAGGTCGCAAATATCACGCTAAGGCCGTGCTGGGAGGGTAAAGTTTTGTCGATTGGCAAGATGAGAACAGAAACGGAAAGAGGATGTGGAGAACATCCTCTGAAAAGACGGGACAGACGCGATTAACGGTGAAATTCACCGGCCGCTTCGGGTTGATACAGCAGCTCCAGCACTTCCAGATGCGTCTCTGTACCGTTCGGCAGCGTCCAGTGAATGGCATCACCGACGCGCAGGCCCAGCAGTGCGGCACCAACCGGAGCCAGAACGGAGAGCTGCGTCGCACTGTCGGTCATGTTAACCGGGAACACCAGCGTGCGAACGCGCTCTTCGTTGGTGCTTAAATCGCGGAACCGCACCTGGCTGTTCATGCTGACAACGTTATGCGGCATCTCTTGCGGGGAACACATCTGCGCACGATCCAGTTCGTCATTCAGCGCGCTCGCAACCGGTGAGGTGGCCCACTCGGGCTGTTCCAGCAGGCGGTCAATGCGTTCGGCATCGAAATCATTAATGATAATGGCAGGTCTGGTCATTGTTGACTCCATGTTGTCCAGGTTGAGATCCAGTTGCTTGTTTCCAAAAGAAAACCCTCGTCGTTCAGGACGAGGGTTTAGGGTCTGACCAGTGTACTGACTGTGGTCGGATCTTTGAAGTGATTTAGTTCACATTAGAAGATCAAGCTACCAATTAACGCGAACAGGAAGGCGAGGCCGCCGAGCAGCGTTTCCATCACCGTCCAGGTTTTCAGGGTGGTTTTCTCATCCATTTCGAGGAAGCGCCCCACCAGCCAGAAACCAGAATCGTTCACGTGCGACAGCACCGTCGCGCCACCGGCGATAGCGACCACAATGAAGCACAGGTCGAGTTGGCTGATTCCGGTTGTTGCATGGACCATTGGCGCGACCAGCGCGGCGGTTGTGGTCAATGCGACGGTAGCAGAACCTTGCGCCACACGCAGCGCGGTGGCAATCACGAAGGCCGCGACGATAACCGGCATCCCGGTATTGGACAGCACGCCCGCCAATGCATCACCAATGCCGCTGGCGCGCAGTACGCCACCAAACATACCGCCAGCACCCGTTACCAGAATGATGCCGCAGATTGGGCCTAACGCGCCGTCACAGATTTTCTCCAGATGTTTGAGGCTGTGTTGACGGCTAAACACCATCAGCGCGAAGAACACGGTGATTAACAGGGCGACCGGGGTTTTCCCGAGCATACGCAGGAAGTTGACCAACGTGTCGTCTTTTGCAACCCAGCCCAGCACGATAGCGGTGTTGAGACCGGTTTCGAGGAAAATCAATACCAGCGGCATCAGCAGGATGGTCAGGACCATACCAAATGATGGCGGCTTGTGGTTCGCATCCGCTTCAACCGCGCCGAGGAAAGAAGACGGCAGTTTGATGTCGAATTTCTTACCCGCATACAGACCGTACAGATACGCGCCGATGTACCAGGTTGGCAGGGCGATAATCAGACCGACGATAACCAGCAGACCAATGTTCGCGCCCAGCAGTTCAGACGCGGCAACCGGGCCTGGATGTGGCGGGACCAGCGCATGCATGACCGCAAACGCCCCCGCCGCCGGGAAGGCGTATTTCAGCGTTGAGCCGCCAAACTGTTTAGCGACGCTGAAGATAATCGGCAGCATCACCACCAGACCAGCATCGAAGAAAATCGGGAAGCCGAACAGCAGGGAGGCCACGCCGAGCGCAAACGGCGCGCGGTGAGCGCCAAACTTACCGATTAGCGTATCGGCCAGCACTTTTGCGCCGCCTGAAACTTCCAGCAGACGACCAATCATCGCACCCAGACCGACCAGCAGCGCAACGCCTGCCAGTGTGCCACCGAAGCCGGTGAGCAGCGTCGGCACGACTTTATCAAACGGAACTTTCGTCAGCAGCGCCACCACGATGCTGACCAGGGTTAAGGCTAAAAAGGCATGCACTTTGAAGCGCATGATCAAGACCAGCAGCAGCGCGACGGCACCTGCAGCAATGCCGAGCAGCGTACCGGCTCCCAATGCGTTCGTAACTTCTGTCATCTTTATATCCTCTGTAACGTGACAGCCAAAGTGTAGTGATAGCCTGGCTAAATCCCTGCGTTTATCACTGATACCGGTAACATGATACGGGTAACAGGGCGGTGGTTGTAAATACGTGGTGACACATTTATTAACGCTTTGCGACGAGGTTCAAATATTCGGGAGATTTCTTAATGTGGAGAATTTTTGTGCGCTAAACGTGATCGATTTCAAATCTGGCATATTCTTGTTAAGCACCGCTGCGCCGTCCGGCGTCAGCATTTTCAAGAACCAGGAGATCCCATGAGCGGTTATGACAAATTGACCCTGAAAGATGGCAGCACTCTCTATTTCAAAGATTGGGGAAGCGGACAACCGGTGGTGTTTAGCCACGGCTGGCCACTGACGGCAGATGCTTTCGAAGATCAGATGCTGTTTTTGGGATCCAAAGGCTATCGGGTGATCGCCCATGACAGGCGAGGCCACGGGCGTTCTTCGCAGTCCTGGGACGGCAATAATATGGATCAGTATGCCGATGATTTGGCTGAACTGACTGCACATTTGAATGTAAAAGACGCGGTTCACGTTGGGCATTCTACGGGCGGTGGAGAGGTTGCGCGTTACATCGGGCGTCACGGAACCGACCGGGTGGCGAAAGCGGTGTTAATCAGTGCAGTGACACCCATTATGGTGAAAACCGATTTTAACCCGAACGGTGTGCCGATTGAGGTGTTTGATGGGATCCGCGACGGCGTGGTGAAAGACCGGGGCGCCTTCTTCCATGAGCTAACGATGGCATTTTACGGCTATAACCGCGCAGGGGCGAATGTCTCGGAAGCGGTGCGCGCGAGTTTTGTCGCGCAGGGATTACAAGGCTCGATCAAAGGGCTTTATGACTGTATTGAAGCATTTTCAGAAACCGATTTGCGTGACGATCTGAAACGGATGACTATCCCGACGCTGGTCATCCATGGCGATGACGATCAGATTGTACCTTTTGAAACCTGCGGAAAAGTGGCGGCGGAGACCCTGCCACACGCTGAGCTAAAGGTGTACAAAGGCGGCTCTCACGGTATTTGTACCACCCACAAACAGCAAATTAACGACGATCTGCTGGCGTTCCTGAAAGCGTAACTTTCAGCCCGGCGCGCGATGTGCCGGGCCTTTTCGCGTGCGTTAGTACCCTGCTTTATCAATCACAAACTGCTGACCGCAGTTGCCGGGGTGCGGCTGTGGCAACAGCGAGCCTTCACTCAACGGCGCGTTGATGGCAGTCGCTTTAATCGCAATCTGCATTTCAGTCAGATAGGCCGGGTTGCCATTGCAGGTTAATTTGAACGCTTTCACGCCATCTTTACCGTAGCTTTTGGCAATCGCAGCATTGAATGCGTCGCGTGACACGGTTTTGCCATAGTTTTGTGCCAGGAAAGTACCCAGTGCGCTCTGCTTAATTTCGCCATTCATGCGCACCATCGTGCCAAAATAGGCATCCGGATCGAAGCCAAAGCATACGCCGTGCTTGGCGTATTCGTAACGCTCCAGGCAAGACTGACCGCCACTGCCGGGCATCACATTATTCAGTTTGTTCGCCATCTCGAGCGAAAGCCCGGTTTGTGCCGCCGAGCATTTCTGGCTGGCGCGGACATCGGGCAGATTCGGTACGGGACGCGTCGCACAGCCGTAACGCATCCAACGGCGGTTATCGACACCGCGCGCGGCAATGGATTTCGGCAGGCTTGGCCACAGACCATGAACGGTCAGGTAATTCGTTTTATCTTGGACCTCTTTTTGCAACCGACACTCGTCAGGCTCATTGCGATTGCGTTCCTGCATGCTTTGGCAAAAACCTGTTTGCCAGGAAAGCGCCAGTACGTAGCTGTCGAAATCCGCATATTTGGCTGCCTGTAACGGCATGCTGTCGCCCGCGACCGCGGGGAGCGTAGTGACCGCCAAAAAAGAGATCGCTTTCCATAAGATTTTCATTCTGGATTTCCGTGAATAATTTGAATGCTGAATATCTTACATTTAATCACAAAAAAGCCAGTCAGGTTTAACTGACTGGCTTTGGTTCAGCACGGAAAAATCATTTAGCTCCACATCGCCAGAATCGGCCAGCCGACCAGCAATAGCATCGCGATATAGATAACCCCGAAAATTGCGCCCAATCGCCAGTAATCTTTCGACTTCACATAGCCGCAGCCGTAAATGATGACGCCAGGACCGGTGGCATAGGGGGTCAAGCAGCCCATGATCCCGATCGACAACACCAACAGAATGCACAGATGTTCCATCGGCACGCCGGGAATGCCTTTTCCGACCGCGAGGATAACCGGCAGCATCGTGGCGGTGTGTGCGGAGAGGCTGGCAAACAGGTAGTGAGCAAAGTAGAACACCAGCACCAGAACGACTACGGTGGCGGTCGGTGAGAACCCTTCAAGATGGGCGCTCATGGTGTCGGCAAACCATTTGATAAAACCGGAACGGGTCAGACCGTTCGCCATTACCACCAACGTGGCGAGGTTCACCAGCGTATTCCACGCCCCGGTATATTTGGTTACGTCCTTCCACGGCACCACGTGGAGGGCTAGCATCAGCGACACGGCCAGCATTCCGACGGCAGTCGCATCGATGTAATCACCCCCGAACACCCACAGGCCCAGACTCAGCAGCACCAGGCAGATCAGCGTTTTCTCTTTGCGGGTCAGTTTGCCCATTTCCTGGAGCGCATTTCCCGCCCAGCCGGAAACCTCTGCGCTGTGGGTCACTTCCGGTTTGTACAACACATACGACAGCCAAGGAGCGACCACCAGCAGGATCAGCCCGACGGGTAGAAAACTCAGAAACCACTGCAGCCAGCTGATGTTGATCCCGGCGATTTTGTTAACGAACTCCAGCCCCAGCACGTTCGGCGCGGCACCAGTGACGAACATTGAGGAGCTCAGGCTGGTACTGATAACCATCATCCACATCAAATATCCGCCGATGCGGCGCGACGACTTATCGTTAGGGAAGGATTGAAACAGCGGCGGCAGGTTTTTGATTACCGGAAACACCGTGCCACCGGTGCGTGCGGTATTGGAAGGGGTAAACGGTGCCAGCAGAATATCAATAATGACAATGGCATAGCCGAGCGTCAGGGTTCTTTTGCCCATAAACTTGACCATAAACAGCGCGATACGACGGCCCAGCCCGGTGACCTCATAGCCCAGTGCAAAAATGAATGCGCCAAACACCAGCCAGACGGTGGTGCTGGAGAAGCCCGCCAGCCCCCATTTTAGCGCCTGCGAGCTGGCTTCAAACGCCGGATCAGCCAGTTCTTTAGCGTCAAACAGCAGAAACTGGTTGCCGATAACGCAGATGGTCACCGCAATGAAGCTGATCGCGGTAGCCGGGATAGGCTCAAGGATCATCCCGACGATCATCGCGACAAAGACCGCGAAGTAGTGCCAGGCCTGCGGCGGCATCCCGTCGGGCACTGGTATCATAAACAGCACTAACATTACAGCCAGAGGGGCGAGTAATTTCCCTATTTTTTCTTTAATGACTGACATAACCGATTCTCCGGTAAGCATTTTTATGAAAGTGACAAGGATGGAAATGACAACGAAGCATCACCGGTTGACTCCTTAACCTGATGAACCTCGTCAATAATGGAACCGTCGCGATAGCGAACCACGGCCACAATTTTGTCGGTCACCTCTATCGGGCATGGATCGCCCGTCAGCAGCCGTGCACGCTCGCGTAGTGAAGCAATCGGCACCACAGGAATGCCTGCGGTAAACAGCCGTTCGGCCAGTTCCGGGCGGGCCGGGTTGACGGCGATACCGTGGTCGGTGACCAGAATGTCGATGCTGGAACCGGGTGTGACACGGGTAATGACGTTGTCTACCAGCGTGGGAATGCGCCCGCGCACCAGAGGCGCAACGATGATCGCCAGCGCCGCGCCTGCCGCGGTGTCGCAGTGGCCGCCGGATGCGCCGCGTAGCACGCCATCGGAACCGGTCAGCACGTTGACGTTAAATTGGGTGTCTATCTC
Source organism: Scandinavium sp. (assembly GCA_036495715.1). Taxonomy (GTDB): domain Bacteria; phylum Pseudomonadota; class Gammaproteobacteria; order Enterobacterales; family Enterobacteriaceae; genus Scandinavium. The sequence goes on from DASXML010000048.1 coordinate 209,945, forward strand.
CAGTGCGCTCAGCACCACCACATCCAGGCGGTTGACCGCCGCACCTTTGGAATCCGCATTGGCATATTGATTGGCGCTAATTTCACGGTGGCCCGGATTACGGGCCAGTGAATCGGCAGCAGCGCGATCGAAGCTTTGAACGTCGAGCAGCGTTTTGATAAAGCCTTTTTCATGCAAATCAACAATGGACGCGGTAATGCCACCGAGGGCGAAGGCCGCGTGGATATTCTGCCGACGCATTTTGTCATGCAGGAAACGGGTGACCGCCAGCGATGCGCCGCCAGTGCCGGTTTGCAGGGAGAAGCCTTCTTTGAAATAGCCGGAGCGGGCAATGACCTCAGCAGCACGGCGAGCGATCAGTAATTCGCGTGGATTGGTGGTCATGCGCGTGGCGCCAGCACCGATTTTATCGGCATCGCCGACGTGCTCGACCTGTACAATCAAATCCACTTCATCCTGCGAAATACTGGCGGGGTGATGCGGGAAAGGGCGTAGGGCTTCGGTCAGCAGCACCACGCAATCGGCATGAGCGGCATCGACTTTGGCGTAGCCGAGCGAACCACAGCTGGCGGCTCCGGTGGTGCCGTTGGCATTGCCGAAGTCATCGCACGCCGGGACGCCCAAAAAGGCGACATCGATGTGCAGTTCACCGCTTTGCACCAACTGAACGCGACCGCCGTGCGAGTGAATTTGCACCGGTTCAGCCAGCAGCCCACGGGAAATTTCCTCTGCCAACGGGCCACGCAGGCCGGAGGTGTATATGTTTGTCACTACGCTATTGCGAATATGCTCAATCAGCGGTGCGTGACAGTCGCTGAGCGAACTGGACGCCAGCGTCAGATTTTTGATACCGAGACGGGCGATGGCGTCCATCACCAGATTGACGGTTAAATCACCGCCGCGAAACGCGTGGTGGAAGGAGACGGTCATGCCGTCGCGTAGCCCGCTGCGGCGAATCGCCTCATCCAGAGAGGCGCAAAGTTTCGGCTGAGTGAAATCAGTCATGGGTGATCCTTATTCTTCTCGAAGGCCGGAAAGGGATGCGCGCGACAGCACCACGCGGGCGCGCTCGATGATGGGTTGGTCCACCATCTTGCCGTTGAGCGATACCACGCCGCGTCCTTCGCGCACGGAGGCTTCAGCGGCGTCGATAACCAGGCGTGCGTGTTCTACTTCCAGCAATGTCGGCGCAAACAGGTTATGCAACAGGTCTATCTGACGCGGGTTGATGAGCGACTTGCCATCGAAACCAAGCTGTTTGATGTGTGCGGCTTCATGCAGAAAACCGGCTTCGTTATTGGCATCGGAATAGACGGTATCGAACGCCTGAATACCGGCGGCGCGAGCGGCTTGTAAAAGAGAGCAGCGAGCAAACAGCAGTTCAGTGCCTTCCGCCGAGCGTTCGGTACGGAGGTTGCGCACGTAATCTTCTGCACCCAGCGCAATGCCAATCAGGCGCGGTGAGGCCAGGGCAATGGCGGGGGCTTGCGTAATACCCAACGGTGACTCAATGGCGGCCAACAGTCCGGTACTGCCCGGTTCACGGCCACATTCCTGTTCAATGCGCAAGATTTCGGCTTCGATATCGAGCACATCCTGCGGGGTATCTGTTTTTGGCAGGCGCACGATATCCGCTCCGCCACGCACCACCGCCTGCAAATCGAGCAGACCGTATTCCGAATCAAGCGCATTCACTCGCACGATGGTTTCTACTTCTTGATACAGCGGGTGCTGGAGAGCGTGATACACCAGCCGACGGGCGGCGTCCTTTTCACGCAGTGCCACAGAATCCTCAAGGTCAAACATCAGCGCGTCAGCCGGGTAGATAAAGGCGTTGCTGATCATCGCGGCGTTGGCGCCAGGGACAAACAACATACTGCGACGGGTGCGTTGTTTTCGCGCCTTCAGAGCGGGAGTGATCATCTTGCTTCCTCCCAGGGAAGGGCGGTGACGTCGCTGGCGCGCACCAGCACTGTTTCCAGGCGAGCGCGGATCACGCAGTCCAGCGCGCCTTTGTCATCAAGGATCAGTTGTACGCCATGCACTTTGTATTGCTGTAGCGTGGTCAATACCGTGGCGCGAATTGCGTCGCCAAACTGTTTCTCTACGCTACTGTTGATTTGCAGGTCTATTTCTTGTGATGCCAGCGGGGCGATGCGGATCATCACATCGCCCGACTCCAGCGTGCCTGCAACGGCGGGTTGGGTTATTTTCATTTTTCACCTGTAACCAGTTCTGAAAGATGCTGTTGAATGACCGGGCGTGGGGCAGAGAAATTGCGTAGCCAGGTCAGCGTATCGGGGGGCACCAGAGGGGCGATGGCCGTAAAGTCCTTCTTGACCAGTAGCTTACGCACCAACGAGGCGGAAATGGGCATGTCGCCATAACGCAGTCGCTCGATTTCCACCAGTTCAATGGCGGGCGCGTTGAGCTCGGGGGTTTGTAGCCAGCGGCGCATATCGCGGTTGTACTGAGCGGTAACCCGGCAGAAGGGCTCGGTGCCGACAAAGCGATGGGTAATGCCCAACGCCGGGGCGAGGTGCTGGCGGAAAATCTTGAGATCGATTTCGGTATAACAGTGGTTAATCACCGCCTGTTCTTTGATGAAATAGCACGGAAAGGTTGCGCGGGAGATGATGTAATCCGAGCCTTGATGAACCGTCAGATGGGGAATATCACGCGTTCCGGCCCGAACCAGCGCCAGCCTGTCGGCATACGGAAAGCGTGAGGTATCCTCTTTAACCAGAAACAGATGTAACCAGTCGCACTGGGCCGCAGCCTGTTCAACCAGGTATCTATGCCCGCGGGTAAAGGGATTGGCATTCATCACAATACTGCCAATTTTATTTCCCGGACGACGCAAAGCACTCAGTTCCTGCGCATAGCGACCGATACGGGTGGCGCTATTTTCCATTAATACTATTAATCCCGGAACGCGGGTCAGCGTATAAAAACCACATTGGGAAAATAAAGCTTCGTTTTCTATTTTGGTATACAGGAAAAGATGCGTGCGATTTAATTCATAAGCGAGCTGAATCAGTTCGGTGGCCAGGGTTAATGCCAGACCTTCACCGCGTGCGGTTTCGCTGATAGCCACGCATTTAATGATATTTCCGGCCAATCCTCCGCAGGCAATCAACTCCCCGTTACGCGTCGCGGTGATAAAGGTTTCAACAGTAGTGTCAATGCTTAGCGAGTTGCTGTGTAGAAACTGCGTGATAACGGCAATTTTATTATTCTCTGCACGTTTGACGCGGCTGAATACGATATTGCTAAACATTCTCTGTTCCTGCTCTGATGGCTTTTATCCTGAAAAAGATCGTAGAGAGGAATAGGGGGAGGTGATATGAAGTGATTCACAAACGGTTTTGTGGTTTTAATGGATTTAATTGTTTTATTTATTTTTTAGCGCAAATGATTCGTTTTTTTACAAGAATAGATAATAATATAAACATATTTATTACAACTGGGCGTTAGGACAAATAAAAAAGGGACACCGGAGTGCCCCTTCATCAATAACATGGACGTGAGTATTTTTACCCGACAGCAACGGCGACGGATGACACCATCAGCTCAGTTGCAATGATAACCACAACCAGACCCACCAAAACCGGCACGGATGTGCGCTTCACGACTTCAAATGGCGATATTTTTGCCATCCCGGAGACCGCCACGACTACGCCAGAAACTGGAGAAATGGTTCGGCCAAGGTTGGACGCTTGCAGCATAGGAATCGACAGATAGGCCGGGTTGATGCCGGAACTGCTCGCCAATTTCGGGATCATTTCGACGAACGCGTAAAACGGTGCGTTACCTGAACCGGTGGTCATCGCTGCCAGCATAGTCAGCACGACCAGTACCAGCATCAGGATGATACTTGCGGAGCCGAACGAAGTGGCGATGGAGATCAGGCTGTCGATAAAGCCAATTGTGCTCAGGCCTTGGGCAAACACACCCGCCGCAACCAGCAGCATCACAACGCCTGCGAAGGCATCAGCCATGCCGCGATACGCGACTTCCAGGCCGGAGAATACTTTCTGTGTGTTGAATCCGCGGAAGAATTCCAGAATCGCTGCCAGCAGCATACAGATGACCAGGATGGTGATGATGTGCAGCTCAGGCCCCCATTTTCCGTCGAAAATCAGCACGCCGATAATTGGGGTGAATGGCAGGATCGCGTAAAACGACGGCGCATTAGTGGTGATTTCACTGACGTCGAGCATCTCGTGGGAAATGTTCTCTTTCTTGTCGAGATAACGCTGCCAGAAGAAATGCGCGACTGCCATGCAGACAATCGCGGCGATAGAAATCGGCAGCGTGGTCTTAAAGGCAAAGTCGATCAGCGGCATTTCGGCGGCTTTCGCAGCCAGTACCACATCGCCGGAGGTTGGCGAGAGAATAATTGCTGCCGGAGAGGCACAAATCGCGGCAGCAGCACCACGGCTGATACCAACGTTGACCATGACCGGGAACAGCGTCCCCATTAACAGCACGCCGAGACCGGTAGCGGATGAAACCGCCAGTGACATCAGACACGCGACAAAATAGGCGGCAATCATCAGGATATAGGGAGAGTTGATGAAACGCAGCGGTTTGGAGGTCAGCTTAACCACCATGTCATTTGCGCCGATGTGGGTCATGTAGGCTGCAAAACCACACAGCATCATGATCATCATGCCGAGGTCGCCGCCACGGCTCATCAGCAGAATTTTAATGTATTCGACAATATCGGTGGCTGAGTAGCCTGTGCTACTGGCACTCGCTGGCAGGATTTTATGTCCCATGAGGGCGCTGGCGATAAGTAATGCCAGACCGCCGACAAACAGGACGCCGGTGGCAGAATAGCCTTTGATAATATAGCGGGCGACACCCGCAATGACGACGACCCCGATGAGGAGTTCAAACAACGTTAGCATGATGGATTCCTGTCTTCCTGCAGCCCAAAGAAAATCTGTCTAAAAGCGTTTTTTAAAAAAAAGAAGTCTGGGAATGTGCCCAATAAACGGTCAAGGCTCACTGACTGAAATCAATAAACCGACGACCACGGCCTTCCTTAAAGCCAAAATAAAAGCAGCTATCACATTATATCCATTTATCCTGTGAATGTTTTATGTTCCTTTGATGCACAATTGGAAAATAAAAGTTAATAAAAATCATCGATTTCGATGTGGTGTGTTGATGAATGGGGCTGCGTTTTGCCTGTCTGGCCTTCGTTGCCAAAGATGAATCTGTTTGCGTTGATGAAACGATGTCTCCGCGTGTCTCGGAAGCGAAAAAAACAGCATAGATTTTTTTCTTTTTTCCTCACCGGCCCAGATAATTTAAATATCTTGAATGTACTCTTGGGGAAATTAAAGTGTTCCACAGTCATTTTTGGCGAATATATCATCCGCCACGTCAGATTTTTCTTTATATTTCAGAACGGTCTTATATGTCGATACGTTATCGCTTGTCACTTATTGACGGTTGAACCCAGGGTTATTAAAATGTTGTCTCCGCATGCTACAAATATTGGAAAAAGCAATTTTAAAAAGGGATGGCAGCTGTGCGTGGTATCGTATTCGTCATGAAGTAAGTCGGGCTATGAGAGTCAAAAGGCCATGAGATAAGCGTGGTTAAATAATGTATCGTATTGAATCATTTTGAAATTATATAGATTCCCAGTTTTTCGACGGACTGTTAACAAAGCCTGGTTGCATGAAGAATAATCTTAAAAAAAGGATTATTCCGGTATTGTTAAGGTTTTATTAATTTTACGCTGGTTACTCTGTTCAGGTATGAACTAAAGTGGTTATATTCTGTGTTTAAATCAATTAAATTTTTAGTGCTTGCGGGCGTGTTTTCATGCCAGTTGATCTCAGCCTCTTTCGCACAGGCAAACATGACGTCCACCGTTAGCGACGCATTTTCTACGCTAGGGGATAATATCGCACAAACCTGGCAATCGCCGGAACACTACGATTTGTATGTTCCTGCGATAACCTGGCATGCCCGCTTCGCCTATGACAAAGAAAAAACGGACGAATACAACGAGCGTCCTTGGGGAGCTGGTTTTGGTCAGTCCCGCTGGGATGACAAAGGAAACTGGCATGGCCTGTACTTGATGGTCTTCAAAGATTCCTTTAACAAATGGGAACCGATCGGAGGCTATGGGTGGGAGAAGACCTGGCGTCCGTTGGCTGACGATACGTTCCATTTGGGTCTTGGCTACACGGTTGGGGCGACGGCGCGTGACAACTGGAATTACATTCCAATCCCTGTTTTGCTGCCGCTCGCGTCAATAGGGTACGGGCCAGTCACTTTCCAGATGACTTACATACCAGGCACTTATAACAACGGAAACGTCTATTTTGCGTGGATGCGTTTCCAGTTTTAGGGTATAAAAGAGATGATTAACGGCAGTGGTGCCAGAGTCGCATGTAAAAACAACGACTAAGTCTCAGTTTTATAAAATTTAGCGATTTTTATCACTTTTTTGCTAAGTTAAGCTGGACAAAAGGCACCACAATTGCTGTACTGTTAGCCGACACAGCATTTGTGTCCATTTTCATGTAAAGGTAATATTGATGTCTAAGATTAAAGGTAACGTTAAGTGGTTTAATGAGTCCAAAGGCTTTGGTTTCATTACTCCGGAAGATGGCAGCAAAGATGTATTCGTACATTTCTCTGCAATCCAGTCCAACGGTTTCAAAACTCTGGCCGAAGGCCAGCGTGTAGAGTTCGAAATCACTAACGGTGCCAAAGGCCCATCTGCTGCAAACGTAATGCCTATCTAAGCATTTCGACAGTAGAATACAAAAACCCGTCAATGACGGGTTTTTTTTTGCCTGTTTTTAACGTGCCGCAGAGAAAATCCACATCGCTGCAGCCGTCATGGCGAACGATCCCAGCAAATTGATAGCCACATTCAGCAATGCCCAACCAAAACGCCCATCCTGCAACAAAAACACCACTTCGGCTGAAAAGGTCGAGAAGGTGGTTAAGCCGCCGCAGAAGCCCGTTGTGATAAGCAGTTTCCACATGGGGTCAATGTGGGTCATCCGATTGAACCACGCCAGTCCTGCGCCAATAATAAACGCGCCCAGCAGGTTTGCCGTTAATGTGCCGATGGGTATCGCATGATGCATCGGGTTCAGACGCATACCGAGCAGCCAGCGCAACACGCTGCCGGTCCCTCCGCCAATAAAAACTGCTAAAAGGATTTGTAACACCGTCAATTCCTGCTATTTGAATACTGAAGAGAATATCTTAGCGCCGGGCTTCGTTGATGGCTACGGCAAGAATCATATGGAGGCTTTATGCGCGTCGCTGCCGGACAATTTGCGGTTACTCCAGATTGGCCCACCAATGCCCGTACCTGTGTTTCACTGATGCAGCAGGCCGCAATGGCTCAGGCCTCTCTGTTAGTGCTACCAGAGGCTTTACTGGCTCGGGATGACAATGATCCCGATATGTCGGTGAAATCGGCTCAGGGGCTGGATGGTGGCTTTCTACGGCTATTGCTGGATGAAAGCAGACTTAACATGATGACGACGGTCCTGACTGTGCATGTCCCGACCACAGCAGGGCGTGCAGCGAATACCCTTGTGGTGTTGCGTGCTGGGGAGATTATTGCGCAGTATCACAAGTTGCATCTTTACGACGCGTTTAACATTCAGGAGTCAAAACATGTCGATGCCGGGCGCGTGCTGCCGCCATTGATTGACATCGAGGGAATGAAAATTGGCCTGATGACCTGCTACGATTTGCGCTTTCCTGAAATGGCACTCGCTCATGCGTTGCAGGGTGCCAATGTTCTGGTGCTGCCCACCGCGTGGGTGCGTGGCCCATTGAAAGAGCATCACTGGTCGACACTCCTGGCCGCCAGAGCGCTTGATACCACGTGCTATATCATTGCGGCGGGTGAGTGTGGTAACAAGAATATCGGCCAAAGTCGGATTATCGATCCGTTGGGCGTTGCTATAGCAGGAGCGGGTTACGCACAACAACTGATTTACGCCGATCTCGATAGCGGTTTTTTACAGCAGGTGAGAGAGCAATTACCGGTACTTAAGAACCGTCGCTTTGCGCCACCTCAAGTAATGTGATGTTTTTTTAATCAATGCTTGATTCACCTTGTTACAGATTGCTATTGTGTGCCCTCGCTAAATGACCGTTAATTAGCTACGGTTTTATTGGCGCGTTCTGTAGCTTGTTTTAATCAAGAAGGTATCTATGGGTGAGATTAGTATTACCAAACTGCTGGTGGTTGCCGCACTGATTGTCCTGGTGTTCGGTACCAAGAAATTGCGTACGCTGGGCGGAGACCTGGGGTCAGCAATTAAAGGCTTTAAGAAAGCCATGAACGATGACGAAACCAGCGCGAAAAAGAGCGCGGAAGACGACATCCCGGCAGAAAAACTCTCTCATAAAGAGTAATGGCACCGCCAGAAACGACGTGCAACGCGCAGGTCATTTCTCATACGCCAACGAGTTAGCCAGAGAGGCCGCAACAGATTCCGTTGCGGCCTCTTGTCATTTTTAGCGCTTGATCCCCAAAAAGTTGCAACTAACTGTTTCGCCGCTGGGTAATCAATTGCGGCAGTCTGCATTACTCTTCATACGTCCACCGGCAATAAAAAAGGCCGCAGCGGTTAAGCGACGGCCTCTTTTCTCTGTGAGCGAAGATTACTTCACTTCAAGACCTTTGGCCTGCAGATCGGCGTGGTACGAAGAGCGCACGAACGGGCCACACGCGGCATGGGTGAAGCCCATCGCCAGCGCTTCTGCTTTCATCTCTTCAAACTCATCCGGGCTGACATAGCGCTGAACCGGCAAATGGTGACGGCTCGGTTGCAGATACTGACCCAGCGTCAGCATCGTCACGCCATGACGACGCAAGTCACGCATGACTTCGATGATTTCGGCATTGGTTTCGCCCAAGCCCACCATCAGACCCGATTTGGTTGGGATCTCAGGATGCGCCTCTTTGAAACGTTCGAGCAGTTTCAGCGACCAGTTGTAGTCAGCACCCGGACGGACCTGACGGTATACGCGCGGCACGTTTTCCAGGTTGTGATTAAACACATCTGGTGGCGTCGCGGTGAGGATCTCCAGCGCCTTGTCCATACGGCCACGGAAATCCGGAACCAGGGTTTCGATTTTGATGGTTGGATTTTTTTCACGGATAGCGCTGATGCAATCCGCAAAGTGCTGTGCACCACCGTCGCGCAAATCATCGCGGTCAACGGACGTGATCACCACATAACGCAGCGCCATATCAGCGATGGTTTGAGCCAGTTTCTGAGGTTCGTTGGCATCCGGTGCCACAGGGCGACCGTGGGCCACGTCGCAGAACGGGCAGCGGCGGGTGCAAATCGCACCAAGGATCATAAAGGTGGCGGTGCCGTGGTTAAAACATTCCGCGAGGTTAGGGCAGGAGGCTTCTTCGCACACCGAGTGCAGGCCATTTTTACGCATGGCAGCCTTAATCCCCTGAATGCGGGTGGAGTCAGCCGGAAGTTTGATTTTCATCCATTCCGGTTTTCTCAGCAGCGCTTCGCGCTCAGTAGCCACGTTTTTAACCGGGATAAGGGCCATTTTATCGGCGTCGCGGTACTTAACACCGCGTTCCATCACAATGGGTTTACTCATAGCGTGCGTGTTCCAGTTGCGAGTAACGAAGGAAAGCGTTTCAATTCAAGGAAATGTTGTACTTATCAACTATTTTTGAATTTGATGGCTGGCAGTATAGCATCAATCAGGGTGATAAAGCAGCCTGCCAGCCCGGCAAATTGTAAACCAGTTGTTGCTTTATGTGCTTAATGACGATCAAAGCAGCAGAAAAGGGTGGGTTTTCAGTGGATCAAAAGGCCTGACGAATCGCCGTGATAACACTTTGCAGCACCGGATCACGCATGCTGCGTTTGTTGTAATGCAGTGAAAAATCGATTGATTCTTCGCGCAAAGGTAGGAAATCGATCACCTGTAGGGGCCAGCAACGTGAGAACAGAGTGAAAAAGCGAGCGGGCATCAGCCCGACCAGATCGCTGCTGCCAATAAGCGCGGCAATCGTCACAAGGTTGTAACTGCTAAAGCTGATATGCCTGTCCGGGAACATCTCATGCACGCGTTTGCGCAGGTCAGTGTGCGCAGCGCCTTCCATCATCAACAGTGTGTATTCGTATTGGCTCAATGATTCCGGCGTGTGGGGTATTTTAAAGACCGGGTGGCCTTCGCGAGCGACCAACACCACACGATCGCTGTACAGCACGTGATGGCTTAACGCGCGCGCACTGTGGACGTTACTGTCAATAACCAGATCCGTCTGGAATTGGCTAAGCTGCAACCCAACATCAGTGACCGGAATGTTGCGTAACAACAGCTGAGGGAATTTATCTTTGATCGTTTGATAAATAGCGGGCATGACCACGGCACCAACCGTTGGCGAGGTGCCAATGGTGATGGTGCGCTGTTTGTCATAGCTTCCTGTCAGGTCTAATGCACCCAGGATCGATTCCAAACCCTGGCTGATGTACTCATGCAGGTGAGTCGCGTAAGCCGTCGGGGTCACCCCCTGGCCTTTACGGATGAAAAGCGGGTCAGGAAATATGGTACGCAGCTTCTGAATTGACTGGCTAATAGCGGACGGAGTGAGGTTCAGAATTTTCGCAGCGTTAACGATGCCTTTATGTACATATACGGCCTCGAAAATCGTCAGCAAATTGAGGTCAATATTTCGCAGCGTTCGAAAAATTTGCGGCGTATCACTCTCAAGGCGAGGATTTATTCGGCTTTCCGGCTGGTCGTTATATTCCACACTTGTACCCCGTATTCATTCACAATATGAATGATAGTTGAAGAAGTATTTATTGTTATTATGCTTTCGAGTGGCATTTTACGCGGAGGCAGGATTTAGTTCACATTGAATAATGAGTTACATCTTGAGCTGCGGAGCCATCTCGTTTTTATCGTGGTGTGTTAACATAAATCTTTGTATGCGATGAAGCCATTTCTCCATCGAGCGGAGAAAAAATATAGAAAGTTGTTAATAATGTAAAGATAAATAAGGTAAAAGAGACCAGGACCCGACAAAATATCAGGTCCGGTGTATTATATATTAAGCCACAATATATTCGTGAGGCGGATTGTTTAGCAGTGCTAAAAATTGAGAGACTAGCACAGGCGAAATATTTTCCGTTTTGGCGTCAGGACACCAGTCCTGTATTTGCGCCATTTCCATGCCCGCATACCCGCAAGGGTTAATGCGTAAAAACGGTGATAAATCCATAGCAACATTCAGCGCCAGTCCGTGGAATGAGCAGCCTTTGCGAATGCGCAATCCCAGCGAACAGATTTTTTTCTCACCGACATACACGCCAGGGGCATCCGCGCGCGGATGTGATTCAATGCTGTATTCAGCCAGCGTGTTGACCACCGTCTGCTCAAGGAGCGTCACCAGTTCGCGCACCCCAAGTTTGCGTCGCTTCAAATCTAACAACACATACATCACCTGTTGGCCCGGCCCATGATAGGTCACCTGGCCACCGCGATCGCTTTGAACGACAGGAATATCGCCGGGAACCAAGACATGTTCCGCTTTCCCGGCCTGACCCTGCGTAAAAACGGGATGATGTTCAACCAGCCAGATTTCATCGAGCGTGGTGTCATCACGGCTGTCGGTAAAGTCATGCATAGCCTGCGAAACGGGCTCATAGGGTTGTACGCCAAGCTGGCGAACGAGGAGGGTGTTCAAATCCAAAACGACATCTCCGCGGGACGGGAATACAAGGGCGAAGAGTATATCACAGAGCAGAAGAGGTATTGCCCGGAGAGGTCCGGGCAAGGGGATTACAGCACCATTCGAACGATATCGATATTACCCAACTCTTCGTACAGGGTTTCTACCTGTTCAATATGGGTTGCGTTGATGGTGATGGAAACCGAGTGGTAGTTGCCTTTGCTGCTTGGTTTTACCTGCGGAGAGTAATCACCTGGCGCATGGCGCTGCACCACTTCCACCACCTGGTCAACCAGCTCAGGCAACGCCTGCCCCATTACCTTGTAGGTAAATGAAGTAGGGAATTCAAGCAGTTCGTTAAGTTTGGTTTTCATGTCAGCTCCGGTGGTTTAAAAAGAACTGCTCCCGTGCGAGGCACGGGAGCAGTTATTGTCATGCTTAGTATATGGGGATAGAAATCACACTTTCAAGTGTGTAATTTTTAACCAAACCAGTGGTGGAACATTAATTTAATGTAATCAACCATCTTACCGAAGAAGTTGCCTTCCGGTATTTCTTGCAGCACAACCAGAGGACGCTGTTCGATGGTTTTGCCGTCAAGCTGGAAGTTGATGGTACCGACCACCTGGTTTTTCTGCAGTGGCGCGTGCAGCTCAGGATTATTCAGCACGTAGCTCGCTTTCAGATCTTTCATGCGGCCACGTGGAATGGTCAGGTAAACGTCTTTATCCACGCCCAATGAGGCACGATCGGTGTCGCCAAACCAGGCGGGTTCAGAAGCAAACTCTTTGCCGACTTTCAGCGGGCTCACTGTTTCGAAGAAACGGAAGCCCCAGGTCAGCAGTTTTTTGCTTTCGGTTTCACGACCTTTAAAGGTGCGACCGCCCATGACGGCAGAAACCAGACGCATTTGGCCTTCTGTTGCTGACGCGACGAGGTTATAGCCCGCTTTGTCAGTGTGACCGGTTTTGATGCCGTCCACGTTCAGGCTGTTGTCCCACAGCAGACCGTTACGGTTCATCTGACGGATGCCGTTGAAGGTAAATTCTTTCTCTTTGTAGATGGTGTACTCGTTCGGCACATCGCGGATTAACGCCTGGCCGATCAGCGCCATATCGCGCGCCGAGCTGTACTGACCATCAGCGTCCAGGCCGTGAACGGTCTGGAAGTGTGAGTTTTTCAGGCCAAGTGCTGCCACGTAGCTGTTCATCAGGCCAACGAATGCGTCCTGGCTGCCAGCGACATAATCGGCCATTGCAACACAAGCGTCGTTACCGGACTGGAGGTTAATACCGCGAATCAACTGGGAAACCGGAACCTGCATACCTGGTTTCAGGAACATCAGAGATGACCCTTTGAAGACCGGGTTGCCGGTCGCCCATGCATCAGTACCGACGGTAACCAGATCGGACTCTTTGAATTTACCCGCTTTCATGGCCTGTCCGATAACGTAGCTGGTCATCATTTTGGTCAGACTTGCCGGATCGCGGCGGGTGTCAGCATTCTGCTCGGCCAGTACTTTGCCTGAGTTGTAGTCGATCAGAATATAGGATTCAGCATCAATCTGCGGAACGCCTGGGATCATTGTTTTAATGTTCAGGTCATCAGCGTGAGCAGCGGAGGTCAGTGCCGCGACGGACAGAGCCGTGATAAGTAAACGAGCAGAAAAAGAGGTCTTCATGGTCAAAACAACGACATCCGTGATGGAGTGAAAAAAGTGCCTAACTATAGCAAATGCTCTGGGAGCAGGCATCCTGCAATGCGTATGAGATTGTTAACAGTTTTAACATACGCATTGCATTCGGGATGCCGGGCCTGTTAGTTGGCGTGAGTAATAAAGGACTGTAGTTGCGCCTCACTTTGCAGGCGCTGTTGCACGGTGCTGGCTTCGTTCTTGCTGCCGAACGGCCCTAACTGGATACGCCAGACGGCCCCATTTTGCGTTACGCGACCAGGGACAGAAAATTGCTGGCTCAGGCGCTGTTGATACTGTTGAGCACGAGTCTGATCGCTCACCGCGCCGACCTGAACCACGTAGCTGCCGCTGGCGGCAGTTGAAGCGGAAGCCGCAGGGGCGACTGCTGGAGCAACGCTGCCCTGCGTCGAACCTGGTGCTGTCACTGGCGCATTCTGTGTGGCGACGGGCTGTGGCGCGGTTGTCTGAGCGGCAGGTTGCGCAGTAGGTTGGGCTGCGGGTTCACTGCTTTCCAGAACACCATTGTTCAGTGTGGTTGGTGCGCCAAGGAAACCGCTGCTGTTGACGGGTGCCCCGGTGCTGTCTTCTGGTTTCAGCGTATCGTTGCTGATCGCACGCACGTCACTTTGTGCAGTCGCAGCTTGTGGGGCAGAAGACGCGCTGCCCATTCCGCCATTTAAATCAGGGCGAGCGGGTAGGGCGTAGGTCTGCTTCGCAATCGTCGTACATGCGGTGCCCGGGCCGGACAGGGTGCCGTCCTGCGCTACAATAATCGGGTCGATTCGTACTTTGGTGTTGTTCGAGGTGTTCAGACGATCCGCAGCGGCGCGAGAGAGTGAAATCACGCGATCGTTGCCGTAGGGACCACGATCGTTGATACGCACAATCAGCATACGACCGTTTGCCAGGTTGGTGATGCGTGCATAACTTGGCACTGGCAGCGTTGGGTGTGCAGCGGTGAGCTGCATTGGGTCAAATGCTTCACCCGAAGTGGTCAGATTACTGCCCGGTTCGGCATCATAAATGGCCGCAAGACCCGCCTGGCTAAAACTGGACGGATCCTGAACTATTTTGAAATTCTTTCCGTCGCGCTGGTAGTCTTGATTCACGGACGGATTTTGGGGTTCGTAGCGCGGCTCGGCACCGCTTATTTCTACAACAGGGCCATTACAGACTGCCGGCGTCGGTGCGATGACGGTTTGCTGCGGCACGCCATCATCACTCGAACATGCCGCCAGTAAGCTAGCTGCGATGCAGACTCCAAGCCATTGTTTACGCATCATGCGTACCCCTTATACGTTTTTCGACAACATCTTTCTGTGTGTGTGTATCGACATTACGATACCAAACCCTGCCATCAATACGATCAGAGCAGAGCCTCCATAGCTGACGAGCGGTAGCGGTACGCCAACCACCGGCAAGATCCCACTCACCATACCAATATTTACGAAGACATAAACGAATAAAATCAACATTAAGCCGCCAGCCATCACGCGACCAAAGGAGGTTTGCGCCTGAGCAGCAATCCACAGCCCACGCATAATCAGCAGAACGTACAACGCGAGCAGCACGATGAAGCCTATCAATCCTAACTCTTCTGCCAGTACCGCAAAGATGAAGTCGGTATGGCGTTCAGGTAAGAATTCCAGCTGCGACTGAGTTCCGTGTAGCCAGCCCTTGCCGCGCAGTCCGCCGGAGCCGATGGCAATTTTAGACTGAATAATATGATAGCCCGCGCCCAGCGGATCGGTTTCCGGATCGAGCAGCATCATCACGCGTTGGCGCTGATAATCATGCATCAGGAAGAACCAGAGTATCGGAATAAAGGCGGCGACCAGTAGCACTGCAACGCCAATCAGGCGCCAGCTCAGACCCGCGAGGAACAATACGAACAGGCCGGAAAGGGCGATCAGAATCGACGTGCCGAGGTCCGGCTGTGCAGCAACCAGCAGCGTTGGCAGGAAAATCAGCGCCAGTGCGATGGCGGTATTTTTCAGCGTCGGTGGGCAAACATCGCGGTTGATAAAGCGGGCGACCATCAGCGGAACCGCGATTTTAGCAATCTCGGACGGCTGGAAACGCACTACACCGAGATCAAGCCAGCGCTGCGCGCCTTTAGAAATCGCCCCGAAGGCATCCACGGCGACCAGCAGAACGATACAGAAAATATAGAGCCATGGTGCCCAGCCTTCGTACACGCGTGGCGGGATTTGTGCCATCACAACCATGATCACGACACCCATCGCAATTTGGCCGATCTTGCGTTCCATCATGCCAATGTCCTGGCCGCTGGCGCTCCAGATAACCAGCGCGCTGTAGGTCAGCAGGGCCAACAGAATTAGCAGCATGGTCGGGTCGAGGTGGATTTTATCCCACAGCGATTTTTTGTTCGGATTATCCGTCATTGTTATTGGTCCTCCGCAGCTGCGGTTGCCGGGCTTTCCGTCGGCAGCACGGTGTTGTTATCACCGAGCATAATGTGATCGAGGATCTGACGCATGAGTGTACCGACTGCCGGGCCCGCGCCGCCGTTTTCAAGGATCATCGCCACCGCCACTTTTGGGCTGTCATAGGGTGCAAACGCCGTCATTAGCTTATGGTCACGCAGACGTTCAGCAATGCGGTGGGCGTTATACGTTTCATTTGCTTTCAGGCCAAAGACTTGCGCCGTACCTGATTTCGCTGCGACCTTATACGGCGCACTGGTGAAGTATTTATGCGCCGTTCCGTTTGGACGGTTGGCAACGCCATACATCCCGTCTTTGGCAATTTCCCAGTAGCCGGAATGTACATCGCCCACAGGTGTTTCATGTGGCTGTTCCCATGCGACTTGCTTGCCGTTTTCTGCGGTGCTTTGCAGCAGGTGAGGCACTTTGACGATACCGTCGTTAATCAGGATCATCAGCGCTTTGTTCATCTGAATCGGTGTGGCCGTCCAGTAACCCTGACCAATACCGACTGGAATGGTGTCACCTTGATACCACGGCTTTTTAAAGCGTTTCAGCTTCCATTCACGGGTTGGCATGTTGCCGGAACGTTCTTCCGAAAGGTCTATCCCGGTGTAATGACCGTAGCCAAATTTGCCCATCCATTCGGAAAGGCGATCGATACCCATGTCGTAGGCGACCTGATAGAAGAAGGTATCCGCAGATTCCTCCAGTGCTTTGGTGACGTTCAGGTGGCCGTGGCCCCATTTTTTCCAGTCGCGATAACGTTTATCTGAACCTGGAAGTTGCCACCAGCCAGGGTCAAACAGACCCGTATTTCGGGTGATCACGCCTGCCGTCAGTGCGGAAACAGACACGTAGGGTTTAACCGTGGAGGCCGGAGGATAAACGCCCTGTGTGGCGCGGTTTACCAGCGGTGTATTCGGGTCATTAAGCAGCGAAGAGTAATCTTTGCTGGAGATGCCATCCACAAACGGATTTGGGTCATAGCTTGGCATAGAAACCAGCGCCAGGATCCCGCCAGAGCGCGGGTCGGTGACGACAACGGCCGCACGGCTTCCGGTCAGCAGGGTTTCGATATACTGCTGTAGCTTCAAATCGAGAGTGAGGTAGATATCGTGTCCGGCCTGAGGCGACACTTCTTTCAGTTGGCGGATAACACGGCCACGGTTGTTAACTTCGACTTCTTCGTAACCGGTTTGTCCGTGCAGCACATCTTCGTAATAGCGCTCAATGCCTAGCTTGCCGATATCATGGGTCGCCGCATAGTTTGCAAGCTTGCCTTCTTTATCGAGGCGATCTACGTCTTTATCGTTGATTTTAGATACGTAGCCGATCACGTGGGTGAGTGCGGAGCCATAAGGATAATAACGGCGCTTATAGCCTTTTACTTCCACGCCCTGGAAACGATACTGGTTTACCGCAAAACGGGCGACCTGGACTTCGGTCAGATTCACTTTGACCGGAATGGAGGTGAAGCGGTGAGAGCGGGCGCGCTCTTTCTTAAAATTGGCGATGTCATCATCGGTGAGGTCGACCACGCTGCGCAGATCGTTCAGCGTCTGCTGAAGGTTATCCACTTTTTCCGGCATCAACTCTAACTGGTAAATGGTACGGTTCAATGCCAGCGGGGTGCCGTTGCGATCGTAGATAATACCGCGGCTTGGTGGGATGGGCACCAGTTTGATACGGTTTTCGTTAGAGCGGGTCTGATAGTCGGTAAAACGAACAATCTGTAGATTATAGAGGTTTACGACCAACACACCGCTGAGCACTAAAATGCCCAAAAACGCGACCACCGCCCGGCGCACAAACAGCGCGGACTCAGCCGTGTAATCGCGAAAAGAATTCTGTAATTTCATCCGCTGCTTAATCTAACCTGGTCATCATTACTCGCGGTGGTAAGGGTGGTTGGTGGTAATGCTCCACGCACGGTACAGGCTCTCTGCAACCAGCACCCGAACTAACGGATGAGGGAGCGTTAGCGTGGAGAGGGACCAACTTTGCTCTGCGGCGGCCTTACAGGCAGGGGATAATCCCTCCGGGCCACCGATCAGCAGGCTAACGTCACGCCCGTCCTGCTTCCAGCGCTCAAGCTCTTGCGCCAGCTGCGGCGTATCCCACGGCTTACCGGGGATATCCAGCGTGACAATGCGATTTTTGCCAGCCGCCGCCAGCATCAATTCGCCTTCTTTCTCAAGAATACGTTTGATATCCGCATTTTTGCCGCGCTTACCGGCAGGAATTTCCACCAGTTCGAACGGCATATCTTTGGGAAAACGACGCAAGTATTCCGTGAAACCGGTCTGAACCCAGTCCGGCATTTTGGTGCCCACGGCAATAAGCTGCAACTTCACGCATTAGCCCCAGAGTTTTTCCAGTTCATACAGCAGACGACTCTCTGCCTGAAGAACATGGACAATCACTTCGCCTAAATCAACGACGACCCAATCGGAGACATTTTGGCCTTCGACGCCCAGTGGCAACATGCCAGCGGCGCGAGATTCCTGAATGACGTGATCGGCAATGGACATGACATGACGGGTGGAGGTGCCGGTGCAGATGATCATGCAGTCGGTGATGCTGGATTTACCGTGAACATCGATAGCTACGATATCCTGGCCCTTAAGATCGTCGATTTTGTCGATAACAAAATCCTGGAGTGCTTTACCCTGCAAGTTTCCCCCTGGTCAGGTGAATATGAATATGTTGAACAGCCCGTAAGTATACCTGAAACCAGGACGAAGTCGGACAAATGTGCCAGCCGGGCGATACCGGCGAGCTATCATCCCACCCAATGACCATGAATGCATCGCCATTTTTGTAAAACAATTTCTGTAAATCAGTGTGGTGGGATAAGTCTGGCTGCGGAGAATAACAGCCTGTCAGGGGGTGTCAATGGTCTGGAGGGGAGTTAGGGCTGAAAATGGGAATATCTCGGTGATTCCATTCATTAGCCCGGGAAAATTATTGATAAAGACCTTGTTGATGGATGTAGCTCAGTACCGTGTGTGGCAGCATCTCTGCGCAAGACTCGCCCTGCTGGAGACGCTCACGAATCAGCGTGGCGGAAATATTGAACCACGGTGTTTCAGCGAGATAAATTTTTCCGGCAGGTGCGCGGTGTAGATCGTCGGCGTTATGCGTCAGGTGACGGTCAAGCCACTGCTGATGCGCTTCCTCTTTCATCGCCATCGGATAACCTGGGCGACGGCATACCAACAAATGCGCATTATCAAGAATGCTTTCATAGTCATGCCATGACGGGAAGTTGATCAGCGAGTCCTGACCAATGATAAACGCAAGTGGCTGTTGTGAACCTTGCTCTTGCCGCCATTCACGCAGGGTTTCTGAGGTGTACGAGGGGGTATCACGGCGCAGTTCACGCTCATCCAGTTCAAACAGGGGTTTGTCTGCGATGGCGAGTTCCAGCATATGCGTCCGTTGGGCGCTGGTCGCTTCCGGCTGAGGACGATGCGGGGGAACGTTATTTGGCATGATTATTACCTTTGAAAGGCCAATCAGGTTTGCCAGAATCTCAACCGGTTTGAGGTGACCATAGTGCACGGGATCGAACGTGCCGCCGTAAAGAGCCTTTAACGCCGTCATATCATCCTTCGAAAAAAACGTCGGGCAAATTTTTGTGGCACAGCAAAAGGGACAGGCCGTCGAGTTCCGCCCAGACAGACTGACCATAATCCTGTTTAAGCGTGAGTTCGGTGCGTGCCAATAACGCAACAGCATGGCGCAGTTGCTCCTGGCTTAGCCGATTCAACGCTTCGGTAAACAAAGGGCGACGATTCTGCCAGACACGATGCTTATCAAACAGCGTGCGCAGTGGCGTCGAGACCGATTGGCGCTTCATGTTCACCAACAGCAAAAGCTCACGCTGAAGGGTACGCAGCAGAATAACGGGCTCACTTCCTTCCTGACGAAGCTGTTGCAGGATGTGCAGCGCGCGTTTGCTTTTACCCGCCAGCAGCGCATCCAGCCAGTGAAACGGCGTAAAGTGCGCCGCATCATTAACCGCTTGTTCGACGCGCGGCAACGTCAGCTTACCGTCTGGCCAGAGTAATGACAGGCGTTCGAGCGCCTGAGCCAATGCCAGCAGATTGCCTTCATAGCAGTAACACAGCAGTTGGCTTGCGGCGTCATCAAGCTGCAATTTATGCAGTTTAGCCCGCGCAGCCAGCCAGCGAGGCAATTGTGCTTGTTCCGGCGTCTGACAGGAAACTTGCGCCGACCTGTCAGAAAGCGCGCTATACCAGGCCGCATTTTCCTGTGCTTTGGTCAGCTTATTGCCGCGCACGATCAGCAGAAGATCTTCATGGAGAAGGGCTATCAGCGCCGTCAGTTGTTCGTTAATGGCCGCATTCGGCCCGTTTTCTGGCAGGATGAGCATCAGCGTCTGACGACTGGCAAACAGGCTGCGTTCCTGACTCAGCGCAAACAACGCGTTCCAGTCAGTGCTGTTATCGATGGTGACGGTATGGTGCTCATCAAAACCCTGAGCCGCCGCCGCATGGCGAATAGCATCCTGGCTTTCCTGAAGCAGAAGAGGATCGTTTCCGAGAAGAAGATACGCCGCGCGCAGCCCTTCAGAGAGCTGCGCGCGGAGTTGTTCTGGGTACAACCGAATCATCAGTTACCCAGAGTCGTGGAGACGCGAGTGCTGGCCGGAGCCGCAGAGGTATCCGCGGCAGGCTGCTCGTCCTCTTTGGTGGCTTCAGTATCCGCCACCTTGACGCTCGGCAGCTTACGGATCAGCTGTTGAGCGGCTTTGTCGTACATTTCCTGAATGATGATGTCCTGCTCGGCATCTTTCGCCAGCGCCTGTTGCGGGTTATCGAAGTACGAACGATACACCTTGGTGCTGATCGGATAGATGTCATGGCCTGGGATAAGCACGCTGGCAGAGACAGTCATAACCATCTGATATTCTGCCGTTCTGCCGTCCTGGAACACCGACGCCGTATCTTTGCCGATAGACGATCCACCCAGACGCAGGGACGGAATGTCCTGGCGAATAGATGAGCCTTCCACGATCTCGATACCGTTGAGACGCAGCTGGTTTCGCACCGAGCGGCTCAGCGGACCGTTAGGATCGCTTGAGACAAAAATCATCTTTTTCATATTGTCCGGAACCTGCGTAGAGCTACGCAGATGCCAGCCACAACCTGCGGTGACAAGCACCGCCAGAGATACCAATAACGTTGTCAGAAATCGCACGCTTCCTCCCGCGCTTAGCCAACGACCAGGTTGAGCAGTTTGCCCGGAACGTAAATCACTTTACGCACGGTCACGCCATCCAAGTATTTTGCCACCAGGTGTTCCTGGCCTGCACGTTCACGAACCTGTTCTTCGGTGGCATCCACCGGCACAGTGACTTTACCGCGAACTTTACCATTAACCTGTACCACGACGAGGGTGGTGTTTTCTACCATCGCTTTCTCGTCGGCGACCGGCCATGGTGCGTTGTCGACATCTCCTTCGCCACTCAGCAATGCCCACAGTGTGAAGCTAATATGCGGCGTGAACGGGTTGAGCATGCGCACAACAGACTGCAACGCTTCCTGCATCAGCGCACGATCTTGCTCGCTTTCAACAGGGGCTTTCGCCAGTTTATTCATCAGTTCCATAATCGCCGCAATGGCGGTGTTGAAGGTCTGACGACGACCAATATCATCGGTCACTTTAGCGATAGTTTTATGGACATCGCGACGCAGCGCCTGCTGATCTTCATTCAGGGCTTCAACGTTCAGTGCGGTAACCGGGCCTTTAGCGGTGTGCTCGTAAACCAGTTTCCACACACGTTTCAGGAAGCGGTTAGCCCCTTCAACGCCGGATTCCTGCCACTCAAGCGTCATGTCTGCCGGAGAAGCGAACATCATGAACAGGCGGACGGTATCTGCGCCGTAACGCTCAACCATTTCCTGCGGGTCGATACCGTTGTTTTTGGACTTGGACATTTTGCTCATGCCGGTATACACCAGCTCATGGCCTGCCTCATCCTTCGCTTTCACAATACGGCCTTTTTCGTCACGCTCAACGATGGCTTCTTTCGGCGATACCCAGTTACGTTCGCCACTGGCGCCAACGTAGTAGAAGGCATCTGCCAGCACCATGCCCTGACACAGCAGCTGTTTAGCTGGCTCGTCGGAGTTCACCATGCCCGCATCACGCATCAACTTATGGAAGAAGCGGAAATAGAGCAGGTGCATAATGGCGTGTTCGATACCACCAATGTAGATATCCACCGGCAGCCAGTAGTTGGCGGCGTCGGAATCGAGCATGCCTTCCTGGTATTCTGGGCACGTGTAGCGTGCGTAGTACCACGAAGACTCCATGAAGGTGTCAAAGGTGTCGGTTTCACGCAGCGCAGGCTGACCGTTAACGGTGGTTTTCGCCCACTCAGGGTCAGCTTTAATCGGGCTGGTGATGCCATCCATGACCACGTCTTCCGGCAGAATCACCGGCAGCTGATCTTCTGGGGTTGGCATCACAGTGCCGTCTTCCAGGGTCACCATTGGGATTGGCGCACCCCAGTAACGCTGACGGGAAACGCCCCAGTCGCGCAGACGGAAGTTCACTTTACGCTCGCCGACGCCCAGCGCAGCCAGTTTATCGGCGATGGCGTTAAAGCCAGCATCAAAGCTCAGACCGCTAAATTCACCAGAGTTAAACAGCGTGCCTTTTTCAGTCAGCGCCTGCTCGGACAGATCCGGCTCGGTTCCGTCGGCATTCAGAATAACCGGCTTAATGGTCAGGCCGTATTTTGTAGCAAATTCGTAATCGCGCTGATCGTGGCCCGGAACGGCCATCACTGCGCCGGTGCCGTATTCCATCAGCACAAAGTTTGCAGCCCATACCGGAATGGCTTCGCCCGTCAGTGGGTGAATTGCTTTAAAACCGGTGTCGACGCCTTTCTTCTCCATCGTCGCCATTTCAGCTTCTGCGACTTTGGTGTTGCGGCATTCTTCAACGAACGCGGCCAGTGCCGGGTTGTTGAGGGCGGCCTGCTGGGCCAGCGGGTGACCGGCAGCAACGGCGAGATACGTCGCGCCCATAAAGGTGTCTGGACGGGTGGTGTAAACGGTCAGTTTGTCAGCGTGATCGGCGACATCAAAGGTGATTTCGACACCTTCGGAACGGCCAATCCAATTGCGCTGCATGGTTTTCACCGTGTCAGGCCACTGATCCATTTTATCCAGATCGTTCAGCAGTTCGTCGGCGTAAGCGGTGATTTTGATAAACCACTGTGGGATCTCTTTACGCTCAACTTTGGTGTCACAACGCCAGCAGCAGCCATCGATAACCTGTTCGTTAGCCAGAACAGTCTGATCGTTCGGGCACCAGTTAACGGCAGACGTTTTCTTGTACACCAGGCCTTTTTTATACAATTCGGTGAAGAATTTCTGCTCCCAGCGATAGTATTCAGGCGTACAGGTCGCCAGCTCGCGGCTCCAGTCGTAACCAAAGCCCAGCATTTTGAGCTGATTTTTCATGTAGGCGATGTTGTCGTACGTCCACGGAGCAGGGGCCGTGTTGTTTTTCACCGCCGCACCCTCAGCCGGCAGGCCAAACGCATCCCAGCCGATCGGCTGCAGCACGTTTTTACCCAGCATACGCTGGTAACGGGCAATCACATCACCAATGGTGTAGTTACGCACGTGGCCCATGTGTAGTCGGCCAGAAGGATAGGGAAGCATCGACAGGCAGTAGTATTTCTCTTTGCTGTTGTCTTCAGTCACTTCAAATGTGCGCTTATCGTCCCAGTGTTGCTGGACTTTCGATTCTATCTCTTCCGGGCGGTATTGCTCTTGCATGGCAGCCAGTGGTCCTGTTTTCAATACAGCTACAAACGTAGCCAATGGATGTGGTCATTCAGATCCGCATAGCATAGCCCAAACGGGCACGTCAAAACAGCCTTTCGCACACTCCGGGCTGGCGTTTATTTACCGGGTCTGTGGCTTAACTGACAAAGCGATAAGGAAATAAGGTCTATCATTAGAGGACGTTAACCGCCCGGGAGATGAAACAATGAACAAGGTTGCTCAATATTATCGAGAACTGGTGACGACGCTAACAGAGCGCTTGCGGAACGGAGAGCGCGATATTGACGCGCTGGTCGAGCAGGCGCGCGCGCGCGTAAGCCAGACCGGGGAGTTAACCCGAACCGAAGTCGATGAACTCACAAGGGCCGTACGCCGCGACCTTGAAGAATTTGCGAGAAGCTACGGCGAGAGTCAGGACGAACTGAAAGACAGCGTATTTATGCGCGTAATTAAGGAAAGTATCTGGCAAGAACTAGCCGATATTACCGATAAAACACAGCTCGAATGGCGAGAGGTTTTCCAGGATCTTAATCACCACGGCGTGTATCACAGTGGCGAAGTGGTGGGCCTGGGGAATTTGGTGTGTGAGAAATGCCATTTCCATCTGGCGGTCTACTCGCCGGATGTATTACCGCTTTGCCCGAAATGCGGCCACGATCAGTTCCAGCGCAAGGCGTTTGAGCCTTAAACATCTTTATTGTAGGCCGGGCGAGCATCGTGCCGCCCGGCAATTTGCCCGGTGGCGCTGGCGCTTACCGGGCCTACAAAATCGTTAATGCAGGATTTTCGCGAGGAAATCTTTGGCGCGGTCGGACTGAGGATTATTAAAGAACTGGTCTTTATCAGAGTCTTCAACAATTTTGCCTTCATCCATAAAGATAACGCGGTTGGCCACTTTGCGGGCGAAGCCCATTTCGTGGGTCACGACCATCATCGTCATGCCTTCGTGCGCCAGTTCAACCATGACATCCAGCACTTCGTTGATCATTTCCGGATCGAGCGCAGACGTCGGTTCATCAAACAGCATTGCCACCGGATCCATACACAGCGCACGGGCAATCGCCACACGCTGTTGCTGGCCACCGGAAAGCTGTGCCGGGAACTTATTAGCGTGCGCAGAAAGCCCCACACGTTCCAGTAGCTTCAGTCCTTTGGTGCGGGCCGCCGTCTTGTCACGTTTGAGCACTTTGACCTGCGCCAGCGTCAGGTTTTCGATGATCGACAGGTGAGGGAACAGCTCGAAATGCTGGAACACCATGCCGACCTGCGAACGCAGTTTCGCCAAATCCGTTTTCTTGCTATTCACTTGCGTACCGTTAACCAGAATTTCGCCCTTCTGCACGGGCTCCAGGCCGTTAACGGTTTTGATGAGCGTTGATTTACCGGAACCTGACGGGCCGCAAACTACCACCACTTCACCTTTTTTCACTTCCGTGGAGCAGTCGGTCAGCACCTGAAAGTGACCATACCATTTCGAAACATTTTTCAGGGAAATCATTAGACGGTCCTTTTCTTCAAATAGGTGACCAACAGCGAGGCGCTTAAACTGATAACAAAATAGACGGCTCCTGCGAACAGGATCATCTCAACCTGGGTTCCGTCGCGTTCGCCAATGGTTGACGCGGTACGGAAGAAATCTGCAAGGCTTAATACGTACACCAGTGAGGTATCCTGGAACAGGACAATCCCTTGGGTCAGCAGCAGCGGAACCATTGCACGGAACGCCTGCGGCAGAATAATGAGTTTCATCGACTGCCAGTGGGTCATGCCCAGCGCCAGCGCGGCGCTACCTTGTCCACGTGAAATACTCTGGATCCCAGCGCGGATAATTTCCGAATAGTAAGCGGCTTCGAACATCGAAAACGCCACCATCGCGGAAACCAGGCGGATGTCGGCTTTTGGCGAAAGCCCAAGCACATTTTGCAGGAAGCCCGGCACAATCAGATAGAACCACAGCAGCACCATCACCAGCGGAATGGAGCGGAACACGTTCACATAGGCGGTGGCAAACCAGGCCAGCGGTTTAAAAGATGACAGGCGCATCACCGCCAGCAATGTTCCCCACACAATCCCGATAATAATTGCCGTTACGGTAATTTTCAGGGTGATTAGCAGCCCTGACATCAGGTACGGCAGGGAAGGAACAATAGAACTCCAGTCAAAATCGTACATTATTTGCCTCCCATATTGCCCGGCAGGCGAACCTTACGTTCAACCAGATTCATTACCAGCATGATAATTGCGTTTATCAGCACGTAGGCAAGCGTAATCGCGGTGAAAGATTCCCAGGCGTGCGCCGAGTAATCCAGCAGCTTCCCGGCCTGTGCCGCCATATCGACTAAACCGATGGTGGAAGCGATGGCTGAGTTCTTCACCAGGTTCATCATCTCAGACGTCATGGGCGGCACAATCACGCGGTATGCATTTGGCAGAAGTACATAACGGTAGCTCTGCGGTAACGTCAGTCCCATCGCCAGAGCGGCGTTTTTTTGGCCACGCGGTAGCGACTGGATAGCGGCGCGCACCTGTTCGCACACGCGGGCAGCGGTAAACAGCCCCAGACACAGCATCGAAGAGACAAAGAATTGAATGTTAGGATCAAGCTCAGACTTAAACCACATGCCGATATTTTCGGGCAGCAGTTCCGGTATCACCAAATACCAGGTAAAGAACTGAACGATCAACGGTACGTTACGGAATAATTCCACGTATAACGTGCCAAGACCGGACAAAAACCGGTTGGGCACGGTACGCAGAATCCCGAACAGCGAGCCGACGAGAAACGCGATAATCCAGGCCGTTATCGATAATGCAACGGTGACCTGAAATCCGCTCCACAGCCAGCCAAGATAGGTGGTGTTGCCGAACGGGGCCTGTTGCAGAAAAATACCCCAGTTCCAGTCGATAGACATAAATGGACTCCGAAAAAAAAAGGGTAGCAGGGCTACCCTCTAAGACTGCTAAGGAAACCTTTACACGTCATCCTTCGCGCTGTCTCTTTGTTGGCTGCCGTCGTTCACTCCGGTCACTTACTGATGTAAGCTCCCGGGGATGCACTCCGTTGCCGTCGCGATACAGCACGAATGATTTTGTGTAAGTTATTTCATGTTGAGTGGGGAACGACCACTCAACATATAGCCTGTCCGTGTTTCCTCACAATCGAGAGGGCAGGCGAACCCGCCCATCGTTGTTCTAATTAGTTAACCGCTTTGTCATTAGGGGCTTTAAACAGCGCTTTCATGTCGTCAGACAGTTCAAAGTTCATGTTCAGGTTTTTCGGTGGAATCGGTTTTTTGAACCACGTTTCGAACCATTTAGCGGCTTCACCGGAAGTCTGCGCCTGAGCGATAGTGTCATCCATCAGCTTCTTGAACTGCGGATCGTCTTTGCGCAGCATACAGCCGTAGGCTTCTTTGGACTGCGGCGTGCCGAGGATTTCCCAGTTGTCTGGTTTCTTCGCTTTCGCACGTTCGCCCGCCAGCAGGGCATCATCCATCATGAACGCCACCGCACGACCGCTTTCCAGGGTACGGAATGAGTCGCCGTGATCTTTCGCGCTGATGATGCGCATATCCATTTTCTTGTCGTCGTTCAATTTGTGCAGCAGCACTTCAGACGTTGTACCTGAGGTCACAACGACCGCTTTGCCTTTCAGGTCGGCGAAATCTTTGATTGGACCGTCTTTCTTGACCAGCAGACGGGTGCCGACCACGAAGATGGTGTCAGAGAACGCGGCTTGTTTCTGGCGCTCGAGGTTGTTCGTGGTCGAGCCACACTCGAAGTCAAAGGTGCCGTTTTGCAACAGCGGAATACGGTTCTGAGACGTAATTGGGATCAGTTTAACCTGCAAGTCCGGCTTGTTGAGCTTCTTCTTGATAGCGTCAACGATGGCGTTGGAGTAGTCCTGAGAGTAGCCGACCACTTTCTGCTGGTTATCGTAGTAAGAGAACGGTACGGATGATTCACGGTGGCCGACCACAATCACGCCATTTTTGGCGATCTTGTCGAGCGTGCTGCCAGCTGCAGGTGCGTCTTCTGCATGGACAACGCCAGCGGACATTCCCATCACCAGCATTGCTGTAGCCAGTTTACGTAATTGCATATCCAAACTCCTTATCGCAGCGTCAGAGACGCGCAGATACCCATGTGAGTGTTGTGTTGTTATAGCCTGCCACTTAAGTGTGCAGTGTTAAGCCAGTTTGTTAACATTTAGTTTGGCTTAATGTAAAGATTTTGCTGCGTTATTGTTTGTTTTTGCGAAGTGCGCCGCACCGTTTTGAGGCGAAAATGCTCTCTCGCACCGAAAAGGTGCTACCGATGAACGCCGCTGGTGCGACCGGGTTGCACTGACGCAAATAACGCAGCTCACGGAATGAATAAAGCAATTGGCGTGCCAGAAAGGATTTTTGAACGTAGGGAGGATCGTGACGGTGATCGCTGACAGGATTGTATGGGCAGGATGTTGTAGGCCCGGCAAGCAAAGCGCCGCCGGGCAAGTAGAAATTAACGGCGACGCTGACGGAGGCTCATCACCAGCGCACCAAAGCCAAACAGGGCGGTGAGGATCCACAGTGGCCAATTTCCGGTACGTGCGTACGGCGTCAGACCCGTAGTTGGGGTTACCGTTGTGGTCAGCACCTCACGAGTGAACTGCGGGATCATCGCCTGCACGTCGCCGTGTGGATCGATAACCGCCGTAATGCCGTTGTTGGTACTGCGCAGCAGTGGGCGCGCCAGTTCCAGCGCACGCATACGCGCCATCTGGAAATGCTGCCACGGGCCGATAGATTTACCGAACCATGCATCATTCGAGATGGTCAGCAGGAAATCGGTATCCGGGCGGAAGTTGTCGCGCACCTGTTCGCCGAGAATGATTTCGTAGCAGATAGCTGGCGTCAGTTTGAGGTTATGCGCAGAGAGCTGCGGCTGGACATAAGGCCCACGACTGAACGACGACATCGGCAAATCAAAGAACGGTGCCAGTGGACGCAGGATTGACTCCAGCGGCACAAATTCACCAAAGGGTACCAGGTGATTTTTGTTGTAGCGATCCGTCGAGTTGTAGCTGTACGGATTATCTTTGCCAAGCGTGATGATGGTGTTGTAAGTGTCATAACGGTTTTTGGCGTTAAGACGCGAATCAACGACGCCCGTAATCAGTGAGCTGTTTTTGGCGCGCAGCATATCGTCCATCATGCTGAGCAGACGCTGCTGGTTAATTTCGAGGTCAGGGATCGCCGATTCAGGCCAGATAATCAGCTGTGATTTACCCATCACTTTTTCCGTGGCATCGAGATAAATTTTCAGCGTATTAATCAGCTCTTTCTCATCCCATTTCAGCGACTGTGGAATATTCCCCTGCACCAGCGACACTTGAGTGGTGCGAGCGGGCAGCAACTGATACCACTGGATATAGCGCAGCGGGAAGGGCAGAGCAAACAGCACCAAGGCAACCACCAATGGACGCCAGTTACGGGTCACCAGCGCCAGCGCCAGTAAACCGCTGACCATCATCAGCAGGAAGTTAATGGTCTCAACGCCCATCACCGGAGCCAGGCCTTTCAGCGGGCCGTCAATCTGGCTGTAGCCAAACTGCAACCACGGGAAGCCGGTCAGCACCCATCCGCGCAAAAATTCGGTGATTTGCCAGACCGCAGGCGCGGCAATGGCAACGCGTATCCAGTTGGCTTTCGGCCAAAGACGTGACAGCACGCCGGCAAACAGCCCGGTATACAACGAAAGGTAAGCGGCAAGCAGCACCACGAGGAACACGTTCACCGGACCCGGCATACCGCCAAATTGCGCGATACTGACGTACACCCAGTTGATGCCGGAGCCGAACAAACCTAAGCCCCAGAAATAGCCAATCCAGGCGCTTTGCAACGGCCTACGGTTGAGCGTTAACCCCTGAAGTCCGATAAGCGAAACGATCGCCGCAGGCCAGAAATCATAGGGTGAAAAAGCCAGCGTTCCGCAGGCACCAAAGAGTAGCGCCAGCAGCAGGCGAATGCGCTGGCGTTCAAGCAGAGAGGCAAATGCCATTTAGCGTTGTCGTCCCTTAAAAATTAATCGTCCAGATTAGGCTGTGGCGCATCTTCCGGAAGTTTGACGTGAACCTGGATGATACGGCGGCTGTCAGCCATCGCAACTTTGAACTGGTAACCATCAATGACAATGGATTCACCGCGCGCAGGCAGATGGCCGAATGCTTGCATCACCAGACCGCCGATAGTATCGACTTCATCATCGTTGAAGTGCGTGCCGTAGGCGTCGTTAAAGTCTTCAATCGGCGCCAGCGCACGAACGGTCCAGGTATGACGGCTCAACTGACGGAAATTGATGTCGTCTTCTTCATCATATTCGTCTTCAATTTCGCCGACGATAAGTTCGAGGATGTCTTCGATGGTCACCAGACCCGAAACGCCGCCAAATTCGTCAATCACAATCGCCATGTGGTAGCGCTGGGAGCGGAACTCTTTCAGCATGCGGTCAACCCGCTTGCTTTCCGGCACCACCACCGCCTGGCGTAACACTTTATCCATGCTGAAAGCGTCGGAATCGCTGCGCATAAACGGCAGAAGGTCCTTGGCCATCAGAATCCCTTCGATGTGATCTTTATCTTCGCTGATCACCGGAAAACGTGAGTGGGCGGACTCGATAATGACATCGAGACATTCGTCCAGGGTTTGATTACGTTTCAGGGTGATCATTTGAGAGCGGGGGATCATGATGTCGCGGACGCGTTGGTCTGCAATATCCATTACCCCTTCAAGCATGTCACGCGTATCTTCGTCGATAAGATCGTTTTGCCCGGAATCACGGATCAGCGCCAGAAGTTCATCACGGTTTTTGGGTTCGCCGTGGAAGAGCTGGCTCAGTAAGAGGGAGAAGAATCCCTTTTTGCTGGTTAAGGTGTCGCTACTGTGTGAGTTGTCGTCGCTCATGGCGTCGTGTGGGGTCTCATGTTAATAAATGTTCGCCGTCGCGCGTAAACTCAGCGTCGGACGGCATAAAATCCCAGCGCAGCGGTTAGCCGCAGCCCTGGTTACTCTTTCTCGGCAATGTACGGATCATCATAGTTCAGAGCAAGCATTATCTCTGTTTCCAGACTTTCCATCTCTTCCGCTTCTTCGTCTTCAATATGGTCGTAGCCGAGCAGATGCAGACTGCCGTGAACGACCATATGCGCCCAGTGGGCTTCCAGCGGTTTGCCCTGTTCTTCGGCTTCACGCTCCACCACCTGACGGCAGATAATCAGGTCACCGAGCAGCGGAATTTCGATGCCCGGCGGCGCTTCAAACGGGAAGGAGAGTACGTTGGTTGACTTGTCTTTGCCACGGTAAGTCATGTTCAGTTCATGGCTTTCTGCGTCATCGACCAGTCGAATAGTCACTTCTGACTCTTCCTGAAACGCCGGAATGGTGGCATCCAGCCAGCGCTGAAATTCGGCTTCCTGTGGCAGGCCGTTTTCGTTTTCCGTTGCTATTTGTAAATCTAAAATAACCGAACTCATTTATGTTCATGCTCCTGCGTTGCCAGCGCTTCGCGTTTGCGCTCGGCGGCCTGCTCGGCTTTACGTTTTTGGTCGGCTTCTTCCCACGCTTCATACGCGTTAACGATACGGGCGACAACCGGATGGCGCACCACGTCTTCGCTGTGGAAGAAGTTAAAGCTGATTTCGTCCACTTCCGCCAATACTTCAATGGCATGACGCAGGCCGGATTTCAGGTTACGCGGCAGGTCAATCTGGGTAATATCACCGGTGATAACCGCCTTCGAGTTAAAGCCAATACGCGTCAGGAACATCTTCATTTGTTCAATGGTGGTGTTCTGGCTTTCGTCGAGAATGATGAACGCGTCGTTCAGCGTACGCCCACGCATATAGGCCAGCGGCGCAACTTCAATCACGTTACGTTCAATCAGTTTTTCAACTTTTTCAAAGCCGAGCATCTCGAACAGTGCGTCATACAGCGGGCGCAAATACGGGTCGACTTTTTGGCTGAGATCGCCTGGCAGGAAGCCTAATTTCTCACCGGCCTCTACCGCCGGACGGGTCAGCAGAATACGACGAATTTCCTGGCGTTCCAGCGCATCCACTGCGGCGGCAACGGCCAGGTAGGTTTTACCCGTACCCGCAGGGCCAACACCGAAGGTGATGTCGTGGTCGAGAATATTGGCGATGTACTGCGCCTGGTTCGGCGTTCGCGGTTTGATCACGCCACGCTTGGTTTTGATATTGATGGCTTTGCCGTAGTCCGGCACGCTGTCGGCGCTTTGCTCCAGCACGCGGGCTTCTTTAATCGCCAGATGTATCTGTTCTGGTTCAATATCCTGAGTCTGGCCGCGCATCGGGGCCGTATCGACGTACAGGCTGCGCAGGATATCTGCCGCTGCGTTAACGCAGATGGCGCGTCCAGTGAGTTTGAAGTCATTATCGCGGCGGTTGATTTCGATACCCAGTCGTCGCTCCAGATGTTTGATGTTGTCATCAAACGGACCACAGAGGCTCAGCAGGCGGTTGTTATCTGCCGGCTCCAGGGTAATTTCACGCGTTTCTGTATTCAAACTGTTCCTCATTTGCCTAATGCCTCGACGGGCGTTATTGAACCTGTTCAAAGGAAATTATTCACGCCAGTGTTTAAAGGCGCAAGCATTGCAATTGATGTGGGGGCAGGGTGGAGAAATGCAAGGGCCTGTCCGATGGGACAGGCCGCTGGAATTACGGCTGGAAGGAACCGACGCCGAGATCGTTTTCTTTACGGGTGCGTGCAATGACGGATTCTGGTGATTCCACCACGCGAAGCCCCATTTCTGCTTCGGTGCGCACCCGTTTACCGCGCAGAGAATTGGTATAAACGTCAACAATTTCCACATCGACGAATTTTCCGACCATGTCCGGTGTACCTTCGAAGTTTACCACGCGGTTATTTTCGGTGCGCCCGGTCAGTTCCATCAGGCTCTTACGCGACGTGCCTTCGACCAGAATACGCTGCACGGTGCCCACCATGCGGCGACTCCATGCCATTGCCTGCTGATTCAGGCGCTCTTGCAGAATATACAGACGCTGCTTTTTATCTTCGTCCGAAACATCATCGACCATATCCGCCGCCGGTGTGCCCGGTCGTGCGGAGAAAATAAAGCTGTAGCTGATGTCCATGTTCACGTCGGCAATCAGTTTCATGGTCTTCTCGAAGTCTTCGTTGGTTTCACCCGGGAAGCCGACGATGAAGTCAGAGCTGATTTGAATGTCCGGGCGCGCTTCACGCAGTTTACGGATAATGGCTTTGTATTCCAGGGTCGTGTGCGTACGCCCCATCAGGTTCAGCACGCGGTCTGAACCGCACTGAACCGGAAGATGCAGGAAGCTCACCAGTTCCGGCGTATCGCGATAGACGTCGATGATGTCGTCGGTAAATTCAATCGGGTGGCTGGTGGTGAAGCGTAGGCGATCGACGCCGTCGATAGATGCCACCAGGCGCAGCAGTTCAGAGAACGAACCGGTGCTGCCATCGTAATTTTCACCGCGCCAGGCGTTCACGTTCTGGCCAAGCAGATGGATTTCGCGCACACCTTGCGCTGCAAGCTGGGCGACTTCGAACAGGATGTCGTCAGAAGGACGGCTGACCTCTTCACCGCGGGTGTAAGGCACCACGCAGTAAGTGCAGTATTTATTACAGCCCTCGATGATCGACACATACGCCGTCGGGCCGTCGGCACGCGGTTCGGGCAAGCGATCGAATTTTTCAATTTCCGGGAAGCTGACGTCGACAATAGGCTTACGGTGATCGCGCATCCCTCGAATATTGGTGATCATTTCAGGCAGGCGGTGCAGCGTTTGTGGGCCAAAAATGATGTCGACATAGTGGGCACGCTGGCGAATTAATTTGCCTTCCTGTGACGCGACACAGCCGCCGACGCCGATGATCACATCCGGTCTTTTCGCTTTGATATGTTTCCAGCGACCCAGCAGATGGAAGACTTTTTCCTGCGCTTTCTCACGAATCGAGCAGGTGTTCAGCAGCAGCACATCGGCTTCTTCGGCATTTTCAGTCAATTGATAGCCGTGGGTGGCATCCAGCAGATCGGCCATCTTTGATGAATCGTATTCGTTCATCTGACAGCCCCAGGTTTTAATATGGAGTTTTTTTGTCATCGACTTAGCTCATGCTCAGGAAACGCAGGGCGCGTATTGTAATGCTTTGCAGCGAGTGTGACCAGTATGACCGACCCGGCACACAAAGGATAAAAAAATCCGGTAAACTTAACGGATTGAGGTTTAAGGATAACGAGCCATGAGCAATCAACATACAGATGTCGCCATCGTGGGCGGTGGGATGGTCGGCGGCGCGCTGGCGCTGGGTTTGGCCCAGCAAGGGTTCAGCGTCACCGTGATTGAGCAAACCACGCCACCGGCGTTTGATGCAACCAGCCAGCCGGATGTACGGATTTCGGCAATCAGCGCGTCGTCCGTAGGGTTGCTGCGTGGCTTGGGCGTGTGGGATGCCATTCAGGCCATGCGAACGCATCGTTATCGCCAACTGGAGACCTGGGAGTGGGAGAACGCGCATGTGGTCTTCAACGCCACAGAGTTGAAATTACCTGAGCTCGGTTACATGGTTGAAAACAACGTGCTGCAACTTGCTTTATGGCAGGCGCTGGAAGTACACGAAAAAGTCAGTCTGTGCGTGCCTTTGTCGCTGGAAACGATGCTGCATAACAGCGAAGGCTATTTGCTCGGTTTTACCGATGGCAGCGAATTGAATGCCAAACTGGTGATAGGCGCCGATGGTGCGAATTCGCAGGTACGAAAAATGGCCGGGATCGGCGTTCACGCCTGGCAGTATCCACAGTCCTGCATGCTGATAACCGTACAATGCGAAAATGAACCGGGTGACAGCACGTGGCAACAATTTACACCTAACGGGCCACGCGCATTTCTGCCACTGTTTGAGAGTTGGGCCTCACTGGTGTGGTACGACACACCGGCGCGTATTCGCCAGCTTCAGTCACTGCCGCTCGATCAACTTGAACGAGAGATCGCGCAAACCTTCCCGTCGCGTTTAGGTCATGTTAAGCCGATGGCTGTCGGTGCGTTCCCGCTAACGCGTCGTCATGCACTGCGCTACGTTCAGCCCGGTCTTGCGCTGGTGGGCGATGCGGCACACACGATTCATCCGTTGGCTGGGCAGGGCGTAAATCTGGGGTATCGTGACGTTGATGCACTGGTGGATGTACTGACGAAGGCGCGTGATCACGGTGAAGCGTGGGCGAGTTTACCCGTATTGAAACGCTATCAGACTCGCCGAATGGCGGATAATTATCTGATGCAGTCCGGCATGGATCTGTTTTACGCCAGCTTTAGCAACTCACTCGCACCGTTAAGAATGCTGCGCAATATTGGTTTGATGGCCGCCGAGCGTGCGGGCGTTTTGAAACGTCAGGCGTTGAAGTATGCGTTAGGATTGTAGTGTGTCTCCCCGGCAGAGGATGTCGGGGGTCATCATCGACACGACAAAAACAAAAAAGCCCGCAGAAGCGAGCTTTTTTGTTTTAAGTGGCTGGGGTACGAGGATTCGAACCTCGGAATGCTGGTATCAGAAACCAGTGCCTTACCGCTTGGCGATACCCCAACTGAATTTTTACTGCGCGACGATGTTCATGAAAAGTGGCTGGGGTGCAGGGATTCGAACCCCGGAATGCTGGTATCAGAAACCAGTGCCTTACCGCTTGGCGACACCCCATCAGGTGTTCTTTTCAGTTTTCGTACATCGTTTACAAATTGGCTGGGGTGCAGGGATTCGAACCCCAGAATGCTGGTATCAGAAACCAGTGCCTTACCGCTTGGCGACACCCCAAGAATTTGGTGGCTACGACGGGATTCGAACCTGTGACCCCATCATTATGAGTGATGTGCTCTAACCAACTGAGCTACGTAGCCTGAATATTGCTTCGCCAGAGTGAGAATGGCTGGGGTACCTGGATTCGAACCAGGGTATGCTGGTATCAAAAACCAGTGCCTTACCGCTTGGCGATACCCCATCCGTGCAACGCTTTTTGGAAATGGTGCGGGAGGCGAGACTTGAACTCGCACACCTTGCGGCGCCAGAACCTAAATCTGGTGCGTCTACCAATTTCGCCACTCCCGCAAAAAAAGTTGGTGGCTACGACGGGATTCGAACCTGTGACCCCATCATTATGAGTGATGTGCTCTAACCAACTGAGCTACGTAGCCATACTTTTTCAGCGCTACCTTATCGGCGTTGCGGGGCGCATTATGCGTATTGAGCCAATAAGCGTCAACTTTTTTTTCATCGAAAATGGCTGGAATGTGACTGTTTGGTTAGGTTGCGAACAGCGAGGTGAATTTATCGGCAATAATTGATTCTTACGTCTTTTTCGCAACCAGATAGCGGCGTATAAACGTCAAATGGGCCCCGAAGGGCCCATTGTTAAAAACGGGGAATTATTTGTAGGCTGACTGATGCACGCCGACCGCACGGCCTGATGGATCATTCATTGATTTGAAGGACTCATCCCACTCGATAGCTTTGGCAGAAGAACAGGCCACAGATGGGCCACCCGGTACGCATTCAGCCGCGCTTGGCAGCGGGAACAGCTCTTCAAAGATCTCACGATACAAGTACGCTTCTTTAGACGATGGCGTGTTGTAAGGGAAGCGGAAGCTCGCCGTTTCCAGTTGTTTATCCGTTACCTGCTTCGCGGCCACTTCTTTCAGGGTATCAATCCAGCTGTAGCCTACGCCGTCGGAGAACTGCTCTTTCTGACGCCATGCCACACTTGCCGGCAGATAGGATTCAAAACATTCGCGCAGAATGTGTTTTTCCATTTTGCCGTTACCGCACATTTTGTCCTGTGGGTTGATGCGCATTGCCACGTCAAGGAATTTTTTGTCGAGAAACGGTACGCGAGCCTCAACGCCCCAGGCTGACATCGCTTTGTTCGCGCGAGCGCAGTCAAACATGTGTAGCGCCTGTAGTTTGCGTACGGTTTCTTCGTGCAGCTCTTTGGCATTTGGCGCTTTGTGGAAATAGAGATAACCGCCAAACACTTCGTCGGAACCTTCGCCAGACAGCACCATCTTAATGCCCATCGCTTTGATTTTACGCGACATCAGGTACATCGGCGTGGAGGCGCGAATGGTGGTGACATCGTACGTTTCGATGTGGTAAATCACGTCACGGATAGCGTCCAGGCCTTCTTGCACGGTGAAGTGAATTTCATGGTGCACGGTGCCCAAATGATGTGCCACTTCCTGCGCGGCTTTCAGGTCCGGGGAACCGTCGAGACCCACGGCAAAAGAGTGCAGTTGTGGCCACCAGGCTTCAGAGCGTTCCTGATCTTCCACGCGACGAGCCGCGTATTTCTTGGTGATTGCGGAAATGACAGAGGAATCGAGGCCACCGGACAGCAGCACGCCGTAAGGCACGTCAGACATCAGGTGACTTTTTACGGAGTCTTCCAGCGCCTGACGCAGTTCGTTTTTATCCGTCACGTTGTCTTTGACTGCATCGTAATCGAACCAGTCACGCTGATAATAAGGACGAATTTCGCCGTCCTTACTCCACAAGTAGCTGCCTGCCGGGAATTCTTTGATGGTACGGCACACTGGCACCAGCGCCTTCATTTCGGAAGCAACATACAGGTTGCCGTGTTCGTCATGGCCCATATACAACGGGATGATGCCGATATGGTCGCGGCCAATCAGGTACGCATCTTTTTCACTGTCGTACAGCACGAACGCAAACATACCTTGCAGATCATCGAGGAACTCCGGGCCTTTTTCCTGATACAGCGCGAGGATAACTTCGCAGTCGGATCCGGTCTGGAAATGATAGCGGTCACCGTATTCAGCACGCAGTTCCTGATGGTTGTAGATTTCACCGTTCACGGCCAGCGCATGGGTTTTCTTTTCATTGTACAGCGGCTGGGCACCCGCATTCACGTCGACAATCGACAGACGCTCATGGCAGAGGATGGCTTTATCACTGGCGTAAACGCCGGACCAGTCCGGGCCACGATGGCGCATCAGACGAGACAGCTCCAGCGCTCTTTTACGCAGCTCAACCGCGTCCGTTTTAATATCCAGTACACCGAAAATAGAACACATAGCGACTTCTCCGTTAATTCTGTTGCGTGTTGTTGTGGCGTTGCATGCATTAAAAAATGCCGTAAAGCGGGTCACTACGCAAGGGAATTACGGGATTGAAAGCAAAAAGTGCAATGGGGATTAGTGAATAGTGAAAAACACGTAGATTTGGATCGTCATTATTGATGATTGTTTAATTTATTCGGTCTTTTATTAGATAAACTTACTCTTTACAGAGGCGGAAATGAAAAACCACGTCCGGGGACGTGGTTTTGACTTAGATAACGTCGATTTCTGCCACCGACGGGTAAATCCACGACGGTCGGAAGGGCATATCGTCAATATCATCCATCGTCGACACGCCGGAGAGCACGAGGATCGTTTCAAGCCCGGCCTGGAAGCCTGCCAGAATATCCGTACGCAGGTTATCGCCGACAATGACCGTTTGCTCGGAATGGGCCTGCATTTTGTTTAGCGCAGCACGGATGATCCACGGACTTGGTTTGCCCACCACAAAAGGTTTGCGGCCAGAGATTTTTTCGATGCCGGCACACAATGCACCGCAGGCAGGATAGAAACCGCGACCGTGGGTGTCTGGATTGGTGGCGATGAAACGCGCACCATTGGCCACAAAGAACGCCGCTTTATGCATCATGTCCCAGTTAAAGGAACGTGTTTCGCCGACGATAACGAAATCAGGATTGACATCGGTGATGGTAAATCCGGCTTTATACAATTCATGGATCAGCGCGCCTTCACCCACTACATAGGCTTTTTTACCTTCCTGACGACGCAGGAAATCAGCGGTCGCCATCGCGGAGGTATAAAACACGCTATCCGGCACGTCGACACCGGCGGTGGCGAAACGGTTGGCCAGGTCCTGACCGGTCTGCGAAGGATAGTTGGTCAGCAAAACCAGCGGCATGCCTTTTTCGAGCACGCGGTTTAAAAACGCTGCCGCACCGGGCACCGCCACGTTGTCGTGCATCAGCACGCCGTCAATATCGCAAATGATGTTCTGAAGAGTCATGGACTGTCCGACGTCGTATTTAAGAAAGGCGTAATTATACACATTATCCTCCCGTCTGCCTGTGGGCGCGGAAGGAAGAGGGGCGTTAACCTTCCAGTAGATGCTGGAGCAGCAAACCGTTGAGCATGGAACGTTTGACGAGGGCAAACGCGCCGATGGCGGAGCGGTGATCCAACGAGGAACGTACTACCGGCAAATTTTGGCGGAACGCTTTCAGCGCCTGGGTGTTGATACACCCTTCAATTGCAGGCAATAACACTTTTTCGGCTTCGGTAATTTCGCCCGCGATCACCACTTTCTGTGGATTAAACAAGTTGATGGCGATGGCGATAGTTTTACCGAGATGACGACCCACCTGTTCAATCACTTCGCTCGCCAGTGCATCGCCCTTATTGGCCGCTTTGCAGATAGCTTTGATGTTGCATTCTTCCAATGTGACTTTGCTTTGATAGCCTTTTTCCAGCAGCTGGCGCACGCGCTGTTCGATAGCGGCATTCGCGGCGACGGTTTCCAGACAACCAAAGTTGCCGCAGTGGCAACGCTCGCCCAACGGATCGACCTGAATATGTCCAATTTCGCCCACGTTGCCGTTACGACCGATAAAAATGCGGCCATTAGAGATTATTCCGGCGCCCGTACCTCGGTGGACACGCACCAGAATGGAGTCTTCACAGTCCTGAGTTGCACCGAAGTAGTGCTCGGCGAGCGCCAGACTGCGAATATCGTGACCCACAAAACAGGTCACGTTGAAACGTTTTTCCAGCGCACCCACCAAACCCCAATTTTCCACCGGAATATGCGGCATATAACGAATAACACCGCTTTCGGGATCGACAAGACCCGGCAGGATCACTGAGATCGCAATCAGTTCGCGGATCTTGCGTTGGCAGCTTTCCATAAAAAGGGCGATGGTATTGAGCAGCGCATGTTCCAGGGTTTCCTGGGTGCGTTGCGGCAGTGGGTAATGCTCTTCGGCGATAACTTTTGTGCTGAGGTCATACAGCGTGAGCGTGGTGTCGTGTCGACCAAGGCGCACGCCGATGGCATGAAAGTTGCGGGTTTCGGTGACGATAGAAATGGCGCGGCGGCCCCCGGTGGAGGCCTGCTGATCGACTTCTTTGATCAGGCCGCGTTCAATCAATTGCCGCGTGATTTTGGTCACGCTGGCTGGAGCAAGCTGGCTCTGTTCGGCAATCTGAATGCGCGAAATAGGCCCGTGCTGATCAATCAGGCGGTAAACAGCCGCGCTGTTAAGCTGTTTAACGAGGTCAACATTACCAATTTGAGCTTGTCCGCCTGATGTCATACTTTACTTACTCAAGTTAACGACCTCGTTGCCATTAACGATGGTCTTGGTGATTTTATAATCGCGGGTGAACGCCGTCAGGTTTGCCACCATGCCTGGTGCAATGCTGCCCAACTGTTTATCAACGCCGATAGCACGGGCCGGGTAAAGCGTTGCCATACGCAGCACTTCATCCAGTGCTAACCCGCAATGTTCTACCAGGTTACGCACGCCTTCGATCATGGTCAATGCAGAACCACTTAAGGTGCCGTTCTCATCAACGCACAGTCCATCCCGGTAGTATATTGTTTTACCAGCAAAAATGAACTCTTCAATATCTGCGCCCGCTGGTGCTGTGGCATCGGTCACGAGGCACAGCTTGTCACCTTTCAGGCGCTTAGCGTTACGGACGTTGGCGTAATCGACATGCAAACCGTCGACGATGATGCCGCAATACACGTCGGCTTCATCGAAAATCGCGCCTGCAAGGCCCGGCTCGCGCCCGGTGATGTACGGCATCGCGTTATAAAGGTGCGTGGCGAAGGTGATACCTGCGCGGAAGCCCACTTTGGCTTCTTTCAGCGTGGCATTGGAATGGCCCGCGGACACGACAATTCCAGCATTTGCCAGGCGGGTGATCACCTCCGCAGGCACCATTTCCGGTGCCAGCGTGACTTTGGTTATCACATCCGCATTCGCACACAGGAAATCGACCAGCTCATGGTCTGGCTTACGCACGAAATCCGGGTTGTGAGTGCCTTTCTTCACAATATTCAGCCACGGACCTTCAAGGTGCAGGCCCAGCGCTTGATTCGGGTACTTCGCCAGATATTCGCGCATCACGCGAACACCTTGCTTCATTAATTCATCGCCGGAGGTGATCAGCGTCGGTAAATAGCTGGTGCAGCCAGAGCGCTCATTGGCTTTCTGCATAATTTCCAGCGTTTCAACGGTGACCGCATCGGGGCTGTCGTTGAACTGCACACCGCCACAGCCGTTCAGCTGGACGTCGATAAAACCGGGAGCGAGAATCGCGCCATTTAACGACCGTTGCTCAATCCCGGACGGCAAACCGGCCTGCGGGCAGATACGTTCAATCAGGCCATTAGCGATAACAATCGCATGGTCATCCAGAATTTCGTGGCCGGTATAGATTCGGCCTTGGGTTAATGCATACATACGACCCCCGGTCTTTACACATCATCCTTCACGCTGCCTCTTTGTTGGCTGCCTTCATAAACCAGAGTCCTGGATTCACTCAGTTGCCGCCGCGATGCAGCGCGAATGATTTTGTGTAAACTGAAAATGGTTTGCCCCGCAAAAGATTACGGGACAATGATTGTCTTACAGGCCTTTAATATTTTCGGCTTCTAATTCGTTGAAGTACTTCAGCGTCTTCACTTTCAGTTCCATGGTGGACGGCTCATCGCACACCATCACGGCTTTCGGATGCAATTGCAGACAGGTGATGGTCCACATGTGGTTGACGTTGCCTTCAACTGCCGCTTGCAGAGCCAGCGCTTTCTGATTGCCCAGCACCAGAATCATCACTTCTTCTGCATCCAGCAGCGTACCCACGCCTACGGTCAGCGCATATTTTGGCACCTGAGTCACGTCGCCGTCGAAGAAACGGGAGTTTGCCACGCGAGTGTCATGGGTCAGGGTTTTAATACGGGTACGGGATGACAGAGAAGAAGCCGGTTCGTTGAATGCGATGTGACCATCATTACCCACGCCACCCATGAACAGGTTGATTTTACCGTAAGAGCGGATTTTTTCTTCGTACTGACGGCACTCTGCATCGATATCGGGCGCGTTGCCATCCAGCAGGTTAATGTTTTCAGCTGGGATATCAACGTGATCAAAAAAGTTGCGGTGCATGAAGCTGTGATAGCTTTCCGGATGCTCTTTTGCCAGACCGACGTATTCGTCCATGTTGAAGGTGACAACA
Source organism: Scandinavium sp. (assembly GCA_036495715.1). Classification (GTDB taxonomy): domain Bacteria; phylum Pseudomonadota; class Gammaproteobacteria; order Enterobacterales; family Enterobacteriaceae; genus Scandinavium. The sequence goes on from DASXML010000048.1 coordinate 252,015, forward strand.
TGTTTGAAACTAACCTGGCCCGATTTGTGCATTTCAACCAGAGCTTTATAGGCAGTCAGTGGCGTGCCGCCGGTTGGCAAACCCAAAACGAACGGACGATCCGCGGTTGGTTTGAACGCATTGATGCGGTTGACGATATGGCGAGCGGCCCATTTGCCTACCTGTTCTGCTGTTGCCAGGGGAATCAGTCTCATTGTTCACCTCAATAGTTAATATAAATGTTGGCGGATTGGCGCCGACTCTCTGTTAAGCGTAACCTGGTTTGGCACGAGAGGCGGCAATCCGTCCTGATTTTTCGAATGATAAAATAAGTTTTCACTGTTAGCCAGTCAGGTGAGGGGGGAAAGGCAATATTTGGTGATAAAAGTCACAAAAAAGGCGCTTTTAATTTGCGAGGCGAATTAATTTCTCACACACTCTGCTAGCGAGTGATACGTCGCTGTGCTTTCAAGATAGTCACACTATAAAAAAACGGCTTTAAATAAGTCGATTCGGGGTCTCATAGGGGGAGTTAAAGTGAGTATTCTAGGTTATTTGCAAAAAGTGGGTCGCGCACTGATGGTGCCAGTGGCCACGCTGCCAGCCGCAGCCATTCTGATGGGTGTCGGCTACTGGATTGACCCAGTGAGTTGGGGCGGCGATAACGCTCTGGCTGCATTGTTCATTAAATCAGGCTCCGCTATCATCGACCACATGTCCGTGTTGTTTGCGATCGGTGTGGCTTATGGCATGTCCAAAGATAAAGACGGCGCAGCAGCGCTGACCGGCTTTGTCGGTTTCCTCGTGTTAACCACCCTCTGCTCTCCGGCAGCGGTGGCAATGATCCAAAAGATTCCATTGGAGCAGGTTCCGGCTGCGTTTGGTAAAATCGAAAACCAGTTTGTCGGTATCCTCGTGGGTATCATCTCTGCGGAACTGTACAACCGCTTCAGCGGCGTCGAGCTGCCGAAAGCGCTGTCATTCTTCAGCGGTCGTCGTCTGGTGCCAATTCTCACGTCGTTCTTAATGATCTTCGTGGCCTTCATCCTGATGTATATCTGGCCAGTTATCTTTAACGGCCTGGTGGACTTCGGTGAGCACATTCAGAAAATGGGTTCTGCGGGCGCGGGCATCTATGCGTTCTTCAACCGTTTACTGATCCCAGTCGGTCTGCATCACGCACTGAACTCCGTGTTCTGGTTTGACGTCGCGGGTATCAACGATATCCCTAACTTCCTCGGTGGTGGACAGTCTATTGAAACCGGTAAAGCGGTTGTGGGCATCACGGGTCGTTATCAGGCGGGCTTCTTCCCGATCATGATGTTCGGTCTGCCGGGTGCGGCACTGGCGATTTACCACTGTGCACGTCCAGAAAACAAAGCCAAAGTGCTGGGTATCATGATGGCGGGCGCATTCGCGGCCTTCTTCACCGGTATCACCGAACCGTTGGAATTCTCCTTCATGTTCGTCGCACCGGTTCTGTACTTCATCCACGCGGTGTTGACCGGTATTTCCGTGTTCATCGCGGCCAGCATGCACTGGATTGCGGGCTTCGGCTTCAGCGCTGGTCTGGTGGATATGGTGCTGTCCTCGCGTAACCCGCTGGCGACACACTGGTGGATGCTGATCCCTCAGGGCCTGGTGTTCTTCGTTATCTACTACGTGGTGTTCCGTTTCACTATCCTCAAATTCAACCTGATGACCCCGGGTCGTGAGCTGGCTGTTGCCGGTAGCGAAGCCGATGGTCAGGACGTTAATCTGAGCTCTGATAAAGAGCAGGACGCTTCCGAGTTAGCGCGTCAGTACATCGCGGCTGTAGGCGGTTCTGATAACCTGACCGGTATCGATGCGTGTATCACCCGTCTGCGTCTGAACGTGAAAGACTCTTCACTGGTTAACGAAGCACTGGCGAAACGCCTGGGTGCTTCCGGTGTGATTCGTCTGAACAAAACCAGCGTGCAGATTATTGTTGGCTTCGTGGCAGAAAAAATCGCTAACGCGATGAAAACTACCGGTCATGTTGCGGCATCCGAAGTGGCTCCGGCGGCAGCAGTGGCTCCGGCAGCGGCAAAACCGCAGGCTGTGCCAAACGCAGTCACCATCGCAGCGCTGGTTTCTCCAGTGACCGGCGATGTTGTTGCGCTGGACCAGGTGCCTGACGAAGCATTCGCCAGCAAAGCAGTAGGCGACGGCGTCGCGGTAAAACCAACGGATAAAACCGTGGTTTCTCCGGCAGCGGGTACCATCGTTAAAATCTTCAACACCAACCATGCGTTCTGCCTCGAAACCGAAAAAGGCGCGGAAATCGTTGTCCATATGGGTATCGATACCGTTGCACTGAACGGTCAGGGCTTCACGCGTCTGGTGGAAGAGGGAGCGGAAGTGGTAGCAGGTCAACCGGTCCTGGAAATGGATCTGGACTTCCTGAATGCCAACGCACGCTCGATGATAAGCCCAGTGGTGTGCAGCAATATCGACGACTTTAGCGGCCTGGTTATCAAGGCGCAGGGTCAGGTCGTTGCGGGCGTTACGCCACTGTATGAGATTAAAGGCAAGTAATCGTTCCTGAGTAGAATTTATTAAGCCTTAGCGGCGGGGGATCATCCTCCGCCGCTTTTTTATGGGCGAAACAGTCTCCATATTATTCACTAACCCTCCTTTTTCTGTAACTAAGGGTTGTCTCCGCACCCAGCTTATAAGATCATACGCCGCTATATGTTGTTTACGCCTTGAGGAACCCGCGATGAGTGAGGCAGAAGTCCGCCCGACTAACTTTATTCGCCAGATTATCGATGAAGATCTGGCCAGTGGTAAGCACACGACCGTTCATACCCGTTTTCCGCCTGAGCCGAACGGTTATCTGCATATCGGTCATGCGAAATCTATCTGTCTGAACTTTGGCATCGCCCAGGATTATCAGGGCCAGTGCAATCTCCGTTTCGATGATACCAACCCGGTGAAAGAAGACATCGAATACGTTGAGTCGATCAAACAGGACGTCGAGTGGTTAGGTTTTCACTGGTCTGGCGATATCTGCTATTCCTCTGACTACTTCGATAAGCTGCATCAGTATGCTATTGAACTGATTAACAAAGGTCTGGCGTATGTGGACGAGCTTTCCGCAGACGAAATCCGTGAATACCGTGGCTCGCTGACGGCGCCGGGCAAAAACAGCCCGCACCGCGATCGCAGCGTGGAAGAAAACCTGGCGCTGTTTGAAAAAATGCGCGCGGGTGGTTTCGAAGAAGGCAAAGCCAGTCTGCGTGCCAAAATCGACATGGCTTCACCGTTTATGGTGATGCGCGATCCGGTTCTGTATCGCATTAAATTTGCCGATCACCACCAGACCGGCAACAAATGGTGCATCTACCCGATGTACGATTTCACCCACTGCATCAGCGATGCGCTGGAAGGCATTACGCATTCACTGTGTACGCTGGAATTCCAGGATAACCGCCGTCTGTACGACTGGGTGCTGGACAACATTTCTATCCCGGTTCATCCACGTCAGTACGAGTTTTCTCGTCTGAATCTGGAATACACCGTGATGTCCAAGCGTAAGCTGAACCTGCTGGTCACCGACAAGCATGTGGAAGGCTGGGATGATCCGCGTATGCCGACCATCTCTGGTCTGCGTCGTCGTGGTTACACCTCGGCGTCAATTCGCGAGTTCTGTAAACGCATTGGCGTGACCAAACAGGACAACACCATCGAGATGGCTTCGCTGGAATCCTGCATTCGCGAAGATCTTAACGAAAACGCGCCGCGTGCGATGGCGGTTATCGATCCGGTTAAACTGGTTATCGAAAACTATCCGCAGGGTGAAAGCGAAATCGTCACCATGCCGAACCACCCGAGCAAACCAGAAATGGGCAGCCGTGAAGTACCGTTCAGCGGTGAGATCTGGATCGATCGTGCTGATTTCCGTGAAGAAGCGAACAAGCAGTACAAGCGTCTGGTGATGGGCAAAGAAGTGCGTCTGCGTAACGCTTACGTGATCAAAGCCGAGCGCGTAGAGAAAGATGCGGAAGGGAATATCACCACCATCTTCTGTAGCTACGATGCTGATACGCTGAGCAAAGATCCTGCCGATGGCCGTAAAGTGAAAGGCGTTATTCACTGGGTGAGCGCACAGCACGCGCTGCCGGTTGAGATTCGTCTGTACGATCGTCTGTTCAGCGTTGCGAATCCAGGTGCGGCAGAGGATTTCCTGTCCGTGATTAATGAGGATTCACTGGTTATCAAACAGGGTTATGCTGAGCCTTCGCTGAAAGCCGCAGAAACGGGCAAAGCGCACCAGTTCGAACGTGAGGGTTACTTCTGCCTCGACAGCCGTTATACCACCGCTGAGAAGCGGGTATTTAACCGCACCGTTGGCCTGCGTGATACCTGGGCAAAAGTGGGCGAATAAGTTTCACTTTAGTCACGATAATAAGCGTCGCACTCTGCGGCGCTTTTTTTATGTCATTTTCGTGATGCGAAATAATATCATTCTCCCCTCTGTAACAATGCCGCTGCTTGTTACATTCATAACCTGCGTATTTTGATATTTTCTGACAAACCCCTGCTATTAGCGGCTCCCGTAGTGCTGTGCTAAATCTCATCTTTGTAACAAAACGCAATCAAATATGTGCTCCCTGTCATACTCTTGCGTTTTCGTGCTCAAAAAGGATTGATAATTCGCGTCGCGAAAAATAGTCTGTCCACATAGCGTTAGGACTTTTCTGCCTCGCTACTTTAATTGCAGTACTTATTTTTTATCGCTTGTCGTGATTGCGACAGCGTTTTTAAAAGTCAAAGAGGATATACACATGCGTACGTTCAGTGGCAAACGTAGTACGCTGGCGCTGGCTATTGCCGGGGTCACCGCAATGTCGGGTTGGATTGCAGTTCCGCAAGCCAGCGCAGCAGGATTCGTAGACGATTCAACCTTAACCGGCGGCATCTATTACTGGCAGCGTGAGCGTGACCGTAAAGACGTGACCGACGGCGACAAATATAAAACCAACCTTTCACACTCCACCTGGAACGCCAACCTCGACTTCCAGTCTGGCTATGCTGCCGACTTTATCGGTTTGGATATTGCTGCGTTTACCGCGATTGAAATGGCAGAATCTGCCGAAAGCGGGCACCCAAACGAAATCGCGTTCTCTTCCATCAATAAAGGCTACGACGAAGACTACTCCGGCGATAAGAGTGGGATTAGCCTGTATAAAGCGGCGGCGAAATTCAAACTTGGGCCTGCCTGGGCGCGTGCCGGTTATATTCAGCCGACCGGACAAACTCTGTTAGCACCGCACTGGAGCTTTATGCCGGGTACTTACCAGGGCGCAGAAGCTGGGGCAAACTTTGATTATGGTGATGTGGGCGCTCTGAGTTTCTCGTACATGTGGACTAACGAGTACAAAGCACCCTGGCACCTTGAAACCGATAACTTCTACCAGAACGACAAGAAAACCAAAGTCGATTACCTGCACTCCCTCGGTGCCAAATATGACTTCAAAAATGATTTAGTGCTGGAAGCGGCATTCGGTCAGGCAGAAGGTTTCATGGATCAGTACTTCGCCAAAGCCAGCTACAAATTCGATGTCGCGGGTACGCCGCTTTCTACCAGCTATCAGTTCTATGGCGCGCGTGACACGGTAAACAAAAATACCATCAACGACATTTACGATGGCACCGCGTGGTTACAGGCGTTGACCTTCGGTTATAAAGTGGCGGACGTTGTTGACCTGCGCCTGGAAGGGACGTGGGTAAGAGCGGAAGGCCAGCAGGGTTACTTCCTGCAACGTATGACGCCAACCTACGCCTCTTCCAACGGTCGTCTGGATATCTGGTGGGATAACCGTTCAGATTTCAACGCCAACGGCGAAAAAGCGGTGTTCCTTGGCGCGATGTATGACCTGAAAAACTGGAATCTGCCGGGTTGGGCTGTGGGTGCATCCTATGTCTATGGCTGGGATGCAAAACCTGCCGACTGGTACATCAACGCCGCAGGCCAGCGTGAAGACAATGCCTCGAACAAAATCAAAGAATCTTCATACAGCCTCGATGCGCTGTACACCGTTCAGGAAGGCCGTGCGAAAGGCACATTGTTCAAACTGCACTTCACTCAGTACGACAACCATTCAGAAAACCCAAGCTGGGGCGGTGGTTACGGCAACATGTTCCAGGATGAGCGAGACGTGAAGTTCATCGTCATCGCACCGTTCACCATCTTCTGATAAGCGACGCGGCAGGGTCATGCCTGCCGCGTAACAACGAGGTTGTCGTATGAAAAAATTGATTCTCATCGCTATCATGGCATCCGGACTGGTGGCCTGCGCGCAGCCGCAGAGCCAGGCGCCGAAAGAAGACAGCAAACTGAAAGATGCCTACAGCGCCTGCATTAATACGGCGGAAGGTAACCCAGATAAAATTCAAGCCTGTCAGAGTGTGTTGGATGTCCTGAAGCAGGAAAAGGAGCATCAACAGTTTGCTAATCAGGAAAGCGTACGGGTACTGGATTATCAGCAGTGTATTCAGGCTATGCGTACCGGGAACGATCAGGCAGTGAAAGCCCGTTGCGATAAAATCTGGAAAGAAATCCGTAGTAACAATACCACGCAGCCGTAACCCTCATTAAACGGCGTCTGTTATTGCCAAACGTTATGCCAAAAAATGCCAATAAAAAAGCCAACCGTCAGGTTGGCTTTTACTTTTGCGCCCTACGGCTGCGGGTTACTTGCCAGCGGCGTCGTGCGCGTGATCATCTTCGCGGCAATCGCCTTCTGCACAGTGGCCGTAAAGATAAAGGCTGTGGTTGGTCAGACGAATGCCATGTTTGGTGGCGATTTCACGCTGACGAGATTCGATGGACTCGTCACTGAACTCGATGACTTTACCGCAGTCGAGGCAGATCAGGTGATCGTGGTGATGCTGCTGGGTCAGTTCGAAAACAGATTTACCGCCTTCGAAGTTGTGGCGGGTGACAATGCCGGCATCGTCGAACTGGTTCAGAACGCGATAAACCGTTGCCAGACCAATTTCTTCGCCCATATCAATGAGGCGTTTATAAAGGTCTTCCGCACTGACATGGTGATTGTCAGGCCCCTGAAGCACTTCCAGAATTTTCAAACGAGGAAGCGTGACTTTCAGGCCTGCCTTCTTTAATGCGATATTGTTGTCAGTCATGCGGAATCAGTCCTGTTGCTAGGCGATACACTTCCGTTTGGAAGTATTACTAAGAATGAATTCAGGATAATGCGTCTCATTATAGAACTGCCATGTCTAAATGAAAACCGTAATCCCTGAGCAAAGTATGCTTTTCAGAAACGAGGCATCATCTGCAAAGCGAAACATCCGACCTCGTCAAAACAGCGGACATTGTACAGGCATGTACTCAAAAGTTAAAAATTTGTAGCGATTAATTTAATTGCTTATATCTATTAATTGTACGCAATCTATCGCTGATACGGCGCAACACAGGTGCTGCGCCGTCAAATCATCAGGCGTTTTTGATCTCTTCGAGGTGTAACTCTTCTGAGATTTGTTTCACCCATTTGTTAACACGCTCAGCGGTCAGTTCAGGTTGACGGTCTTCATCGATCGCCAGACCGACGAAATGGTCATCATCAGCCAGACCTTTAGAGGCTTCGAAATGGTAGCCCGCCGTTGGCCAGTGACCGACGATAGTCGCACCGCGTGGTTCAATGATGTCGCGGATCGTCCCCAGCGCATCACAGAAATATTCCGCGTAATCTTCCTGATCGCCACAACCGAACAGCGCAACCAGTTTGCCGTTGAAGTCTACCTCTTCCAGCGTTGGGAAGAAGTCGTCCCAGTCACACTGTGCTTCACCGTAGTACCAGGTTGGGATACCCAGCAGCAAAATATCGAAACCTTCGAGATCTTCTTTACTGCTCTTGGCAATGTCATGCACCTCGGCAACATCTTTGCCCAGCTGCTTCTGGATCATCTTCGCGATATTTTCGGTGTTACCGGTGTCGCTGCCGAAAAAAATACCTGTGATTGCCATGAGTAAAATAACCTCTTGAAACGTAATGAAATGATGGTGGAATGTTGCCCACAGATAAAGGCAATAATAGCAGGCGAATAAGTGTGCGGGAACCGCAATCGCGCCGTACTGCACTCACTGCTAAATCAGAAGGCGTTTTTGTCGTATTTTCAGACAAATTCCTGGCCGTGTAATGCAGCCAGCTGTTGCATCAGCATCTCTTCGATAAGCTCGCTGCGGCTCATATTTCTGGCATCAGCCAATTCATTGAGCGCATCAACGGCATCATTATTGAGTTTTAACTCAACGCGCTTGAGACCTTTGCTTTTGTCGCGTTTCAGCTGATTACGCTTATTAATGCGTAATTGTTCGTCGCGCGTGAGCGGATTGGTTTTCGGCCTTCCCGGGCGACGCTCATTTGCGAACAAATCTAATGTCGTTCGGTCCGTTTGTTCTTTTGCCATGATCAGAGTGACTTCGGGGAAAACAAGCCGCCGGACGACAGGCCCGGCGTTGATAGCGCGCAATCATACATCAGGCAAAACCCACACGCCAACGCCGGGAGCCACAATGGCGCTTGCTTGCTCGGAATTTAATCATTCCGCCAGATAGCGGCGAATAGCGCGTAAAACGGCATCGGGTTTTTCCGCATGCACCCAGTGTCCGGCTCCGGCGATAACGTGTGCGCGTGCCTGAGGAAACTGCGCCAGCAAGGTGTCGCGATACTCGGCGGTGACGTACGGTGAGTTACCGCCTGCAATAAACAGGGCAGGGTGGTCCCAGGCGGGAATCGGTTCCCAGCCGACAATATGAGGGTATTGCTCCCACAGTACCGGCACATTGAAACGCCATTCGCCGTCGACGAATGATTTCAGCAGAAACTGAATCACGCCCTCTTCATTAAGGTGCTGGCGCATCACCTCTGCGGCCTCGGGACGACGGGTTACGCCCGCATCGGTCACCGCATTAATGGCGGCAAAAATCTCATCGTGTCGGCGTACGTGGTAATCCACGGGCGCTATGTCAATCGCCACCAGTTTGCCGACGCGTTCAGGGGCAAGTGCGGAGAAGGCCATCACGGCTTTGCCACCCATCGAATGACCAATCAACGTGGCTTGCTCTATGCCATTGGCGTCGAGTGTGTCGAGCAGATCCTGAGCCATCGCGGGATAGGTCATTTCCGGATCGCGGGCGGAAAGTCCGTGGTTACGCATGTCGACTTGCAGAATATCGTGGTCGATGACTAAATCGCGGGCGAGGATCCCGAGATTATCCAGGCTACCAAAAAGGCCGTGAACCAGGACAATGGGAGAATTAGTGTGCAGGTTTTGTGCAGTTTGCGCTCGGCTATGTAATTTCATGGCAAAGTTCTTTTTTTCGCTACGTCGGGTTAGGGTATCATGTTGAACATTCTGCCGCCCGGCTGCAACACTCAGTAGTCGTCTGAGTTTTTGCCGACACGCTATCCGCTGTTGGGTTTTGTCCTTATAATCCCAACGACTTGTATTCAGAAAAGATATCTCACTGGATTAAGATGAAAACGATCGAAGTTGATGACGAACTCTACGGCTTTATTGCCAGCCACACTAAGCACATTGGCGAGAGCGCATCCGACATTTTGCGGCGCATGCTGAAATTTTCCGCCATATCGCAAACGGCAGCAACAGTAGCGGTAGCCAAAGAGACCCCTGCATCCGCGTCTGCACCCGCCGCTACGGCGGCAAAAAAGGTTGCCTCGCCGAAAGACAACGTTCGCGCTGTGCGTGAACTGCTGCTTTCTGACGAATATGCCGAGCAGAACAAAGCGGTCAATCGTTTCCTGCTGGTGCTGACTACACTGTACTCCTTAGACAACAAGGCATTTGCTGCAGCCACTGAGTCTCTGCATGGTCGTACGCGCGTTTACTTCGCCTCTGACGAAGCGACGCTGCTGAAAAACGGCAATCAGACTAAGCCTAAGCAGGTGCCAGAGACCCCGTACTGGGTGATCACCAATACTAATACCGGTCGTAAATGCAGCATGGTTGAACACATCATGCAATCAATGCAGTTCCCCGCGGAATTAATTGAAAAGGTTTGCGGCACCATCTAACCCTTGCATAAGAAGGACGAGGCAATGGCAACTCATAACCGTGCAGGCCAGCCTGCACAACAGAGTGATTTGATCAACGTCGCTCAACTGACGTCTCAGTACTACGTGCTGAAGCCGGAAGTGGGTAACGCAGAACATGCGGTAAAATTCGGGACGTCTGGTCACCGTGGCAGCGCCGCTCGTCATAGCTTCAACGAACCGCATATCCTGGCGATAGCGCAGGCGATTGCGGAAGAACGTGCAAAGAATGGCGTCACCGGGCCGTGCTACGTCGGTAAGGATACCCACGCGCTGTCAGAACCGGCGATCATCTCCGTGCTGGAAGTGCTGGCCGCCAACGGTGTCGACGTAATTGTGCAGGAAGACAATGGCTATACGCCGACGCCTGCCATTTCTAACGCGATTCTGGTTCACAACAAAAAAGGGGGTGCGCAGGCTGACGGTATCGTCATCACGCCATCGCACAACCCGCCGGACGATGGCGGTATCAAATACAATCCGCCAAACGGCGGCCCTGCTGATACCAACGTCACCAAAGTGGTTGAAGACCGTGCGAATGCCCTGCTGGCCGATGGCCTGAAAGGCGTGAAGCGCCTGTCACTGGATGCGGCGTATGCATCCGGCCATATTAAAGAACAGGATTTGGTTCAGCCGTTCATCGAAGGGCTGGCGGATATCGTTGATATCAAAGCTATCCAGAAAGCGGGCCTGAAACTGGGCGTCGATCCGTTGGGCGGTTCGGGGATCGAATACTGGAAGCGTATTGCAGAATTCTACAAACTCGATCTGACCATCGTGAACGATCACGTCGATCAGACGTTCCGCTTTATGCATCTCGATAAAGATGGCGCGATCCGCATGGACTGTTCCTCTGAGTGTGCGATGGCGGGCCTGCTGGCGTTGCGTGACAGATTCGATTTGGCGTTCGCTAATGACCCGGATTACGATCGTCACGGTATCGTCACCCCTGCGGGTCTGATGAACCCGAACCATTATCTGGCGGTGGCGATCAACTACCTGTTCCAGCATCGTCCGCAGTGGGGCAAAGACGTTGCCGTCGGTAAAACCCTGGTTTCTTCCGCGATGATTGACCGCGTGGTTGAGGATTTGGGGCGTAAACTGGTGGAAGTGCCAGTGGGCTTTAAATGGTTCGTTGACGGCCTGTTTGACGGCAGCTTTGGCTTCGGCGGCGAAGAGAGCGCGGGTGCGTCATTCCTGCGTTTCGACGGCACGCCGTGGTCCACGGATAAAGACGGGATCATCATGTGTCTGTTAGCGGCAGAAATTACGGCTGTCACCGGCAAGAACCCGCAGCAGCATTACGACGAACTGGCCGCACGCTTTGGCGCACCGAGCTACAACCGTCTGCAAGCGTCAGCAACTTCCGCACAGAAAGCCGCGTTGTCTAAACTCTCTCCAGAAATGGTAAGCGCTGACACGCTGGCGGGTGACCCGATCACCGCACGTCTGACGGCAGCACCGGGCAACGGCGCGTCCATCGGCGGTCTTAAAGTGATGACCAAAAATGGCTGGTTCGCTGCGCGTCCGTCCGGCACGGAAGATGCGTACAAAATCTATTGCGAAAGCTTCCTCGGCGCGGAACACCGTAAGCTGATTGAGAAAGAAGCCGTAGAGATTGTCAGCGAAGTGCTGAAAAACGCGTAACGGCGTGAAGCGTTTGAAAAAGGGAGCCGAAAGGCTCCCTTTTAGTTTGTGGGTATCGCGCCCGACAGCGCGGCGTCTCCGGGCAGAAAGATCAGCTGTGTTTGTTGGTTAATTCAAACCGTGGAGAAACCAGCCCGTACAGCGTCCAGCCCATAAAGGTCACCATCGCGCCATACAGCATCGCTTCTTCACCTGACGAATAGAGCGCATAGAAGCTGTATATCGCCCCGATAAACGCCACCACATTCGCCGCTTTCGCTTTACCCGGCGCGACGTTTGCCAGTTTCTGGATGATAACCAGCGCCGCCATCGACAGAATATAAGGGATGATGTTAGTCACCACCGCCAGATTCACTAGCACGTTAAACTGATTATTCAGCGACGGGCTGATGGTCATCAACGACAGACCAGACTGGATGATAACTATCACCAACATGCCCTGAATCGGCGCATCGGTATGGGATAAACGAGAGAATATCTTCGGGAAATACCCTTCATCCGCCGATGATTTAAATACCTGTGCAATGGTGAACTGCCAGCCCAGCAACGAGCCGCAACATGACATCACCATCAGACCCATGATCACTTTCCCGACTCCCGGGGTGAACATCTGTGCAAAGGCGAGGCCAAACGGTGCGGTGGAGTTGGCCAGGTCGATATTCGGCACAATCCCGGCAATCACGTTGGTGGAAATGATGTAGATAACCGCCGCACCCAGCGTACCGCCCAACACGGCGATAGGCACGTTGCGTTCCGGGTTTTCTACCACGTCGGTGTTGGCGCAGGCGGATTCCAGACCGAGAAACGCCCACAGCGTCATTGCGATAGACGAGCCTACCGCGCCAAAGAACGGCACGTGATGCGGGTTCCAGGATTCGACGTACATCGTTGGGCTAAACCAGAACCAGCCAATGATGCACAGCCCCACGACCGGAATGATGACGCCCCAAACGGTGACGCTACTGATTTGCCCCGTAATGCGTGCGCCGCCAAAGTTGGCGATGGTACATAGCCAGAGCACGCCGATGGTTGCCAGGCCAATTTCAATTGGGCTGAGTGTAACGCCGAACAGTTCGGTGCTGTAGCCGACCGCCGAAATGGCGATCGCCACGTTGGCTATCAGAAGCGAGACGCCGTAGGTGTAGTTGGCCATGAAGTTGCCCGACTTACCGAAGGCATACTCAGCATAACCTCCCATACCGCCAGATTTTCGGCTGAACATCCCGCATTTCGCGAAGGCCCAGGCCAGCGCGGTTGAGCCAATGGCCGTTACCAGCCAGGAGATAATTGAAATTGTGCCCACTTCAGCCAGCTTGGTCGGCAGCATGATTATCCCGGAGCCCATCATGTTCACCATCGTCAGAACGGTGAGCTGGACGACGCCCATTTTATTGGATTTTTTACTCATAATGCTTCCCCTGTCAGCAACGGTTGTTGGGCATCACGGGACTTAACCACATTGCACCACACCTGTTTACGACCATCGACTTCCTCGATATAGACACCCTGCAATTCCGGTGAGAAACCGGGCAGCAGATTGATGCCTTCTTCCAGGGCGGTGAAATAGCGCAGTACGGCACCGCTCCAGATTTCACCAGGAACCACACAAAGTACGCCCGGTGGATAAGGAAGTGCTCCTTCAGCAGCAATTCGGCCTTCAGCCTGCGGCAGCGTGACCAGTTCAACTTCGCCACGCAGATAGGCATAGTTGGCATCCTGTGGGTTCATGCTGACGCGTGGGAAATGTGCCTTGCGGAACATCTCTTTTTGCAGCTGCTTCACGTCATGGCGAGCATAAAGCTGATGCATTTCGAGGCACAGTTGACGCAGGGTATACCCGGCATAACGGTGTTCGTACTGCTGATAAAGCGACGGTAAAACGTCCTGAAGCGATGCGTCAGCCTCGAGCAGTTTTTCAAAGCGCACTAACAGGGCGACCAGTTGTTGCAGCTTTGCCATATCCTCGGCAGGTGTCAGCAGGAACAGAATCGAGTTGAGGTCGCACTTCTCTGGGACAACACCGTTTTCACGTAGGAAGTTGGCGAGGATCGTGGCGGGCACGCCAAAGTCATCGTACTCGCCACTGGCGGTTTTGATCCCCGGCGTGGTGAGCAGCAGTTTGCACGGATCGACGAAGTACTGATGTTCGGCGTAGCCTTCAAAAGCATGCCAGCATTCGCCCGGCACGAAATGGAAGAAGCTGAGATCGCGGGAAATTTCCTCGGTAGGATACGAGTGCCATGGTTTGCCGTTGATGGTCGGCGGAACAAACGGGCGAATGTGCTGGCAGTTCTCAAGGATCAGTTTGCGAGCATCAATGCCGTTCGCCACACAGTCCATCCACATATTGCGGCCACTCACGCCCTCATGCATTTTAGCGTTAACGTCCAGCGCGGCAAACAGCGGATAAAATGGGCTGGTGGAGGCGTGCATCATGAAGGCGTTGTTCAGACGTTTATGCGGAACATAACGTGACTGACCCTTGATGTGACTGTCTTTCTTGTGAATCTGCGAGGTTTGGGAGAATCCCGCCTGCTGTTTGTGGACCGACTGGGTGACCAGAATCCCCGGATCATTTTCATTGAGTTCCAGCAGCAGTGGCGAGCAGTCAGCCATCATTGGAATGAACTGTTCGTAGCCCACCCACGCGGAGTCAAAAAGAATGTAATCGCACAGATGACCAATCTTATCCACGACCTGACGGGCGTTATAAATGGTGCCGTCGTAGGTACCGAGCTGGATAACAGCCAAACGGAACGGACGCGGTTCACGGGCTTGTTGCGGAGCGACTTCGTTAATCAGTTCACGCAAATAGCGCTCTTCAAAGCAATGCGCGTCGATTCCGCCGATAAAACCGTACGGGTTACGAGCGGTTTCCAGATAAACAGGCGTCGCACCGGCCTGCAACAATGCGCCGTGATGGTTTGATTTGTGATTGTTGCGGTCAAACAACACCAAATCGCCAGGTGTCAGTAGGGCGTTCAGCACCACTTTATTCGACGACGATGTGCCATTGAGGACGAAGTACGTTTTATCGGCATTAAACACTTTTGCCGCATGTTGCTGGGCAATGCAGGGGGCGCCTTCGTGAATCAACAAATCACCCATTGCGACATCTGCGTTGCACAAATCTGAGCGGAACAGCGTCTCGCCGAAGTACTCGACAAACTGATTGCCCGCAGGATGACGGCGGAAAAATTCACCGCCCTGATGGCCGGGACAGTCAAACGCGCTATTGCCCTGATTAACGTAATCGACTAATGCGCGAAAGAAAGGAGGACGCAGCTGAGTTTCGTATTTGTGCGCGGCAGCTTCCAGTTGGCGGCCATAGAAATCGTTGCGTGTTTCATCATGTTCAAAGACACCGTGAATGCGGGAAAGGTATTCTGAAGGCACGATTTCTTCTTTGTTAATGGCGATAAATACGGGAATGTTATAACCAGTAGCATCTATTTCATCGAGTTTTCCACGTTCGACGTCATGCACTGATAATACTGCTGCGGCAACGTCAATAAATTGTGTGTTGTGCGTATCAATAATGCTCCGCACACTGGTGAAACAGTCAGGGCAATGGCGGCTGACGGCGATTTTTAATTCAAACATTTTTATCTCTTTAATTTTTGGCAATGACAGACCCTCAATTTCCTTTAGGGAGAATTGATCGTTCCGGAGAAAAGACAATAACGAACCGCTGATAATAAAATCAGGTCGTTTCTTTTCTGAGAAAACAAACCCCACCGGCCCGGTTGCCGGTAAAGACGAGATTTATCAAGGCGAGCGCAGTGAGCGACAGGCAATTGCCCGTTGATTCAGGAAGTCAGGAAAGACCTGTATGCTGAGCGCCCGTAGTCAAAGACTATCGGGCATTAAAGAAGTGAAAATCGAAGCTATTACGGTGGGCAAACATCATGATATGTGTTGTTCGCCTGATGTGGGGCATGATTCGACTATTGTTTTCCATAAAATATACCTTCATGAATGTGTGAAAGCGAAGGTAGTTTATCCATAAATCAGAGCCTTTCTGTGAAGGTGATCAACAAGAAGTGATCATTTTAGAAATAATTAATCATCTGGAATGCATATCGCAAGATTAAAAGGTGGCTTGTGTATTTATTGTGAATGGTTTGTATGTAAAAAATAATTAAATGGAATTTAAGGCGGGTGGGAATGATATGCCAATGGAAGGACGGAAGATAAAAGAGGAAAAAGGCGACTATCTGAATAGTTATTCAAATAGTCGCCTTTTATTGATGGCTGCGGAATTTGTGTGTAAATAAAACAGTGGAATGAAATATCTGCCAGGCAGCTTGATTAGTGTATTTGGACTTTATTAATTTGAATTGGACTCAGCTTGCGCGCAGTAAATAATTTATCTGCTTATGCACCAGCGCGGTTCGTTTGATGCTGCGCGGGGCTACCCACACGATGTTGCTGCATGCGACGACGCCGAGGATTTCCGGCAGGGCATGGTAATCGAGGATCCGGGCCACAGCGCTGCCGTAGCCTGCGATGGTATAAACGAGAATAAATTCGTTGTTATGTTCGACGCTCACTACCATCTCTGACACTGAACGGGCTGCATCTGGTGTGGGGCGCAACTGGGGATCTACGGAGTAGATTTTTTGCCCTTTGGCATTACGGATTTTAATGACACCGAGCAATTTTAACAGGCGGGAGACGGTTGACTGGCTGATCAAATCAAAGCCATGGTGCTGCAAATCGCGGCGAATTTCCTCTTGGGAGAGATAGCTCTTCTCTGAAATCAGGCGTTGGCAGAGAGTCAGCTGAAGTTGTTCTTTGGTAGAGAAATCACCGTAATCCTTCATCATCTTTATATCCTGTAATCATGAAACATTATCAACGTGCTGGCAACTTGCCCGATCGCGTTAGCGCAATCGGGCAAGGCAACAGATGTGGCTACAGCATGGTGCCGAGACTCAACAACAGCATGTTCAATAGCGTCAGGACAGCCAGCAGTGGGGCAACCCATTTCAGATAGCGGACGTAAGGCACCCGGGCGATGGCAAGGCCGCCCATCACGACGGCGGAAGTTGGCGTCACCAGATTGACTATCCCCGACGCGGACTGATAGGCCGTAACCACCAGTTCGCGCTGTACGTGAGCGAAATCAGCCAGCGGTGCGATGATCGGCATCGTTAACACCGCCAGTCCTGAAGAGGAGGGCACCAGGAAAGAGAGCAGTACTTCCAGCCAGTAGGTGACGTTAATGAACAGGGTGGTCGACAATCCCGACACAATGTTTTCGGCACTGTGGAGAATAGTGTGAGTAATCATGCCGTTGTCCATCACCACCACAATACCGCGAGCGATACCGATAATCAGGGCTACACCGAGTAAATCGCGAGCGCCGTCAATAAAGGTGCGGGTAAAAGTCTCTTCACCCATTCGTGCAATCAACCCCACCATGATGGCGGCAGCGAGAAAGACAGCAGAAATTTCGGCCATCCACCAGCCGAGCACGGCGACGCCGTAGATCATCACTGCAAACGAAGCGGCGAAAATCAACAGGATCCCTTTGCGCGTAGCGGTAAACTCCAGCAGCGTATCTGAGCGGTTGCCGAGGAAGTGGGCGCGATTGCTGTCCCATTGATCGGCCACGATTGAGGTTTCCGGGTGACTGCGCACGCGACGGGCATAGCGCATAACCCACCAGACGCAAATAATGTAGCCAATCACCAGTAACAACACACGCAGCAGCATACCGTGAGTAAAGGGGATCCCGGCGGCGTTGGCGGCAATGACCGTCGCGAAGGGGTTGATGGTTGAACCCAGCGTGCCAATTCCTGCGCCCAGCAAAATGGTGGCGGCGGCAACCAGTGGGTCGAAACGGGCGGCCATCATCACCGGAACCAGCAAGGTGTAGAAGGGCAGGGATTCTTCGGCCATACCATAAATGGTTCCCCCGGCGGCAAACAGCGCCATCAGGATCGGGATCATCCACTCCTCTTTGCCGTTAAGCTGGGCGGTAACCCTTTCTATTCCGGCATCAATGGCACCCGTTTTGTTGATGACGCCGAGGAAACCGCCGATGATCAGCACAAACAGCGCTACGTCAATCGCACCTGCGGCACCGGTCTGGTGGTTATAGAGCCCGTCAATCGGAGCCAGCAGTACGGCGGTAATACCTTGCGGCTGCGCATCGACTGGGGCATAAGTCCCCGCAACGGGCACTTCTTTACCCAGCATGGGATTCATTGCCATCTGATATTTACCCGCCGGGATAATCCACGTCATCGCCGCGACAAGGGCAATCAGAATAAACAGAATGGTATAGGCGGTAGGAAATTTGAATTTGCTCATGGGTATTTTCTCCGGGGAGCAGGGCGCGTACAGTCCGCACACGCCCGGTTTCGTTAATCGCCGAGTGTCGCCACCATCACCGCTTTTATGGTGTGCATGCGGTTTTCAGCTTCGTCAAAAACGATGGAGTGCGCTGACTCGAACACCTCGTCGGTGACTTCCAGTCCTTTCAGTCCATATGCGATCTCAATTTCGCGGCCCATTTTGGTATGCTCGTTATGGAATGCCGGGAGGCAATGCATAAACCTGACGTTAGGGTTACCCGTGGCATCAATCACCTGCTGATTGATCTGATAAGGCGTCATCAGGCTCATTCGCTCGGCCCAGGCATCTTTCGGTTCACCCATCGATACCCACACATCGGTGTAGAGGAAATCGACGCCGTGTACGCCTTCCTCCACCAGTTCAGTCAGGGTGATGCGTGCTCCGGTCTGTTTGGCAATCGTCCGACATTGCTCCACCAGTTCTGCCTCTGGCCAGAACGATTTGGGTGCCACAAGGCGAATGTCCATCCCCATTTTGGCTGCTCCCACCATCAGCGAATTGCCCATGTTATTGCGCGCATCACCCAGATAGGCAACGCTCAGTTCCGGCAGATATTTTCCTGGCGCGTGCTCCAGCATCGTCATCAGGTCGGCCAGAATTTGTGTCGGGTGAAATTCATTGGTCAGTCCATTCCATACCGGCACGCCAGCATATTCCCCTAGCTCCTCAACGATTTGCTGACCGTAACCACGGTACTCGATGCCGTCATACATCCGACCCAGCACGCGAGCGGTGTCTTTCATCGATTCCTTATGGCCGATTTGTGAACCGGTCGGTCCGAGGTAGGTCACTTGGGCACCTTGATCGAAAGCCCCAACTTCAAAGGCGCAACGAGTACGGGTTGAGGTTTTTTCAAAAATGAGGGCGATGTTTTTTCCGACCAACTTTTTTTTCTCACAGCCCTGCCGTTTGGCTGCTTTCAACTCAAGGGCTAAATCAATCAGGTACTGAATTTCACTCGGGGTGTAGTCGAGCAGTTTGAGGAAGTTGCGGTTTTTCAGGTTGATAGTCATGGGGTTATCCTTCTTAAAATGTGAAAGCGTTTACTGGCGAATTAACGTGCCTTTTTCCCCTGCGAGAATGGCCGCCCCATCGGTCAATGCACCGATCCCGGCAATGCCGTGGCACTGTTCAACGAAACGGCTACAGGCGGAGACTTTTGGCCCCATCGATCCGGCATCAAACTGCATCACGTTGAGTTGTTCGGGAGTGACCTGCGCCAGTGGGTGTTGCGTTGGCAGCCCCCAGTCGAGGTAAACGGCATCGGCGTCGGTGAGGATCAGTAACGCATCGGCATGAAGCTGGGCTGCCAGCAGGGCTGCGGAAAGATCTTTGTCAATTACCGCCTCCACGCCGTGGTAGCCGCTGGCGTTTTCCACCACGGGTACGCCGCCGCCGCCGTTGCAAATCACCAGATGGTCATGGGCAATCAGGGTACTTATTGCATCGTGTTCGACGATTCTTTTCGGCAGTGGAGAAGGCACCACACGGCGGTAGTCGTGGCCATCGGCTTTGAACGTCCAGCCTTTTTCTTCATGCAGCGTGATGGCCTGGATTTCGTCATACACCGGCCCGATATATTTGGTGGGATTACAGAAGGCCGGATCCGCGGGGTCGACCTCCACCTGAGTCAGCAGCGCAGTGACCTCACGCTGTGGCAGTTGGTTTTTCAGTGCCTGTTGCAGCATATAGCCAATCATCCCCTGGCTTTCCGCCCCCAGCACGTCAAGAGGGTAGGGCGTGACTTTGTCATAGGCGCTGTTTTGCAGCGCCAGCAGTCCGACCTGTGGCCCATTGCCGTGCACCAGCACTACGCGCCATTGCACTGTCAGTTCAGCGATGGTTTTCGCTGCCAGCGCAATGTTCTTGCGCTGGTGTTCGGCCTCCAGTGGTTCTCCGCGTTTGAGCAGCGCGTTGCCGCCCAGTGCCACCACCAGTGTTGGTTTTGTCATGGTCATCTCCTTAAATACCGTCGCGTTCCAGAGGGCAGCTCATGCAGCGTGCGCCGCCGCGGCCTCGTCCGAGTTCATCACCGGCAATAGGCAGCACGGTGATCCCTGCTTTGTCATATTTTTCGTTGGTCCAGGTGTTGCGCTCGTAACCGACAACTACCCCTGGGCGCAGGGTGAGTACGTTATTGGCGTCGTTCCACTGCTCGCGCTCGGCCTCAAAGGCATCGCCACCGGTGGTGATGAGCCGCACCTGATCAATTCCAAGTGCTTTTTCAATGGCGTGCAGCAGGTCACTTTCCTGACTGCGTTTGATGCCGCCGCGCCCGTCCGGGGTCAAAGTCCAGCACTGTGCATCCTGACGAACGACTTCGGGGTAAACCGAAAAGGTATCGATATCGATATGGGTCATTACTGTGTCGAGGTGCATGCAGGAGCGATGCTTCGGCAGTTCGACGGCGATCACGCGCTCGGCCTGGCGATGTTTAAACAAGGCGCTGGCGAGGAACTCAATGCCCTGCGGGGTAGTGCGTTCAGACATGCCAATCAGTACTGCGCCGCGTCCAATGACCAGCACGTCACCGCCTTCTAAAGTGGCGTGGTCATAATTGATATTTTCGTCGCCAAAGTATTTAATAAATTCGCCATCGGAGAATTGTGGGTGCCAGCGGTAAATAGCTCGAAGGTTATTGGTTTCACGCTGACGGGCGGCTTTAGCCATAGGATTAATTGACACGCCGTTATATATCCAGCAGGAGGTGTCGCGTGTGAATAAATGATTTGGTAATGGCTTCATAATAAAATCATTTACGTCGTGCGTATCCACTACCATATTTTTAATACTGGCGGGAATTTCACCATAGGTTAACCCTCCACTGAGATGACGGGCCAGCTCCCGGTGCGACATATCCGCCAGCCAGCTGCGAATATCCTCGGCGAAGGTTGGCCCCAGTCGGTAGTCTGAGACCTGCGTTCCCAGCAGCCACGTTTTAGCTTCAGCCACATCCAGGGTCTGGGTTAACAGGTCTGTGAGGAGCAGAACTTCCACACCCTGTTGACGCAAGGTATTGGCAAAAATATCGTGTTCTTCACCCGCTCTTTCCACCGACAGGACATCATCAAATAATAACTCCTGGCAATTTGATGGGGTCAGTCTTTTCAAACTCAGATTAGGACGATGCAGCATCACGCTACGTAATGGACCAATTTCAGAACCTACATAATGCTTTTCCATTAATATTCCTTCAGTTTTTTTAAGAATAGAAAGGGGCTACGAAATATATTCATATTTCTACGCAGTCACTGTTTTCGTGGTTCATAGTCAGTTCTTTTGATGTCAGGGAATGTGATATTGCTCACGAGGAATTGGCCTGTTAAAAGTAGCGAATGAAGTTATGACTAAAGTCAGAGAATAATGAATCAGCGATAAGGTGAAACTGCATCACTACGCAAATATTGGCATCGTTATTTATTGGTGTTAATGAAATGTACAATGTTAAAATAACATGATGTTCTTAACATATTGATTTTTGTGTTGTAATTAATTAATCTGGAATGATTATGCAAAAATAAGTACGTATTATTTCAGGCTTAAATAAAATCGACAAATAAAGAGTGAGTTTAATTTGATAGGCGGGGATTAGTAAACTGTGAGCGAAGGATGGTTATTTATTTTATGCAGGATAAATCAATTGGTTAAGCCGTGGTGGTCAAAAGTCTGGGAAAATATTATGCACTGGAAGTGCATAATGTCCGGTGGTGCATTAACAAGAATGCAACGAAAAAGGCAATAACCATGCAGCGCCAGGGAAAAGAAGGGCGTGGAGTGGCGTCACAGCATAAACCGATAACCAATCCCGGTTTCGGTGAGCAAATGCTGCGGGCGTGCCGGATCGTTTTCCAGTTTCTGGCGCAAATGCCCCATATAAATACGCAGATAGTGGCTGTGCTCAACGGCATTTGGCCCCCAAACTTGATTCAACAGCTGGCGCTGAGTCAGCACTTTGCCGTGATTGTTGAGTAAAACGGCAAGCAGGCGAAACTCTATCGGCGTCAGGTGGATCTCTTCGTTGCCACGCTGAATACGGTGGCTGGCGATATCGACCTGAATATCACCAAAGGTAAACAGCGGTTGATTTTGCTCACTGCTGCCGTGACGACGCAGGGCAACGCGCAGTCGCGCCTGTAGCTCTCCGATACCAAACGGCTTGCTGAGATAGTCATCGGCACCCGCATCGAGCGCGGTGATTTTGTCGGTTTCTTCCACCCGCGCAGACAGCACGATCACCGGCACCTGACTCCACTGGCGGAAATCGCGGATGAATTCAATGCCGTCGCCGTCGGGCAGACCGAGATCGAGAATAACCAAATCGGGTTTGCGCGTCGCCGCTTCCAGCAGCCCACGTTGCAGCGTTTCCGCTTCAAACACGCGCAGGCCATCGGCTTCCAGCGCGCTGCGCAGAAAACGGCGGATGGCCTGTTCATCTTCAACGATTAAAACGTTAATCACAGTTCCTCGGGAAGTTCATCCAGTTCCGGTGGCGCGTCCAGTGGCAGCGTGATAACAAAACATGCGCCACCCTGAGGACGATTATGTGCGTGCAGCTCGCCGCCGTGTACATCCACAATAGCCTGACAAATCGCCAGCCCAAGCCCAACGCCCGGGATAGCCGACTCTTTGTGGCCTCTGGAGAATTTAGCAAAGATTGCCTGCTCCTGACCAGCAGGGATGCCTGGGCCAGAATCCCACACCTCCAGTTGCAGTTGATCGGGTTGGCGTTCGGCTGAAATGCCGATAGTCGCGGAAACGCCTGCGTATTTTACGGCGTTTTCCAGCAGGTTAATCAGCACCCGTTCAAACAGCGGGCCATCGACGTGGATAAGCATCAGCGGATCGCCCAGTTCAAGCTGTATATGCCGTCCACCGAGGCCCATTTCCAGCGTGCGGATGGCGCTGCCGACCACTTCTTCCAGCGTTAACCATTCGCGGCGAAGGTTAAAACCGCCGGACTGAATACGCGCCATATCGAGCAGATTGTTGACGAGCCTTGTCGTATTGAGCACATGCTGGCGGATTTCATTGGCCTGCGGCGCGTGTTTCGAACCTTCGCTTGCCAGATCGAGCGTTAAAATTTCCGCTTGCCCAAACAGCACCGTCAACGGCGTGCGTAAATCGTGAGAAAGCGCCGCCAGCAGTGAGTTGCGAATACTTTCCCGCTCGCTTGCCAGTCGTGACTGTTCTTCGCTGGTGGTCAACGCCAGACGTTCAAGGGCACTGGCGACCAACAGCGTGCAGGTTTCCAGTAACCGCTGCTGTTCGGGGATCATCAATTGGCGCAGATTTCCCGGTTCAACCACCACCACGCCGTGCGTTTTTCCGGCGGTTTTTAGTGGCAAAATGAGATAGGGCACGCCGGGCAGGGTGTCGGTTCCCGCGCCCGCGGGCTGGCCTTTGTCGTAGCTCCAGCGAGCAATCGCATCATCCCACGGCGTAATGTCGTTTCCTTCCGTCAACGCCTGGAGTTGCCCTTCGATATTGGGCAACAAGACCTGGCTGCGCGCATGGAAAGTCGAATGGATAAACTGTTCGCTGGTGAGGGCGATATCCCGTTGCGTCCGTCCGGTTGCCAGCGCTTTTGACATCTCATACAGATGACGGGTGCGCTGTTCACGATAACGCGCCACGCGGGCCTGATAACGCACGCCGGCGGTCAAATTGCCGATAACCAATCCGACGGTCAGCATCACGCCAAAGGTTAAAACATACTGCACATCGGACACCGCAAGCGTGCCGCGCGGGGCAATGAAGAACAGATCAAAACTGATGACGTTGATGACCGTGGCTAACACCGATGGCCAGCGCCCGTAAAACAGCGCCACGATCACCACGCCCAGCAGGTAGAGCATCACCAGGTTGGCGGCATCAAAGGCCATCAGGAAATGGCTGGCAAACAGGGTGATGAACGCGCAGAGCGCCACGGCGACGATGCATCCTCGTAGCTGCACGCGCCATTTGTCGAGCCACGGGCGGCTATCGGCGCTGCGTGCTGGACTGCTGGCGGCGCTATCCTCCAGCGCCACAATCAGCAAATCGAGATCCGGTGCGCGACGGGCCAGCCTGTCGGCGAACGATTCACGGTTCCACCAGCGGCGCTGGCTGCGGCGGCCGATAATGATTTTCCCAAGATTGTGTTCGCGGGCATAACGCAGAATGGCTTTATCTTCCGCTGGATCGGAAAGCGTGGCGGTTTCGGCCCCCAGCTCCTGGGCGAGGCGCAACGCGCTGAGAATATTGCGGCGTTGAGTTTCCGGTAGACGATGTAAATCGGGGGTTTCGACATACACAGCATGCCACGCGGTGCCAAATTTGGCCGCCAGACGCGCGGCGGCGCGCACTAGTTTTTCGTTGCCACCGCTGTGACCGACGCACAACAAAATGGCGTCACGCGTGTGCCACACTTTCTCTTCACCCTGTCGGTCGCGCCAGGCGCGCATTTGGTCATCGACTCTGTCGGCGGTGCGGCGCAGCGCCAGTTCACGCAGGGCGATTAAATTGCCTTTACGGAAAAAGTGCTCAATGGCGCGCTCGGCCTGCCCGGCGATATACACTTTGCCTTCATGCAGGCGCTGGCGCAGATCGTCCGGCGGCAAATCGACCAGCACCACTTCATCGGCGGAATCAAAGAACGGATCGGGGACGGTTTCGCGCACTTTGATGCCCGTGACGCCGCTCACCACGTCATTCAGGCTTTCGAGATGCTGAACGTTGACGGTGGTAAATACGTCGATCCCCGCTTCCAGCAACTCTTCTACATCCTGCCAGCGTTTAGGGTGGCGTGAACCGGGCGCGTTGGTGTGCGCCAGTTCATCCATCAGGATCAGCGCCGGGCGACGGGCGAGAGCGGCGTCGAGATCGAACTCTTCCACCTGACGATTGCGATAGTGAATGCGTTTGCGTGCTTGTGTCGCCAGCCCCTTAAGCTGAGCGGCAGTCTCCTGGCGGCCATGGGTTTCCACCACGCCGACCAAAATATCAAGCCCTTGCGCCCGTAACCGCTGCGCCTCGCTGAGCATGGCGTAAGTTTTCCCCACGCCAGCACACGCGCCAAAAAAGACTTTCAGTTTGCCGCGATGCCAGCCGGAGGACTGCTCCAGCAGGCGATCGGGGTCGGGACGAAAGGGCTCGTCGGTCATGCTTATTCCTTACTCTTTTTTCAGGGCATCCAGCGCCATGTTCAGCTCAACAATGTTCACCACCGGCTGGCCGATAAAGCTGACCAGCGGCTGCTGGGTGTATTCCGTCACCAGTTTGGTCAGCGTCTCAATCGACAGATTTCGTGCCTGTGCCACTCGCGGGATTTGCCAGACCACAGAATTCGGGGTCAGGCTGTAATCGAGGCCGCTGGCAGACGTGGTGACCAGTTCCACGGGAACTTTCGCGGTAGCCTGCGGATTGTCCTGACGCAGTTGCGCCACCCGTGCTGCCACTTCTTTATCCAGCTCTGGATTACTGGCGGCCAGATTGCTGCCACCCGATGCCTCTGGATTATAGGGGCTATTGGCCGTGGCGGAAGGGCGTCCGTGAAAATATCCCGCAGAGGAAAATTGCTGACCAATCAGGCGTGAGCCGCGTAGCTGTTCCCCTTCTTTAATTAATGAGCCGTTAGCCTGAGAGTTAAACCACCATTGCCCGAGGGCGGTGGTCACCAGCGGATACACGCCGCCGGTTATCAGGGTCAAAAAAATCAGGACTACCAGAGCAGGGCGTAATGTCGCCATTTTCATTTCCTCTTACACCAGGCCAAACAGGGTCAATATCAGGTCAATCACTTTGATGCCGACGAACGGCACCAGCAGGCCGCCAAGGCCGTAAATCCACAGATTACGGCGCAGCATTGCCGCCGCCGACAGCGGTTTATAACTCACGCCTTTCAGCGCCAACGGGATCAGAAACACAATGATCAACGCGTTGAAGATAACCGCGCTCAGAATCGCTGAGGCGGGGGTGTGCAGATGCATCACGTTCAGCGCGTTTAACTGCGGATACGTGGCGGCAAACGCGGCAGGGATGATGGCGAAATACTTCGCCACGTCGTTGGCAATACTGAACGTCGTCAGCGAGCCGCGCGTCATCAGCATCTGTTTGCCGATGTGGACCACTTCAATCAGTTTGGTCGGGTTAGAGTCTAAATCGACCATGTTGCCCGCTTCTTTCGCCGCCTGTGTGCCGGAGTTCATCGCCACAGCCACATCGGCCTGCGCCAGCGCCGGGGCGTCGTTGGTGCCGTCGCCGGTCATCGCCACCAGGCGACCTTCGGCCTGATATTGACGAATCAGCGCCAGTTTGGCTTCCGGTGTCGCTTCCGCAAGGAAATCATCCACGCCCGCTTCAGCGGCGATGGCGGCGGCGGTCAGGCGGTTATCGCCGGTGATCATCACCGTTTTGATGCCCATTTTGCGCAGTTGGGCGAAACGTTCTTTAATGCCGCCTTTGACGATGTCTTTCAGGGCAATCACGCCGAGCACTTTTGCGCCTTCCACCACCACCAGCGGCGTGCCGCCCTGACGGGCAACGCCTTCAACCAGCGTGTCAACCTGCGGCGGGAAGTGGCCGTTGTTGGCCTCCACATGGCGACGAATGGCATCGACGGAGCCTTTACGGATCATGCGGTCATGGACATTAATCCCGCTCATGCGGGTTTGCGCGGTAAACGGCACAAACGTCGCCTGTAATTCCTGTACGTCACGCACGCGAATATTAAAGCGCTGTTTCGCCAGAACCACGATGCTACGGCCCTCCGGGGTTTCATCCGCCAGCGAGGCCAGCTGAGCGGCATCAGCCAGCGTTTTTTCATCCACGCCCGGTGCGGGCAGAAATTCAGAAGCTTGACGATTACCCAGCGTGATGGTGCCGGTTTTATCCAACAGCAGCACATCCACGTCGCCCGCTGCTTCCACTGCACGCCCGCTGGTGGCGATGACGTTCGCGCCGAGCATACGGCTCATCCCGGCGACGCCAATCGCGGATAGCAGGCCGCCAATCGTTGTTGGGATCAGGCATACCAACAGCGCCACCAGCACCGTTACGCTGACCGCCGTGCCGCCATACGCGGAGAACGGCCACAGCGTCGCGGTTGCCAGCAGGAACACCATCGTCAAGGCTACCAGCAGAATGGTCAGGGCGATTTCGTTCGGGGTTTTACGGCGTTGTGCGCCTTCGACCATGGCGATCATCCGGTCAAGGAAGGTTTCGCCTGGGTTGACGCTGCAACGGATCACCAGCCAATCGGAGAGAATACGCGTCCCACCGGTCACCGAGGCAAAGTCGCCGCCGGACTCGCGAATAACAGGTGCCGATTCTCCGGTTATTGCGCTTTCATCCACCGAAGCACCGCCTTCGATCACTTCACCATCGCACGGAATGATGTCTCCGGCTTCCACCAGCACGATATCGCCTTTACGCAAGTCGTCCGCTGGAACGTGATCCATTTGAGCGTCATGCTGTGGCGCGCGCAGTTTGCGGGCGAATGACGTTTTCTGCACACCTTTCAAACTATTGGCCTGGGCCTTACTGCGGCCTTCCGCTAATGCTTCGGCAAAGTTGGCGAACAGCACGGTAAACCACAGCCAAACGCTGATCGCGGCGGTGAAACTTGCGCTGCCGGGCATTCTCCCCGTTGCCATCGCAACAGCAAGCAGGGTAGTCAGTACGCTTCCCAGCCAAACGATGAACATCACCGGGTTGTGCCACTGAACGGCTGGACTCAGTTTTTTTACGGCATCCAGCAGCGCCTGGCGCACCAGGGCCGGTTCAAAAATTGCCGTTTGCTTACGACTCATACAACGTGTCTCCAGCTGTCTTATAACGAAGAGAGATGTTCAGCCACCGGGCCTAACGCCAGCGCGGGGATGAAGGTCAATGCGCCGACTAAAATCACGGTGCCAATCAGCAGGCCGACAAACAGCGGGCCGCACGTTGGCAGCGTGCCGGGGCTGGCGGGCTGGATTTTCTTACTGACCAGCGAACCGGCAATCGCCATCACCGGGATGATAACCCCGAAGCGGCCGACGAACATGCAGAACGCCAGCAGGCAGTTCCAGAACGGAGTATTGGCACTCAGGCCAGCAAAGGCGCTACCGTTGTTATTTGCTGCGGAAGAAACGGCATATAACACCTCGCTAAAGCCGTGAATACCCGGATTGAACATCCCGGCACGACCGGCTTCGGTCATCATCGCCAGCGCCGTTCCCAGCAGCACCAGTGCGGGCGTAATCAGAATCGCCAGCGCGGTCATTTTCATTTCACGCACGTCGATTTTCTTGCCGAGGTATTCCGGTGTGCGGCCAATCATCAGTCCGGCGATAAACACCGCGAGCAGCACGAACAGCAGCATCCCGTACAGGCCGGAGCCCACGCCGCCGAACACCACTTCGCCAATTTGCATCAGCCACATCGGCACCATGCCGCCGAGCGCAGTAAAGGAATCGTGCATTGCATTGACCGCTCCGCACGAAGCGGCGGTGGTGATTACCGCAAACAGACTGCTTTGCAGAATGCCAAAACGGCTCTCTTTGCCTTCCATGTTGATAGCGCTGTCAGCACCGAGGCTGAGGAAATGCGGGTTGCCGTTGAGTTCAGCCCACATTACTACCGCCACACAGATCACAAAGATGACCGACATCGCCCACAAAATCGCGCGGCCCTGGCGGCGATCGTTGACCGCTTCACCAAAGGCGAAACACAGTGCCGCGGGGATCAGGAAAATCGCCAGCATCTGCACCGCGTTGGTCAGTGCCGTTGGGTTTTCAAACGGATGGCTGGAGTTTGCGTTAAAGAAACCACCGCCGTTAGTGCCGAGCATTTTGATCGCTTCTTGTGACGCCACAGGCCCCATCGGCAGCCATCCTTTCGCGCCTTCAAGAGAGGTAAAGTGCTGGTACGGCAGAAAGTTTTGCAGCGTGCCTTGTTGGGTAATGAACAGGGCAATCAGCAACGACAGCGGCAACAGGATCCACAGGGTCACGCGCACGATGTCCATCCACGCATTGCCGAGCATGTCGGTGCTGTGGCGGCAGAATCCGCGGATCAGCGCAAACACCACGGCGATGCCCGTTGCGGCGGAAAGGAAGTTTTGCACGGCGAGCCCGGCCATCTGGCTGAAATAACTCAGGGTGCTTTCCCCGGTGTATGCCTGCCAGTTGGTGTTACTGACAAAGCTAATGGCCGTATTCATCGCCAGATCCCACGTAAGGCCAGGGAAATGCTGCGGGTTTAACGGCAGAGTGCCTTGCAGCATCAGCATCGCGAACAGCAGCAGCACGCCGAACACATTAAGCGACAGGATAGCCAGCAAATACTGTCGCCAGTTCATCTCCTGCGAAGAGATGCCCATCACGCGCCACAGCCCTTTTTCAACAGTGACCGTGCCGGGCAGCGGGGTATTGGCGATCAGTCGGGCGAGCAGCGATCCCAACGGACGCGCCAGAATGAACAGCACCAGTAAAAAACTGGCGATCAGTAAAAAACCAGGGGCTGCCATCAGAAATCCTCCGCATTGATCAGGGCGTAAATCAGATAGCCCAATAACAGGAAAACCAGCACGATACCGGTTAATACGCCTGCACTCACAGTCCACCTCCAGGTGTTGAATGTTCTGCGCTAAAGGTAGGATTTTCGGTGCAAAGAATTCGCAAAAAAGGGGGGGCGGGGTGTAAAAAAAGTATAAAAATGGCAAAAACCATTAATTAACTAATGGTTAGTATTAATTTAACTTTCATGTAACTTAGTTACGGAATGGCGTGTAAATAAGCCCTAAACGGGTCAAAAAAAGTGGTCGGATGAGTGGTAAAATTACGCGCAAGAAGGTATTATTTTAGCCAGATAACGTTTACCGGCGCGTGTTGCCGGCCATGAAAGGGGAGAGAGATTATGTACAAAGAGTTTCCTGCACATGTTGTATTGATGCGTCGAACTTTCGCCGTCGTGGCGGGTGTTGTGGCCTTGCCGGTGATGCTGTTCTGGAAAGATCGCGGGCGTTTTTACAGCTACCTGCACCGCGTCTGGTCAAAAACCAGTGAGAAACCGGTGTGGATGGATCAGGCCGAAAAAGCGACCTGTGATTTCTACTAAGCCTTAACGGGTTTAACAGACATAAAAAAACCGCCAACGTAAAAACGTGGCGGTTTTTTTATGTCTTCAGCATCCCAGCCCGTCGCGGGCCAGAGATCATTTCTTCTTATTAAGCATCGACTTTAAATCGGCAAACGGATTGTAGGTCGCGGCATCAACATCGTTTTGCGCGTCTTCCCCCGCGACGACAGTGCTACCGTACTGGTCGGCTTCCGTATACTTCGAGTGTTCGTGGTCATGGCAATACAGGCACAACAACTCCCAATTACTGCCATCTGCCGGGTTGTTGGTATGGTCATGATCGATATGGTGAACCGTTAATTCACGCAGATTCGAATACACAAATTCCCGCGAACAGCGCCCGCAGACCCACGGATAAATTTTGAGTGCTTTCTCACGGTAGCCGCTTTCCAGCCGGGTGTAGTTTTTTGGGATCAGAGCCATTGCCGAATTACCTGTGATAAAGAGAGTATTTTACGAGAGTGCCCCCAATATATCGCACAATCGAAGGGAACGAGAAATTTGATGGCTTTTCCGATGTGAGTCACGCGGCCCTCGCGTCTACACTTCTCATAGATGCCTGAAAGGAGTGGTTATGAGTGAGAAAATCCCGGTTGGCATTAGCGCCTGTTTATTAGGCGAAACGGTGCGTTTCGACGGCGGTCATAAACGCCTGACCTTCGCGGTGGAAGAACTGAGCCAATGGGTTGAGTTTGAACCTGTCTGCCCGGAGGTGGCTATTGGGCTGCCGGTGCCTCGGCCCGCACTGCGTCTGGTAAAAGATGGGCTGGGCAACGCGCAATTACGTTTCAGTGATAATCGTGAAGGTGACCTAACCGAGGCCATGCGTCGGTTTAGCCATAAACGCATTTCACGGCTTGAAAACCTGTGCGGCTACATTGTCTGCGCAAATTCCCCGAGCTGCGGGATGGCGCGGGTCAGAGTCTATGAGGCCGACAGCAATTACAGTCAGAAAAACGGGCAAGGCATTTATACCCAGATACTGATGCAGACCTATCCCTGGCTACCCGTCGAAGAGAATGGGCGGTTGCAGGACCCGGTGCTTCGCGAGAACTTTGTGGAACGTATCTATGCCTTACATGAACTGCATAGCTTACGCGATCGCGGCCTGAGTCGGAGTGAACTGATGGCTTTCCACAGCCGTTATAAACTCCTTCTGCTGGCGCATTCGCAGCCGTTATACCGTGAACTGGGGCGTTTTGTCGCCTCGATGGGGGAATGGGCCTCGTTAGAGGATTATTTCACGGAGTATCGTCAGCGGCTGATGACGTTAATGGCGCATCCGGCAACGCGGCGCAATCACACCAATGTGTTGATGCACGTGCAGGGCTATTTTCGCAAACAGCTCAACAGCCGTCAGCGTCAGGAGTTGGCGGATCTTATCGACCGATATCGGCAAGGCACGCAGCCACTGCTTGCACCCGTCACGCTGTTAAAACACTATATGGCTGAATTTCCTGATGCTTATCTGTCCGGGCAGCGTTATTTCGACCCGTGGCCGGAAGCCCTACGTTTACGTTACGGACATTAACCGGAGAGTTATGACCACCCATCTGGTCTGGTTTCGCACCGATTTACGCCTGCACGACAATCTGGCGCTGGCCGCCGCTTGTCGTGACCGTCAGGCCAATGTGATTGCGCTGTTCATCGCCACGCCACAACAGTGGCATCAGCACCAAATGTCTCCCCGGCAGGCGGCGTTTTTACAGACACATATCAACGCGTTACAAAGCCAGCTTGCGTCAAAAGGCATACCGCTGCTGTTCCGCGAAGTTGCAGATTTCGCCGCATCGGTGAACGAAATCAAACAGATTTGCGACGAGCATCAGGTCGCTCAGCTTTTCTATAACTACCAATACGAAATCAACGAACGGGCGCGCGATGCGCAGCTAGAGAACGCGCTGGCGACGGTTATCTGTCAGGGGTTTGACGACAGCGTGATGCTGGCACCCGGCAGCGTAATGACCGGAAATCATCAGATGTATAAGGTGTTTACGCCGTTTAAAAATGCGTATCTGAAGCGCCTGAAAGAAGGATTGCCCGAATGCGTGTCGGCTCCGGCAATCCGTGAGTCGGCACTTGCTGAAACGGAATGTGCCCGAATCACCCTCAGTTACCCGCAAGTATCGTTCGACCCTGAATGGTTCGCGGTGGATGAAAAGCGTGCCATCGCCAGACTGCGTCATTTTTGCCAGCAGCAGGCTTGCGAATACGAAGAGCAACGCGACTTTCCGGCAATTGAAGGGACAAGTCGTCTTTCGGCATGTTTGACGCTGGGTGTGCTTTCTCCGCGCCAGTGTCTGCATCGTCTTCTCGCCGAATGCCCGCAGGCGCTGGACGGCGGCGCGGGTGCGGTATGGCTGAATGAACTTATCTGGCGTGAGTTTTACCGCCACCTGATGACGTTTCATCCTGAACTTTGTCGTCACAAGCCGTTTATTGCCTGGACGGATAACGTGAAATGGCGTGATGACCAAAACGCGTTAATGGCCTGGCAGCAGGGAAAAACGGGCTATCCGATTGTCGATGCGGCGATGCGTCAGCTCAACGAAACCGGCTGGATGCATAATCGTTTACGGATGATTGTCGCCAGTTTTCTGGTCAAAGATTTGCTGATCGACTGGCGGGAAGGGGAGAAATACTTCATTTCGCAGCTGGTGGACGGTGATTTAGCGGCCAATAACGGCGGTTGGCAGTGGGCGGCCTCAACGGGCACCGACGCGGCTCCCTATTTCCGCATTTTTAATCCGACCACGCAGGGCGAGCGTTTTGATAAAGAAGGGGCGTTTATCCGACAGTGGTTACCGGCGTTAAATGCCGTGCCGGGTAAGGCGATTCATGAACCGTGGTTGTGGGCAGACAAAGAGGGCGTAAAGCTGGAATATCCGCGCCCGATTGTTGAACACAAGCAGGCGCGGCTGGACACGCTGGCGGCCTATGAAGCCGCCAGAAAAACTTAGGACTCCAGCGCCAGGCGGCGAGAGCGAACTTTCATTGCATGAGCGAGCCAGATAACCAGCACCACGGCGACGCACGCCAGCGAGCCCCAGGTAATTTGGCTGAATACGTCGATATAGGCGTTGATCGAATAGTTGATAGCACCTGCGGCATCAAACGAACTCTGCGACGTCTGATCGGCGATAACGCCCGCGACATAGTTGGCAATGGCGCCGGACAGCAGCATATAAATGCCGGTCAACACGCCCGTCACGCCCGGAATTTCGATACGCGTGATTTGCGCCATCGCCACCGGGTCGATAAACAGTTCGGCAAAACCCATCACCGCCATCCCTAAAACCATCAATGGCATGGATGAATGACCGTAAGAAGCAGACCAACGTGCGCTCAGCGTCAGAATGCAGAAGCCTGCGCTCATCAGCCCCAGCCCTAGCGCATATTTACCCCAGATGCGCACCGTGCGGTTGCCCGTGACGGACTCTTTCACCACCCAGGCGAGGAAAATTCCGCACAGCATCACCGCAAAACCGTTCACCGACTGGAACATAGCGGTCGGTACTTGGTAGCCGAGAATATCGCGGTTGACGAAGCGGTCGATATACAGACTAATTGAGCTGCCGCCCTGCTGGGCAAAGGCCCAAAACAGCAGACTAAAGAACGTCAACACCACGATAAGCCCAAGCTCTTTGCGTTGCTTCTGGTTCTCCGCCTTCTGGTAGATTTTGGCGAGCATCACCAGCCCAATCACGGTGGCAACGATCAGTGCGTACAGCGACCACTCTTTCCAAAACAGCACGGCAATGATAATCGGTGAAACGACCAGCAGCGCCAGCAGCCAGCCCCAAACCGGAATCGCCAGTTTCTTGCTGTGAAGTACCGCTTTGTTCACGCCCACGGTGTGACTGAAACGGCGGTTGCCGCAGAGGAAAATCACCAGACCGGCGAGCATACCGATGGCAGCAAGCGCGAAACCCATCGCCCAGCTGTACTCTTCCTGCACGTAACCACAGGCGATTGGCGCAATGATCGACCCGACGTTACCGGCGGCATATAACAGGGAAAAACCGCCGTCGCGACGCGGATCGGTGGGTTCGTACAGTTCGCCGAGCAGACAACTGACGTTCGATTTAAACAGGCCGTAGCCGCAAACGATAATTGCCAGTGATAAGTAAAGGAACAGCGATGACATTTCGCTTGCGCCGAGCACCAGATGCCCGACCGCCATTAAAAAGGCGCCGATCATCACCGCCATGCGGTTGCCGAGGACTTTATCCGCCAGCCAGCCGCCGAGGATCGGTGTGACATACACCAAAGAGCAGTAGGCGCTGAACAGCGCATAAGCGTGATTGTCGTTGTATTTCAGTTGATTGGTGAGATACAGGATCAGCAGCGCGCGCATCCCGTAAAAACTAAAATATTCCCAGATTTGCAGTGCGACCACGTAATAGATAGCGCGTGGTTGTGACGATGGTGTCTTCATGTTGTTCTCAGTCTTGCCAGAATTGCAGAAGATAATCATTCCGCATTATGCGTTTCTTATATGCTATCCATGTGCTTTGAGTATAAAAGCTCAATTTATATGCTGTCCTAGTGCATAAATATACATGATTGTGCTGTCGCGAGTTAAGCGTTTTTTGCGCATAACCCGACCGTGTGTTCTTCACCGTCGCGGCGCTGCTATCGACGTAATGCCGCCGGGCGGCTATGGTATCCAACAGTGTTGAAGGAAAGTCTGGAGTGACGATGAAAAACAGTGAACTGGAACAACTGATTAACGAGAAACTTAACGCAGGTGCGTTCAGCGATTATGGTCCGAATGGTTTGCAGGTTGAGGGGCGTGACACGATCCGGAAAATCGTCACCGGCGTGACCGCAAGTCAGGCGTTGCTGGATGAAGCGGTGCGCCTGGAAGCCGATGCCGTCATCGTGCATCACGGCTATTTCTGGAAAAACGAGTCACCGATTATTCGGGGCATGAAGCGCAATCGCCTGAAAACGCTGCTGGCGAATGACATCAATTTGTACGGCTGGCATCTGCCGCTGGACGCGCACCCTGAGCTTGGCAACAACGCCCAGTTGGCGGCGCTGCTCGGCATTAACATTAAGGGCGAAATCGAACCGCTGGTGCCGTGGGGTGAGTTGTCGATGCCGGTTTCCGGGCTGGAATTTGCCTCGTGGATTGAAGCGCGTCTGGGACGTAAACCGCTGTGGTGCGGCGATACCGGGCCAGAGAAAGTTTCCCGCGTGGCGTGGTGTACCGGCGGCGGCCAGGGCTTTATCGACAGCGCGGCACGTTTCGGCGTGGATGCGTTTATTACCGGCGAAGTGTCAGAGCAAACAATCCATTCCGCGCGTGAACAAGGGCTGCATTTTTATGCGGCCGGCCACCATGCGACCGAGCGTGGGGGTATTCGCGCGCTGAGTGAATGGCTGACTGAAAATACCGATCTGGATGTCACCTTTATTGATATCCCTAATCCGGCCTGATGAGAGAGGGCAAAAGTGCAGCGAGCGCGTTGTTATCTGCTGGGAGAAACGGCAGTCGTTCTGGAGCTGGAACCGCCCGTAACGCTGGAGAGCCAGAAACGTATCTGGCGACTGACCCAGCGTTTACCTGAATACCCGGAAGTGGTGGAAACCATTCCGGGGATGAATAATATCACCGTGATTTTGCGTAACCCGCAGTCGCTGGCGCTGGATGCGATTGAGCGTCTGCAGCGCTGGTGGGAAGAGAGTGAAGTGCTGGAACCGGACTCTCGCCAGATAGATATTCCGGTGGTTTACGGCGGCAAGCTGGGGCCGGATTTACCGCTGGTCGCCGATCACTGCGGCCTCACGCCGCAACAGGTGGTGGAGCTGCATGCCTCACAGGAGTATGTGGTGTGGTTTTTAGGCTTCCAGCCAGGCTTTGCGTATCTTGGTGGGCTGTCGTCGAAACTGGCGATGCCGCGCCGGGCCGAACCGCGTATTCACGTTCCTGCGGGCAGCGTGGGGATTGGCGGTCAGCATACCGGTATTTATCCGCTGAATACGCCGGGAGGCTGGCAGTTGATCGGTCACACGTCATTGGCGCTGTTTGACGCGCGTAAAACTGAGCCGGTATTGCTCCAGCCGGGTGATACGGTGCGCTTTGTGCCACAGAAGGAGGGCGTATGCTGAACATTATTCGTTCGGGCCTTTATACCTCCGTTCAGGATGGTGGGCGTTATGGGTTGCGTCAGTCTGGCGTCAGCCGCTGTGGTGCGCTTGATAAACCGGCGTTATTCACCGCCAATTTGCTGGTGGGGAATGACCCCAACGCTGCGGCGATAGAGATTACTCTCGGCCAGTTCACGGTGCAGTTCGAACGCGACGGCTGGTTTGCTCTCACCGGGGCAGGCTGTGAAGCGACGCTGGATGGCAAAACCGTTTGGGCGGGCTGGCGGCTGGCGGTAAAAGCCGGGCAAACGCTGGTGTTGAAACGACCTTTGCACGGCATTCGCAGCTATCTGGCCGTTGCGGGCGGCATTGACGTGCCGAAAATGCTTGGATCGTACAGTACCGATTTGAAAGTGGGGATCGGTGGGCTGGAAGGGCGACGGTTACAGGACGGCGATAAGCTGAATGTGTTTCCCTCAACGCGTGAATTTGATGGCCCGCAAGGGGTGAAGCAGCTGCCGCGTGGCAACCGCATTCGCGCGCTGCCGGGGCCGGAATACCATGAATTTGATGCCGCATCGCAGGAGAATTTTTGGCGTGCGCCGTGGCAGCTCAGCCCGCAAAGCAACCGCATGGGCTATCGACTGCAAGGCCAGCCGCTGGTGCGCATCACCGATCGCGAATTGCTATCGCACGGTCTGTTGCCCGGTGTGGTGCAGGTGCCGCATAACGGCCAGCCGATTGTGCTAATGAATGATGCGCAAACCACCGGCGGTTATCCGCGCATTGCCTGCATAATCGAAGCGGATATGTACCAACTGGCGCAAATTCCGCTCGGTCAGCCGATTCACTTTGTGCCGTGTTCACTGGAAGATGCACTGAAAGCCCGTGACGATCAGCATCGCTATTTTGAGCAGTTAGCCTGGCGGCTCAACGGAGAGCATTAAGGACGCGCTATGCCAGAAGGACCGGAAATCCGCCGCGCGGCGGATACCCTTGAAACGGCAATAAAAGGCGAGCCGCTGACCGATGCGTGGTTTGCTTTTGCGTCGCTTAAAGCGTTTGAAACCGCGCTGGTGGGGCAACATGTGACGCACATCGAAACCCGCGGCAAGGCGCTGTTAACCCATTTTTCAGGCGGGCTAACGCTTTACAGCCACAACCAGCTTTACGGTGTCTGGCGGGTGGTTGATGCTGATGAGGAACCGCAAACCACACGCGTGCTGCGGGTGCGATTGCAAACCGCGAAGAAAGCGATTCTGCTGTACAGCGCCTCAGACATCGACATGCTGACGCCCGCGCAGTTAGCCGCTCATCCGTTTTTACTCAGCGTTGGGCCAGACGTGCTTGATCCGGCTTTAACGGAAGAGGCGGTGAGGGAACGGTTAGTGTCGAAACGTTTTCGTCAGCGCCAGTTTTCTGGCTTGTTACTCGATCAGGCGTTTTTGGCCGGGTTAGGCAACTATCTGCGCGTGGAAATCCTGTGGGAATGCGGGCTTGCGGCAACGTATAAAGCCAGCGAACTGACGGACGCGCAGCTGGATAAACTGGCCCATATGTTGTTGGCTATTCCGCGCTTGTCATATCAAACACGCGGTCAGGTGGATGAAAACAAACACCATGGCGCGCTGTTTCGCTTTAAGGTTTTTCATCGCGATGGCGAAGCTTGTGAGCGCTGCGGGGGGATTATCGAGAAGACGATGTCATCATCGCGGCCGTTTTACTCGTGCCCGCAGTGCCAGCAATAAAAAACGCGCCCTCGGGCGTAATGTCAGTCAGTTAAGCCCTTTTTAAGCCCGGTGAACCGTTGCGCGCCTTCTGGTTCACGCTTTCCTTTCACGTCCCGGCAACGGGCGCACGAAGGGGGCGGCCAGTCGCCGCCGCCCCCTTCACCCCCGGGCTCTGGCTAACAAAA
>DASXML010000049.1:0-2035 GCA_036495715.1 Scandinavium sp.
GGATGGGGTGTCATACTCAACGTGGGAAGTGTTGATGGTGATACCACGCGCTTTTTCTTCTGGTGCGTTATCGATCTGATCGAATGCGCGAGCAGAACCGCCGTAGGTTTTAGCCAGAACGGAGGTGATTGCAGCAGTCAGGGTAGTTTTACCATGGTCGACGTGGCCGATAGTACCAAC
Source organism: Scandinavium sp. (assembly GCA_036495715.1). Taxonomy (GTDB): domain Bacteria; phylum Pseudomonadota; class Gammaproteobacteria; order Enterobacterales; family Enterobacteriaceae; genus Scandinavium. Next base: position 181 of record DASXML010000049.1, read on the forward strand.
GTTGACGTGCGGTTTTGTACGTTCAAATTTTTCTTTAGACACGGCTATATTCCTTACTATAGTGCTCTCCCCTCAAGGAGAGAGCACGGGACATTAGTTTTAACCTTGCGGCTTATTTGCCACGAGCTTCGATAACGGCCTGAGCAACGTTGTTCGGCGCGTCGTCATACTTCAAGAACTCCATGGAGTAAGAAGCACGACCTTTCGTCAGAGAACGCAGCTGAGTTGCATATCCGAACATTTCAGACAGCGGAACTTCAGCGTGAATCTGAACGCCAGTAGCGTTGGATTCCTGACCTTTCAGCTGACCACGACGACGGCTAAGGTCACCGATAACATCACCGGTGTTCTCTTCCGGAGTCTCTACTTCAACCTTCATGATAGGCTCAAGCAGAACTGGTTTCGCTTTCTTAAAGCCATCTTTGAAGGCGATAGAAGCGGCCAGTTTAAACGCCAGTTCAGAGGAGTCAACGTCATGGTATGAACCGAAGTGCAGGCGCACGCCGAGATCAACAACCGGGTAACCCGCCAGAGGACCAGCTTTCAGCTGCTCCTGGATGCCTTTATCAACGGCAGGGATGTATTCACCAGGAATTACACCACCTTTGATGTCGTTGACGAACTCGTAACCTTTCGGATTTGAGCCCGGCTCCAGTGGGTACATGTCGATAACAACATGACCATACTGACCACGACCACCAGACTGCTTGGCGTGTTTACCTTCGATGTCGGTAACTTTCGCGCGAATCGCTTCGCGGTAAGCAACCTGAGGTTTACCGACGTTCGCTTCAACGTTGAATTCACGCTTCATGCGGTCAACGATGATGTCGAGGTGCAGTTCACCCATACCAGCGATGATAGTCTGGTTAGACTCTTCGTCAGTCCATACGCGGAATGACGGATCTTCTTTAGCCAGACGACCCAGAGCCAGACCCATTTTTTCCTGGTCAGCTTTGGTTTTCGGTTCTACTGCGATGGAGATTACCGGTTCAGGGAATTCCATACGCTCAAGAATGATCACGTGGTCTGGATCACAGATGGTGTCACCTGTGGTCACATCTTTCAGGCCGATTGCTGCTGCAATGTCGCCTGCGCGAACTTCTTTGATCTCTTCACGTTTGTTAGCGTGCATCTGAACGATACGACCAAAACGCTCACGAGCCGATTTCACTGGGTTATAAACAGTGTCACCAGAGTTAACCACGCCAGAGTACACGCGGAAGAACGTCAGGTTACCCACGAACGGGTCGGTAGCAATTTTGAATGCCAGAGCAGCAAACGGCTCTTCATCGCTAGCGTGACGCTCAGATGGAGTATCTTTACCATCATCCAGCATACCGTTGATTGCAGGTACGTCAGTCGGTGCTGGCAGGTAATCAATTACCGCATCCAGCATTGCCTGCACGCCTTTGTTCTTAAACGCAGAACCACAGGTAACCAGGATGATTTCGTTGTTCAGAACGCGCTGACGCAGAGCTTTCTTGACTTCTTCCTCGGTCAGCTCTTCGCCGCCCAGGTATTTTTCCATCAGCTCTTCAGATGCTTCTGCTGCAGACTCGATCAGGTTCTGATGCCATTCTTCGGCCAGTTCCTGCATGTCTGCTGGGATGTCTTCGTATTCGAAGGTCACGCCAGCATCAGCTTCGTTCCAGTTGATAGCCTTCATTTTCACCAGGTCAACAACACCGGTGAAGCCTTCTTCGGCACCAATCGCCAGCTGAAGCGGAACAGGGTTCGCGCCCAGACGGGATTTGATCTGGCCTACAACTTTCAGGAAGTTAGCACCCATGCGGTCCATTTTGTTAACGAACGCGATGCGTGGAACTTTGTATTTGTTAGCCTGACGCCATACGGT
>DASXML010000050.1:0-24790 GCA_036495715.1 Scandinavium sp.
GTCAGGTAGCGGAGGCTTTGGCCATGGTGCGTGCACTGAACAAAATGACAAAGGCAGGAATGCCAGAAAGCGTGCGAGTTGCCTGAAGATCCGACCAGTTACAGAAACGCTCGCACAGAATCTGATTTATTCAACAAAGCCCAATGGCGTCAGAGGTCACTCCGGAAGGTAGCAGTATGCTGCTTCCCAGCACGGCCAGATAGCGTCCAGCCCAGGCTTCCCACTGTTGCTGCCCGTATTCCGCCTCTTTCTGCAAAAACTGATGCTCATCAACAGTTCTACCCCAAAGCCAGCCCCGCAAACAAAACAGGAAAAACCAGCCAAGTACCGGGCTGGATGCCAGCCACCAAATATTGAATGCAGCCAGTGCCTTAACCATGCCTGACGCATGTAGAATAAACAGCAAAATACCCACAATCGCGGCAACACCTCCAGCCAACAGCCATCCCGTAAAAGATGGCTCAGGAGGCAACTCCATTGTTGTTGCTTTCGTCCTTTCCCAGCCCATTGATTATCCTACTGTGCTGTTCTGAGCACTTGAAATTACAGCACAACCGCACTGACATTTGCAGCCATTGACGACAACAGCGCGACCGTTAAATGTCCGGTGCGGTGATCCTTCCACAATGGGATTAGTTCCATGTCCATCTATCGGACAACTCACCATATCACCAACTAATGCGGCTTTTTTCCCATCGACAGTAATACTGGAAGATGCGGAGATCACTTTTCCGCCGTGAGAAGTTTTGTCACCAAGTAAAACTAAACCTTTTGACATCTATCCTCCTTAAAAAAACAGATAATGTTTTTGCATTCATTTCATTTTGTCGACTTTACTAAAATCAGGTGTTGTATTTTTTGATGCAATGATGCTCCCATCAGGATAGACAAAAGAGTACATGGCATCCTTCCCCTTTTCATTTGGGAATGTCATTAACACCTTTTTACTTTCATCTAGAGAGGGGTTGTAATTTATTAAAATATCTTCGTTAGATTTGTAATTCAATTTCACTTTCCAAAATGCATCTTCCTTGCCGAAAAGATAAAGTTTATCCTTCATAGTAGATTGTGGGCTATCATTCCATTTCTTTATAAATGGATAATACTTTGGTGAGTAATTAAGCTCATTCCCCGTCGCCGTATCAAACTGACCATTCCGCGCCGCATCTGCATCAAAAGCAATAGTTGCACCAACCGCAGCACCTGGAATTAAATCATTGCCGAAGTGGGTGGCATCTATATATTCAATACCCACATTGATTGCGCTTAAGCTCCATGTACATGCCCCCCCGCCAGTCATAGCAATTTTTGCTTTCCAAATATCCCCGCTATCTTGCTGCATGGGGACCCCAATAACGTTATAGCTTGGCTCTGTGATAACTGAGCCATCAAATCCACTGATTCTTTTTTTCATGCATTCATGCGAGATGTATCTGACCTCAAGAGGAAAAGGCTTTGTATACGCAGAAGGATTTTTTATCTCAATATTAACCCAGCCAGTATTTAGTGGGGGTGACAGTGCACGATCATCTGCACTGACACAACTAACAATAAAGGACATTAGCGTGCTGAGGAATACCTTACTTATACACTTGCGCATAAATTAATTCTTTAATCTGTTTACATCAGGGTGATGTCGTTCCATCAGATACGACAGTTCCGTCTGGATATATGATTTTATAAAATGCTCCGGCTTTATGCTCTTTTGGAGCAATCATCTTAACAAGTTTAGATTCATCAAGAGTTGGTTTAAATATCACCTGAATATCTTTGGCAGAAGAAACCATCTTTATTTGCATGAAATCTTTCTCACCAAATAAATTCAACATATTGTTTTCACTAATGCGTTTATTGTTTTGTACCAAGGGATAGTACGCAGGAGATAAAACAAGTTCAGGATTTTCAGATACTTTAAATAAACCATTTTTAGTTGCATTGTCATCAAACGCGATTGTTGCACCAACAGCAGTTCCCGGAACTAAACCATTCCCGAGATGAGTAGCATCAGTATATTCAATACCCAAATTGAACTCACTCAGTTTCCAGTTACACTTGCCACCGCCGTCTTTTGCTATTTTTGCAATCCATACACCGGATGAGTTCTTTTCCTGAAGCGGTATTTTTATTGGATTGAGCCCCACCTTCTCATAATGCAGACCATCTCGCATACTCATCAACTCACGCTTGCACATCGTAGATACATACAACACTTCAAGAGGAAAAGGCTTTGTATACGCAGAAGGATTTTTTATCTCAATATTAACCCAGCCAGTATTTAGTGGGGGTGACAGTGCACGATCATCTGCACTGACACAACTAACAATAAAGGACATTAGCGTGCAGAGAAATAACTTATTTATAAGTTTACCCACAATTTAATTCTTCAATCTGTTAACATCAGGGTGTGTTGTTCCATCAGATACAACCGAGCCATCAGGGTAGATAATTTTATAGTAAACTCCAACTTTTTGTTCTGTTGGAGCAATCATCCTGACCACTTTAGACTCATCAACTGTTGGCTCGAATTTAATCGAGACGTTTTTGGCAGTAGAGAATATCCTTTTTTTCACAAAATTGACTTTACCAAATAAATTTAAAGTGTCATTCACGTCAATATCTTTATTACTATCTATCAAAGGGTAGTACTCAGGAGATAAAACGAGTTCAGAACCTTTAAATACATCAAATCGACCACTTTTTATTGCGTTATCATCAAATGCAATTGTAGCACCAACAGCCGTCCCCAGCGCCAACCCCTTACCAAGGTGAGTTGCATCAATATATTCAATGCCCAGATTAAATTCACTCAGTTTCCAGTTACACTTACCACCACCATCCTTCGCTATTTTTGCAAGCCATATATTAGAGCCATCTTGTTTCTGAAGTTGGATCTTTATGGGATTATATCCCACCTTCTCATAGTGCTGGCCGTCTCGCATACTCATCAGCTTTCGCTTACACGTCATTGATATGTACAGGACTTCAAGGGGAAAAGGTTTTGTATACGCCGAAGGGTTTTTTATCTCGACATTTACCCATTCAGTATTCGATGGTGGTGATAATGTTCTGTCGGTTGCCTGAGCGCATCCATTTAGCAATAAAACAAACTGGAGCAAGACGAATGAATTTAATATCTTATACATTTTCCATGTCCTCTTCACCATAATGGCCAAATCTTTTTAGAGCATCAGAACCGGATGCTGCAGAGATAGTTGAGCTAAGCGAGTTTTTTAGCAAATCCTCGAGCGAAAGAAACTTTTTATTTCTGCTAAGCTCATTTTTAGGAATTTCACCTGAATGGTAGTCCATTTGTAATTTAAAGGATGCTACTTTATCGCCATGTTCAGTGAAGGTCTTGCCATCGCTCAACCCCTTTTCATAAGCTAATCCTAACAATTTATTATTTATATAGGGCATATAGGATGTCAGAAGATGATTTCCAAGATTCGCAGGCATCCCTCTATTTGGATTCATGCCTTCGGGGAAAAATTCTTGAAGATCTTCCTTAGTAAGTGAAGCTTTAAATGCCTTTTGATCTTGCCCTGATTGCTTGGCTTCCTGAAGCGCCAGCGAAGGAACAAGATAAAGCTTAACCTTTTCAGGAAGCCTTGCCTGAATGGTCATGCAATTTCTTGGGTAAGGAAGTTCGATACTACATTGTTGCCACTTTCTACTTTGAGTTGTGGTTAAAAATGCGACCGTATTCCCATGGTGCCAAAAGCAGTCCCCCCACTCTACGACTTGCCAGGCAGTAAGCTCAACGACCGACCATAAAAAACCAAGCGTTGTTCCTAATGGACCCCATAGTTTATATAACTGATTATCCAGATCAGCCTCAGGGGGAACTGATGGTACTGGATCTTGATCGTTTACATGTCGATAGTGAATAATACTTGATAGTGCATCCACAGCATTTTTGGTGAACGTTCTTGGCATACCGTATGTGTAAAGAAGTGGGTTCCTATTTTTTAACCTAGCAGAATGAATTAATGCCAGCGATCCTCCTAAGCTATGACCACAAATGAATAAATCTTTACCCAATATTTGTCTGGTTAGTTCACGGAGCTGTTCTTCAAACATTCGTTCAATTAAGGTATAGCCTGCCCAAAATCCCGTATGCACCTTCCCAGTGGGTACTAATGAAGTACATTCTGATTTGATATTGCAGCTATCGGACTCTACAGGCCTAAATGAGGCATCCGTTATCCCATCGGTCAGACTAGCAGTTCCGCGCCACGCTATAACTATTTTATTCTTATTGTAGACATAATAAAACTGCGTATCACCTTCGGGTTCTTCTGCTTTAGCTGAATCAAAACCGACAGGGGCAGCATATCGTTCAGAATATGGAATATCGATAACTAGAGCATTAATAATCGATTCCCCAATTTTTCGGGAGGGTATCGTCGACAGGTCCTGGAATTGATTAATAAAATACTTCGTGATGATGTCTGTATCATCATAAGCTAAATCTGAGGCTAATCCTAAATTGATGGCATTTGCCATAGAGTAATCATTCTGATGATGGAGAACTAACTCCCAGGCTCTAAACGGGCAAATTTCGATAACATGACGTTTTTCGAGTTCATTTGTTCTGACCTTAACGCCCTTAAATGAACTACTGATTGGAAAATGATATAGGGGCAACTCCTCCCCGTCTCTTAGTTGTAAATCAGGTTTTTCATGGCATAACTCGCCCACAACGGCATAGTGCCACACATAGCCATTATTCTCTGCTTTTGGACGAACGGTCGAATCTTTTATAGGATCCCTACCAACACGAATAACGCGCTTTTCCATTTCCTTCGTCAGTTGATTACTGTCAAGTGTCAGTTTCAACTCAAGACCATGCGGCATATCAATATGGATAAGTCCATTAGCATCGCTTTGGCCTGAATGTGTAAACTCTTCGACTGGCCCGGAAACGGGATGAGAGCTTTCAGCAGTCCATGGCATATTCGCCACAGGATCACCCTGCTCATCAACCAATTGAAATTCTACCCAGTAGGGTTTCTGCTTTCCAGCCATGACATCAGCGTTACTATGCGTTATGGAAGTAACCAGTGAATTATTTGCCATAAAACTAAACCTCTATCCTTGCAAATGTTTAGTTTACGCTCGTCAGAATTTTACTATGTTAGAGCGTAAATAACGTGGTGTATTTAGTTCATACCTTAATCAGGTTTCGCTTGATGAGTTTCATAAAAATGGCCGAAATGATACCGCCACAGCAGAAGCAAAGAACTACGAGGCGTGAAATGTATGAAAAGACCTGTTGTACTTTTTCTTCACCTTCATAATAAACGCCATGATAAAACCAAGAAATGTAGAGGCTAAATAAATCATTTCGCACTGATGTAACTTTAGTAATCAGCCCCAATAAGATAGCACCAATAATAAAAGAAGCTATTAGCATCATCGCTATTGCATTGCTCTTACGCTTAGTGATTACAATGTAGTAAAATACTAATATAACCAAACACACGGTGAACAGGAGAACTCCGTAAATACTTCCATTTTCAAAACCAAGTAAATCCATAATGCTATTAATAATTCCAGCCCGGCCAAGCCCATCCACAGCCAAAACAATTAACACCGTATACAAAAGAGCTATCACTGAACCAAACCCAGTTATTATTTTATTTTTCATTTTATTTCCCAAAATAATACCTCAGTGGCCTTCTCAAGTGATGTAATTCTGGTATCTGAGCCAAACAGACCAGAAATACTCTCTGTTGCATTTGGAAAGTTAACCCTAAGATACGAAGCTAGCGCCCCACTTCCAGCTAACTTACTTTTATTCCATAGATCGATATGATCACCCGTCGGAGTCCTTTCATTCCCCCTCAACCAGTAATCCTTAAAAAAGATAATACCGGTCTTCCCCTTAACATTCTCCTGGAAATTTTTTCCACTCAATTTTACAGGAACAGGGCAACCAGCAAAAGGTTGCTTTTTTAGATACTCACTTAGCTCTTCAGCCCTGATAGCGTGTATCCCCTTTTTCGTCGTTGGGTCAGGCGTTGGGCAATTCCAACAGCGTGTCTTGCTGAAGGTTTTCATAAGGATCCCGCATTGATAAAGAGCATTGCTTACATTTATTGCACAATGATCTGAAAATAAATCTTTTTTACTCGACGGATCAATATGCTCGATTGTTCGGGAAGGATAAGCCGACCATAACTCGTCAAATGTAATGACTTTTAGTGGAACACTTTTTTGAGAGTTTGGAATAGTGTTTGTTTTCGCCATTGTTTTGCTATTAGGCATTATATCCACCTCCATTCATTCTTTCTATAGCATCTTCCCCCCACAGAACCTCGACAGTCGACTCATCTTTTGTTTCAATTCGTTGGGTATATCCATTAATATCAGTATACCCTGATATAGATTCACCGCTTTCTGCAGTAATGAAATATGCATATCCTGAGACAGGTTCCCCTGTCGACTTATCGATTGCCTTGAATTGCTCATCGCTAAGCGTATCAGGAAATTCGATTTTCATATTACCAGGAGTTAATGAATAAAGAGGTGCAGTTTTTCCTGACGAGTCCGATATTCCTTCATAAATATCTCCTTCGGGAGAGGTCACCCTATATTTAGTAAAGGGTTTAACTTCACCTGTCTCCGTATCCTTGATAGTGAAGGAACCTGAATATCCTTTCGGGAAAGTCACTGGTGGTGTATTTAAGCTGGCAGGACCTGTCTGATTAACATTGGCCGCTTTCAGCAAAATATTCCCCGGACATCCCAGTTCAATATTCCCACCGCTAAGCTTTATATAAGCACCACCGCAACTTAAAATCAGTTCCTTGCTGGCATTTACCTTCACACTTCCCTGACCGCTGGCGACAGTGATGTCCTGTAATGCTGAGACATTCATGGCGTCAGCTTGTGCCTGAATATCAACTATCCCTGCTCCTGCATACATTTTCATTCCTGCAGCCTGTGCAAACAAACTGACAGCCTCGCTTGCCGCTACAGTGAACGATTGCCCGGTGCTGATATCGGTGTTTTTACCTGACATCAGGCCAATACTTGCCCCACCTGAAGCAAGCCGGACAGCCTCTGGACTGAGAATGCCTATACCAGCAGGTGCACTGGCCAGCATTCCTGGCATTTTCAGATATTTCAGTGAGCTGTTTAGCGTCTTTTGGCTGTCGATGTCAGACACCGTTGCCTGTGCCCCTTTCGCAGCTGCCTGGAGGCTTCTTGCCAGCGTGAGTGCCTGTTCCAGTTGTTCTACAGCCCTGTCCATTTCAAGCATTTTACTGCCGACGTCAGGTTGAGCATCTGCAGTGAGCAGAATCCCCTTACCACCACGAACACTGACCCAGTCGTTAGTGCGCAGCTCCGCACCCTCGCCACGAAGGGCCCTGGAAGCATTGACGTTGTGTCCTAAATTGAGCTGGGTTTTACCCGCGTACTCCGTGCTGAGCTTCACATGCTCTTCGCCGCGCTTATCTTCCATCCGCAGTTTGTTCAGACCCGCCGTGCGTATAACGTTACGTGTACTGTTGGTTTCAGTGACATGGTCAACGTGGCGGGAGTCGTGCATTGCATGGGCGATGTACGGGCGGTCCGGGTCACCTTCATGGAACCCGATGGCAACTTCTGTGCCCTGAATCAGCGGGAAGTGGAAACCGTACTCATCGCCGCCATAGGGTTTGGCGAAGCGCACGGGCATACTTTCCAGCCCCTGGCCCTTGTCGTCGCGGTCCGCATCAAACTTCACACGATACAGACCGGCTTCATCCTGCCAGGCGTAGATATCGTTGTCTTTGGCGCTGGTCACGCGCGCCATCAGGGTGCCGCTGACCAGCGGGCGCTTTTTCGCGCCCGGACGCCAGCAGCAGGTCTCGCGATAAGGGACACCCTGCCACATCACCGACAGCGCATCCTTGCGGCTGGCAATATAGCGGGTACGCGTAATCACTATTCCGTTTTCGGTTTCAGAGGGAAGTGTGGGCGGCAAAGCCAGTTCAGTGATGGTCAGCACCTGTGCCGGGGATAATGTCGCATCGGTGCTGAATCCCATAATCGCGGTCTGCTCGGACAAAAAACGTTCATGCTCCAGCCGCGCCCAGAAATTACCGGTTTCCGCCGTAGGCTGGATTTTGTCACCATTCTCCAGATGACGTGGCCGATAGTGATAAACATCGCCATAGGTCACGCCGTCGCCGTCACCGCGCGTCATATCTGCCTGGGCAGACATCAGAACCTTCTGCGCTTCCTTATGGTTGTAATCGTTCGCAGTGACCGAACGCTCAACCACGTTGTGACGAACATTGATGTCCCACACTGAATCCACGGCATTATCGTTGGTACCCGAAGGACTGTTCAGTGGCAGCGTTTTACCAAACGTCCAGGCACTCTGCTTGTCAGCAAAATGCACCACTTCCGTCTGCGTGTCCGGCTGCAAACTGAAAAAATAAAAAATACCCACTTCCGACAGCAGACGTTCGATAAATTTAAGGTCGCTTTCCTGATACTGGTTAATCTGTTCGCGTTTTGGGTATTCCCCTTTCAGGACAAACTCATATTCCCAGCCTTTCAGCCCATGGTCCTGAAGCACCTGGGTGACCACTTCCGGCACCGATTTATTGACGAAAAAGCGATGGGTACGGAATTGCTTACTCAACAGAGACAGAAACGGTTCAATAATTATCTGGTACGTCGCCTGGTCGCGAGAGCCTCTGATACGCTTAAAGTGCGTCACCACACCGTGAACCACTTTTTGCCCTGTCAGCCCTATGAGTGGCCCGGTACCCATCGTCAGTGTTGCCGGTTTACTTAGCAACTGCGCTGCACTGATATTCGGGTCACTGCTGGTAAAGATAATTGTGTAGTGGTAAAGCTCACTCATGAACTCATTACCACTAAAAGTTTCCACATCGAGTGAAGCCGTACAGGATGGAATGTCCAGACGGTAGCGGTTCAGTCCACCTTCAGTTAGGGCAGACAGGGTGTTCGTAAGCGTATCTGTCAGACTCATAATATTAACTCCATGGGATAACCTGCTGTCCATGACGTTATTGCCGACGGGCAAATTGCAGGTTTAATCGGGGATATTCAGCGAGCACGAAAAAGAGTGATTACCGCTCCAGTCCCAAGTGCGCAGACCAGTGTTTTAATCAGCAACACGTTCATTTCAAAATTGTCCATGCCATATTCACCGTCGCCACTAATGGGGATAAAGCGCTTAACAAATGCAAATATGAAATCATCCGGAAGCAACAGGACACCGGCGACTGTTAGCAGAATAAAGGTTATTATTTTCGCCATATTCCATTGAATTCCGTAAATTTTACTGCTGGCAACTTCCTGTAATGAAAGCGCCTGATGATGATTCAGCAGCATCACGGCAATATGGCAATATGGCAAGGCTATTTCTCTTTCTGTCGGCGTCACGTTGTAGATATGACCATTCTTAATTTCAAGGGCAACTACAACACTCTGGGGATCATCTTCATGTTTTTTTGATTTTAATATGTATTCAACCAAAAACTGTCCTTTTTCCGGGAAGTAATAAAACGTAGGAGGAATACATAGCGCTCCATTTGAAACGATAAGATTAGGGGAGAAATTATACTTTTTTCCTTTGAGGGTGTTCCGCGTTAATTTATAGCGATAGCAACAGGTTTATAATCCTGGGCATCATTGACGTTAAAACACACATTTTCGCCCTGCAGGCTGACCACTGCTGTTTCATCAAAGCGCATTCTGTCGCCAGGCCCCGGTACCCTGTAAGCAATGAAAGACAAAATAAGACCAGACTCCAACGAAACCATCGGATTATCATCATTTATTTATCCCAAAATGCTGTTTAGAACGATGCTTAACGTGTCGTCGCTGGCACATGATATTCTCGTGTCGTCAACGGCACATCCCTGGTTCTGCCGTTGATCATTTCAAATCCGACGACAAAACTTCTTGGGTGATTACTTTTATCCTGAGATTGTAATACAACCTCAATAATAAATGGGTCTTTTGATGTATCAGGAAAAGTGTAAAAAGAAGGGCTAATACACAATTTACCTTCTGTAACTCGTATTTTCGGCTGGTCAGTGAAATTTCTTTCTCGAGAAGGGGTACTCCTGAGATTAATAGAGATGAAAACAGGCTGGTAATCCTCACTATCAGGCACATAGAAACAAACTGACTCATTTTTGATCCAAACACTGGCCGTTTCAGCAGGGTAATATTTCATCCCACCCCACGGGCAGCCCGTTAATGTAAAGACCGAAACGATATAAAGAATAAAAAGCAATATCTGAGGTCGCCGTTTAACTTTCACCATGGAAACCCTCTCAATGAATTCCTATACATTTCTCGAACTATTGTTTCGGATGTATCGCCATCAAGAGTAACTATTTCCCACCCCCTTAGACGCAGCCAGCGATCATAACCATGAGCCTCTAGCGTAAAATTATCCGCAATAATCTGCGCCTGTTGTTCCATCGAGTACTCACTCAATAAACGACCATCAAGTGTATAACGATAACTGACCATCCAACTGACTAACCCTCTCATTATAACATTCATGCCTTTCATCCGCTGCCAGACATGCCCCATTTCATGGATGAACATATGTTGAAGTTCGTCCGTCGTCTGGGAGAAATCATCACAGTATTCATCACGAAAATAGATCTCACCATTCGGTGTCATCGCCGTATGTTCATTCTGTAAATTGAAAGGAAGATAACTCTCCCTGTGGATCCATACTGTCGAATAATCAATAGTGGATAAAAAAACAGATTGTGCCAGTTGTATCTCACCCAGAGTGAGTAACCTGACACCATCTTCTTTTATTCTGAACTGATCCTGCGTTTTTTCAGCCATGTGTAAACTCCAGTTCAATCCCCTCTTCTTCACTCCAGCCCAACGTCAGCGTTTTCGGTTTCTGCTTCGCCGCCATGTGGGTGAGCAGTTGCTGACTCAGCACCGGCAGAATTTGCTGGTTGAGCAAACTGTCGACGTTGCGCGCGCCGGTGTCCGGCAACAGGCAGGCGGAAGTCAGGGTATCGAACAGGCTTTCATCGATGTGGGTGGTCAGGCCGTAGTGGCGATTCAGGCGCTTGCTGACCTGGTCGAGCTTCATTTCGACGATTGTACGCATTGCGGTTTCTGCCAGCGGGCGGTAAATCACGGTCTGGAAACGGGCCAGCAGCGCAGGCTGGAAGTGGTCACGTAAAATCGGGCGCAACAGTTCCTGCAAATCGCCTTCTGTCGCTTCCGGTTGTTCATCCAGCAGCTGCATGATGTGGTCGCTGCCGAGGTTCGAGGTCATCAGAATAACGGTGTTGCGGAAATCGATTTCACGCCCTTCGCCGTCGCGCATGAAACCACGGTCAAAGACCTGATAGAACAGGTTCATCACATCGCGGTGCGCTTTTTCGACTTCATCCAGCAGCACCACGCTGTACGGGCGTTTACGCACCGCTTCGGTCAGGATACCGCCCTGCCCGTAACCGACGTAACCCGGCGGCGAGCCTTTCAGCTGCGAAACGGTATGCGGCTCCTGGTATTCAGACAGATTGATGGTGATAAGCGATTTTTCACCGCCGTACAGCACATCGGCCAGCGCCAGCGCGGTCTCGGTTTTACCCACGCCGCTCGGGCCAACCAACAGGAACACACCCTGTGGACCGTTTTCAGAAGTAAGACCGGTTTTGGCGGCACGCAGACGCTGGGCGATAGCGTTGAGCGAAACATCCTGTCCAACCACACGTTTACCGATTTCATCTTCCAGAGTGAGCAATTCGGTCTGCTCATCTTTCATTAGCGAGGACAACGGCACGCCGGTCCAGTCAGCAATCACGTTGGCGACGGTGCGGGTGTCGACATCCAGCCCCAGCATCGGGTTGCCCTGCTGTGCTGCGTGGAGTTCGATTTGTAACTGCGCGACCTCTGCCTGACGAGAAATATCCGCCCGGCAGGCCAGCAGTTGTTCGACTAGCGCCAGTTCTTTCCCGTACTGGGTTTCCAGCAGGTCGAGTTCGACGATCACATTGACTTCTTCCTGCTCAATTTCAGCCAGTCGCTCACCCTGGGGTTGATTACCAACGGCGATATCTTCCAGCAGCGCCTGCTTTTCGACTTCCAGCGCGGTGATGGCGGCTTTCAGTTTTGTCAGCGCTTCCGGCACCGTGTCCAGCGTCATTCGTACGCGTGCTGAGGCGGTATCGAGCAGGTCAACGGCTTTGTCAGGCAACTGACGACCGGTGAGGTAACGGCGAGAAAGAGTGACGGCTGCGCGCACTGCATCATCGGTAATGTGTACGCCGTGGTGTTCTGCATAGCGGGATTTCAGGCCGCGCAGCATCAGGCAGGCGGTATCGTCGTCCGGCTCGTCAACTTTTACCATCTGGAAACGGCGTTCCAGCGCGGCATCACGTTCAAAATATTGCTTGTATTCAGACCAGGTGGTCGCCGCGATGGTGCGCAGTTCGCCGCGCGCAAGTGCGGGTTTCAACAGGTTGGCGGCATCTGCACCGCCCGCCTGGTTGCCTGCGCCGATAATGGTGTGCGCTTCGTCGATAAACAGTAAAACGGGATTCGGCGACTGCTGCACCGCATCAATCACGTTTTTCAGGCGCTGTTCGAATTCGCCTTTCACACCCGCGCCTGCCTGTAACAGGCCGAGGTCGAGGGTGCGCAGGGAAACGGTTTTGAGTGATTCCGGCACGTTGCCTTCCGCGATACGCAGCGCCAACCCTTCGACCAGTGCGGTTTTCCCTACACCCGGCTCACCGACCAGAATCGGGTTATTTTTGCGACGGCGCGAGAGAATATCGACCATCTGGCGGATTTCGGTATCGCGCCCAAACACCGGGTCGATTTTGCCTTCTTTCGCTTTGGCGGTGACATCAAGGGTGAATTTATCCAGCGCGTTTTGCAGCGCCGGATTCAGTTCGCCTTCTTTCGTAGCGCCCACAGGGCGACCGACCATTTCCACATCGCCGCCGCTTTGTGCCAGTTCTTGTTCCTGCTGCACTTCTTCACGTTCGTCAGACTGCGCATCCAGCAGCGGGCGCAGACGTTCAAGCTGGCTCTGACCCAGGGTCAGCAGTGGCCACAGACCGTCGCAGCGCAGGAGTTTCGGCATTTCTATCATCGCAGCCAGCAAATGTGCGCCGCGAATGTGCTCGCTGCCTTCGAGAGAGGCAAACATCCACGCCTGTTTCAACAGGGATTCCACCGAACCCGACAGCTCCGGACGATTACGCACCGAACGTGGCAGTTTATCCAGCCAGCCCAGCAAATCTTGCCACAGCGCGTCCATGTCCCATTCGTAGCGGCGTGCCAGCACCGTCAGGTCGCCTTCGCCCTGCTCCAGCAATTTCAGCAGCCAGTGCTCCGGCAGAATTTCAGCATGGGCGCGGGTCTGGCACAGGCTGGCAGCCCCTTCTAACGCACGGGCACAATAAGGATTAAGACGACGTAACAGGATGGCTGGGTTTTCCATTTCTCACTCTCTTTATTTTTCCGGGGCACGCTACCGCCCATCGCTCTTCCTTGTTGATAAGGAACCAAAGCACATAAGGTCAGGCAGGCAGATTGTGGTGTTTTTTGCTAAGCATCCGCAGTGCAGCGACTTAGCAAAAAACGGGCAGAGAGACCTGCCCGTCGGGTCATTGCTCTAAATAGTTCGTGCTGTAGCACAAATCCTCATGGAGAGAATTTGAACGCTGTTCACAGCGCCCGTAAGGGCGAGGCCCACGGATGGGCCGAGTACACCGGCAAGCTCGTCAGTCCCTGGGAGCATAGATAACTATGTGACCAGGGCGAACGAGTGCAGCCAACGCTGCTACAGCGCGAAATATGACGAGCAATTACGCGGTAGCGCGTTCGTTCCAGGAATCGGAATGAATGATGTTGCCGTCTTTGTAAGTCCAGGTGATTTTTTCGTAACGCAGCTCAACCAGCTCAAGGTGGTTATGCTTCTCGAAAGAAGGATCCTTGATGTCGTGCATCACTGGGTTCACTTTCACCACTTTCACGTTCTCAAGCTTGGTGTTGAAGTACTCAACTTCCTGACCTGCGTCATTGATTTTGTACCACTTGAATTCCGCAGATTTCAGGGTCTGACCGCTGGTCACAGCCTTGTACAGATACGGGCTTGACGAGTCGATTTCTTTGGTGAATTCGAACGGTGTGTGGATACGCGTGCCGGTCAGTTTGCCGGTGTTGTTATCGGTCGGGATGTACAGTTTGTGTTCCTGTGCAACCACTTCGATACTGCCTTCACGATCCTGAACGTCTACAGAACCTTTAATGTCCGCGCCGCCATCGTCTTTCAGCCAAAGATAAACAGGAATTGCCATGTTTTATTTCTCCATTTCATTGTCAGTCACGTCATCATCCTGCGATGACGTCTTGGTAACGCCTGGTATCTGACAGGCATTGGCCTGCGGTACCAGACTGATTTCAACACGGCGGTTCAGCGCACGGCCGTCCGGGGTGTCGTTCGTTGCCACAGGACGGCTTGCGCCATAGCCCTGTACGGCAAAACAGCTTTCCGGCACATCGCCGGTATCACGCATCCAGTCGCGTACCGATTCGGCACGGTTCAGGGAGAGTGTTTGATTCAGTTGTACGCTTCCGGTGTTATCGGTGTGACCCGAGACCACAATCAGCCAGCCCGGCTTGGCTTTGATACCGACCAGCGAGTTCACCAGCACTTTGGTGGAGCCGGTTTTCAGTGCCGATTTACCCGAATCGAACAGCGACATGCTGTCGAGGCGGATGGTCTTAGGCCCCTGAACGATTTTCTTGATAACAGGCGGTGGCGGTGGTGGTGGCGCCCAGTCACTGATCGCGGCTTCTATTGGTGGGACAAGACGCAGCCCCTGATACAGCCCCATGCGGTAACGTAACGGTTCACCGCGCCGCTGCCAGTCATCCAGCAATGCGCCGTCGGCCCGCAGATGCTGCTGCGCCCGAAGTTTAGGCGCCACGGGTTCGCCCGGAAGACGGTGATAGAGCGCAAGATGATCGCCTACGCTGCGGATCAAACGCTGGTTATTGATGAATGACGCCAGCATCGCTAAGAGCAGGAAAATCCCACCCAGCAGACCGGCATAACGCCAGAACAGCATGCGTCGGCTGATCCCACGACGGCGCGGCAAGCCTGACAGCAGCAACTCAGGTAACGGCAGTGCATCCCGATTTCCAGTAATATCCGGCGCTAACGCCGTGATACCAGAGATATGCTGCTGCCAGAGACTGTCGTTGACACCGCTTACTGCCACCATGCAAAAACCCTGTGCACAGGGTTTCAGTACGGGCAGTTCACCCTGACGCACTGTCAGCAAACTATTCACCGCACTCGCCTGCCAGGCCAAAAGACTGTCAAGCCACAGCACCTGACTCAGACGGGTGAAACGCCCGGAAGCATCGCTCTCTTTGATCCATTCTGTTAACGGCAGATTTCCCTGCCCCGGCTGATGCACTTGTATGCCAGCCCGGTTGTTAATGGTGGTAAACCAGACCGCTTCATTCTCCGAACAACCTCCAGGAGGTGAAACCCAGGTCACCGTCCACACTGGCGGTAAACCACTTAGCCACGGGCGGCACTGCACAACAGCACGCTGCCAGCCACGCAGAGCTTGGGTAAAATCATCTGCAGAGGTGTGACATTCAGGCATTACAGCCAGTAAAACCGAAATCTGAGACACCAGCGCTGGACGCACAATACTCAGATGCTGCGCCAGCAGAGGAAGCTGCTCAGCATCCTGTACCTTCAGATACCAACCCTGGCGGGTCTCACGATGCCGGGTGCCAGCCTCAAATAATGATGCGCTGTCCCCACAAGCCAGAATGACGGCACCCTGAAAATCCTCTGGCGGTAGACTGTCATCACTTATCTCCCGCACAGCATCTTGACGGAGATTGGACGCCACCCTCTGTCGCCAGAGCACCACACCGCAAACAATGACAACCAGTACACTGAGCACTACCCGGCTAACCACTGAAAGCGGCCAAAACCCGAGGATTAACCAAAGGGCAAGCACCCCCGCCAGTGCAGTCAGCAGGCTCCGGTAAACATCACGCATCGCTTACCCCGGCCTGACTGTCTGGCTCACCATCTCGGTGAGAGAGGACGAGAGGAAAAACCACAACGCCGCCAAAACGATGATCCCGGCAACCCAGGAAAGCCAGTACAGACGACGGCCACTGCGTAGACGTGATGCGCGAACAACGATGGGTGCATCCTGCGCCAGCGCAAACGGAGGTACCCGCTCACCCAACGCCCGAACGACATCCTCACGACGTTCGTCATCTTGTGCACGATACTGACCAACAAACCCTAACTGGAGAGTTCGGTACAGGCATGTCAGCACGGCTGTATCTGGCGCATTCTCTTTGAGCAGATTGCGGACTCGCTCCCACACCTCTTCCCCGGCATTCAGCGTGCCAAAGAAATGCGCCTGGAGTGGATCTCGTCGCCAGGTGATATAACCATCATCAGAAGTACCGCGATTCAGTACACTTTCATCCAATAGGGCACAAAGTGCATACACCATGTGATCTTGACTGGTCGTGCTGTATCCGGCATCGGCCAACGCTTTGCGGGCGCTTTCTACCAGCCGACAAGCTCGACGATAGAGCCCTTCGCCGTCCCGAACTTCCTGGCCGCCTCGTAGCTGGCTGGCCATCAGCCAGCCTGGATAGAAAATGCGTTCTATTTGTGAGAGATCGGATGTATTCATGTTCGCAGCACCGCATAAAGTTCCAGTTTCACTTCACCCAGCGAGCGCGGGGTGTAGAAGGTGCAACTGCCTGCTTCCAGCATTGCTCTTGCAGCATCAGTCGTCAGATCCAGCGAGAAGTATTGATTCTCAAGACGCAGTGGGATAGCCGCTGGAACGTGGCTCAGCGGTTTGATGACCATTCCACTCAGGGCGATATTCACCACATCAGAGACATCATCAAAGCTGCCCGCTTTACACAGTTGCGGGAATTTCACCTGAAGTTCATGATTCGGCATTGACGAGCGCACAGAAAGGTAGAAATCTGCACCTTCACGCAAACGTGCATCATGCAGAGAGCCTTTCCAGATTTGATCGCTATGATCAAGCTGGATGCTGATCACTCGTGATGGCAGGCTTGCTTCGAGCAGTTTATCGAGCAACGCGAGCAGCGGCGGGAAGACTTGCTCTGGCGCATCATGCTGATAGGCTGGAATATCACCCGCATCATGCTCAAGAGAAAACGTCAGCAGACTCCCCGCCAGACGTACCAGTTCCCGATACAGTAGCTCAGGGTGACGAACAGGGCCCTGTAGCAACTCTGCCAGCACCGGTTCGGCGCTATTCAAGGCATTGAGCAGCCAGAACAGAGAAACATCCGCAACGGCAAAATCCGCCATTCTCTCGTTGCTTTCACGACGCATTGCCATCAGGCGACGGCGTCGCGCCTGCAAACGAGTGAGGAGATCTGCCGATTCTGTCACCAGAAGTGGGCTTGCGGACAGGCATAATAATGGTGGGATAAACGACGGATCCCGGCTCCATTGTCCTTGAGCATTACGTATCAAACGTGCAACCGGACAGGTCAAATAGGCGGTGTTTTCCTGCGTGGAAAGGCGAAGTGTCATGGCGTGGCGCAGAATAGCGAGTTCACCGCGCTCAATACCGGCCAGCTCCTGTACAGTCACGCGTTCTTTTTTCCACCGACGCGGACGCTCACTGTCCTGACCATCATCCAGGTTACCACCGTTAGCACTGAGCAGAGGGAGTGCCAGCACGACCTCTACGCTTTCCTGACCCGCAGCTATGGACAAATCGCAGACCGGCGGCAAATTGTCCGACAGATCGGTATCAACCAGAGTGCCATCAGGAAAACGTGCCACCATACGGGTGGCATTAAGACGGGAAAGAACAAGAGACGCGTCATCAAATTCGGCGACCACCACGCCCCATGGATGGGCGAACCCCATCCGGGCAACAGTATCTGTCAGATACATATCCCACAGAGCTTGCTGTTGAAACTGCTGTGGGGCCAATGCGGCCCCATCCTCCCATAGCGGACGATAAATCTTCATAGGCCTCCTGCCTTACTTACGACTTCGCCTTCGGCATCTGGGAAACCAGTGACAGGTTGACGTCCATGCCTTCTACCTGGAAGTGCGGGATTGCATACAGTTTCACGCGGAAGAAGCCTGGGTTGTCTTCGATATCTTCCACTTCCACTTTCGCATCACGCAGTGGGTGAGATGCTTGCAGATCGTCGCCCGGATCGGTCATTTCAGTGACAAGCCCACGCACCCAAGTGTTGAGTTCCAACTCCAGCAGGCGGCGGTCTTTGGTGGTACCGATGTTTTCACGTTGAATCAGTTTCAGGTAATGCGCGATACGGGACAGCAGGAAGATATATGGCAGACGCGCGTTGATACGGCTGTTGGCGGTCGCATCAGCGGTGTCATACAGGGCTGGTTTCTGCGTGGAGTTCGCGGAGAAGAAGCACGCGTAATCGCGGTTTTTGTAGTACGACAGCGGGATAAAACCGAGGTTGGCGAATTCAAATTCACGCGTTTCAGGAATCATCACTTCTGACGGAATTTTCACCTGATTGCCAGTACCGAGGTCATACAGATGGATTGGCAGGTCTTTCACTGCGCCACCCGCCTGCGGCCCACGGATCTGCACACACCAACCGTTATTGATGAAGCTTTTCACCATATTGGCGGCAAAAGAGAACGAGGCATTGGTCCACAGGTATTTGTCGTGATCCGGGCCTTTCACTTCTTCAACATAGTTGAAGCTGCGTACTGGCACGGTATCCGGACCGTATGGCAGACGACCAAGAACGCGCGGCATCACCAGCCCGATATAACGACTGTCGTCGGTATCGCGGAATGATTTCCATTTGATGTACTCAGCGCGGTCAAAGTAGTTGCCGATATCTTTAATCGCTGCCACGTCTTCCATGTTGTCTTTCAGGAAGAATTTAGGACCCGCAGAACCGATGAACGGCATGTGAGCGGCAGCAGAAACTTTAGAGATATTACGCATCAGCGCAACATCTTGTGCGGACGCATCGAACTCATAAGCAGAGATGACTGCAGCAATGGGCTCGCCGCCTGGGGTGTCGTATTCGGCAATATATGTCTGGCGATATAATCCACTCTGGATAATTTCCGGAGAATCTTCAAAATCCTGACGCAGTTCATCTTTGGAGAGGTCAAGAATTTCCAGTTTCACGTTTTGGCGAAAATCGGTTTTATCGACCAGAGATTTCAGACCGCGCCAGACGCCTTCTACGCGCTGAAACTCTTCGTGATGCATCACTTCGTCCAACTGACGGCTAATAGCCTGATCCAGCTCTGCGATTTGGCCATCAAGAATTGTCTTATCGAGTTTATCGACTTTTTGACCGGATTTTTGCAGGCACTGCATAAAGACTTTAACGGCCGCGGTGACACGTGCATCAGCAGAGGCTTCTGCCATCACAGTGTTATCTTCATAGCCGTCAAGATCACCAATAGCAGAGACTGGCTTTAGATTGATTTTTTCAAAAAGTGATGCATAAACACCATCGGCTGGCAGTGTTTTTTCAAGCGTTGCGCCGCCCGAGTGAGCCTGAGATTCGTTATTAACTGACATAAGCATGTTTTCCGATATTATTCCGTTAATGTTTCCAGTAATTACTTCTGGGACGGGGCAAGTGCATTCAGTTCGTTGCGCAGCTCATCACTTAACGCGGGGTCTTTCAGAATCTTTTCCAGTTCTTTCCTGAAAGTAACATTATCAAGAAGGTTGGATTTCAAATCGCGGAGCAAATTGCGCATGGAGAGCATTGCTTTAAGCTGGGGAATTTGGCGGGCAATCTGTTCTGGCTCAAAGTCTTTCATGTCGTTGAAAACCAGTTTTACGTTTTCTTCCGAACCATCATCTGCCAGGGTGTTTTTTACGGTGAGGTTCACTTCTGGATTGATATCGGCAAGAACACTGTTAAAGTTGTTCTTATTGATGTTTATTTTCTCCCTCTCAGAAAGCGTCCCTTCAGATTTACCGTTACTAAAATCACCGACGGTCAGCAGTTTCAGGGGCAACTCAACTTTCTTCTGTGCGCCACCGGTGTGCAAATCTAATTTTATATTAACGCGTGCTTTAGGAATTTCCGCTTGAAATGAATCAGCCATGATACATATGTCTCCTGAATGTATTAATCCCTTTGATAACCAGGGTGGTCGTATAGAAAAAGGGGATTTCCTCTTTTAGCAGCATTGTAATTAAAGGTAAAGCAGACAAAGTTGAATTTCTATAGTTAAGCAATGCTTAAATATAATTATATTCACTTAACATCCTTGCCATATCAGCCTTTGCGAGGAAGAGCAGCATGAAATCAAAGAATATTAAAATACATTATCGGACTTTTCACGCATCTCTCGATTTTGTCACAACAGGTATTCTATCGTCATGCAAATAATCCTTTATACGATACTGACGTCAATAACTCCGAATGAATGAATCAGAAACATTACAGGAACACTTACCGGGGACCCCAGCCCGATAGCTGTCATTAGATTTCAGGAAGAGTCATAACACTGGATAAAGCACATAAGAGATTTTCTTCTACGCACTTCTCTCCTGAGCGATATTGCGTTGCGCAATAATAGCCCCCCCGTAACCACCGAGACCGCTGGACAGTCCAGGAACTGAGTTATCTGGAGAGGTACTATGGGAAAGAGAAAACCGCGAAGAGAGCTGAAACGCTGGGGCGTTCTATCGATTTTGTCAGATTAGCGGCCAGAGAACTCGATTGTCGTAAGAGGCAGAGTGGCAAAAGCTCAGAGAACAATCATCTGCCCCCATTACAATTACTGCGTTATTTTCCGGTAGAACACGAATATCCATCGTGAAGGCGAAACAGAGACTCAAAAAAGGGTCGCGTAATCCTGATTAAGCACAACGCCACGGATAATCTGCTGCTCATACTCCGCCCGTAGTACACGCGTTTTGCACATCATGTAGATCTTTTGCAACCAAAACCAAAACACCCTATGCGGTTTCCCTTCACTCAAGCAGAAGAGTGACGTAGAGTTAGCCGTTCATTCAACATCCAGTCTCCATGAGGTTTTATGCGCATTGGTATCGCCTTCCCCATTTTAGTCTTTATTGTTGCAGTGGCATTCTTAGGCTGGTTTGTGATAGGCGGATATGCCACGCCGGGTTCTTAGGCGAAAGCTTAATATTCTTCAGGAAGAGTCTTATTAATTGATACCAACCTGCCCTTTTCGACAGTAATATAGCCGCCCTCTTTCAGATCGGCCAACACCCGAAAAACATGAGTACGGGAAAGATTGGTTCTGCGCATGATAAAGGCAGCCAGCCCCTCACGTTCATTTTTATGCGTCTGGCTGCGGTAGAGATAGCGAAACAGCATCGGTTTGATCGTTTGATAGCTCGTCAGCTGTTTTCTTTCGAAATGCAGATCGAGGCTGAAGATGGTCATGTAGATTAATATCGTGGCTAACTCAGTGACACGTTCTGGGCTGGCCTGTATAAATAGCGCATCGAAGTCTTCATACGTTATTTTGATCACTGTCATTGGTGTCATGCTGGTGTATTCAAAGTTCACCAGCGGGCAGTATCGCTCCATTAACCCGATGGGCATAAATTCAATCGCATTACCAATAATTAAATCATTACCTTTGACAGAGAGGGCTAACGATCCCTCGATAATAAAATAAATGAACCCAGGTTCCAGAGCCAACGTATGGTTCTGCGGGTACTCAGACCGACAGCCCTTCGTGTGCAATTCGGTAAGATGGCTACCAATATTGAGCGATTTATAGTAACTGTGCAGCTCTGCAAAATTCATGATTCGCCTCTTATCTTTTTAATTTTCATCGTCTGATTATAGCATTTTTGACTCACAAAAGGTCATTGCGTATTTCTGCCCCCTCGCTCCCATATGGGACTGGCCTCAAAATACTGAACCAATACAATATCGAATATCTTTTCAGCACACCTGATTTAGAAAATAACCATCCTGGCACTAAAAACGAAGAGGCCATTTAATGAAGCTTAACCAAATAGCGATAAATCTGGCAGTCGCCGGGTTGCTGACATCTGTGTCAGTAACCGCGCTGGCCCAGGTCATGCCGAAAGAGGCCACCGAGGCCACGATCAAGGCAAATGACGCGCTCCTGAATAAACTGCCGTTCGCCGACCGCACTGATTTTGATAATGCGCACAAAGGCTTTATTGCTGCACTGCCGCAAGATGTTATCAAGGGCGAGAAAGGCAATATCATCTGGGATCCGGCAAAATACGCATTCATTAAAGAAGGCGAAAAAGCGCCTGCGACCGTGAACCCGAGCCTGTGGCGTCAGTCACAGCTGATCAACATCAGCGGTTTGTATAAAGTGACCGATGGTGTCTATCAGGTCCGTAACTTCGATCTGTCGAACATGACCATCATCGAAGGTAAAGAGGGCATCACTATTGTCGATCCGCTGCTGACGGCGGAGCCGGCAAAAGCAGCGCTTGAACTGTACTACAAGAACCGGGGTAAAAAGCCGGTTGTTGCCGTTATCTTCACCCACAGCCACGTTGACCACTACGGCGGCGTACGCGGTGTCGTTGACGAAGCTGACGTGAAATCGGGCAAAGTTAAAATTTATGCCCCTGCCGTCTTTATGGAAGCGGCTGTAGACGAAAATATCATGGCCGGTAACGCCATGAGCCGTCGCGCGAGCTATATGTATGGCAACCTGCTGAAAGCAGATCCTAAAGGCCAGGTTGGCGCAGGTCTGGGAACGACGACGTCTGCGGGTACCGTGACGTTGTTGGCGCCGACCAACTACATCACCCATACCGGTCAGGAAGAAGTGATCGATGGTCTGACCTACGACTTTATGATGGCCCCAGGTTCTGAAGCACCTTCAGAAATGCTGTGGTACGTCAAAGAGAAGAAGATGATCGAAGCCGCGGAAGATGTGACGCACACGCTGCACAACACCTATTCTCTGCGTGGCGCGAAAATCCGCGATCCGCTGGCATGGTCTAAGTATATCAATGCGGCGATCGAGCGCTGGGGCAGCGATGCTCAGGTGATCATCGCGCAGCACCACTGGCCAACCTGGGGTAACGAAAACATTATCAAACTGATGAAAGGTCAGCGCGATATGTACCGTTACATCAACGACCAGACGCTGCGTATGGCCAACGAAGGTTTGACCCGCGACGAAATCGCCGCCAACTTCAAACTGCCAGAAGAGCTGGAAAAAACCTGGGCGAGCCGTGGTTACTACGGTTCCGTCAGCCATGATGTGAAAGCCACCTATGTGTTCTATCTCGGCTGGTTCGATGGCAACCCGGCAACCCTCGACGAGCTGCCGCCAGAAGAAGCGGCGAAGAAATTCGTCGATTACATGGGCGGTGCGGATAACATCCTGAAGAAAGCGAAAGATGATTACGCTCAGGGTAACTACCGCTGGGTAGCACAGGTTGTCAGCAAAGTCGTCTTCGCCGATCCGAGTAACGAAGCGGCGCGCAATCTGGAAGCCGATGCTCTCGAGCAGATGGGTTATCAGGCAGAAGCGGGTACCTGGCGCAACTTCTATCTCACCGGTGCGCAAGAACTGCGTAACGGCGTGATGAAAGGTCCAACGCCGAACACCGCGAGCCCGGATACCGTTCGTGCAATGACGCCAGAAATGTTCTTCGACTACATGGCTGTTCATGTGAATGGCATGAAGGCGGCGAACGCAAAAGCATTGCTGAACTTTGATTTTGGTGAGCAGGGCAAATACAAGCTTGAGCTGGAAAACGGAGTGCTTAACCACACTGCAAACGCTCAGGCGAAAGATGCTGATGCCACGATCTCCCTGTCTCGCGACACGCTGAACCGCATTATCCTCAAAGAGGAAACCGTGCAGCAGGCGAAAGACAATGGCGATATGAAAATCAGCGGCAACGCTGCCAAACTGGACGAACTGATGAGTTATATGGACAAGTTCGACTTCTGGTTTAACATCGTTTCACCGTAATATCCCTTCCCTGCGGCGGCCCCCGTCGCAGGGAATTTTATTCCCTCCCGAACTGCCCTTCGCAAAACATATCACCGTCATTTATTAAAATATGAGTAAATCCCACTTATCATTCATCAAAGGAATGGTACGATCAGGTCGTTGCTAACTGATCGAAAGGATTAACAGTGAAAAACGCATCCAAATTTGCAGTGGCCTTACTTTCTCTGGCCTGTGTTTCCACCAGCGCTCTCGCGGCTAACACCCCTTTGGAAAAGATCGCCCCCTATCCGCAAGCGGAAAAAGGGATGATGCGTCAGGTTATCACGCTACCGGAGCAGAAAGATGAATCGGGCTACAAAGTGGAGCTGCTGATAGGTCAAACGCTGGAAGTCGACTGTAACCAGCATCGCCTTGGCGGCAAACTTGAAAGCGAAACGCTGAAAGGCTGGGGATACAGCTATTACGTGTTCGACAAAGTGACCTCACCCGTGTCGACGATGATGGCCTGTCCTGATGGCAAAAAAACGCAGAAATTCGTGACCGCATATCTGGGTGACGACGCGATGGTTCGCTACAACAGCAAATTGCCGATTGTGGTTTATACGCCAGAAAATATTGATGTGAAATATCGAATCTGGAAAGCGGAAGACAGCGTTCAGAACGCCGATAAGCGATAAGCGATAAGCGATAAGCGATAAGCGATAAGCGATAAGCGATAAGCGATAAGCGATAAGCGATAAGCGATAAGCGATAAGCGATAAGCGATAAGCGATAATCGATAAGCAGATGTTGTTGCACCCGATT
>DASXML010000051.1:0-174920 GCA_036495715.1 Scandinavium sp.
GGTCACGCCGCTGAGGCCCGGGCCTTCGCCGTCAATGCCCGGCTGCACCGGGGCGGTGGTGTCAATAACCAGTTCCCAGGCGTCAGAAGGCACAGAGGTGTTGCCCACGGTATCCGTCGCGGTGACGGTCAGGCTGTGTTCGCCTTCGCTCAGATCGGTCTCCGGCGTAAACGACCAGTTACCGTTTTCATCAGCGGTGGTTTCGCCCAGCTTCTCACCGTTGTCGTACACGGCAATAACAGATCCGGCTTCCGCCGTGCCGTTCAGGGTCGGGCGGGTGTCATCCGTGCTGTCGCCGTTCGCCAGATTGCCGGTTTTGTTGCCCACGTCGTCGTATACGCCGCCAATAACCGGCGCATCCGGTGCGGTGGTGTCAACGATCACGACCCACGGATCGGATGGTTCGGACTGATTGCCTGCGGGGTTCTGGGTCACAAAGGTCAATGCGTGCTCTCCGTCATCGAGCGCAGCGTCAGGGGTAAATACCCAACTGCCTTCGCTGTCGGTGTTGACTCGTGCGATTTCCTTGCCGTTGTCGTAAATAATGACGACAGAATCCGGCTCGGCGCTGCCGCGGATGAGTGGCGTGGCGTCAGCCGTGGTATCGCCAGAAGGAACAGGCAGTGTCGTTTCTCCACGATCGTCATAGACCGCATCGACAACAGGCACATCAGGCTGGCCCGGGACCAGGATGATGCTCCACGGCAGAGACTCCGTTGACACGTTACCTGTCATATCTGTTGCGGTAACGGTAAAGGTATGCGATCCCGGATTCAGCTCAGCGCCTGGCGTATAGCTCCAGTTGCCTGCCGCATCGGACTGAACGTCTGCGACTTTTACACCATTATCAAAAATAGTGACCCGGCTGCCGGCTTCTGCGTGGCCATTCAGCGTTGGCGTACTGTCGTCGGTGCCTGCGCCATTCGCAACAGGGCCGGTGACGGTGCCTTCATTATCGAGAATTTCGATAATCTGCGGCTGTGCTGGCGGTACCGTGTCGATAATAAAATCAAACTTCGCCGACGAAAGCCCGGTATTTCCAGAGAAGTCGATAGCGACAGCTCTGCCCGCGTAAACGCCATCGGGCAGAGCGTAAGGCGGGGTAAAGCTCCAGATACCGTTTGCATCGGCGTAGGTGGTTCCGATCAGCGTTTTATCGTTATAGATAGCGATCATGCTGTTCGCTTCACCCTTGCCGGAGAAGGTTGGGGTGTTGTCGCTGGTGTAGCCGTTTTTAGCCAACGCCACGATCGAACCGGTGTTATCCGCAGTAATTGAGGAGAGCTCCGCACGGGCAGGGGCAACGGTATCAATAATTAAGACAACGTAGCTCGAGGTCTGGCTGGTAGCCGGATCGCGAACGTAGAACAGCTGACCACCTTCTTCCAGAGGAATATCAAAAGTGAAGGACCACTCGCCTGCCTGATTAACCGTCGTATAGCCGATAAGCTCGCCGTTCTGGAAAAACTCAAGCGTAGCGCCGGGCTGCCCCACGCCCTGAATCAGAGGCAGCTTATCGTCGGTGACGCTGCCGCTGTACAGCATGCCGGTTCTGGCACCCACTTCATCGTACATTGTGGTAATGGATGGCTTGACGCTGACGCCAGGCTCTTCCTGCAAAGCCATTAGTGACGCTGGCTGTGCCATTGGCGTAGCGATGGCCGGAGCCTGAGGCGTTACAGCGTCGCTCAGATTCAGCGAGGTTGCTAACTGCTCCAGCGACTGTACGGTTTCAGCGCGCTGAATCACCTTCAGGGAGGCCACTTCAGGCTGCGTCTCCTGCATCACTGCGGGCTGGCTTTCTACTACAACCGGGCCTTGAGCAGCATCATGTTGTGATGCAATATGCTGCTGATACTCGCCTTTTGGGTTCAGGGTAAAGACTTTACCGTTGGTCAGATAAAAATCTTTCACCACCATCGTCGTTGGGGAGGCTGACGGTAAAGTCAGATGCAGATCGTTATTATGACGATCCGCCGTGACCAGGCTAATTATATCTGCATTATTGTGATCGGAAATTATATAGCGCGCACCGTTCATCGCCTGAACAGGAAAAATTTGCTCGGCGCTGTCGTCAGTGGGAAAGAAAAATAATTCATCTCTGTCATTTAAGTACGAGAAATTCATTCTTTTATAATCCATAAGTCGTTATGTAGAGTTAAAGCGAACCAGAATGGTTCGCTTTAGTTAATCGTTCCACTTATTCAGTTAAATAAAGAATTAATGGAACTGCACTTCAACACCTTGTTGAATAAGAATTTCGGCACCCAGTTCCGTGTGCTGATAAACGTCATAGGAGACACCGGCTGAAATAACCTCACCGAGGTTCTCCCAGTCGCCGACATCCATGCCGTTTGGCAACAGGTCGCTCAGCATCACTACGTCGCCCGCATTGCCTTTCACGGCCAGTTGAACGTTATCGTCGTTGATGAAGGCACCCTGGTGACCCTGGTCCAGCACATCGCCGAGGGAAATCTTCAGCGTGTTGTTACCTGAACCCGTGATATCAATCACTTCCACGGAGCTCAGACGACCTTTCCAGCCGGACAGATCCAGTACCTGGTCAGCGCCGGTCAACTTGAGCGTATCCACGCCGCCGTTGCCTTCGATAACGTTGACGTTGTCAAGCAGACTGACGTCCGCTACGGAGAAGATGTTGTCGCGGCCTTGCCCGTAGATTTCAGACACATCGCCCGTGATATCCATGTTGACGCCAGGTACAGGCCCGGACGTGCTGGTGTAGCCGGACAGGTTACCCGCCTGGTCAATCAGCGCCGCGCTTGCGGTGCTGGCATCACCAACGTCCATAGAGACGGTGCCTGCCGCGATATCTTCTGCGCTCAGCGTGTGCTCAAAGCGATGCGTACCGCCGTCGGTGCTGACCGTGACAATGCTGACGCGATCGCCTGCCGTGACGGCCGCTGGTGCAAACTCTACCGTCAGGCTGTTGCCATTCAGTCGAATGGCTGCCGGGGCTGGAGCCGCAGTCGTATCCAGCGTAACCGCCTGCTGAGTGACGTAACCTGCATTACCGGATTCATCGACCACACGGGTCTGGATGGTCCAGCCGGAGGTATGTTTACTCATGTCCTGGGCCGCCCAAAGGGTGCCGTCGACCATGGCATCAAACCAACTGAGGCCGCCGTCGGTAGATACCTGCACACGCTGACCTGCGTTCAGCGCGGTGTTAAGCGTGCCGTACATCAGTCGGCCTGCATCGCCGTTGTCGGTGACAAAGTCGTTGCCGTCAAAGCCAGAGTCTTTACCCATGTGGGAGAGACGGGCTACCTGCACCGGACCATCGCCATCGGACATAATCACGTCGAAGCCGTTGGACGGCACCGATGAATTACCGGCTTTGTCCGTTGCGACCGCGGTGAAGACGTGTTCGCCGCCTTCAAGTTCGCTTTCAGGCGTGAACGTCCACTTGCCTTCGGCATCCACCTGCGCCGTACCGATCTCCTGACCGTTGTCGTAAACGGTCACGGTAGCACCGGCTTCCGCTCGGCCTGACACCGTTGGCTGGCGATCGTCGGTGATATCACCGGGTTCCAGTTCGCCCGTCTTGCTGCCGACATCGTCATAAACGCTGTCGATGATAGGGGCATCCGGAGCAAGCGTATCCACGTTCACCACCCACGGATCGGAAGGTGCGGACTGGTTACCCGTTGGGTCCTGCATGATGACGGTGACGCTGTGCTCGCCGTCTTCAAGGCCTGGTTCCGGGGTAAACGTCCAGTTGCCTTCGTCATCCACCAGCACTTCACCGATCTTCTCGCCGTTATCCAGCACGATCACGGTGTCACCTGGCTCACCTTTACCGTTAAAGGTTGGGGTGTCGTCATCGGTGCTGCCGCCGTTTTCAATCGGACCGGTAATCGGGCCTTTATCGTCGATAACGTCGCTGATGCCCGAACCTTCGCCGTCGATGCCTGGCTGCGCCGGGGCCGTCGTGTCGACAATCAGTTCCCACGCGTCAGACGGAGCAGAAGTGTTGCCCACGGCGTCGGTGGCGGTTACGGTCAGGCTGTGTTCGCCTTCGCTCAGATCGGTTTCTGGCGTGAAGCTCCAGTTGCCGTTTTCGTCGGCGGTGGTTTCGCCCAGTTTTTGACCATTGTCGTAAATCACGACCACAGAACCGGCTTCTGCCGTACCGTTCAGGGTCGGACGGGTGTCATCCGTTGTGTCACCGCTGGTCAGATTGCCAGTTTTCACGCCCACATCATCAAATACGCCGCTAATCACTGGTGCGTCAGGTGCAGAGGTATCAACCGTTACCACCCACGGATCGGACGGTTCAGACTGGTTGCCCGCCGGATCCTGCATAATTACGGTAAAGCTATGCTCGCCGTCGGCGAGACCGGTTTCCGGCGTAAACGTCCAGTTACCGTCTTCATCAACGGTGGCTTCACCGATCTTCTCGCCGTTATCCAGAACGATGACGGTGTCACCCGGCTCGCCGGTACCGTTAAAGGTCGGGGTGTCGTCGTCGGTGTTGCCGCCATTCTCAATCGGGCCGGTGATTGGGCCTTTGTCGTCGATAACGCTGCCGATACCCGGACCGTTGCCGTCAATACCTGGCTGAGCTGGTGCCGTGGTGTCGATGATCAGCTCCCAGGCGTCAGAAGGCGCAGAGACATTACCCGTGGCATCAATGACTGCGGCAGCAAACGTATGTTCACCTTCCACCAGATCGGACTCTGGCGTGAATGTCCAGTGGCCTTCGCTGTCTGCGGTGACTTCGCCCAGCTTTTGACCGTTGTCATAGATAGCGACCACGGAATCCGCCGGTGCCGTACCGCTCAGGGTTGGGCGGGTGTCATCGGTGCTGTCGCCGCTGCTCAGGTTGCCGGTCTTCACCCCAACATCGTCATAGATGCCGTCAATGGTCGGGCTCACGGAAGCTTCAGGCGTCATCAGCGTGAAATCAAACGACGCTGACGGCTCGCTGGCGTTGCCTGCCGGATCGATAGCCACGGCGGTAATATCATGCTCACCATCCGCCATTGGCTTCTGAGGCGTGAAGCTCCAGTTACCGTTATCGTCGGCGGTGGTTTCACCCAGCTTCTGACCGTTATCGTAGATAACCACGGTGGCGCCTGCTTCGGCGGTGCCGCTGATGGTCGGACGATTGTCGTCAGTCACATCACCAGGCTCGAGTTCGCCGACTTTGCCACCCACGTCGTCATAGATGCTGCCGATAACCGGTGCGTCAGGTGCGGTGGTGTCCACGATCACAACCCATGGATCAGACGGCTCAGACTGGTTGCCTGCTGGATCCTGAATAATGACGCTGATTTCATGCTCGCCGTCTTCAAGGCCCGTTTCCGGGGTGAACGTCCAGTTGCCGTCTTCATCAACCACGACTTCGCCGATCTTGTCGCCATTATCCAAAACGATGACGGTGTCACCCGGTTCGCCCTTGCCGTTGAAGGTCGGGGTATCGTCGTCGGTCACGCCGCCGTTTTCGATTGGGCCAGTAATTGGGCCTTTGTCGTCGATAACGCCGCTGATACCAGGGCCTTCACCGTCGATGCCAGGCTGTGCCGGTGCAGTGGTGTCGATAACCAGTTCCCACACGTCGGACGGGGCAGATGTATTGCCCACGGCATCCGTGGCGGTGACGGTCAGGCTGTGTTCACCTTCGCTCAGATCGGTATCCGGCGTGAAGCTCCAGTTGCCGTCTTCGTCAGCGGTGGTTTCGCCAATTTTCTGACCGTTGTCATAGATAGCCACGACCGAGCCCGCTTCGGCGGTGCCGTTGAGCGTAGGGCGAGTGTCATCGGTGCTGTCGCCGTTGTTCAGTGGACCCTGAATTGCGCCCACGTCGTCGGTGATGCTGCCGATAACCGGCGCGTCAGGTGCTGTGGTATCAACAATCACTACCCACGGGTCGGATGGCTCAGACTGGTTGCCCGCTGGATCCTGGATAATGACGCTGATTTCATGCTCGCCGTCTTCCAGACCGGTTTCCGGGGTGAACGTCCAGTCGCCGTTCTCATCAACGATAACTTCGCCAATGGGTTCGCCGTTGTCAGTGATGATGACGGTATCGCCCGGTTCACCCGTGCCGTTGAAGGTCGGGGTGTCGTCGTCGGTGCTGCCGCCGTTCTCAATCGGACCGGTGATAGGGCCTTTATCGTCGATAACGTCGCTGATACCCGGACCGTTGCCGTCAATGCCCGGCTGTGCCGGTGCGGTGGTGTCGATAACCAGCTCCCATGCGTCAGATGGCGCAGAGGTGTTGCCCGCCGCATCGGTCGCAGTGGCGGTCAGGCTGTGTTCGCCTTCGCTTAGATCGGTATCCGGGGTAAATGACCAGTTGCCGTCTTTGTCGGCGGTGGTTTCACCAATCTTCTGACCGTTGTCATAAATGGCGACCACGGAGCCCGCTTCGGCCGTGCCGTTCAGGGTTGGACGGGTGTCATCGGTCGTATCGCCGTTAGCCAGATCGCCGGTTTTCACGCCCACGTCATCGAATACGCCACCAATAACGGGGGCGTCAGGTGCGGTGGTATCAAGAATCTCCACGATCCAGGTTTCAGATGGCGCAGAGGTATTCCCGACGGCATCAGTCGCCGTAGCGGTCAGATTATGTTCGCCTTCGCTGAGATCGGTTTCTGGCGTGAAGCTCCAGTTGCCGTCTTCGTCGGCGGTGGTTTCACCCAGCTTCTGGCCGTTGTCGTAAATCGTAACAACAGAACCCGCTTCTGCGGTGCCGCTCAGGGTAGGGCGCGTGTCGTCAGTTCCCTGACCGTTAATGAGCTCGCCGGTTTCGCTGCCGACGTCGTCATACAGGCCACCAATGACCGGTGCGTCAGGTGCGGTGGTGTCAACGATCACAACCCACGGGTCGGAAGGTTCAGACTGATTGCCAGCAGGGTCCTGAATAATGACGCTGATTTCATGCTCGCCATCCTCCAGACCGGTTTCTGGTGTGAAGGTCCAGTGACCTTCGTCATCAACGATGACTTCGCCGATTGGGTTGCCGTTATCGGTAATGATCACGGTATCACCCGGCTCGCCGGTGCCGTTAAAGGTCGGGGTTTCGTCGTCGGTGCTGCCGCCGTTCTCAATCGGACCGGTGATCGGGCCTTTGTCGTCGATAACACCGCTGAGGCCAGGGCCTTCGCCGTCGATGCCTGGCTGGTCAGGCGCCGTGGTGTCGATAACCAGTTCCCATGGAGCAGAAGGCTCAGAGGTGTTGCCCACCGCATCGGTGGCGGTGACAGTCAGGCTGTGTTCGCCTTCGCTCAGATCGGTTTCTGGCGTGAAGCTCCAGTTGCCGTTTTCGTCGGCGGTGGTTTCGCCCAGTTTTTGACCGTTGTCGTAAATCGCGATCACAGAACCGGCTTCCGCCGTACCGTTCAGGGTCGGACGAGTGTCATCGGTGCTGTCGCCGTTGTTCAGGTTGCCCTGGATTGCGCCCACATCATCGGTGATGCTGCCGATAACTGGCGCATCCGGTGCGGTGGTATCGACAATCACCACCCACGGGTCGGACGGCTCAGACTGGTTGCCCGCCGGATCCTGAATAATGACGCTGATTTCATGCTCGCCGTCTTCCAGACCGGTTTCCGGGGTGAAGGTCCAGGTACCATCATCACCAATCACCACTTCGCCAATCGGTTCGCCGTTATCGGTGACGATAATGGTGTCGCCCGGATTGCCGGTGCCGTTGAAGGTCGGGGTGTCGTCGTCGGTGCTGCCGCCGTTCTCGATCGGACCGGTGATCGGGCCTTTGTCGTCGATAACGTCGCTGATACCCGGGCCGTTGCCGTCAATGACTGGCTGCGCAGGGGCAGTGGTGTCGACGATCAATTCCCATGCGTCAGATGGCGCAGAGGTGTTGCCCGCCGCATCGGTCGCGGTGGTGGTCAGGCTGTGTTCGCCTTCGCTCAGATCGGTATCCGGGGTAAATGACCAGTTGCCGTCTTTGTCGGCTATGGTTTCACCCATCTTCTGACCGTTGTCATAAATGGTGACCACGGAGCCTGCTTCCGCCGTACCGTTCAGGGTTGGACGGGTGTCATCGGTCGTATCGCCGTTGTTCAGACTACCCTGAATCGCGCCCACGTCGTCCAGAATACTGCCGATAACTGGCGCATCCGGAGCGGTGGTGTCGACAATAACAACCCATGGGTCGGATGGGTCGGTTTCGTTACCGTCCTGATCCTTGATAATGACGCTGATTTCGTGATCGCCTTCGCCCAGATCGGTCTCCGGCGTAAACGTCCAGTTGCCGTCTTCGTCAACGGTGGTTTCGCCAATGACTTCGCCGTTATCAATTACGATCACGGTGTCGCCCGGCTCGCCTTTGCCGTTCAGGGTTGGGGTGGTGTCGTCGGTGGTATCGCCACTTTTGATAGGTCCGGTTATAGGCCCTTTATCATCAATAATTTCGCCAATCGGGTCAGGAATACGCTCCACCGGGCCTTCAGATGGCGGCAGAACGTCGACGGTCAGATCCCAGCCTTTAGACGGCGCTGAAGCGTTACCCGCGCTGTCAGTTGCACGCACGGTGAAGCTGTGTTCGCCTTCGCTCAATTCAACCGCAGGGGTAAAGGACCAGTTGCCGTTAGCATCGGCACGGGTTTCACCTATTTTTTTACCGTTATCAAAGAGGGTAACGAGGGATCCAGCTTCAGCACGACCTTGCAGGGTAGGCTGAAGATCATCGGTGCTGTCGCCCGGCTTAAGCCAGCCGGTCTGAGCGCCCGCATCGTCATAGATACCGGTAATGGAAGGCGTGGCGGGTGCCACGGTATCAACGGTGAAATCGAAGCCAGGGGAAGGGGCGCTGGTGGTATCATCGGCCGCTTTTTCAACCAGCGTAACGTTGTGGGAGCCGTCTGCTAACGGCTGCTCAGGCGTGAAGGACCAGCGACCGTCTTTGCCGACGATGGTCTGGCCAATTTGTTTACCGTTGTCATAAATGATGACGGTGTTACCCGGCGTGCCGCTGTTGCCGGAGAATGTCGGGGTGTTGTCGTCGGTAGCGGTACCCTTAAGGATCTCGCCCTGCAGGGAGCCCTGGTTATCAATGACCAGACCTAATTTCGGGGTAGTGACCTCTGCGGGTGCATGTGGGGTATCTGATGGCTGAGCAGGGGAAGCTTCAGAGTCAGTATGCTTGTTTTTGCCTGAATGGCTCTTGCCTAAGGCCAGTGCGCCCAGCGTGGCGAAAGAGGCGCCAAAAATGCCCAGCGCGGCAAACAGGCCGAAGAAATCGTGGTTCGACTGCTCGTCAGTGCTGAGCACCAGCGGAGAGGTTTCACCATCTTCAAGCATCGCTGCGACAGCGCTGCTGTTGTCGCCTTCGGATGAGATGTACGGATGATAGGTGCCGTCTTCCGCCATGCCAATGAGCTCAGCGTCCTGCTGGAAGTAATCCTCGATGATGATCGTCGGATGATCCGGCGTATCGCCTTCGAGGCAAACATACAGGTCTTTACCTACGCGTTTTACCGTAATGTTTTCGGGTGCTAATCCCGTTTCTTTGTCCGCCAGAATAAATTTGCCATTATGAATGGCCTTTATTTTTTTCGGCGTAGCAGAACTTTTTGGTGTCAAAGATACCTGCTGGTGAATGTTTTTTCCATCCATCAGAACAAGTGTTGCAGGGCGCATAACCATATCGTATTCCTACTTAAATTCAATTTCTGTCAGTACAACCGCTACATGCTGCCGTTGCTATCAACGTAAATGTAACAATCAAAATAAAGTGTTCAGGGTCGCTGAACATAATTCAGGACGACGCAGACACAGAGCGCGATGGCGTCATTCCTGAGAGTCGCTATTGAATCGTTTGGCCGGGGAAATGTCTTTCTGATTGGTATGAATTCTTAAATCGTCCTGGCAGTCATGTACGAAATCCCCGAATACGACTTAATTACGCCCCTGAAACCAGATATAACCCTTCTCCTACAAATCGTAAGCCGCCTTAAATGATTGCAGCGAGACCCCGTTCCTCCGGCATCCTGACGGAATGCGGCCCTGTCCTCAGAATATAAAGTGGTCAAAAATTAACGAGCGGTGAATGCACTGCTATCGAGGGCGGAAATGATTTATGTTTTTACTGAGAATATATTTCTCAAACAGGGAATGATCTCTGCGTTATATCCACTGTTAGTCGAATTTATCCCCGTGCATGAGCACGATCATCCGGCGTATGCCGACATTATGGCAGGGGATGTGATACTGATTGATACACATCTTTCTTTTCATACGGTCCTGCAGACGCTTACACGCTATTCACGTGATATAAAAATTGTGTTTCTGAATAATGACAAGCTCAGGGAAGTTAATTTTCGTGTGTTGTATTCTTCATCGTGGGTTATTAATGCCCGGGTGCCATTGGATGAGCTCAGGACCAGGGTGTTAAAAGTTATTACCGAGCGCTCGCGGCCTTCAACCTATCGCAATACGTTGAGCTATAAAGAAACATATGTTTTGCTTGAGTCAATGAAGGGGACCAGCGTTCAGGACATTGCCAGAGAAAGCGGTATCAATCAGAAGACCGTTTATCATAATCGCAAAAGCGCTTGCCGAAAGTTGGGGGTAGATAAGGTCTGGAAAGTGTTGCCGTACAGTCATTTAATGGCCGGCCATGAATAATGTTAAAAAAAAGCCGTCACTGATGACGGCAGCATGAAAAACACATGTAGTGATATTATGTTTTGACTTTTATGCAGTGGTATATGCTTGCACTACTTGGTTAATATACAAAATTAAATTGTAAGTATCATTATATAAAGTGCGGGATTTATCCTGAAGTAATGAAGAGTAATGGCATGTGTTACAGTTGTGCTTAATCATTATTAAAATTCGCTAAATTGATTCTGTTAATTTATATTTCCCTATTATTCATTCATGCTGGTTTTAATTAAAGTCTGATTTCGCGTAATGACAAGCAAAACGGAGCCAGCGGGCTCCGTTTTGCTTGAGAGATCAGCGCATCCTGCATCAGTCAACGACTATCCGTCCATTTAAAGGCTGGACAGGGCGATTGTTGCTGTGCTGTAGCGCCAGTTGAAATTTGGCGAGCTGCTCCGGTGACAGCGTGATGCTA
The DNA here is from genome assembly GCA_036495715.1 of Scandinavium sp. Taxonomy (GTDB): domain Bacteria; phylum Pseudomonadota; class Gammaproteobacteria; order Enterobacterales; family Enterobacteriaceae; genus Scandinavium. The sequence continues at coordinate 11,072 of DASXML010000051.1, forward strand.
TTTTTCATCACCAGCCAGCGAAGCCCTTCGGTACAGGGTGGCGTGGTTAACGAACCGCTAAAGCGGTAATAGTGTCTGTCGGCGGGAAAGAGCTCGCTAATATTCAGATGTTTTTCCAGCGAAACGGCATGGTCGCGTGTCAGTGGCATACTGTCGAGAATTGGTTTTAATGCCGGGTTCTCTTTGCCTGTTTCAAACATGACGGCGACAACCGCCAGCTCTCCTTTCTCATTAGCATGCACAAAATGCGCCTCAAGCGGATACTGTTTGCCGTCTATCAGGTTTTCGCTCGGGCTGTGGAAATGGTACTGCTTCAGCTTGAATGTATCGTTATCCAGCGGAAAATCATCTTCGTCATTGACGGTGACCTGAAGGGTATGTCCGTTATTCACGATTTTTTCAGCTACCGTGTGGAAAATAAGGGATAAAGGCGGCAGCGCAGACGGCAGGGCATTGCGAATATCAATCGGCGACTGGAATTTACCCGTTTTGCAGGTGCTGTAGGTGTCGCTTAGCTCACCCCAGTTTTGCGGGCCGACTTTGCCTTCATAACTCCAGTGTGGCGCTTCTTCTGCCATGACGTTCAGGGATAACGCGACCAGCGACGTTAAAAAGTATTTTTTCATATTCACTCTGATAAGAACTATTACGATGGCATTAAAAAATACGCCTGAGAATATCAACTCACAACAGATTTACGCCGACGAGCATAACTCACAGAATTTTCCCGGAGTGAATTAACATATCGGCCAGCGCCTTTATCTGTCCTGTTTTTAGCTGGCGTGATGGTTCAGAATATTCAGCCAGATTTTTAACAAATCATCGCGCAAAGCATCGTTTAGGTTTTATTCAGGTTTTGTCTGTTAGATTCCTGGCCGAGGTCAGTATTACATGGCCTGATAAGCTGTCCGGTGACTTACCCCGGACTCACATCAACCTGAATGAGAAAATAATGGACCCCGAGAGTTTTAACCATAACCACAAAAATTATCTGCATTTATTTGTAATGCCGGTTTGTGGGGCAGGAGGGTAAACAGAATCAGTTAACAGTTCTGAACCCTCCCCGCTATTTCGCTGACGGAGAGCATCTGCAATGCTTTCCCAAACCGATATTGCCTCAGGCCGGTGAATAACACCTGTAATACTGAGCCCGGAAACGGGTGGAAGGAACGAACATGAACAAAACATTACTCGTCAGCCAGCTTCGTGACGCATCACACCCCTCAGCGTTGCATGATATTTCCCGGAAAATGAAAAACCTACATCCGGCCGATCTGGCCGAAATTCTGAACGAGCTCAGCATCAACCAGATATTACCGCTGTTAGGCCATCTTGAAACGCATAACCGGGCGATGGTTTTCAGCCATTTTTCCGAAGAGCGTCAGGATGACCTGCTACGCGCTATGTCCTGGGATGTAATGAGCGCGCTGTTTGAACATCTGCCATCCGATGTTCGGGCCGATATTTATAACCGGATGAACGATCGCGTACGTCGGGACCTGCTGACTGCACTGCCGAAGGCGCAACGTGAAGATATGCTGCGCATGTCCTTGCATCCAGAAGGAACAGCCGGCGCTGAAATGACCTCTGACTTTGTCACCGTATCGGCGGAAATGACCGTTGCGCAAGCCCTGAAGCATATTCGCGCGACGGCATCAGAAAAGGAGACTATCTACGTTATTTATGTCCTGGATTATCAGTGCGGGTTGAACGGAACCCTTTCGCTTCGGGAGCTAGTTCTCGCCAGAGACGAGCAAACGGTGGAGAAGATCATGCGCCTCAATCCCGTCTCCGCGAAGGTCGACTGGCCGAAAGAGCAGGCGGCAGAGCTCATTCGTCATTACGATCTTTTGGCACTTCCGGTACTGAGTCCTGAGGGAAAGATGCTCGGTATCATGACCATAGACGATGCCATGGACATTGAAAAAGAGCAGGATGCCCGACAGCTGGCCCGTTTCGGAGGGACGACGCTGGGTGGACAAAGCGACCTCGACATCATGACATCGCCTTTTCACCAGATGTTTCGCGTCAGGGTTTTCTGGCTGGCGCTGCTGACGGTTTTCGGCGTTATCACCAGCAACTTCGTAGCGGCACAGGAAGAGATCCTTGCAGAAATCGTCATTCTGGCGGCCTTTCTCGCCCCGGTGATCGATATGGGCGGCAACACCGGTAGCCAGTCAGCCACGCTGGTCATTCGCGGTATGGCTCTTGGCGATATCAAAATGAAATGGCGCTACGTCTGGGTTGTGGTTCGTCGGGAATTACCGGTTGTACTGGTGCTTGGCCTCGTCATCGCCTTGTTCGAGGTGGTTCTGGCGGAATTCTCTAAAGGCGTCGGCGTTGACGTCATGCTGGTTGTGGGCCTCAGCATGATGGTCTGCACGATCCTCGGTGGCGTTATCGGCGCGCTGCTGCCGTTCATCGCACGGCGCATTGGCACCGATCCGGCCACGCTCTCTTCACCGTTAATCACCTCCATTATGGATCTGCTGGGCGTGTTTATTTACTTCGGTTTTGCCTGGCTATTCCTCGGCGATCTGCTGACGCAGGCCGGTTGAGCCTGTCCTGATAAGTCTGCCCGGCGAAGAAGGATCCGTTACACCGCATCCTGTCTCACCGGGCCATATTGAGTCTTACAAAAGGAAACTCAAATGTCTGCAATTATCCGTAAAGTAAGTGCAGTGAAGCCTGCTGCGCTTTTATCTATGATCCTTTCGCCGTGTGAGCTTTATGCTGCGGAAGTTTTCAATAAAGAAGAGACGCGCGTTGAATTTATTGGAGAGATAAATGGCTACCATCAATTCTCTTCAGATCCTGATGAGAAAGGGGAATTCTATATCATTGATTAAGAAATTCGGGGGCGTTACTTTTATCCTTGTCGGTGCACTGGCTGCGCATTTGTAGTTATCTTTACGACAGGCGAGTGGACAAAAAGAATAAAAGAGGGAGAGTCCCGTGGTCAGAGTTTGTAAAGTTGAAATCCAGAACTTCCGATCTATTCGTTTGCTGACCTGGCTGCCTTCGCCAGAGCTCAACTGCCTCATTGGCCCTGGGGACAGTGGCAAGACCACCATTCTTGACGCTATAGATTTCTGCTTGGGGGCGCGGCGTAATGTCAGTTTCAGCGACACCGATTTTTTTGGTCTCGATGTGACTCAACCCATTAGCATTACCCTGACCCTGGGGTCATTGCCGGATGCGCTGAGGACAATGGAAACCTACGGCAATTATTTGCAGGCGTTTAACAGCGCGACGGGGCAGATTCAGGAAGAGCCCCAGCTCGGGCTGGAAACGGCTTTGTGTCTGCGGCTTAGCGTCGACAGTGAACTGGAGCCTAACTGGACGCTGGTGTCTCAGCGTGCCGAAGCGCTAGGTCAGGAACGCAATCTGGCCTGGAAAGATCGGCTGCTCATCGCACCGGCAAGACTTGGCACATATGCAAGCTCAAATTTGTCCTGGGCACGCGGATCGGTGCTTAATCGGCTCACGGAGGAGCGCCCTAATCTGGGGGCTGAACTGTCAAATGCTGCGCGTCAGGCCCGAACCAGTTTCGGTGGTCAGGCAGTGGTACAACTCGCGGCAACGCTGGACGTAGTTACTCAGAAGGCCAATGAGTTGGGTGTGCCGGTCGGTGGTCGGACTCAGGCCTTACTGGACGCTCACGCGGTTTCCATCGGCGATGGTGCAATTGCGCTGCACAACGCCGCTGGTGTGCCGCTGCGTTCTCTTGGTACGGGGTCGTCCCGTCTTCTTGTGGCAGGAATGCAGCGTGCTGCTGCGCAACGGGCCTCCGTGGCGCTGGTCGATGAAGTGGAATACGGACTCGAACCGCATCGGCTTACCAGGTTACTGAACTCCCTGTGTGCCAGGGAAACACCGCCGCCACTTCAGGTTTTTCTGACCACACACTCTCCCGTGGCCGTGCGCGAGCTTAATGGCAACCAGCTCTTCGTTGTGCGGGGCCACCCGACAGCTCCCCACCTGGTACTGCCGGTGGGCATTGCCGATGATATTCAAAGTACGGTCCGGGCCGACCCCGAAGCCTTTCTGGCGCGTAGCGTGATCGTCTGTGAAGGGGCGAGCGAGGTGGGGCTGATCCGCGGGCTGGATCATTACTGGACCGCCCTCAACGGTAATTCCATGCTGAGTGCAGGAACCGCATTCGTGAATGTTGGTGGAGGAGAGCCTGACCGATGTTTTGTGCATGGGCTAGCACTGCGTCGACTTGGCTACCGTGTGCTGGTCCTGGTGGATGCGGATAAGCCGCCCACCCCGGCGATGGTCGAGGCCTTCGAGGCTGCGGGTGGAGAACATATCACATGGCGAGCCGGTCGCGCGTTGGAGGATGAATTGTTTATGAGCCTGCCGGATGCAGGCGTCGACGCGCTGCTTCAACGAGGCATTGAGCTTATGGGGGAGGAACTGGTGGCGGCACATATCCAGACGCAGTCCAACGGTCAGGTAACGCTTGCCCATATTCGGCACCAGCGGCAACTGATTGGAGCTCCTTATTCTCCTGAAATACGACAACTACTGGGACTCACTGCGCGTAACCGACGAAACGGGTGGTTTAAATCGGTGACCCGGTATGAGGATGTGGCGCACGATATCCTTGGTCCTCATTTCCTCGCGTCTGATGTCGGGTTCCAGGCGCTGATTAACCGGCTGTACGGGTGGGCACATGCCACCTGACTACAACCTGCTGGAATATCATCGGGGGACGATTACGGCCCCGGCCGGGTGCGGTAAAACACAAATCATCGCGGATACCCTGGCCCTGCATACGGGAGCCAAGCCGGTACTTATTCTCACGCACACCAACGCGGGTGTGACAACACTGCGTCTGCGTATGCAAAGCGCCGGTGTTTCTGCAGCGGCCTACCGTATCGCCACTATTGATGGATTTGCCATGCGTCTAGTGGCGATGTTTCCGGCGCGTAGTGGGCTCAACGCTGAGGTCCTTCAACTGCGCAATCGCGGAACTGACTATACCGCTATACGACTGGCTGCCTGCCAGTTGCTGCAGGCAGGACATCTCAATGATGTTCTGCCGGCCAGTTATGCTCACCTCATCGTGGACGAATACCAGGACTGCAATCTGGTGCAACATGCACTGGTAACCGCGTTATCAATGGTGCTGCCTGCTTGTGTACTGGGTGACCCCATGCAGGCCATTTTTGGCTTTCGGGGTAACCAGCTCGTGGACTGGGACGCACATGTACTCGCTAACTTTCCACTGATTGGTGAACTCAACCACCCATGGCGCTGGGCTAACGCAGGGGCACCGGAACTCGGTCGCTGGCTTCTGGATTGTCGGCGAATGTTGCTGAATGGTAACGCCATTGACCTTCGCCAGGTACCTGCTGAGGTGACCTGGGTACCGTTACGGGCAGAAACAGCTGTTCAGCAGCGCCTTACTGCCGCCCTGACGCGCGCGGTCACCGCGAACGGGCAGGTACTGGTGATTGGAAACAGCTACGACACCCGCGGGCGCCAGCAGATGGCCAGCCAGACCCCGAGAGCGACGACCGTCGAGGCCGTCGATTTGGGCGACCTTATCGACTTTGGTGCAGCGTTTAACCTGGAGGCTGCGGATGCGCTGACGCGCCTGGTGCAGTTTGCCTCAGGCGTCATGACCCAGGTTGGCCCCGCAGCATTGCTGCCCCGCCTGGAAACGCTACGAAGAGGGCGAGCCCGCAACCCGCCGACAATTGCAGAAGCAGCTTTAGTGGCTTTTGCGGAGGGGCAGAATTTTACGCTGGCGGCAGAGGCGTTGCGACAGCTTACTCGCCAGGAAAATGCGCGGGTCTATCGGCCAGAGGTTTTGCGCTGCTGTTTGCGCGCCTTACACTCGGCTGCCGCCGGAGACTGCACTTTTGCAGAAGCCACGGTAAATGAGCGTGAACGCAATCGCCACGAGAGTCGACCGCTGGGCCGGCGTGTAATCGGCAGCACATTGTTGCTAAAGGGGCTGGAAGGGGAGGTGGCAGTCATCATATCCCCGGAAGAGATGGATGTGCGGCACCTCTATGTCGCAATGACACGAGGATCTTCGCGGCTGGTTGTATGCTCGTTAACTCCCATATTGACGGCCCGCTAACCCCGATGCAAAGCGCCCTTACTAGCTCAACGGTGTACTGACCCTCTATAAGGAAATGAGCGTGTTGAACAATAAAATCCTTTCCCTGATACAGGATGTGGCCGGTTGCAACCATATATCTCCTGCATCGGCGGCAGAGTGGCTCTACACGCAATGATAGAACCGATTCAGTGCACCAGTCTGTCCCTGATACAGGCCACTCAGGCGATAATTTCAGTTTCACCAGACGATCAACGCCTGCTCTACAGCGCTGTACTCTGGCTGTGGCATGATAAAAGTTATCGCCGCATCTGAAGCGCTTAGGAAGAAAGGCGAAGCCAATAGCGGTTAATAAAATTCAGAAATTTTAATTTCAGAGGTAAGACAATGGCACCTACGGTATTTATATCCTATTCGCACGATAACGAATTGCACAAAAACTGGGTGTTGCAACTTGCAACGAGGCTGAGATCCAATGGCGTTGATGTCTTGCTGGACCGTTGGAATCTGAAACTGGGTCAGGATTTGGCGGCTTTCATGGAGCGTGGTTTATCGTCATCTCATCGGGTGCTGTGTATTTGTTCTGAAACCTATGTCACCAAAGCGAATGACGGTGAAGGGGGCGTCGGTTATGAAAAGCAGATTATCACAGACGAGCTATTAGGTGATTTGAATACAAACTGGGTTATTCCTGTTATCAGGAACAACCCTCAACTCAAAAAAGTGCCCAGTTTTTTGGCCGGAAGAATGTATGTTAGCTTTGAAGACGATAAATTGTACGAGACCCGCTATGAAGAGGTGTTGAGAGAGCTGCTGGATGAACCTTTATTACCCATTCCTCCACTAGGTCCCAACCCATTTAAAACAGCAAAAATATACGGCGAGCAAAAATTCTTTCCGACCAGCGAGCGGTACGTTTCACCCACGCCAAAAGGCCGGGTGACTTTTGACTACTCCAATAATAATGGCCGCTATTTCATCGGGCAGGAAGTGTTGGCGTTTGAGCTGTGTTTTTATAAGTCCGGCGACCAGGATATTCAACTGCTGAATGACCCCGTCAGTGTCAATACCGTTGCGGTGGTTAAAGATAAAAATGATTTTTCCGAGATAAATGACGCACGGGTTTATGATGGCTCGTCGAGAACCAGACGGCCAAAAATAAACCAAATTGCGATACTTCAGAATAGTAATGGATTTTATGCGGCCATTAAAATCCTGTCCATTAAGGACGACACACGTGGCGCCGAGTATGATGAGGTTACGTTTGACTACGTTATACAGACTAACGGCACTCCCGATTTTACGGCGATGAAACAGTAGGGAAAAGATTCTGAACATAAAAAGAAAGAACCCATAAACATATGGGCTCTTTCTTTGAAGCCTCATTAATCCCGTCTAACTTTTATTGGATAGCACAAACGAGGCAATTCCTATGTCTAGTCAACAAGATGGTCAATGTGGTATCTGAGGGGATACAGCAATGGCAGACAGCTTTCCATGTCCATCAGGATCCATTGCCGTTTGCAACCCGAGATAACCAACTGATTTAGTGAATACACAACATTGACCTCATGATTAGTATGGATATGAAGAGAATGTACTCTGTACCTAACGAAAGAAATGAGAGGGAAGTCAGAAATCACAACGTATTGATTTATCTATGTGTGGATGTGAACGGTGAAGTAAAGAGTCTTCGTAGGCAATTTAACATAATATAGCTTAGCCGAACGCGGGTAAAAATTTACCCGTTTTGCGTGGGGCTATATGATTAACAGCAAGTTACATTTATCAGTAAATCGGTTGGCAGGTGAGGGCGTTGCTAATCTTGCCCCTAAAAACCAAACGGCTAATCACACAACCCATTCATTTTACATCGGCTTTCCCGGCGCAATGCGGGGGCTGCTATGAACTCCACGCCGATAAATTCAGACATCACCACACGCGACATCATCAACGTTATGTTAGGGCGCAAAATGCGCACGCTGGACGTAATCGCAGAGCTTGAAAGCGAGTTTGGCGCATGCGACAGAAAGCTAATCCGCAACCGAATAGACAACATGCGCGCTTCAAAAAGTGTGGACATCGACGTCATTGAAAAAGAGGACTACGACGGTCGCGTAAAATATTGGCACCTGAAGCACGTCAGCGAATCATATTTCCGTCAATCCTCATTAACTCGCCATCTACGCCGTGGGCTACCCGCAATCGTCAAAGAGCGCAAAAAACGCGTATACCCACGTCCAAAATTTACACCCGATGAAATCAACGTCTGTCGCCTGGCTAAAGCGGTGCATCACCTCTGGTCAACAGGTGAATGGATCGCGCCGGTATTGGTTGAGGAGGGCCGTAAGAGTGAAATTAAACAGCCGTCATTTAAGAGGGCTGATGCATATAAAAACCTAGATAAACAAACTATTGGAAGGGCTACACAATGGAACATGCTTTAAAAATCGCCCCGGTTCACTTTGCTGCGGTTGCCGATGGACTCAAGCACGCTGAGTTAAGGGCGAATGACCGCGCTTTCAACGTTGGCGACAAAATCACGCTCAGTGAGTACCGCATGCAAGTTGGGTATACAGGTGAGTGTGTTGACGTTGTTATCACTCACATTGCCGAAGTCGGATTTATAGCACCGGGTTATGTGCTTTTGAGTATTGAGCTTTTGCGGGATGGTAACTGAATGAATGGGGCTGTTTTTACAATTGCTTATCTGTGCGCGGCGTTGCTGGTAGCAGAAAGGTTACAACGCAATATAAAAAAGAGTCCGCGCCGGGCAGAGTTTGAACGAAACGGCAAGGAAATCATGTATTGCGCCGTATTCATCATGTCAGCGTTGTGGCCATTTTTTATGGGGGCAACATATTTGCGCGCCTTTAATAAATTCATTTCAAAGAAATGCGGTAAAGGGGGTAAGCCAAAATGACCACTAACAAGGAGCTTAAACAGAATGAGTAAGGCAACAGCGATAGAAAAATTGGCTCAGGCTTATTCGAAACAACGTCGCGCGCTCACGATACGTAGCCGCACTGTTTACGCAGACAAAGACCGCTGGCTGGAGGTGTGCGGTGCGCAAAATCGCCGCGTCCGCCGCAAATGGCGACGCTCGGTAGGTAAGTCCAACAAACTCGGATTTAGGTCAACCGCGTCCGGGCGCGTAGCTGCAATGTGTGAAGCGGATATGTGGTCGCAGATTTGTCGTAACAATCGCCGCTTAGGGGGATTAAATGACCAATAACAAAAGGGCTGCGGGATGGGCTAGGCCAGTAAACGCCAACAAGCACCACTATTTTAAAGCTGGTGAGTTAACCAGTATTTGTGGCCGGTGGATGCTGTTTAGTGATAACCGCGAACCGGACACATTCGAAAGCCCTGATGATTGCACAGCGTGTCGCCGCAAGCTGAAGGTGGAAAAGACCAGGACGCCGCGAAATGACTGAATCCGTCATCACCTTCCGTTGTGACAAAGGCATCCACGACCGCGCAAAGGCACGGTTGTCGGTCGGTGTCGTCAAGATGCCAGACTTGCTGCGTCTGGCCATTAAGGCCATTGCCGATGATGACGCAACGGCATTTAACGAAGTGCTGAAGGAGGGCGGCACCGACTACGCCGCCGGGATTAATTCCGCCTGGCTGTTCTATAAAGCACATGAGTTGTTTACCTACGATGACGGCATTCTGTACCGCAACAGCAATAAGGGCGCTGGCGTGCGCGGCGCACCTGTTGACCTTGTTACGCGCGGCGGTGTGTCCTGCGTCACTATCAATGGGGGTTATTACCCGGTCAAAGACATTATCTGGCTAATGTTTTACGGCCACGTTTCTGGTGATGTTGTTTGCACTGAAGGCGATAGCCTTAAAATAAGCAACTTAATGTTAACGAATGAAGATAATCCTATTGCCAAAATAAGTCATAAAGTGACCCCGTTTGAAGGTGACTTAATAAAAATTGGAAAATTACGCGCGCTGGTGGTTGAGTCAAAAACCGGTAGTGGCATTAAAAATGAAAGTCTTGAGCAGTTATGCAACGCGGGGAGTGTCTTTTATTTGGCTCTAACTGATGGTGCCGGGTGGAAGGCAACACGCAGCGCTATACACGCTCAAAGAATAGGGCTTCATAAATTCGTAATTAGTATTTCATAGGGTAGAAATCTACCCGCAATAAACAATAATTGATATTATAGCGGAGGGTTTACGATGAGGGTGTTAGCCATGGTTAACGATGCCGTTAAACGATTGCAAAAAGAAAAGCGCGTACTGACGTTGGGTCAGCTTGTCGATGACATTTGCAGCGGGAATTTAAGAAAAGAGTGCCAGCTTGATAAAAATGCCTTTGCAGAACTGGTGGGAACAACACGCAAGACGATTCGAGAATATGAGGATTGGGAAAAGTCACCGCAGATGCGCATGATTTTTGACATCGCAACCACGCTGGGAATCAAGCTGGTAATGCCGGGGGCGCATGATGGAAGCAACTGAAATGGAAACCAAAGTCGCAGCAGGTCTGGCGGCTGACATTGTGGCCATTGCAGAAACGCGCGCGGCGGCTGAAGGCTTGCTTGGTAGCACGTTGTCACGCCACCGCACCGCGATTAATTCGTTATCTGAAGCGCTCAATGGTTCCCCTGTACGCCTGACGCGTCCGGGTATGTGGGTATCGTTGTACGCCCGCGAACCGTCCACCAGCACTGTTATTTCAAATATGAAGTTTATCGCGTCAATTCTCGAATGGACTGAAACACAACACTACGACCAGACCGCTTATTACCTCCGCATTGCTGGCGCAATTCGCCAGGCATTGGCGGTGAAGGCATGATTGCAGACGTACTGGTCACAATGGCGGAGAGGCGCGGAAAAGACCGCGCTTTGAGCCGTGATTCAATTTCCCGCGAATGCCACGCCATCAACACGGCGCGCCCGGTGTTGTGCCTTGGCGTGCGCGCCGCCTCTCATCCTGACTACTGGAAGCGCCACGCGGAAGCCCGCATCACTGATGGCCGGGCGGCAACCACAGTGCGCGCGGAACTGAATTACACCGCCGCCGTGCTGGAATGGATCGTCAAAGGTGACATTGACCTAAAGGTGATGACCCACACGTCAGCCACCGCCATTGCACAGGCCATCAGGCAAACCGCGCGACAAGTCAGTAAGCGGGTAAAACGCTATCCGTCTTTAGCCAAACCCGCGCGCGTAAGTATTGAAGATTTTGACGTAACCGCCGCGCAAATTCAGGACATGAAAAGCCCGCATAAAGAAATATGCGCCATGACGTTATGCTTTGGTTTACGTGTGAATGAAGCCATCAAGTTAAAAGAATCATCATTACTTAAAAGCGGCTCGCTATTTATTCCAGACCGCAACACAAAGACCCGCGCTAATTTATTGCTTCCTGTTCCTATCAAATATCATAAAACAGTAAGGGAATGGCTCAGGGTAATTGAGCAGGGCGCATTGACGTATTCAGCAACGTATATGTATATCGAGCGCAAAGGCTTTAAATGGCGACCGCATGACATGCGTAAAATGTTCAGAACAAAAGCTGCTGTAAGGGGCGAGGATTATTTAGCATGTGAGTTAATCCTCAATCATGAAATAGACGATGTTCAAAATGTTTACCTTCAGCAACCACCATATAAACGCATGCGTGACGCGTTATTGCACTCCCTGAACGATTACCACGCCGCCAGATAAAAACCCGCCAGAATAGCCAAATTGACCGCCACAGCCCGGCGGTTTTTTTACACCCAAAATCCGCGCAGACATGTTAAAAAAATGTTGCTCGTAAACGAGCATTAACCTGTTAAATGTAGTGACAATACTGTTAATAAAATGTCATGTGGATAACTTTAACTCATTCATAACACGCGAAAAATTAACAGTGTTTAGTCAGGTCGCAACGCCCAAAACAGCAAAAATAAATAACATTATAAATATCAATGCGTTATGAAAATGCGTTGCTTTTCGGTTATTAACTGACCACGAAAGGCACGTTATATAATTAATTCCGGTCAACATCAGCCACAAAAGTAAGAGCACACCAAATCAGGCCATAACATCAGCCACTTACGCGCATGTTATATGTGGAGGGGGAACACTTCACACGCGGTCACAGGGGTTGAAGTCGGGCAGAAACATACCCGTTAAAGCGCAAATATAAATAAACGTGTCTCGCTTTTACATTTTCGGTCACAGGGCGGCGCGTTTCAGGCGCGTACAAACCACATAAAATCAAAGTAATAGATGAATTAAGCGAAAAGTGCCGCCATAAATGCCCCGTAAATGTTTCCGGTCGGTGGTCGCACCAGTTCAAAGAGGTCACAAACCCGGCCAAATCCCACAGCAGCAAAAATGCAAAGCCGTTGCCAGTCGTGGTGGTCGCATAACTTATTTTACGTCCGGGGATGTTTCAGCCCTTGCCATGCGGGCATTGTTGGTGACATGCATTTTTATGCAGATTCCATCACGGGCAAATATATACCCGCGTTGCGCTGTTACATTTATTGCGGATGTCAGATAAGGAACAGGAAGGCAGGGAAACGACGCGGTAAAGGTTGGCACGGAAATTAATATCCACAGCCATTTACAGTGCTGATGCGGGTTGGAGTAGGCATTGACAGAATACAACTTTTAAGCAGGTCGCCATATTTGATGGGGTTATCCACAGCGCGCGCAATTTATGACTTGTGGTGCGCTATGTGACGCGTTCCACGCCTGATGATGTCATTGCTTCACTTTATATAAAGGAGGCAAGAGACATGGCGTGGGGCCGTATTTACCAAATAACCATTAATTGCACGACGGGTGAATCCATCACCATTGATGGTGCTGACGTTGATTTCTCTTGCGTGCGTGATGACGCAAAAGAACCCAACGAAGCTGATTTAACGATATGGGGCATAACCGCCGACACGCAAAACAGTATCGCTGTTTCCGGTAGCACATTAAGCATCGCGGCAGGTTACCGGGATGAGGGTTTATTAACGCTCTTTCAGGGCGAATTGATTTCCGCCGTAACCGTCAAGCCAGCGGAAGTCTACGGGCTGCGCATACGGCTGTATGAATCACTTATCCCGTTCCGGGCATCTGTCACCAAACGTGCATTCACCAAAGGTCAAAAGCTGGAAGATGCCGTCAGGCTCGTTGCGTCTGATATGGGGGTTGGCTGCCAGCTATCCCCAAACGCAAAGGCGCTGACGCTTGATAAGCCCGTATCAGGCGTGGCGCTATCCCGCAACGTCCTTAACAGCCTGTGCAAGCCTGTTAATGCCGCCTGGTCAATTCAGTACCAGACGTTACTTGTGACCATGGGTGATGCCATTACGACCGGGTCGGCGGTGTTCGCACCTGAAAGCGGATTGCTCGGCGTTCCCGCGCTGAAGCTACACACGCCAAAGCGTCATAAAAAGCACACCAGCAGCAGCGGCACCACGCAGCACAAGAAGAAAAAAAGCAGTGTCGCAACATACCCATGGCCCCCGAAAAACTCCCACACCGACTACACGCAAGGCGCACGCCGTCAGATAGGCACTATTGAGGGCATTAACTGGCGTTCGGTTCTGCGTGGCGGTATCGAGATTGGTGACAAGGTGCAGCTCAATTCCCCTTCAATGGGTCAGGGCTGGTGGGTCACTGTCACCAAAATTACTCACAAGTTCGGCACGCGTGACGTCAGCGTGTGGGAATCGCAGTTTGAAGGGGTGATTGCATGAGGTCGGGTAGTCAGGTCGCCGCCATTGTTAATGAAGAACTTGCATCCGCAATATTCACGCTTGAGGCAACCATTGTGTCTGTGTCAGGCGGTAAGGCTGTCGTGCAACCTACAGCCCGGCGGGTGTTCGGTGATAACGATGAGCCTTTTGAGTATGAGCCCATAAGTGATGTGCGTCTGTTGTCGCTGGTCTGGAACGGCGGCGCATCAGGCGTAAGCGGGGAAGTTAAAGCGGGTGATGGCTGTTTGCTTATTGCGATTTCGCACAGTGACGCGCAAGAGCCAGACCATAAAACGCTTTCAGCGTGCGCGGCCATTACCGGCTTTAGTGATTTGGCTGCGCATCCGTTCCCGGACAACGTCGGGTTACGCATCTTTCATGCCGCCGCGTTTATCACGCTGGATGACAACAACATCACAGTTGATAACGGCGGCGGGGCAAAGCTGGTGTTTAACGGGGGCGGCATCACGCTTGATGCGCCAGCAGGGTTTACGGTCAACGCGAATACGCAGATTAACGGCAACGTTGGCATTGCTGGAGACATGACGACCACAGCAGGTGCGGGCGGCGGTACTGGTCGGGCGGCATTTGCCGGGGATATTCAGGTTAACGGCGTCAGCGCTGCGATTGACCACAATTCGGGTGGCATAAGCGGCATTGGCCACACGCACAAAGAGAATGGCGACGGCGGCGGCATAACTGACGCGCCAATGTAAACGGATAAAAAAGGAATCACACAATGAAAATGAACGATTACGCAGCAGCACTGGCACTGGAGAACGGCGGATTTTTACTGGCAGGTGATGCAGTGCTGACCATTAAGCCGGGTGATGTGATTGAAGTCACAGAGCGTGCCGGGCTTGAGGTCACCGCCGTTGATGTTAAGACGCTGGCGGACGTGCCTGTTGCAATGGTGATGTCGGCATGCCGTCAGGCTGATGGCGGTTGGGTGCCGTATTACAGCGATGTTGTGTATGAAACGGCGTATCAGGCCGCATACGCACAGTTAATGAGTGATGCCGGGCGCGGGTTTGATGTTGATGACGTGCTTGACTGGCAGGTGTTAGACGAGCCGGTCACAGTGGCATCCGTAAAGCAGGTGACCAACTATGCAGATAAACAGTGAACAGTACCGCGCCGCGAAAATTGGCCACTTTTATTCCCGCGTAATTCCGTTGGCTGACGAGCCAGTCACGCTGGTTATGCTGACGCCGCGCGGACGTCGTCGCATTCCGGTTGGCAACGTCAGTGACATTAAGGTGTTGGGTGCGGCTCAATGCCTCATCAGCATTGACAATCTGGCATCAGTAGCGGGGATTTACACGTGATGGACGTAATGCAGGATGCAAGCGGGGTCATCATTAAGAATGGTGACCTTGTTTTAGATGGTGGCATAGATGGTATCGCCCAACAATGCGAAATACGCGTAGGCATGAATAAGGGTGAATGGTGGCTTGATGAGTCGATGGGGATTCCGTGGTTTTTCGGTGTAATGGGCCAAAAACTACCAGCCACCATTGTTGGCCAGATGATAGCGGAAGAAGGTATCAAAACCGATGGCGTAACAGATGTGCGCATCACGCGTGCGGAGAACGTTAGCGGCAAGCTTGCCATTGCCTTTGCCGTCTATGTCGGAACGAAATCAAAAGGAATGACAACCAATGGCGCTTAATCTTGTAAGTGATAGCGGGTGGCGTGGTGCGCGCTTGCCAGAAATACGCGGCGAAATTTACGCGGGCATGCGCAGTCTTCTTAAAGCACCAGACGGAAGCCCGGCGGTTATTTCGTCGGATGGTGATTCCGTCATTGGTCAGGTTATCGCCGTGTGCTCTGAGGATGACTTGCAAATCATCGAGGCGATGGGGTGGATTTTTGGCGGCTTCTTCATTTCGCAGGGTGAGGCGGCGCAATTAGACGGTGCCGGTGAGTGGCTTAACGTTACCCGATACGGGATGACACAATCCGCAGCGCGCGTGGTGTACCTGCTTGAGCCTGACAGCACGGTCAATGCCGGTGATGCATTCAACGTGCAAGGCATAGACGGGGATTGGATCGTATCAGCAACCACAACCGCAGATGCCACCGCCTGTACTGGCCTTATTCTGGCTGTGGATGATGCAGCGCTGGTGGATGGCAACACGTTTGTCATTTCGGTTAACGGCACTGAATACACGACGCAATTTGAAACGGGCGACACGTCTGACACGGTGATTGCGCGCCTGTTTGGGCTGGTCATTGCCAGCGACAGTGCCATGACCACGGAACAGACCGCATACGGTGAAATGCTGTTTGTGGCCGATGGCGTGAGTGTGGCGCGGTTTGCGTATGCATCCGGGGTGTACGACGTTGTGCGCACAGGCATGCCAGTTGTTGCTTACTACGACTCTGAAACCGTGTTCCCGGTGGTTGATTATGGTGACGTCGTAAGTGATGACGTGCTTGTGTTGGCTAATGGCAGTCAGGGCTTTTTGATTGAAGATGATGAAAGCTATCGGGCGCGCCTGAAAGCCGCAGCAGCGGCACGCAAAACCGCTATTGGGGCATCGCGTCCGGGTATAAAAGCATCCGTGTTGGCTGTTGAGGGTGTTTCGTTCTGTTCGGTCAACGTCAATCGGGGCATTGATACTGACGCAAACGGGCTACCAGGTAAAAGCGTGCAAGTCTTCGTTGCGGGTGGCACGGATAATGACGTTGCACAAGCGATTTATAACGCGGCGGCGGGCGAAGCTGGCACCTATGGTGGCAGTTTTGGCACAGCTACTGACGGCGACACAACAGAGACAATGTATTTTACCCGTCAGGCTTATCAGTCGGTTTACGTGGCTGTTTCTGGTGATACGTGGGATGCAGAGACAACGGGCAAGCCCGCCGATTACAACACGGTCACCCGCTCAGTTATTGAGGATTATTTCACCAGTCTGATTGTTGAGCGTGATGTGTTTGCCAAACAGATTGAGGCAAGCCTGATGGTGGCTATGCCAACATTGACAGACATCACGGTCATGGTTGGCACCACGACCAATCCGACCGGGCGCACTGTTCCCATCGCGTCTGGTGTCATTGCAGTCACCAACGATACCTTCATTACCATTGAGGGGGAAGCGTGAAGCCGACAATAAAATCACCTGAAGCGCTGGCCAAAGAGCGCTTTACGGCAAAAGTGAGGTTGCCAAACAATATCAGCCTGGTTAAAGGGCTGCGTGCAAATCATGACAGCATGACCAGCGCCATTGGCTATCTTCAGACGGGCGCGAAGTTGTCCACGGCAACGGGCGTGTTACTGGATGCGAAAGGCGAGTTTTATGACCTGCCACGCGCGGGCATGAGCGATGACGAGTACCGCCAGCAGATGCAGACGCTTTCGTCTGGCCTGACCGCATCGCAACAGAGCCGTCCAACACTCGGCAAGTACATTGCGAGCGCCTACGGCGTCACATGGCTCAAGCTGTCGGGCGTTAACGCCCCTACGGGCGCGTTGGGCGCTGTATTCAACCGCGCACCACTTGACCGCATGATTTACGTTCAGTGCGGACGGGATGCGCCCAATATTAGCCTTCCTGAAACGCTGGTCAGCGCGACCTTTGCCGGTGACGTCTACAGCACCGCCACGCGGCCAAACGTCAAAATGACGGATAACGCCCCAATGATGCCGGGCAACGTCTTTGCGTCTGTATGGGGTGGCCTGAACTACATCAGGACTGAGCGAGCGATACGTGTAAAGGCAGGTATCACAATCCGGGTTAAGGCGGGTATGTCTGTACTCACCCGCGAAAAAACCAACGAAATTATCAGTGAAGACGCAGTCAGCCCAAAGAATACGCTGGCCACGCGCAAGGCAATCGAGGTGAGCAATGGATAGTTGGGCCGCAACCGATACGTCATACCCGTCATTTAACGCGGACACGCCAAACAAACAGCAGCCTTCAGCGGAAATGCAAGCCGTGGGGTTTGCACCAACATACCAGGATAAAGGCGGCAATCTTGTTATTGGCGATCCACTTACGGCACAGCACATCAATTTCATATTTTTTGATTTGTACCAGAAGTACACCGCAGCACTTGCCCGCATTGATGAGCTTGAGGGGAAAGCGTGAATAAATTCGCCTATGTGCCGCGCCTGTACCCGATGAAAGGCGGCGATTATCCGTCTATGGCAGAGCCGCCAGCAGATATGCAAAAGAACGGCTTTAAGCCCACGTTTACTGACCCTGACGGGAAGTTATCGTTGGGGGAGAAGGTCGAATATAAGTACCTGAATTTTATTTTTAATGACCTGTACGCGAAAGCCGCAGACATGGAAAGCAGACTAACCGCACTTGAGGGGGATTAAGTGGCCTTAACAGATGATGAACTGATTGCCATCAGCGAATTACCGAACGGTAAAAACGACAACGCCACCATGCAGCCTGATTTAATCACGTTGCATGAGGTACGTGACACAACAGACACGGTATTTTCATTGCCGTACCAGAATACCAATATTGATGTTTTCGGGGGTGGTGCTGCCGGCCAGTGGTCGCTTAACTTCCAGAATCCACTACAGCGCGTTGTCTTAGACCTTGAGGTCTTTTTCGGGGATTTATCGGCAGAGAGTGCGCCACCTAACCTGTCGGCGCTTACGATGACGCTGACGGGCTTTTCAAGTGGGGTGTTGTTTTCACCGGCTACCGCGTACAACGCCGCCGCACCGGCTGACTTTTTCGGGCTGAAGGTGGCAGGGCTTACGCCAGTTATTAAGCTTGGCGGAAAGCGCCGCCGCCTTGAGCAGTCAGGGCAAGTGATAATCCCGCTGGTGGCCGTTCTGCTGTCAGAGAACCCACTGACCACGCAAGAGACATTTCGCACGCTGTCGGTGGCACTGAAGCGCACAGACGAGACACAAACAAGCGTTGTGCCAATAATCGGCGGCATGGTCTACAGCAACCCGCTACCGTCTGCCCGTGACCGTCTTGTGACAACCAAATGACGAATACCGCGCAAAAGTAAAAAATACAGACCATACATTTGCAACCATCAAAGCGCCGCTTTGTAACTAACAAATCTAAGGTTTGTATTTTATGAAAATGATTACCCGCAAAAAGCCCGCCTTTTCTGACCTGTATCAAGCGGGAGTTTTCACGCGCATTGCCGCTGTCAAAAGTGCTGACGGCGGCGGATGGCGTCTGTTTGGCCTGTGGCGAGACAAGGACATTGCCGTCTTTGTGGAAGCGGCGCGCGGTGGTGTGCGTGAGTGGTCAGGATTAAATTACCTGGCGGATTTTTGCGAAAGTTGCGGGATAAGTTTGTGGGAAGTTCACAGCAAGACGGATAAGAAAACGCCCGCATAGCGCGGGCGGTGTTTTATCAGGCGCTGGCGGGTGGCTCTGGCCATTCAATATCAGGCGCAAGTGATGAGTCAACGCGATTAAGCTGAACACGGTATTTTTTCCATGCCAGCAAGAGTGCGCTTTCTTCATCGGTTGCAATTTCAAGGTCTGCCGCATCCTGAAGTGGTGCAATGGCAGTCGCCGCACTGGTCATCAACTGTGTTTTTACAGTGTGCACTTTTGCAATAAGTTCCTCCGGTGTTGCAACGTGCTCGGGTCTGTCCTGTAAAATAGGATAGCCATTTTCACCCGGCACAATCATTTGACCATTGGTCTGCCCATCCATCAGCGCCCTGTAATCATCATCCTTTACGCGTATGAAGAAGCCAGGCCATGTACCGGCGGCGCGATAAGCCGCTTCCAACTCATCATTATAAAAACCACCCGTCATTGGCTTATACACAAATCCCATTTACCAGCCCTCCGCGATATACATTAATGTGACTGTACCGCCACCGGCGATATGTAAATTAAAACCTGTCTGGTCGACATTATACGGAGTCATTGCTGTGCCACCGCCAGACGCGGAGTTTTGGTTTGCAACTACCGCCGTACATATATTTGGGAAAGCCTGTGGAAACGTAATGCGCGCCCCTTCGCCAACATTGCCAATTGTGGCAGACATACGCATCGCGCCGGTACTGCCACATCGCCACCACATTAACGCACCGTTCCACGCCGCTGTATTTGGATTTGCTTTCGCGTTTACGTCATTTTTTGTAGCGAGGTGAATAAGATTACCTGAGCCTGACGCTCGCATGTAAGGGTCATTCTCATTGCTAGAGACGATGCCGACATAACTAATCCAGTCAGCGCGCGGATACCGGGAGTCAAAATTCGTCATGTTTCCCGGAATCACTTGCCCTGCAACTGTCACATTACTGTTAATATCCATATATAACGCCGCAGTAGCGCCGTTATCTCCGATAAAATGGAGCATCATGTTGCCGAAATCACTTTTTCCGCTGCGCAGAATGCCGAGGCTCACCGCGCTACCGAACCCCACAGTTTCAGTCGAAGAAAGCCCCTTGACGATAGGTAAATATACCGAAACATCCTTCGGGCTTACATAACCGTAAGGGATGCAAAACGGGGCTGCGCTATTATCGTATTGATTTGAAAGTGCTCCGCTGCCGTCCCACGTTCCTGGTTTAATTCTGTAATGGCTTGAATTGTCTAAATAGGCAACATTGCCACCTGATGTAGGAACAGCGCCAACATCGGTCGCGCTAATGGTAATTTCGCCACTGGCATTCGGAGACTCACCATTAATGCTCTTGATTGTGCCCAGCACCTGCCATCCGGGCGCGGTCAGTCTGAATGTATCGCCATTGGTGGACACAAAAAAGAGCTTGGGCGCTGTTGTGGGGAGGTACACTATAAGTGTGCCAGCAACAGAGTCGGGCGCGGTTTCGTTACCAGCGTCAACGGGGTATATTCCCGCAGCGGTGATTGTCTTGATGTCAGTTGTTGCAGGTAGTGCGCGGCGCATCATTAGCGCCGCATAGAAATCTTCAGGCATAAAGCCCCCGTTAAAAGGGTAAATCGTCCTCCGTTATTTCAAGACCAGAGGCGGGCGCATCAGGATTAATGAGCCTGGCCAATATTTCATTGATTTCCTCGGCGGCTTGAAAGTCGACGCGTGACAAGACCCGTTTAATGAGTGTGACCTTTTCGTCTGTAGTGCCTTCACCGTCAGCAATCTCATTGCATAGCGTCACCTTTGCGCGCATGAGCGTTGCGTGCTCGTCGTTCAGGTCAACGGCGGGTAGTTTTGCCTCATCAGGGAAAGGCGGTTGCAGGGCGTCACCGTGCTTATACGTGAACCATATGCGGTCAAGTTCTTCCGCTTCTGGCATATCCCCCATCATTTCGCCACGCGCGGCACGCTCTTTGACTTCAGCCACCTTTGCAGCAAGGCGGGCTTGCTCATCGTCTGCTGGTGCATTCAGGCCATTTGGATCTTCCATGCAAGCTGGCGCGGCAACAGAATCATCCGGGCCGAAATGGCGCTCAATCAATGCGTCTGCTTCTTCATCAGTACCGGTGATGATTTGCGCGGTGATGAAGCCGTCATATTCCTCGCACGCTTCCAGCCATACGCGCCGCAATGCGCGGGTCTGGTCTTCATCGTCAAAGAAGGTGGCTTCACCGCTGCGCACCTTGTCAAAAAATTCTTCCTGAAGACGGCGTTGAATTGTGTCGAGTTCGCGCAAATCACCTTTCAGAGGTTGCACGATACGGTTAATGAGGTTGATTTCGTCAGGGCTTAACGGTGCGTAACGGCGTTCTTGTTCAGCCGCGCGGGCATGTTCTTCAGCAGTGAACGGCACCGCACCCATAGCGACGGCGGCGCGCTCGGCGGCTTCACCTTCAGCGCCCGGCATTGGCAACCATTGGCGCTGGCTGGTGGTGGCTGGTGACTGTTGCGGTGCGCTACGGCGACGGCTACGACGTGACACGCCGTCAAGGTCGCCGCTGTCGTCAGGTTGCAAGCCTAATTCAGCGTACAGGGCATAGCGGCGGCAATAGGTCATTGTGTAGCCCCATTGCTGATGTTCGTCGAGTTGCTTACCTGAGCGCTTGAGCATCTTTTCAATGTCAGTGCTGGTGGTCGCTAAATGCGCCTCATGCACGGTAGCTGTTGGGATATGGCGGAAGGTGGTCACGATTTCTTGCACGCCGTCAGCATTGGTGCGCATGGTCTGTGAGTGACGCACGCCCGCCTGATACAACAGCGGTTTAATCACACGGTGCAGTTCAGGCAGGTCAGACCATGCAAAGTGTTCTTCTTCGCTCCAGCGATTCTTAACCGGATTTTGCGCGGCATGAGACACCCACAATAACGCGGCGTGAACGTCGGCAAACTGTGAGCCGTTCGTGTTGGCTTCGTGCATAGCAGGTGCGGTGACTGGCGCGGGGGTGACCGTTTCCGGTTTTTCGACTGGATTTGAGGCAGTATTGATGACCGGGTCTTTATTTTCGCTTTCCGTAGTCATGGGGTCTAATCCATTAAGCAGGGCGCTAACGCCACTTAAGATGACTGATACGTTATGCAGGGTATGAGTTTGCATTGTGCTTGCTCCTTCTTGTGAGACTTATCCCCACTTTTGAGATGGGGCGGGCTGGAGCTCAAAACCGCAAGAAGTCGGCGGACGTATTACGCAGGGTATGCACCCGCGCTATTAGTCGCACTCCAGCCCATAAATCAGCACTGTGACGGCATGGCCGCCAGAGCATAAAATTTAGGCACAAAAAAATCACGCTGACGGGGTGAGTTGCCGCTTCTTGTTAAATGGTGTTTTGAGCACCGGAGACAAAATTACCGCCAATAACTGCAAAAAGCAATGACCACATACCGCAAATGAGTAAATATCTACCCGCACAGATCAAAAGGTGATCAATATGGTGATTAAGGTAGATTCAAAAGGGTTGGCGAAAGTTGCTAAGTGGGAATTACGGCAAATTGCTTGTGATGCGGGTTTTAGGCTGGGCAATGCCGCCGATTACCGGGAAGCAAGGAAGGGTGGGATGCGCTATTACCGCCGCAATTGCATTTTTGATGAATTATATGGTCACGGGCAGTATGAGGGCATGTTTTACGATGCCAGAGCAGACCCGCCACAAATTCTTATGCCATGCAGGTGCTGTTATGCCGAGTGGTTGTTTTATTCTGAGGATGTGAAAGAAGCTATCGCCGCCATAAAGCAAAATAAACGTGCGCTATAACCCAACCCCGCAACGCTCCCACAAGTAAACCAATTCAATAACCCATACCCCGTGCGGCAACATTGCGCGCATGGGGGCTTTTTGTGCATGAAAAAAATAAACAAGCGTGATGAACGCTTTGCCCGCCTTGTTGCGGAAGCCACAACAGCGCCGGGCTTTTGTTATGCGACATCCAGAGAACGTGAGTACAAGGGTTTTAACGACGATTACCAGGCTGACCAGCTACTCAAAGATAACGATATAGCCAAAGCCGTTAACACGTACCGCAATCACATTCTTTCGCGTGATGTCCTTTCACGGCAAGAGGCTTTAGTAAAACTGACGGCCATTTTTCGCGCGCCTACAGCAGCGGAAATATTCAGGGAGCTTGACGGGTTGTCAGGGCTGCGAATAGACCCCGACATCATGAAGGCAAAAATGGACGGGCTTGAACTGACAGGCGTGAAGCGGATTAAGCGGACAAAGAACGGACTGGAAATCGTCGGTTATGACCTTGACACGCTGGCTGCACGCATCCTGCAACTGGCCGGGGTGGATGTCAGTAAACCAATTACAGAAGAAGGCAAAAGCACAGCACGCCGCATGCTGGCGGATATTTTCGGGGGGATGGCGTCATGAGTGGCAACCCGCCTTTCAGGTTAAAACCGATGCGCGCCATGATGCGTCCGTTATTCGAGTCACATCGCGTCAAGTGTCTTTATGGCGGGCGTGGGTCGGGTAAGTCGTGGGATGTGGCAGAGGCGTTGATTGAAATTGCTGTGCGGTCTGAAGTACGCATTTTGTGCTTGCGTCGGGTGCAAAAGTCAATCGCTGCGTCTTCACACCAGTTGCTTTCCGACACCATCCGCCGGTTGGGGTATGAATCGGAATTTACGATAACTAACAACGCCATCCGCTCAAAAGAGGGGGCGGAATTTATGTTTATGGGTCTTCAGTCGAACCTTGACAGCGTCAAGTCAATTGAAGGCGTAGACATTTGCTGGGTTGAAGAAGCGCATTCGATTTCCGCCGCCGCATGGGAAATCCTGTTACCGACCATCCGCCGTGAATGTTCGGAAATATGGATCACATTCAACCCGGATTATGCGTGGGATGACACATACGTCCGGTTTGTGCTTAACGCGGAAGATGACTGGTTTGTTATCGAAGTTAACTGGAGTGACAACGAGCACTTCACGCCAGAGTTAGAAAAAGAGCGCCAGACGTGCCTGAAGTTCTACCCCGACCGCTATGACAACATTTGGGAAGGGAAGCCGATTTCAGAAACGCCGGGCGCGGTAGTCAACCGTGGCAACCTTGAACGGCTATTTGTAGATCCAGATTCTGCCCTTGCGGCGGTCTGCCGTAGCGGGATTAAGCGTGCCGTTCTGGACGTGGCCGACGATGGCGCGGATGACAGCGTTTTAACCCTGTGGGATGGCTATTTCTGTTACAGGGTGGTGCGCCTTCAAACCCGCGACACTGTGCAGCTTGCCGTACAGGCATTGGCCATAGCCATTGAGGAAGGTTGCGAGGTATTGACGTATGACTCCGTCGGCGTGGGTGCCGGGGTGCGGGGTGAGCTTAATAAACATGAGGGTGACGGCATCACCTTCAAGAAATTTGTGGCCAACGGGGAAGTCCAGCGCAAAACGAAGCGCTACCGGGGCGGGCGCAAAAATGAGGAAGTCTTTGCAAATCTCAAGGCGCAATCGTGGTGGGCGTACCGTGACCGGGTTAACGACACATGCCGCTATCTGGACACAGGCATCAAGCCGCTTGACGGCATGATTGCTTTTTCCAGCAAGATTGAGCGCCGTTACCGTGAGCGCATTTTATCGGATTCAACCGGGGTGCGATGGGAAAGCAACAAAGACGACAAGATTCAGATTGAGGACAAAAAATCGGTCAAGAAACGTTTGGGTGTTTCGACGGACTACGCCGACGCAATCATCCCGCACGCTATCAAGTTCAAATCAGGATTAGACGCATATGACGAGTAAGAAAATACCCACACAAGGCACGCTCATTGGTGGTGAGGTGCGGGAAGACATCAACAATGACAGCTATGTAAGCATGATGCAGGGAGTGGCCGGGTTAGGCGGCGTCAATGGAATTGGTGCGCGCGGTGCGGCGGGTATGACGTCACCAACAGCCCGCCGAATGATGGCGCGCATAGCGTCGGGCATGATTCCCATTAATGCGATGTTGCTCAATGAACAAAGCGGCGTTGGCCACCGTATTTGCGCCGAACCCGTGCGCGCGGCCATGAATGCGGGTTACTCGATTGTGACCCAAAACCCCGCAGACAAAGAAGCCATTGAAAACCTGTTTGAAGACCTGAACGTCTGGCGCGTGGTCGGCAATGCCGCCGTCTACCGTCGGGCCGCTGGCTGGTCGGTCATCGTGTTTGGTGATGCTTTTGTACGCCCGCACCCGGCTTACCGCATTACGCCATCTAACGACTGGTATACAGATTACCGGTCACCACTGTTCGGCTTGCCTGAAGGCTGGCAAATCGAGTTAAAAGCGCCCATCGGCGGGGATGTGTTTATCCCGCAGCAGGACAGCTTTTTGATGGGTGATAAAGACTACGACCCGATTTATCAAATCACCGGCACGGAATTTGGCACGCCGGTATTGGGTCGCGTTTATTCATCACTGGAGCGCCTCGGTCTGACCCATGAGCTTATTTTATCAATTCTTTCAATGAGCATTCAGGACATCTATAAGCGCCAAAACCTTGATGAAGAACTTGAAACGCAAAAAGGAGAAAGGAAGGTTGCCAGTCGCATTGGCGGCATTGCTGCAACGCGCATGCTAAATGACATGGTGGTCATTGACGGCGAGGAAGCTATTGAGCGACTTCAGTCAACCATAGCCAATCAGGCCGACCTTATTGACGCAGCCATCCGCATTGTGTCGCTGGAATCTGGCGTTCCCGTGTCCGTTCTGGCCAACACAAAAGCGGGGTTAAGTAACAGCGATAGCAGCGGGGATGACGTGTGGGCGCGTCTGGTCGATACCGAAAACACTGACTACATCATCCCGGCACTGAAGGCGATAGCGCTCAATTTTCTTGGTGTTCGTGCTGACTTCGTGGCGAACAAGTCGCAGGGTGACATCAAGCGTGATGCAGACACCGACAAAGTGAAGGCGGAAACCGTCAAGCTGTACTACGACATGCGCGCCATTACATCAGAAGAAGTGCGCGCCACCGGGCAGGAAAGCGCCGCCTTTGTCAGCCTGACAACCAATCTGCCGGGTAAAACAACCAACGACCCGGAAGCTGACGAGGTTGACGACGATGAAAACGACGCCACGCTATAACGGGGCTTTTCCTCTCGCCGCTGAAATGGTGCTGGCATCCCGCCTGGATAAACAGGCGCGGGCGTTTACGGCCATCGTCAAAAAAGCGTGCCTTGCCACTTACAAGGCAATAGCCACGTCAGGTGCGGCGGCGTCGTATAACGTCAATACCGATGCCGCAGACGGCAAAGACATTGGCGTTGCCGCAGCGGCGGGCGGGAACCTGTCATCAGCACAGGTTAAAAAAGTCCGCAAATACCTTAAACAAAAATACGGGTCAAACTGGTCGCACTTAACCCGCGCCAAACAAACTGACCTGATTAATGCGTTTATCAGTCAGGTTTTAGATCCTCCCGCTAATGTGAGTAAAAAAAGTGCCGTAGATGGCCTGATTTCTTATGGCGAATACGGCGCATTACCGGCGCATATCATTGCTGGCATTCAACAGGGCGTAGCCTCAAGCCTCGCCAAAAGTTATGCCGCAACAGGCACGGGCAACATTGGTGCCGCCGCCGGTAACGTGTCAGCCATCGCCCGTAAGGCTGACAACGTCCGCGCACAGATTGAGGCCGCTGACTTTGGGCTGACGCCTGAATACTGGAAAGGCCATTACCAAAAATTCACGGTCAATGAAGCGCCGCTTGTAGACGCCATCACCGCAGCGCCTGTGACCGCCAGCACCGCTGGTGCCGTCGCGCCAGAAATACCCGCCTTAATCGCGCCCGTGGTGGAAATGGCCACCATCAGCAGCGCGCCCGCGCTCGATGCCGTCAAAAAGGATGTCATCAACAACGTTGAGCAAAATTTTCAGTTAATCGTCAGGGCGGCGGAAGGGCAGCGCCTGGCTGATGGCGTGAAGCTGGCACCGGAAGACTTAGAAGACCTCATCAGCGTTGATGTGTTCGAAAACAACCCGGATTTAAGCGCCGCAACAGATAAGTGGGTCAACGACAACATGACCCGCCTTAAAAACATGAATGCCGACGCGGTAAAGCGCGGCATCAATGTTACACAACAGGCGATTAAAGAAGGGCGCTCTCTGCCTTGGCTGGAAGAACAGCTAACAAAACAGATGGACATTTCAGCGGGCAGAGCCAAAACCATTGCCCGTACCGCCACCAGTAATGCCGCATGGAATGCCGAGTTGGCCACCGCCACCGCCGCTGGCATGCAGTATTACCGCTGGCGCGGCATGCTCGATGAGCGTGAACGACAACAGCACGTAGACCGGGAAGGCCACGCATACGACCCCGCACACCCGCCAACGGACGGAAATCCGGGTCAGCCCATTAATTGCCGTTGCTGGCCAGAATGGTTATTTACCAGCAGTGAAATTGAGGAAGCGGAAAATGAAATCACAGCACGTTACAGAAATGCAGCATGACACGGAAATTAACGTTGATGCCGTCCGTGACTGGACGGTCACGGATGAGGGCTGGTTACAAATTGATATTCCGGTGCGCCGCGCCGGGATTCTGACCTACGACAAAAGCAAGGGTGATGCCTTCACCGCAAAAGAATACTTGTCAGAAGATGAATTGTTTAACGCCGATTCAATGAAGACACTTATTGGCAAGCCGGTAGCCATGACCCCGCACCCAAAAGGGGGGAAGGTTACCGCTAAAAACTTCCGTGCGCTCACTGTAGGCACGGTAATTGACGCCTTCAGGCGTGGCGATGACCTGATAGCCCGGTCACTCGTTCAGGATGAAAACAGCATCAAGCTTGTTCTGAATGATAAATCACTGCGTGGGGCGTCTGCCGGTTATCAGTGTGACGATAAACCCAAAATAACCGGCACATCTCAATGGGGCGATTACGACACGGTGCAGCGTGGAACGAAATATAACCACGTCATCATTTGTCGTAATCCACGTAACAGCCATGCGCGCTTTAATCTGGATGAAATTATGGACCCTGAAAACATCAACGTTGATGAACTGAAAACGCAGGTCACAACATTAACCAAAAAGAGTGATGACCTTGAAAAAAAGGTCGGTTCTCTTAACGGCGAATTACTGGCCGCAAACAAAAAAATTGTGAATCTGGACTCACTGAACAGTGAAGCCTACGAGCGCGGCCTGAAAGATGGCAAAAACCAGCATTTGCTTAACGAGCACGCCAAAAAGCTTGGCATCAATGTTGATAGCCTCGATCCAAAGCTGGTGAAAGTTGCCGTTATCAAGAAAGCCAGCCCGGAAATTAATACCGATTCATGGGATGACGCGCAAATTGATACCGCGCTTGAAATGGCGATGACCATCAAACCGGCGAAAGATTTCCCGCAGAATCCGCGCCGCCCGCAGGTTAACAACGATGGCGATAACGGCGGCGATGTTGACAGCCATGACGACTATCAAAAACGCGCTTTCGGGGGCAAATAATGCAGACTGAAATCAAAACAGATTATGACGCGGGCCTACCCGGTCAGCTTGCCGTGTTGCCATCGTTTAACAGCGCGGCAAAAGTGCGCTCCTGCCGTGCTGGTGGCCTGATTTATGCCGGTGATGCGCTGAAGCTTGGCAGCACTGACAACAGTGTTGTTGCGCTGGAAGATGGTGACACCGCCGACATGATTTGTGGTGTAGCCGTGCGCTCTCATTCCAACTTTGGCATGACGCCAACCCGCACGTATGGCGCAACCAGCGCTTATGCCGTGGACGCGAACAGCGCGCAGGGCTCTTGCGAAGATGGCCCGATTTACGTTGCGCTGAAATCAGGACAGGCACCGAAAAACGGCGACCTTGCAACCCCGATGGGGCGCAACGCTACCAGTAACGTTATGGAGTGGGGCGTACTGGCGGCGGACGGCGGGCAGACACGCGCGAAATTCATCACCAGCGCCTTAACGGGCGGTGTGGCCATTATTCAGATTACTGATGGCGCACTGCTGGGAAAGTATAACGCGCCAGTTGTTAACGTGACTGGCGCGACCGTCGCCCCGACCACCGCCAGCATTGCGGCAGGTGCAACACAGCAGTTAACGGCAAGCGTTACGCCAGCCAATGCGACCGATAAAACAGGCGCATGGAAAAGTAGCGATGTAACCAAAGCCACGGTTGATGCAGCAGGGCTGGTGACGGGCGTTGCAGCAGGAACGGCAACAATCACATTTACGACAACGGACGGCGCGAAAACCGCCACTTGTGCCGTTACTGTTACGGGAAGTTGAGCATGAAAAAGAATGAAATTACGCAGGTGATGCAGGCTTATTGCGCCAGCACGTTGCGCGCAAACGGCCAGGACGTCAACGTCGATGAGCAAGGCTTAATTTTTGCTGATGATGTGATTGCGGTATCAAAAAAGATTTATGAGAAGAAAATGCCCGCGCCGCAAGCGCTGTCACTTTTTCCTCAAGAGCCTGATGTCACTGACGCCGATGAATGGTTTGAATACCGCATGTATGACGCACAGGGCATGGCAAAAATCATGGCCGCGTATGGTACTGACATGCCAATGATGACCGTGAAGGGCGAAGCCTTCATTGCGAAAATGTATACCGTGGGCCTTGGCTATGGCTGGACGTACAAAGAAATGCTTCAGTCAGCTAAAAAAGGTATTCCGCTCAAGCAGATTGAAGGCACCAGTTGCCGCAAAATCCATGAGCGCACCGTCAGTAATATCCTTTGGAAAGGTAACGACGAATATAAAATCGTCGGCTTTTCCAATCACCCGAACATCCCGGAAGTGGCTGTTGCGGGCGGGTGGGGTAGCGCGGACGGTGACGCCATTGTTGATGACGTTGCCGCGAATATTTCCGCAGTGAACGGCACTTCAATCTTTGACGTCAATAAGTACCAGATGCCGTCAAAAGCCTGGACGATTGCGCAAAGTAAGCGCCTGAGCGCAACCGCTGACACTGTGCTGTCATTCCTGAAGAAGGCATTCCCTGAAGTTACCTTCAGCAAAAACCCGGATTTGGACGCGGACGGAATTTGCATGGCGATTGACATGAATGAAGAAAACTTCAGCCAGGCAACACCAGTGCTTTTCCGTCAGTTAGCCCCGCAACCGGTCGGCATTGATATTTCCGTGCCGTGTATTTCCATGACCTGTGGCGTGATTGTTCGTCAGCCGCTGGCCGCTGCAAAAACAACGAAAGTGGTGTAACCGATGACCGCAAAAAACAACCAGACCCAAAGCAACCAGACCGCCACCGAACAGACGACAGGCCAGCCGGTATGGCTGGCCAACAAAACGCAACGCCCAATTCATATTATGCAGCGTGGCAAGGATGCTGAGGGTAATAACCTCGACAATATCCGTCTTTCCACCATGGGTGCGGTGAAGGTGGCAGAAGCAACGCTCAAGCTTTCTGGCGTGCAGCAGCTTTTGAAAAAGGGCTCATTGGTCAAAGTCAGTGCCGCAGAGGCCAAAAAGCTTAACAAAGAGCATGACGACACCGTCAGCGCGGAAGATGACGACGAAAGCGAGGAATAAAGCCCGTGACAACTGTTGAAGGCTGGCTTGCCATCCTTTTACCGGGTTACACAGTTGATGAGGGCGCTATTAGCGCCCTTTCTTCATTGTGTGCGCGGGTCTACGACCTGCAAGCGGCGGTAGATGATGGCTATGAAGAAACATACTTACTGGCGCTGTATATCGCGGCCAATCAGGTTTACGCGATTGAAGGCAGTAGCGGCAGCATCAGGCCCGTCACCAGTAAAAAAGAGGGCAAAGTGTCCGTTTCATACGGCACAGACAAGGGCGGAGCCACACAGGGTGGATGGAAAGGCACCACGTTTGGCCAGGAGTTTTTAGACATCATGCGCATCAGTCGCGGTGGGGCAATGCTGTTGGGTAGTGCGTCATGAAAGGCGGGGCGCAGTTTAACACGATGGGCTTTGACAGGGTCATACGTAAGAACATCAGCGCCCTTGCCGGGATAAAGTTGAAGGTCGGCATTCAGAAGGGTGCAAAAGCCACTGGCGGTGGTCTTATCGCGCCCTATGCGGCAGATAACAACTTTGGCACCAAAACCAAACAGGGCAAGACAAGAATACAGGCGCGCCCGTTTATGACCTATTCAGCAGACCGCATGGCGGACTGGCTTGAAACCGCCGCATTTTATGAAGTGGTCAACGACGTTATCACCGGCAAGATAACCGCAGATATGGCCGCAACGCGTATCGGCACAAAAGCGGTTGATATTACGCGGCGCACTATCCGTGACTCGGCGCTGTATAAACCAAACGCCGCAAGCACCATCGCCCGCAAAGGTCACGCCAGACCACTTCAGGACTCAATGTCTATGTTCCGTAACGTTAAATTTATCAGGGTGATGTAATGCGCCGACAGGTTCAGATTATGCAGCCCGCAAAGGGTGAGCTGGTGGCCGGGGTGTATCGGCAGAGCCACGGGAAGCCAGTATTGGCCATGTTGAGCATGCAGCCCGCCAACGGCGGTGGCACGTTCAAGGAATACTTAACGGGTAGAAAAGTATCCGATTACATGGAGGCTATCGGGGAAATAGATCTCAAATCAACAGAGGAAGGCGAGCACAACGGTGCGTTAGTCATTTGTGGCGGCAAAACGTATGAAGTGGTTGACCGGCTTGAATGGCTTAACGGCGTCATCAACCATTATGAATACCTGCTTTACAGCACCAACACGGAAAAAGCGAAGGTGAGCGGATGAACGAGTCACCAGTTAACCTGCTTACCGTTGATGGGGTAATAAAATACCCGTCATACCGGGCAGAGGAAGCGGCGTTTGACGAGCGCGGCAACGTCAATGAAATAGTGTTCACTGCCTATGATGACAACGACCCGCAGCAACTAACGGGCGTATCGTTCACGCTGGATGGCGCACCCGTCACCGTGGCAATTGATGTGCTGGTCACGGTCGGCACCGTCGTTAAGTTCAATCCCGGCACACTGACGGCCACCACGGCAACGCCTGAAGTGTTACGCGGTGCGCCGTATTTTGCCGCCGTGCGCGCCCGTCAAATGCTTGTCGAGTTAATGGGAACGACTGACGCCGCCTATGCGCTGCAAAGCATGCCAGAGCCAAAAGCTAATTTCGCCATTGCGCACGTTACCAGCCATTCAACCAGCCCGTCAGAAATAGACAGCGACTTTGACGAGCACGGGCGCTGGTATGACTTTAACGCCTGGGCAGAAATCACCATCTACCGCAGCAGCACCACGGCCATTCAGTATCTTCACGACCTGCTAACCATTCTGGAAACCCGGCGCGGCTATTACTGGCAGTTTGACCGGGGTTTTGATTTAGTCAGGTCGCAAGAAGTGTCTAACGGCTCGCCCCTTATTAATAATCTCGGCTACCAGCAACAAGCAGAGGTTGCCATGACGTTTTCGTTTGTTTATCGCCACTACGAGCAGGAAGGCTGGATTGCCCGTGCGGTGGTAGGTGACGACATGGCGCACGTTGATTTAATTCGAGAAGGGGAATAGACATGGCAGACTTGCGCCGCCTGTTTAATATCAGCATCACCCGGCAGACCAAAGCCGCCGCCTATGGCGTTTTTGGTGTCGGGCTGGGGCTTTCGCCCGCGCCGGGCTTTTATGGCGTAACCGCAGAAAATTTCGAAAGCATCACCATTGATGATGTTTCAAAGTCGGTGAAGGTTTACACGATGTATGACGACGTCATTGACGATGGCGTCAAAGGTGCCGCACTGAAGGCCGCTAACGCTTATTTTGCGCAGTCGCCAACACCTGACACGCTGGTCATGGCGGATATTTCCGGGGCGTTCTCGGCGGTGGCCATCGTGATTAATAACGATGATACCGGCATCGCTGAGGTCAAAGCCGCTGTTGCGTTTGTGGACGGTAACGACGTGGTCAACGCCACCTTTGATGGCACGGCGTGGGTTGGTACGGGCGCAGACAAAATCACCGCCGATGAAAACAACCCCGACTTGTACCGCATTGCCGGGCGTATTGTATTTGTCACGGGTGCGGATGTGTCGGTTGGTTATTCCACGGTTAAAGCCGATTCATTCACCGACGTTATCACCGATATTCGCCATCAAAATGATAACTGGTTTATGTCGTTTACCACGTCGCGTGATCCAGTTTTGTTGACTCAAATTGCAGACTGGACAGAAGCCCAAACAAACAAAATGGCCAACTTTGTTGACGACGGCGGCGCGGTCTATAGCTCTGACCCTAAATGGCCGCTTGGCGGCATCACGCAATATCTTTTTGATAAAGAGTGCGCGGGTAGTTTTGCGACCACAACGCGCGTTGAGTCAAATTATCTGGATGCGGCACTTGCCGGGCGCTGCCTGACTATGCAACCCGGTACAGAAACATGGGCGCTCAAGACGCTTTCAGGCGTGGTGGCGGATAACTTCACCGAAACGGATTACCAGACCATTACGGCCATTAACGGCAATACGTTTGAAGATTACGGGTCGGGCGTCACTGTCAGTTATCCCGGCACCGTGGGTGATGGCGAGGCAATCGAGGTTGTGCGGTTCTGTTACTGGTTATCCGATTACATGCAAAAAAATCTGGCCACGATGACCATTAACCAGAAAAAGCTTAACTATGGCCCAACGGGCATTGAGCTTGTATGTAAAAACATGGAATCCAGCCTTAAAACCGGGCAGGACAATCAGGGCATTTTGCCTGATTTCACCAATGGTGATGAGTACGTGCGCGGCTTCACTGTCACGCGTCCTACCATGAGTCAAATCACCGCCGCACAGCAAATTAAGGGTAATTTGCAGGTAGCTTTCAAATTCTATCTACAGTACGCCATCAAGCACGTTGACGGCATCGGTACTGCTATGACGTGGGGAATGTAACTATGGGTTCTTATCTGGGTAGCCAAAACCCCAAAGACTGGATTTTAACCGTTGGTGCGTTGCCTGTTGTGGGCTTTGCGAAAGACAGCAACATCGAGCTTGAGTTACGGGAAGATGCCGTTGATGCAGATGTCGGCATCCAGGGTGACTGGACGTTTGTTGAGAAGAATGACGGCTCATCGACGGTTAAGTTTACGTTGTACCGCAATTCATCATCAAACGCCGCTTTGCATGCGTACCTCAAAACACGGGCGGTGGTTCCGACAACACTGACCAACATCCGCAACGGCACTGTCCATGCGCTGCCTTATTCAGCTATTCAGAAGCAGCCCAAAGACGGCAATAACGGCGGCTCAAACGCAAATACACTGGAATGGACAGTCATTGCCGGTGAAACGGATTCCACCATCATTTAAGGCGGTAAAATGTCATCATCACCGGCAGTATTTAAGGAAGTCAGCATTGGTGAGCGAAAATTCACCATTGTCAAAATGTCCGCATTTGACGCGATTCACTTCAAATTGCGCATTATGGAGCTTATCGCAAAGCATGGGATTAACACGTCAGGCTCAATGATGGAAGCCGCCGGGCGTGCCTTCACATTGTTAAACCGTGAAGACCATGACGAAATGCTGTTAACCCTGTTGCAACAGTCGCGCGTACAGTGCATGACTAATGAAATGATGTTGGACGACTGGGGCGCGCTTGATGCCACTTTCGGCGTGGACAGCATCGCGGATGTTTACCTTGTTGCGCTTGAGTGCGTTAAATTCTCAATCGCGCCGGTAGCAGAAGGGTTAAAAAAAAATATTGGTCTGGACATCAGTCTCAATCAGAGTCTTCAGAGCGCCGTCAGGGGATTATTGAGCGACTTGCTGAAGGGCTTGACCCCGCCGTCAGAGCAGAAGTCACAATCTGGCGAGTAATACAATCGGGCCTGATTTCGTTTGACGATGTCAAAACGGGTCGGGCCTCCTTTGATGACATCATGCGCGCCGCCGCAATCCTCCAGTATGACTCCGCAGTCTCCGCCGCTATATCAGAAGCCGAGAAACCAAAAAAATGACCGAACAAACCAAAGAGCTTGTCACAAAGGTAGACGTGCAGCCCGATCTTGCCGGGCTGTTAGCCTTTGAGGCTGAATTAGACCGCGCCATTGGTAAAGTTAACCAGCTTGACGCCGCGATAAAACGCACAAATGAACTGAAGCCAAAAGGGCGTTTTGCACCGCCTGTGAACAATCCCAGCGCAACCGTCGCCGCCGCTGGTCTTGCCGCCGGGCTTGGCGCTAATCTCGTTAACCGTGGCGCGCTGGCACCGCTGGTACGTAAGGCGTCAGAGGATGTGGCAAAGAATGCCGCGAAAACCGCCGCAACGGGCGTCAATATGGCCATTGAGGGCATGCGCGGGCGCATTGGTGGCGGTGGTGGACTTCTTGGCATTGCAGGGCCGCGCAGTGCGGGTGGTGGCGGTGGCACACTGGCGACACGTCCGGGGCCGTTTGATGGCATGAATTTTTCCCGCAGTAATTTTGATGGCACACCATTAGACGGGAAGAAAGCCGCCGCAGCCAAAGCGGCCAGAGCACCCGGCAGCGGCTTTAAAATGCCTGACATGATGGCGGGTGCGGCGTCGGCGTATGCGTTAAGCGCAGGGCTTGACGCAATAGCGCACAGCCTCGACCGCGTACAATCCGCAGAGGCACAATTAGCCAGGCTACCGCAAACCATCGGCAGCAGCAAAGACGCCTTCATTGAGTTAACCAACGCTGCAACGCAGGTGCGCGGCGACGGTGACGCATTCATCAGCACATACACCAACATGGCCACCGCAACGGAAAAGCTAGGGTTAAGCCAGGCGGAAACCATCAAAGCCACGCAAGGGCTTGTGAGCTCGTTACAGTTGGGTGGAGGCAGCAAAGAGGCGGTCACAAACGCGCTGTATCAAATGGGGCAGGCGTTTTCGTCTAACCGGTTCGGCGGCGATGAGTTCCGCTCATTCATGGAGGCCATCGGCACTATGGCACCAGAGGTGGCCAAAGCGTTTGGCACGGACGTTGCCGGGTTGCGTCAGATGTCGGAGCAGGGAAAGTTAACCGCAGAAACCATGACCAAAGCTTTTGAAACCATGGCAGATAAAAACATGGATTTGCTTAAAAAACAGGGCTGGACGTGGGGGCAGGTCACAACGGTCATGGGCAATGATTGGGGTACCTTTATCGCCACGGCCACGGAAAATGGCGAATGGTCGCACCTGATGTCATGGATAGCCACCAACGTTACACCCGTTTTCAAAACAGCAGAGCAAGCCGTTGCGGGATTCTGGAACACGACAACGGATGAAAGCAAGGCCAGCATATTGATTGGTATTCTGGCATCCATAGGCGCAGCGTTTGCGGCGCTGGCAATTCCTGTTCTGGCGGCGACGTGGCCATTTCTGGCCGTTGGCGCGGCGGTGTTCCTGCTGTATGAACTTTTCCAGGAGTTTCAACACTGGATGGACGGAAGCGCGAAGACGATTTTTGACAATTTGTTTGGATCGTTCGATGAGTTCGAAAAACGTTACCCGGCTATTGTGAAGGGGTTGAAAGCGCTGATTAATGCCACTGGTGGTGCGGCAAGTGCCGTGAATGACGCGTCAGGGGGAGCCATTACAAATGGCAGTGTTTTAGGTGACTTGAGTCGGCATCTACCTGTCATCGGCCCACTGATTAACAGTTGGAAGTCTTTAAAAGATGTCAATGATGTCTCTGGCGGTAAGTTAAATCCTTTGGATGGGCTTGAGGGGCTTTTCAGCCTCTTCGTTGGCGATGACAAGCCAGCGTCTGGCTTGAATGGGTTAACGCCTCCATCGGTGGCGAATGGCTCACAGACAACCATCTCTAACACCAATAGTGGGAACACAACAATACAGGTTGCAACGCCTGAAGATGCCGCGACCGTGGCAAATGCGCGCGACAAAACGTTTGTTAATCATATGGGTAATGACCTCGGGAATATGGCAGAGGGCGGCGGATACCTGTAGAATTGCGACGTTACTACATACACACGCAAGGAAAAAACAAGATGGAATTGACCAGGTTACAAAAATATTTTCTGTGCCCTTTGGCAAGCGTCGCGTTGACGGCGGCTTTGTACCTTCAGATTGAATACTTATCCGGTTTGGTGAAATCGTTTTTGTAAAGGATTAAAAACATGAGAATTTTAACGTTAGATGACATGATTACCCCAAAGATTTTGACCAGTCTTTATATTTTCACCACGCTAGTTGCGTTTGTTGCTTTGGTCTTCACATTGTCAGTGGGGCATTACACGGGTTCAATTATACTCGCTGTGGTCATTGTGTTTAATCGCGTTTTTTTTGAGTGCATCATTGTTGTTTTTAAAAATAATGAACATCTTAAAAATAGTGCTGAATATTTGCGATACATCGCAAACACCATGGCCAACAACTATGATGAAGAACATATTGCAGCAGCCCGGAAGGCCAAAGAGTCGCAGCAATTCGAAAATGACGCAGACTTTAGCACTGACAGCAAAGAAGACACCCCACAAGACAAACAATAATAAAGATACAGCGCCCGGCATAAAATCCACCTTCAGCGGTGGATTTTTTATTTGGGGGCTTTATGTCAGATATGGGCGGGTTAAACGCACCAGCGGGGCGCAGGGTTGTTATTGTGTCATCGTCGGGCGTTTCCGTGTCATTACGATTACGCAAGCGCGAAGCATATTCCGCAAAGCGGAACGTTTCGCAAGGCGCGCTTGAAACGGGTTATAAAATATCCGACGGAACTGTAAACGAACAACCCGGCATAGAATTAGAAGGCATCGTCACGGGCAGTGATGGTTATGCGCTCGCATTTGATCCTTCACGTATTAACGCCGAAGTGGCCAGCATCAAAAACGCCTTTAATCTCGATGAGCTTGTCTCTGTATACGCATCATTTATAGCGATGAGTGATGCAGTGCTGACAGAGTTCACCGCAGAGGCAACCCCGAAAGACAAAACCATCACCATAAAACTTGCCGCGAAAAAAATTAAGTTCGTGACCTTCCAGCGCACCCAAAACGAAGCGCCAGCCCCTAAATCAACAAAAACAAAAAATCCCGCCGGGCAGGGGAGGGCAGACACCGGCAAAAAATCAGCCACACCAAAAGACAAACCTAAAACGGATATTCTTTACTTTACATAAGGTTAAATAAAAGTGGATGAGCAATTTTACAGTTTGCCGCTGGTGGCCTCCATCCCTGACCAGTCAATGACCGTCAGTTTTGATGGCTCCTTCTTTTCGGTTCGGGTGTTCTTTTCGACCAGCACAAACTTGTGGTGGTTGGAATTGAGTAGCGTTGATATGGCTGTGACACTGTCACAAATCGCACTGCGACCAAATGTGATGCATGGGTTGTCTGGCAAGGTTCCGGGTTATGCCGGTGCCGCGTCAGTCGGCATGATTAGCTTGCGAAGTGGTGGGGTTTACGGCTCGATTGATGCCTTTGCGGGTGATTTTGGGCTTTTCATGGCTGATGCCGTGACAGTGTAACGTCGGGGCGCTGTTTTAGCTGGTGGTTAACGATGAATAACACATTACAGGAGTTGATTGGTCAAGTGACTAAATGGATTGAGATTTATTTCCCGGCGATTTGTGCCGGTATTATGGCCGCAGCAATCAATATTTTAATGGGTGTCAGAGCCAGTGAGCCGCCAAAGAGAAATGTAACAGGGGGCGCTATATGTGGGCTTATTGCGACAGGTTGCTACTCATTCGCAATTTATTTAGGTATGCCACCTGAAGCGGGCATTTTCTTTGGCGGGTTCCTCGGCTTTCTCGGCCCTGATGGCATCAAAGAGATTTTTGTCACTGCTGGCAACGTTATCAAAAAACGCAGGTCTGGAGGGTTAACAGATGCAAATAAGTAACAACATGAAA
Source organism: Scandinavium sp. (assembly GCA_036495715.1). GTDB lineage: Bacteria > Pseudomonadota > Gammaproteobacteria > Enterobacterales > Enterobacteriaceae > Scandinavium. Next base: position 49,947 of record DASXML010000051.1, read on the forward strand.
GCGTATTTATCAATGCTTGGGTGGTCTGAAGGAACGACCACAATAAAAGGCAGTGATAATGGCTACAACGTTATCGTTGGCGGTGGTTTATTTACCTCATATGCAGACCATCCGCATAAATCGGTAAAAATACCATCATTGGGGATTAGCTCGACAGCGGCTGGGCGTTATCAGTTACTTGCAAAATATTGGGATGGGAAGAACGGGTATAAATATAGCCTCAAGCTGTCGAATTATGGCCCCGAAAGTCAAGATGCTGTTGCCGTTCAACAAATTAAAGAGCAGGGCGCATACGCTGATATTGAGAGTGGCAATATTAAAGCGGCAATTCAAAAGTGCTCGAATATATGGGCATCATTGCCCGGCGCTGGTTACGGACAGCATGAGCAAAAGATTGATGATTTACTTGCGGTCTACCGTGAAAACGGTGGGATTGTCGCTTGATGCGCACGCTATGGAAGCCGCTGACCGCTGGCGGCTTAATTCTGCTGGCTCTGTGCTGGTTTTCCCATGCGCGCTATGAATCTGGCTATCAGGCGGCGGATTCATCCTGGAAACTGAAGGACGAAAAGCGCCAGAAAGCAAACGCGCTGGCGCTGGCCAGCAAACAGGCCGACGAGCGAAGCAAGGAGAAAGAACGACGTGACGCCGCAGACAAAGCAGCAGCAGAAGCGGACACACAACTTGCTAAAGCGCGTGCTGATGCCGCTGATGCTGAGCGTACTGGTGACCAGTTGCGCGCAACAATATCAGCCATCCGCAAGCAGTTTGCAGCAAGTGAAACCGGCAGATTATCCGCAGTTGCCGCAGCAAGCTCGGCAAGAGCCAATACCGGCATTTTGCTTGCCAACGTGCTTGAAAGCGCTGACAAGCGAGCGGGAGAACTGGCGGAATACGCTGACAGGGCAAGAATAGCCGGTCAGACATGCGAGAAAATTTACAATCAAGTAACCAAAGGAAATCAACAATGAGCGAAGCAAAACCACAGGACGGCAGCACCGTAAAGGGTTATCGCAGCCTGACCGACAAAGACATTGCCAACATGAATCGACTTAAAGAAATCAGCCGCCAGTTTTTGGCCCAGCTTTCATTTTTAGATAATGGAGAGCATGACGGGCGCTGGCTGGCGATTGCTAAAACTGAAATGCAGAAAGCCTGTATGTCTGCGTGCCGAGCAGTAGCGCAACCGGATGAAGACTGCTGAATCTGGTGAAGCCCTTGTTGGATTTAGCCCGGAACTGACCGGGCATTTTTTTGTCTGTTGACTGGCGGGTAACATATAAGTTACCTTTATTATGTGAATGCACATCAAGGGGGCTTTATGGCCAGCATTGAAACTGATGAAGCAACAATCAGTTACTTAAAGGAAGACCCGCAAGCAAGGCTTGCAATCATAAATGAGGTATACCGGCTAATAAGCGATGGTGATGTCGATGTCGCCAAAACCACATTGCGCATGGTTATCAATATGACCTGTGGATTTCGAGCCATTTCTGATGAAGTTGGCAGACATCCAAAATCCATCATGCGCATGTTGACCCCGGATGTAGATCCAGGCATCAAGGCGTTTATGTCAGTGGTCAATGCCACAAAGCGCCAGATAACGAGCGCCGCAAAGGAGGCATAAAAATGCAGAGCAATTTACATGAAACCGATTTTTACGGGTGGACGCAGCAACAGGCCGAACTGTTAAGAAAAGGGAAACTCACTGAGGTGGATGTGATGAATTTAATCGAGGAAATCGAGGACATGGGCGGCAGCGAAAAAAGGGAACTTGAATCACGTCTTGGCGTGTTGTTTATGCATTTGCTCAAGTGGCGTTATCAGCCCACACACCGTGGCCATTCATGGCGTCTGACCATTGCAGAGCAGCGCAGCAAGATTGCGCGCCGCTTGAGGAAATCGCCGTCACTCAAGTCTTCACTGGAAGAAATCGCCGCTGACGCTTACAGCGATTCACGTTATGGCGCATCGCGTGAAACCGGTCAGGTGCTGGAAGTGTTCCCGGATGATTGTCCGTGGACGCTCGCACAGGTGCTGGATGTTGACTATTTGCCAGACTAAACAAAGCAGCATCACACCAGACCCGGCCATCGTGGCGGGTTTTTTATTGCCCGCGCTCACAGAATCACGCGCACAGCGCGGGTGGGGCGGGGTCAATCGCTCAAACGTGCTGTTTGTAGTTGAAATAAACAGGCTTCAGAAGTAGACTAAGTGTAAGAGTCTTGCAACAAGGGCGTAAAGTCGCTTGTCCTGCCTGTGTTCGTTCTAATCTCTGCTATTTAACATAATATACATTATGCGCACCAAAAAAAGATACGAAGAATTGTCCGCTTTGTGCGGGTAAACCCCTAAGGAGAAGCACGTGAAAAAGACCATTGCCATTCTTATAGTTGGATTGTTGTTTTCTTCATTAAACGCCAGTGCAAGCACAGAACTAGTTTTTCAGTGCATGACAAAAAGCAAAAAAACAATAAAAATAGAACGTGAAAATGAAACTTTAAAATACACATATGGCAACGAGAAAAAAAATGACTTAACGTTGGAGACTCCGCTTTTCAGTGAGAAAATTCCAACTCTTTTTTCATCAGATGTTCAACTTGGAAACAAATCCGGACCTTATATTTTCAACACTGTTACATTTCATAATGGAGAATATGCATATTCAGTCTCCGCATTAAGTGACATCAATGTTCCATCAGACGAAACCTTTACAGGGGTTTATGTCAGCGGAGAGCGCATAAAAACCACTAAAATCAAATGTATAGAGGGCACCATACAAGATAACTTTGAGTCCCTCTTTGATTTTAATCGCTCACGCAACAAATAAAAAATGGGCTTACTATTAGGTAAGCCCTTACATCAAATCACTAAATGCCACTGAATATTTTTTCGTCGAAAAACGCAATCAGATTTTTGTATCGAGCATTTTTTGTATTAGTGCCCGGGTTTACTATATTCGTCACATTATGTGATGCATTCTCTGTTATACCATCATCAGCTTTTTTGTAAGCTTCATAAAAATCCCAAAAGAACAATGCTGACCGCACAACTTGTTTTGTTGATGCAGTAATTAACTCTGGATGCTCTTCATAATCCACTGGGTCGTTCCAGACCTTATTAGCATATCGAGTAAAGGCTCTATAATTATATCTTCCAGTGAGCTGCTTCATTCCCCTGCCCTTATAGCGCCATCCATCCCCTGGTTCTGTATTACCATTACGCCCGCCATAAGCTTTATTGGCAATCGCTTCCTGATTTGCTCTGTGTGCAGCTGTTCGCCCGTCAATTTCCTGTTCATCAGGATGTCTTCGGTAGTAACTGAAGAGACCAGGGAGCGCTGTTGCCGCATAATTTAAACTCTCATCTATTGTGAACGTAGCCCCCGTTTCCTGATAAACCTGAGCCATAAAGTGATACAGCCGAACCTCAGTATTAAGATGACAGCGTTCCAGATTATCATTTAACTCATCCGCAACCTGCTGGAGAACCTCGTCGCTGACATTGCGACTATTCGTCCATATCTTACGCAACATTGGTAGCGTGATTTTGCCGCTTCCGGGCTTAAGCATCTCCAGAAACTCAAGCGGATGAAAATGCCATACTGACCGCTGACTGGCGAACGGCGGCACCTTATCCATCCAGCGCGTTGCATCCAGAAATCCCCCGTTGGCCATCTTCACAACCGGGCTTTCATCCCTGACCTTAAATACCGACGACCAGCGTGTATCATCGCGGGTACTGTGCCAGTCGCTGTCGTGTTTCACTATCAGGCGTCGCGCATATTCCGGGATATTCATCTGGTTCGTATGCAGTGCACCAAACAAATACTGGTCCTGTGATTTATCGGGATACGGGTTCGGCGGTCTTCTGTTTTCGGCGTTATGGATCAGGCTGTCATAAAACATTTTTGCCTGCGCGAACTGTGGTCCCTTTTCACCGTCAAAGTGCGAGCTGATGCTTTTCAGGGCATCAATGAGCCAGCGTTCATCCAGCGTGCGCGTAAAATCGGTTGTGTGTTCAGCCTCAATACAGTGAAAGTTTAGCCCTGCTAAATCGTGCTGGCTGAGCTGCTCCACGTCGTCCTGGTGCATCCACGTATGCGGGCGGATCTGAAAGTATGTGACCCCGGTTTTATCCGTAAACGGGTACGTGGCATCGCGCGGAATAATTTTTCCGGCATCGGCACGGGTAATGGCGCTCATCTGCTCAAAGCTACTTTCCTCGTCCTCCCCGTTTCTCAGGTACATCGGGCGTTTCAGCTTCAGCTTAATAAACTGTTTGCCCGTTTTGATGCCCTTTACGTTTGCCACAAAATCAGGCACATGTTCATCGAGGCTCAGCAGCTCGATATGGGCTTTATAGTCCGTGGTGATAATCTGCGGATGGTTATCTTCGTCAGCCAGATCCTGAGCGCCCAGGAACCCGACCGCATCCCCTGCTTTCACCGTCACTTTCAGCGGCGCTGGCGGCACCACCACATCATCAAACACGCCGTGATTCAGGGCGCTGTGCATCCAGTCAGGCAGACACACGTAGCATTCGCCGTCAGGCTCCAGATATTCCGGGCGGATCGAGACCCAGAACAGCTCCCCGGCGGGTTTACCGTCCTGAAGACGCTGCACCAGGGCGAACGGCTCCGGCCGTTGTTCCAGTAAAAACGATTTTTGTTGCAGTACGGCAAGCGTGTCACCCTGCGTCAGCGTTCTGGCGTGGCCGTGTTTGTTTGCCAGCACGTCCGGCGCGATTTCACGGCTGTCATCGTGGCGGGAATGTTTACGCATCCGCACGCCGTGGCCTTTCTGCGTAACCCGGTAAAGCGGGCGTTTCGGAAATTCTGACAATGGCGCGATGTGCATGTACAGCTGGTACAGCGTCAGCCAGGTGGCTTCATCCTGTTCGTCGGGCTTATACACTGATTTAACCAGCACAAAGGTGCCGGACTGGCGCAGGGGGCGTTCCTGATAACACTCAATAGCCGCATAATCGCGGTTAATCCGCCATGCCACCACCTCGCCGTCCATCATGAACTGGAGCGGCACCGATTTTTCCGGCGTATCCGGATCCAGCACCGAGGCCGGGGACGATGACGTCCCGATGTGGATCCCACCGTGCCAGTAACGATTTACGCCAAGTAACCACCACCCGTGGGCGTTTTTGCGGATGTCGGTCAGCAGCTCGTCATAGTTCTTATAGTCCCGTCCGTCGGCTTTCCGTACCGGATAACGTATGTTCATCATCTTTCCTTAAGTGAAATCCCTCAAAACCTTAATCATCGCAGGGAGTTAAAAAAAGGGAAGCAGAAATTAACGTAACTGTATTGCGATATATGACGAAAAAGACGGCTTAGCAGGGGGCGCGAAGCGCTGGGGATTGTGCTTTATGGTATCTCGCCCTGGTATCGGCGGGCTGACGACGGGCGAATTATGACGCGTTGTCATGCCGCCTTCCATGCCTGGCGGCATCAACACATCACCGGTGCTCTCTTCCATGCTGCTGACACGAGAAGGCATCACACTAAGCCTGCCTCCTCGCACAGCTGCGGGGGCATCCTTAGTGTGACACCTTCCTGGCCTGAAGAATGACGACAATATCCGTTTTGTATTTTTCCGTACTTTTTGTCGCGAACCACGACGGCATAAAGGTTAATCCCGTATCGGTATCAGTCGTCTTGTTTTCCGCCAGACCGCCGATAAGAATGATATCGCCATCCTTCACAGATACCGCCGTCTGTATGCTGCGCTTTATCAGCGTTGGCGAATTGTTCACGCCCGTGTTTGTCTTCGCAAAGTTCGACAGTTCCTGACTGATGTTCAAATCAATAACGTCGGAACGCACCCACGGCTGCACGTTAAAAATCACGCCGCTGGAACGGTATTCAACGGACTGCACGGCCTTGTCGCCTTCATACGAGACGTTCCCCAGCACGGGAACATCTTCCCCGACGGAAAACGACGCCTGCGTGCCGGATCGCGCCCTGAGCGATGGCGAGCTGACAACATGAAAGCGGCTGTCGGTTCTGAACAGCTCATACAGTGCGGTGAGGCTCCCCGAACTGAACTTGATGAAGTTCTGATAGCCCGCTTCACCCGTGCCGCCAATCTGGATCGAAAGCTTTTCATTAAGTAACTTTGCCGCCAGTGCCAGACCGGATCCATTTCGTTCATTGGTCTGCACCTCAAAGACATATCCGCCCACGTAAACCTCAGAGGTTGGCGTATCCACTGACGGTAACAACTGCTCTATTTTGCGGATATCCGCCCGCGAGCCGTAAAACACCAGAACATCGCCGTCCCCGTTGATATTACCGGTTCTGGCAACGGCGGGCTGAAGCGTTGCCCCCTGCACCGATTCCGCACCGGAAACGGATCCGAAATCCCCGCCGACGATCCCGCGCAGAAGGCCGGAAAGATACGCGACGCTGCGGTGTTTTGGCGCATAGACAAAGCTGAATTTCGGCTCAATGACCTGTTTTGGCGTCACCGGGAAAATATAGTCAACGCCCCCTTTCTGGCTTATCGCGATGTTCATATTCTGGAGATAACGGGCAAAAAACTGTTTTGCGTCGGTCTGCTCCGTGATGTGGAACGACACGATACGCGGATCTGCCGCCAGTTCCGGAGCCAGCATAAAGGGCTGTTTCAGCACATCAGCGTAAAAAAAGGTGATGGCCTTCGGGAGCTGCATCGCGTCAAGACGAAAATCCACGCTAACCGCCATCGCGGACAGGCTGAACAGACTCAGCAGGCAGGACAAAAGTAACTTTTTCATGATTTATCACCGCTGAAATAAGAGACGATTTCACCGTCAACGATGCCATTCAGCATCATGCCGTCATTTGAAAATCCCGCACGGGATACCATGCGGTTAAGCCCGGATGCATCAGTGAGCACCACATAGCTTTTACCTTCCCGGCTTAGCGTCCCGTTGACGCGCCAGCGCTTCGACAGTGACGGTTTCGCGGGTTCCGGTTGGACATTCTGCATTCCCTGAGACACGACAGCGCCGGGTGGCAAAGTCCCCTGGCTGTCCGCCAAAGTTACTTTTTTATCGGACCCGGCTGAATGAAAAAACGACGTGATGACATAAGCGGATCCGCACATACACATAATGATGATGGTGAACAGCACCCAGAGTTTCTTTTGCTTAAAAATATTCTGGCGGTCATCCACGGTCTGCTCATTGCCCTGCCCGCCATAATGCGAGTGATACAGCCCGTAAATTTCATCCTCAAATTTATTCTGGTAACTGGTAATTTTCGACGACTTAAATAATTTAGCCCCGGCAAACACGTCCACCCTGTAGCGTTTTTTCAGCCCCAGCGAAACGTGTTTCTGCATTCTGTACGTGGTCTCAATTCGCGTTTTGATAAAACGGGCAATGGAATCCAGACTCTGGTTAATCACCACAATATCGCAGGTGGTCGCCGTTTCAGCATCGGACATATGGCGGTGTTCAGCGAAAAAGGCGCGGTGCTCTTTACACAGGCTTTTATCCGCATCCCAGAACCGCCAGGCTTCATCAATACAGATTAAATCCCCGTGCTGACAAAACGTCTGCTCAGCATCCTTGTACGGTAAAAAGTTTTTATCCGTCACCTGATCGTTGCTGACGTGAATGATTTCCCCGAGCGTATTCAGGTCTTTGCTATTGCGACGGGCATAATCAGAAAAGTTACTTTCGTTCACGCCGTCGATATTGGTCACAATACGTCTGCCCGACAGATACGCCGGAAGAATAACCGACTTGACGACCTCATACGATTTTCCGTGACCGGGAATACCAATATATGCAGAAATTGCCATGATTAACCTATTACCGGAAGACGACGAATAATAAACCGGGTAAACATTGCGCTGAATACCAGGGGGATCCCGATATCGGCTTTAAAGTAATACAGGAAAAACCACATTCCGTCCGGCAGCAGATTAAACAGCCCGGCAATATCGCCAGACTGCGGCAATCTGTCCGCCACCACGGAGAAAAGTTCCTTTACGGCAAAAAAGAGCGTGGTGAATAACACAAACTTTAATACCGCCCCTCTTAACAGATACGCCAGAACGGCATTAAACGCAGAAACAAGAATGCCAAACATATGTCACCTATGCACTGAGCACCACACGAAGCGCCACAATTGCCCAAATAAGCGTTGAAACGACTTTTGCAATATCCCGTAATTTTTCAAGTAACAGGCACTGTGAATCAATGGTGATTTCCGTTCCAAATATCTGGAAACTGCCCGTCGGACATACTGAGGCATGGCCTTCCAGCTTCATATTATCGATCCACGACAGCGGTGAAATAACCGGAGCCATTATCTGTCTGGCCGTGGGGACATCATCAATATCGGGCGCTTTAATATCCGGGTTCTCACCTAAATCAATTGAGGGCTTATCAGATGTCGCTACTTTATTGGGAATATTCACCGTCCCGTCTGCTTTAAACGCCGAATCAAACAGGGATGATTTACTGACGGACGTATTATCTTTCGCCAGAAGCTGTTTAATTTCATTTGCCGTAATCGCATCCGTATCGGCGAACGGCACACCGTCATAGCCCGTCTGTGTAGCCGCATCATGCATCAAATCATTCATGGCCTGCGCCAGCACATCCGCCTTCACCTCTGTCTGGCCTGCAACCTGCTGTAATGCTTCTGCCGTCGTCAGCACAGACGCGCCCAGAGACGGCAGCGTTTCCCCGTCCTTTAACGTGCGCTGATAATTGTAAATCGTCACCTGCGTTGCCCCGGTCTGGCCGTTGGGAGAATACCAGCGCTCGGACGTACTGTTCACGCTTGCCCAGTTCTTAAAGACAGGCTCATCGGTCAGGGAATAAATGTTATACGTACTGCCCGTGGTTGTTTTCGTAAACGCCGGAAGATACGGCATCCCGCGCACATCGCGCCCGGCGGTGTCCTTCATGTAAACCAGTTTACCATCCCAGAACTTCAGTTCGCCGATACCCGCCGACTCAGGCGAACGATAAACCGGAACCGGCGAAAAAGGGACTTTTGTATCCGTGCCGTCAACGGTGACGGTATAACTCCCGTCGGAACTGGCCTCACCGTTCACCATTTTCACGGCATCATCAAACACGTCGCCAAACAGCTGCGTCACCGTGTACGCGGTTCCTGCCGTATTCAGTCCTGCCCAGGTGGCCTTACCTGCTTTTGACAGAAAAGAAGACTTCGGAACCAGCAGTTCCCGCGCCAGTGCGGCTTTATTGACGTTCTGTATGGTTGCGGCCGCAACCTGTCGGGTAAACGCAATATCCGCCGCCTGCTCTGCCGCATAAATGGCCGAACGTCGGGCAATCACTGAACCGAATAATTCACCCAGTCCGATTAACACCGGATTGGCATAAGCAAGTCGCGGAAATGAACCGTAAGCGATCATAACACAGGTGAAATACACAATTAGCCGTTTAAGCCCTGAATTACCGCCCATGCACACAATAACCCCCAGAGAAATACAACGAGATCGACCATTTCCGGCACCATAAATAAAGGGAGGATAATGATTACCCTCCCTTTTCACTTTTATTGTTGTTATTACGCCGAACGCACCATACGCAGTACGTGTTTCACGCCAGCAAAGAGCGCATACAGCCCGGCGACCGCTGCCGCAATACCCAGAATCGCCGTACCCACATCACCAAAATCAATTGCGCCTGTCAGTGCGGTGAGATCGAATTTACTGGTGCCTTCCGCCGCCATGACGGACGGTGCAGTAACAGCAGAGACAGCGGCCAGTGCAACCAAAGTTACTTTTTTCTTGATGGACATATTTTCACCTTATACATTTTTGATAAAACGTAATACCGTACCCACTCCCAGAGAGAATAAATAAAGCGATATTACCGAGGTAAACGCAACGCCCCAGACCTTACCTAAATAAGCGTAATCAATACTGTCTGGCGCATTGCCTGTTAACGTTAAAGAAATTTGCTGGCAGACCTGCGCAGCGTCACACACCGTTCCGGTGATATCCATTATTTCACTGTGTGATTATTTGGTGTTTTCAGAAACCGGAACCAGCTTAATGTTTTTTACTTTTAATGCGCCGAAATCGCCCACATCAAAAGACGCATTATCCAGCGTATAAAAACCTGCCGGATAAGGTGCGGCATCTTTATCCAGACTGATAACAAACTGCTTCGGGTAAACACCGCCGTTATAAATATAGGCAATCTGCTCGCGGAAATTTAATACCTCCCCGGTTTGTTTGGATGTTACCTGTTTAGTGCGGACTTTACCATCGACATCGTTAATTTCAATCTTGACCACATTCACCATGATTATTTCCTTTCATTTAAAACGGGCATTTTCCCGTCTGGAGTTTTTCATTGAGTAACGTCTGGTAAACCGGAGGGATATCCAGACTTAATTTCGCATTAATTAAATGTTCTTCCCGCACTATCATTGATATGACGGTCTTAATATCGCCTTCAAAGAAATGAAAGACTTTCGCTATCGTTGACGATGCCTGATTACGTAACCATCTGACTTTTGCTTCAATCGTATCGACGGCCTTACGTCCAAATAGTTTTGGAATGGAATATGGTGCAACAGGGCTTATTTGTGCAGCATACGCACACAGCCCCACATATATCCCGGCAATATTCAGCAGCACATCAACCGACACGCCTTTTAATTCCACTTCTGAACGGTACCAGATACCGGAAACCTTTTGTTCCAGCGCCTTGTTATAAATTCGCCAGTAAACGCGGGACTGACGGGAACCCACCGTCAGGATCTCTTTTGTCAGACAACCATTGGCATCACGGCCACGGGATTCATCAATTTTGGGTTTCGGACCCGCTCCGCCGTAAAAGGCATCATCGGAGTACGCCGAACTGGCGGCATCACAGGTATAGATACCATCGTAATCGTCGGTCGCCAGGTCAATACGCTTGAGCGTGTAAATATCCAGATGCTGAAGCCATTTGTGGATCTTCTGCGGGGTCGTCCCGCTGAATACGTGGGCGCAGCCCTTGCCGGTGATCTGCACGTAGAACGTGTCTTTATTCCCGCCCCAGAACAGCTTGCCGTAAAACTCGCTGCCGCCCTCTTCACTGTACAGCACGGCGGAATCTTCATACGCAAATCCACCTTTTCCCAGCGAGGGACCGACGGCCAGACCAAACACGGCGGCGATCCACGTCTTTAAACGCGAGTGGTAACAGGCATACAAATCCATGGCGAGCTGGCATTTTTGCTCTTCGGTCATGCCTTCATCGTCGGATCCGGGCAGATCGTCATACCCTTCAGAACAGGCATAAACACTTGAATGCTTATAGTGCCGATAGGACGGCAGATACTGGAATTTACGCCATTCAAAGCCCTGCTCCGGGAACGTATGCACGGACTTCATAACCGAAAGCGGCGCAGTGAAGGCCAGCCAGTCAGTAATGACGTAGCGTTCAGCTGCATCAGCCATTGAGCGACTCCCGATAGCCGGTGAACTGACCCGAAGCAATCACCGTTGTCGCCAGCAGAAAATCATCGCCAAAATGCAGGTGGCATTCTTTGATCAACTCATCGAACGAATGGAAGAAATCCCACTCAGGTCCGACCTGAGCGTTGATGCCACAGTTTTCGAGAAAATCAAAGTAGACGATGTTCATATGCCCTCAATTGCAAGATGAAAGACCTGACAAAAGCCGACCACATCAAAAATAACACATGAGTTCATTAGCTTTTTCGATTACAAACATACATTACTGAACATGTGAGTTCAAGAGGCCTTGATTGATAATGTTCATGAGCGGATATAATTGAATGAAATTGCACTTATGGAGCGTAAGAGATGGCAAAACGCATGACTTACAACGTGACAGAAGAACGAAAGATGAAGCTGGAACGACTGGCGATTAATACCAGCGTTAAATTAGGAAAAACAATCACATGGACTGAATTGCTGGGATATCTGATTGATAATTATGCAAAAGACGCTGCTGACGATCTAATGTCAAGCAGACAAAAGACATAATAAAACAGACATGGGTTCCACAGTATGAACGTGCCGTTGAAAGCAACTATAAGACTAAAAAAGCAAGAATCTGCAGAACTACAAGATCTGGCGTTTTCATTGAATAAAGAAGCACTTAAATACGATCAAAAGCGCTATTTCACTGAGTCTGACCTTGTTCACTTCGTGCTGGAGAACACGCTGGGTTGTGTGGAAGTCACCCATGGCGGCTACCTTAGCCTTAACCGTGAAAAAATGGCCGAGGTCATCACCGTACTGGAGACAAGAAACGGTGAAAGAGCTGCACGCTGACGAACTGCAAAAAGTTTGATCGTAACGGTCGGAGCGCGCTTTATCCCGGAGTTATCCTGAGACTACCCCCGTAGTACATGACGGGGGTTTAACAGTGCCCTTCTTTGAGAGCGATGGAATGAAGAGACGTAAACTCGATAAATGGCTTAAAAAATTCGAAGAGAAACACGGCGTAACAGCTGGCGATCCAAATGTCGTTGGCTATGCCCTGTTCAACAAGGAAAAACGTGCATTCGTGAGCCTCACTGATGGTGATTACGAACCGACAGACATTTACACAGGCGATCTTGACGATGCCTTCCTGACTGACAACATGGGTGATGCCTTCAGTGTCATGATGGAACTGGAAGATTACGACAACATCAGCATTGTTCCGGTGATTTATAACGAGCTGTTTGGGATGACGGTGAAACCCGGCTCATTAGACACACATAATCAAGGTTGAATGGATTTGGTTCGCACAATGACGTTATGTGTAAATAGGCCGCTGCGGTGCTCGATTCTCGCAGCGGCCTATTCAACATAACGCGTGCTACATTATGCGTACCAATATTGTAACAGCAAAGTTGTAATGTCCGCCTATGGCTAAGTTAAGATGTCCGGCGTGTATAATCAAGTAAGGATTACCATGACGGCTCTCGCAGCGGAGTTTTTCACTTTGGATGAAGTTAACCGACTCAAGATTATTCAGGACGTCATCGACCGGCGTCTGACAACACAGATGGCAGCGCAGCGGCTTGGGATATCCGACCGTCAGTGTCGCCGTCTTCTTGCGCGTTATCGTGAAGATGGTCCACTTGGCATGACCAGCCGTCGCCGTGGTAAAGCAAGCAACCATCAGTTGCCTCAGGGACTGGCCGCATACGCGCTGAATATTATTCGCGAACGCTATAACGATTTCGGGCCGACGCTGGCCTGTGAAAAACTGTCTGAGGTTCATGGAGTTCATCTTTCAAAAGAAACAGTTCGCAAACTCATGACTCAGGCCAGTCTTTGGGTCCCACGCAAGTACGACAAAGTGCTTTACCTGATTGAAGACAGCGAATTCAGTCGTCGGGCGATTGGAAAATACATCGATGTCTGGCATTACCCTGACGGACATAAAGAGCTCCGGCTTAATGGCGTATCACTTCCCTACTCCACCTATGACAAGCTTTCTGAAATCGATCAGGGGGCCATTGTGGACAACAAACGTCTGGGGCGGGCTCTGGAAATGGCGCAACTGGTTCAGGCCGAGCGCGATAACAACCGGTCCCAGTCCGTGCCAGCTGGAGATGGCCCTTCACGCAGGCGTAAAGCGCCTACGACGAAGAAATCCCAGCGTTCCCTGGATCAGGACGATATGTTCAATGCACTGGTGAAACTTCAGTCACGCTCTGAAGAAATATTTGGGAAAAAGCAAATTTAAACCCCTGAATTATATCAGGGGTTTCCTGCCGTCAGATTTTTTCCTGATTGACCCGTGCGGAGAGTTCCTGATGGCTTTCTTTCCTTTCGCTGTAGCGGTCGGCAAGATAACCTGCGTGTCCTTTCAGGAGTAAGGTAATTTTGAATAATTCTTCTGTAACGTCCACAATCCGGTCATACCAGGCTGAAGGTTTCATGCGTCCTTCTCCATCAAATTCCTGCCATGCCTTTGGCACTGACGATTGGTTCGGAATGGTGCACATACGCATCCAGCGGCCAAGTATCCGCATCTGATTTACCGTATTAAATGACTGCGAGCCGCCGCAAACCTGCATTACGGCCAGTGTTTTGCCCTGGGACGGACGAACAGCATCTTCACTCAAGGGAACCCGTGCGTACCCAATTAGCATGGTATCAATTCCAGTAAGTCACCTGATTTGAGTATAGATGGAAAATGAATACTGGAATGAGATGGTGTAATCCTGCATCGCGGGTTGCAGACCACTAAATAATGAGGCGACGATGGGTCCACAAAACGGTCGTTTTATGGAAAATAAGTGTAGCGGCATTCAGAAGCAGAAGATCCCATTACATGAGATCTCCCGCCCAGGTATTTAATTGCTCAGTTCTGCTGTCATATATACCCGGTTTTTATACAGGGCACTGACGATTTTATAGGACGCATTTTCACTGGCTGCCTGTTGAGCCACTTTGGCCTCTGCACCTTCGAGCGTCGAATCGGTCACACTGACAGTTTTGGCGAAGACGTTAGCACTCATAAAAGCAAGGGCAGATATTAACGCAATACGTTTAGCTGAAAACATGGAATAACCTCACAACATTATGATGACATGCATACCAGACCGCTTCCGTTATTCACGAAAGTGGCTGGTATGGCATATATTATTTCAGGAAATAATCACTAAGTGGCTACAGATTTGGGTAATTAGAATTCTTGGCAAGTTGGACGCAAAACAATTTCGTTGATATCAACATCAGAAGGCTGTTCGATGGCATAGGCGATCGCTCTTGCAACTGAATCAGCAGAAATAGCTTGTTTATAGAAGTCGATGACGAAGTTTGAACTGTCCTGGTCAGAACTCCCCAACTTCAACTCACTGTCGATGGCTCCAGGACAGATAGTGGTTGTGCGAATATGCGCCCCCACTTCATGACGCAGACCCTCAGAGATAGCCTTAACAGCAAATTTGGTGCCGCTATACACCGTGCCGCCAGGGCTGAATACCTTGATACCTGCAACCGACGCCAGATTAATGAAATGACCGGATTGCTGCTTTTCGAAGACTGGAAGGGCTGCCGCAATACCATAAAGAACGCCTTTGATGTTGATATCAATCATGCGATCCCACTCGTCGGTTTTGGCAAGGCTTAGTGGAGCTATCGACATCAGGCCCGCGTTATTCACCATCACATCAACACGGCCAAAAGCTTCAATGGCTTTGTCGATAATATTCTGGACATCTGCTTTACGTGTCACATCAGCTTCAACAGCAATAGCTTTGCCACCGTCAGCAATAATTTGGGCAGCCAGCTGATCAAGACGCTCCTTGCGGCGAGCAGACAGCACCAGAATAGCCCCTTTCTTTGCCAGATTCAGGGCTGTAGCTTCACCCAGTCCACTGCTCGCACCTGTAATGACGACAACTTTTTTATCGATATTATTCATTGTATTAGCCTCTGAAATGAATGATTACTCTCTGAACGGGGTTAAGTATCGCAGCGCGAAATGGCATAATAAATGGAAATTAATACCTTTCAGAATTCCTAAATGTGGAATCACAAAGCCTCAAGGAACTGCTACGATGCAAAACAAACTGGAGATGCTGCGTATTTTTTGCGTGGCTGCCGAATCACGAAATTTTAAAGAGGCGGCGACATTACTGGGGATTTCACCCCAGGCTGTCACCCGGGCAGTAAAGGAACTTGAAGAGCAACGGGGAGAGATTTTATTTTACCGGAGTACCCGACAAATAAAGATAACCGCAGATGGGGAACGTCTTGCAAAACAGGCGCGCCTGGCAGTCGACTCTCTCGATTCACTGTTAGTAAAAGGCATTAAGGATAAAACTGATGAAATGCGGGGGACTGTGAGATTAACCGTGTCTTCGGTATTAGGCCGAAAGCTGGTTGTTCCTGCACTGGCTGAATTTGCGCGTCAGTATCCGGATATCGTGGTGGACTGTGTGCTGACCGACTCGCACAGCGATGTGATCGATGAACGTATCGATATTGGTATCCGTTTTGGATTTTTACCTGATAACCGATATGTGGCTCGTGAACTGGCAAAAATTCATTTTTACCCTGTCGGTACGCCAGAATTAATTGATAAGGTTGGAATGCCTGCCAGCATCGCTGAACTGGATTCCTATCCTCTGACGGCATTATTCGACCATAAGACTGGTCGCTATTGGCCCTGGACGTTTACCGAAAGCCGCAGCTTCATCCCATCGAAACCTCGCTTTATTGCCGATGATCTTGAGGCTGAGTTTCAGGCTATTCTGGCCGGTGTTGGATTTGGGCATATGCCAGGATTTTTAGTTCTGCCGTGGCTTAAAAGTGGCAAGCTTATTCAGATACTGACCGAGGAGACGTCACCAGTCTGGCGGTTATACCTTTACCGCCCTCAGCGTGGGCCAACACCACTGAGGATCAGAGCGCTGTTTGACTATCTTGTAGACGTGCTGGGTGAACTGGAAACCTGACCCGAAAGAGGGTCAGGTCTATTCAGACAGGATCAATCCTGACAATGATTTTGCCAAGTTGTTGGTTTGACTCGAGATACTGGTGTGCTTCCCGCAACTCTTCAAATTTAAAGCATTTATCTATCTGTGGCTTCAGGAAACCAGCCCCCATACCGCTCAGGATAAAACGCTTCGCTTTCTCCCGGATGGATGGATCATTCAACACTTCCAGAAAGAGGAAGCCCCGCATAGTGAGACTCTTACGTAATGCGAGTCGCAGAGGAAAAGGCGTTACATCAGGACTCAGCGCACCATGTATGATCATACGCCCTTTTGCGGACATGGCCTGCGCGATATGTTCAATCTGCGGTCCACCAACAGCATCAAACGCGACATCAAGATGCTCGCCCCCTAACCGCGAAACAATCGCCTGATAGAGGTCAGGTTCATCTTCGCTGGCTACGACATCTTTCACACCTAAGGCAAGCAGACGTTCCTTTTTCTCCACCGTCAGGGTGCTGGCAATAACTCTGGCACCCGCCGCTTCTGCAATCTGAACAGCACCAGACCAACACTACTTGATGCGGCAGTGACCAGCACGGACGCACCCTTTGTCACTTCCCCGGCATGCATGATCCCTCCCCAGGCGGTAAGATATTGCATCCACACCGACGAGGCTTCCTCCCAGCTAAGGCTATCAGGTTTATGTACAATATAGCTTTCAGGGATCAGCAGTTTATCCGCGCAGGTGCCAAAGCGCGCCAGGCTGTCAGAAGGCAGCACTGAAACATTATCTCCAGCAGAGAACTGCTTAACACCTTCGCCCGTAGCCAGCACCACGCCAGCACCTTCGTAACCAAGACGAGAGGGAAACACGGCCTTCTCGATGTAAGTACCTCGTCTGAACATGGTGTCTGCCCGGTTCAGACCGATGGCTTTCATCTGAATAAGCACCTCACCTGCTGCCGGTAAGGCAACAGGCAGGTTTTCGAGTTCAAGGACGTCGGCTTCTCCGGTGCAGTTAAAGCGCCATGTTCTCGCCATCAGGCCGTTAAATGACATCAATCACAACCTTGATGGAGGCTGAACCATCCTGAACTGCGTGGTGGGCATCAATGGCCTGGTCGAGGGCAAAATGGCGAGCATCGACGACCGGGCGAATTTTGCCTTCTTCAACCAAACGGGTCGCAGTTTTCAGAACGTCACCGTGATGCGCCCTACGTTCACCTGTGAGCATTGGCAGAAGAATGAAGACACCCGACAGGGTAGCGCAACGCAGGGATGACGTTGCCAGATTATGGTCACCAAATGCTGCACAACTGGTGATATGGCCGTAATAGCGCGTCATGGAAAGTGAAGCATCGAGAACAGGGCCACCAACAGTATCGTAAACGATATCAAAACCTTCACCATCGGTGCATTTCTCAATGATGTCCTGCGCGGAAACTTTTGTGTAATCCAGTGGAGTAGCACCCAGCTTCGTAATCAGCTCCTGATCTGCCGTACCTCCGGTCGCCGACACTTTTGCACCGAGTGCAGCAGCCAGTTGGACAACCATGTTACCTACACCACCGGCACCACCCTGAACCAGCACATGCTGACCAGCCTGCACATTAGCGTTATCGACAAGACCAGACCATGCCGTGAGGAACGTTAACGGCAGGGCTGCGGCTTCGCGCATGGAAAGGTTGCGGGGTTTGATGGCAAGCAGGTCCGCATCCGCAGCAATGAACTCAGCCAGTGATCCCTGAAGGCCGCGAACGCCACCGGTCAGGCCGTAGACTTCATCTCCAACACTGAATCGGGTTACGCCTTCACCGACAGCAACCACTTCTCCTGCCATATCAGTACCCTGCACAGCCGGAAGCTGAGGCATGGCATACGGAGCTTCTCCAAGACGAATTTTATAATCAATCGGGTTTACGCCGCTGGCATGGACACGCACTAAAACCTGACCGGCCTGTGGCTGTGGCACCGGGAGTTCTTTACGGGCAAATATATCATCACCGAAATTTTCGAGTACGAGAGCAGTCATTGTCTGGTTCATGTGTATTCCTGTTATGTAATTGGGGGACGGACAGAAGATAACAGGAACAAATCATCCAATTAATGGCACAGTATGGATTTGATAATTCCATAATTTACACCAATAAAATCCTGTGCTCAGAATGGCTTCCTCAATCAAAGCTGGTCTGTCGTTGGGGTAGTCCGACTTGTTTTCAGTTAATGTGGGTTTGTGAAAATGGAATGCAGGTCGAGAGGTATAAATGCAGGCTCATTTGCATGTATTGTGGGTTTGAGAGCAGCGCTGGTTGCAGCTAATGTGGGCTGATAATGAGTGGTAAATGCAGGTTTGAGCATTTATAAACGCAGGTCGCTACAGTTATGGGGCCATCAATATCATGTCAACTCCCGGACTCACAGGCGGCCAGAACCGCCTGTGACCAACGCAAGCAATAAGATTGATCTGGGTTGGCTAGAATGCTTAATCTACCGTGACTACAATTTTACCGAACTGTGCATTGGACTCAAGATAACGGTGAGCTTCAACTATTTCTTCCAGTTTGAATGTTTTCGCAATATGGGGGCGGAAGTGACCGGCACGTAAACCATCAATAATGAACGCTTTCGCACGTTCAAGCTTGGCATCATCTGAAGTCACTTCAATAAACTCAAAACCACGAATAGTTGTGTGTTTACCCAGTACATGCAGAACCGGAACCGGTGTGGTGTCGTGGCTCAGCGCGCCATAAATAAATACGAAAGCATCCTTACCGGTCGCCTTGACGATGCTCTCGAAGTCAGGTCCGCCAACTGGATCAAAAACAACCCTGGCTCCTCGTCCTTCAGTGATACGCATCACTTCGGCAGTGATATCTGCCTGGCCGTATTCCAGAATGTGTGTTGCACCGGCCGCTTTCAGTTCAGCTATTTTCTCTGCTTTACGAACGATAGCAATCGGTGTTGCACCGACGTGAAGAGCAATCTGCATAGCAGCCAAAGCAACACTGCTCGCTGCGGCAGGTAAAATAACGAAATCACCCTTACCCAATTTTGCTATGTCGATTAATGCTCCCCAGGCGGTGACAAATGGCATCCAGGTTACAGCAGCCAGTGACCAGTCGAGCCCTTCTGGATTTTTGACAACGGCGCGAGCTGGGGCAACAACAAGGTCACCATATAACCCATATTCACCAAACATAAACGCAGGAATGACACTGACTGCATCACCAATAGCGAAGCCTTCGACACCTGCTCCGATAGCGTCAATTGTGCCCGCAGCCTCATAACCCAGTTTCGCTGGGAATGTGGGCTCAATAACGTAACGTCCTGAACGATACATACTTTCAGCGCGGTTCAGGCCCAGTGCATGAACTCTGATACGTACTTCCCCGGCTTTAGGTTCAGGGGTTGGGACCTCATCAATCTTGAGAACTTCAGGGCCACCGGTCTGATAAAAATGAACAACGCGTGCCATATCGCACTCCTTTCAAGTTGAGCCTGACTTAATTGCCAGAACATGAGTGCAATTATTGATGTTTATCGTAAAATAACAATACTACAATCTTTTACACATACTACCCAAAAGTATAGTGTGAATGTTAAATGATAAATCCGGAGACAATATGCCGAAACGACGGAAATATGATGAAGTCCCAACCTGCGCAATGATGGCAACGCTCAATCTGTTGAATGGTCGCTGGAAAGGGGTGATCCTGTACTATCTTCTGATTAAAGGAACCATGAGATTTAATGAGTTGCATCGGCATTTGCCGGGATGTACCCCACGCCTTCTGGTAAAACAGTTACGGGAACTGGAAGAGGATGCTTTCATTATCAGAACCGTTTATCCGGTTGTCCCACCGAAGGTAGAGTATTCCCTCACTGAAGAAGGAAAAACCATTGGTCCTCTGCTGCTTCAACTCAATGAATGGGGTGAGGGCTGGCTTGAGAGACGGGGATTAAGACCTCAGAACACTTCAGCTTAAGCCATCGTGCGGTGAATCAGGTGTTGAAAATCGGTGACCAGATTATTCAGGTGGGTACTGGCGTGCGTTACTGGGCGGTGACGGATGATACCCGAGGCCATGAAGGCTGGGGCCTTCGAATGAACCTGACGTTCCTCTTTCCAGGAAAATAACATTCTGGGTTTAACTGTCTATTTACGGGCTGCTTCGGCAGCCCGTGTTGTTAACGTTAACGCGGGTAATTTCCCACCGCACGGTTCACGGCAGCCCATGCGGTCATGACATCACGCTGACTCATGGCCAGTGCCTGTCTTGCCTGGATATTGCTGCGCTGTGCATCCAGTACATCGATAAAGTTGCTGAGCCCACCATCATATCGCGCCTGGATTAAAGCCAGTGCCTGCCCTGCACTCTCTGCGCGTGTCTGCTGTTCGATAAGCTTTTGCTGCGCTGCCGTATAACGGCTTAAGGCATCATCAATCTCCTGCCACGCTTTCAGAACGGTTTTGTGATAATCAACCGCCGCCTGTTGTTGATCGGTTTCCCGCAGTACTACCGTCGCTTTACGGCGGCCACGGTCAAACAGCGGCAGATTCAGGCTCGGCCCTACAGACCAGCTGCGGCTGCCCCACTCCGTAAAGTTATCCGCGCTGTAGGTATCCATCCCAATTCGTGCGCCCAGCGTGATGCTTGGGTAAAGCTCAGCCTGTGCGACCCCAATTCGTGCCGTCGCTGAATGCAACTTCGCTTCTGCTGCCCGAATGTCAGGCCGGTTGCGCGCCACGTCCGACGGGATGCCCATTTGCAGCGGCGGCAATTTATCTGATTTCAGGCTGTCAGCGTGGTATTGCAGTTGTTGTTGCAGTGCCCCCGGATGTTCGTCTAACAGCAATAATAGCTGGTTCATCGCCACACCTTCCTGCGCCTGAAGGTCTATCAGGTTCGCGCGGGTCGCCGCCAGTTCGCTGCGTTGTCTTTCCTGAGTGGTCTCATCCAGCGCCCCGCCTTCGGTTCGCGCCTCGATCAGCGACAGACGCTCATTCAGCGCGTTCTCATCCTGTTTTGCGAGCACGATTTGTTGTTGAATACCGCGCAGGTTGTAGTAGTTATTCACCACGTCGCCGACAATACTCAGCCGCGCCATCTCCAGCATCGCTTGCTGGGACTGGACATCGGCGTCAGATGCTTCTACTGCCCGACGTACATGCCCCCACAGGTCGATTTCCCATGAGAAATCCAGTCCGCCCTGATACCAGTTCGATGGCGCGGCCATTAGCTTTATGAGTTCCTCCGGGTCCGGCAACGCTTCTTTCAGCGCGCGCGTCGAGGGACTGTTCTCGCTTTGCTGGATCCGGGTGACGCTGCCGGTGGCATTAATGTCAGGTGTTTGCTGTGAGTTCACAATCTGCTGCTGAGCACGGGCGCTGGCAAACCGTAACGTTGCAGTGCGGATATCCGGGCTCGCCGTTAAGGCTTTCTCGACCAATGCATCGAGTACCGGATCGTTGTAGCGTTTCCACCACAGGTTATCTGAGACAACGCTCCCACCTGGTAGCGTGTGCAACGCAGCATCGCCGCTACGCCAGGTAGTCCAGTCGGTCGGCGTCTCTGCGGCTGGCTTTTTAAAGTCCGGACCTACGGTACAACCACTGATGAGGGTTATCGCCAGCGCAGTGGCCACTGCGGATAACGGGTGACGGGTGAAAATAGAAAAACAGTTATTCATCTTAATTCCTGCATCAGTACAGTCGGTTACGGAACAACCACGCGGCCAGCGGCATCGTGATGACAGTCATGGCAATCATGGGAATAAAATCAAAGGCAACGTCGCTTAAGCCTGCCCCTTCCAGGTACACCCGGCGCACCAGATCAATGGCAAAACGCAGCGGATTGGCGTAGGTCAGGGTATCGAGCACCGCAGGCATGGTCTGAACCGGCGTCAGCAACCCCGAAAGCAACATCAGCGGCATGATCAATAAGAAGGTGTATAACATCGCCTGCTGCATGTTGACGGACACGGCGGATATCGACAGCCCCAGACCGACAGCGGCAATGTTAAAACTGAGCAGCCCGAAATAGAGCACAAGCAACGAGCCGTTCATCGGGATCTGGAACCACAACAAAATCACCAACAGGATGATTGTGGACTGCAACAGTCCGACCAGCACCGGTGGGATGGCCTTGCCAATCAATAACTGCATCGGCGTAAACGGTGTCACCAGTAGTTGGTCAAAGGTTCCCTGCTCCCGCTCTCTGGCAACAGAAAGTGCCGATAACAGCAGCGTTTGCATCATACTGATCGCCGCAATCAGCGTGGGCATCAGTCCCCATCGTGACTCAAGATTCGGGTTATACCAGGCACGGACTTCAACGTTGATCGGCGAAAGAGCGCCCGTTCTGCGCTGATTAAAGTCGTTGACCACTGCGCTGATGTATCCCGCGGCAGCCCCAGCGGTAGATGAGTTGCGCCCGTCCAGGATCACCTGCATCGGCGACGTCTGCTCCTGGTTGAGCTTGTTCTCAAAATCAGGCGGGAACGTCAGCACCATCAGCGCTTTCCCGTCCATCACCACCTGCTGGATTTGCGATGCCGACGTCAGCGTGGCGGTACGGTTGAATACACCGGTCCCGTCCAGATGCGAGAGGATTTGTGTGGACGCCTGACCACGACTTTGATCCAGCACAGCATAATCAACATGGTTAACGTCGTACGTGGCCGCATAGCCAAACAGCAATGCCTGCATCAGCACGGGGGCAATCAGGATAGCCCGGTTGGCGGGTTCTTTAACAATGGTCAGGATTTCTTTTCTTATCAAAAAGCCGATGTGCCGCAGCCATTGTTGGAGTTCAGAGATCATGCGCTACCTCAACCGTTTGCGAAGGGAAAGCCGTGAGGCGTTAATCAGGATCACCGCATAGAACAGCAGGATGCCGCACTGGCGGAAATACATGGGCCAGTCGTCGCCACCCAAAAACAGCGTCTTGATGAGTGACATGAAATGGGTCGCCGGTAAAATCTGACTGACCACCTGGACCACTATCGGTAAGTTGCGGATATCAAACACAAACCCGGAAAGCATCATCGCCGGCATAAAGCTCGCGATCAACGCAATCTGGCTTGCCAAAAACTGGCTTGGCGCGTAGCCCGATATCGTCAGCCCCATCCCCAGTGAAACCAGCAGATACAGCAGAGACGAGGTGATAATGGCGAACAGAGAGCCTCTGATTGGGATCGCAAACAGGTAATGTGCCGCAAGCAGGCAGATAACGAGGTCAATAGCCCCAATCACCATATACGGCGCGAGTTTAGCCAGTACCAGTTCCAGTGGGCGCACGGGGGTGACAAACAGGGCTTCAAGCGTTCCCCTTTCGCGCTCACGGGCGATCAGTAATCCCGTCAGGAAGGCTCCTATCAGCGTCAGGATGAGCACGAGGATCCCCGGCACAATAAACCAGGTACTGATCCCGGCCTCGTTGAACCACATGCGCTGCTCAATGGAGACAGTACCCGCGGTTGTCGTGAGATTTTGTCGGTCAGCCTCAATGGCCGACTGCGCACCCAGTGCGCCGGTGATGTAGCCCTGTGCGGCCGACGCGACGCTGGTAACGGCCCCATTGAGCAATACCTGCAATTTGCCGTTTCCTGACGCCGCGCTTTCAGCATAATCGGAAGGAATGCGCACAATGGCATCGGTCTCATCTTTTTGCAGCGCCGCCTGCGCCGCGACAAGACTCGGGTATTCCTGCACGGAGAGATAACGGCTACCCTGCAAAGCGGTAATCACCTGATGACTTTGGGCTGTATGCTGTTCCTGCACCACCGCAACACGCGCAGAACTCAGGTCAAACGAGACACCGTAGCCAAACAACAGGATCAGCACGATGGGCAGCAGAAATCCGACCGCGAGGTTACTTTTATCACGTACCAGCTGACGGGTTTCTTTACGGGTCAGTGAGATCAGACGACGAAGGAACGTTGAGTCACTCATGGCTGTGCTCCTTTTTAGCCAACTGCGCGCGGGAATTCTCGACGATGGCAATGAAGGCGGTATTCATATCAGCGGTATGATCCAGCCCTGCGAGCTGGCGCACTTCTTTCGGCGTACCCAGCGCCAGCAGTTTTCCCGCATCCTGAATCGCTATCCGGTCGCAATATTCGGCCTCTTCCATAAAGTGCGTGGTGACGATAATGGTAATGCCCTTATTCGCCAGTTCGCCAATGGTGTACCAGAACAGGCGACGCGCCAGCGGATCGATACCGCTTGTCGGTTCATCAAGGAAAACGATCTCCGGTTCATGCAGCAAGGCCACTGCCATAGACAGACGCTGTTTGAATCCCCCCGGTAGTTCACCGCTGATGGCATCCGGGCTGAGTTCAAACTGCTTCAGTGAAGCCTCAATCTGACGGTTTAGCTTTTCACCGGACAGACCATACGCCCCGCCGAAGAACGTCAGGTTGTCGCGCACACTCAGGTTGCCATAAAGAGCAAATTTCTGCGAAACGTAGCCAATACGGGCGCGGGCTTTTGCTCGTGCCGTGCGCAGGTTCATACCGGCCACTTCCAGTTGTCCACTGGTAGCGGGTAACAGCCCACACAGCATACGAAAGGTGGTGGTTTTCCCGGCACCGTTTGGCCCCAGCAGGCCGAATATTTCGCCACGTTTGACGTCGAAAGAGGTATTCGCCACCGCAGTGAAATCACCAAATTTCCGCACAAGATCTTTCACCGCGATAACCGGTTTATCGCTGTCGGCGTCACTGTGTTGTGCAGAAACCATTTCCGCTTTGACCGGCCCGGTCGGTGCCGTCGAATCATGCTGTTGTGCCTGATGCAACAACAGCATGAAACCATCCTCCAGCTCGGCCTCCCGGCGGGTAGCATTGACTTCCTGCGGGGTGGTTTCGTCGTCAGGAGAGAGACAGATAAAGCGGACGGCATCGCCTTTGGGGACGGCGTCTGCAATAGCATCGCGTTTTTCGAGCAGATGAGCCTGTAAAATACGGGATTTCGTGCCCTGCGGTGGAACGGCCAGCCATGTTCTTCCCTCAGCCTTCTGGCGCAGCATGTCAGGTTTACCTTCGGCGAGAATTTTACCGTGGTTCATCACATAAATTTGCGAGCAGCGCTCGGCCTCGTCCATGTAGGCCGTACTGATTATCACGCTCAGTTTTTCATCCTGAACCAGCTGTTCGATGATTTTCCACAAGTCGCGGCGGGAAAGCGGATCCACCCCCACGCTCGGCTCATCGAGCAGCAGTAACTCCGGGGAACGGACCAGCGTGCAGGCCAGCCCCAGTTTTTGCTTCATCCCGCCGGAGAGTTTCCCTGCCGGACGTGCCGTAAAACGGGACAAATCGGTTATCGACAACAGGCGTTCAAAGCGCTCTTGCCTGACTTGCTCAGGGACACCATGCAAATCCGCATACAAATCGAGATTTTCCTGCACGCTGAGATCGTCATACAGCCCGAAGCGCTGCGGCATATAGCTGATGCGGTTTTGCACTGATTGTGGATCGGCGGTGACATCCGTGCCCAGTACGGTCAGGCTGCCAGAAGTGGGTGCATAGAGCCCGGCAATCAGCCGCTGAAAGGTAGTTTTTCCCGCGCCGTCCGGGCCAACCAGCGCCGTTAATTCACCCGCTCGAATATTGAGTGTCAGACCATCGAGTGCACGCGTGTCGGGCGCTTTTTTGGTGACACCTGGAAACAGGCGTACCAGGTCACGGGCAACGACGACATCCTGATTATCAGTTACCGGCATCGCGCTGATTCTCTGGCTGAGTATTGATGGTCACCGTGGCGGGTTGCCCCATGCGCAGAACGTTGGTTGGGTCGTCAACGACAATGCGCACTTCAAACACCAGATTGGTGCGCAGGTCTTCCGTCTGCACGGATTTCGGCGTGAATTCTGCCACCGAAGAGATAAAGCCAACTTTGCCGGTTACCGGTTTATCCGGGAATGAATCCGTGAGTATTTTGGCGGACATACCCGATTTCACACGGCCCAAATCGCTTTCATTCAGCCACACGCGGACCCATTTCGGCTGGCTAAGCGCCAGGGTATAGACCGCTTTTTGCGGGCCTGTCATGTCACCGGGTTCCTGAAGTCGCGCACGGACAACGGCATCAACGGGAGCGCGTAATTCGGCCTGTGAGAGGTGATATTGCATCAAGGCCAGCTGTGCTTCGGTCGCACGAACCTGCGCTACGGACGCTTCACGTTGTTCGGAGCGTACCCCTTTTTCCATCAGCGTAAGACTGGCCTGACGCTCTTTCACGCTGGCCTGGGCAATACGAAGATTGCTGCGGGCGGTGTCCAGTTCCTGTTTGCTGATGCCCTTCCCACCGGTGCTGGCGGAAATACGCTGAATACGGCTCATGTCTTCGGCTGCTTTCTGTAACTGTGCCTGAGCCGAAGCCAATTGCGCCCGGCTCTGAGCCACTTCTTCCGGGCGCGCGCCTGCCTGCTGTTCACGCACCGTCTGCTTCTGGGCATCCAGTTGGGCCAGAGCCTGTTGCTCCTGAATTTTCAGCGCCCGGGTATCGAGCGTGGCGATAACCTGCCCGGCATGAACCCGATCGCCCTCATCCACGGTCAGCGTGCGGATACGACCGCTGTCTTCAAAGGCCAGCGAAACCTGGCGAATATCGACATTACCGTGCAGCGTGAGCGCGTCCTTGTCACCGTCGTGTCGGCCTACCAGCCAGTATGTCACTCCGGCGATAACGAGAGCGATCACGACCACTCCAGCGATGATTTTCTTATTCATAATGAAGTGTCCTGATGTTCCCAGAGATATATAGTTTAAATTCAATTTAAACTTTATTTATGCAATAATAAACCCCTTATTGTCAAAATAGCTTATCTGGAATTTGTGGATTATGAGCCGAGCACGCAGAAGTGATGGGGATGTCACCCGCGAAAGTATTCTCGAGGCAGCCGGAGAACTGATCGCAGAAAAGGGATTCACGCAGACCACCAACAAAGAGATTGCTAAAAAAGCCGATGTTGACCTGGCCGCCATCAACTATCACTTTGGTGGGCGTGACGGCTTATATCTCGCGGTTCTGGCATTGGCTCATCATCAATATCTGGATGGTGATCAACTCGCTCAACTGGCGTCATCGGATCTCCCTGCACAAGATAAGCTAGGTACTTTCCTGGAAACGTTTCTGGCGAAACTGAGCAATCCTGATAACTGGCATGGTCGGGTTTTTGCGCGTGAGATGTTGTCTCCTTCTGCGCAGCTCGGCGATTTTCTCAATGCTGAAGGTGCCGGAAAGATTCAGTCGGTAAGACGGATTGTGGGTGAAGCGGCTGGTCTTACAGAAGATGATCCTCGCTTGCTCCCTTGCATGCTGAGTGTGCTGGCCCCGTGCATGATGCTGATGGTCGCGGGCAGTCGTATGCCAGGCCCAATTAAGGACATCATGGCCATGCAAACAAAAGCCCTGACCGCGCATTTTAAGCTGTTTTCGCTGGCCGGGCTTAAAGCGATACGTGAAGAGAATCAGAAGAAATAGCAGGGCTGCTGCCTCACGCATAGAAAGATTGCGCGGTTTAAGGGCCAACAAGTCAGCATCGGCGGAAACAAATTCTGTCAGTGAACCCTGAAGACCACGCACACCGCCAGTCAGACCATAAACCTCATCACCGGCACTGAAACGCGTGACGCCCTCGCCCACACCCGCCATATCTGTACCCAGCACGGCCGGGAGTTCAGGCATGGCATACGGGGTTTCGCCCAAACGAATTTTATAATCGATAGGGTTTACACCGCACCAGAACCTCGCTCGCCTGCGGCTGAGGAACCGGCAGGTCTGTGCGAGCAAATTTATCATCGCCAAAATTTTCGAGTACGAGTGCGGTCATTGTCTTGCTCATGGTCATTCCTGATTAATTTAGTGGGGACGACCAGACGCTAGCAATAAACATCAATCCAATTAATGGCATTGTCTGGATTTTATAATTCCGAAATTTGTAACAATAATATCTCACTCAGATCCGGCATTTTGCGCCAGGCTTTATTCACACTCTTTTCTTACCATCAAGCAAACTTCACTCTCATTTTCGCGCACGTCGAATACTACCAATCATAAAATATGATTAATCCGTCAATTATCGATACTGGATGTTATTAAAATAAAGGTTAATACTTCAGCGCATCTCACGTCAGAATGATAATAAGGAGCAATTCACCATGCTGTTATCCGGAAAAATTCATAATGAAGGCGCCGACATTGCCTGGTACAAGGAGGGTCAAGGTCCTTTTCTGCTGCTAATTCCAGGCGGGAATGGTGACAGTCGTCTTTACACGTCGCTGTCTACCGAACTCGCCTCTCGTTATACCGTTATCCGCTGTGATCGCCGCGCCAACGCCAGCAGTACCGGCGATACGCAGGCTGAACTGAATATGGCGCAACAGGCTCGCGATGTGGCGGCCGTTGTTCGTGAGGTCACTGGCGAGAAAGCCTTTGTATTTGGAAGCAGCGCCGGGGCAAATATCGCGCTGGCACTGACCCAGAATCACCCGCAATGGGTGCGTGGTCTTGTGGCGCATGAGCCGCCGGTGAGCGATATGCTGCCAGATGCCACGCCGTGGCGCATGTTCTTCGATGCGGTTTACCAAACCTCCCTGAAAAGCGGTTCCGCTGAGGCGATGAAACTTTTCGCCTCTTCATTTGTTGGTTTTGATAAAAACATGCCCGCGCCTGCGGATCAGAATGGTAGCCATGAGCGCTTTCTGGCCCATGAATTCAATGTTATCAACCGATTCGTGCCTGACATAAGCGTGCTTCGCCAAAGCGGCGTCCCGATGGTGACCGGCGTGGGTCGCGCGAGCGGTGATGCTTTTTATGCCCAAACGGCGCGTGAACTTGCCCGCCAACTCCCCTGCCCATGTGTCGATTTTATCGGCAACCACACCGGTTACGCGCTGTCTCCAGGGGTCTTTGCCGATGAACTGGATAACGCGCTGCAATCACTTTCACACGCCGATACGTAAGGGAATCACAATGGAAATTTTCCCGCAGATTATCCTTCCCTGACAAACAAAGGTGCGCGTCAGTTCCTGGACAACGCCCCTGTCAGCCAGGCGGATAACGAGAAAATTGCCCACGGTCGAACGTTTGCTGAAAATCCAGAAGCATTTATGCCGGGAATTTCAGCTCTGGAACCAATGCATCCTCATGCTGCATGCATTTTTTCCAGGCGCTGCCCGGCTCGCCATTATCCACTGCGGTCGAGGTGCGGTATTCCACGGTTCGGTTCTGCATTGTTCCATCGGTGCCCGACACAACATAGTGTGCCGTCGTCCACCATGTTCGGGCTGATTGCCCTTTGGCCGTCAATTCGATGGTGTTGTTTTTGACGTCTTCTGCACATTGATGCGCGGCAGTATTGACGCGTTGATACTTTGCTTCTGGTGATGATTGCGCCTGAGATGAACACCCTGCGACAAAGAAAACCACGACGGACGCTGCGCACAATCTTTTCGACATTATTTATTCCTCACACCTGCGTTTTACGGCTTTACGGGAACGTCTTCAGCGTTTGATTTTTCCGCTGCCGACTCTGCTTTTGATTGGTTTACCGCCTTCTCTTTTTGCGTGATTTCATCCAGCACCAGACGATAAGCCACATAGTATTTATAGATGTTGCCGACGTAGTTCACGGTTTCCGCCCCGATTTTCTCTGCGGCCAAATTTTCCACATTGCCAAACCACACATCGGGGTCAAAACCGCGTTTTTTTGTCTCTGCCTGTAAACGTGCAATGCGTGCCGGACCCGCGTTATAGGAGGCAAACGAGAACAACGCTTTGTTGAGGGGCGTCATCGGTTCATCACCGTAGTACTGGTCTATCATCCAGCGCATATATTTAACGCCCGCGTGGATATTCGGTTCCAGTTTGCGAATATCGCCGACGTCCAACTGCTTGCCGGTGCCTGGCATCACTTGCATTACCCCGATAGCACCGACCGGGCTACGAACCGCTTGGTTGAGACGCGATTCCTGATAGCCCTGCGCGGCCATTAGCAGCCAATCTACGTTATAGCGTTGGCCGTATTTTCTGAACAGCTCGACCATCATCAAGAATTTTCGACGCCCTTCTTCCGATGTCGCATCTTTCACATATTTGGCGTTTTTCAGATAACGCAGAAACAACGTATTCCCCAGTGTGCTGCCGACTTTATTTCCCTTAACAAAATTATTCAGCAACGCGAGAAGCTGCGGGCTGTCCTTGCGTACGGCCCAGGCGATTTGGGCATGGTCACGCAGCACAATGTTGTCGTGTATCTTAATTTTTGGAAAGACCTGTTTCCAGAATGTCGCTTTATGCTGATCGACCACGATAAAGGGGATGAGACCGGCGTTAAGCATCTCGATTAAATCTTCATCCTCCAGTGATTCGGGCGCAGGCTCCAGGATCACCGGTGGGCGTGATTCTTTGACAAAGCGCGTGTTGAGGGTGACCAGACTGTCGTAATAAC
This sequence comes from Scandinavium sp., assembly GCA_036495715.1. Classification (GTDB taxonomy): domain Bacteria; phylum Pseudomonadota; class Gammaproteobacteria; order Enterobacterales; family Enterobacteriaceae; genus Scandinavium. The sequence continues at coordinate 80,799 of DASXML010000051.1, forward strand.
TCGATGAAAAACGCACAAACACCGTTTTTCCTGAGAGCTGTTCCAGGTTGTCGATTTGAGGAGCAGATGGCCCTGACAGGAGCAGCTCTTTCGCGTTGGGATAAATCGGGTCGGTGAAGGCAACAAGCGCCTCGCGCGCAGGTGTGACGGTCAGATTCGCCGCAGCAATGTCGCCCATACCGTCGTTAAGCGCGGTAAATAAATGCTCGCGCGTCACGGGCACGAAAAGGATCCGCACTCTGAGATGACGATGGGTCAGTTTGTCTTCCTTTGCCAACCGTTTGTTCAGATTGCGTTCGAATTCAATAAAAATGTCATGTGTGAGCCCGCGCTGTGTGCCTTTGTCGATAAAGAAGAACGTTTTACTGTAGGTCGTTAACACGCGAATGACCCGCCGATCGTACATGCCCGGCAGATCACCCACTGTCGATTGCTGAATATCATGACGATTAAGGGCCAGTGCGTCTGGCGGAGGTGCTAACGGCGCGGCATACACGGCGATCGTCAACAGTAATGAGAGATTAACGACGGCGGTAAGGCGTAGAAAAGAGCTGTTCATGGCGCGGTACTCCGCACTGTGCATCCCTTTATTTTAGTCAATTCAGAACGTATATGCGGAGTATTTGCAGGGACATTCCCACCTTCCGTGGTGAGAATGTCAGGTTCCACCCTGTTCTATTGATTCACCAAAACGGGTTGTGCCTGCCACAGCGTCGGAAAATCGGCCTTTAACTGCTGTACTTTCGGCATATCGTTGATGGCAATGTACGGATAGTTAGGGTTGTCGTTGAGAAAATTTTGGTGATATTTTTCCGCCGGGTAGAAACTCTTTTTCACTTCAATCGTTGTCGCTATGGAGGCCGTGAAATAATGACCGGCAGTCAGTTGCGTCATGTACGCTTTTGCCACTTTCTCTTGTTCGGCGTTCTGAACAAACAGCGTGCTGCGGTATTGAGTACCGTAATCCGGCCCTTGTTTATTCAATTCAGTCGGGTCATGCGCCACCGAGAAGAAAATCTGTAGCAACTGACCATAGGTGATTTTTTTGGGGTCATACGTCACGCTGACCGACTCCGCATGCCCCGTTAGCCCAGTGCTCACGGTGGGATAATTAGCCGTTCTGGCGTTGCCGCCTGCATAGCCGGACACTGCGCTGATAACGCCTTTCACGTGCTGAAATACACCCTGCACGCCCCAGAAACAACCGCCCGCAAACACAGCGGTCTCAAGCCCGGTATGGTTCTGGGCTTCATCCTGAGCAGGCGCGGGAATGCTCACCGTTTGTGACCAGCCTACGCTCTGAAATACCAGCGCTGACGCGAGCGTCATTGCGGTAATAATACGATTACATTTCATCATAATGTGTGTGCCTCATTAACCGAACGTGAAGGCGTAAGCCGTAGCGCCTGGCTTTTTAAACTCGATACTGAACGTGTGCTCACCCGGGCCATCTTTCTGGCGGATCAGTTGATACAACCGCTGTTCTGTGACGGTGCCGCTGCCATCCTGTGCGATATCGCTGCCGTGCATCGCGCCAGGCGCTTTACCGTCCAGTGAAACTGTGAAGTGAACCGGCTGGCCATTGGCATCCGGGCCAAGCACGAGATGCAGATCGCGGGCGCGAAACTGATACACAATCCGACCCTTTTCCCCCGCGAGCGTGATGTGCTCACCACCGATATTCCAGCGCCCTTCCAGCCCCCAGGCATTAAGCGGAAGCGCCACGGGGTTGTGGTAATCGGATGCTTCATCATTATCGACACTGCCAGAAGCGAAGTTTTCGGCGCGTTGATAGCCCAGATAGGTTTCGGGTGAAATGTCATTCATACCGCTGGCCGATTGTTCAACGCCCTGGCCCGCAACGCGCGCAATGCCGTCATTCACGTTCTGCGCGCCAGCCTGGCGCAGCAGTTCCTGAATCACGCGCTCAGATTCGGCATAATTACCTTCGCCAAAATGCGTGTAGCGGATGTGGCCTTTGGCATCGATAAAATAGTGTGCAGGCCAATACTGATTGTTGAACGCCTGCCAGATGGTGAAGTTGTTATCGATAGCAATCGGGTACGTCACGCCCAGTTTTTTCGCTTCTTTGGTAACGTTATTGATATCCCGTTCGAAGGCGAATTCCGGTGCGTGTACACCAATGACAACCAGTCCCTGATCGTGATATTTCGCCGCCCACGCTTTGACATACGGCAGCGTGCGAAGGCAATTGATGCAGGAATAGGTCCAGAAATCGATCAGCACCACTTTGCCGCGCAGCGATTCTGCGCTGAGCGGTGGCGAATTCAACCACTGCACCGCGCCTGTCAGTGGCGGCATGGCACCACCGTCTATCAGCGCAGGCACAGCATTACTTGTTGCCGATGCCAGCGATACGGATGGCGTGGCGGGTGTTATCGCACTCTCTGGCTTAAGTTTTTGCACTAATGCCTGCTCAATTCCACCGGTGGAAACGGACGACAAACGCGCCAGAATACCGGTATCGAGGCCCAGTGAAATTGCGGCAACGCCGAGTAACATTGCCGCCCCCAACCCGCGACGGATCCATTCCCCCACGCCCAGCGAGCGTTTCATTGCGCTGAAAACTTTACCGCCGATCAGTAACGCCAACGCTAAAGACGTCACCGCGCCGGCGGCATAGGCCAACAGTAACAAAGTCGAACCCGCGTTCGCGCCTTGTAACGCGGCACCCGTTAACACCAGACCGAGGATCGGCCCGGCGCATGGTGCCCACAACAAGCCCGTCGCCACGCCTAACAGTAATGAACTGCCCGGTCCGGCAGAACGCCCAGATGCGATTTTTTCCGACAGTGAATTACCGGCATTCACCAGCGGGTGCATCAGGCGCTCACCGATTTGCGGGAACAGCAACGTGATACCGAAAACCGCCATCAACACCAGCGCCGCAATGCGCCCATACTGGTTCGCAGCCACAACCCAACCGCCACCTACTGCGGCGAGGGTGGCAAACAGCGTAAAGGTCAACGCCATACCGAGCAGTAATGGCAGGCCCGAACGGGTAAAAGGCTGGTCTGAGCGTGCGAAAACAAACGGCAACACCGGAAGAATGCAGGGACTGGCGATGGTCAGCAGACCGCCCAGATAAGCAAGAATAATGACCAACATAATTCAGGCCTCAGAAGAAACAACGAATCGTTGATAACCTGACTGTAGCCGGGAATTGATTACGGGATCCTCGCGGAAACTTCACTTTTTCGTGACAACTGCGGAGGCTCTCCAGGCCTGGAGAGCCAGTAGAAATTACAAATTACCTACGCCGCCATCGACCAGTAAATCGGTTCCGACCACATAGGCAGATTCGTCAGACGCAAGGAACACCGCTGCTTTCGCCAGTTCCAGAGCGGTGCCCAAACGACCGATAGGGACCAATTGGCGAATTTCCTCTCGAAGCTTCTCTTCTCCCAATCCCGTGCCAAGTTTACCTAACGCCGGGGTTTCTGTCGGGCCGGGGCTAAGCCCGTTAACACGTACTCCTCGCGTGTGTAATTCACCAGAAAGTGTACGTGCCAGAGACAGAATCGCCGCTTTGCTGGCGGCGTAAACGCTGCTCTGCGGCAAGCCAATCCTTGCGCTCACAGACCCACAAACAATGACTGATGATGGGTTTGCTAACAGCGGCAATATGGCCTTAATTAAGAAAAATGGGCCTTTAAGATTGGTATTCATCAGTCGATCATAAGTGTTCTCATCCCATGCTTCGAGAGCACGATGCGTAACATCTCCTGCATTGGCGAAAAGGATGTCCAGCCGTGGCCAGTGCTGTTGCAATGCATTGGCGAGATCTTGTTGTTGCTTGATATCGCCCGCATCACTTTTAAAGACCAACACGTCGCCGAGTTGTTCTTTGGCGGCCTGCAACCCACTTTCGCTGCGTCCCGTAATAGCCACTTTCGCCCCTTCCGCCAGAAACTGCCTCGCCGTTTCCAGTCCTATCCCGCTGGTACCACCGGTAATTAAGGCATATTTATTGTTAAGTCTGCTCATCATGTGACCTCACATTTCACTGGTGAAGGCATTATTTCCGCTATAGTATCTTTTGGATAGTAGGCACCTTTTGGATACTAAGGTGCTTCGTGGAGCGCATTGCCGAATGACGGGAGTCGAGATGCCAAAAAATATTTATCTTTTGCCGGATGCGGGAGCGGATTGCCCGATGGTGAGCTTTGTGAATCTTATCGCTGGGAAATGGGCGATCCCTATTCTCTACCGCTTGATTCTGATTGATGAGCCGGTCCGGTTCAGTGAATTACAGCGCGCAGTCAATCCCATCACCCAAAAAGAGCTCACAAAGCAGCTACGGCAATTTGAAGCTCGTGGGCTGGTGAACAGAACGGTATTTGCAGAGGTACCACCGCGAGTGGAATATCAGATAACGACGTTGGGGAAATCACTTCGACCGACGCTGGATTCTCTGGCGGAATGGATGCGGATGAATAAGCGGGAAATGGATATCGCGAGTGGCTAACGCTGATGTATGTTTGGCGTTAACACTGGTGAGTGACCAGCCCGGCAAACTCGCGCCGCCGGGCGAATAAACACGGACTACAGCGCTGACTTTAAGCGCTGCACCGCTTCATAAAGCTGTTCTTCGGTGGCGGTAGCATACGAGAAACGCAGCGTTTTCTTATCTGTATGGTCGCTGAAGAAAAACTCTCCAGGCACATACACGACGCCTTTCTCCAGCGTCTGTTTCAGCCATGTGGTGGTGTCAAAATCGTAACGGAATTGCGCCCACAGGAACATGCCGCCCTGCGGCTGATTAAACGTGATGTGCTCATCCAGTTCCTCTTTCAGGAAACGCGACAGCGCCAGACACTTCTGCTTATAGGCATCGCGAATGAGCGCGATTTGCGGGTCGAGTCGGCCCATGGTCAGATAGGTAGCAACCAGTGACTGAGCAAATGCGTTGGCGTGAAGATCGGTTGCCTGCTTCACAATCGCCACCTTCTGTTTCATCCACTCTGGCAAAATAATCCAGCCAACCCGCAGGCCCGGCGCCAGTATTTTGGAAAACGTCGAGGTGTAAACCACGCTTTCGCGATCGCCCATCTCTGCTGCGGTCTGGAATAACGTTTTCTGGCGTTCTTCGGTAAAACTGATCGCGCCATACGGGTCGTCTTCGATAATCACGAAATCGTGTTTGATCGCGAGTTTGACCAGTTTTTCACGACGTTCCGCGCTGAGTGTTGTCCCGCTAGGATTGCCGAATGTCGGCACAATATAAACGGCTTTGATGCGCGTAGTGTTGAGCAGCGCTTCCAGTTCATCGACGATCATGCCGTTAGCATCACTGCCCACGGACTGCACGGTGGCGTCGGTGAGACTCAAAATTTGTAGCGTTGCCAGGTAGGTCGGGCGTTCCACCACGAAGACATCACCCGGGTTTGCCAATGCGCGGATCAACAGGTCCAGCGCCTGCTGTGAGCCTGACGTTATCAGCATCTGATCCGCCGTCGCGCTGATCCCACGCGCCTTGCACAGCCCTTCGAGCTGCTGGCGTAACTCGACGTTACCTTCCGTTAAACCGTACTGGAACGCTTCGCCGAAGTTTTCTTCCACGACACGTTGGGTAGCAATGGAAAGCCCTTCTTTGTCAAACAATTCCCCGGAAGGAATGCCGCCCGCGAGCGAAATGACGCCGGGCATTTTACTGTGTTTTAACAATTCGCGAATGGCGGAGGGTTGCAGTTGTTGGATGCGGTCTGCGAGGTGATTGCTCTTGCTCATGTTTTTTTCTCTGGTTTTTATTCCCCTAAAATATACCTAGCCCGCAAATGAATTAGCAATGCCTTTGACCGACAAAAGCAAAAAACCACGCCAGGCGTGGTTTTTACGCTAAGAAAAGCGTGATTATTTATTGCCAACCACCGTGTCGAACGCGTCACGGCGGCCATCGCGCTTGGTATCTTTTTTATCGCGGCGGCAGTCGAGATTGCTTTTGTTGTTTTTGACATAACAATCACGTTTGTCTTTACGGGCATTCGTGCGCGCATCCTGGCGAATATCCCGCGCTTTCTGGTGGCGGCGATGGGCATCCTGCAAACTCGCGTGGGCTGAGAGAGCGGGCATTACAATGGCTGTAGCCAGCAGCATAACAACTGTTTTTTTCATTTTATCCTTCCAGAACGATGCAAAAGTAACCTTTATATACGGCACGGCTGCATGTGGAATTAACCCTTAAGACGTTTTAAAAAAAACTCTGCGCCGATCCTTTTCCCTTTACGTTGCGCGTCATCGTTCTGGTGTCGTTGACAAGCGAATGGCGATCGCCCACACTTAATGTGTACTCAGTATAATTTAGTGCCAAGTATACTTTCCCCTTTTCTTTGAGAATTACTATGAATAAATCACTGATTGTTATCTTCACAACAATCTGTCTCGATGCCGTTGGTATTGGCCTGATCTTCCCTATTCTTCCGCGACTGCTGGAAGAAGTGGTGCATACCAATCATATAGCGCCTTACATCGGCATCATGACCGCGCTGTATGCGGTGATGCAGTTTATTTTTGCGCCAATGCTAGGTGCATTAAGCGATAGCCTCGGTCGTCGCCCCGTGCTGCTGATTTCGCTCGCCGGTGCGGCAATTAACTACCTCGTCATGGCGTTTGCCCCACAGCTGTGGATGCTGTTTGTTGGCCGGGCGATTGCCGGGCTGACCAGCGCCAATATCTCCGTGGCGACAGCCTATATCACTGACATTTCGCGGCCCGATCAACGTGCACGGCGTTTTGGTCTGTTTAACGCCATGTTCGGCATCGGCTTTATCATCGGCCCGGTGTTAGGGGGTGTGCTGGGTGATACCTGGATCCGTCTGCCGTTCCTGGTGGCCGCCGTTCTCAACGGCTGTAACCTGCTGATGGCCCTGTTTTTACTCCCCGAATCGCGTGTGCCTGCGCACCGTAAATTACAGTTTTCGGCGCTCAATCCTCTTAAACCGCTGCGTTGGGTATTTTCAATGAAAAAGCTGATGCCGATCGTGCTGGTGTTTTTCATTCTTAGCGCGACGGGTGAAGTGTATGGCACCTGCTGGGCGCTGTGGGGGTTTGATACCTTCGCATGGAATGGCATGTGGATTGGTCTTTCGCTCGGCGCGTTCGGCGTTTGCCAGACGTTAGTACAGGCCTTTTTACCCGGTCCGGCAACCCGCCTGTTTGGTGAGCGTGGCGCGGTTTTGGTCGGTGTTGCCTGCTCTTGTATGGCCTTGATCGTGCTGGCTTTTACGCAGCAAAGCTGGGTGGTGTTCGCCATTATGCCGCTGTTCGCATTGGGAGGCATCGGCTCGCCCGCTTTGCAGGCGCTCGCGACGCGTCAGGTTGATGCCGACAGACAGGGTCAGTTTCAGGGGGTATTAGGCTCGGCGATAAGTCTCGCCTCCATCATCGCCCCGCTCGGCTTTTCCACTTTCTATTTCGTTGTTCAACAAAGCTGGCCAGGAGCTATCTGGCTGTCAGTGGTCGTCGTGTACGTGATTGCGGTGCCATTAATTGTGTTGGGCACGCGCAAAACTGCCGCTGCTGAGTCCACTCACGCCGCGTAAATTAAGGATAAATGATGTCAGATGCTATCGACCGTCGTTCCCGAAAACGGCTTGAAACGCGCCGTAATATTTCTTACGCCGCCACCGGTTTGTTCGCCGAAAAAGGGTTTGATAACGTCACCATTGATGAAATCGCCTCTGCGGCCGACGTGGGAAGAATGACGGTGTTTAACCATTTTCCGCGCAAAGAAGACATGTTTTTTGACCGTGATGAAGAAATCCGCGAAACGCTGGCCGACGCACTGCGTCAGCGTAAAGACGCCGATTCACCGATTGAATCCCTGCGTTTATTGGCGCATCGGCTGATCGCCGAGCAGCGCTCTTTTCTGCAATTTTCCGAAGGAAGCCTGGGGTTTATCGCCACTATCAAAGGCAGTGAAACGCTGAAGGCACGCGCCAGAGCGATTCGTGATGAGGTCGCCAACGGAATTGCCGCTGAGCTGGCCCACGGTGCGGGGCGCGATGAAACCGATATCGATGCCAATCTGGCGGCGGCGTTACTGCTGGCCTGCTGGAGCGTCGCACTCGTCAGCGCACATGAGCAATATCAGCAAACGCGCGATGCAAACCGTGCCGCGGCCCTGTTTCTGGCGATTGTCGATAAAGGCGCTGCCGGACAAAAAGCCGCATTAGCGGGCACGCCTTACGCCTGATTTACTTTTGCGAACCTGTCGCTGTGCGCTTATCAAAGCGTTCGGCCAGGTTTGCGAGGGCGATTGTCCAACAGGTGTTGAGCGATGCCTGCTGACAATGCACAGCGAAATGGGGTCGAAAAAGCACCCATATTAAACAGCATGATCTCTCGCAAATATTCCCTGCGAGAGAATATGATCGGGTAACGGCGTCGTTTCTCGAATCGCCCGTCGCTTTCGGTTGAGCACAAGTATTGAATCAGGCTGTAGCCCTCGTGGCTCAAGGTGGTTCGCGGTTAATCGTCTTGCACAGTTCAACGGTCTCATGGTCCGATCATCGTCCTTCCCCTTCCCTACACCTGACGAAACGCTGGCTGAGCGACATCTGAATACCGATGACTGGGCACCTGTTTTGTCGGAAATATTGAACGCCTGGCAAGGGAACCTGACAGGGAAACGGGTGGCATTCTCGACACTGTACGCGCACGCAAGCGCCGGTCGAGTCACTGACACAAAGTCAACACAGTTGATTATCATTATATTTACTTTTAGAGACGCGTCATACTTCTGGCAAATAGATCATTTCGCTTATTATGCACTTTAATTGCATGAATTCAGGCTTAAAAAGGCGCTATAGCGCCTTTTCCTATTAGATATTTATTCACATCCACTGTTAAAAATACCTTCCATCATGTCTCATTTCTACGCTTCGCTTGATGCGATATTCTAAAAAAGTGTTAAATTTATACGCGGACAGTGAGTAACACTATGCTCCACGGCTAATTAAGAACATATTACTTACAATACTTAAGGTTCATCATGGATAAGTTATCTTACGCTTCAGATAGCAACACATCTGCCTGGAATACCTACCTGCAACAAATCGAGCGCGTTGCGCCCTACCTTGGCGAATTGTCCCGTTGGGTCGACACCCTTCGTCATCCGAAACGCGCGCTGATTGTGGATATTCCGGTTCAGATGGACGATGGCACCATCCGTCACTTTGAAGGTTACCGCGTACAACACAACGTTTCCCGCGGTCCGGGCAAAGGCGGTGTTCGCTACCACCCGGATGTGGATCTGAATGAAGTGATGGCGCTGTCTGCCTGGATGACCATCAAATGTGCGGCGTTGAATCTGCCGTACGGTGGTGCCAAAGGCGGGGTTCGCGTCGATCCTTTCAAGCTTTCTGAAGGTGAGCTTGAGCGTCTGACCCGTCGCTATACCAGCGAAATTGGCATTATCATCGGGCCGCAAAAAGACATTCCTGCACCAGACGTAGGCACCAACGGCAAAGTGATGGCGTGGATGATGGACACCTATTCCATGAATCACGGCACCACGATCACCGGTGTCGTTACCGGCAAACCGATTCATCTCGGCGGTTCGCTCGGACGTGAAAAAGCCACCGGTCGTGGCGTGTGGATCAGCGGTCGTGAAGTGGCGCGTCGCGCCAATATTGCGGTCGAAGGTGCTCGCGTTGCGGTGCAAGGTTTCGGTAACGTCGGTAGCGAAGCGGCGCGTTTGTTCTCTGCGTCCGGCGCGCGCGTGGTGGCGATTCAAGACCATACCGCGACGTTGTTCAATGCGACAGGTATCGACATGGATGCCCTGACAACCTGGCAGATTGAGCACAAACAAATCGCCGGTTTCCCTGGTGCGGATACCATCGCCAGTGAAGCGTTCTGGGACGTCGACATGGACATTCTGATCCCGGCCGCGCTGGAAGGTCAGATTACCCGTGAACGTGCGGAAATACTGAAATGTAAACTGATCCTCGAAGGCGCAAACGGCCCAACTTATCCGGATGCCGATGATATGCTCGCCAGCCGCGGAATTCTCGTGGTGCCGGATGTCATTTGTAACGCCGGTGGCGTGACCGTCAGCTACTTCGAATGGGTTCAGGACATGGCGAGTTTCTTCTGGAGCGAAGAAGAAATTAACGCGCGTATGGACAAAATCATGACCGACGCGATGGTACACGTGTGGGAAAAAGCAGCAGAAAAATCCTGCTCCCTGCGTACCGCCGCGTACATCGTTGCCTGCGAACGCATTCTGCTGGCACGTAAAGATCGTGGTATCTATCCGGGCTAAGGCCTGATAACCGGTGAGTCGTTTTGCGGCTCACCGTCATTTCTTACACCACCGTCAGCGATATTTCTCGCAAAACGCCGCTATTTCGTCCTGTTGAAAATCCTGCAAGCGTTCGATGATCGTTTCCAGCGGCCAATCCCACCAGGCAATACGCTGCAACTCCTTTGCCACGGTTTCCGTAAAGCGCGGGCGCAGTAATTTCGCTGGAACACCGCCGACAATCGTGTACGGAGCAACGTCTTTGGTGACGACCGCCCCCGCCGCTAACACCGCGCCGTCGCCTACCGTGACGCCTGGCAGCACAATCACGCCGTGACCAATCCACACGTCATTGCCAATCACGACTTGCTCATCCCGGCGATGAGAAAAGAAATCATGATCGCGTGTGGCATTCGGCGAATAATATTCCGGGCAATAGGTGATGCGGTGCTGTGAGGCGCGTTCCATCGGATGATTGGGCGCGCCGATGCGCACCTGATTAGCGATCGCCACGAAGCGCCCGATCTGGGCGTCAGCCAGCGTGCAGTACTCACCCACATAAGAGAAATCACCCAGTGAAGTATACTCCAGCGCACTGTGCGCCAGAATTTCACACTGTTGGCCAATCCGGCATTCACGCAGGCGAACGCTGTTCTCAATAAAGGTTTCGGCAAGTTTTACGGTTTTCATCAACAAACGGCTCCACGAAGAATTATCGATACTTTATTGCCTGTTTGTTAACGAAAAATGACGAACGATTTCTGTTGAAATTTCCCGCCTGCGCTATGCTGTAAGCCGTTGAAACTGAGCTTAGGAATTAGAGATGTGCTCCGTTTCCCAAACCACCGATTGTAATCGCACTCAATGTAATTAAATACCGTCGCTCGCATGCTTTCCCGGCTGATAAAGCGTTCACCGTGGTTACATTCCACCTTCAGCGAGTGAAAGAAGCATTGCGTTTGCTACGTCCGGTCATAATGTCACCTGTTTTGACTATAGGCGATGATATCACCTCTATCCAGGTGGCCAAATTCAGTGTGTCGCTACAAAGCCACCTCTTCAAGAGGCGGCTTTTTACAGTGCTGATTTATAACATCATGATCTAAACGTCCTTTTTGATAATTATATATTATGTTTTTTTGCCAAAAAAATATATCCACCAATAACAATATTTATCTTCTACATTTACTAATGCTTGGTTTTCTTCGCCTGGTGAAATTTAAATCGAAGAGACATGTTCTTTAAAATCATATACGTGAGGTTAATTTATGGCTACGAATATTAAGATCACGCAAGAGTGGACATCTACTGGGGATTGGTATGCCGCGTTACAATGCACGCTGACTAATAATTCCGGATCGCAACTAACAAATCCCGTAATAAAAATCCAACTAGGGCAGTCGGCCTCAGCCTCATTAAATGTCGGTTATAATTTCGAACAAAGCGGTGACATACTCACCGGAGTTTTAGTGGCCGCATTACTTCCTGTCAGCGATGGGGCAAGTGTTATATTTTCCATCGGGCTGAATTATTCTAATGGTGAATTTGATGGCACTTTTCCGACAGCATATTGGGTTGATGGCGTTTTAGTTGAAGGTGATGGTGGTTCGGATGGGGGGGATACTGAAGCCCCTTCTGTACCAACAGGCCTAAAATCTGTTGGAACGAGCAGCGCATCAATAAATCTGACGTGGACAGCTTCTACGGATAATGTTGCAGTATCATACTATAAAGTATTTTACAGTAATGGTAATCAGAATTTATCCGTTACCTCACCGGCAACCTCATGTGTTCTCAATGGATTAAGCGCGTCTACCGTCTATTCAATTTACGTTGTTGCTATTGATGGTGCTGGAAACACTTCGGATAACTCAGACACGATAAGGGTGACCACTTCCGACAATCAGACGGATCAACCACCCAGTCAGCCACAAAATCTTCAGGTGGGGGCCGTAACAGACAACAGTATTGCTTTAAACTGGGCACCCTCAACCGATGATATCGGCGTGAGTGGCTATATTGTAAAATATACCGATTCAGGCGGTACTGCTAAATCCGTTACAACGTCATCGACTTCAGTAACCCTAACAGGGCTGAATGCATCAACGCAATATTCAATCACAGTCACTGCCTACGATACGGCAAATAATCAGTCTCAACCATCTTCCATTTTATCTGTTTCAACTTCAGGGAGCGGTTCATCCGGAGCAGGAGGCAATACACCTTATGCCCCATATTTAGATGTCACCACGTTTGCGAACTGGGGCACAATTCCACCATCAATAAATCAGGATTTTGTAAAGGATGCCATTGCCCTCGGTGTTAAGTATTTCCATCTGGCATTTATTGTTTCAGAAGGAACGAGCAAAAACATTCTATGGGGAAATGGCTCATTCCCATTATCAAGTATTTCGCCATTAGTTAAAATAATACAAGATGGCGGCGCTGAGGCTATTTTTTCCTTCGGTGGGTTTAGTGGTCGTGACCCTTCAGTGGATTTATCCAGCGACGAACTAACCAGCCTTTATCAAAGCCTAAATAATACTTATGGCGTCACTCACCTTGATTTCGACTTTGAAGCTATCGGTGCTTATGATTATCACAATTCTTTTGTATCCGCTAAAAAAGCGCTGAATACAAACCCGTCTCTGAGGTTCAGTTTGACATTACCTGTATCACCGAGTGGGCTTAATCAAGAGGGGTTAGATATGCTCACTTATGCGAAGTCAATTGAGCTTGACGTTAGTGTCCAAATCATGGCGATGGACTATGGTCAAGGGCTTTCAAATATGGGTAGCGCTGCAATTTCGGCGGTAAACAGCACTAAGGATCAACTTAAAGTAATATATCCGGATAAAACGGATTCCAGTTTATTTAATATGATTGGTGTTACACCTATGCTCGGTCTCAATGATACCGCGCCTGAGTTTTTCCATTTGGCTGATGTTGACACTCTGTGTACATTTGCGGCAAACAACGGCCTGTCATTAGTCGGTGCGTGGTCTTTAGGGCGTGATTTCCCAAGCGGAACAGACAGCCATGGTAATAGTCACACGGAGCTTGCTACCTGCACGCAGGATCCTGAACAAACGGAAAGCTATCAGTATTCCAAGCGTTTCCTGAAAAATTTGAATGTAACAAGATAAAATACAGTCTCACAGCACAAGAGCGGGAGAGTTCCCTTTTCTCTTGTGCTGATTGAAACATGTAATACCTGGATTTTAGATATAATTTACGCAGGGAGTTCAATCCGTGAGACGCGGCGCACCATCCCGCTGTTTTGCATCACTGAACACCCGTCGCAGACAAGAAGGAACGGCTGACGCCGGTTTAACTGATACACCTGGCATACCAGCCGCTGCGATCCAATGGGTTAAAAACAAACTTTAACGTACAATATTTTCCTTTTCCCAAACGGAGTCAGAGATGGCCGACTGGAACCCCTCTTTGTATTTGCAGTTTGCATCCGAACGCACCCGCCCGGCAGCCGAGTTGCTGGCCCGCATCGCTAAACCTTCTGCCCATTATGTCGCTGATTTAGGCTGCGGCCCCGGCAATAGCACCGAATTACTGCGCGCGGCGTGGCCAGATGCCGTCATTACCGGCGTAGATAATTCTCCAGCGATGCTCGAAAAAGCGCAAAAAGCCCTGCCAGACTGTCAGTTTGTGAACGCCGATATTAGCCAGTGGCGGCCAGAGCACCCGCTCGACGTGCTGTATGCCAACGCCTCGCTACAGTGGGTCGCGGATCATAAAACGTTGTTTCCGCATCTGGCTTCACTTTTGGCAAAAGACGGTGTGCTGGCGGTGCAGATGCCGGACAACTGGCAAGAGCCGTCCCATGAATCAATGCGCCAGGTGGCGAGTGAGCTTGGACATCCCCCGCGCGGTCGCACGCCGCTGGCGGGTGTGCAGGCGTATTACGATTTATTGAGCGGCAGCGGGTGTGACGTGGATATCTGGCGAACGACCTATTTCCATCCGATGGCATCGCATCAGGCGATTGTTGAGTGGTTAAGTGCAACCGGACTGCGGCCTTATTTGCAGGATCTGGATAGCGTGAGTCAGAAAGCGTTTCTGAACCGTTATGTGCAACTGCTGGAAGAACATTATCCGCGCCAGCAAAACGGGCAGATCCTGCTGGCGTTTCCGCGTTTGTTTATCATCGCGCGTCGCGTTACCAGCTGAAATCGCGTACTAAAGAGAGATCCCACGCCGTCGCAAACAGCGAGACAAAAAGAATGATGTTTACGGCGGTCTCTATTTTCTTTTCCATGATGATTCTCCTGATGGCCTGCTGACCATTACACAGGGAAAATCTTACTGATTTCTTAAACGCCACAATTACAGATTCATCCGATAAAGCACGAAGTCTTCCACATCCGCAAACTGGTCATACAGTTTACGCGCCGGGTTGTTTTCACGCGTATGCCAGTAAAGCCGTGACCAGCCCTGCGCTTTACCTTCATCAATCAGTGCCTGAATCAGTTGGCGTGCAATGCCGTGCCCGCGCATTTCAGGGGCGACGAAAAGATCTTCCAGATAACAGAGTGTCGATAGTTCCCACGTACCTTCGTGTAAAACGATGTGCGCAAACCCGACAACGTCACCCTTAACCACCGCCACGCGTCCGTTAATCGACGACTGTGCATTTAACATTCGTATCCAGGTTTTATCAGTGACACTGTCACTTACTTTGGATTCATAAAACTGGTTATAACCGTTCCACAGAATGCGCCACTGGGGTTTGTCCTGGGCCTGAATCTCGCGGATCACAACGTCCATTGCTGCTGTACCTCAGGTGAGTTGATAACATTTATCGGGGAGGATTTTCGCCGGAACCCCAGTTTCGTCATTCATTTGCAGCAAATCAATCTCGATAGCGTTACTGATTGCGTCCAGCGGCAGATCGTTGTTTTCTACCCCGAACGGTTCTTCTAGTTCTTCGGCCAATACGTCAAGCGAGATAAAGGTGTAAGAAATCAGCATCGAAATGAACGGCGTCATGTAATGCAGGTCACTCACCAGCGCGAACGGCAGCATGATGCAGAACATATAAACCGTGCGGTGCAAAATAAGCGAGTAAGCGAAGGGAACCGGCGTCCCGGCGATACGTTCGCAGCCCGCGAGCACGGCTGACATATCGTTGAGCCGATTATTCAGACTGTGGAACAAAATATCCGACAGCATCCCCTGCTGACGGTGTTCCGCTAGCCAGTTTCCCATTAACAATAAAATGCGGTTCGCCGGAGACTGTACTGCCAGCACCTGCGCGAGTTGATCCGGCGGCAGATATTTCGCCAGCGTCTCTTCCTGCGGTAAACGCCTGAGCTGCATGCGCAGTGAATGGGCAAACGCAATCTGTAGTTTAACGAAGGCCGTAATATCCGCGTCGGGCGGCAGTGTATTCTTCACTTCGCGCAACAGTGACCGCGAAGCAATCATCAACTGGCCCCATAGCTGGCGGGCTTCTACATAGCGCGAGTAGCAGGCGTTATTACGAAAACCGAGGAAAATCGCGATGGCGACCCCGAGAATACTGAACGGTGCCACAGTGAGTTTCACGCCCAGCGAGGTATACCACGGCAGCATAATGATGACGGCCACCGACAGCAGGAAGTTAAGAAAGAGTCGCGAGAAAATCTTGGATAACACCGAGCCGTGCCAAACGAAAATGCGGGCAAGCCAGTGTTCATGGGGTCTGAGGATCATGAGCCACTATCTGTAGAAAGAGAACTGCGTTATTTAACGTGATCCAAATCACTCTTTCAAGTGTATTGCGATATTTCGTCACATTCCCATAACAACGGTGCGTTTTACTTTTGACCTTATTCGGCTCATACTGTGAGCCGAATAAATTATCAATCGGCTCAGGAGTCATTATGGTGCAATGGATCTGGCAACAACCTGAATGGCCAGACTTTCAATGGCAGGACGAAAATGTTCTGCCTTTGCTGCGCCAGCTCCAGCGGAAATCCGGCGTGCTGATTGGTCGTAGTGAAATGCAGGGCGAAGAGCGACAAACCCTCGATGCACTGTTGTCCAATATCCTTGCGTCTTCTGCCATTGAAGATGAACGGCTGAATGCGCAATCGGTGCGCTCTTCACTGGCGCGCCGTCTCGGCGTTGACGAAGAAACACCCTTCCCGGTTTCCGAACGTTCAGAAGGCGTGGCATCCATCATGGTGGATGCGATCGACAACCGTCACGATCCCCTTTCACTGGCGCGTTTACATCAGTGGCATCATTGGCTTTTTCCTCACGACCCCTGGTCAATGCATGCAGTTCATGCCGGAGCATTGCGCGGCGGCGAGCCGATACAGGTGGTTTCTGGGCGAATTGATAAGCCGGTGGTTCATTTCGAAGCGCCGCCACGCGAAGGGCTTGATCTGCAACTCAACGCCTTTATCGACTGGTTTAATCACAGCAAAAATAACCCGTTAATCGACCCTATTTTACGGGCCGCCGTGGCACATTTGTGGTTTGTTACCTTGCACCCTTACGATGACGGTAATGGGCGTTTAACCCGCGCGCTGACAGATTTGGCGCTGGCCCAGGCCGATAATCAGAGTATCCGGTTGTACGCGATGTCGGTGTCAGTGCTTGAGCGACGTAATCAGTATTATCAATTACTTGAGCAGACGCAAAAAGGCGGACTGGATATCACCGCCTGGCTGTTGTGGTTTCTGCAAACGCTGGATGCGACGCTGGATAATGCACTCGCGAGAGTCGACAGTACGTTGGCAAAAAGCCGTTACTGGAAACACAATGACACCGTTCGTCAGACGCTTAGTCAGGAACAGCTCAAAGTGATTAATCGTCTGCTCGACGGCGGAGAAAGTGGATTTGCAGACGGGATCAACGCCAGTCAGTATCAAAAAGTTGCCAAGGTGAGTAAAGCCACGGCAACCCGTCATTTGGTTTATCTACTCGAACAAGGGTTGCTGCAAAAACTTCCCGGCGGCGGACGCAACACTCGCTATCAAATATCCCACCCCGCGTGAGCTGAATCAGACATCATATTCGGCTCATTTAATGAGCCGAATAAACCAGGCATTTGGCTCATTTCTTCCCTAAACAGCAATAGACGCAGAGGTGTTGAAGTGGCTATATTTAGACGGCTTAAATGTATGTTGTAACTAATGGCTTTTTATTGAAAACCCGGCACGCTGGCCGGGTCTGAAATCAGCAAAGCGGTTTTACCGCTTCACGCATTCCTTTGGTGAGAATGGCATCGAGATCGCGAGTCACTTGTTCAGCCAGTCCCTTAACCTGCATCAAATCGTGCTCCCAGTGCGCTTTCACCGACAGCACCGATTCAACCAGTAACGTGGTACTGATCTGTTGGTCATGATGCAATGACCATAGCTGCTGATAACGCTCAATCCAATGTGCATCATCTTGCACCGGATAACTTTCACCATTACGTTCACCGCGATAGAACGCAATCAACGCCGCCAAAGCAAACGTCAGACGGGCCGGGAGTTTACCGCTTGTGGCCTGCCCTGCCAGCAACTGCGGCAGAATGCGGGTGCGGAATTTAGTCATTCCGTTGAGGGAAATCGACAGTAGCTGATGCTTGATGTACGGGTTACGGAAACGCCCGGTCACTGCGCTGGCAAAAGATTCCAGTTCATCGCGCGGTAAATCCAGGACCGGAATGATTTCCTCGTAGATAGCTTTCTCAACGAACGCACAGATTTCGCTGTCGTTCATCGCTTCACCCACGGTATCAATCCCGGCCTGATAGGCGACAGGCACCAGCGCGGTATGCGCGCCGTTGAGAATGGCCACTTTACGTTCTTTATACGGTTTGATGTCGTCAACAATCAGCACGTTAAGCGGCAGTTTATCGAGGCGCAATTCGCTGGCCAGCGTTTTCGGTCCCTGGATAACGAACAGATAGAAGTGTTCTGCGGTATCGAGGAAGCCGTCTTTGTAACCCAGTTCGGCTTCAAGATTTGCCACTTCATCGCGCGGATAACCCGTCACGATGCGGTCAACCAGCGTGGAACAGAATGCGTTGGCGGTGTTTAGCCAGGCAACAAATGCCGCCGGTAATGCCCATTCCTGTGCGTAGCGAAGCACCAGTTCACGCAGCGCGTCGCCATTATAATCAATCAGTTCGCACGGAATGATGACCCAGCCTTTGTCCGCCGCACCGTTGAAATGGC
This sequence comes from Scandinavium sp., assembly GCA_036495715.1. Lineage (GTDB taxonomy): Bacteria > Pseudomonadota > Gammaproteobacteria > Enterobacterales > Enterobacteriaceae > Scandinavium. Next base: position 99,240 of record DASXML010000051.1, read on the forward strand.
TGTAACGTTCAAACAGCAAACGCGTCAGTTTCGCGGGATAGCTGACCGCAGGCGCATCATCAAACTTATCACCCGCATGGTAGCTAATACCCGCTTCGGTGGTGTTGGAGAATACAAAACGCATTTCGGGGTTATGCGCCAGTTTGAGGAATTCCTGATAATCGCGATAGGCGCTGATCTCACGATTAACAGAACGAATCAGGCGCGCATCGCTCACCGCCTCGCCCTGCTCGTTCAGCCCGCGAATAATCGTGGTGTAGAGACCGTCCTGCGTGCTGAGTGACGGCGGGAAATCGCTGTCAATGGGACGCACGATAACCACCCCGGCATTGAGATCGGTGTGTTGGTTCAGAAGGTCAATTTGCCAGTCGACAAAAGCGCGAAGAAAGTTGCCTTCTCCGAACTGAATGATGCGTTCAGGGTACTGAGCGCCGGGAAAATCGCGGCGGTTTACTGTTTTCACAATGGGTTTCCCTTATTGATTGGTCATACAGCCTGCGTTATTGGTCTAATAACTTATCAGACTTTAGAACCAGAAAACCCTGTTTTGATCAAACCGTGCGCGGCTTTTTACGGGGATTAAACGAATTTGTAAAAGACGGAGGTCGCCGTCATCACGCCATCGGGCATCAGCGCAAAGCGGGGGATTTCTCCGGCTTTTTGCCAGCCACACCGCTGATAGAAGCTCTCCGCCCCACTTCCGGTTGCAGTATCCAACACCAGAACGGATTTCCCCTGACGCACCGCTTCCTGCTCAAGTGCATCCATCAGTAAACGTGCAATGCCCTGACGGCGACCGCGCGAGTGGACTAACAACTTTGCCACTTCTGCCCGATGCGGCTGGTTTTCCGCTAAATCGACGATTAACTGCACCGTGCCGACAAGCTGACCGTCATGTTGTTCTACGGCCAGTACCACACGCGAGTTAGCGGCCACGCTTTGCGCGACGTTCTGCCAGAAGGCGCTGGCTTTATCGGGATGAAACGGCTGCATAAAACTGACGGAAGCGCCACCGTTCACGCAATCGATGAGAATGTCAGTTAACTCAGACAGGCGTTGCACAATATCGTGATGAGAAAGGGTAATCAGACGAACGGACGACATCATTGGGGCCTCCTTAACAAGACCCCTTTACTATCTACTTAACATGTTGATAACTCAACAAAGGGACCATAGGCTTTACTTATTCACGGGTCGATTATGTTGATGCTGCTGTTTCATCGCATACATCCGTTTATCTGCCGCCCGCAACCTAAAGATAGTTGACTGTTTTTGCTCGATAAACAACCACAAAAGTGACGGCGTCACAGATAACTATGACGCAGCCGTATTCAGGACACCCTCTTCGGCCAGCGATTTGGCGCAGGTTTTATTGCGACCGGCCTTTTTGGCTCGGTAAAGATATTCGTCGGCCTCCACCAGCAATTCATTGAAAGCATCAATCATTGCCTTCTTGCCGAGCGTGCCGTTACCGATTCCGACGCTGACCGTGACCCGCAGCGGCTGCTGTCGCCACTGGAATACGTTCGACTCAATGCGTTTGCGAATGTTCTCTGCTAATTGATAACCCCTGAGTGGATCCTGCGTGCGGGCCGCGACAACGAACTCTTCGCCCCCCATGCGTGCCACCAGCCCCTGCTCGCCGACAACGTCATGCACCTGACGGGCAAAAGCTGCCAGCACGTAATCGCCACATTCATGCCCATAGTTATCGTTCACGCTTTTGAAGAAATCGATATCCAGCAGCATCACCGTGAGATGTTGATCCGCCGTGGCGGGCTGATTTTTTAACGCTTCATACAGGCCAGAACGTGAATACACGCGGGTCAGAAAATCAAAATCCGCGCGCAAAGAGACTTGCCGAATAAGATTATTGATGGCGGCAACACTGGTCGACACAATCACCGGGCTAATCGCCAGCGTGGCAATTCCCAGACGGGTTGAAAATAGCTGCGAGGTTTGCAGCGGTCCGGTGACCGCCAGATTAATCACTGAATTAGCCACCAGAATAATTTCGCTGGCCCCGGTGACCATCGTGAGCGCACAGGTCACCGACAATGGGTAACGAATCGCACACCAGATAAGCGCGGGTAGCGGAAACGCCAGGCTGCCCGCCCCGCCAACGGCAATCGCCGCCAGCACGGAAAGCACTAACGTCAGCGCCGGAAGCAACTGTTTCCAGTGAATACGCGGAATTTCATACGGCATCGTCATTGTCATGACACAGGGTAAAATCAGCACGCCGGTAGAAAACTGTTCGCTGAACCAGTCAGCCAGTAACGGCATAAAGGACTGTCTGTCGATCCCGACCGATCCCAGCGCGCCAAGCAGCGCACAAAACACCGCAGAAATAAGGCAATAATAGAACAGACGCAACGCATTAATCGGCCCTGGTTCACTGCCTGCATGGCGTTTATCGCGCATCACCAACTGTGCCACCATCACGATAAACACCATATTTGAGGCGTTAATCACTAATGACGCCAACCCCCATTGGGTGGTCATTACGTCATACAGCAGCATCGCACCATAACAAATCGCATAATAATGCAGACGGTTAAGCCAGACGTAACGGGCAAAGATCGCCGCCATCACCGCATTTAACGGCCAGAATAGCGAAAGCTCCTGCACAAGACGCAGCATTGCACCGAACGCATAAAACAACGTAGTGATAATAAACAGGAAAAGGGCATTACGCAGGGCGTGCGCTTCGCTAAATACGGTGAATCGGGGAACAGAAATCGAACGCATTAATTATCTTTCCATATAATCGCCAAAGGCAATTATTTCGGGAATCGCAGGCTGATGATCGTTAACAGTAACTACTATTGATCACAATTCGCGTATTAACAATTATCTGTGTTACTTATTTGTTGTCTATTTGCTACATGCGTACAGACGGCTCACCCGAATCAAAAAACTGAACGCCCCAGTCGCTGAGTGAGTTTTTCCAGCACCGCCGTTCCCGCCAGTGAGTTTCCCGCCTCATCAAGCTGCGGACTCCAGACCGCGATCGCCATTTCGTGCGGCACAATGGCCACAATCCCACCACCGACGCCAGATTTTGCCGGAAGTCCGACACGCCAGGCAAACTCTCCGGCGTTCTGATACATGCCGCTGGTTGCCATGAGTGCATTCACCTGCCGCGCCTGTAGCGGTGTAATAACGGTTTGATTACGCTGCGGGAAATGCCCTTGATTAGCCAGAAACAGGAATGTTTGCGCCAGCTCGACACAGCTCATCTTCAGCGCGCAGTAATGGAAATAGTTTTGCAGAACGGTGGCAACATCATTATGGAAATTACCGAAGGATTTCATCAGCCAGGCGATTGCGGCATTGCGCGCGGCATGATCGAACTCTGAACGCGCCACAACGGCGTCATAGGCAATATCGTCGACACCCGAGAGTTTACGCACGATCTCCAGCATCCGCTGGCGTGGTGCGCTGAGTCGGCTTTGCAGCATATCGCACACCACCAGCGCCCCGGCGTTGATAAACGGGTTACGCGGAATGCCCTGTTCGATTTCCAGCTGCAACAACGAGTTAAACGGCTGCCCGGACGGATCTTTTCCTACCCGCTGCCAGATTTCCTGCTCCTCGTAATGGTTCATCGCCACCACCAGACTCAGCACTTTAGAAATGGATTGAATAGAGAAGCGTTCTTGCGCATCGCCTGCAAAGAAATGCTGTCCGTCAACGGTGCTGATAGCAATCCCAAGCTTTGCGCCATCCACACAGGCCAGCGCGGGAATATAGTCCGCGACGTTGCCTTGCCCAATCAGCGGTGTTACCTCTGTCAGAACAGATTCCAGCATGCTGTTATTGATGACCGTTGCCACTCTCACTCCTTGCCCGCAGGCCAATGTCGGCCTGCGAGTATACCAGCGTCAGGCGGGCAGGCGAAAGCGCATTACCGCCTGTGTCAGCTGCTGTGCGCTGGTTTCCAGATGACGTGAAGAAGAGGCTGTCGAGTTGACCAGTTCACCTGTTTTTCCCGCGACCTGATTCAGTGAATGTAACTGGCGAGTCATCTGATGAATGTTTTCGCCCTGGCTAAGCGTCGCGTTGGAAATATCGGTCAATAATGCGCTGAGATTGCCCACCAGCTGCGTCACCTGCTGAAGATTGTCTTCCAGCAAACTGACCGCCTGCGATCCTTCTTCAATCCCTTGTAGCGAATGGTTAATCAGCCCCTGAATGGTTTGCGTTGATTCACTGCTTTGTCGCGCCAGTAGCCCCACTTCACGGGCGACGACCGCAAAGCCGCGCCCCTGATTGCCCGCATGCGCCGCTTCAATGGCCGCATTCAGCGCCAGAATGTTGGTCTGAAACGCGACGCTGTCGATCATCGCGACGATCCCGCGCATTTCCGCCGATCGGTCGACAATCGCCTGCATCGAGGCATTAACCGTGACCATCATGCGATCGCCACCGGCTGCCACCTGACTCGCCTCTTCTGCCCGTTCGCGCGCCAGACCTGCATAGCTGGAGTTCCCCTCCACATGCGATTCTAAAGACGCGATGTGCCGCGTGACATCATCGAGTTCTTCTGTCTGCTTTTGCGCCTGCTGCGACAGTTCTTCGTTGCTTTGCGCCAGCCGTGTGATGTTGCCCGTAATCGACCCCGTTGCCTCACTGACCTGCGTCACCAGCAACTGCAGCCCTCTTTGCATCCCACTCAGGCTGGTGCTTATCTGCGCCACTTCGCGATTGAAACGGGAAACATCCGGCAACGGCTGCGAAAGATCGCCCTCGGCCAGCGTTTTGATATGCGCTATCAGGCGGCGCAGCGGCACAATCACCCATTTGGACATACCACGCCAGACCAGCAGCGCCACAATCAGTAATACCGCCGGAGCCAGCATAAACAGTTGCTGTAACCCGGACAAATTAGTCATTAACGACTGACGCCCCAGCTCGGCGCGTTGCTCACTGACGGCCTGAAAACGCGCATAGTTATCGTTGAAATCGCTCTGAAATGCCTGCACCGGCACCGCAAAGAAAGCATCAATTGACTGGGTCTTTTGCAAGCCGCTGAGCTGCTCCTCTATTGCGCCATAAAACTGCTGGTAGCTGTTGATGAGCGCCTCATCTTTCGGGGGCTCCATCGCCAGCCAAGCCTGCCAGGCCTTTTGCGATTCGGTCAACGTAGTGCGTGCGTCGTGCAATAAACCGTCTGAACTGCCGACAGAACCGGTTTCTTTATCCTGCATAAAATAGACACCCGCGCGGTTGAGCAGATCGCTTGCTGCCAGCAACGAGACCCGCGCCTGATCGACCTTAAGCTGTTGCAGATGCGCACGCTGATTATGCTGCTCGCTGAGGCGGGCATTGTGTAAGGACCAGGAGAGCAAAAAGGAGGACGCGATTTGCACCGCGCAGAACAGCCCGATGATAAAGAAAATACCGGCCAGTAAACCAAACTGCTGCGGGAAAAAGCGACGTACAAAACGACGGGGAATTTGCATTAAGTTCATAATCTTCATCTGTAACAACACGTTAGGCGCGAGTGTACGGAATGAAAATGACAGAACCATGACAAAAATATTGTCGGACCGACCTCGGCGTGTCGATCCGTTGTAGGCCCGCGCAAGCGTAGCGCCGCCGGGCATTTTCCTGATTAGTGGCGATCTTTCCACACGGTCTGAACGTTACAGAACTCACGCAGACCGAAGTGGGACAGCTCACGGCCAAAGCCGCTTTTCTTCACGCCGCCAAAGGCTACGCGGGCATCAGAGGCGCTATAGCCATTGATGAACACGCCGCCGCATTCCAGTTGGTCGGCAAAACGCTGCGCCTGTTTTTCATCGGCGGTGTACACCGTGGCGGACAAACCGAAATCGCTGTCGTTCGCCAGTGCCAGCGCATGGTCGGCATCGCGAGCCACGGTGATCGCCGCCACCGGGCCAAACATCTCCTGACGAAACGCGGTCATTTTGGGCGTCACGTCGCCGAGCACGGTTGCTGCGTAATAGTTACCTTTGCCGGAAATTTTCTCACCGCCGAGCAACAGCGTCGCGCCCTCTTCCAGCGTAGCGGTCACCTGGTCGTGCAATTCATCACGCAGATCGTAGCGCGCCATTGGGCCGAGGTAGTTCTGCTCATCTTCCGGATTGCCCATTTTCAGCCTGGCGGCCGCCGCAACAAACTTCTCGGTAAACGCATCGGCAATGCCCGCTTCCACAATGAAACGTTTCGCCGCCGCACACACCTGCCCGGTATTCTGATAGCGCCCGATCACCGCCGCTTTCACCGCTTCATCGATATCGCCATCGTTGAGCACGATAAACGGATCGGAACCGCCAAGCTCGAGCACGCATTTTTTCAGTGCCGCACCGGCCTGTGCGCCAATCGCTTTCCCGGCGCGCATACTGCCCGTCAACGTCACGGCGGCAATGCGCGGGTCATTGATCATCTGTGAAACGCCATCATTAGTGGCATTCACCCAACCAAATACGCCCGCAGGGATCCCCGCTTCGCTAAAGATGTCACCAATCAGCTTCGCGCTGCCCATCACGTTTGGCGCGTGCTTGAGCAGATAGCTGTTACCCGCCAGCAGAATCGGCACCGCGCCGCGCATTACCTGCCACAGCGGGAAGTTCCACGGCATCACCGCCATGATGGGTCCCAAAGGACGGTACTCGATAACCGCTTTATTGTTTTCAACCTGAGTCGCTTCGGTGGCGAGCATCGCCGGGCCATGTTCTGCGTACCAGTCACAGAGGTTCGCCGATTTAGCCACTTCACCACGCGCCTGCGCAATCGGCTTGCCGATTTCACGACTGATCATCAACGCCATCTCTTCGCCATGCTGGCGCAATACTGTACCCACGTTACGCAGCGCGTCGGCACGCTCGGCAACGGTTGTGCGCTTCCATTGGCGATAACCGGCATCGGCCAGTGCAACGGCCTGATTCACGTCTTCGCTTGTGGCCCAGGCCAGCGTCGACAACGTTTCGCCCGTCGCCGGGTTGAGGGAAATAGCGTGCGTTGCAGGTGATGTCATGATTTTACTCTCTCTGTTCACTGAGGCTGTTGCCTAATACTGGCCCACTCTGCTATTTATGGATAATGAATAATATTGACCACTTCATTCACGATACGAGAACGTTATGGATCTGACTCAGCTTGAGATGTTCAACGCCGTCGCCCTGACCGGCAGCATTACCAAGGCCGCGCAAAAGGTGCATCGAGTGCCGTCTAACCTCACTACCCGTATTCGCCAATTAGAGGCAGATTTAGGCGTGGAGCTGTTTATTCGTGAAAACCAACGCCTGCGGTTATCCCCGGCCGGGCACAGTTTTCTGCGCTACAGCCAGCAGATTTTAGCCCTCGTGGATGAAGCAAGAATGGTGGTCGCGGGCGATGAGCCGCAGGGATTGTTCTCGTTAGGATCACTCGAAAGCACTGCCGCCGTCCGTATTCCCCCGACGCTGGCGCGCTATAACCAGCGCTACCCGAAAATTCAGTTCGATCTGGCGACCGGGCCGTCAGGTACCATGATTGACGGTGTAACCGAAGGCCGGCTGAGCGCGGCGTTTGTCGATGGACCGGTGATGCATCCGGGCCTTGAGGGCGTGCCGGTGTATCAGGAAGAGATGATGATCGTGACGCCGAAGGGGCATGCCCCCGTCAAACGTGCGAGCGACGTGAACGGCACCAGTATTTATGCGTTTCGCGCCAATTGTTCGTACCGTCGTCATTTCGAAAGCTGGTTCCACGCCGACCGTGCCACGCCGGGGCGCATTCACGAAATGGAGTCTTATCATGGGATGCTGGCGTGTGTGATTGCTGGCGCGGGTCTGGCGATGATCCCGCGCAGTATGCTGGAAAGTATGCCCGGTCATCACCAGGTGGACGCCTGGCCATTGGCTGAAAAATGGCGCTGGCTGACCACCTGGCTGGTGTGGCGTCGCGGCGGGATGACCCGTCAGTTAGAAGCGTTCATCAGTTTGTTGGATGAAGCCCCGCAAGCCGCCCCTGTTTCCTAACGGAGCAAGATATTCCCCTGCATCCAGGTCACCGCCGTGCCGCTCATCAGCACGCGGTTGCCCTGTAATTCGCAACGCATATCGCCACCGCGCGCCGAGACTTGACGTGCCAGCATCTGCGTTTTGCCGAGCTTTTCGCTCCAGTAAGGAATGAGCATGGTGTGCGCGGAACCGGTCACCGGATCTTCCCACACCGCTTCCCCCGGCGAGAAGAAACGGCTAACAAAGTCATATTCGTCGGTGCCTTTCGCCGTAATAGTCACCTTGTGCTCAACCGGCGTCATCGCGGCAATATTCGGTTTGACGGCTTCTACCGCTTCGCGGCTGTCCAGTTCAATCAGCCATGCACGGCCTTTACGCGCACTGACATACTGAGTGATACCGAGCGCCTCCAGCATTTGCGCAGGCGGCGTCTGTTCTGTCGTTTGTCCGGCCGGGAAATCCAGCGTCAGCCAGTCACCTTCGCGGCTCACCGTCAGCCTGCCGGAAGCGGTGTCGAAATGAATGCGCGCGTCCGGGTAATCGAGATGATTGAAAATGACATGCGCGGTGGCAAGCGTGGCGTGACCGCAAAGATTGACTTCGTTACGGGTGGTAAACCAGCGCAATTCAAAACCCCCTTTCGCGGGAATAAAGAACGCGGTTTCCGACTGATTATGCTGCTGCGCCATTTGCAGCAGTTGTTCGTCAGGCAACCACTGCTCAAGGGCGCATACTGCCGCAGGGTTCCCGGCAAAATTGCGATCGCTGAACGCGTCCACCAGCCAGACAGGCACGGTTTGCATCATAAAACTCCTTCACGCAGATAAACGTTGCCGATGAGGTAGGTCGTCGCCTGACCGCTGATTAACACGCGTTCGCCCTGCCACTCACAGCGTAAATCACCACCACGGGCAGAAATCTGGCGCGCCTGCATCTGCGTTTTAGTCAATTTTTCGCCCCAGTATGGGATAAGCATACTGTGCGCCGATCCGGTCACCGGATCTTCCGCCACCGATTCGCCGGGGCAAAAGAAACGACTGACAAAATCATGTTTATCGCCGGGTGCCGTGACGCAAACCATTTTTCCGAGCGGCAATAACGCGTGGATATCCGGCGTGAGCGCCTCAAGCTGTTGCTGATTTTTCAACACCACCAGGTAATCCCGCGCGACGCGCACGTCTTCATACTCAGTAACGCCGAGGTTTTTGAGCAGTAATGCCGGAGGGTCAACCGCTTCTGTCTGCCATGCGGGGAAATTCAGCGTCAGCCAGTCGCCGTTGCGGGTCACCGTCAACTCACCGACGAAACGCGTCGAAAAACGGATCTCGGTATGCGGATAATCAAGGAATTCAAAGATGACATGAGCGCTGGCAAGGGTTGCATGCCCGCAGAGATTGATTTCGCCCTGCGTCGTAAACCAGCGCAGTTCAAAACCGCTGTCGGTACGCACAAAAAACGCAGTTTCTGACTGGTTGTGCTCCTGCGCCATTTTCAGCAGCGTAGCGTCCGGTAGCCATTCCACCAGCGGACACACTGCCGCCGCATTGCCGCCAAACGTCCGGTCGCTGAAGGCATCAACCATATAAAACGGAATTTCCTGCATAGCCTGTATCCTCTTTTTTTATAACAACTTAGTCACAGTAATACCGTTTTTAACGGAAAATTACGAGCACCCTTCCAGAATATGACACGGCGTTTTTCTTTCCCTCCTGAGCAGAGTCGGATTGGACGTAAACGGATAAACATAGATGTTGCTTTTTATTCCAATAGTGTTAGCTCTCTGCGAGAAAATGCGGTGAAGTATTCAGCGTTTAAACGCGGGTTGTTACGTCATGGTGCAGAGCTTACAAGAGCGCCCGGCGGCGGGAGTCATTATAAGGTGTTGATCAAGGGTAAGCGTTCGCTGTTTCCCGATCACGGAGCAAAAGAAATGCCCGATCCGCCGCGCGATCCTCAAAGATCTGGATTTGAACTAACACAGCAGGAGTCATGACTTATGTATATCTACCCTGTCTCACTGGCCCACGACACAGCAATCAACAGCTGGGTGGCTTCCTGTCGCGACCTGCCGTTAATGCACTCCGTCGGCGACAGCATCGAAAATGCACTTTCCGAAGCCGCTTTCGGGCTGGTGGCCGCCATTGCGATCGAAGTGGACGAACGCCGTCCGATTCCAACGGGAAGTGCGGCACAGAAAGATGAATATGCCGTTAGCGTGCCGGTGTTGGTGGCGATGAAAGCCGCGCTGCATAACGCGATGATTGAAACCGGCACCCGCAAGGCCGAGCTTGCTCGCAAACTGGAACAGAAACCGCCGCAGATCGACAGGCTGTTAGATGTCGAGCACTCCTCGCGCATCGAAACCGTTGAACGGGCGCTACGTAAATTGAACCGCAGCGTCAGTCTGACCATCACCGTGTCATCACCTTCTGCTATGCGATCTTGATCACAAAACGGTTGTGTTTTGCACAATGATGGTTTTAAGATCGCCCTCTCTTCTCTTTCCCGAAATCCATCCAGAATATTGCTATGACAACAAACACGGTCTCACGCAAGGTCGCGTGGCTGCGAGTGGTCACTCTTGCCATTGCTGCCTTTATTTTCAATACCACGGAGTTTGTCCCGGTGGGGCTGCTGTCGGATATCGCCCACAGCTTCTCGATGGAGACAGCACAGGTGGGGATCATGCTGACGATCTACGCCTGGGTGGTGGCGCTGATGTCACTGCCGTTTATGCTGCTCACCAGTCAAATGGAACGCCGTAAGTTGCTGATCGGCCTGTTTGTGTTGTTCATCGCCAGCCATGTGCTGTCATTTCTTGCGTGGAATTTCACCGTGCTGGTGATAAGCCGTATCGGCATCGCTTTTGCACATGCGGTGTTCTGGTCGATAACGGCATCTCTTGCTATTCGTCTGGCCCCGGCCGGAAAACGTGCGCAGGCGCTGAGCCTGATAGCGACCGGCACGGCATTGGCGATGGTGCTCGGTTTGCCTATCGGTCGCGTTGTCGGTCAGTACTTCGGCTGGCGCACCACCTTCTTTATCATCGGCCTCGGCGCGCTGGTAACGCTGGTGGCACTGATTAAACTGCTGCCCAAAATACCGAGCGAACATTCCGGATCGTTGAAAAGTCTGCCGCTGCTGTTCCGCCGTCCGGCGCTGATGAGCCTGTATTTACTGACCGCCGTAGTCGTGACCGCCCATTACACGGCTTATAGCTACATTGAGCCGTTTGTGGTGAACGTCGCCGGGTATGACGCCAACTTCGCCACCTTTTTGCTGTTAGCACTCGGTGGCGCGGGGATCATCGGTTCAGTGATTTTCGGCAAACTCGGTAATCGCCATGCGTCTACGCTGGTCAGCGGCGCTATCGCCCTGTTGACCGTTTGCCTCGGCGTTCTGCTGCTGGCGTCTGAAAGTGAAATTAACCTGACCGTCCTGAGCGTTATCTGGGGCATTGCGATCATGGTGATTGGCCTGGGTATGCAGGTCAAAGTGCTGGCGATTGCACCGGATGCCACCGATGTCGCGATGGCGCTGTTTTCCGGGATCTTTAATTTGGGGATCGGCGCGGGCGCGCTGGTGGGCAATCAGGTGAGTTTACATTTCTCGATGGCGGATATTGGCTACGTAGGTGCAGTGCCTGCTCTCGCCGCATTGGTCTGGTCGGTGATTATTTTCCGCCGCTGGCCGGTGGCGTTGGAAGAGCAGGCACAGCATTAAGAGGATGCCGGGCAGCGGTTTCGCCGGGCCTACAAAGGAAATCGTGTAGGCCAGCGCCGCCGGGCAATAGGGATAATAGTGTAGGCCCGTGCAAGCATCGCGCCGCCGGGCAATATTACGCGTGATATGTGCTAATAATTTCCAGCACGCCGTTAATGATGAACTGCACGCCCATACAGACCAGCAAAAAGCCCATCAGACGCGAAATCGCTTCAATACCGCCTTTGCCGACCAGCCGCATAATCGCGCCGGAACTGCGCAAACAGCCCCACAGAATTATCGACACCAGCAAGAAAATCAGCGGCGGCGCAACCCACACCACCCAGTCGGGGAAGTTCACACCGTGTTTCACCGTGGAGGCCGAACTGATGATCATCGCGATGGTACCCGGCCCGGCGGTGCTCGGCATCGCCAGCGGCACGAACGCGATGTTGGCGGTCGGTTCATCTTCCAGCTCTTCTGCTTTATGCCGCGCCTCCAGAGAATCGTGCGCTTTCTGCTGCGGGAACAGCATCTTAAATCCGATAAACCCGACAATCAGCCCTCCGGCGATACGCAGCCCAGGGATTGAAATCCCGAAGGTGTTCATCACCACCTGTCCGGCGTAATACGCCACCATCATAATGGCGAAAACGTACACGGAGGCCATCAGCGACTGACGGTTACGCTCGGCGTTATTCATGTTCCCGGCAAGGCCAAGGAACAGCGCCACGGTGGTTAGCGGGTTCGCCAACGGTAAAATCACCACCAACCCAAGGCCAATGGCTTTAAGCAATTCCAGCATTACATAACACTCCTGTGATAGCAGTCACCTGCCGGCTGAGTATAAGAGCATTCTATCCGCCCTGCCTACGGCTAATTATTAATGATTTTTTACCGACGTAAGACCCTAACAGACGGTTATCCATCAACACATTACAAAGCAAAAGTGTGCCGTGAAGCGATTTAGCAATTTGTGGCATTCGCATTTCCATTCGGTTGACTTATGGTTGCCTGGGCAATAATATCCTCCGCAACTAAACTACTTGCCAGGGCAACATGTGTGAAAAGTACCAGTGATCTGTTTAATGAAATCATTCCACTTGGTCGCTTGATCCATATGGTTAATCAGAAAAAAGATCGTCTTCTGAACGACTATCTGTCGCCAATGGATATCACCGCTTCGCAGTTTAAAACCTTATGTTCGATTCGCTGTGCCGTGTGCATTACGCCCGTTGAACTGAAGAAAGCCCTGTCGGTCGATCTCGGTGCCCTGACCCGTATGCTTGACCGCCTGGCCTGTAAAGGCTGGATTGAACGTCTACCCAACCCGAATGATAAGCGCGGCGTACTGGTGCAATTGACACCGGACGGCGCAGCAATATGCGAGCAATGCCACCAGTTGGTGGGACAGGACCTGCATCAGGAATTGACAAAAAACTTAACGGTGGATGAGGTCGCAGCCCTTGAGCTTCTGCTCAAGAAAATCCTGCCGTAAACAGATGAAAGAGGTAAGACGATGTCCAGACGTAATACTGACGCTATCACTATTCATAGCATTTTGGACTGGATCGAGAGCAATCTGGAATCGCCACTGTCGCTGGAAAAAGTGTCAGAACGTTCCGGTTACTCCAAATGGCACCTGCAAAGAATGTTCAAGAAAGAAACAGGACATTCACTGGGCCAATATATTCGCAGCCGTAAGCTGACTGAAATCGCGCAGCAGCTGAAGCAAAGTAATGAGCCGATCTTGTATCTGGCTGAACGCTACGGCTTTGAATCCCAGCAGACGTTAACGCGCACATTTAAGAACTATTTCGATGTGCCGCCGCATAAATATCGCATTACGAATATGCCCGGTGAATCGCGTTATCTGATGCCGCTCAACCACTGTAATTGTTAATCGCCTGCACAAGACGTATCGAGGAAAAAATGAAACTGTTCGCCTCCGCCGCCCTCACCCTGTTGGTGCTGGTCTCCGGCCAGAGTTTTGCGGAGCAATCCACCCATCCGGCAAATCATGCATCGCGTGACACCATGATTATGCCTTCAGCGCAGGACAGGTCGCCGTTTGACTTTACCCATATGGACGCTGGCAGTGACAAATCCGACGAACTGGGCGTGGCTTACTATAACGGAAACGCCCAGTAACTCTTTTGCCCCGCAGATGCGGGGCTTTTTTTCCCGCCTTTCCCCTACGCTATTTTCGCCCGACGAATTCTCAGACCAAACACATTAATGTACAGCCCTAACATAATTAACAGCGCACCCATCAACTGCAATGCTGAAAGCGTTTCGCCGAGCAACAACGCGGCGCTGGCGATCCCGACCACCGGTACTAACAATGACAGCGGCGCAACGCGCCAGGTTTCGTAGCGCCCAAGCAGTGAACCCCAAATTCCGTAGCCGACAATCGTCGCCACAAACGCCAGATACACCAGCGACAGGATCGTTGTCAGATCGATATTCAGCAGACTCTGCGTCATCGCCGCTGGGCCATCCAGCAGATATGAGGCCAGCATAAACGGCAGGATTGGGATAAGCGCACTCCACACCACCAACGACATCACCGCCGGACGCGCCGTATGCTGCATGATTTTCTTATTAAAGATATTGCCGCTCGCCCAACTGAACGATGCCGCAAGCGTAAGGAAGAAGCCGAGCATCGCCACATGCTGTCCGTTCAGACTGGCCTCAATCAGTACCAGCACACCGAAGACGGCAAGCGTGATCCCCGCCAGTTGTTTGCCCTGCAAGCGTTCGCCAAACACCAGCGCGCCGAGAATAATGGTGAAAAACGCCTGCGCCTGAAGCACCAGAGAAGCCAACCCGGCAGGCATGCCGAATTTGATCGCACAAAACAGAAACGCAAACTGACCGAAGCTGATGGTCAGACCGTAGCCGAGCAGCAGCGCGAGTGGAATTTTCGGACGAGCAACGAAGAAAATGGCCGGGAACGCCACCAGCATAAAGCGCAGACCGGCGAGCATCAGCGGCGGCATATTGTGCAGCCCAAGTTTGATCACCACAAAATTGAGTCCCCAGACGATCACCACTAACAGCGCCAACAGCCCATCTTTCCGCGTCATACCCGCCTCTGAATTATTAAATTTTTGTAAACAGACCCAAGGTAACGAAAAACACGAGCAAGGAACAGATCATTATTTTTGGCAGGGAGACAAGGCACTTGCGGATAAATTGGGATCTATACAACGCCCGAATCCCATGATAATTGTGAATACTCACAAAAAAATAACAAACTCCATTGTCGGGCAAGAAAATGAATTCCTCTGTTAAACGTTCAACCTCAGCGTTGCTGGCGTCGTCGTTGTTGTTAACGATTGGCCGTGGTGCCACGCTGCCATTTATGACCATTTACCTTACGCGCCAGTACGGCATGAGCGTTGAGGCCATCGGTTATGCGCTGACCATTGCGCTGACTGTCGGCGTGGTGTTCAGCCTTGGCTTTGGCATTCTGGCGGATAAGTTCGATAAAAAACGCTACATGATCGTGTCGATCCTCGCATTTATTGTCGGGTTTGCGGCGATCCCGCTAATGCATAACGTTACCTTGGTGGTGTTCTTCTTTTCGCTGATCAACTGTGCATATTCCGTCTTTTCGACGGTGTTAAAAGCCTGGTTTGCTGATGTGTTAAGCGTTGGAGAAAAAGCGCGCATTTTTTCGCTCAACTACAGCTTTTTGAACATCGGCTGGACCGTTGGCCCGCCGATTGGCACCTGGCTTGTGATGTACAGCCTGCAATTGCCGTTCTGGCTGGCTGCCGTGTGCGCCGCCTTCCCGCTGGTGTTTATTCAGTTTTACGTGCAGCGCGGCATCGCATCCGGGGAAGAAAAAGTCACCACCGTCTGGCAGCCGTCGGTGCTGCTGAAAGATAAAGCGCTGTTCTGGTTTACGCTTTCTGGGTTCCTGGCCTCATACGTCGGCGGTTCCTTTGCCACCTGTATCTCACAGTATGTACTGACGGTGGCCGATGACGCTGATTTCGCAAAGAACGTGGTGTCGGTCGTGTTACCGGTGAATGCCATCGTGGTGGTGAGTCTGCAATATTTTGTTGGCCGTAAAATTACCACCAGCAATATTCGCCCGCTGATGATGGTCGGCACGGTGTGTTTCCTGCTGGGTCTGGGCGGTTTTATCTTCTCCGGCGAGAACCTGATTTACTGGGGTGTAGCCGCGGCGGTGTTTACCCTTGGCGAAATTATCTATGCGCCTGGCGAATATATGCTGATCGACAACATCGCGCCACCGGGCATGAAGGCCAGCTATTTCTCCGCACAGGCGTTGGGCTGGCTGGGTGCAGCGGCTAACCCCATGATCACCGGAATTATTCTTTCCTCAATGCCCGCGTGGACGCTGTTTGCCGTCATGATGCTGACGGTTGTGCTGGCGTGGCTGATGATCCTGCGCGGCATGAGCCTGAAAAGCTGGGACGGTGAATTGAACGCGGCCTGATAGTTTATTCAGCGCGGGTTGTATCGGCCCCAGCGGTGCTCTCTGCAATCCAGCGCTGAACGTTAACCTGGCTTTCGTCCGTCGCCGGGTTAAACACCATCATCGTCAGATCCGGCCGTCCTTCTACCGAGAATGTGGAAAACTCCAGCGCAATCGCGCCCATCTGCGGATGATGCAGGTGCTTTAATCCTTCGCCGTGCCCGGCGACATCGTTATTACGCCAGTATTTCGCAAAATCGGCACTCTGCTGCGATAACTCAGCCACCAGACGATCAATCTCTTCTGACGCCCCCGCACGCGCGGCATCGGCGCGAAACGCGTTCACAATAAGCCGCGCCACGCCTTCCCAGTCGTCCTGCATGTGCCGGGCTTGCGGGTCAGTGAACAACAAACGCAAAATATTGCGCCGCTCTGGCGGAAGTTGGGCATAATCTTTTATCACGATGGTCGCCGGACGATTCCACGCCACCACATCCCAGGTGACGGTTTTGATAATCGCCGGGATGGTGAAACTGTCGAGCACCCTTTGCAGGCGCGGCGTAATATTATCAGAAGCGCTGAAACGCGTTTCCGGTGGATGACCAAAAGCCAGAATAAACAGGTGATCGCGTTCAGGTGACGTCAGTCGTAATCCACCGGCGATACGGTCCAACACTTCGCGCGACGGCGCGCCACCACGACCCTGTTCAAGCCAGGTGTACCAGGTCGGACTGATGCTGGCGAGCTGAGCCACCTCTTCGCGACGCAGTCCCGGCGTGCGGCGACGGCCTGGAATAAAACCAAATGAAGCCGGATCCAGCCCCAGACGACGAGCGCGTAAAAAATCCCCCAGCGGGTTTTCGGAAAGTAGCGTCATAAATAGCCTGTTAGTGTTTATACCCTGATAATGTCACTACTTTAATAGTAAAGGATGCAGGCATACGCTGTCGCTGAAATTCATTCAGGAGGTAACTATGCGTATTTTTGTGACCGGATCGACGGGGTTTATTGGCTCGCGAGTGGTATCAAATCTTCTGGCTGGCGGCCATCAGGTGACGGGCCTCGTTCGCTCTGAGGAAGCCGCATGTAAACTAACGGACGCAGGTGCAACGGCCCAGCACGGCACGCTGGAAGATCCGCAAAGCTGGCTCTGCGCCATTGAACACTGCGATGCGGTGATCCACACCGCGTTCGACCATGATTTCAGCCGTTTTGTCGCCAACTGTGAAAAGGACCGTCGCGTCATCGCCGCTATTGGAGCGGTGCTAAAAGGCAGTCAACGCCCGTTCATCATCACCTCCGGCACCGCCATGGGCGATGACGACAGCGGTCAGCCCGCCCGCGAACAGAATTACAATCCAGCGCATTCTAACCCGCGCGTCGCGTCAGAGCGTGAAGGAAATAGTCTGCTGGAATCAGGCATTGACGTGCGCGTCGTGCGTTTGCCACAGGTGCATAACACCGAACGTCAGGGATTGATCAGTTATTACATTCCGCAGGCGAAAGAAAAAAGCGTAGCAGCGTATATCAATGAAGGCCAGAACGCGTGGTGTGCGGCGCACGTTGACGACGTTGCCAGGCTGTATGTGAAAGTACTGGAACATGGTGAGTCGGGTAAGCGCTATCACGCAGTCGCCGAAGAAAGCATTTCATCGCGGCAGATTGCCGATGCTGTTGCTGCGGGGCTTGGCGTTTCCACCGCGTCACTGAAACCCGAGCAGGCCGCAGACCATTTTGGCTGGTTCGCCGCCTTCGCGAGCATGGATTTACGCGCGAGTGGTGAATGGACACGCCAGCAACTGAACTGGCAACCGACCGGGCCTGGTTTACTCGATGATTTACGCAATATGGATTATTCCGTTTTGGCGCAGTAACAGTCGTGCCCGGCGGCGCACGCTTGCCGGGCCTACAAAAGCACCCAATGTAGGTCCGCGTAAAACAATCCGTAGGCTCGGTAAGCGTTAGCGCCACCGGGCAAAAAGGATCCTAAATCGTCACCATTCCACGTACGCCATCCGCTTCCATACTTTCGCCGCGCCCTTGCTGGACAATCGTTCCACGCGACATCACCAGATACTGATCCGCCAGCTCTGCTGCGAAATCATAAAATTGTTCTACCAGCAGGATCGCCATATCGCCGCGCCGCGCGAGTTGGCGGATGACTTCGCCAATCTCTTTAATCACCGACGGCTGAATGCCTTCTGTCGGTTCATCCAGAATCAGCAGTTGAGGACGACTCGCCAGCGCGCGGCCAATCGCCAACTGCTGCTGCTGCCCGCCGGAAAGGTCACCTCCCCGCCGCTGTTTCATCGCCCGCAACACCGGAAACAGTTGGTAAATTTCCTCCGGGACTACGCGCGCCTCATGCGCAGAAAAACGTGACATGCCGAGCAGCAAATTTTCTTCCACCGTCAAACGCGGAAAAATCTCACGTCCTTGCGGCACATAGGCGATGCCCGCCTGTACACGCTGATGCGGTTTACGGTGCGTAATGACATTTTCCTGCCAGCTCACGCGGCCACTTTTCGCCGGAATAAGTCCCATCAGGCATTTCAGCAGCGTGGTTTTGCCCGCACCGTTACGGCCCAACAGACAGGTAATTTCCCCCGGCTGCGCGTTAAAGCTCACGCCGCGCAGAATGTGGCTGCCGCTGTAATATTGATGCAGTTCCTGAACCTGTAACATCGTTGCTCCTTAGCGCCCGAGATAAACGTCAATCACCTGCTCGTTGGCCTGCACTTCGCGCAGCGAACCTTCCGCCAGCACCTGGCCCTGATGCAGTACCGTCACGCGGTCGGCGATGGTTTCGACAAAGCCCATATCGTGTTCCACCACCATTAAAGAATGCCGCCCGGAAAGCGTGCGAAACAGCTCAGCGGTGTATTCGGTTTCGGCGTCAGTCATGCCCGCCGCCGGTTCGTCGAGCAACAGCAAATGGGGTTCTTGCACCAACAACATGCCGATTTCGAGAAACTGTTTTTGACCGTGGGATAGCATTCCCGCGCGGCGGGCGCGTTCGCCCTCAAGCCGCAGCAATTGCAGCACTTCATCGATCCTGTCCTGCTGCTCGCCGGAAATTTTTGCCCGCAGACTGGCCCACACTGATTTATCACCCCGCATCGCCAGTTCGAGATTCTCTGCCACCGTCAGCGCTTCAAACACCGTCGGCTTCTGGAATTTACGCCCGATGCCCTGCCGCGCAATGGCAATCGGATCCAGCGCGGTAAGATCGACCGACTGATCGTAAATCGCCCTGCCGCTCTGTGGCCGCGTTTTGCCGGTGATCACATCCATCAGCGTGGTTTTTCCCGCGCCGTTCGGGCCAATCACGCAGCGCAGTTCGCCCACGCCAATATTCAGCGACAGATCCGTTAACGCCTGAAATCCGTCGAAATTGACGTTGATGTTTTCTAATTGCAAAACCGGGTCGGTTTGCTCGCGATAGCGATCGCCCGGCAACTGCCGGGTAAAAAGCCCTTCATCGGGTTGCATTATTTGTCTCCTTTACGCAACAGGCCAATCACGCCACGCGGCAGGAACAGCGTCACAACGATGAAAATCAGGCCGAGGAACAATTGCCAGTACTCCGGCATGGCGACGGTGAAGACGCTTTTGGCACCATTGACCAGCGCCGCGCCTAAAATCGGCCCGACCAGCGTGCCACGCCCACCGAGTGCGACCCAGATAGCGGCTTCAATTGAGTTCGTTGGCGACATTTCACCGGGGTTGATGATCCCGACCTGCGGCACATACAGCGCGCCTGCCAGCCCGCACAGCACGGCGGAAAGCGTCCACACCAGCAGTTTGAACCCGCGTGGATCGTAGCCACAGAACATTAGCCGATTTTCTGCATCACGCACCGCCGTCAGAATGCGACCGAATTTACTGCGCGCCAGCGCATAACCGATCGCCAGCGTCGCCAGCAACAGCAGCACCGTCGCCAGAAACAGCGCCGCTCGCGTGCTCGTCGCGGTGACGGGGAAGCCGAGAAGTGTGGTAAATCCGGTGAAACCGTTATTGCCACCAAATCCCGTTTCATTGCGGAAAAACAGCAACATGCCGGCATAGGTCAGCGCCTGAGTCATTATCGAGAAATAGACGCCTTTGATTTTCGAGCGGAAAGCAAACCAGCCGAAAAGCAGCGCCAACAGGCCCGGCACCAACATGACCAACAGCATGGCCCAGGCAAAATGCTGCGTTCCCCACCAAAACCACGGCAATTCATTCCACGATAAAAATGACATAAATGCCGGTAAACCGTCGCCCGCGGCCTGTCGCATCAGGTACATGCCCATCGCATAGCCGCCGAGCGCAAAGAATAAACCGTGCCCGAGCGACAGCATTCCGGCGTAGCCCCATACGAGATCGAGCGCTACGGCGACCACCGCATAACACAGAATTTTGCCGACCAGCGTCAGCGTCCAGGTAGAAACCGCCAGCGGATGTGTTGCAGGCAACAGCGCCAGAAACGGAATAATCAACAGCGCCAGCACCAGCACTCCGCCAATCCAGCGCAGCGGTCGCGGTGCCCGGCGGGCAAGCGTAAGCGTTAATGGCTGGCTCATCAGTCAATGACCCTCCCTTTTAGCGCAAACAGCCCCTGCGGACGCTTCTGAATAAACAGAATGATCAGCACCAGAATCAAAATTTTGCCCAGTACCGCACCCATTTGAGGTTCGAGGATTTTGTTGAAAATCCCCAGACCAAACGCCGCCGCCACGCTACCGGCCAGTTGGCCAACACCGCCGAGCACCACCACCAGGAAAGAGTCGATAATGTAGCCCTGACCGAGTTCCGGCCCGACGTTGCCCAACTGCGACAGCGCCACGCCGCCCAGCCCGGCGATGCCAGAACCTAAGCCAAACGCCAGCATATCCACGCGTCCGGTCGGCACGCCGCAGCAGGCCGCCATCGCGCGGTTTTGCGTTACGGCGCGCACGCGCAGCCCAAGCCGCGTTTTGTTGAGCAAAAACCAGGTGAAGAACAGCACCAACAGCACAAAGCCAATCACCACAATGCGATTCCACGGCAAAATGAGATTCGGCAGCACCTGAATGCCCCCCGACAGCCAGCCAGGGTTCGCCACTTCCACGTTCTGCGCGCCAAACAGCATCCGTACCAATTGGATAAGCATCAGGCTGATACCCCACGTCGCCAGCAGCGTTTCCAGTGGACGACCGTACAGATGGCGAATGATCATGCGTTCAAGTAGCATGCCAATCCCGCCGGTCACACAGAATGCCACCGGCAGCGCCAGCAGCGGATAAAACGCCAGCCACTGCAGGGCAAACTGGCTCATCGCCTGTTGCACCAGCCAGGTGCTGTACGCGCCGAGCATCAACATTTCCCCGTGCGCCATGTTAATCACGCCGAGCAGACCGTAGGTGATCGCCAGCCCTAACGCCGCCAGCAGCAGCACCGAGCCGAGTGAAATACCCATAAATGCCTGGCCGAGAATGTCGCCCCAGAACAGGCGATGCTGAATGTGTTTCAGGCTTTCCGCTGCCGCCGCGCGCACGCCTGCATCCGGCTCATGCTGTGCATCGGTGAAGGGCATTAAGCGCGACGGGGTTTCCGGGTCAGACGAATGTCCAAGCCGCGTCATTGCCTGCTTGCGCACCGCCGCATTCGGGCTGGTCAGTTGCAAATTCGCCAGCGCGATTTCCAACTGTTGTTTCACGCCGTCGTCGGTTTCAACGTTGAGGCGTTTTTCCAGCATCGGCACCACATCGGCCGCCGCATCGCGCTGTAATGTTTTTGCCGCCGCCAGTCTTTGCGTGACACTGTCACTGACCAATTGATGCGTCGCCAACGCGCCCGCCACCAGATTGCGCAGGCGGTTGGTCAATCGAACGGGTTTAAGGTCGCCGTCCGGTTGTGTCACTGCGCCCAACGCTTGCGGCTGCCCGTTAACGACATTAAACGCATGATGCGCGTTGTCGCTGCGCAGCGTTTCTGCTGTCAGCGCCTGCAATAAAGGCAAACGCTGTGGCTGAGGATCGGCGGCCCACTTCTCCAGCAGAGCCGACTGCTGGCTGCGCGTCGCCGCCACGAAATCATCCGCGTCCGACGCCTGTGCCATCCATGGCAGCAGGGTTATCAGCAGGAACAGACCTGTCAGGCGTAGAACGTTGATCATCGCGTCTCCCTGGATTTTCCGTTGGTGAGGAATCAGTTACTGGCCGTTTTCATTGGCTGATCGGGCTTTTTGTCATTGCCCGCGATATACGGACTCCACGGCTGCGCGCGCACCGGTTTGTCGGTCTGCCACACCACGTTGAACTGACCATTGCTTTCGATTTCGCCGATCATCACTGGTTTATGCAGATGGTGGTTGGTGGCATCCATGGTTAACGTAAAGCCAGACGGTGCTTTGAAGGACTGACCCGCCATCGCCGCACGCACTTTGTCGACATCCGTGGTGCCTGCTTTTTCCACCGCCTGCGCCCACATATGGATGCCCACATAAGTGGCTTCCATCGGATCGTTGGTCACGACGGTATCGGCATTTGGCAGTTTGTGGGCTTTGGCATAGGCGCGGTAATCGGCGACAAAACTCTGGTTGGTTGGGTTATCAATCGACTCGAAGTAGTTCCACGCCGCGAGGTTACCGACCAGCGGTTTGGTATCAATCCCGCGCAGTTCCTCTTCTCCGACGGAGAACGCCACTACCGGCACATCGGTGGCTTTCACGCCCTGATTAGCCAGCTCTTTGTAGAATGGGACGTTGGAATCGCCGTTGATGGTTGAGACCACCGCGGTTTTACCGCCTGCGGAGAATTTCTTAATGTTGGCAACGATAGTCTGGTAATCGCTGTAGCCAAACGGCGTGTAGACCTCTTCAATGTCTTTGTCCTGCACGCCTTTGGAATGCAGATAAGCACGCAGAATTTTGTTGGTGGTGCGCGGATACACGTAATCGGTGCCGAGCAGGAAGAAGCGTTTCGCGCTGCCGCCATCTTCACTCATCAGGTATTGCACCGCAGGAATAGCCTGCTGGTTCGGTGCTGCACCGGTATAGAACACGTTCGGCGACATCTCTTCGCCTTCGTATTGCACCGGATAGAACAGCAGACCGTTCAGTTCCTCAAACACCGGTAGCACCGATTTACGCGATACCGACGTCCAACAGCCAAACACCACCGCGACGTTGTCCTGCGTCAGCAGCTGCCGCGCCTTTTCGGCAAACAGCGGCCAGTTCGACGCCGGATCGACCACCACCGGCTCCAGTTTTTTACCGAGCACGCCGCCCTTGGCGTTGATCTCGTCGATGGTCATCAGCGCCACGTCTTTCAGCGGCGTTTCAGATATCGCCATCGTTCCGGACAGCGAATGCATAATCCCGACTTTGATGGTGTCAGCGGCATACACGCTAACGCTGAAACCGAGGGCAATCGTAGAGGCAGAGAGAGCAAAAGCTTTGAGCAAAGTTCGACGGCGCATGATTCACTCCTGAAAAAGACAGCAACAAGGATTAAGAACATCGGTGTAGTCATCAGGAGTAAGGCAAGAATGATGCCAGAGTGGAAAAAGAGAGTGAAAACAGATGGCTGTACGGGCGGGATAACACTTTTGTTGCAGAGTGAAACTGTGAATTCAGGGCAGCGTTGCTTTAAAAGAGTGCAACGCTGCCCTGTTTTTACAACATTACCAGACCTGCGCGGCGACCTCCGTCACCAGGCGGACTTTCTGCCACTGCTGAGATTCCGTCAGACTGTTGCCCTCTTCGGTCGAGGCAAAACCGCACTGCGGGCTAAGGCAAATCTGCTCTTTAGCCACAAACTGCGCCGCTTCAGCCAGACGCGCCTTCACGCCTTGCGGATTTTCCAGCTCGCCCTCTTTGGTGGTGATAAGCCCTAATACCACCTGCTGGTGACCCGGACGTACAAAACGCAATGGTTGGAAATCACCCGAGCGATCGTTGTCGTATTCAAGGAAGAAGGCATCCACGTTGACGCTGCCGAACAGCACTTCCGCCACCGGCTCATAACCGCCGGAAGAAATCCACGTCGAACGAAAATTACCGCGACAGACATGCAGCCCGATGGTGAGATCGTCAGGCTTGCCTTCCAGCGCGTTGTTCAGCACGCGAGCGTAGGTTTTCGCCAGTTCATCCGGATTGTCGCCACGTTCACGCACCTGCTGACGCTGTTCGTCAGAACACAAATAGGCCCAGACGGTGTCGTCGAGTTGTAAATAGCGACAGCCTGCGTCATAAAACGCACGGATCGCATCCCGCCAGGTGGTGGCTAAATCATCAAAATAGTCGGCCAGATCCGGGTAAACGGTGGCATCAATATCTTTGCGCCCGCCACGGAAATGCAGCACGCTCGGGCTTGGAATGGTCATTTTCGGCTGCGCGTCGCCGCTGATACTTTTCAGATAGCGAAAATCGTCCAGCATCGGGTGGTCGCCAAAACCGAGTTTCCCGGTGACGCGCACGCCGTGAGCTTTGGTTTGCACACCGTTAAACTGAATGCCCTGATCGGAATCGTAGCGCTCAACGCCCTGCAAACCATCAAAGAAGTCAAAATGCCACCACGCCCGACGAAATTCGCCGTCGGTCACCACCTGCAAACCGCAATCGCACTGATGCTGAACCACGTTCAGGATCGCCTCATCCTCGATGGCGCGCAGCGTCTTTGCATCAATATCCCCGGCGGCGAACTGCTGACGCGCGTGTTTAATGCTGTCCGGACGTAAAAAACTGCCGACGATATCGGCGCGATAAGGGGCGGAATGCTGGGACATGGACTCTCCTTGCCGCCAGGCAACTGATTGCCTGACGTGATAATTGCGAAATCAAATTTAGACTTCTGGATGGCTATATGTAGCCAAAGTGCCATGCGGGAGAGATGCAGGCAAACGAGATTAATTCATCACCCGTGAAAAATATTCATGATGACGCAAAAGCCAGCCCTTCATCTTCCCAACCTGTTAAGCCGCCAATCATCAGCTTGACCGGCCTGCCGAGCAGCGCCAGCTTGAGCGCGGCCCGGTCAGCACCGTTACAGTGCGGGCCTGCACAATAAACGACAAACAACGTTTCCGGCGGCCATTCGCTCATGCGTTCGGCAGTCATGAAGCGATGTGGTAAATGCAACGCACCCGGCAGATGACGGCGATCAAAAGCCTCAGGCGAGCCAACCACATGAAGAAGCACAAAGTCTGTTTCACCGCTTTTGATTGCCGAATGCACATCGTCACAATCGGTCTCGACGCTCAGACGGCGCTGAAAATGGGCAACGGCATCTTGCGATGCAGCGGCGGGAATGTCAGAAACAACGCTCATGATATTTTCCTTTTCGGGTGATTTAGGTGTTGTGTCAGGGCTTATCTCACCAAAAATTCATCCCCCGCGCCGTCCGGGGTTATGACAGAAATCGCCAGGATCATGACAACTCACGTCCCACTAAGTCACCGCTAAGTCTGACGCGCTACCGTAAAAGCCTTACTCCAGAAATAAGGCCGTTAACATGCATCCTTCACAGCCTCAGCGTCACGCATCCGCGTTGAACAAAGTGCCCGAAATTACACTGTTGTTCTGGCTTATCAAAATGATGTCGACCACCGTCGGCGAAACGGCGGCTGATTTTCTCAATGTGAATCTCGACTGGGGGTTGACCCATACCTCTATTTTTACCGGCCTGTTGTTTGTGGTCGCGCTGTTCATTCAGCTGCAGTCCCGGCGCTATATTCCGGTGGTGTACTGGGCGACCGTATTACTGATAAGCGTGTTTGGCACGCTGGTAACCGATAATTTGACCGATCATCTGAATGTGCCACTGGCCTTTTCCACCGGGCTGTTCGGTTCGCTGCTGATCCTGACATTTGTGCTGTGGTATCGCGAAGAAAAAACGCTGTCGATCCACAGTATTACCAGCCTCAAACGGGAACTGTTTTACTGGACGGCTATTTTGTTTACCTTCTCACTCGGCACGGCCGCCGGTGACTGGGTTGCCGAGGGCTTACAGCTCGGTTACTTCAATGCCGCCATGCTGTTCGCTGCGCTGATAGCCCTGACGACCGTGGCCTTTTATTTGTTTAACGCCGATAGCGTGGCCTGTTTCTGGGTGGCCTATATTCTGACTCGCCCGTTCGGCGCATCCTGTGGCGATTTGCTCGCACAGCCGGTAGAAAATGGGGGTGTTGGTCTCGGTACTTCCGGTACCAGCGTGCTATTCCTGCTGACTATCATTAGCCTGATTGGTTATCTGACCTTCCGGGGAAAAATGGATTCATTGAGCAAGAGCGACTAAAGCCATCCGATTGCCCGGTTTTTGCGCCGGGTTTATCCTTTCACTGACGAAATGATTATGGATTATCAGACGCATGAGAATCTTGGTTGTAGAAGATGACCCAATGATTGGCGAAGCCGTCGTCGACGCCTTACGCGACGCAGCTTATGCGGTGGACTGGGTGCGTAACGGCGATGACGCGCTGACCAGTTTTCGCGCGCAACACTATGACATTGCGCTGCTCGATTTAGGATTACCCGGCAAAGACGGTTTCAGCGTTCTGGCGGCATTGCGACTGGATGCCCCCACGTTGCCTGTATTAATCGTCACCGCCCGGGATGCCTTGAAAGACAGACTGCAAGGACTCGACAGCGGCGCTGACGATTACATCATCAAACCGTTCGAATTAAGCGAACTGCTCGCCCGTATCCGCGCGGTCGTCCGTCGCCAAAACGGCAGCGCCAGGCCCCTGCTCGCTAACGGCATTATCAGTCTCGATCCGGTCAGCCACGAAGCCTGCCTGCTCACTTCTCAGGAAACATTTCTGCTCTCCAGCCGTGAATTCGCGCTGCTCGAGGCGTTGATGGCTCGACCCGGTCGCATCCTGTCCCGCAGCGAACTGGAAGACCGAATTTATGGTTGGGGTGAGGAAATCGAAAGCAACGCTATTGAGTTTTTCATCCATGCGTTACGTAAAAAATTGGGCCGTGACACGATTAAAAATGTTCGGGGGGTGGGATGGCTGGTGTCCAAAAGCGCATGAAGAATTCCATTCAGCTGCGACTGTCGATCACACTCAGTATCGCAATTATTGTCACGGCGATATTCTCCGGCGGCCTGACCTTTTATCTGGCGCTCGATGAAGCCCATGAGTTGCAGGACGATACGCTCAGCCAAATCGCCCATGTGATGAAATATACGCCGAGCCAGAACGGGGTCCTGAATAAGACCGTGCAGCGGATGGAAGGTGACGCCGATGCACGCATTTCGATGGAGTTTATCGCTTCGACCGGCGCGACGCTCGCCGAGTCAGACCTGTCGTTTAACCTGCCGCGCCCTGTTGCAGACGGCTTTCAGGATGCCATAGCTAACGGTCGCCGTTATCGCGTGTTGGTGCATTCACTGACCCCGCAAACACAAGTGGTCATAGGTCAGTTGACCGAGGCCCGCGAAGAAATCGCGTTCGAAAGCGCCCTGCGCACGCTGATCCCGCTCTTGTTTCTGTTGCCTGTGTTACTGCTGGTGGCGACCGATTTTATTCGCAAATCATTTCGCCCGGTGCTTCGCCTGGCCGATGAAGTTCATCAACGCGATGAGCATGACCTCACGCCTTTTGCAGAGGCGCATATTCCGGATGAAATTCGCCCATTTGTTGGCGGCATCAACAAACTACTGCATAAAGTTGATGGGGCGATGCAGGCGCAGCAACGGTTTATCGCCGATGCCGCACACGAGTTGCGTACGCCGTTTACGGCACTCTCTTTGCAGGCAGAACGCTTGTCTGAAGCCGATATGCCGCCCGATGCGCATCACCGTTTAGCCCTATTGCGACAAGGATTAAGCAGAAACAAAAATCTGCTGGAACAACTCCTTACCCTCGCGCGTGCACAGCTGGCGCCACAAGAAAAGCCATCAGAACCTCTGCTTGTCAGTTCGCTGTTCAGGGAGGTCATTGAGGCTGTTTATCCATTGGCGGAAGCAAAATGCATCGATATTGGTCTGGTGGCGTCAGATGAGCCTGAACGACGGCTGCTGACCGACAAAAACACGCTGTATATCGCCTTGAAAAACCTGACAGAAAACGCCATTCGCTATATTCCTGAAAGCAGTCAGATAGACATGACGGTGCGGTTTACCGAACATGAGGCCATTATTGAGATTGAAGATAACGGCCCAGGCATTGATGGCAGTGAGCGCGAGCGGGTTTTCGCGGCGTTCTATCGTCCCGAAGGCATGACCGAACCTGGTTCAGGCCTGGGATTGTCGATTGTAAAAGTGAGCGTCGAACGCTTAGGCGGCAAGATAACGCTGCACCCTGCCCAACACTTTTCCTCGGGGCTGCTCGCCCGAATTGTTCTGCTCAGTCATGCCTAAGTCTTCCTCATTACGATGCCTCTGGACATCAACAAAGAGGCATCGTTGAGATGACTAAAATGCTACTGCCTGGACTTTATCTCAGCGCCATTGCGCTTTTTACGGTGACCGATTTCCGTATCGATGCCGTGCATCGCTTGCATGAACTGATTTTTTTCTTTAGCAGCCTTTTCCCGATAGACAACTAAATGACCAGGCACCGAATTTATCTTCGTTCTCTCTCTTGTCGCATTGGCCGCTGCCGTGTTACCTCTAAACCCCATTTTCCCCATCGCACACGCCATCATGACCGACATCGCCCGTAATCAACCGCTCGCTTCCCGCCCTTTTGTCGTCGCACTCGCTTATGACGGGTTGTGTACGTTTGAGTTTGGCGTCGCCGTGGAAATTTTTGGCTTGCCGCGCCCGGAACTGGGCGACAACTGGTATCGCTTCGCGGTGGCTTCAGTGGATGACGGTGAGCTGCGCGCGACAGGTGGGATCCGCGTGGTGGCTGATGGTGGTTACGCGCTGATCGACCAAGCAGACACGATTGTTGTGCCAGGCTGGCGAGGCGTGCAAACCGACGTTCCGGCAGCCCTTTGCGAAGCCTTACGCCAGGCCCATCGTCGCGGTTGTCGCATCATCTCCATCTGCTCCGGCGTCTTTGTCCTTGCCGCCAGCGGTTTGCTGGACGGACGTCAAGCCACCACTCACTGGCGCTACACGGCTGAGCTTCAACAGCGTTTTCCCGCTATTCAGGTGGTGGATGATGTGCTGTATATCGGTGACGATCGGTTGATGACCTCCGCAGGCAGCGCGGCAGGGATTGATTTATGTCTGCATGTGGTGCGCAGTGATTATGGACTCGACGTGGCGAATAACGTCGCGCGTCGTCTGGTTGTGCAGCCGCATCGGGATGGCAGCCAAAGCCAGCATCTGGAGCGCCCTGTTACGCGCAGCCGGGAAAGTGAACGGATCGGGCAACTGTTTGACTGGCTGCACGGTCATCTTGCCGAGCCGCACACTCTGGCGTCGCTCGCCCTGCGTGTCGGGATGAGCCCTCGCACGCTGCTGCGCCGTTTCCAGGAGACAACGGGCATGACACCCGCTCGTTGGCTCTTGAATGAACGGCTGCAACGCGTTCAGCAGGCATTAACCGAAAGCCGTTTGAGTATCGAACACATTGCCGAAGCGAATGGTTTTGGCACCGCCAGCGCCCTGCGCCATCATTTTCAGCAGCAGTTTTCTGTTAGCCCACTGGCGTTTCGTAAAAAATTTACGCATCGAATGAAATAGTTCACGTAATTAATGATTTGTTTAGATTCACTCCTGTATTGTACTTTTATTGCGGCTCATTAAGGTAAGTGAGGAATTTATCGTAGGCTTTTAATTTTAACGGAGGCTAATCATGCTGGAGAATATGCATGTCTTTATGGCAGTATTAGGAACGATTGTTTTCACCGGTTTCCTTGCTGCGTATTTCAGCCATAAATGGGATGACTGATGAACACTGATAATCCCTATCCTTAACGGCCCCTTGTCGCTTTTAGCACAAGGGGCTTTTTGTTAGCCCCGATGCAGAAAACAAAAAAAACCGCCAACGGTGTGGCGGTAAATGCTTGCATGGATAGATTTGTGTTTTAGTTAGTCAACAAACCAGGCTATTCCTTGCCGTATTTGCATCATGGAATCAGGCTATCATCGTTAACTTCAATGAAGACTAAACGAGGCGGTCTTCGTAGACCAAAAATGCGCATAATGCCGTGTTACTTAATGCCGTTGTATCCGTCAAGATATGCCGCTGCCAGCTCGCCATACCACAGCGTTGCATCTTTTAGTTCTGCAATATCTTGCCATTGATCGCTTGGATTATTTTGGAATGTGTTCTGAACCTTGTGCTGCGTATTCGCTTCTTTGCGTATTGACGACGCATACGCATTGGCGTATTCGCTATTTTTACCTTTATCACGATCAGCAACACCTTGTTGGTAAGCTTTTTCAAACTCAGGCAAATTCATCCGGTACACTTCACTGCGTTGAGTTTGGAAATTTCCGTTCAGGGTCCCTGATGTATGCTGGCTAAAATACCAGGCATGTTTTTGGGGAACCGTTTTTGCGACACAGCCGACCACAGTGATAACAGCAACAATCAACATTACCTTTTTCATTATTATAATTTCCTTGTAAGAGAGTACACTACGCCAGTGTATGGGATATATTAAGGAACAATAACACTCCTTACTTTTCCGGCGAATGAAATATCACATTCTATTATATTTCCAGATTTTTCCCAGAGATTTTATTCATTATCCATCGAGTTTCAGCCATTTGAAGGCATATACTCTACTGCCTGGTCCTGATAGTCTCCGGCGATGTTGACATCAATTTCACACGCCAGATCCCGCGAGGCTTGTGAATCAGCATCGCTTTTCAACTCAGCCTGGGAATGCGGGTTCTGTTGCCGACTGTGCTTTGGGTTACACGTTCCGTTAGCTTCACTAACCTGTGTACAGCCCGATTTTTCCAGTTGGACACGATAGGCCTTACTGATAGCGGATGCGGACACAGAAAACAAACTTCCCGCCAAAACAACCGTTGCTAACATCATTACTTTTTTGTTCATCATTCAATCCTGATAATTATTAGAATAACGCCTTTTTCAATCCAGTTATCTTTATCAATCCTTTTTATCTGGCGTTTTTAGCGAGCATTGAAATGCCCACGCGCATCATATTCATTTCACGACGAAATAAATAGATCGCCAATGTAGTGGATAATGATTTTTTATCTCATTGATTTACAAAGGGCAAACTCTTTCAATTTGCGTTATGTTGCCTTTGTGTAGAAAAACTGTATCGAAGATAACGTGCTTATTTTTTAAAAGTGTATCAATAAAGAATGCGTTATTTGTCATTGGTAACAAATCACCAGCCATTACTTTCAAATGAAATAAAAATTAGCAGGCTTATCATGCATAAAAAAAGACCCCGAGAGGTCTTTTTACATATTTAATGTTATCTATTGGGAGTTACTCGCTTAATCCGCGATTTTTCAGCATCGGTTCCGGTAACGGATCGTGCCCGCGCCAGTCACGGTATAATGCTTCCAAATCGCTGCTGTTACCGCGTGATAAAATCGCGTCGCGGAAACGCTGACCATTTTCACGGGTCAATCCACCCCGCTCTGCAAACCACTGATAGCCGTCATCTGCCAGCATTTGGGTCCAGATATACGCGTAATATCCTGCCGCATAGCCGCCACCAAATATGTGCGCAAAATAGCTGCTGCGATAACGCGGAGGTACGGCGGTAAGATCCAGGTTTTCGGTACCTATGGCTTCGCTTTCGAAAACATCTACGTCATTGGGCAATGTTTCCGTGGTCAATGTGTGCCAGTTCATATCCAACAGCGCCGAACTGATCAGTTCGGTCATGTCATAGCCTTTGTTGAAGGTCACGGCGCGCATCATGCTGTCGCGTAAAACGTCCGGCATCGGCTCACCGTTTTGGTAATGACGGGCGAAACGGCTGAAGACCTGCGGATGGCGCGCCCAGTGTTCGTTGATCTGCGACGGGAACTCGACAAAATCACGCGGCGTGCGAGTGCCCGAAAGCCCTGGATAGCGCTGCGTGGCAAACAGACCGTGCAGCGTATGGCCGAATTCGTGGAACAGCGTGACGACATCATCCCAGCTCAACAGCGCCGGATTGCCTGACGCCGGTTTCTGATAGTTACACACGTTGTAAATCACTGGCCGCTGCTCAAGCAGCGTCGACTGCGGGACAAAGTTATCCATCCACGCGCCGCCGCCTTTTGAATCGCGGGCGAAGAAATCACCGTAGAACAGCGCCAAACCTTCGCCATTAGCGTCAAATATTTCCCATACGCGCACATCCGGATGATAAACCGGAATGTCAAAACGTTCGACGAAACGAATGCCAAACAGCTGCGACGCGGTCCAGAATACGCCCTCTGTGAGGACATGGTTCAGTTCGAGATAGGGCTTAATGGTTGATTCATCCAGGGAATAGCGAGCCAGTCGCACCTGTTCAGCGTAATAAGCCCAGTCCCATGCCTGCGCCCGAAAACCGCCCTGCTGATCGTCGATCACGTGCTGAATATCCGCCAACTCACGTTCGGCACGCGCTCGGGCCGCTGGCGCAATTTTACGCATAAACGTGAAAGCGGCCTCGGGCGTTTTGGCCATTTGATCGGCCATGCTCCAGCTCGCATAATCCCGATAGCCGAGTAGTTTCGCCTGTGTAGTACGAACACTGACCAGTCTCAGAATCAGCTCGCGCGTGTCGTTTTGATCGCCTTTCTCATTCCGCAACCAGCCCGCGTTAAACAGGTTCTCGCGCGTCTGCCGATCGCGAAGCTGGGCCAGTGCGGGATGCTGCGTGAAATTCAATAATGGGATAAGCCAACGATCGTTAAGCCCCTTTTCCTGCGCCGCGCTCGCGGCAGCAGTCATGTCTTCTTCGCTGAGACCATCCAGCTGATGACGATAATCCAGCACCATTGCGCCGGATTTCACCCCCGCCATCAAACGTTGATGAAACTGCGTGCTGAGCGTCGCCGCTTCGGTATTCAGTTTTCGCAGCTCGGTTTTTTGCGCCACGCCCAATTTAGCCCCGGCCAGAATAAAGCGCTGATAAACAACCTCGACCAGACGCAACGATTCCGAATCGAGACTCAACGTTTCCCGTTGCTGCCAAATCTGCGCGACACGTTCGAACAGTGCATCATTGAGATAAATGTCATTGGCAAGTCCCGCAAGCTCTGCGGAAAACTGCTCATCAAGCTGTTGGAGCGTGTCGTTGGTGTGCGCATTGGTCATGGCAAAAAAGACCGACGTCACGCGTTCCAGCAGTTCACCGCTTTTTTCCAGCGCCACAAAGGTGTTATCGAATGTCGCGGGCTGCGGATTTTCGGCGATGGCGGTAATGTCTTCGCGTTTGCGGCGCAGGCCTTCATCAAACGCCGGACGGTAATGCGCGTCCTGAATAACATCAAAACGCGGAGCCTGATACGGCAACAGGCTAACGGTTAAAAACGGATTATCGCGATTCATCACGCACTCCTGAAAATGGAACATTCCTTAGAGTAGGCAACCCATTGATAAATCGCAATGATTTTGCCCGATAGCATTACGGCGTTGCGGCACAGGCGACCTCACTTTTAGCGCATCAGCGGCAACACCTGGCCGCAAAGTTCCACTCCCGAAGGCCGACCGCTCATGCTATGGTATGAAGACAGTTAAAGCATTGAGGAACAGGAAGAATGATTGTACTTGTTACCGGAGCCACCGCCGGATTTGGCGAAAGCATCACCCGCCGTTTCATCGCGAACGGCCACAAAGTTATCGCCACCGGACGCCGTCATGAGCGTTTGCAGGAACTGAAAGAAGAGTTAGGCGACAACATTCTGACCGCGCAGCTTGACGTGCGTAACCGCGCGGCGATTGAAGAGATGATCGCTAATCTCCCCGCCGAGTGGCGCAATATCGATATTCTGGTCAACAACGCAGGCCTGGCGCTGGGTATGGAACCGGCACAGAAAGCCAACGTTGACGACTGGGAAACGATGATCGACACCAACAACAAGGGTTTGATTTACATGACCCGTGCTGTGTTGCCGGGTATGGTTGAGCGCAACAGCGGCCACATCATCAATATCGGTTCGACTGCGGGCAGTTGGCCTTACGCGGGTGGTAACGTTTACGGCGCGACCAAAGCCTTTGTCCGTCAGTTCAGTCTGAACCTGCGCACCGATTTGCACGGCACCGCGATACGCGTGACCGATGTTGAACCGGGCCTCGTGGGCGGCACGGAGTTTTCTAACGTGCGCTTTAAAGGCGACGACGCGAAAGCGGAGAAAACCTACGAAAACACCAGCGCGCTGTCAGCAGAAGATGTCACCGAAGCCGTGTGGTGGGTGGCGACGCTGCCAAAACACGTCAACATCAACACCCTTGAAATGATGCCGGTCAGTCAGACTTACGCCGGGCTGAGCGTTCATCGCCAGAGCTAACCGCCGTTCACCCGTCCGGCCTGCGGGCCGGGCTGGGCGTGGCAGCAAAATCAGCGTAAAATAACGCACTTACCCCGCAATGAAGAAAGAGCCATGGCCGCAGAATCGCAACTCAATCCGACCCAGCCCGTCAACCAGCAAATCTATCGCATTCTGCGCCGGGATATTGTGCACTGCCTGATAGCGCCAGGGACGCCACTGTCCGAAAAAGAAGTGTCGGTGCGTTTTGATGTCTCACGCCAGCCGGTGCGGGAAGCGTTCATTAAGCTCGCCGAAAATGGGCTGATTCAGATTCGCCCGCAGCGCGGCAGCTACGTGAATAAGATTTCCCTTTCGCAGGTACGAAACGGGTGTTTCGTGCGTCAGGCGATCGAATGCGCGGTGGTGCGCCGAGCTGCAACGAAAATCACTGATGCTCAGCTCTATCAACTGGAGCAAAATCTGCACCAGCAGCGCATTGCGATTGACCGCCAACAGCTCAATGATTTCTTTCTTCTCGATGATGAATTTCACCAGTTGCTTTCGCAAATTGCCGAATGCCAACTGGCGTGGGAAACCATCGAAAACATTAAAGCCGCCATCGACCGTGTGCGCTATATGAGTCTCGATCACGTGACGTCACCGGACATGCTGTTACGTCAGCATCAGGATATTTTCAGCGCGCTGGAAAAACGCGATGTGGAAGGCGTTGATAAAGCGATGACCGAGCATCTGCAAGAGATCAGCGAGTCCGTGTTGTTGATTCGTCAGGAAAATCGCGACTGGTTTAGCGAAGAATAATACGGACGTGATGAAGACGCCGCCCCGAATGGAGCGGCAGTAAAACGGTTTATAGCGTCGCCGCAAAGGCTGCCACGGTGGCTTTAGCCCCTTTCTCCAGCAGCGACAGATACGCATTTGTTACCTGCGCCACGAATTTTGCTTCCAGCGGCAGTTCCTTACCAAAAATGGCTTCGATGCTCAGCAATGCTTTCACGCGCGCTTCGCCCTGCTCGCTGGTTTTCACCATGCGTTGAATCGTAGTCAGTAGCGGATCGCACACGTCAATCGCTTCGCCCTGTTCATCGGTGCCATCGACATAACGCATCCAGCCCGCCACACCCAGCGCCAGCAGTGCGAAATCGCTGTTTTTTGCCAGATGCCAGCGCACAGAATCGAGCATACGCTGTGGCAATTTCTGACTGCCGTCCATCGCAATCTGCCAGGTACGGTGACGCAGCGCCGGGTTGCTGTAACGGTCGATCAGCAGATCGGCATAACGCGCCAGATCGACACCTTTCACTTTCAGCGTTGGCGCCTGCTCTTTCAGCATTAACGCGTGTGCGGCGCGGCGGTAATTCGCGTCTTCCATGCACTCGTTGATGTGCTGATAACCCGCCAGATAACCGAGATACGCGAGGAACGAATGGCTGCCGTTGAGCATACGCAGCTTCATTTCTTCAAACGGGATAACGTCAGACACCAGCTCAGCCCCGGCCTTTTCCCACTGCGGGCGGCCCGCGACAAAGTTGTCTTCGATAACCCACTGACGGAATGGCTCACAGGCCACACCCGCCGGGTCGCGCACGCCGGTGATGGCTTCAATTTTATCCAGCGTTTCGGCGGTGACGGCAGGCACGATGCGGTCAACCATGGTCGACGGAAACGTCACGTTGTGTTCGATCCACTCTGCCAGCTCGCTGTTCAACGCACGAGCATAGGCTCGAACGACTTTGCCCAGCACATGACCGTTTTCCGGCATGTTGTCGCATGACATCACGCTGAACGGTGCCAGACCTGCGGCTTTACGTCGTGCCAGCGCTTCGACCACAACGCCCGCTGCAGACGTTGGCTGGTGCGGTTTTTTAAGATCGGCGGCGATCATCGGGTGATCGAGATTCAATTCACCGGTTGCCGGTGAGTGGCAATAACCTTTTTCGGTGATGGTCAGCGAGACAATCGCGACCTGCGGCTCACACATTTTTGCCAGTACGGTTTCGAGGCCATCGACCTGCGCGTGCAGCGCATCTTTGACTACGCCAACGACGCGCGCGGTCCACGCGTCTGCAGACATTTCTGCCACGGTATACAGGTTATCCTGCCGTTTGAGGTCAGCGATTTGTTGCTCGCCACCAATCAGGTTTACTTCAGTGTAGCCCCAGTCGCTGTTGTGCTCTGCGGCGAGAATGTCGGTATAAACGGCCTGATGCGCGCGGTGAAAAGCACCAAAACCCAGGTGAACGATACGTGGCACCAGCGCGTTGCGGTCGTAGGCGGGCACGGTTGCCTTAGCGGTTAAAAGCGTATTTTGCATTTTTTGGACTCACTGTAGAGGGCGTTCATTGCCATACTAGAATAGCCAGATGAACGCCCTATACTTTGATTTACGATAATGTCTGTGCAAGTGGTATGACATGAATTGAAAGTTGTGTGACAGCCTTATCAGCCTATCCAGCGCTGAGCGTTTTCGTCGCCGCCCTTTCTGCCGGCAAATCGTTTAATTGCGCCCACGAATAGCCCGTCAAATCTTCGACGATGGCTTTTGCTTCCGGCGTGATGGCTTTCGCGTCGCCGGTCGCTTTCATCCGCTCCACTTCCGCCACAAAAATACCGTGGGTTTTCTTGTTCAAATGGAAGGTACAGGCCTGCCAGAAAGCAAACAGCAGCAAGACCGCAGTTCCGGCAAACAGCAACAGCGCGATGGTGTTGATCGCTTCCTGAGGCTGCACCTGGCTGCCTTTGACAAACCCGCCGGTCTGCAACAACAGACCGACAACGAACGTGGCGATCGCGACCGTGGTTTTACGCGAGAATGTCATCACCGCCGCAAACAGCCCTTCGCGGCGTTTATGGCTGATCATTTCGTCAATATCAGGAATGAATGGAAAAACGTTCCAGGGGGTAAATTCCAGTACACAACGCCCGACCTGATAGACCGCCGCGAGGATCAACAACAGCATGACTTTGTTGTCGGTCGGGAACTGGTAGATAAGGAACAGCCCGGCGAGACAAATAAGCATCACTGAATAGCCGAACATATACAGGCGTGAAGGACCAAACTTGATGATCGCCAGACCCGCGATGAGCGTCACAGGCAACCCCACAATACTCATCGACAGCAGCGTTCCGGCCAAGGCAGAGGAGACGTTCAGGCAGTAAACGCAGAAGAACACAAACACCGTGTTATAGACATCTTTTGCCGTGAAGGAGAAGATATAAATCGCCAGATGTTTACGAAACGCGCGGACTTTCAGCGTCGAGGCGTACTCTTTGAACAGCAGGCCGACTTTATTCATCCGCTCTAAAAGTGACATTGTCACGCTATCTTTTTCAAGCTCCGCCATCATTTCCGCTGTGAGTTCCCGCTCCCACGTTACCTTCCACGAAATAAAGACGCAGGCCATAAAGGCGACGGCGAACACGATGCCGTTAATTAAATAGGCATTGGCGTTATGCTCACCGAAATAGCTAATCAACAGACCCGGAATAAACGTGGCTAAAAACGTACCGGAGGCTGATAAAAACATTCGGCAGGTCGACAATTTGGTCCGTGAATTAAAATCTTTAGTCATCTCTGACGGCAACGTTTCCCACGGGATCAATACCATCGCGGCGATCACTTCAAATGCCAGATAGACCGCCAGGTAAAAACCGTAAGACATACCGTCGAGCCACAACAGCGCATACACCAGCATCAGCGGCGCGCCAATCAATAAAAAGAAGCGGCGACGACCGAATTTCTTGCCGAAATAGTTTTTATAAAAGTGATCGGTAAAACTGCCCATAAACAAGCTGACGACCGCATCAACAATGCGGGCAATCGCCACGATAGAGGCCGCCTCCATTGGCGAGAGGCCAACAAAGGTGGTGTAGAAAAACAATAACCAGGCGCCAATCACCGTAAATGCGCCACCGCCCATAATATCCGTCAGACCATAGCCAATACTCACCGGGATGGTGATATTTTTATTCTTGCGGGTCATGCTCAATCCTTAAATAATGAGAAGACATGGCGATTTCATGCTTATTACAGACTTTTTATTGCGCATGAAATCGCGATTGGCAGGCAGCTCCGTTACGCTTATTTTTGACTTCTTACCAGTTCCACAACGTTCCGTCTTCCAGACGGGCTACCGGGAGATACGCCGGGTCATACGGATATTTCGCCGCCAGCTTTTCGTCAAACTCAATGCCTAAGCCCGGTTTATCGCCTGGATGCATGTAGCCATTGTCGAAGGTCCAGTTATGCGGGAACACGTCCAGCATTTGATCCGAGTAGCCCATGTATTCCTGCACGCCAAAATTCGGCACCCACAGATCAAAATGCAGCGCCGCCGCCATACAAACCGGTGATAAATCGGACGGGCCATGTGAGCCCGTGCGCACCTGATACAGTGAGGCAAAATCAGCGATGCGCCGCATGCCGGTAATACCACCTGCATGGGTGATGGTGGTGCGGATATAGTCGATCAGCTGCTCTTCAATCAGCTGTTTGCAATCCCAGATGCTGTTGAACACTTCTCCCACCGCAATCGGCGTGACGGTGTGTTGCCGAATCAGTCGGAAACACGCCTGATTCTCGGCAGGCGTCGGATCTTCCATCCAGAACAGACGGTAATCTTCGATACTTTTACCGAAACGCGCGGCTTCAATCGGCGTCAGGCGGTGATGCATGTCGTGCAACAGATGCTCGTTGAAGCCGAATTTTTCGCGAACCGCATCGAACAATTTTGGCGTGAAATCGAGGTATTTTTCAGTCGACCACAACTGTTCTTCCGGCCACTGGCCTTTGGTCGCCGGTTCATACGCCTGCCCTTTGCCCTTCGCCATACCGTAGGTGGTTTTCATTCCCGGCACGCCGCACTGCACGCGGATCGCTTTGAAGCCCTGCTCTTTGTGTCGCGCGTAGTCGTCCAGCACTTCATCAATGGTATGCCCGGTGGTGTGGCAATAGACCATCACCCCTTCGCGGGATGCGCCGCCGAGCAACTGATACAGCGGCATATTTGCGGCTTTGGCTTTGATATCCCACAGCGCCATATCAACAGCGGAAATCGCCGACATGGTCACCGGGCCACGACGCCAGTACGCTCCCTTATAAAAGAACTGCCAGATATCTTCGATGCGGTGCGCATCACGCCCAATCAACTGCGGACAGAGATGGTCTTTCAAATACGAGGCCACTGACAGCTCGCGCCCGTTTAGCGTGGCGTCGCCCAGCCCTGTGATCCCGTCTTCGGTGGTGATTTTTAACGTGACAAAGTTACGTCCCGGACACGTGACAAATACGTCTGCTGCAACAATCTTCATGTTCAATCCTTACGGCTTATCGTTGATGAGGAAATAGTGTGCCCACAACAACTACCATACAAGTATATAAAACGAAAAAAGCCCAACGGATCACAAAAAAAGAGGCGTTAATGAGAGGGTTGCCCGACGGGATGTAGCAGCGCCGGGCCAGAAGAAAGGATTACTCGATGCGGTCTTTAACGATAAAGAAGTAGCACAGCGCGCCGGTAAAGGTGACGCAGGCGGCAATTACCAGTGCCAGATTAAAGGAGTGCGTGGTGTCCACCACCCAGCCGGTGACGATTGGCGCGAACGAGGCAAACACGAAGCTGCCGAAGTTCTGAATAGCCGCAACAGACGCTACTTTGGTTTCCGCTACCATCACCTGAACCAGACCCCACGCGGAGGTTCCTGCAAAGTGGACGCAGAACAAGGCCATCGAGATAAACGCCACAGCCTGAGTCGGTGTGGAAGATTGCACCACCAGCAACGTGCCGAGCGCAGAAAGGATAAGGCCGAGGACAATCGCCGTTTTACGGGTTTTCGCCAGATCGTAACCGCGACGTGCCAGCGAATCGACCACGAATCCATTAGTCCACATCCCGACGGCCGCCGCCAGGAATGGGATCGCCGCCACCCAACCGGTTTTCGCAAGGCTAAATCCCTGCTCTGCCTGTAAATAGCCCGGCAGCCACGCGATATAGAGCCAACCGGTGTAGTTCACGCCAGAGAAACCGAGGATCATGCCCCAGGTGGTACAGCGTTTAAACAGCGCCAGCCATTCGCTAAACGCCAGTTTCGGTTTCGCAGTCGCAGGCGCGGAAAGATAGTCACGTTCGTTTTGATTGAGGCTGAACTGCGCGCGGTTGCGATACCACACATACCAGCAAACGCCGACGATAATGCCTGCGAGGCCAATCACCACGAACATCGTGCGCCAGCCCCAGGCAAGCTGCATCACCACCAGCGCAGGCGGCGCGAGAGCCTGGCCAATCACCGTTGAAGAGTTAAAAATACCCAGCGCCGTACCGCGTTCTTTTTGCACGTACCAGTCACTGATTGATTTCACGCCCGCGGGCATGAACGGCGCTTCACCGATGCCAAGCCCGATGCGCAGCAGAATAAAATGACTGAACGAGTTCACCACGCCGGTCAGTGCCTGCATAGCCGACCAGAAAATCAGACCTGCACCCAGCACCAGCCGTGGGCCAAAACGGTCAAGCAGGATCCCCGCAGGCAGTTGCGATAAACCATAAGAAAGGGAAAACGCCGACAGCAGCACGCCAAATTCGGTGGCGGATAAGCCCAGCTCACCGCGAATGGCTTCACCCGCCACGCTCAGCGATGAACGGTCAAGGAAGTTGACGAGTCCGGCGATAAACAGCAGCGCCAGGGTCACCGTCTGGATCGTTTTAATTCTCGCGGGCTTTGCCAGCGCCGCCTGTTCCACCACGTCAGTTGCCATAAAATACTCCAGGTCAGGATTGATCTCATCCGCCGTGATCCCCGGCGTTGGCCAACACTCTATACCTGAACTACTACCATACAAGTGACGATAACAAGAAAGCTCTTAACGATCACAATTTAGAAACATTCAGGATCTTCCCTTCGGTGTTTAAAGAGCCTTAAGCAGACGGTTAGCTTCGCCCCCAACCGGCGACAATAATGAGCATACCGCACAGCGCAATGGCCGCGCCCGCCCAGTCATACATGCTCAGACGCACGCCATCGACATAACGCAGCCACAACAGCGCGGTACAGACATACACCCCGCCGTAGGCGGCATACACCCGACCGCTTGCCGCTGGATGCAGCGTCAGCAGCCAGACGAATAACGCCAGCGAGATGCCCGCAGGTAACAGCAACCACGCCGTTGCCCCGCGTTTCAGCCATAGCCACGGTAAATAGCAGCCGATGATTTCACACAGCGCGGTGGCAAAAAACAGCAAACTTGTTTTCAACATGAACGATTATTTCTGGCGGTTGTCAGCAGAGTTGTTAAGGATAAATTAATCTTAGGCAAGGGAGAATCGCTTTTCTCTTTAACAGTCCGGTGGCCATTGAGGTGCAGTAACATGAGTATCGACAGAATGGCGAAGATGGTGCTACGGCGCCAGGGTATCGGAGTGAAGGACAAGGTCATTCGCTTTCGCGGCAACACCATTGTGTTTCACTACAACCAGGACGGCTACGATATTTCTATCAATGGACTGAAAACCAACTTCGTCAAAACCAAAGACGTGAATGAAGCGGTGCGCATTTATAAAACAACCCTTAGCAGCGCCTGCTAACAGCCCTTTACCGGGCCTTACCATTAGGGCGGGTATTCCCTGAGCAGGAGTTGGTGTAAACTCTGCGTGTGGGTTTACCGTTTTTATCACCCTAAAGGAAACAGCAATGAAAGTGACCCTTAGCAAACGCCTGTGCCTGACGGCAATGCTGACGCTGGGTGCCATCGTGTACACCGCGAGTGCATCTGCGGAGACCAGCAAGCTCATCATCGAATCGGGTGACGGCGCGCAGAGCAAACAGAATGCGGCGATGGACAAGGAGCAGTGGAACGACACCCGTTCTCTTCGTCAGAAGGTGAACACCCGCGCTGAAAAAGAGTGGGACAAAACCGATGTGGCCTTTGATTCGCGTGACAAATGCGAGCAAAGCACCAATCTGAACGCGTACTGGGAACCGAACACCCTGCGCTGTCTCGACAGAAATACCGGTCGTAAGCTCGTTCCGTAATACCGATGGGCGCAGCTCTGCGCCCTTCTTCCCCGTTTGACCCGCTCATCTTATTAAGGAAATCACATGGCTGACGCTTATACCGTTAAGCTGCGCCCGCTGGAACGCGAAGATTTGCGCTTTGTTCACCAACTGGATAATAACGCCAGCGTGATGCGCTATTGGTTCGAAGAACCGTATGAAGCATTTGTTGAACTGTCGGATCTCTACGACAAACACATTCACGACCAAAGCGAACGCCGCTTTGTTATTGAATGCGATGGCGAAAAAGCGGGCTTGGTCGAGTTAGTGGAAATCAACCACGTGCATCGCCGCGCCGAATTTCAAATCATTATCTCCCCAGACTCTCAGGGCAAAGGCCTTGCCACCAAAGCGGCACTGCTGGCGATGGATTACGGCTTTATGGTGTTGAACCTGTACAAGCTGTATTTGATTGTCGACACGGAAAACGAAAAAGCGATTCATATCTATCGCAAGCTCGGTTTTCAGGTGGAAGGCGAACTCATCCATGAGTTTTTCATCAACGGTGAATACCGTAATACCATTCGGATGTGCCTGTTCCAGCATCAATACTTGCCGAAACACAAAACGAACACGCTACTCAAGCCAACGGCTCAGTAATATTCAATGGTATTTTTGATGGTGTAATGCTGTGTCAGCGCCGGTTTTACACTGTCATCCACAATCTGCAAATCACAGCTCAGCGGATTATCGAGCCTGTCGTAATCGCAGGTTTGCGCCACGTTGCCGATGGTTTTCTCATTCAGAAAACTGACTGCCGTATAATCCAGCTTCTTACGGGCATCTTTCGGTGGATTTGCAACGATTTTCAGCGTTTCCTTTCCACTGGTTGAGGTTTTCCCGAGCGGATAGCCCTCTTTGTCATAGCGATAGTCCACCGTAAATTCCTTGCCGTGGGCCGCGACGACAAAGCCATTATCGTCAGTATCCCACGTCAATCCGGCGGCGGGCAGCCCGGCGAGTTGGCATTTCCCTTGCAGCAGAATGCGCTTTTGCTGGGTCGTACCGTCGACATAATAATTCGCGTCGAGCACAAGCGTCACGCCGGTGTTGTTCTCCAGATCGTGCATTTCAATCAAATCAAAACAGCCTTCCTGCGACAGTTTGGCGCTCACACGTTTGGTCACTTCGCCCTTTTCGTTCATCAACGTCTGGCTGAAATCTTTAACGGGGCCGCGCAGCGGATCGAAATCAAACTCATTGGAAAAACTCGCCATCTCTGGCGTAAATGCGGCCGGACCCGAGGCGTTATCACAGGCGGTGAGTACGCTTATCAACGGCACTACAAACAGCAGTTTCTTCACAGACTGTCCTTCACGGTAGAATTTTCTCAATCATAGTAGCAGATACAGCAACGGTATCGTCAGCGTATTCAACGGATTATATCATGCAGTTCATGAGGTTACTGCTTTGGGCTCCGCCATCACCCACGCGCCATGTTATGACGTTTATTTGCTTTTTTAGCGTCCGCAGAACACTCGTCGCGTAAACCCAATGACCGACACAACGCAAAAAATGAAAATACATACACGTTAATTATTAAATATAGTCTTTATATACTGAGAAATAATTAGTTGTATACGATGATCAGTTTAAACGATCGATAACAAAAAACTGATCTGAATTTCCAATTTTAAATAAGACGCTGACCCCGGTAAGTTAACCCGCATCATCCTCAGGATAGGGAAATCCGCGTGCATTACAGTGCTGGTGCGAAATCATTAATATTATTCATGATGCTTATCTTTTTATTATTGATTATTTATATGTATTCACTCTTCACCCCCACCCGACCCAAACCCATCCCAACGATCAGTGCGCCACCACAAACGGTAGTCTGCGACATGTCGTCGGACCCGACATGGCGACTGTCAGAAAAAGAAATGGAGAATCTGTCCCTCAAGGTATTTAGCTTTAATAGCAATCACGTTTATTGTTTTAGAAAAATATCCGTGGGCTTGTGGGGCGTATATGAGGGGGAATTGCAATCAGAAACCTCAGCGTTATCTTCGCCGCCAAAACAGCCTCATCGTTGAGATTTGTCTAAGAGTCGGCGTTGTGCCTCCCGCAAATACCGCGATTTACACCATGAGTGCTATGCTTTTACCTCACCGTAGCGAAAGGAGATGCGTATGAAAAAGACTCAATGGCTATTTGCCCTGTTACTGACGAGCGCAATGCCAGTACTGGCAGCAGCGCCGGAGTCCTGCGAGCGT
This sequence comes from Scandinavium sp., assembly GCA_036495715.1. Taxonomy (GTDB): domain Bacteria; phylum Pseudomonadota; class Gammaproteobacteria; order Enterobacterales; family Enterobacteriaceae; genus Scandinavium. The sequence goes on from DASXML010000051.1 coordinate 143,959, forward strand.
GTGAAAGAGGATATTCAGCAAAAGATTGTTAACAACGGCGTGGAAGAATCCGCATTTACGCTGGACATCGTGCCGAATGACCAGGCTGACCACCCCGATGCGCAGGTCGTGGGACACTGCGCCAATGACACCTTTAAAATTCTCTACACCCGTAACGGCAACGCTCAGCAGTAGCTTCGGCCTTCAAACGAAAGATATTATCCCTGGATTGACCGGGGATAATGTCTTCCTACCTCTAAGTAAGTAACATTCTTCCATCAAAAGTCGGGTTTTACGTCCGGTGGTATAACTAAAAAGATGGAGTGAGTGATGTCGGAAAATGAACACCATGAACACCGCGGCGGGATCAGCCGTCGTTCGTTGATCAAATCCTCTGCAATCGGTTCTTTCGCGCTTGCCGCAAGCGGTGTTTCTCTGCCCTTCGGCCTAAAAAGTGCGGCCGCCGCCGTTCAGCAGGCCACTCTTCCCGCGGATAAAGTGGTCTGGGGCGCGTGCTCGGTCAACTGTGGTAGTCGTTGCGCCCTGCGTCTACACGTGCGTGATGACGAAGTGTATTGGGTAGAAACGGACAACACGGGTGACGATATCTATGGCGATCACCAGGTGCGCGCCTGCCTGCGCGGGCGTTCTATCCGTCGCCGCATCAACCATCCTGAACGCCTGAATTACCCGATGAAACGCGTCGGCAAACGCGGTGAAGGCAAATTCGAACGCATCAGTTGGGACGAAGCGCTCGACATGCTGACCGATAGCCTGAAACAGACGGTAAAAGAATATGGCAACGAAGCGGTATACATTAACTACACCTCCGGCATTGTCGGCGGCAACATCACTCGCTCCTCACCTTACGCTTCCTTAGTCTTGCGTCTGATGAACTGCTACGGCGGCGCACTCAATCAGTACGGCACTTACAGCACCGCGCAAATTTCCTGTGCCATGCCGTACACCTACGGCTCAAACGACGGCAACAGCACGTCTGACATTGAAAATAGCCAACTGGTGGTGATGTTCGGTAATAACCCGGCGGAAACCCGCATGAGCGGCGGCGGCATTACGTATTATCTGGAACAGGCGCGTGAGCGTTCGAATGCCCGAATGATCGTCATCGACCCGCGCTATACCGATACCGCTGCCGGACGTGAAGATGAATGGGTACCGATTCGCCCTGGCACCGACGCCGCGCTTGTGGCAGGTATTGCATGGGTACTGATTGACGAAAACCTCGTTGATCAGCCGTTCCTCGACAAATATTGCGTCGGCTACGACGAAAAAACGCTACCGGAAGGTGCACCTGCGAACGGGCACTACAAAGCGTATATTCTCGGTCAGGGGGACGATGCCACGGCGAAAACGCCGGAATGGGCCTCGCGTATCACCGGGATCCCGGCAGATAAAATCATCAAACTGGCGCGTGAAATCGGCACGGCAAAACCGGCATATATTTGTCAGGGCTGGGGTCCACAGCGCCAGGCCAATGGCGAACTCACCGCTCGCGCCATTGCCATGCTGCCGATTCTGACCGGCAACGTGGGTATCAACGGCGGCAACAGCGGCGCGCGTGAATCGACCTATAACATGACCATCGAGCGTATGCCGGTGCTGGAAAACCCGGTAAAAACGGCGATTTCCTGCTTCACCTGGACAGACGCCATCGAGCGCGGCGCAGAAATGACCGCGACGCGCGACGGTGTGCGCGGCAAAGACAAGCTGGATGTGCCCATTAAGTTCATCTGGAACTACGCGGGCAACACCATCATCAACCAGCATTCGCAGATCAACCGCACTCACGACATCCTCCAGGATGACAAGAAGTGCGAAATGATTGTGGTCATCGAAAACTTTATGACCGCGTCGGCGAAATACGCTGATTTGCTGCTGCCGGATCTCATGACCGTCGAGCAAGAAGACATCATTCCGAACGATTACGCGGGCAATATGGGCTATCTGATTTTCATTCAGCCCGCCACCAGCGCCAAATTCGAACGTAAACCGATTTACTGGATCCTCAGCGAAGTGGCAAAACGCCTCGGTCAAGACGTGTTCCACAAGTTCACCGAAGGTCGTACCCAGGCCGAATGGTTACAATATCTGTACGCCAAAATGGTTGCCAAAGACCCACTGCTGCCGTCGTACGATGCGCTGAAAGAAATGGGCATCTATAAACGCAAAGACCCGAACGGTCATTTCGTTGCTTATAAAGATTTTCGTAACGATCCGGCGGCTCACCCGCTGAAGACGCCGTCGGGCAAAATTGAGATTTACTCGGCGAAGCTTGCACAAATTGCCGAAAGCTGGGAAATCGAAAAAGACGATACCATCAGCCCGTTACCGGTCTACGCGTCGACCTTCGACGGCTGGGATGCCCCGCAGCGTGACCAGTTCCCGCTGCAACTGTTTGGCTTCCACTATAAAGCCCGTACCCACTCAAGCTATGGCAATATCGATGTGCTGAAAGCCGCCTGTCGCCAGGAAGTGTGGCTAAATCCGGTGGATGCCGCGAAGCGTGGCATTCATAATGGTGACATGGTGCGCGTATTTAACGAGCGTGGCGAACTACGCATTGAGGCAAAAGTCACGCCGCGCATTATGCCGGGCGTCAGCGCGATGGGCCAGGGTGCATGGCATGATGCCAGCATGAACGGTGACCGTATCGATCATGGCTCATGCATCAATACACTGACGACGCATCGTCCGTCGCCATTGGCGAAAGGCAATCCGCAGCATACTAATCTGGTTCAAATCGAGAAGGTCTAAACCTTCTGCGTGACGATGTGATTAACATCGTTATCCGTAAACTTATGAAGACAACCGGCGTGGGAGACCCGCGCCGCAGCAAGGAAATTGTTATGAATGAACCGCGATTCGTTGAAGCCATCGCCATTACTGGCCGTGTACTCGGTGCGCTGTTTTATTTAGATCCGCAAAGCGAAAACGTCACTCCGCTGGTGGACTCCTTCCGTGACGGTTCCTGGGCGCAGCAATGGCCAGAATCTATCCCGTTCAAAGAAGAGCTTATCGAAAACTTTAAAGCGGCGTCAGAAGAACCCCTGAGCGAAGCATTCCAGCGTCTTTTCGTTGGGCCTTATGCACTTCCCGCGCCGCCGTGGGGCTCGGTGTGGCTAGACCGCGAAAATGTACTGTTCGGGGATTCAACTCTGGTACTGCGTCAGTGGATGCGTGAAAACGGCATTTCCTTTGAATCAGAGCAAAACGAACCGGAAGATCATTTCGGCACCATGCTGATGCTGGGCGCCTGGCTGAAAGAAAATAACCGTGACGAGGAGTGGCAACAGCTGCTCGGCTGGCATCTGCTGCCGTGGTCCGGTCGTTTCCTTGAAGAGTTTATCGCCCACGCAGAACATCCGTTCTATCGTTCACTCGGTGAACTGGCCCAGCAGACGCTGGCCTTCTGGAAAACCCAACTGTTGTTCCCGGTTGCTGAGAAAAAACTGTACCGCTAAAACCCTGCTCGTCCGTCACTCGACGGACGACTTAACTTAAATTTCAGTTACCTGCAAAAAGCCGTTTTGTTACGGTGTCACTTTCACAATTCCTTTTTAAGACAATTCTGTGATTTGGCCCCCTGGCCGTTACGTTATAAGGCGTAACACCTTGTTTACAATTCCTGACGCCCGTACCTAATTGCCTCCCTTTGTGGAATCCTTCCCACGCGCTTGCTATAGGTCTTGAACCCTGCCGGAACATGGCATGTATAAGAAAAGACTAAATTTGCCCTATTCCCTAAATAGTTCGAGTTGTAGGACAAAATGCCGAAGGTATTTTGAACAGCGTTAATGCTGGCCCTGAAAGGGTGAGGCCTAAGGCCGAATCACGCGGCAAGGGAGTGAATCCCCAGGCGCTTACTTGAAGTGACTGGGGTGAAAGAGTGCAGCCAACGCCCCTACAACTCGAAATATAACGGGGATATAAGCATGCAAACAGGGAGACATACTGCAATGCGCAACTCTTTACTGACCCGTGCGCTCCTTTTTATCGGCGCGATTATTGTGGTCCTGGCATTAGTCACGTGGGGAATAGGTCTCGATACCCTCCGCGCGCGTCAGGTCGATTTACTCTATCTCGGACAACAACACCTGATCCTGGTGTTCTCCTCAATGTTCTTCGCCTTACTGGTCGGTATTCCCAGCGGTATTCTACTGAGCCGCCCGGCTGCCCGTGGGATCGCCGAATACGTGATGCAGATTTTCAATATCGGTAACACCTTACCGCCGCTGGCCGTTCTGGCACTGGCGATGGTCGTCGTCGGCATTGGCGATAAACCGGCGATTGTGGCGCTGTTTCTCGCATCGCTGCTGCCGATTGTACGCAACACCTATTCCGGACTTTCTTCCGTGCCGGGTTCTCTGCTGGAAGCGGCGAACGGGATCGGCATGACCAAATGGCAGCGTTTAACGCAGGTGGAAATCCCTAACGCCTGGCCGGTAATGATGTCCGGCATTCGTATTGCGACCGCCATTAACGTCGGTACGGCGCCGCTGGCCTTTTTGATTGGCGCAAGCAGCTATGGCGAACTGATTTTCCCAGGCATTTACCTTAACGACTTCCCGACGCTTATTCTCGGCGCGGTCGCTACCGCCCTGTTCGCCCTGATCCTCGACACGCTGCTGGCAGGCCTTGGACGCATACTTAGCCCGCATACCGCCGAATAACAATAATCAGGAGCATGAGATGAGACGATTAACCCGTCTGTTTGTCGCCGCCGCTGCGCTGGCGCTTGTTGCCGGTCAGGCACAGGCCGCCCCGCTGATTCTGGCGACTAAAAGTTTTACCGAGCAGCATATTTTATCCGCCATCACCGTGCAGTATCTGCGTAAGAAAGGATTCGACGTACAACCGAAAACCAACATTGCGACGGTTATTTCGCATAACGCGATGATCAATAAACAAATCGACATGACCTGGGAGTACACCGGCACGGCGCTCATCATCTTCAACCACATCGATAAACGCATGACGCCGAAAGAATCCTACGAGACAGTGAAACGCCTCGAGGCGAAGCACGGCCTGGTGTGGCTAAAACCCGCCGAAATGAACAATACCTATGCCTTCGCCATGCAACGTCAGCGCGCCGAGGCCGAAAACATCAACACCATGTCGGAGATGGTGGCGAAGATTGAACAGATTCGCAAAACCGACCCGAAACATAACTGGTTGCTGGGGCTGGATCTGGAATTCGCAGGGCGCAGCGATGGCATGAAGCCGTTACAACAGGCTTATCAGATGCCGCTCGACAGACCGCAAATCCGCCAGATGGATCCGGGTCTGGTCTACAACGCCGTGCGCGATGGCTTTGTCGATGCAGGGCTGATTTACACCACCGATGGCCGCGTGAAAGGTTTCGACCTGAAAGTGCTGAAAGATGATAAAGGTTTCTTCCCGAGCTATGCCGTCACGCCGGTGGTGCGCAAAGACACGCTGGAAGCCCATCCAGGTCTGGAAGAGGCGTTGAATACGATTTCCGGGCTGTTGAATAACGAGGTGATCACCGAGCTAAACAAGCGCGTGGATATCGATCACCAGTCGCCACAAAAAGTTGCGCAGGACTTTCTGCACAGCAAAGGCCTGGTTTAAGGGGGGAGCGATGGACACTATCCACTACATGATTGATAACTGGAGCTATCTCGCTACCCTCACCTGGCAGCATCTGTGGCTGGTGCTGCTCGCCGTTGGACTGGCGATTATCACTGGCGTCCCGTTAGGGATCCTGATAGTCCGTTACAAATGGCTGGCTACACCGGTCCTCGGCCTTACCACGATTTTGCTGACCATCCCGTCGATTGCGCTGTTCGGCCTGATGATCCCGCTGTTTTCACTCATTGGCGAGGGCATTGGTGCCCTGCCTGCTATCACCGCCGTGTTCCTCTATTCGTTGCTGCCGATTGTGCGTAATACCCACATCGCGCTCGACAGCCTGCCACCGGGTCTGCGTGAAGCCGGACGCGGCATCGGCATGACCTTCTGGCAGCGTCTGCGTTGGGTAGAAATTCCCATTGCGTTGCCGGTGATTTTTGGCGGTATTCGCACCGCCGTGGTGATGAACATCGGCGTAATGGCCATCGCCGCCGTTATCGGTGCGGGTGGCCTTGGCCTGCTGCTGCTTAATGGCATCGGCGGGAGTGATATTCGTATGTTGATTGCCGGGGCGCTGATGATTTGCCTGCTGGCTATTGTGCTCGACTGGTTGCTGCATCGACTGCAGATTGTCCTGACACCAAAAGGGATCCGATAATGATAAAGTTAGAAAATCTGACCAAACAATTTACGCAAAAAAACGGCCAGAGTTTTAATGCCGTAGACAACGTCAATCTTAACGTGCCAGAAGGCGAAATGTGTGTGCTACTGGGGCCATCCGGCTGCGGTAAAACCACCACCCTGAAAATGATTAACCGCCTGATCCCCTCCAGCAGCGGCAAAATCCTGATTAACGGTCAGGATACCAGCGAGATGGACACCGTGACGCTGCGCCGCAATATTGGCTATGTTATTCAGCAGATTGGCCTGTTCCCGAACATGACCATCGAGGAAAACATCACCGTCGTACCCAGAATGCTCGGCTGGGATAAAGCCCGCTACAAAACGCGCGCCGAAGAGCTGATGGCGATGGTGGCGATGGACCCGAAGAAATTCCTCAATCGCTACCCGAAAGAGATGTCCGGCGGCCAACAACAGCGTATCGGCGTGATTCGTGCGCTGGCGGCGGACCCTCCGGTACTGCTGATGGATGAACCGTTCGGTGCGGTTGACCCCATTAACCGTGAAGTGATTCAGAACCAGTTCCTGGAGATGCAGCGTCAGCTGAAAAAAACCGTGATGCTGGTCAGTCACGACATTGACGAGGCGCTGAAACTCGGCGACCGCATCGCCGTATTCCGTCAGGGGCGTATCGTTCAATGCGCCAGTCCAGACGAACTGCTCGCCAAACCGGCGAATGAATTTGTCGGCTCATTTGTCGGCCAGGACCGGACGCTGAAACGTCTGCTGTTAGTCTCTGCCGGTGACGTCACCGATCAGCAGCCGACCATCACGGTGAAACGTGATACCGCAGCGCCTGAAGCATTCGCCACGATGGATGATAACGATATCCGCGCGATTACGGTTGTTGATAATGACGGCAAACCGCTGGGCTTTGTGAAACGTCGTGAAGCGCGTAACGCTACGGGGAGCTGTGCGGATCTGCTGCACCCGTTCCGTGTCACCGGCAAAGCCGAGGACAACCTGCGCGTGGTGCTGTCCAAACTGTACGAAAGCAACACCAGTTGGATGCCGATCGTCGATGAGGAAGGCCGCTACAACGGTGAGATTTCCCAGGACTACATCGCCGACTATCTCAGCTCTGGGCGGACACGTCGTGCGTTGAATATTTATTCGGTTGATTGATAATTGCCTGATGGCGCTTACGCTTATCAGGCCTACTCCCCCCTCATCCATAGGTCCGGCAAACTTGCCGACTACCTCCGACAAACCACCCTCCGTAGGCCCGGCAAGCGCATGCGCCGCCGGGCAATACCGCAGAAACCCCTTTCGCATCTGCCTTCACCGTGACATTTATCAATCAACCTCAGTAGGTTGTGTATAGTATTCAATATCACTTTTTAACGATGTAGAACCGATGCACCGTCTTCATACTTACCCGGACATTCAGGCGATGTTTCGCCGCCTGTTAATTGCGACGATAGTCGGTATTCTCGCAGCCCTTGCGGTGGCGCTGTTTCGTCATGCCATGTACTGGCTCGAATGGCTACTGCTCAGCGACAGCAGCGGGAGCCTGGTGTATGCGGCAAGCGGTTTGCCCTGGTGGCGACGGCTGCTAACGCCTGCGCTCGGCGGGCTTGCTGCGGGTCTTCTGTTGTGGGGCTGGCAACGTTACACCCGCCAGCGGCCGCACGCGCCGACCGATTACATGGAAGCGCTGGAAACCGGCGATGGGCAGTTTGATTACGGTTCGAGTCTGGTTAAGTCGCTGGCCTCGCTGCTTGTCGTCGTCAGCGGCAGCGCCATCGGACGTGAAGGCGCGATGATCCTGCTCGCCGCCCTCGCCGCCTCTTTCTTTGCTAAGCGCTTCACGCCAAAAGCTGAATGGAAACTGTGGATTGCCTGCGGGGCCGCCGCCGGGATGGCCAGCGCCTATCACGCACCACTGGCGGGCAGCCTGTTTATCGCGGAAATTCTGTTCGGTACCCTGATGCTGGCTTCGCTTGGGCCGGTGGTGGTTTCTGCCGTTATCGCCCTTTTAATGACCAACCTGTTGAGCGGCGGCCCGGCGTTGTTGTATATCGTCCAGGTCGATGCGCCACACAGCGCGGGAACCTACGGTCTGATGCTGGCAACGGGGTTGCTCGCAGGGCTTTGCGGCCCGCTGTTTGTCTGGCTGATGGGCGTCACCCATTCCCTCTTCTTGCGCCTGAAACTCACCCCGCCATTGCAGCTCGCGCTGGGCGGGTTTGTCGTGGGCCTGCTGTCACTGCTAACGCCTGCGGTGTGGGGAAATGGTTACAGTGTGGTGCAAGGGTATTTACTGACGCCGCCGCTGTTTGCGGCGATCGGTGGCGTGTTTATTTGCAAACTGTTGGCGGTGCTGTCGAGCAGTGGTTCCGGTGCGCCAGGCGGTGTGTTTACCCCGACGTTATTTGTCGGCATGGCCATTGGAATGTTGTTTGCCCGCGTCTGGGGGCTTTGGCTGCCGGACGGTAATGAAATGGCGGTTTTACTGGGATTAACGGGAATGGCAACGCTGCTGGCGGCGACCACGCATGCGCCAATTATGTCGACGCTGATGATCTGTGAAATGACCGGGCAATATGCCTTACTACCCGGTTTGCTGATTTCCTGCGTGGTGGCGTCGGTGTTATCACGGACTTTGCGCCAGGATTCAATTTACCGTCAGCACGTCGCTGAACAGGGATAAATCAACATACTGACTCAGCTCGCGCTGTTCTGCGCGCGGCAAATACGGCAACTCTCCGACCAACGGCGCGGGGAGTTTTTTGCTCAGCACATCGATAATTTCAGCGTAATGCGCCAGGCACGGGTTAATGCGGTTAGCGACCCAGCCAATAAACGGCAGACCGTCGTTGGCAATCGCCTGGGCGGTCAGCAAAGCGTGGTTAATACAGCCTTCCTGGATCCCGACCACCATCACGACTGGCAATTGTTCCTGAACCACCCATTCTGAAAGTGGACGCAGATCGTTCATCAGACTGCGCCAACCGCCGGTGCCTTCCACAACCACATGATCGACAGCATCGCTCAGTTCGCCAAGTCCTTTGGACAACAACGAGTAATCGATTTGGCGGCTGTGCGCCACGCTGCTTTCCTCTTCGCTCAGGGCGATAGGATTGATGGCACTGTAGGGAAGCTCAACGGTGGTCACGCTTTGCAGGATAAGAGCGTCTTTATTACGCAGCCCATCCGGGGTTTCCTTACTGCCTTTGGCGACAGGTTTGTAGCCCGCAACACGGCTACCTTGAGCGGCTAGCGCTTGCAGCAATGCGCGTGATACGACCGTTTTACCAACAGACGTATCCGTACCTGTAATAAAGAAACGCTTAAGCATGTTTCACTCCACAGCTTTTGACGGGAATATATAAATCAGGGTGATAGTTCAGAGCGGAGGGAGTGTACGTGATCGCCTGAAATGGCGGCTTGCGTTAGCGCAATTTTAGTTTAACAAATTTAAGTTGTTATCCCTGCAATAGTCTGATTAACAGCGAGCCGTTATAGAGCGCATCTTTGACCAGCGCGGCACCGGTCATTGTGCCCCTGTTCAGGAATTGCGTACTTTCCACACTGATGTGCTTACTGTACGCAGGCAGTGACTGCTGATCAATACAGGCGCTGATTGCAGGAAAAAGGATGCTGGAAGCCTGGTTAAACGGCGAACCAATAAGAATTTTTTGCGGATTAAATAAATTCACCATGATGGCGAGAATGCGTCCAACGTGGGTGCCCACACCGCTAATGATATCGTTGGCTAAGAGATCGCCCTGCACCGCCGCCTGGCACAGCCATTCGACCGTCAGCGGCTGCTGGTGCAGCATCGAACTCATCGACTGCTTCATCCGCACCTGCGTCAGTTCCAACACGCTCTCAACGCTGGCAATGGTTTCCAGACAACCGTGATTGCCGCAGTAACAACGCTTACCGTAAGGATCAACCTGCGTGTGGCCGATTTCCACCAGACTGCTGCTGCCCGCATGAAGTAACCGTCCGTCGGTAATCACGCCTGCACCCACGTTATGATCGATAACCACCTGAATCACATCCCGCGCGCCGCGCGATGCACCGAACAGCGCCTCTGCCATGGTCCATGCGCTGATGTCATGTTGCAGGTAGACCGGCACGCCAGTGCGTGATTCCAGCGCCTCACCGAGCGCGACGTCTTTGACGTCATCGTAAAAGGGCATGCGGTGAATAATGCCATTTTCGGTGTCGATAATTCCGGGAAGCGTTATCGCGATAGAGGTTAAACGCTCCAGCTTTTGCTGGTGGCGAATAAAGAAATGATCGATATGTTCGATGACCCGATCGAGAAAAGGTTTGTCATCCACCAGCGCCAGCGTTTGTTCTTCTTCCACCACCAGCTTGCTGCTCAAATCACGCAGCGCGAGATTGATTTCCCCGCGACTGATGCGCAGCGACAGGTAGTGCCAGGCTTCGGTTTCAACCATCAACCCGACAGCCGGACGCCCACGGCTACCTGGATCCTGTATTTCCGTTTCCTGCACAAGATGCGCTTCAAGCATTTCACGCACAATTTTGGTAATGCTGGCGGGGGCTAACTGTGCGAGGCGAGAAAGGTCGATTCGCGACACCGGGCCGAGCTGATCAATCAGGCGGTACACCGCCCCTGCGTTGGTTTGCTTGATCTGATCGATATGGCCTGGCTGACTTTCTGCTACCACCGCAAACTCCCTTATTTTCGCGCTTCGAAATAAACTTTTGCTATGGTGAAGCACTTCTACGTCACGCGTCAAATTTTTGCTTAGGCTTGTGATTTACCGCACATTTTTTCGCGTATTTTCGGCAAAAAAGTCAACCAATGCTGCCGCGAGCAGCTGCTCGCGAAAACGCAGTGCTGCCTGTGATTGTTCATGGTGTTTTGACCACACCAGCCACATCTCTGACACCGCGTCCTCATCGCTTATCGGTAACCAGCGCATCTCATTGAGTTGCACCTTCTTAAACGAGGCGGGAAGGATAGAAACACCCAACCCGGCTGACACCAGGCCAATGATGGTCATCGCCTCGCCCACTTCCTGAGTGATGACAGGCGTACCGAAGCGCCGCAGCAGGCCGAGAATATCGTCATACAGCCCGGTCCCGACGTGCGGATCAAAGAAAACCAACGGCTCCAGAACCAGCTCCGCCAGCGCGACCGATTCTCTGTGCGCCAAAGGATGATCGCGATGCACCATCGCCAGCAGCGGTTCACGCAGAATCACCTGCCAGTCGAGCGTTTCTGGCAGCTGTGTTTTGCGCATCAGGCCCAAATCCAGCGCACCTTCGCTGAGTGGCGCAATCTGTTCGCGGGTATTGCTCTCACGCGTCTGGATATGCACGTCGGGGTACTGAAGGCGAAAACGAGACAGCGTGTCGGACACCGCCTTAATAAAGGGTGCCGAGGACGTGAAACCAATGCGCAGTTCACCGGTTTCCCCTTGATGCAGACGCGCCGCGCGGGACGCGGCCTCTTCCACCTGCATCAGAATTTGTCGACTGTCGGCCAGAAACAGTTTTCCCGCCGGCGTCAGGCTAACGCTGCGGTTAGTGCGGGCGAAAAGTCGCGCGCCAATCTGCTGCTCCAGGATTTGAATTTGCTGGCTTAAGGGCGGCTGAGAGATGTTCAGCCGAGCGGCGGCGCGGCCAAAATGCAGCTCTTCGGCTACCGCCACAAAGTAACGCAGGTGTCGCAGTTCAATATTCATACTTTAAACATATCATTTGAGATTATTAATATATTAGACAGAATATTTACATTTTCCTACTCTGGGAAAATGAACTGAATGTTTCTCTTATTCGCTGTTTTTACGCAAGGATCTTCCCGTGAGCCGTACTACCACCGCTGACACCACCGCGCCCCGCGACGTCACCGATATTCGTCTTCCCGCGCCGGGCCAGTTTATTCAACGCGGTACGCCGCAGTTTATTCGCGTCACGCTGGCACTGTTTTCCGCCGGACTCGCCACCTTCGCCCTGCTCTATTGTGTTCAGCCGATCCTCCCGGTGCTATCACAGGAATTTGGCGTATCGCCTGCCAGTGCGAGTATTTCGCTCTCTGTTTCTACCGGATTGCTGGCGGTCGGCTTGCTGTTTACCGGACCGTTGTCAGATGCCATTGGGCGCAAACAGGTGATGGTCACCGCGCTGCTGCTGGCCTCCTGCTGTACCTTACTGTCGACGATGATGACCAGCTGGCATGGCATTCTGATTATGCGTGCGCTGATTGGGCTGTCGTTGAGCGGCGTGGCGGCGGTCGGCATGACCTATCTCAGCGAGGAAATTCATCCGAGCTTTGTCGCCTTCTCGATGGGCTTGTACATCAGCGGTAACTCAATTGGCGGCATGAGCGGTCGTCTGCTCACCGGGGTCATGACCGATTTCTTCGGCTGGCGGGTGGCTATCGCGATGATTGGCTGTTTCGCACTGGCTGCGGCGCTGATGTTCTGGCGTATTCTGCCGGATTCGCGCCATTTTAAAGCCGCCTCACTGCGCCCGAAATCGCTGTTTATCAACTTCCGCATTCACTGGCGTGATAAAGGATTGCCGCTGCTGTTCGCCGAAGGCTTTCTGCTGATGGGCGCGTTTGTGACGCTGTTCAACTACATCGGCTATCGCCTGATGATGTCGCCGTGGTCGCTCAGTCAGGCGGTCGTCGGGCTGCTGTCCGTCGCTTACCTCACCGGCACCTGGAGCTCACCGAAAGCGGGAGCGATGACGCAGCGTTACGGGCGCGGCCCGGTGATGGTTGGCTTTACCGGCGTAATGCTGTGCGGTTTGTTGCTGACGCTGTTCTCTTCGCTGTGGCTGATTTTCTTCGGCATGCTGCTGTTTTCCGCTGGCTTCTTCGCGGCGCATTCCGTTGCCAGCAGTTGGATTGGGCCACGTGCCCGTCGCGCGCGCGGTCAGGCCTCGTCGCTGTATCTGTTCAGCTACTATCTCGGGTCAAGTATTGCGGGGACGCTGGGCGGTGTGTTTTGGCATCACTGGGGATGGAACGGCGTCGGGGGTTTTATCGCGGCAATGCTCGTCCTGGCGCTTATTACCGGCAGTTGCCTGCATAAACGTCTGCATTAATATGTCATCGCCCGCCGTCTGACGGGCGGCTTTACCACTGACCGAGGAAGGTGGTTAACCCTGCCATGTCGCGGACTGCGTCAATTGACAGCAGCGTGATAAAGATCCAGATGAACGGATTCATAGTTTGCCGCACACTTTGACCTGTGATAGTGATCAGTCTGGTGGGAATTTCCCATTCCGCCTCATACTTTTGTCGTATTTTTGACCGTCCGCACAAACAAAAGTCATTCAACAGGATTAAGGCAAACATGGCAGACAATCACTACTCACAGCTCACCCGCACTTTCCAGCGTTTATCGCGTTTCTCCCACCTTTCCGCCATCGCTGGCTGGGATATGGCCGCCATGATGCCACCGGGCGGAAGCCAGGCACGCGGCGAAGCGCTGGCCGAACTGGGCGTGCTTCAACACCAAATTCTGACCGATAAAAAAGTCGGCGAGTGGCTCGCGTCGGCCCAGCAGGAAAATTTGACCGATGACGAACGCGCCAATCTGCGCGAAATGGCGCGTGCCTATGACCAAGCCGCGTTGCTGCCGGAAAGCCTGGTCGAAGCAAAATCGCTGGCGGGCAATCGCTGCGAACACGCCTGGCGTACCCAACGCAAAAACAATGACTGGCAAGGTTTCGCGCCCAACCTGAAAGAAGTGGTACGCCTGAGTCGCGAAGAGGCCAACATTCGCGCAGAAGCCAGCGGCGGCTCACGCTATGACGCCCTGCTCGACATCTACGAACCCGGCATGACCAGCGCCCGTCTCGACGTGCTGTTTGCTGACCTGAAAAGCTGGTTGCCAGAGCTGCTGCAAACGGTGGTTGATAAACAAGCCAGCCGCAAATTAGTCAATCCGCAAGGCCCGTTCGCGACTGATTCTCAGCGTGAACTTGGGCTGGAAGCGATGAAAATGCTCGGCTTTGATTTCAACGGCGGTCGCCTGGATGTCAGTACTCATCCGTTCTGCGGCGGCGTGCCGGAAGATGTGCGCATCACTACCCGTTACGATGAGAACGATCTGCTGAGCGCCCTGTTTGGCGTGATTCATGAAACTGGTCATGCGCGTTATGAGCAAAATTTACCACGCCAATGGGCCGGACAACCTATTGCCCACGCGCGTTCCATGGGCGTTCACGAATCACAGAGTCTGTTCTTTGAAATGCAGCTCGGTCGCAGCGCGGCGTTCCTCAAGCATATTCTGCCGCACATCCAGCAGCGGTTCGGCAATCAGCCTGCGTTCACGCTGGACAACTTTATAGCCTGGAGCCAAACCGTCGAGCGCGGTTATATTCGCGTGGATGCTGATGAAGTCAGCTACCCGGCGCACGTCATTCTGCGCTATGAAATCGAACGTGCGCTGATTGACGGTGAGATTGAAGTCGATGACATTCCGGCGCTGTGGGATGAAAAAATGCAGCAATATCTGGGGCTGTCGACCGAAGGCAACTACCGCAACGGCTGTATGCAGGACATTCACTGGACCGATGGCGGTTTCGGCTACTTCCCGTCGTACACGCTCGGGGCGATGTACGCCGCGCAGTTGTTCCAGGCCGCACGCAAAGCGCTGCCCGATCTTGACCGCAGTCTGAACGACGGCAACTTCAGCCCGCTGTTCGGCTGGTTACAGCAGAACGTCTGGCAGCACGGCAGCCGTTTCAGTACGTCAGAATTAATGATGAACGCCACAGGCGAAGATCTTAACAGCCGCTATTTCCGCGAACACCTCACCGCCCGATACCTGTAATCGTCAGCGCCAGGGCACTGTTCCTGGCGCTACGCTTCACGTTGTACTCCTCGTTGTACATATGGTTACACGCCGATACCAATCACTCACTGAACACTTTGATCCACAAGTCTATAGTTCATTTCAACGGCCCCGCAGTGGGGTTGAACATAGAAACCAAATTCGAGGATTTCAGAATGAAAAAAGTATTAGCTCTGGTTGTTGCCGCTGCTATGGGTCTGTCTTCTGCCGCTTTCGCTGCTGATACCGCTGCTACCGCACCGGCTGCTGCGCCTGCTGCAACTCACGCTGCTCCTGCTAAAACCACTCATCATAAGAAACACAAGAAAACTGCAGCTAAACCTGCTGCAGAGCAGAAAGCTCAGGCTGCCAAAAAGCACCACAAAAAAGCAGCAGCTAAACCTGCTGTAGAGCAGAAAGCTCAGGCTGCTAAAAAGCACCACAAAAAAGCAGCAACCAAGCCAGCTGTAGAGCAGAAAGCACAGGCTGCTAAAAAACACAAAAAAGCAGCAACCAAACCAGCTGTAGCTCAGAAAGCTCAGGCTGCTAAAAAACACAAAAAACACACTACCCACGCTGCTGCTAAACCAGCTGCACAGCCAGCTGCATAAGTTCGCACCCGGCAGTACGGTCTTGTATACTAAATCGGCGCTGTTTCAGCGCCGTTTTTTTCTGGAGAGCAATGATGTTGCGCCGCTATCGCTTTGAGCTCATCCTTTTATTGCTGATTATCTGTGCGCTGGTAGCCACTCGGTTCTTCTTGTCCTGAGTGTAGTACGCTGATTTTACTCCCACTTTTTATTCATCCCGTCTATAGTAATCTCATTGGGTTTACCTTTTAATAATCATAATTGCCCCTTCAGAGAGTGTTATGCGCAGATCCATAGTGGTTTTACTGGGAGCCGTTTGCCTTTTTTCTCCCCTGACCCACGCTGACGACGACAGCGATGATACCGGCATCAGTGCCAGCGACCTCAAGACGCTTTTCTTTGGTCACGATGACCGCGTCAAGGTCACCAACCCGACGCAATCCCCGTGGGATGCTATCGGCCAACTGGAAACGGCCAGCGGTAATCTTTGCACCGCCACCTTAATTTCTCCGCATCTGGCGTTAACCGCCGGACACTGCCTGCTGACGCCGCCGCGCGGCAAGCTCGATAAACCCGTCGCCTTGCGCTTTGTCTCGCAAAAAGGCACCTGGCGCTATGAAATTCATGGCATTGAAGGCCGCGTTGAGCCGTCGCTGGGCAAACGTCTCAAGCCGGATGGCGAAGGCTGGATTGTGCCGTCTTCCGCCGCGCCATGGGATTTTGGTCTGATAGTACTGCGCTATCCGCCGTCTGGTATTACGCCGCTGCCGTTGTTCGCCGGGGATAAAGAGGCGCTGACCGCCGCGCTGAAAGCCGCAAACCGCCAGGTAACGCAGTCTGGTTATCCGCTCGATCATCTTGATTCGTTGTACACGCATGATAATTGTGTGGTGACGGGCTGGGCGCAGAGCACCGTGCTCTCGCACCAGTGCGACACTCTGCCGGGCGACAGCGGCTCCCCCTTGATGTTAAAAACTGCCGACGGTTGGCAGCTGATTGGCGTGCAAAGTTCGGCCCCCGCGGCGAAAGACCGTTACCGCGCCGATAACCGCGCCATTTCTGTTACCGGTTTTCGCGACAAACTCGAAGCGCTGGCTGGCGAGTAATTAGCCGTGTCGCTGCTGACGCAATTGCAGCAGCGACGCCATCGGCATCGGTTCGCTGAACCAGAAGCCCTGCAACTGATCGCATCCTGCCAACCGTAATAACTTCATCTGTTTCTCGTTTTCCACGCCTTCGGCAATGACCGTCATCCCTAACGCGCTGGCAATCCGAATCGTGCCCCCGACAAGTGCCGCCGCCTGATCGTCGCTGTCCACCAGCCCCGCCAGTGATTTGTCGATTTTGATGGTGTCGAAATTAAAACGCCGCAGGTAACCGATGCTGGAATAACCCGTGCCGAAATCATCCAGCGCGATTGCCGTGCCGAGCAATTTCAGATTGGCAATCGCCACCCGCGCCCGTTCCGGATTTTCCAGCACATAGGTTTCGGTCACTTCCAGCTGTAAGCGGTACGGCGGGAAATGGCTGGATTCCAGCACCTGCGCCACTTTGTTTTCAAATTCCGGGTCACGAAACTGGGCTGGAGAGATATTCACCGACAGCTTCAAATCATCCAGCGCCTGTAAATCCGCACAGGCGCGGCGCAGCACAAATTGACCGAGTGAATAAATCAGCCCGCTGGTTTCAGCAATCGCGATAAACGCATCCGGTTTCAGCTCACCTTTTGGCCTGCGCGGCCAGCGTACCAGCGCCTCAACGCCCGTCATCACCTGAGAACGCGCATCCACGATCGGCTGATACCACACGTCAAATTCGTTATTTTCCAGCCCGTCGCGAATATCATTTTCAATACTCAACTGGTATTCCCGTGCGCTGTTTAGTTCTGCGTCGTAATGCGTTATCCGCCCTTTTCCGGTGATTTTTGAGTGGTACATCGCGATATCTGCGCGGCGGAACAGTTCCGAACTGGTACTGCTTTCCAGCGATCCGCTGGCAATACCGATACTGGCGCTGATATGAATCGTGCGCTCGCCAAGGCGAATCGGATTATTGAGATAATCCAGCACGCTGCCCGCAAACGCCGCCGCTTTTTGGCCGGATTCCACGCCGCTGACGGTCATCGCGAACTCGTCGCCGCCGAGGCGTGCCAGCATCCCGCCCACCGGCACCTGGGCCTGCAACGTGTGCGCAATGTGCACAATCAGCGTATCGCCGACATCATGCCCGTAAATATCATTCACGTCCTTGAAACCATCGAGATCGATAAACACCACCGTTTTGAGCGCTTCATCGCTACGCGGGCTAACCTGCTCGAGATGCTCAATCAGCGCCCGGCGATTCGGCAGACGGCTCAACCAGTCGGTCAACGCGATTTCCCGCGCCTGTTTCTCGCCGCGCGCCAGTTTGTACAAACCCAGGCTGCTGAGCATGATAAACAGCAAAATCAGCCCTGCCGCCAGCGCCACAATTTGGCGAATTTCCGGCGAGGCTGCCATCGCCGCCTCTGCCCCCGGCAAACGCGGCTGCCAGTTGAGATAGCCGACCACTTTACCGCCCGAACTTTTCAGCGGCACGCTGTAAACGCTGGTGTGCGTTTTGGTCAGATTGAGGTCGGCTATCTGGAAGGTATTGCCCAAATCTTTCAGAATGTCGGGGTTAAGATGGCGAGTAATGACCAGATAACGTCGGGTCGCGTCATAAATTTGCAGGCGACTGGTCATCGGGCGAATCAAACCAATACCGACGAACGCAATTCCTTCGCGGGTTTGGGTGATCCCGGCGTAGATATTTTTACCGCTGGCGAGATCGGCTGCATGTTTGTTAATCAGCGCCGTTAAACCCTCACCAAAAAAATCCAGATTGCGCTCGTTAAATGGCTGACTGTGAAACGATCCCCACAGCACCTTGTCATGTTCGTCGAGCACGAACGTGCCGTCGTAAAGATTATTGATTTTGAACCCCGCCCCCCAGGTGTCGTACAGCCACCGGGTATCCAGTTCGGGTGGATAGACTTTATGCACCGCATCGTCCCAAATGGCGTTATCCACCACCAGCGACAGCACACGATTCACCGAGGTTTGAATTGCGCCATCCACTGATAGCGCCGAACGGTGCGCGTCGATAGCGTTAGTTTTGCTGCTGATCAGGTGCTGCGAGAGGTACAAAAGAGAAACAATAGAAATAATCAGACCGATGCCCGCCAGAAACAGCATCACAAACAGCGTTCTTGCGGTGGCGATATTACGCCAGCGAGATGGATTAAACATTCGCAACCCCCATGCAAGCCACTTACCAGCGGAGAAATGCACCCTGTTTATTGAGCGTAATACAGCCAGCATTTTTCGCTGCCCACAAACGCGGGCAGCGTCACATCATGCAAGTTTTATCATCACCATACCGGCAATTAATAAGGCTAAACCTGCCCATCCTTTGTAATTGAGGCGCTGACCAAACAGGAGCCAGCCTGCCGCAAGGGTCGCAGCCACACCGAATCCGCCCCAGATGGCGTAGGCAACAGAGAGTTCAATGCCTTTTACCGCCTGAGAGAGCGCGCTGAATGCCGCGAGGACCGCCGCCAGCGACAACAGGCCATATACTTTACGGCGAAAACCGTCTGAATATTTCAGGAAAATATTGGCGGCGATTTCCAGCACAATGGCACCAGCCAACCATACCCCGTGGACCCACTCAAACTGTGCCATGGCTCACCTCCGTGCGGCTGCTTTTCGCTTTGCGGGTGCCAGATTTGATCAGCACAATGCCCACAACCAGCGTCGCCAGCCCCGCGCCTTTCATCAGCGTCAGGCTTTCATCAAACAACAGCACACTAAACAGCGTGATCAGCAAAATACCCACGCCTTCCCACAGCGCGTAGGCCACGCCGAGTGCGATTTTTTTCACGGCGATTGACAAAAATATATAAGAAAGTGCAATCATGCCGAGCATTAAAATATAACCGGCATGTCCATCGTTGACGCTGGCCCATTTCATAGACAGCGTACCGGTAATTTCAGTGGCAATAGCCAAGGCTAATAATATCCAATAGAACATGGTTCTTCTCCTGCCTGAGAATATAATCTTCTGCAACTTGCAATAAATCACAAGCCGTAAAATTGATGTAGATTTAGCTCAAACGAAGGGAAAAACTACAGCGCAGAGCGCCAGTGCTGCTCACCGGATAGCAAGGTAAAAGAAGGGAAATCAAGATATTGACAGGTGTTTTTGGCGTTGAACAGGATGTTCATAAAATTACAATTATCCGCGGTATTGCTTCTCGTCATTGCGGATGAAAATTGTCCTCAGTTGTTAAACACGGCATAATTTTGGCATAGCGGCACAGCAAACTCAAAGCCTTTTCAATTCTTTACCGATGCGGTTTAACCTGAATAAGTTTATTCTTACCCAATACCGCTTTATGATGTCGTTAAAACTTTTATCAGGGAATGTTATGGCAAAGTCGGGTATTACACTTAATGGATTAAAAATAGTCATTATGCTCGGAATGCTGGTGATTATTCTCGCCGGTATACGCTTTGCCGTAGACATTGTGGTGCCGTTTATTCTGGCGCTGTTTATCGCGGTAGTGCTGAATCCCGTCGTACATCTGCTGGTGCGCTGGCGCGTTCCACGCGGATTGGCCATCACGCTACTCATCACCTTCATTATTATGGTCGCGGTGCTGTTATTGGCATCATTAGGCACCTCGCTGAATGAACTCGCCCACACGCTGCCGCAGTACCGTTCATCGCTGATTGTGCCGCTGGAAAATCTCGAACCCTGGCTACAACGCTTTGGTATCGAGGTGTCGGTGAATGAGTTAATTAAATATATCGACCCGAATGCCGCCATGACGCTGGTCACCGCCCTGCTGACGCAGCTCACCACCGCGATGTCATCGATTTTTTTACTGTTGCTGACGGTGGTGTTCATGCTGTTTGAAGTGCCGCAACTTCCCGCCAAACTCCAGCACATGCTGGTGCGCCCACGGGAAGGTATGGCGGCGATCCAGAAAGCCATCGACAGCGTTAGTCATTATCTGGTGCTGAAAACGGCGATCAGTTTTGTCACCGGATTAGTCGCCTGGGGAATGCTCGCCGCACTCGACGTGCGCTTTGCCTTTATTTGGGGGATGCTGGCGTTTGCGCTCAACTATATTCCCAATATCGGTTCGGTGCTGGCCGCCATTCCGCCCATTTTACAAGTGCTGGTGTTTGGCAGTTTCTACGATGCGCTGGTGGTGCTGGCGGGTTATCTGGCGATTAATATGGTGTTTGGCAATATCCTGGAACCGAGGATCATGGGCCGTGGGCTGGGGCTTTCGACGCTGGTGGTGTTCCTGTCATTGATCTTCTGGGGCTGGCTGCTCGGCCCAGTGGGAATGCTGCTGTCGGTGCCACTGACCATTATCGTCAAAATCGGTCTGGAGCAGACCGAGGGTGGGCAAAATATTGCTGTTTTATTAAGCGATTTGAGTAAAAAATAATGTTTGAATGACGGGCTGATGACAGCCCGTTGTCACAAAATTAGCCGGTCAATCCAGCCCGCGAGGATCGCTTCGCGCGCCAAAAACGCGAGTATTCCCCATAACAGTAACATCCTTATCACGCCTGCTCCCCGTTCATCTGACATCTCTGCAACTCACCATCGGCCTGTTTCCTGACAGAGTAAAACGCCATTTCTATCTCTAACATAAACAGAGTGAATTAAAACGCCTAAAGTCTATAGCGATGATGAATATGTGAAGTCAGAGGGGTTTGTTCGTTCCTCATTCAGTCCTGGGAACTTAAACGGCGAATTCCCACCGGGGTGGCTTTAAAAATGCTGCGTTTGCTGGAGCAAGATCCGCAGTTGATGAATAAGCTGAAACTCACCTGATAGCCGCGAATGTAACGCTGCAACGAAAGCATTTTGTTTCCGATCGCCCACGCATTTTTTGATTTAGCGAGTCTGTTTATTTATCCATCCCTGTATAATTATTCAGTGATAAATAAGTAAGCAGCTTAAGAAAGAGTCTTTGAGTGTTTATGAAATGAGACGCGGCGCAAAGGTGGTGGAACACCCTTACACCGCTAACCACAAACAACTGAGTGAGGAGTTATTTATGGCTGAGCAGAATTTTATGCCAGATCCGGCTATTGCCCAAACAGATCTTGAGGGTTCCGAAGGTAATGATCATTTCCCCGAGGTCACTCGCAAAAATAGCATTAATCGTCTGCACGGAAAAAGAACAGACGCGGCAACGATTCACCCACGAGCCGAAACCGAGCAATCCAGCGACGCCTGCTGCGAACTCTATTCCCGCGTCAATTCACGCTATTTGCCGCTAAGCGGCGAGTGGTTACCGAAAGCCGGTTTTATCGACGGTATGCCGGTAAAAATAAGAGTGATGAAAGACTGTATCGTTATTACGCCGCAGCACACCCGCGAACTGTGGGGCTGTCTGGAAGGCATGAGCGTGGTGAATATCAATAAGCAACGTGTGACGACATGGCTAAAAACCTTCCCCGGCGCACTGAATGATACCGGCGATATCCCGGTCATCCGCCGTAATCCGCGCGATTGTTTGATTCGCAGCAGCTGAGATAGCGATACCCCCCGGCTTTTGGGCCGGGAGTTTTGGTTTGTGTAAGTGGGAGGGTCCATCAGTTGAACTCACAGCCCATAGCTGTCCTTGCCCATTCCCCCCCGAACTCCTCTTACTGACATCGCCCATTCCTCACAAACCTTCACAAAAACTTAATCCCTTCACCGAATCCCTCCGAACATCCCTTCTCCCCCACTAGTCTACACTCACCTTTCCTGCTTCGATCGCCGTCACATAATTTCACAGGCAATTATTACTCTCAGGCTAACAATCCTTGCCGCAGCTTAATTGATGCCCTACTCCTTACGGAGCAGACTTACTGCAGCATAAATCCAGGCAAAAATGATTTGCTGAATCAGGAGGTTGATAATGAATGCTGGCCAAACTCCGGCCCGGAACTGGAACACACGCCGTAGCGAAAAAGCACGCCGTGTCGCTTCCCTCCCGGTGCAGGGTAAGGTAATTCCCACCGAGGGTCTGGTGGATGCGCTGGAAAAGCTGATTGCTCCCGGTGACCGCGTGATTCTGGAAGGTAACAACCAGAAACAGGCCGATTTCCTCTCGCGTATGCTTGCCGAAGTCAATCCGTCCAAAATCCACGACCTGCATATGATCATGCCGAGCGTCGGGCGTAGCGAGCACCTTGATCTTTTTGAAAAAGGTATCGCCCGCAAACTCGATTTCTCCTTCTCTGGCCCGCAAAGCCTGCGTATTTCGCAGCTGTTGCAGGACGGGCAATTAGAAATCGGCGCGATCCACACTTATATCGAACTCTATTCGCGTCTTTACGTTGACCTTTGCCCGAACGTGGCGCTGATTGCCGGGTATAAAGCTGACCGTAAAGGCAACCTTTATACCGGACCAAGCACCGAAGACACCCCGGCGTTGGTTGAAGCCGCCGCCTTCCGCGACGGCATCGTTATCGCCCAGGTTAACGAACTGGTGGATGACGAGTGTGACCTGCCGCGCGTCGATATTCCCGGTTCGTGGATTGATTATGTGGTCGTCGCCGATAAACCGTTCTTTATTGAACCGCTGTTCACCCGCGACCCGCGCCTAATCAAACAGGAACACATCCTGATGGCGATGATGGCGATTAAAGGCATCTACGCGGAACACCAGGTGCAGTCCCTGAACCACGGCATCGGCTTTAACACCGCCGCCATCGAACTGCTGCTGCCGACCTACGGCGAACAGCTTGGCCTGAAAGGCAAAATCTGTAAACACTGGACGCTCAACCCGCACCCGACGCTGATCCCGGCGATTGAAAGCGGTTGGGTAGAAAGCGTGCACTGCTTCGGCGGCGAGTTGGGGATGGAAGAGTACATCCGCGCCCGTCCGGACATCTTCTTTACCGGAGCCGACGGCTCGATGCGTTCTAACCGCGCGTTTTGCCAGTTAGCGGGCCAGTACGCGGTCGATATGTTTATCGGCTCTACGTTGCAGGTGGATGGCCTCGCCAACTCCTCCACCGTGACGCGCGGTCGTTTGTCCGGTTTCGGCGGTGCGCCGAATATGGGCCATGACCCGCACGGTCGTCGCCATGCCACGCCAGCCTGGCTGAACATGATAACGGAACCGGACCCAATGCAGCGCGGTAAGAAACTCGTCGTGCAGATGGTGGAAACCTTCCAGGCCGGTGCGAAACCCACGTTCGTGGAAAAACTCGATGCCGTTGAAGTGGCGCAGTCTTCCGGCATGCCGCTGGCGCCGGTGATGATTTATGGCGATGACGTGACCCATGTGCTGACCGAAGAAGGTATCGCCTATCTCTACCGTGCCAAAGACATGGAAGAGCGCCGCGCGATGGTCGCCGCGGTTGCCGGGATCACCGATATCGGCTTAGGCGTTGATGCCAAACGCGTCGCCGAACTGCGCCAGAGCGGCAAAGTGGTGTACCCGGAAGACATGGGCATTCGCCGCAGCGACGCCACCCGTTCCCTGCTCGCCGCAGGCAGCGTGGCGGATCTGGTCGAATGGTCCGACGGTCTTTACAACCCACCTGCGAAATTCCGGAGCTGGTAATGAAACTCCTGTCACAGACTCATGCCGAGGGTCAGGCCCAGCGGCTGGCGGTTATCGCCCGCGATTGCCTGATCGACGAAGCACGATTAAGCCCGAAGCCGGGTCTGGTGGACAGCCGGGGAAACGGTGCCCATCACGACCTGTCATTGGCGCTGATGGAGCGATCTGCGCACAGCCTGACCCCAACGTTTCTGCAACTGGCCCAACAGTGCTGGCAGCGCCCCGCCGATATCGCTCTGCGCGAAACCATCGGCCGTCTGGGGCGCGAAGGCGAACAGCAAATGATGGCCGCCACCGCGGGCGTGAATACCCATCGCGGTGCGATTTGGGCGCTTGGTCTGTTAGTCAGCGCCGCGGCGATGCTTAACGACGCCGCAAACGCGCAGCAGATTGCCGATATGGCCGCCCTGCTTGCCCGTTTACCGGACAGCGCCGCGCCGAAAGTGTTCAGCAAAGGCCTGAAAGCGACGCACCGTTATCAGGTGCCCGGCGCACGCGAAGAGGCGCAACAGGCGTTTCCACACGTGATGAAACTGGCATTGCCGCAGTTGGTACGCAGCCGTGCGAACGGGGCTTGTGAAAGCGAAGCTCGTCTGGATGCGCTGATGGCGATCATGACTTCGCTGAGCGACACCTGCGTGCTTTCTCGCGCCGGAATGTCCGGTCTGGAAGCCATGCAAAACGGTGCGCGTGAAGTGCTCACTGTGGGTGGAACGGCCACGCCAGAAGGCCGCGACGCACTCGCCCATCTTGATACGCAGATGCTTGCCCTCAACGCTTCGCCCGGCGGTGCCGCTGATTTGCTCGCCGCCACACTGTTTCTCGACAGGGTATGCCCGCCCGCGTCTTGCTCAATTTAAAGAGGATGTTATGGAACACATTACATTGTCATTCCCTGCAAACCGCACCTCAAGCGGTAAAGCCCTGGCAGGGGTTGTTGGTTCCGGTGATATGGAAGTGCTGTTCACCGCAGCCGCAGGGGAAACGCTTAGCATTGATATCACCACCTCGGTAGACAACAGCACCCAACGCTGGAACGCGTTGTTTGACCGCCTGAACCTGACGAACGGCCTGCCTGCGGGCACGCTGATTATCCACGATTTCGGCGCGACGCCCGGTGTGGCGCGCATTCGTATCGAACAGGTTTTTGAAGAGGTGAGCCATGCGTAACGACCCTAGTTTTATCGAATTACGGGCCCGTGAACGTGCCCATACGCTGCTGGATGAGGGCAGCTATCGCGAACTGCTCGATCCGTTCGAAGGCATTATGTCACCGTGGCTGCCACAGCAAGGCGTGGTGCCACAGTCTGATGACGGCATGGTGGTCGCTCGCGGCACGATTAACGGTCAGTCGGCGGTGGTGATTGCCATCGAAGGCACCTTCCAGGGCGGCAGCATGGGCGAAGTGTCCGGCGCGAAAATGGCGGCGGCACTTGAACTGGCCGCAGAAGACAACCGCAACGGCATTCCGACGCAGGCAGTGTTATGCCTCGAAACCGGCGGCGTGCGTTTGCAGGAAGCCAACCTCGGGCTGGCGGCGATTGCCGATATCCATGCCGCGATTGTTGACTTGCGTCGCTACACCCCGGTGGTCGGCATTATCGCTGGCACCGTCGGCTGTTTCGGTGGGATGTCCATCGCCGCGGCGCTGTGCAGCTATCTGATTGTCACCCGCGAAGCGCGTCTTGGCCTGAACGGCCCGCAGGTTATCGAGCAGGAAGCCGGAATTGAAGAGTATGACTCCCGTGACCGTCCGTTTATCTGGAGCATGACCGGCGGCGAAATTCGCTATGAAAGCGGCCTGGTCGACGCGCTGGTTGGCGACGGCATCCACGCGGTGAAATCCGCGATGAACGACGCCATTGCTAAAGGCGTTCCGGCGCAGAACCGCAGCGATAAATACGCCGAGTATCTGGCGCGTCTGACGAATTTCGATACCCGTCAGCAGGCCGATACCGCGCAAATCAAACAGCTTTTTGCCGGGGAGGTGAAATGATGAATCAGTCGACTAACCGTGCCGCCGTATGGCTGGAAAAACTGGCCCCGAATGCGCCACGCATGAGCGGTCTGTGCCCGTCCGTGCAGGTCGCAGACAGCGAACTGAATGGCGAAAACGTGCGTTTCATCGCCGTAGTGCCGGATGCCAACAACCATTACCCACGCGCCGCCAAAGGCGAAGTCGGCCTGCTGGAAGGCTGGACGCTGGCGAAAGTGGTGAATGAAACCATCAACGCCGACGCCAACAGCGACGTGAAGCGCCCGATCATTGCGGTGATTGACGTGCCAAGCCAGGCGTATGGCCGTCGTGAAGAAGCGTTCGGTATTCACCAGGCGCTGGCCGGGGCCGCAGGGGCTTATGCCAAAGCACGTCTGGCGGGCCATCCGGTGATTGGTCTTATCGTCGGCAAAGCGATGTCCGGTGCGTTTCTGGCGCACGGCTATCAGGCTAACCGTCTGATTGCCTTCAACGACCAGGGCGTGCTGGTGCATGCGATGGGTAAAGAATCCGCCGCGCGTATCACGCTGCGTACCGTGGATGCGCTGGAAAAACTGGCGGCAACTATTCCGCCGATGGCCTACGACGTCAGCAACTACGCGACGCTCGGCCTGCTTTCCGACCTGCTGAATATCAGCAACCCGGACGCGCCAACTGATGCCGACTTAGCGCAGGTGCTCATCATCCTGCAACAGTCGGTACGTGAAGCGCGTCAGGATCCAAGCCTTAAAAACCGTCTCGCCGCGGACAATCGCCGTAGCTCAGCCCTGGTTCGCGAACGGATGCGCGCCAGCTGGTAACGAGCAGTATCAGAAGTACGTAAAAAAAGACCTGCCGAAAGCGGTCGCCGTCGGGCGCAGTTATAGCGCCCACGGTCAGCCCGCTTTTAGAAAATTATAAACATCGCAAATGTTCAATACGTTACATCGTTCATGCTGGCGCAAAGCGGCAACTGAATGATCGAAAGCAGCCAACGCCGAGGCGGCCTGAAAGATGACGCGTATTTCTTTTTTTATCTACAGGTGATTACTCTATGACTTACGTAATTGTTCATGCCCTTGCTCCGATTTTCATCATCATGCTGCTGGGCTTCTGGGCCGGCAAAGCCAAAATGGTCGACAACAAAAATGTGTCGCTGCTGAATATCTTCGTAATGGATTTCGCCCTGCCCGCCGCGCTGTTTAGCGCGACCGTGCAGACGCCGTGGGCCGGGATTGTGGCTCAATCTCCACTGATTGTGGTGCTGACCGGTGCGATGTGGATTACCTATGCGGCTATCTACTTCCTCGCGACCAGCGTGTTTAAAAAGTCGCCGCAGGATGCCGCCGTGCTGACCCTGACCGTGGCGCTGCCCAACTATGCCGCACTCGGCCTGCCCATTCTTGGCAGCGTGCTGGGCGAAGGTTCTGCGACCTCACTGTCCGTGGCGGTGTCTATCGCCTGCGGTTCGGTACTGATGACACCGTTCTGCCTGCTGATCCTTGAGCGTGAAAAAGCCCGCGCCGCCGGTGAAAACAGCGGTTCTACGCTGGCGATGCTGCCGGTTCTGATGTGGCGTTCGCTGAAAAAACCGATCGTGATGGGCCCGCTGCTGGGTGTGATTCTGTCCGCTATCGGCATCAAAATGCCGGACCTGTTCCTGTCGGCGATTAAACCGCTGGGCCTGTCTGCGACTGCTGCGGCACTGTTCCTGACCGGGGTTATCCTGTCTGCCCGTAAGCTGAAACTGAATGCGATGGTCGGCATTGCCACCATCACCAAGCTGCTTATCCAGCCGTTTATCGCCTGGGCGATTGTGCTGGCGTTCGGTCTGCACGGCTCCGTGGCCATCACCGCTATCCTGATGATTGCGCTGTCTGCCGGTTTCTTCGGCGTGGTGTTTGGCAACCGCTTTGGCGTGCAGTCGCCGGATGCAGAAGCCGTGCTGCTGTTAAGCTCGGTTCTGTGTATCCTGTCGTTACCGCTGTTTATCACGTTAACTTCAGGCATGTAATATGACTCTCACACCGCGCCCCCACGATTTGTTGTGGCTGAACAATACTGACGCTTTACTGAACATTCAGGAGGCGTGGGTATCAAGCCAGTGGCATACCGGATTACCGGTGGTGGTGCGGCGCGATGTGAATAAAGACAGTGATATTCCGGTGGGCGTGCGTGGCATGAAGCGCGAACAACGCGCCGCCGGATGGGTGAAAGCAGAGGCGGTTTCCCGCGTGATCACGCCAGAAATGCTCGCCGAGCGCGAACGCCTGCTGCATTCCCCGTTTGTTTCCCAGCCGCCTGTTCAGGCGGCTATTTTGCTCACCACCTTTGCGTGGCCGTGGCACTGGGGCATTACCGGCAGCACCGGGTATGCGCTCGCCACCGAAATTCCCGTTCTGCACGCCGACAGCGATCTCGATTTGATTATCCGCGCACCTAATCCGCTGACCATTGATGAATTACGTCAGTGGCAGGCGCAGGTCGAAAAACTGCCGTGCCGTGCCGACACCCAAATTGAAACGCCCTTCGGCGCTTTCGCTTTAAACGAGTGGCTACGCGAAGGACGCGTCCTGCTGAAAACCGCCGCTGGCCCGCAGCTCACCGCGACGCCGTGGCACAGGGAGCCATGATGAAAATCCTCTTTACCTTTCCCGGCCAGGGCACACAACGCGCCGGGATGTTGCAAAACCTGCCCGATGGCGAGGCCATTCTTAACGAGGTGCGTGCCGTTCTCGGTGATGAAACTGACTCACTTGATACGCCAGACGCGTTAAAACACACCCGCGCGGTGCAATTGTGTTTACTGATTGCAGGCGTGGCGTGGGCGCGTGAGTTGATTCGTCACGACGTTGCGCCGGACATTGTCAGCGGCCTGTCGATTGGCGCGTATCCTGCCGCCGTGGTTGCCGGGGCGCTGGCGTTTGACGATGCGTTGCGTCTGGTCGCGCTGCGCGGTGATTTGATGGAACAGGCGTACCCGCACGGTTACGGCCTGACGGCGATTGTCGGCTTACAGTTGAATCGCGTTGAACAGTTGATGACGGGCAGCAACACCTACATCGCCAACCTGAACGCCGAAACGCAGATTGTGATTGCCGGGCGCGATGAGGACATGGCTGCCGTAGCGCAAAAAGCGCTGGAAGCCGGGGCCAGCAAGGCTACACGGCTGGCGGTGAGCGTGCCATCGCACTGTGCGTTGCTGGATAAACCCGCAGTTGAACTGGCAGACGCGTTTCAATCAGTGACACTGTCACGCCCACAGCGCGCTTATCTCAGTGGCTCAACGGGGCGCGTGCTGTGGGAACCGCAAAAAATCGCCGACGATTTGGCGTTTAACATGGCGCGTACCGTGCAATGGCAGGATGCGATGGTGGCGGCCAACCAGCGTGATGCAAAACTGGCGATTGAAATACCGCCGGGCAGCGTATTAACCGGGCTGACCTATCTGGCAGGCTGGCAAGGCGACGCCATTTGCATGGACCGCAACAGCGTCGAGGTGGCGCAGCATTTGATGAAACGTCTTAACCGCTGATGCTACGGGCGTACATGCGCCCTTCTGCCGCCAGCGCCAGCAGGTCCTGATCGCGTTCGCGGTGATGCGAGTAGACAATCGAAATCAGCTGGCGCATCTGGTACGGCTCCGCCAGTTTTAATAACTGCACATCTTTCTCATACACTTTTTTCATTCGCCCCGGCATCAACGCAAACCCCACGCCCGCCTGCACCAGGCTTATCATCGAGAAAATGTCGTTCACGCGGGTGACAATTTCCGGCTCAAATCCGGCAATGTGAAATGCTTCCTGAAACCCGGCATAGGTGGCAAACCCTTCGGCCAGCGAAACGAATTTGCGATCGGCGTAGTCGCGCAGATCGGCATCCTGCGCGGTATTCAGCGGCACGCTCGCCGGTGCGGCTAAGAAGATGTCATCGTGAAACAGCGGAATAACGTCGAATTTCGAGCCAGTAAATTCGCCTTCGTTGGTGGAAATCAGGATCGCGTCCAGCGCGTCGTCTTCCAGCATATCCAGCAACATCTGGTTCGAACCCATGGTTAAATCCAGCTCCAGCGACGGACGGCGCAGCTTCATGCCCATGATAATTTTCGGCACCGTTTCCAGCGTCAGCGAATAAAGCGTGCCGATGCGTAACCGCCCACGCCCAACGCCCGCCACTTTACGCGTTTGCTCCAGCCCTTTGCTCATCAGGCTTATCACGTCCTGGCAATATTCCAGCAGCGTCCACGCGGCAGGCACGGGCACCAGATTGCGCCCTTTATGGATAAACAGCGGGCAGCCAACGCCCTCTTCAAGCGTGTGTAGCGCCCGGTGAACGCTGACGCTGCTCAGCTCCAGCGCCTCGGCGGTACGCGCAATGTTGCCCTTGTTCATGAACATCATAAAGACGCTGAGTTTGCGAAAGGTAATGTCCTGATTGATGTCGTCTTTCATGGTGGCCGTTTTTATATTTTTGAGATGAGTGATTATACCCGGTTTTATTCATTTCACGTTGAAACCCTCCCGCGAGGGAATTGTCCCGACAACGCATTACTGATTCTCGTTGCGGCCTTTCTCTGTCTGCAAACAATTATCAACACTGTATATATAAGGGTCTTCCCTTATTGTGGTGGCTAAGGGCATGATAGCGATAGTTTTTATACTCAGAGATTGCTGCCATGGACGAAAAATCCCTCTATGCCCACATCCTCAACCTGTCAGCGCCATGGCAAGTTAATT
>DASXML010000052.1:0-111724 GCA_036495715.1 Scandinavium sp.
GATTATCTGCCTTATCAGCTGAGCTTTAGCGGCTCAATAAGTGAAATAACCCGGCTGCTGATCACGTTGCCATGGGCTTCACCGGGTAAGATGCCGGGTGAGTTAAGAACGTTGTATGAGAAAGCAAAATGGCTGGTATTACCGGGGAGAAGCGAGCGAAGTTACCCTCGGGAAGTAAGAGTAAAAGCCCAGAAATATCCGGTGAGAAAAAATGCTGATCACCTTAAGTGACCAGCATTAGGAAAATCCCCGGTTTTTTATTGTGTAAGCGGAAAGCGATTTTTAACGTTTTCCTCGCGGCCCTGCGCTGGCAGTCCACGTGAATGTCGCTGTTTTATCGACTTTATAAGCCTGGTTTTTCTTTAACTGACGGGCTTTCTTGGCTTCTGCTTCCCGCTCGGCCATCAGTTTGTCGATGTACTCTTTTTTGACGCTGTTATTTTCTGCATTGGTCAACGGGCGGCCGTGGGAAATGCGGGCGCGGTCGAGGAGGGTTTTCAGCTCGCGTTGTTCTTTCTCGGTCATGTCCTGCTGGGTCAGACGTGAAATTGCCATAGTGAAGCCTCCGGAGGAATAAGCCCAGAGTGTACCGCACAACCGGACGATACGCTCTGGACTTATTCTTGCATAACGAGGTTAGCCGCTATGCACTTCATCCATTAACTCTCTTTCGCAACTGCCACTTTCTGTTTCTCTACAGGTTTACCGGACCAGTAACCCGCCAGCAGCGAGCCGGAAAGGTTGTGCCAGACCGAGAAAAGCGCGCCGGGCAGGGCGGCGAGCGGGCCAAAGTAAATTTTACCCAGTGCGGCGGCGAGGCCAGAGTTTTGCATACCGACTTCAATTGCTAGCGTACGGCAGGTGGATTCGTCGAAGCCAAACAGGCGTCCACCCCAGTACCCGCCGAGCAGGCCAATAGCGTTGTGCAGAATAACCGCCAAAATTACGACGAAGCCGACCGACGCAATATGCGATGCGGAACCCGCCACCACGGCGCTAATGATCGCCAGAATGCAAACCATCGAGAACGCAGGCAGATACGGTTCCACCGCTTTGACCACGCGCGGCAACAGGTGATGTACTACCAACCCGAGGGCAATCGGGATCACCACGATTTGCAGGATGCTGAGCAGCATTCCCATCACATCCACCTTGATATGCGTGTCCACGAACAGACGCGTCAGCAGTGGCGTGGCGACCACGCCAACCAGCGTGGAAACTGACGAAATAGTAACGGACAACGCCACATCACCTTTTGCCAGGAAAATCATCACGTTTGATGCTGTGCCGCTGGCGACGCTGCCGACTAATACCATCCCGGCAGACAACTCCGGCGGCATGTGGAACAGCATCGCCAACAGCCACGCCGCCAGCGGCATCACCAGGTAATGCAGAAAAATCCCCGCCGCGACCGGGGCCGGGCGTGACAGCACGCGTTTGAAATCGTCTATTTTCAGGTGTACGCCCATGCCGAACATAATCAGCATCAGCAGCGTGGTCACCCACGGGCCAATCGGTGTGAAGGTGGTGGGCGTTTTATACGCCAGAATAGAGAGCAGCACGGCCCATAAGGGGAACAGCCGCGTGAAGATAGCGAGCATGGTGAATTCCTTTAAATTGTGTTGTTTTTATAGGTATAAAAAAGCCGGATTCGAGCCCGGCTATAGGTATCCGTTTATCCTGCTAAGCGCCTATCCCATTGGGCTATTTTATTTGCCAGTTCGGCCCAGGGCAGTGCTCAGAATCCTCACGTACTGCGTGTACGCTCCGGTTCTTCCGCGCTGTCCGTGCCCAAACTGCCTGCAACAATTACGCCCACTGGAACAGGCTCTAAGGATAATTATTCAAACAAATTATGATGAAGTTTTTGCACGACTTCTTCCGCTTCGCCGCCAGGCACCAGGAAGCAAAGGTTATGGCTGGAAGCGCCATAGCAAATCATGCGGATGTTGAAGGGTTCGAGCACGCCAAACACTTCTTTGCCGACGCCACAGGCTTTTGACAGGTCATTGCCAATCAGCGCGACCAGCGCCAGGTTCTCTTCCACTTCCACGCGACACAGCGCGGATAGCTCAATGAGCAGCGACTGTGTCAGCAGTGTGTCGTTGGTGGCAGTGGAGCCGGTGGTGTCGAGCGTCAGTGCGATGCTCACTTCTGAAGTGGTGATCAGGTCGACCGAAATATTGTGGCGCGCCAGAATGCCGAACACTTCTGCAAGGAAGCCGCGTGAATGCAGCATGTTGAGGCTGTGCAGAGTCAGTAGCGTTTGCTTACGACGTAGAGCTAATGCGCGGAACAGCGGCGGGTTTTCAGTTTTGTTGCACACCAGCGTGCCGCCTGCTTTCGGATCTTTGCTCGAGCCGACAAACACCGGAATATCGCTGCGCACCGCAGGCAGTAATGTCGCCGGATGCAGCACTTTCGCGCCAAATGTCGCCAGTTCGGCGGCCTCTTCAAACGCAATTTCATCAATGCGATGCGCGGCAGGAACGACGCGTGGGTCGGTGGTGTAGATGCCTGGCACATCGGTCCAGATATCCACGCGAGAAGCATGCAGCGCTTCACCCAACAGCGCGGCGGTGTAATCGCTGCCGCCACGGCCGAGCGTAGTCGTGCGGCCTTTAGACTCGCTACCGATAAAGCCCTGGGTGATCACCAGCCCTTCTTCCAGACGTGGCGCGAGCTGCTGGCGGGTCAGTTCCGCCAGTGCGGCAACGTCCGGCTCGGCACGGCCAAAGCGGTCGCTGGTGCGCATGACTTTGCGCACGTCAAACCATTGGGCCTGGACGTTACGTTCACGCAGGATCTCAACGAACAGCAGCGTGGACATCAGTTCACCGTGGCTGACCAGTTCATCGGTCAACGCGGTTGAGGTGGCGAGCGAAGCCGCTTCCGCCAGCGTGGTGATGTTTTCCAGCAGGCGTTCCACTTCTTCACGAATCACATTCGGGTTTTGCAGGCGTTCGAGAATAGAGAACTGAATTTTGCGCAGTGCATCGAGTTTAACGAAACGTTCGGTAGATTCGAGACCTTCTGCCAGGGCAACCAGCAGATTGGTGACCCCCGCTGAGGCGGAAAGGACGACCAGGCGAGCGCCAGAATCGGTGAGCACCACGTCGGCGCTGCGATTCATGGCATCGTAATCGGCTACGCTGGTACCGCCAAATTTGGCTACAACGAGCGGGGAAACGGTGTGTGTCATAACTACCTCGTGTCAGGGTTTCTGGCCGCTTAAGACTATTTTTCTTGTCACGTTGAACCAGGGCAGTGCTCGCATCCTCACGTACTCTGTGTACGTTGCGGTGCTGTGCGCTGTCCGTATTCAAATTGACGGCGACAATAACGTCTTAAGGGTCCAGGCTAAATTCTCAGCCTTGGCACAAGGGAAGAGCGGAAGGGTAGACGTAGAAAGCTACAGTTCACCCAGAAGCGCTCCACCTTGTGAAGCGCCCGACTGCGGGTCGCTTCCGGTGACAGCCCAAAGGATTCAGCCTCTGTAGCCGATAGCGAACACTGCCAGATGTTCTGCTATCTCGGCATCGCTCCCCATAAAGTGTTGTCTCCGGATTGGCTCCTCAAACACTTCGCCTGGGCGATGCTCCTCTTCTGGCCTGCGCACAAGTGCGCAGGTAGGGCTTATAAATAAAGGGTTCTGGGGGGTGTTGTCAATGTTACGATGATGTCGATTTTTCATTTTCGACTATCGCGACTAATGTACATGGCAGCGGTGGGGTCAGGTGGCTGTTCATTGTCATCAACACACCGTCCTCTTTTCGCGCAAATAGCGGCGTCGCGCCGGGGTTCGCTTCCCGATAATCCTCCCAGCCAAAATTCTCATTCAGTCGAGTGACTTTTACGACTGCCCCCTTTGCCAGCAAACTGCTGAGCCGCGCCCAGGTCAGCTCTTTATCGAACAACCGCTCATGACGCGTCTCTTTTTCGCTGCGGCCTTTTGTCTCCTGACCTGTCCGAATGGAGAACACACGGTTTTCGCCGAAAATATGCTTGAAGTGCAGCATAGCCAGCGCATTTTGATGGCGGTTCGGCGAAAGCGCGATCACCTGGCGAGTCTCGCTCAGGTTCAGGAAGTTTTCAGCGTGTTCTGACCAGACGTTACCGTAATAGGTGGGTAAACCTTCCATACGTGCGAGGCGGTAATATTCCCAGCTGTTATCGCTGAGCTGGACCGGAATATCGAGTTTCTTCAATGCCTGCGCCAGCGTGCGGGCGACCGTATTTGCGCCGACAATCAAAATACCACGCGGTTTACGCTGCTGAACACCGAGCAGGCGTGCCAGCCAGCCGCTGGTCAGACTTTGCAGAACCACGGTGCCAATGATGATCGCGAACACCACGGTGACCACCTGTTCGGCCCCGTCGTAGCCATCTTTTTGCAGCGTCAGGGCGAACAGCGAACTGACCGCGGCGGCGACAATCCCGCGTGGGGCAATCCAGCACAGAAGGAGTTTTTCCCGCCAGTTGAGCGATGAACGCCAGGTTGAGGCGAGAATACACAGCGGACGCGCGATAAACTGCACCACCAGTAACAGCGCAATCAACGGCCAGCCCATCGCCCACAACGCCTGAATATCGAGTCGAGCGGCGAGAATAATAAACAGCGCCGAAAGCAAAATGGCGGAGAGTTCTTCTTTAAACTCCACGATATCTGCCGTTTCGACTTCCTTCATGTTGGCAAGCCAAATACCGAGAACTGTGACGGCCAACAGGCCAGACTCATCCGCCAGCGCATTTGAAAGCCCGAACGTCAGCAGTACAATCGCCAGTACCGCGAAGTTTTGCAGGTAGCCCGGTAGCCAGCCGCGTTTTAAGGCATTACCCAGCAGGAAGCCAAAGAGGGCTCCGCTAGCCAGCCCCACCACGACGGTTTGCGCCAGGGTCAGCAGCAGGTGCAGTCCACCGGCAGATGCTTCATGTGCGGTAATAAATTCAAACACCAGCAGGGTGAAAATCGCACCGACCGGGTCGATAACAATGCCTTCCCAGCGCAGCACCTGGTTGATGCCTGCTGTTGGGCGTACCACGCGCATCAATGGGGCGATGACCGTCGGACCTGTCACGACCGTAACGGCACCGATAAGGGCGGAAATCTGTGGCGTCAATCCAAGAATGCCCCAACAGGTCAACGAAATAACGGCAAAGGTGATCAGCATCCCGACCGTCACCAGATTACGCACCACGCCGCCCAGCCCGCGAATTTCATCAAAACGCAGCGTCAGTGCGCCTTCGAACAAAATAATTGCCACCGACAACGACACCAGCGGAAACAGCAGTGAGCCAAAGAGCAAATCGGGATCGAGGATATGTAATACGGGTCCGAGCCCTACACCAATGAGCAGTAGCGGCAAAATAGCGGGGATGCGCAAACCCCAGGCGAGCCACTGCGCCAGCAGAGAGGCAATAGCGATGATCACCAGCAGAAACGGGACCGACAGTTCCATTTTTTCTTTTTCCTTTCGTCACGTGTAGCCGTTCGTCTCCCCGGACGGCGTGTGCTCAGAGTATAAACAACAGCGGTGTATTCAGGTTAATCAAGAGACACAAGAAAATGCCTAATGACACAAAAGTCATCACAAAAACCGTCGCAGGCGCTACAATCCTCCGAAGTCACATTTTTCAAATCAGAAGAGTATTGCTATGAAAAACATCAATCCAACGCAGACTTCTGCATGGCAGGCATTACAGAAACATTATGATGAAATGAAGGACGTGTCGATTGCCGACCTGTTCGCGAAAGATGGCGACCGTTTCGCCAAGTTTTCTGCGACGTTTGACGATCAGATGCTGGTGGACTTTTCCAAAAACCGTATCACCGAAGAGACGCTGAGCAAGCTGCAAGCGCTGGCGAAAGAGACCGATCTGGCAGGCGCCATCAAGTCCATGTTCTCCGGTGAGAAAATCAACCGCACCGAAGATCGCGCGGTTCTGCATGTTGCCCTGCGTAACCGCAGCAACACCCCGATTATCGTTGACGGCAAAGATGTGATGCCAGAAGTGAACGCGGTGCTGGAGAAGATGAAGCATTTCTCAGAAGCCATCATTTCGGGCAGCTGGAAAGGCTACACCGGCAAAGCGATCACCGACGTCGTCAACATCGGTATCGGCGGTTCAGATCTCGGCCCGTTTATGGTCACCGAGGCGCTGCGCCCGTATAAAAATCACCTGAATATGCACTTTGTCTCTAACGTCGATGGCACTCACATCGCCGAAGTGCTGAAAGGCGTGAACCCGGAAACCACGCTGTTCCTGGTTGCTTCAAAAACCTTCACCACGCAAGAAACCATGACCAACGCCCACAGCGCGCGCGACTGGTTCCTGAAAACCGCCGGTGATCAACAGCACGTTGCGAAACACTTCGCGGCACTGTCCACCAACGGTAAAGCCGTGGGCGAGTTCGGTATCGACACTGCAAATATGTTCGAATTCTGGGACTGGGTTGGCGGTCGTTACTCTCTGTGGTCGGCGATTGGTCTGTCGATCATTCTGTCTGTCGGCTATGACAACTTTGTTGAGCTGCTGTCTGGCGCGCACGCGATGGATAAGCACTTCTCCACTACTCCAGCCGAGAAAAACCTGCCGGTGCTGCTGGCGTTGATCGGTATCTGGTACAACAACTTCTTTGGCGCTGAAACCGAAGCGATTCTGCCTTACGACCAGTACATGCACCGCTTTGCGGCGTACTTCCAGCAGGGCAATATGGAATCCAACGGCAAATACGTTGACCGTAATGGCAACGCTGTGGATTACCAGACCGGTCCAATCATCTGGGGTGAGCCAGGCACCAACGGTCAGCACGCGTTCTATCAGCTGATCCACCAGGGCACCAAAATGGTTCCTTGTGATTTCATTGCACCAGCCACCAGCCACAACCCACTGTCTGATCATCATCCGAAGCTGCTGTCTAACTTCTTCGCACAGACCGAAGCGCTGGCGTTTGGTAAAGCACGCGATGTGGTTGAGCAGGAATATGCGGATCAGGGTAAAGACCCGAAAACGCTGGAACACGTCGTACCGTTCAAAGTGTTTGAAGGGAACCGCCCAACCAACTCTATCCTGCTGCGCGAAATCACCCCGTTCAGCCTGGGCGCGTTGATTGCGCTGTATGAGCACAAAATCTTCACCCAGGGCGCGATCCTCAACATCTTCACGTTCGATCAGTGGGGCGTTGAATTGGGCAAACAGCTGGCGAACCGTATTCTGCCAGAACTGAACGACGGGAAAGACGTTAGCAGCCATGATAGCTCGACTAATGGCCTGATTAACCGTTACAAATCCTGGCGCGGTTAAACTCTTCATACTTCAAGCTGCAGGTGTGTTGGCTGCACCTGCTCACCCCAGTCACTTACTTGAGTAAGCTCCTGGGGATGCCCAGGCTTGCCGCCTGCCTGCAACTCGAATTATGCAGAGTTGCAGGCAGATGTGTTCGTATCGGGGTTTAAGGCTATTCGGTGTTTTGTAGGCCCGGCCAGCGTAGCGTCACCCGGCATTGTCTCACCCAATCCGCAAACTCTTGATGCCCAACAATCGGGCAATCGCCTCAAGCTTTTCTCCCACATGCCCGATGCCAATCGCACAATGATGCGCTGGACCGCCTTCGCACCAGCGACGAGTAAATTCGCGTGCTGAAAGCGCAAAGCGATAGTGGCTGTTAGTATTGCCGATATCGAGCACTTCACCTGGTACGGCTTCGCCTTCGGCATATTGCAGCGTCACGCTGCCGTCGCGATGTTCGACCACGGACAGAAATGTCACCGGGCCGGGTTTGACCGTCATCTGAATCGACACCCCTTTGCCCGGTTTACCGTGATACACCGGCAGTGGCACCAGTCGGACTTTCCCGGCTGACATCAGCGGATGCGCCGGCCCGTCATGACCCCATTGCACCGTATCGTTTTCAAAATCAATGCCGTAAGGCTCAGAGAACGATCCGCCCGCGTTCAGCAGACTGAGGATTTTCATCGCAATCACGTTTTTGATTTCACACTCGCCCGCCACCGGGATATCTCGCTCGGTCAGCAGCGTATTGCCAAGGATCACCGACGTGATGATATTTTCCTGCGGCGAACCGGACGCCCCTTCATAGTAATAGGCCATCGCGCCCAGTTGGTGACGGGCCACCAGTTTATCCAGCGCCACCGACGTGGCGATGGCCCGCTGCAATTCGTACTCCTCGCAGGCCGGGTCGATGGTCAGTGAATCAGCGACCTGCGCACGTTTTTGGCGATGTTCGGCTTCGGTAACGGTGGGCAGCGACGCTGCCAGTTCGCACACTTCCAGCACGTTGAAACGCACGCCGAATTTCGCCGACAGATTGGTCATGTCCGAATACACGTCGTACATGCCGTTGTAGTAGTGCCCGACAACGCCGATGTTGGTGGTTTTCAGCGCGTTGATGGTTTGGGTGGCGGCCAGCCAGTTGTCGATTTCCTGCCACGCGTGTGGATCATCGAGATACCCTGGCACCAGCGAATAGCCGATGTTGGCGCGCTGGAACACGTTCACCAATTCCGGCGCGCTACAGGCCTGACAGTGTGCCAGCCATAGCCCGGTTCTGACGCCACGATCCGGGTGCTTATTGATCGCTTCGCAGGGCACTTTTCTCTCCGGCTGGAGCGCCAAAATCAGCACCGGTACATTGAGCTGCTGTACCAGCGGCAGCACCGTAGAACTCAGTGCATAAGTGGTGATGTACAGCACCAGTGCATCAACATTTTTGCTGGCAAACCGCGCCGCGGCGTTATCCATGGTGTGCGGGCTATCAATCAGCCCGGCATTCACCACCGCGACTTCCCGCCGTTGCAGCTGGCTATCAACCCGCCCCAGATAACCTTCAAGCTGTTCGCGCAGCCCGTGAAACTGCGGCCAGTACGTATCAAGCCCAATACCAAACAGACCAACGGTGAATGCTTTCATAAGTGTCTCCCCGACAAGAACGACAGAATGCCGACACTTTACGCAGGAGAAAGCGCAAAAACCTGCGGCTGGTGGACACCTCTGAGGGGACGATGGCAATGTTGTTGAGGAAAGGATTGTCCGGATCGCAGAATGCTTATTCCGATCTCTTGTCGTTATCGCAGACCACAAAAACAGAATTAATTCCCCCTTTAAATTACAGGGAATAATGAATGTATCGCGGTAAATCTATTCTTTCTTCTCTGTTCAGGTTAATCCTAAAAGCCGTTGTGACCGTAAAGGCATATTTTAATTTTTAGGATTTTCTTGAGGTGGAAATTTTTAAAGTGCGTTGAATTAAAAGAGTTTGTTTATTATTCGTGATTGTAGAATAACGAATTTTTCTCATTATCCTAAAACCGGCTTGCTTATTTCCTGTGCCGTAATTCGTCTGCTTTAGTTGTGTATACTCGATATCGCCTGAATTTCTCAGGTGATTCTCCATTCATTCAACCAATGAAGGGAAATAGCAATGAAAAAAGTTCTGTATGGCATTTTTGCCATTTCTGCGCTTGCGGCGACCTCTGCTTATGCGGCACCGGTGGAAACAGGTGACGCGGCAGGGTCGGCAGCGACGTCTGTGTCTGCGGGCAGTTCTGCCGCAACCAGCGCCAGCGCCGTAAGTTCGGCCGTGGGGGTCGCACTGGCGGCGACCGGTAGTGGTGATGGCTCCAATACGGGAACCACGACCACGACAACCACAAGTACCCGCTAAGTCTCACGGGTCATTAACCCTAACCACACTTCGGTGTGGTTATTTTGCCCCTTCGGAGAAGAGTCGTGAAGCGACCTATTATTATCACCCTTTGCCTGCTGCTTCAGGCTTGTTCTTCCAGTACGGAAGGCGTGGGGAAATCTCTCTGGCACAGTCTGTTTGGTACACCCGGCGTGCAGCTCACCGCCGACGATATTCAGAACATGCCGTACGCCAGCCAATATATGCAGCTGAATAACGGCCCGCAGCTGTTTGTGGTTCTCGCCTTTGCTGAAAACGGCCAACAAAAATGGGTGACCCAGGATCAGGCGACGGTCGTCACGCAGCATGGGCGCATCGTCAAGACTCTGCTTGGCGGCGACAATCTGCTCAGCGTGAATAATCTCAACGCCGACCCGCTGATGAAGCCGAACCAGATCGTCGATGGCGCAAGCTGGACACGGACGATGGGCTGGACAGAACACAAACAGGTGCGCTACGCCACCGCCCGTTCAACATTCCACTGGCAGGGCAGCGATACGCTGACGCTGGCGGGCGATACCACCGTCGTGCGCGTGCTGGTGGAAGAGGCCAGTACCGATCAGGCGAGCTGGCAAAACCGTTTCTGGGTGGACAGCGACGGCCAAATTCGCCAGTCCGAGCAGTATCTCGGTGCGAATTTCTTCCCGGTGAAAACCATTCTGATCAAGGCGGCGAAGCCATGAAAAAACGCACGCTTGCCGCGCTAATGACGTTCTTCATTGCGCCGCTGACCCTCGCCGCTGGCACCGTCGACGTTTACATCAACGGCGCAAAAGAAGCAAAAACCCTGACCGATGCCGGACATCTGGCGGATTTAGTGGCCCAGCCGCGATTAGCGAACAGCTGGTGGCCCGGCGCGGTGATTGCCGAAAAACAGGCGACCGCCGTGGCGCAGCAACAGAAACAAACATTGATGGCCCAGTTGGCAGCGCTTGCCGCCGATGAAAGCGGCGACGATGCGACAGCCGTCAACGCCTTACGCCAGCAATTACAGGCGCTGAATATCACGGGTCGACAATTTGTCAGTCTTGATCCCGATCGCGTGCGCCTCGGGCGTCGTGCCAATCCGCCGCTGGAAGGGCAATACAGCCTGTGGGTCGGCCAACAACCTGCCACCGTTACCGTCTTCGGGTTGGTCAGCCGTCCTGGAAAAACAGCCTTTACGCCGGGCAAAGATGTCGCCGGTTATCTCGATGCGATGAGCCTTTTGAGTGGGGGGGATCGCAGCTACGCCTGGGTCATTTACCCCGATGGACGCCAACAAAAAGCGCCGGTCGCGTACTGGAATAAGCGTCATATTGAGCCGATGCCCGGCAGCATCATTTTTGTCGGTTTCGCCGACTCACTTTGGACGAAGAAGTATGACGACCTCAACGCCGCGCTTCTTCGTGCCCTTGCACAGCGGATCCCGGAATAATGAAAAACAGATTTCTCTACAGCCTGCTGGCGCTGGGCGTGAGCGCGGCCTGCCATGCAGAAACGTACCCGGCCCCGATGGGTCCGTCACAGTCTGATTTTGGTGGCGTGGGCCTGCTGCAAACGCCAACCGCACGCATGGCGCGCGAAGGCGAGTTGAGTCTCAACTACCGCGATAACGACCAGTATCGCTATTACTCCGCGTCGGTTCAGCTTTTCCCGTGGCTGGAAACTACGCTGCGCTACACCGATGTGCGTACCAAAGAGTACAGCAGCGTGGAGTCG
Organism: Scandinavium sp.; assembly: GCA_036495715.1. Classification (GTDB taxonomy): domain Bacteria; phylum Pseudomonadota; class Gammaproteobacteria; order Enterobacterales; family Enterobacteriaceae; genus Scandinavium. The sequence continues at coordinate 11,408 of DASXML010000052.1, forward strand.
TTCTCCGGCAATCAAACCTACAAAGATAAAGCCTTCGACCTGAAATTGCGCCTGTGGGAAGAGAGCTACTGGCTGCCACAAGTGTCTGTCGGCGCGCGTGATATCGGCGGGACCGGCCTGTTTGATGCGGAATATCTGGTTGCCAGCAAAGCCTGGGGACCGTTTGATTTCAGCCTGGGTCTCGGCTGGGGTTATCTCGGCACCAGCGGTAACGTCAAAAACCCGTTCTGTAGTTATGACGATAAGTTTTGTTATCGCAATAACAGCTATCGTCAGGCGGGGTCGATGGACAGCAGCCAGATGTTCCACGGCCCGGCCTCACTGTTTGGCGGCGTGGAATACCAGACGCCGTGGCAGCCGCTGCGCCTGAAACTGGAGTATGAAGGCAACGACTACAGCCAGGATTTCGCCGGTAAGCTCGAACAAAAAAGTAAGTTTAACGTCGGCGCCATTTATCGCGTGACCGATTGGGCCGACGTTAACCTCAGCTACGAGCGCGGCAACACTGTGATGTTTGGTTTCACCCTGCGCAACAATTTCAACGATCTGCGTCCGTCGTATAACGACAACGCCAGGCCGAAGTACCAGCCGCAGCCGCAGGATGCGATTCTGCAACACTCTGTTGTGGCCAATCAGCTGACGCTGTTGAAGTACAACGCCGGGCTTGCTGACCCGAAAATTCAGGTCAAAGGCGACACGCTGTACGTCACCGGCGAACAGGTGAAATACCGCGATTCGCGCGAGGGCATTGAACGCGCGAATCGCATCATCATGAATGATTTGCCGGATGGCATCAGCACGGTCCGCGTGACTGAAAATCGCCTTAACATGCCGCAGGTCACCACCGAGACCAACGTTGCCAGTCTTAAACGTCATCTCGAAGGCGAACCGCTGGGCCATGAAACCGAACTGGCGCAACAGCGTGTCGAACCTGTGGTGCCGGACAAAACCGAGCAGGGCTGGTACATCGATAAATCGAGCTTTGATTTCCATATCGATCCGGTGCTCAGCCAGTCGATTGGCGGGCCAGAAAGTTTCTACATGTATCAACTGGGCGTGATGGCCACCGCCGACTGGTGGGTGACAGATCACCTGCTGACGACGGGCAGCCTGTTTGGCAACATCGCCAACAATTACGACAAATTTAACTACACCAACCCGCCGAATGATTCAACGCTGCCGCGCGTGCGTACTCACGTGCGTGAGTATGTTGAAAACGACGTTTACGTGAATAACCTGCAGGCCAACTATCTCCAGTATCTGGGCAATGATTTTTATGGTCAGGTTTATGGGGGTTATTTGGAAACCATGTACGGCGGGGTAGGGGCCGAAGTGCTGTATCGTCCGGTGGACAGCAACTGGGCGTTTGGGGTTGATGCCAACTACGTGAAACAGCGTGACTGGGAAAGCTCGCTGGACATGATGAAGTTCACCGATTACAGCGCCAAAGTGGGGAATTTGACGGCGTACTGGACGCCATCATTCGCCCAGGACGTGTTGATCAAAGCCAGCGTCGGGCAGTATCTCGCCGGCGATAAAGGCGGCACGCTGGAAGTGTCGAAGCACTTCGACAGCGGCGTCGTCGTGGGCGCATACGCGACCATCACCAACGTTTCAGCGCAAGAATATGGTGAAGGTGATTTCACCAAAGGCGTTTATGTTTCCGTGCCATTGGATCTGTTCTCGTCTGGCCCAACGCGCAGCCGTGCAGCAATTGGCTGGACGCCACTGACGCGTGACGGTGGTCAGCAGCTGGGGCGTAAATTCCAGCTGTACGATATGACCAGCGATCGCAGCCAGAACTTCCGCTGATGGACTTTGCCGGGCGGCGCTATGCTTGCCCGGCCTACGGTTTTGTAGGCCTACTGTAGCCCGGTAAGCGTAGCGCCACCGGGCGCTGTTCATCCCTGCTTGCACAAAACATAAGCAAAAAATGTAGATCTCTGTCACATTTTTACGCTATACAAAGATCTCGCCATCACGAAGGAGGTGCTGTATGACGTCGCTCACTCGTCCGCGCGTAGAGTTTATCTCCACTGTTTTGCAGACCGTGTTGAATCTGGGTCTGCTCAGTCTTGGCCTGATCCTGGTGGTTTTTCTCGGTAAAGAAACCGTACATTTAGCTGACGTGCTGTTCGCGCCAGAGCAAACCAGTAAATATGAGTTAGTGGAAGGACTGGTCGTTTACTTCCTCTATTTTGAGTTTATCGCCTTGATTGTGAAGTATTTCCAGTCAGGATTTCACTTCCCGCTGCGCTACTTTGTCTATATCGGGATCACTGCCATCGTGCGGCTGATCATCGTCGATCACAAATCCCCTCTTGATGTGCTTATCTATTCTGCGGCGATCTTACTGCTGGTGATAACGCTGTGGCTGTGTAATTCCAAGCGCCTGAAACGTTAATAAAAAAATGGCGCTCCGAGGAGCGCCAACAACAGTCACAATAGGATCAAGTATGAGGATAACAGTGGCATTACAGTGGCATTGCCCGTCATCTTTCGGGTTATGGCGGCGTTGGTTTCCTTTTCTCACCCCCGTCACTTACTTAAGTAAGTGACGGGGATTCACTCAGTCACCATCTTGCCCTAACCCGAAATCTATAGGGCAGGTATAACGATGAAACTTAACCTTTCACCCCGCCCGCCGTCAGGCCGTTAACCAGCCAGCGCTGAGCCAGCAGGAACACTAACGTGATGGGGATGGCAGACAGCACGGCGGCGGCGGCAAAGTCACCCCACAGGTAGTTTTGTGGGTTGAGGTATTGCTGCATCCCAACCGCCAGGGTGTAGCTGTTCACGTCGCGCAACAGCAGGGAAGCGACCGGCACTTCGGTGATCGCGGCGATGAATGACAGAATAAACACGACGGCTAAAATCGGCACTGACAGCGGCAGCAGCACCAGGCGGAAAGCCTGCCACGGCGTTGCGCCATCCAGTGCGGCGGCTTCTTCCAGCGAATTGTCGATGGTTTCGAAGTAGCCTTTAATCGTCCAGACGTGCAGCGCGATGCCGCCCATATAGGCGAAGATCACGCCGCCGTGGGTGTTCAGACCGATGAACGGAATGTACTGACCGAGGCGGTCAAACAACGCGTACAGCGCGACCAGCGACAGCACCGCCGGGAACATCTGGAAAATCAGCATACTTTTCAGCAGCGTGGCTTTGCCCGGAAACTTCATGCGAGCAAAAGCGTAAGCGCAGGTGGTGGACAGCGCTACGATACCCACGGCGGTGATGCCCGCAATTTTGATGGAGTTCCACAACCACAACAACACCGGGAACGGCGGCGGCGTCACGCGGCCATCGGCGTGTTCGACGCTAAAGCCCAGCGCCAGTTTCCAGTGCTCCCAGGAGATTTGATCGGGGATCAGGCTGCCGGTGGCAAAGTTACCTTCACGTAGCGAAATAGCGATAACCATCAGCAGCGGGAACATGATCGCGGCGATGAAGATCAGCAGTAACAGGTGCGTCGTAAACAGACGCAGCTTTTGAGATTTCGGTTGAACCATAGCCATTATTTTGTTTACTCCTTTCACATCGCACCAGGCTATTTTACTTGCCATTTTGAACCCGGGCAGTGCTCACAAATGTTCACATTTGAACGCCCATAGGGCGGCCCGGAGGGTGAACGAAGTGAATCAAATCCTCACGTACTTCGTGTACGCTCCGGTTTTTCCGCGCAGCCCGTATCCAAACGGGCTGCGCCAATTACGCCTGGTAGTGCAGGTTTAATCGAATTTCATGCGCGTGGCTTTGAGGTTGATGATTGCCAACGCGCCGACCAACAGGAAGATCAACGTAGCAATTGCCGCTGCCAGGCCGAAGTCCTGGCCGCCACCGCCTTCAAACGCGATGCGGTAGGTGTAACTCACTAACAAATCGGTGTAGCCCGCTGGCGTGGTGGTGCCGAGTCGGTCCGGACCGCCGTTGGTCAACAGTTGAATCAGCACAAAGTTATTAAAGTTAAAGGCGAAACTGGCAATCATCAACGGCATTAGCGGCTTGATAAGCAGTGGCAGCGTAATCTTGAAGAAGTTCTGGAATGGGCCAGCACCGTCCATTGCCGAGGCTTCATACAGATCGTCCGGAATCGCTTTCAGCAGCCCCATGCACAGGATCATCATGTACGGATAACCGAGCCAGGTGTTGACGATGATGATCATCGAACGTGCGGTGGTCGGGTCGCTGAACCAGGCCGGTTTGATGCCAAACAGCGCGCCCAGCATCATGTTTATCTCGCCGAAACTCTGGTTAAACAGCCCCTTGAAGATAAGAATCGAAATAAATGACGGTACGGCGTACGGCAGAATCAACAGCACGCGATAAATCGCTTTGCCTTTCAGCGATTCCCACTGCACCACACACGCCAGCACCATGCCTACTGCCACGGTCAGCAGTACGGTCAGTACGGAGAACACCACGGTCCAGACGAAGATGGCGAAGAACGGTTTCTTAATACCCTCATCGGTAAAGACGCGGGTGAAGTTATCCCAGCCGATACTGACCGTGTAGCCCGGACTCAGTTTTTCATCGCCCCAGTTGCCGTCGGCGTTGACCGACTGATAAAAACCAATCTGGTTGTTCGGACGGTATTTCACGCCGCTCTGGCTGTTGGTCAGCTCACCGTGTTTACCCTGCTTGTACAGCGGCTGGGTACCAGAGAATTGACGCAGGGAACTCATGATCACTTTGCTGTCATCGGGCAAAATGGCGGTCAGCTGATTCAGCGCCTGACGATTCTGGGTAATGACACGCAGGTTGCCGCGCTCGCCCGCGGGCAGAGCATCCGCTTCTTTCAACGTGATTTTTTGCTCGCCGCCGAATTTGAACGCGTCGGAGACATAATTTTTGCCGCTGTCGCCATCGGTCAGCGCCAGCTTCCATTCTTCGCCCGCCGGGTATAACCCGAAGTTATAGGCTTTGCCCGCCTGATAAGAACGGTCCATCAGGACTTGCAGCGCGCGTTCCTGTGTCAGCTGGTTAGTGCTGCTGTAGTTGGTAAACGCGATGGCGATGGTGCAGATCAGCGGGAACAGAACAAACAGCCCCATCCCAGCGACGCCTGGATAGACATAGCGCCAGGCATAGGCTTTGCGATTGGCGAAAATATACAGGCCAACAGAGCTTAAAATCAGCGTCATGATGGCAAACAGGTACTCCCCCTGGGCGTACATTAAAACAACAAGGTAACCCACCAGCAGGCCCAGCAGCCCGACAACGGACCACTTTAGCGTTTCGCTTTGCCACCAGTGACTCTTTTTAACGGCATCCATGGGGTCTTTTCCTCTATCCCCTTCACACTTCGCGCAGCAGGTGTGTTGGCGGCGTTTGCTCACCCCAGTCACTTACTTGTGTAAGCGCCTGGGGATTCACTCTCTTGCCGCCTTCCTGCAACGCGAATAATGTTGGGTATACAACCAGAAAAATATTGTCTATTTCCCCCTCTTCCCAAACGGGAAAGGGGGGCGATCGTGTGTTACTTGGTGATACGACCCTGAGCATCTTTCAGCGCAGCATCCACGGTCTGACGTCCGCTGGCGGCGTTGATGACCGCAGTACGGGTGGCGTACCAGAAGGCGGCCATCTGCGGAACGTTAGGCATGATTTCACCGGACTTCGCGTTCGCCATGGTGGCGGCGATACGCGGATCTTTTTCCAGCTGTTCCTGGTAAGATTTCAGCGCAACAGCACCCAACGGCTTGTCTTTGTTCACATCGGCCAGGCCGTCGTTGGTCAGCAGATAGTTTTCGAGGAACTCTTTCGCCAGTTCTTTGTTCGGGCTGGCGGCGTTGATGCCTGCGCTCAGCACGCCCACGAACGGTTTAGACGCTTTGCCTTTGAAGGTTGGCAGCATCGTTACGCCGTAGTTTATTTTGCTCTTGTCGATGTTGGACCACGCCCACGGACCGTTGATGGTCATCGCGGTTTCGCCCTTGTTGAACGCCGCTTCCGCGATGGAATAATCGGTATCCGCGTTCATGTGTTTGTTTTTGATGAGATCAACCAGGAAGGTCAGGCCCGCTTTCGCGCCTGCATTGTCCACGCCCACGTCTTTCACGTCATATTTGCCGTTTTCAAACTTGAACGCATAACCGCCGTCGGCAGCAATCAGCGGCCAGGTGAAGTACGGCTCTTGCAGGTTGAACATCAGCGCGGATTTACCCTTCGCTTTCAGTTGTTTATCCAGCGCCGGGATCTCTTCCCAGGATTTTGGCGGGTTCGGCACCAGGTCTTTGTTATAGATGAGCGACAGTGCTTCGACGGCAATCGGGTAGGCGATCAGTTTGCCGTTGTAACGTACTGCGTCCCAGGTGAAGGGATAGAGTTTGTCCTGGAAGGCTTTGTCCGGCGTCACTTCTGCCAACAGGCCAGACTGCGCGTAGCCACCAAAACGGTCATGCGCCCAGAAGATGATGTCCGGGCCATCGCCCGTGGCAGCGACCTGCGGGAATTTCTCTTCCAGTTTGTCCGGGTGTTCAATGGTCACTTTGATGCCGGTGTCTTTCTCAAATTTCTTTCCGACTTCAGCGAGGCCGTTATAGCCTTTATCGCCGTTGATCCAGATAACCAGCTTGCCTTCTTCGATTTTCGCGAAGGCAGAGGCGGAAAACATCATTGTGGTCAATGCAGACAGCGCGAGGATGCGTGCGCCAGTTTTGATTTTCATAGATCCCGTCCTGTTTGGTGATGTGCGCCTGGAGACGCCTGGTGGCTTTTACATCGCTAAGTTTCCTTACTTAACATCCTCTTTCCATCCTCCCCGAGCCTACGCCCCACCCCCGGTTTGTGTGATCTCCGTTACATAAAATTAAGTTATGGGTTCTGGCGCACACAAAATGACGCTGGTTTTTGCTGTGTCCATCACGCTTTTCATCAGGCCCCGCCGTCAGCGGTGGCAGATGACATCTCCTCATCCTCCCATCTCCTCCCCCATGAAAAACACAGGGGTGGAGGATTCACGAAAGTTATAGGTCGCGCATAGTCAGCGTCAGTTGAATATTTCTTTTAGTGACAGGTTGTAACGAAGGGAGAAGGGGATGGCGAGCGTACAGCTGCGAAATGTAACGAAAGCCTGGGGTGACGTGGTGGTGTCGAAAGACATCAATCTCGACATCCATGAGGGGGAGTTTGTGGTGTTTGTCGGGCCATCGGGCTGTGGCAAATCCACGCTGCTGCGTATGATCGCCGGACTGGAAACCATCACCAGCGGGGAACTGCTGATTGGTGAAAAACGCATGAACGAAACGCCGCCCGCAGAACGTGGCATCGGCATGGTGTTCCAGTCCTACGCGTTGTACCCCCATCTCTCTGTTGCAGAAAACATGTCTTTCGGCCTCAAGCTTGCGGGCGCAAAGAAAGACGTCATTAACCAGCGCGTGACTCAGGTGGCCGAAGTGCTGCAACTGGCTCACCTTCTGGAGCGTAAACCGAAAGCCCTTTCCGGCGGGCAGCGTCAGCGTGTGGCGATTGGCCGTACGCTGGTGGCAGAGCCGCGCGTGTTCTTGCTTGATGAACCGCTGTCGAACCTCGACGCTGCGCTGCGTGTGCAAATGCGCATTGAAATTTCCCGTCTGCATAAGCGCCTGGGCCGCACGATGATTTACGTCACCCACGATCAGGTTGAAGCCATGACCCTGGCCGACAAAATCGTGGTGCTGGATGCCGGACGCGTGGCGCAAGTCGGCAAACCGCTCGAACTTTATCACTACCCGGCAGACCGTTTTGTCGCGGGCTTTATCGGCTCGCCAAAGATGAACTTCCTGCCGGTGAAAGTCACGGCTACTGCCATTGAGCAGGTGCAAGTGGAGCTGCCAAACCGCCAGCAAATCTGGCTGCCGGTGGAAAGCACCGGCGTGCAGGTTGGCGCCAATATGTCGTTAGGCATTCGTCCTGAGCATCTTCTACCGAGCGACATCGCCGATGTCACCCTTGAAGGAGACGTACAGGTTGTCGAGCAACTGGGTCACGAAACGCAAATTCATATCCAGATCCCCTCCATCCGTCAGAACCTGGTTTACCGCCAGACTGACGTGGTGTTGGTAGAAGAGGGAGCCAAATTCGCTATCGGTCTGCCGCCAGAGCGTTGCCATTTATTCCGTGAGGATGGCTCTGCATGTCGTCGGCTGCACAAAGAACCGGGCGTTTAAATCCCATAACAAAAGAAAAGCAATGGTCTCAGGAGATAGAATGATGATTACTCTGCGCAAACTTCCACTGGCAATCGCCGTGACAGCAGGCATTTTGTCTGCGCACGCGGGCGCTGTCGATTTCAAAGGTTATGCCCGTTCGGGTATCGGCTGGACCGGTAGCGGCGGTGCACAACAGTGCTTCCAGGCAACGGGTGCACAAAGTAAATATCGTCTCGGTAACGAATGTGAAACCTACGCCGAGCTGAAATTTGGTCAGGAAGTGTGGAAAGAAGGCGATAAGAGCTTCTATTTCGACACTAACGTGGCTTACTCCGTCGCACAGCAGAATGACTGGGAAGCAACCAGCCCAGCCTTCCGTGAAGCGAACGTGCAGGGTAAAAACCTGATCGACGCACTGCCAGGCGCTACCATCTGGGCCGGTAAGCGCTTCTATCAGCGTCATGACGTACACATGATTGACTTCTACTACTGGGACATCTCCGGTCCGGGTGCAGGTCTGGAAAACGTGGATGTGGGCATCGGTAAAATGTCCTTCGCGGCAACCCGTTCTACTGAAGCGGGCGGCTCTAACGCGTTTGCCAGCGACAACATTCGTGATTACACCACGGCAACCGCGAACGACGTGTTTGACGTGCGTTTGGGCCAGATGGAAATCAACCCAGGTGGTACTCTGGAATTGGGCGTCGACTATGGTCACACCAACGTAAATGACGATTACTACCTGCAGCCAAAAGCGTCTAAAGACGGCTGGATGCTGACTGCTGAACACACCCAGAGCATGTTGAAAGGCTTCAACAAGTTCGTTGTTCAGTACGCAACGGATTCCATGACCTCTCAAGGTAAAGGCCAGTCTCAGGGCGCGGGTGTGGGTCTTGGTAACGATGAAACGGGCAAACTGTACGCGTATGGCATCAACAACGATGGCCATTTGCTGCGTGTTCTCGACCACGGTGCCATCACGCTTAGCGACAACTGGGACCTGATGTACGTTGGCATGTACCAGGACATCAGCTGGGACAACAACAACGGCACCAAATGGTACACCGTGGGTGTGCGCCCAATGTACAAATGGACGCCTATCATGAGTACCTTGCTGGAGGTGGGCTACGACAACGTCAAATCCCAGAACACCGGCGACACCAACAACCAGTACAAAATTACCCTTGCTCAACAATGGCAAGCGGGTGACAGCATCTGGTCACGTCCGGCGCTGCGTGTCTTCGCAACCTACGCCCGTTGGAACGAAAAATGGGGCTATGACACTGCGGGTAGCCCTGCAACAAACAACGCTGACTTCAACTCTAACTTCGGTATGCAGACCTCTGGCCTTGGCCGTGGCGATACCGACGAGTTTAGCTTCGGTGCCCAGATGGAAATCTGGTGGTAATTCGTAATTGATTTAACCCACTGTTATGCCAACTAAAGAGGGGCGAAAGCCCCTCTGTTTTAGACTCAGCGCGCTATTGCCTGGCTACCGCTGAGCCCTGTCTTTGAGGTCAATAAAATGAAAATGAACAAAAGTCTCATCGCGCTGTGCCTCTCCGCTGGCCTGCTGGCAAGCGTTCCGGCAGTCAGCTTCGCGGAAGTGAATTTCGTCCCGCAGAACACGGCTTCTGCGCCTGCTATCCCGGCAACTGCGCTCCAGCAGTTGACCTGGACCCCTGTTGATCAGTCTAAAACCCAAAGCACCGACCTGGCCGGTGGCGGTCAGCAACTGAATGTCCCTGGCATTTCCGGCCCGGTGGCGGCATACAGCGTTCCGGCTAACATTGGCGAGCTGTATATCACGCTCACCAGCGAAGTGAACAAACAAACCCGCGTCTTTGCACCGAACGTGCTGATCCTTGATCAGAACATGACGCCATCGGCATTCTTCCCCAGCAATTATTTCACCTACCAGGAACCGGGCGTGATGAGTGCCGACCGCCTGGAAGGGCTGATGCGCCTGACGCCTGCATTGGGTCAGCAGAAAATTTATGTGTTGGTGTTTACCACGCCGCAGGATCTCCAGCAGACCACCACGCTGGTTGACCCGGCAAAAGCCTACGCCAAAGGTACCGGCAACGCCGTGCCAGATATTCCAGACCCGATTGCCCGTCACGTCACTGATGGCACGTTGAAACTGAAAGTGAAAACGTCCTCCGCTTCCAGCGTGCTGGTCGGCCCACTGTTTGGCTCTTCCGGCCCTGGCCCTGTCACCGTGGGTAACACTGCGGCGCCGGTTTACAGCGCACCAGCGGCAGCTCCGGTTGCAGCAACGGCTGTAGCCGCACCGGTCGCCGCGTCTGCTGCAACGCCTGCGGTGAAGGGTGAACCGGTTCTCAATGACACCGAAAGCTACTTCAATAACGCGATTAAACAGGCTGTGAAAGAAGGCAACATCGACAAAGCCCTGAAACTGTTAAATGAAGCCGAACGTCTCGGGTCGACTTCAGCGCGTTCCACCTTTATCAGTAGTGTAAAAGGCAAGGGGTGATCGTTTCCCCACATTGCTGATGTTTGGCGTTGACTATTCGGTGCGTCCATTTGGGTGCACCGTTTTTTCTGCCACGACTGCATTTTTTGCTCACGCACAGCCATGCGTTGCATGGCTGTTGCGATGATGCTCGTATATTGACGTTTCTTACTCCCGCGAACACTTTTCTACGATACAATGCCGATAAGTTATGTATCGGAGAGTCTGGCATGTCACACCCTGCGCTGGCGCAGCTGCGTGCACTACGCTATTACACCGCAATACCGGAACTCGACGCGCAGTTGCTCGACTGGCTGCTGCTGGAAGATTCCATGACCAAACGCTTTGAGCAGCAGGGCAAACGCGTCACCGTGACGCTGGTCCGTGAAGATTATGTGGGTCAGGATGAAATAGCCGAAGAGCTGGCGTTGTTGCCCGCAGAATCGCGCTACTGGCTGCGCGAAATATTGCTCTGCGCGGACGGCGAACCCTGGCTTGCCGGGCGCACGGTAGTGCCGGAATCCACGCTGTGCGGGCCGGAACTGGCGCTGCAACAGCTTGGCAAAACGCCGCTCGGGCGCTATCTGTTTACGTCATCAACCTTAACCCGTGATTTTATTGAAATTGGTAAAGATGCAGAGCTGTGGGGGCGTCGCTCCCGCCTTCGGCTGAGCGGTAAACCGCTCCTGTTAACCGAGCTGTTTCTGCCTGCGTCGCCGTTGTACTGAGAGGATGTGAATTATGGAGAGGAGTCTGACGCAGACTAAGCTGCAGGCTTATTGCCATCTGATGAGATTGCATAAACCGATAGGTACGCTGCTGCTGCTCTGGCCGACGCTATGGGCGCTGTGGGTGGCAATGCCCGGCATACCGCCACTGTGGATCCTGGTGGTCTTTGTGGTTGGCGTGTGGTCAATGCGTGCGGCGGGCTGCGTGGTGAATGATTACGCCGATCGTAAAATCGATGGTCATGTAAAACGTACTGCCTATCGCCCCTTGCCAAACGGTGATGTCACGGAAAAGGAAGCGCGCGTTGTTTTTGTCGTGCTGGTGCTGCTGTCGTTCCTGCTGGTGTTAACGCTCAATACCATGACCATTTTGCTGTCGGTGGTGGGTCTGGCGCTGGCGTGGGTTTATCCGTTCATGAAGCGCTACACCCATTTGCCGCAGGTGGTGCTCGGCGCGGCGTTTGGTTGGTCGATTCCGATGGCCTATGCTGCCGTCAGTGAATCGCTGCCGCTCAGCTGCTGGCTGATGTTTGCGGCGAACATCTGCTGGACGGTGGCTTACGATACGCAATATGCGATGGTCGATCGGGATGACGATGTTAAAATCGGTGTGAAATCCACGGCTATCCTCTTCGGTAAACACGACAAACTGATCATCGGCATTTTGCAAGTGCTGACGCTGGCGTTAATGGCGGCGGTAGGCTGGTTGAGTCATCTGAATTGGGAATTCTACTGGTCGATCTTTGTTGCCGGAGCGCTGTTTATCTACCAGCAAAAGTTGATTAAAAACCGCGAGCGCGATGCCTGCTTTAAAGCGTTTATGAACAATAACTACGTCGGGCTGGTGCTGTTTATCGGTCTGGCGATGAGTTACCTGCTGTAGCCCAATAGGCCCGGTGGCGCAACGCCAACCGGGCCAAATATTTGGCGATGTGTAGACCCGGAAAGCCTACGCTATCGGCATGTGTTTCTAGCCGTTATGATTAATCTCGTGGCTCACATCGTTTTCCTGCTGGTTGATGGTTTTCTTCTCTGATTTCGTGATGTGCCCATTATCGAATTTCGCGTCAGTGCGTTCTTCCTGACGGATTTTGTGATCCTGTTGATGCAGGTTGTGGGCTTCGTCTTTGCTCATCTGCCCGTCCTTCACATCGTGCTTAATGCGATGGTCCTGCTTGTCCAGCCGCGAGTTAACGTCATCACGGCGCGGGTGCTGCTTCTGCCATTGTGTTTCCTGGGCAAACGCGCTGGCGCAGGTAGCGGAAAACAGGCTGACAAGACCCAATACAACGACGGTTTTTTTAAACGTAAACATCGACATATCCTCGTGATCCACGAACGGTTTTAAATATTTAGCAGGTGAATGGTTATCCTGTTAATAATTACTTTAGCGCGGAGTTGAGGCAGGTTGTGTAACGGTATGTAGGTGAGTGGTTACTGGATTTACAACGAGGAAGAACCCACTCTCCCGTCAGCGAGAGAGTGGGTTTGAGACAGTTATGCGTCCTGATTGGCGCTTTCGACGGTCAGACGAACATCGGAAGCAATCAGTTCTGCCAGCATCTGGTAAACCTTAATGGTTTGCGCAGGTTCAGCGTCACCGGTATCACTGATGTAGCCTTCGTCACGCAGGGTCAGCACCAGCGTACTGAACACCGCTTTGTCGAAGAACTCTGGCGCATTGATCCCGTGAAGTACCGACAGGCGCTGAGCCACGGTGCGGCTTTCTTTTTCCAGCGTACTGCGGTTGATGGACGGGTTAGCGCTCAACAACCAGAAAGTGATGGCATAACGTTGCAGCGTTTCGCGCGCCCCAGCCGCCAGCAATTGCAGCGTGCGGGAGTGTGCCGGATTAACGCTGACGTCGTCGTTATCGATGGTCACCAGTTCCTGGCGCTGCATTTCTGCCAGCAGCAGGTCGATAACGCCCGCCAGTTCCGCTTTTTCGAAGCGAAGGAACAGCTCGGCTTTCAGCATCGGGTACAACATTTCCACATGATGCACCATCTCCGCGCGGGAGATGTTGCGGTGCTGCGTGACAATCGCTGCCAGCAGCGACGGGATCATCAGCATGTGGGTAATGTTGTTGCGATAGTAAGTCATCAGCACCGCCTGCTCGCGCGGCAGAATGATGATATCGCCGATGGTGTCTTTCTCGACTTCGAACTTGTTCATCTGCAACGCGTGTTCAATCAGCGCGTTGGCGGTGACCGTGGGTACGGTCGCATCCGGTGAGTACGGCACGTTACGCATTAATTGCAGATAGCAGTCCAACTGCTGCGTCAGCTGCTCGCGGGTCAGTGAACGCTGGCGCGATGCCAGCAGCGCGGTACAGCACAGGTTCATGGCGTTAGCCGCGCCTGCGTTGTTGATGCGCACCATCAGATCTTCAGCGATGTTGTTGACCGTTGGTGTCAGCCACGCCGGACGAATCGCTTCGATCGGGTCGATGGATTCACGCCATTCCGGTACATGATGGTTGAGATAGGTCATCAGCGGCAGCGGTTCGCCGAAGTTAACGTAGCCCTGGCCGAGATTGCGCAATTTGCTCAAGCCACGCAGCATCTGCGGCAGGCTTTCTTTCTCTTTGGTCGCACCGCGCAGTTCTTTCGCGTAAGTTCCGACTTCCATCACGTGCTCATAGCCGATGTAAATGGGCACGAGGGTGATAGGACGAGTGCCGCCGCGCAGCATGGCCTGAATGGTCATCGACAGCGTGCCGGTTTTCGGATCCAGCAAACGACCGGTACGGGAACGCCCGCCTTCCACAAAGTATTCAACGGAATAGCCACGACTGAACAGCTCGCCAAGATATTCGCGGAACACGGTGGAATAAAGCTTGTTGCCTTTAAAGGTACGACGAATAAAGAACGCGCCCAGACGGCGGAAAATCGGACCCGCTGGCCAGAAGTTCAGGTTGATGCCTGCGGCAATATGCGGCGGCACCAGGCCCTGGTGATAGAGCACGTACGACAGCAGCATATAGTCCATGTGGCTGCGGTGGCAGGGCACATAGACAATTTCGTGGCCATCGTGGGCCAGTTGGCGCACGCGCTCGGCGTTATTGACGTTGATCCCCTGATACAAGCGGTTCCAGGTGAAGCCCAGTACGCGGTCAGTCAGACGGATCATTTCGTAGGAGAAGTTCGCCGCAATCTCTTCCATCAATGCGATGGCGTTTTGCTGCGCTTTCTCATGGGAAATTTTCTTGCTGCGCGCTTCGTCTTCCACCGCGCGGGCAATCGCTTTTGACGACAGCAGCTTGTTGAACAAGTCCTGACGGGCAGGCAGTCGTGGCCCAACCGCCGCCAAACGCTGACGCGCAAAGTGGGTACGTGCGACACGCGCCAGTTTCTGAGCGATTATCTTATCGGTGCCGTGTTCGGTGGCCATACGGCGCAACGAGACGGACGGTGAGAAACGCACGAAGCTGTCACGACCAAGCCAGGTCACGGCAAAGAATTTCTGGAAGCCGTTCATCATGCGCAACGGCGGATTCGCTTCGCCTTTTTCGCGACCTGGTGAACGACCAAACATCACCGACACCGGTACCATCTGCACATCAAGATTTGGGTTACTGCGATGCAGATCCAGATAATCGTGGAACAGCTTGATGGATTCTTCTTTCGGCGTGTAATACGTAAACGCACGCGGCCCGCCGTGAATGAACACATGGCGCGGCAGCACGGTGCCGTCGATTTCCAGCGGTTCCAGCGGATCCGGGAGCTCATGGGCCAGACATTGCGCGCGTAACGTCAGGAGATCTGCCTTCGAGTTATACGGCAGAACGTACATAATAGGGCGTGAGGTATCCAGTCCCAGTTCCTGTGCAGGATTTGCCGGGATAGATTTGCTCTTTACCAGTACGCTTAATGGTAAATTCAGTAATTTGTAGTAAATTCGTGGCCAGCCAGACATAAACGATGTAAAGCCTCTGGTTAATCATGCAAATGCGCCGCAAGGATAACAGAAAGTGCACAAAATATCTGTTCTACCGCGTCCGGCGCGCAGTGACATTGACGTTAAATAATATAAAAGGTTTTTTTGATGGCTAATGATACCACCGGGTTAACACGAATCTTCAAAGCAGCAGGCTACTCCTGGAAAGGCTTTCGCGCGGCGTGGCAAAACGAAGCCGCTTTTCGTCAGGAAGGCACTGCCGCCATTATCGCCGTCATTCTTGCCTGTTGGTTAGATGTTGATGCGATCACTCGCGTACTACTGATTGGCTCAGTCCTATTGGTGATGATAGTGGAAATACTCAACAGTGCGATCGAAGCCGTGGTTGACCGTATCGGCACCGAACGTCACGAGCTCTCGGGGCGCGCAAAAGACATGGGTTCCGCGGCGGTGTTGCTGTCAATTTTCATTGCGGTCTTCACTTGGGTCTCTTTGCTGTGGTCACATTATCGATAACGCCCGCAGAATTACGCAAACGTCTGGTTTTTTGTGCGTTTTGCGGTTCCAAATTCGCCATTAACTGTATATACTCACAGCATAACTGTATATACACCCAGGGGGCGGAATGAAAGCGTTAACGACCAGGCAGCAAGAGGTGTTCGATCTCATCAGGGATCACATCAGCCAAACGGGCATGCCGCCAACGCGTGCGGAAATCGCGCAGCGCTTGGGGTTCCGTTCCCCGAACGCGGCTGAAGAGCATCTGAAAGCGCTGGCACGTAAAGGCGTTCTTGAGATTGTCTCCGGTGCATCACGCGGTATTCGTCTTCTTATTGAAGAAGAAACTGGCATACCGCTGATTGGCCGTGTGGCCGCAGGCGAACCGTTGCTGGCACAGCAGCATATTGAAGGCCATTATCAGGTTGATCCGGCGATGTTCAAGCCGAGCGCCGATTTCCTGCTGCGCGTCAGCGGCAT
Organism: Scandinavium sp.; assembly: GCA_036495715.1. Taxonomy (GTDB): domain Bacteria; phylum Pseudomonadota; class Gammaproteobacteria; order Enterobacterales; family Enterobacteriaceae; genus Scandinavium. The sequence continues at coordinate 27,619 of DASXML010000052.1, forward strand.
GTCGATGCGAGATATCGGCATTCTTGACGGTGACCTGCTGGCGGTTCACAAAACACAAGATGTGCGTAACGGGCAAGTTGTCGTCGCGCGCATTGATGATGAAGTGACGGTTAAGCGTCTGAAAAAACAAGGTAGCACCGTTGAACTGCTGCCGGAAAACAGCGAGTTTTCACCGATTGTGGTTGATCTGCGCCAGCAGAACTTCTCCATCGAAGGGCTGGCAGTCGGCGTTATCCGCAACGGTCAGTGGCAGTAATCCGCTTCCCCGTTCTGGAAAAATAGTTTTCAGTGGCGCTCTTCTGGCGCCACTTCGTTTTACCTTTTCACTCTCACAGGTTTCTCATGTCGTTCTTCACTGCTGCGGATAAAGCGTTGTGGCGTCTCGCGCTGCCGATGATTTTCTCCAACATCACCGTTCCGTTGCTTGGGCTGGTGGATACAGCTGTGATTGGGCATCTCGACAGTCCGGTCTATCTCGGCGGCGTGGCGGTTGGCTCAATGGCGACCAGCTTCTTATTTATGTTGCTGCTGTTCCTGCGTATGAGTACGACCGGCCTGACGGCGCAGGCGTTTGGCGCGAAAGACCCGCAACGGCTGGCGCGTGCACTCGTCCAGCCAATGTTGCTGGCGCTGGGAGCCGGGCTGGTTATCGTCTTGCTGCGCGCTCCGCTCATTGATTTGGCGCTGCACATTGTCGGCGGAAGTGATGCGGTGCTCGAACAGGCGCGGCGTTTCCTCGAAATCCGCTGGCTGAGCGCCCCCGCGTCTCTGGCTAACCTTGTGCTGTTGGGCTGGCTGCTCGGTGTGCAATATGCGCGTGCGCCGGTGATTTTGCTGGTGGTCGGAAATGTGCTGAACATCGTGCTCGATTTGTGGCTGGTGATGGGTCTGCACATGAACGTGCAGGGCGCGGCACTGGCAACGGCCTGTTCAGAATACGTCACCTTTTTCATCGGCCTATTGATGGTGCGCCGGGTATTGCATATGCGCGGTATTTCGCTGGCGCTGCTGAAAGAGGCCTGGCGTGGCAATATTCGCCGCTTACTGGCACTGAATCGCGATATCATGCTGCGCTCGCTGCTGCTACAACTCTGTTTCGGTGCAATGACGGTGTTTGGCGCGCGGCTCGGCAGCGATATTGTCGCAGTGAATGCCGTGCTGATGACCATGCTCACCTTTACCGCTTACGCGCTGGATGGTTTCGCTTATGCCGTCGAAGCCCATTCCGGACAAGCGTATGGCGCCCGCGATGACAGCCAATTGCTGCACGTCTGGAAAGCCGCGTGTCGGCAGTCCGGCATTGTCGCCCTGGCATTTGCTCTCATTTACGCCGTGATGGGTGAACATATCGTCGCAATGCTCACGTCGATTTCCCAACTGCGCAGTCTGGCTGACAAATATGTTATCTGGCAGGTTGTTCTACCGGTGATTGGGGTGTGGTGCTATCTGCTCGATGGCATGTTTATTGGCGCAACGCGTGGGGCAGAAATGCGCAACAGCATGGCGGTGGCTGCGGCCGGTTTTGCGCTCACGTTGTTAACCGTTCCCGTTTTCGGCAACCACGGATTATGGCTTGCGCTGGCGGTATTTCTCGCACTGAGGGGCTTATCATTGGCGTGGATTTGGCGGCGTCACTGGTGGCAGGGAACCTGGTTCTCGTAGCGGCTACATTTTAGCCGAATGGTTAAAGATTCTGAATAATCCCCGACAGGCAAAATCCTTACCTATACTCTTTATCACGTCCAGCAGAAAACAGTATTTACGGACGATGTTATTTCACTCTGAACCACCGAACGATGAGGAAAGTATCATGAATAAAGACGAAGTCGGCGGAAACTGGAAACAGCTGAAAGGTAAAGTGAAAGAGAAATGGGGTAAGCTTACCGATGACGATTTTACGGTCATCGAAGGTAAGCGTGACCAGCTGGTCGGGAAAATCCAGGAGCGTTACGGATACGCGAAAGATCAGGCCGAAACGGAAGTCAAAGACTGGGAAACTCGTAACGACTACCGCTGGTAATCGTATAGGCACTACCCGTGCGTACACGGAAGTACAACCCTCTGGGCGGCTTAATGGCCGCCCGCGCTTATTTCTGGCCCGGCTTTCTTTTGATGAGGATCGTATGATCGTGTCCGCAGCAGTCTTGCGTGCTGCAGGCTTCCACTTCAACACAGGCTGAGCACAACCCATGTGCTTCAATCACGTTATGTCGCAGTGCAAATCCCATTCGGGCCGCCAGCGTATGCATAATGTCTTCCACGCCTTCCGCCGATTCTTCCTTCACCACGCTGCAGCGATCGCAGATAAACATCGCCGAGGTATGTGAAGGCTTATCAAACAGATGACACAGCACATAGCTGTTCGTCGATTCCACCTTATGCACAAACCCTTGCTCGCGCAAAAACTCCAGCGCGCGATAAACGGTGGGCGGTTTAGCTTGCGGTTCGCTGACTTTGAGCAAGTCCAGCAGGTCATAAGCACTGATAGCACCCTGTTGCAGCGTCATCAGGCGCAATACCTCAAGACGTTGCGGTGTCAGACGGACGCCACGTTGCGCGCAGAGCCTTTCGGCTTGCACGAGCATGTCTTGTGGAGTGGTCTGGTCCATAGGCGCCTCGAATCGGATATAAAGTAAACGCGTACTTTAGCATGTTTAGGACGAAACGCCGATATGCTGCCAGGTATGCTATACATGACGCATACCCACTCTGAGGGAACATCATGAAAAGACCAGACTGTATTCGTCACTGGCGAGAGCTGGAAGAACCCGATAATTCAACTTATCCCGATAGCCCTGAGCTGTTTGCTATCGGCGCACCGCTGGCACGCAAATTGGGATTAAGGCATCTCGGCATTCATCACGAACGTATTCCGCCAGGCAGGCGCACCTCCTATCCCCATGCAGAAAGTGATGAAGAAGAGTTTATCTATGTGATTGAAGGCCGCCCACAGGCGTGGATCAACGGTTATCTGTGGCAGCTTGAACCCGGCGACAGTGTTGGTTTTCCGGCAGGAACTGGAGTGTGCCACACCTTCATCAATAATACTGAGGAAGAGGTGAACTTACTGGTCGTCGGTGAAGCGAATAAAAAGCATAACCGTATCTATTATCCGCTTAATACTGATTATGCCGCGACCCGCCAGGACCGATGGGTCGACCATCCGCCGCAATTTTTTGGCCCGCATGACGGGAAACCTTCACGAAAATAACAATCTCTTCTATAAATAGTGAGGGGCAGCATATATTCCAACGTTATCACAGTGCCCCTTAATGCAAATCACCTTAATTGGCTGCTTTTTACATCGTTATTCACAGCAATAGTTAGACCCTTTTCAGCGGATAACTGAACAGGGATAAACGTTCACCTGCAAATAACGAGCATACTGTGAAAAAAAATATCAAATATTCTGTGGTGTCAGCGGCCGTTTCCTTGTTTATGGCAAATCAGGCGGGAGCGGCCAATACCTGGTCAGAAGCACGAAATGATGCAATGGGGGGAACCGGCGTGGCGTCGGCGAATTATGGCAGTGCGGTGCTGATCAACCCCGCGCTGCTGGCGAAGTCACAACCGGACGATGATGTCTCTGTCGTTATTCCATCTGTGGGAGCGCAGATTACCGACAAAGACAATCTTCGCGATCAGGTCGATGACATCAGTAATGAGATAGACCACTACCGAAACGTCATTGATAACCTGACGCCGCAAGGGATCCTGCTGGATCCGGGTGGAACGTTAAATCAATTCCAGAGTGCGGCAGGCGATCTGGCCGGGCAACTGGAAGATCTGCGTGGTAAAACGGCGCGTGCAAACGCCGGGGCAGGGATTGCGGTCAGCGTGCCGACACCCGCGGTATCGTTGGCGTTTGTTGCTAAAGCCTATGCCCATGCACAAGCCAGTTCCAGCATCGATCAAAATGATATTAATTACCTGCGCAACATTCAGAACTCAGATGCGTTTGCGGCTGCTCAGGCCGCTGATGCGTTGGTGAATGGCAGCGATCAGCTCACCAATAACCTCAATTCCACGGCTTCCGGTAAAGCGGCAATTGTCTCCGATTATGGGGTAGCTGTTGCCAGAAAATTCGATATTGGCGGTGTGTCGGTATCGTTGGGCGTGACACCAAAACTACAGCAAACCTGGCTGTACAACTACACCACCTCAATCGACGACTATCACAGTGACGACTGGAAAAAGAGCAAGTACCGCAATGACGATACTGGCTTCAACGTCGATGCGGGTATCGCGGCAGATTTTGGTGAAAACTGGACTGTCGGTTTGAGTGGGCAAAACCTGATGTCACGCGATATCGATACCAAAGATGTACGCATCACTAATGGGGCAACCGGCGTCACCACCAATTACAAAGATACTTACCAAATCCGTCCGTTAGTCACGGCGGGTGTGGCGTGGCATACGGATTTGCTGACGCTGAGTGCCGACGGTGACCTGACCGAAACCAAAGGCTTCAAGAGTGAAGACGACTCGCAGTATGTGGGTGTCGGGGCCGAAGTGACGCCGTTGAGTTGGCTGGCAGTACGGGCAGGTTATCGTGCCGATGTGAAAGGCAACGATGCCAATGTTTTTACCGCGGGTGTGGGCTTCGCACCGCTGAATACAGTACATGTCGATTTGATGGGGCTGTACGGCGAAGATCAAACCTGGGGTGCTGGCGTGCAATTGGGTCTGACGTTCTGACAATCGTGGAGGCCATGCGCCTCCGCTTTTTCTTTGTGCTATAGTAGCGCCCCATTTTCCACCGGATGCTCAAACCTTCGCCATGCTGCCAGAAACACAATCCACCGCTTATCCTGCACACCGCTTCTCCATCGCACCGATGCTCGACTGGACGGACCGGCATTGTCGTTACTTCCTGCGCCTGCTGTCGCGCCATACGCTGCTGTACACCGAAATGGTGACCACCGGGGCGATTATTCACGGCAAAGGCGACTATCTGGCTTACAGCGAAGAAGAGCATCCGTTAGCGTTACAGCTTGGCGGGAGTGATCCGGCGGCGCTGGCGCATTGCGCCAAACTGGCAGAAGAACGTGGCTATGATGAAATCAACCTCAACGTCGGCTGCCCGTCCGATCGCGTGCAAAACGGCATGTTCGGCGCGTGCCTGATGGGCAACGCACAGCTGGTTGCCGACTGCGTGAAAGCGATGCGCGACGTGGTGTCTATTCCGGTAACGGTCAAAACCCGTATCGGCATTGACGATCAGGACAGCTACGAATTCCTCTGTGATTTCATTAACACCGTTTCCGGTAACGGTGAATGCGAAATGTTCATCATCCATGCACGTAAAGCCTGGCTTTCCGGCCTGAGTCCGAAAGAAAACCGCGAAATTCCACCGCTGGATTATCCGCGCGTTTACCAACTCAAACGTGATTTCCCGCACCTGACGATGTCGATTAACGGCGGCGTTAAATCGCTGGAAGACGCGAAGGCGCATTTGCAGCATATGGATGGCGTCATGGTGGGCCGTGAGGCTTATCAAAACCCAGGTATTCTCGCTGCGGTCGACCGTGAGATTTATGGCGTTGACGCCACCGATCCGGATCCGGTTGCGGTGGTTCGCGCCATGTATCCGTACATCGAACGTGAACTGAGCAACGGCACATATCTCGGTCACGTGACCCGTCACATGTTGGGCCTGTTCCAGGGAATTCCAGGTGCGCGCCAGTGGCGTCGCTACCTCAGTGAGAACGCACATAAAGCGGGTGCCGATATCAACGTGCTCGAACAGGCATTACAGCTGGTGGCGAATAAGCGTTAAGAATTACGCTAAAAGTTAGTCTGATTGACCACGCCTCGCAAAACATTGCGGGGCGTTTTCATTTTTAATCAATGAGTTATGATTTGGCATGATTTTTGTAATAACTAAGGCAGTGGGTTATTTTTTAAAGGGGAAAAAGCCATGCTGGAACTGTTATTTATCCTCGGATTTTTTGTCATGCTGCTGGTCACCGGGGTCTCAGTGCTCGGTATTTTGGCGGCAATAGTGGTGGCGACCGTGCTGATGTTTGTCGGTGGGTTATTCGCGCTGATGATCAAATTGCTGCCGTGGCTGTTGCTTGCCGTCGCGGTGGTGTGGATTATCCGTGCAGTTAAAGAGCCAAAAGTGCCGCAATACCGTCGCAATAACCGTTGGCGTTATTAAGGGATTGCGGTGTTCGTCACAACCTGAGAAGGGCAACGTAGGCAGTTCGTCATAATTCTGTCACTCTTAGCGTGATAACGAATTCATCGCGCTGTACCCTACATACAGTGAACGATAAAAAAGAAAGGGCTTCCTACGGGAAGCCCTAATTCTTTATGGGATGAGCAAGCTTGAGCCCTCGGTCGCCCGGCTTTCCAGCGTTTCATGGGCTTTCTGCGCGTCATGTAGCGCAAATTTCTGATTCTCCGCCACGTCCACTTTAATCACGCCGCTGGCGATCAGTGAAAATAGCTCATTGCTGGCTTCTGCTAATTCTTCGCGGTTGGTGATGTAGCCCTGAAGAGAAGGCCGGGTGGCGTAAAGTGAGCCTTTCTGATTCAAAATACCGAGGTTCACGCCGGTCACTGCGCCGGACGAATTGCCGAAGCTGACCATCAGGCCGCGACGTTGCAGGCAATCGAGCGAGGCTTCCCAGGTATCTTTTCCGACTGAGTCATATACCACCCGTAGCTTTTTGCCGTGGGTAATTTCTTTGACGCGCTCAACCAGATTTTCTTCACGATAATTAATGACCTGCCAGGCACCCGCCTGTAAGGCGCGTTGCGCTTTTTGTGCAGAGCCGACGGTGCCAATCAACTGCGCGCCAAGCGCTTTGGCCCACTGGCAGGCAATCAGCCCTACGCCACCGGCGGCGGCATGGAACAGAAACGGTTCGTTTGGTTTGATTTCGTAGGTTTTGCGCAGCAGGTAAAACACCGTCAACCCTTTCAGGAAGGAGGCGGCAGCCTGTTCGTAGGAAATGGCGGCGGGCAGAATGGCGGCTTTGTCAGCCGGAACGTTATGCACCGTGCTGTAAGCACCCAGCACGGACTGTGCGTAAACCACGCGATCGCCCGCTTTAATGTGCTGCACGCCGCTGCCAACTTTGCTGACCACGCCTGCGGCTTCTGTGCCCAGACCGCTCGGCAAAGAGGGCGGTGGATAAAGCCCGCTGCGAATATAGGTGTCGATATAGTTAATGCCGATGGCCTTGTTCTCTACCTGGATCTCGTTTTCTTTCGGCTCCGTTGGCGTAAATTCCACGGCGTTAAGTACGTCAGGCCCGCCGTGCTGATGAAATTCGATTCGTGTTGCCATGATTTCTCCAGAAAGCATTTCCTAGTTCAGTGCCATTAGGGTCGGGTGTCATAATTGAGCATGTGTGGTAATATTTCGACCCCATCTCTATCCCGGTAACTCCATTTATTATGGCAGGAAATAAACCCTTCAACAAACAACAGACTGAGCCACGCGAGCGCGATCCGATGGTCGCTGGGCTGAAAATGCCGCCGCACTCGATTGAAGCGGAGCAGTCGGTGTTGGGCGGTTTGATGCTGGATAACGAGCGCTGGGACGACGTCGCCGAACGCGTCGTTTCGGAAGATTTCTACACCCGCCCGCATCGTCATATCTTTACCGAGATGGCGAAATTGCAGGAAAAGGGCAGCCCGATTGACCTGATTACGCTCGCGGAATCGCTGGAGCGGGAAGGGCAACTGGACAGCGTGGGTGGTTTTGCCTACCTGGCAGAATTATCGAAAAATACGCCAAGTGCGGCGAACATCAGTGCTTATGCTGACATCGTACGCGAACGTGCTGTCGTTCGTGAAATGATTTCCGTGGCGAATGAGATCGCCGAAGCCGGTTTTGACCCGCAGGGTCGCAGCAGTGAAGACTTGCTGGATTTAGCCGAATCCCGCGTCTTTAAAATCGCTGAAAGCCGCTCGAATAAAGACGAAGGCCCGCGAAACATCGCGGAAGTGCTCGAAACGACAATCGCGCGTATCGAGAAGCTATTCCAACAGCCGCATGACGGCGTAACCGGTGTGAATACCGGCTATGACGATCTGAACAAAAAAACCGCTGGCCTACAGCCCTCGGATCTGATTATCGTTGCTGCTCGTCCGTCGATGGGTAAAACGACATTTGCGATGAACCTCGTCGAAAATGCGGCGATGTTGCAGGATAAGCCAGTGCTTATCTTCAGTCTCGAAATGCCCTCCGAACAGATTATGATGCGTTCCCTGGCGTCGTTGGCACGCGTTGACCAAACGCGCATCCGTACCGGCCAACTCGATGACGAAGACTGGGCGCGTATCTCGGGCGCGATGGGTATCTTGCTCGAAAAGCGCAATATGTATATTGACGACTCTTCCGGCCTGACGCCGACGGAAGTGCGCTCCCGCGCGCGCCGTATTGCGCGTGAACACGGTGGCATTGGGCTTATCATGATCGACTACCTTCAGCTGATGCGTGTGCCGTCGCTGTCGGATAACCGTACGCTCGAAATCGCCGAAATTTCCCGCTCTCTCAAGGCATTAGCCAAAGAGCTTCAGGTGCCGGTTGTGGCGCTGTCGCAGCTTAACCGTTCTTTGGAACAACGCGCCGATAAACGCCCGGTCAACTCCGACCTGCGTGAATCCGGCTCCATCGAGCAGGATGCCGACTTAATCATGTTTATCTATCGTGATGAGGTTTATCACGAGAACAGCGACCTGAAAGGGATCGCCGAAATTATTCTGGGTAAGCAGCGTAACGGCCCGATCGGTACGGTGCGTCTGACGTTTAACGGGCAGTGGTCGCGGTTTGATAACTATGCAGGCCCGCAGTACGACGACGAATAATCCTCTTCCTCCTTCGAGCCACAGCGGTGTTGGCTGCGCCCGTTCACCCCAGTCACTTACTCAAGTAAGCTCCTGGGGATTTACGGTCTTGCCGCCTTGCTGTGACTCAAATGATTTTGAGGATGGTCTATTTTTTCAAGGCAAGGAAATTCAAATGCAAGCGGCAACTGTAGTCATTAACCGCCGCGCTCTGCGACACAACCTGCAACGTCTGCGTGAACTGGCCCCCGCCAGTAAACTCGTTGCGGTCGTGAAAGCGAACGCCTACGGACACGGTCTTCTGGAGACCGCGCGAACGCTCCCCGACGCCGACGCCTTTGGCGTCGCCCGCCTGGAAGAGGCACTGAGCCTGCGAGCAGGGGGCATCAGCCAGCCCATTCTCCTGTTGGAAGGTTTTTTTAATGCGAGCGATTTGCCGCTGATTTCCACGCAGGGTTTCCATACTGCTATTCATAATCCCGAACAGCTGGAAGCGCTGGAGCAGGCAGACTTGCCTGAACCGGTCACCGTGTGGATGAAACTCGACACCGGTATGCATCGTCTGGGTGTGCGACCGGAAGAGGCGAATGCGTTCTACCAGCGTCTGAGTCAGTGCAAAAATGTGCGCCAGCCGGTCAATGTGGTGAGCCACTTTGCCCGCGCCGATGAGCCTGAATGCGGGGCAACTGAGCAACAGCTTGATATTTTTACGACATTCACCGAAGGCAAACCGGGTCAGCGTTCCATTGCGGCTTCCGGCGGCATTTTGTTATGGCCACAGTCGCATTTCGATTGGGTGCGCCCAGGCATCATTCTCTACGGCGTATCGCCGTTGGAGAGCAAACCCTGGGGTGAGGATTTCGGCTTCAAACCGGTGATGTCACTGACGTCCAGTCTGATTGCCGTACGTGAGCACAAAGCCGGAGAGCCGGTGGGCTACGGCGGAACCTGGACCAGCGGGCAGGACACGCGCCTCGGTGTGGTGGCAATGGGCTACGGTGACGGTTATCCGCGCGCGGCACCGACCGGCACACCGGTGTTAGTGAATGGCCGCGAAGTGAAAGTGGTTGGCCGTGTGGCGATGGACATGATTTGTGTGGATTTAGGCCCGCAAGCCACCGAAAAAGCCGGCGATCCGGTTATTCTTTGGGGCGAAGGCCTGCCGGTTGAACGCATCGCAGAAATAACAAAAGTGAGTGCTTACGAACTTATCACGCGTCTGACGTCGCGGGTGGCGATGAAATACCTCGACTGAATCCTCTTTCCTGCCCGGCGGCGCTGACCGGGCCAGGAAAATGACAGCTTAGCCTCGTGCCGCCAGGCGTTGCCTCTTCTCTGGCCCTGAATATCCCTCTCGATCTTCCCACGTATCCAGTTTATTGTGTTTATCACTGCCCTGTATAACTCTGGAGAATTCACCCGTGTTTCAGAATGTTGACGCCTACGCAGGCGATCCCATCCTTTCCCTGATGGAACGGTTCAAAGAAGATCCCCGTAGTGACAAAGTGAATCTCAGCATCGGTCTCTACTACAACGAAGACGGGATTATCCCGCAGCTACAGGCCGTTGCCGAAGCGGAAGCCCGTTTGAATGCACAGCCGCACGGCGCGTCGGTGTATTTGCCGATGGAAGGGTTGAATACCTATCGTAACGGCGTTGCACCTCTGCTGTTTGGGGTTAATCATCCGGTTCTGCAACAAAATCGCGTGGCGACTATTCAGACGTTGGGCGGTTCCGGTGCATTAAAAGTCGGGGCTGATTTCCTCAAACATTATTTCCCTGGCTCAAAAGTCTGGGTCAGCGACCCGACCTGGGAAAACCACATCGCCATATTTGAAGGCGCTGGATTCGAAGTAAGCACTTACCCTTGGTTTGATGCTGAGACTAACGGCGTACGCTTTGAGGCATTGCTGGAAAAACTGAACACGCTGCCGGAAAAAGACATCGTGCTGCTGCACCCGTGCTGCCATAACCCAACGGGCGCTGATCTGACAAACGCTCAATGGGATGCCGTGACCGAAGTGCTGAAATCGCGCAATCTGATCCCGTTCCTCGACATCGCCTATCAGGGCTTTGGCGCGGGTATGGAAGAAGATGCTTACGCCATCCGCACCATTGCGGGCGCGGGGTTGCCAGTGCTGGTGAGCAATTCATTCTCCAAAATTTTCTCGCTGTACGGTGAGCGCGTTGGCGGTCTGTCCATCGTCTGTGAAGACAACGAAACGGCGGGGCGTGTGCTGGGTCAACTGAAAGCAACCGTGCGTCGGAACTACTCCAGCCCGCCAAATTTTGGCGCGCAGGTGGTTTCAACCGTGCTGAACAGCGCTGAACTGAAAGCCTCGTGGCTGGCAGAAGTGGAAGCGATGCGTACGCGTATTCTGGACATGCGTCAGGCGCTGGTGAACGTATTGAAAGAAGCGATGCCGGAAGGTCATTTCGACTATCTGCTGCAACAGCGCGGCATGTTCAGCTACACCGGCCTGAGTGCCGCTCAGGTTGAGCGTCTGCGTGAAGAGTTTGGCGTCTATCTCATCGCCAGCGGGCGTATGTGTGTTGCAGGTCTGAACTCCCGTAATGTGCAACGTGTTGCACAGGCGTTCTCTGCGGTAATGTAAGCGCTTACTTACTCTGGCTCTCTCTTCCTCGAGAGAGTCAGCAAACGTCTATTAATGGTGATGATAGTTATGTGTGTGATCATCACCTTTTTCTATCGCATTCAGGCCATATATTCCTTTCCTTCATTCCCTTTCACAGTTAAGGTCAAAATGCTTTTTTGGCTACCACTCGATTTCGAATAATAACAATCGGATTTTTTAGGGATAAATATGCGCAAAGTGACATTAGCGTTAAGCGCCGTCTGCTTGTTGTTTACGATAAACAGCACCATTGTTGATGCTCATGCATCGTCGCCAACGCCCCTGTATTCGGGCACAAATGCGGCAAAACTCGCCGAACAGGCGCCCATTCACTGGGTTTCTGTGGCACAGATTGAAAACAGTTTACTGGGACTGCCACCGATGGCGGTCGGTTTTGATATTGATGATACGGTCCTGTTTTCCAGCCCCGGTTTTTGGCGTGGCAAGAAGACCTTTTCCCCAAAAAATGAAGCTTATCTGAATAATCCGGAATTCTGGGAAAAGATGAACAACGGCTGGGATGAGTTCAGCATTCCGAAAGAAGTGGCTCGTGAACTGATCGCCATGCACGTTAAGCGCGGCGACAGCATCTATTTTGTTACCGGGCGCAGCCAGACCAAAACGGAATCGGTGACGAAAACGCTACAGGATGATTTTTTGATCCCAACCGCAAACATGACGCCGGTGATTTTTGCAGGTGATAAGGCCGGGCAGAACACCAAAACAGAGTGGCTGCAGGCAAAAAACATCAAAGTTTTCTACGGTGATTCGGATAACGACATCACCGCCGCCCGTGACGCGGGCGCGCGCGGTATTCGCGTGCTGCGGGCCTCAAACTCGACCTACAAACCGTTGCCCAACGCCGGTGCGTTTGGCGAAGAGGTTATCGCCAATTCTGAATACTGACAGCGAAAAGCGGCAATCCAGAGAGTTGCCGTTTTTTTAATCAGAAGCGTTTCCCCTTTCTCCCGTCTTGCTGCACACTAAGAAAAGACGCATTTCGCTTTCCTGGATACCCTGGTGTTCCCTACCGGGCATTCGTTGAGGGGAGTATCGCATCCATAGCGACTCGCGACGGACAGTGGCGGGGCTAAAAGGGGATTGAAAGATGACGATTTCGGAGTTGCTGCAATATTGCATGAACAAGCCTGGCGCTGAGCAGAGTATCCATAGCGACTGGAAAGCCACGCAAATTAAAGTCTCTGATGTGCTGTTTGCGATGGTGAAAGAGGTAGAAGGCCGACCGGCGACGTCACTCAAAACCAGCCCGGAACTTGCCGATTTATTGCGCCAGCAGCACAGCGATGTGCGTCCCAGCCAGCATCTCAATAAAGCGCACTGGAGCACGGTTTATCTCGACGGCTCTCTGCCGGACTCGCAAATTTACTATCTGGTGGATGCGTCGTATCAGCAGGCGATGGGGATGCTGCCGGAGCAAGTCCGACAGCATCTTTCGGAGTGATTACAGCAGAGGCTTAAGGAAACGCGCCGTGTGCGATGCTTCGCACTCTGCGACCGTTTCCGGCGTGCCAGAGACGAGAATTTCCCCGCCGCCGCTACCGCCTTCCGGGCCGAGATCGACAATCCAGTCCGCGGTTTTAATCACGTCCAGATTATGCTCGATAACCACGATGGTGTTGCCCTGGTCACGCAGCTTGTGCAGAACGTCCAGCAACTGCTGAATATCGGCAAAATGCAGGCCTGTAGTCGGTTCATCGAGGATATACAGCGTTTGCCCGGTGCCGCGTTTCGACAGTTCACGCGCCAGCTTCACGCGCTGTGCTTCACCGCCGGAAAGCGTCGTGGCAGACTGCCCCAGACGAATGTACGTCAGGCCCACGTCCATCAGCGTTTGCAGCTTACGGGCCAGCGCCGGAACGGCATCAAAGAATTCACGTGCTTCTTCAATGGTCATATCCAGCACTTCGTGGATGGTCTTGCCCTTGTATTTAATTTCCAGCGTTTCGCGGTTATAGCGCTTGCCCTTGCACTGGTCGCACGGAACATAAATGTCCGGCAGGAAGTGCATCTCGACTTTAATCACGCCATCGCCCTGACACGCTTCGCAGCGCCCGCCACGGACGTTAAAACTGAAACGACCCGGCGTGTATCCGCGCGCACGCGATTCAGGAACGCCCGCGAACAGTTCACGTACAGGCGTAAAGATGCCTGTATAGGTCGCTGGGTTGGAGCGTGGCGTACGGCCAATCGGGCTTTGGTCGATATCAATGACTTTATCGAAATGCTCAAGCCCTGCAATGTCGCGGTACGGCGCGGGTTCTGCCAGCGTTGCACCGTTAAGCTGGGTTTGTGCCAGCGGGAACAACGTGTCGTTAATCAGCGTTGATTTACCGGAACCGGACACCCCGGTGACACAGGTAAACAGCCCGACCGGCACGGTCAGGGTGACGTCTTTCAGGTTATTACCGCGCGCGCCGGTCAGTTTCAGTACTTTTTCCGGGTCCGCTGGCACACGCTGTTTCGGTATTTCGATTTTGCGTTTGCCACTCATGTACTGGCCTGTCAGCGATTCCGGTACTGCCATGATCGCTTCCAGTGTCCCTTCGGCCACGACTTCACCGCCGTGTACGCCAGCACCAGGGCCGATATCAATCACGTGGTCAGCGGCACGGATCGCGTCTTCATCATGCTCAACCACGATAACCGTGTTGCCGAGATTACGCAGATGAATCAGCGTGCCTAACAGACGTTCGTTATCGCGCTGATGCAGGCCAATGGACGGCTCATCCAGCACGTACATAACACCCACTAAACCCGCACCAATCTGGCTTGCCAGACGAATACGTTGAGCTTCGCCGCCGGAGAGTGTTTCTGCCGAGCGGGAAAGCGTCAGGTAGTTCAGGCCGACGTTGACCAGGAATTTCAGGCGGTCACCGATCTCTTTCAGCACTTTCTCAGCAATTTGGGCGCGTTGCCCGGACAGCTTCATATTGTTGAAGAAGTCCATCGCATGACCAATGCTCATGTCTGAAATGGTCGGCAGCGGCGTGTTCTCAACGAACACATGACGCGCTTCACGATTCAGACGGGTGCCGTCACAGCTGGTGCACGGGCGGTTGCTAATGAATTTCGCCAGCTCCTCACGCACCGCATTTGATTCGGTCTCTTTATAGCGACGTTCCATGTTATGCAGAACGCCTTCGAACGGATGACGGCGTACTGATGTGTCGCCACGATCGTTCATGTATTTGAATTCAATAGACTCTTTTCCTGAACCGTACAGCACGACTTTATGCACTTGTGCGTTCAGGCTGCCCCAAGGGGCTTCGACGTCGAATTCATAATGCTCCGCTAATGAGCGCAGCATCTGGAAATAATAGAAGTTACGGCGATCCCAACCACGAATAGCGCCACCTGCCAGAGAGAGTTCTGGATTCTGGATGATGCGATCGGGATCGAAATACTGCTGCACGCCCAGGCCGTCACAGGTTGGACACGCACCTGCCGGGTTGTTGAACGAGAACAGACGCGGTTCCAGTTCGCGCATACTGTAGCCACAAATTGGACAAGCAAAGTTGGCGGAGAACAGCAGTTCTTCGGCTTTGGGGTCGTCCATGTCGGCAACAATGGCAGTCCCGCCGGACAGATCCAGCGCGGTTTCAAAGGATTCCGCCAGGCGCTGAGTCAGATCTTCACGCACTTTAAAGCGATCAATCACCACTTCAATGGTGTGCTTCTTCTGTAGCTCAAGTTTCGGTGGATCGGAAAGGTCGCAGACTTCACCGTCAATACGCGCGCGGATGTAGCCCTGGCTTGCCAGGTTTTCCAGCGTTTTGGTGTGCTCGCCTTTGCGCTCTTTAATGACTGGTGCAAGCAGCATCAGGCGTTTGCCTTCTGGCTGCGACAGCACGTTATCCACCATCTGGCTGACGGTTTGCGCTGCCAGGGGGACATCGTGATCTGGACAGCGCGGTTCACCCACGCGGGCATACAGCAGGCGCAGATAATCGTGGATCTCAGTGATGGTCCCGACGGTCGAACGCGGGTTATGTGACGTCGATTTTTGCTCGATAGAGATGGCCGGAGACAGCCCTTCGATGTGGTCTACGTCTGGTTTTTCCATCAATGACAGGAACTGACGCGCATAGGCGGAGAGTGATTCAACGTAGCGCCGCTGCCCTTCGGCATAGAGCGTGTCGAACGCCAGTGAGGATTTTCCTGAACCAGAAAGCCCGGTCACGACAATGAGTTTGTCGCGAGGGATAACGATATTGATGTTTTTGAGATTATGGGTGCGGGCGCCCCGAACTTCGATCTTATCCATTCACCTTTCCCGGTAGAGACTCGGAATGCCTGGTTTGTTAGAAGGACAAACGGCAGAAACGGCTAATTATGACACAGTTTAACCTGAATGAATATACAGTACTGGAATCGTCCTCCCGCGTTTCGCTGCAACAACAAGAGACTACAACGGAAACCTGGAATCAGACTCGCAAACTATCAAATCGACACTTTGTAATGCTACAATCCCCCGATTACACTATTAAGAAATGTTTTCAGGAGACACGATCATGGCTAGCAGAGGCGTAAATAAGGTTATTCTCGTCGGTAATCTGGGTCAGGACCCGGAAGTACGCTATATGCCGAGTGGTGGTGCAGTGACCAACATTACGCTGGCGACGTCTGAATCCTGGCGTGATAAAGCGACCGGTGAAATGAAAGAGCAGACTGAATGGCACCGCGTTGTGCTGTTCGGCAAACTGGCAGAAGTGGCCGGTGAATATCTGCGTAAAGGTTCACAGGTCTACATCGAAGGCCAGCTGCGTACTCGCAAATGGACCGATCAGGCCGGTGCTGAAAAATATACCACCGAAGTGGTTGTCAACGTGGGCGGCACCATGCAGATGCTCGGCGGCCGTCAGGGCGGCGGTGCACCAGCAGGTGGCGGTCAGCAGCAGGGCGGAAGCTGGGGTCAACCACAGCAGCCACAGGGCGGCAACCAGTTCAGCGGCGGCGCGCAGTCTCGCCCGCAGCAACAACCGGCTTCTGCACCCGCGCCGTCTAACGAACCACCGATGGATTTTGATGACGATATCCCGTTCTGATAACGCAGGATATTGTCTGACATAACGTCACGCATAAAAAAGCGCTTCCCTTCGGAAAGCGCTTTTTTTGCGTATAAGGTTGAGTCATTGAACTCAGTTCATCATCATCGGCCATTCTGGCGGTGGGGTTTGGCTCATCACTTCCATCATCACATCTTTGATGTTGTTCCAGACGATCGTCATGTCGACCAGCGTAATGCCCAGCAATCCGGTGGCAAACCAACACGAGGCAATGACGCCAAGTAAGCTGCAGATCACGGCCAGTCCGGCATAATCCGTTTTACGAAATTGGATCTTTAACGTGCTGGCGAGAAACATCAGTACAGCGCTGACAAGCGGCCAGCGCAGAAGAACAACACCGGTGGTGACAGAAACCATGAAACGTACCCTCAGAAAACGTGGGCCAGGGATAGCGTGGCGTGGCTTAGCAGGTGCATCACACTCTGGCTATCGGTTGGCATCGACCAATACAATGAAACACCGTTTTGTGTTTCAGTAAATTGTGTGAACTATATCACGTTTGTTGTTTTAATCGCCACTGGTATGGTGAAAATTTCCATAGTTTAGATAAGGGTCTTGGAAGGAAATGATTAGTGTGGTGAATATATTATTCATGCTTTTCGGGGAGGGTTATCTGACATTTCAGTGAGATAGCAAATCGATACTAAAGTTAAGCACCTGTACATGATTTACATTATAAAATTCATGGATTATGCTTTCTGGACAATTTATTTTACTTGCGATCAATTAATCAGCTATTGATTTTATTGACTATTTTAATATTTTGTCATTCTTTTAAGACAACACAGTGTGTTTTGTTACCCTTAGCGTACAGCTTCATGATTAACCTGTGCTTAATCATGCAAATCAGTATCTGATTTATTTATTGCGGGTTTTGTCATTAACAAACCTGTGATTGAAAAATGAAAAAAGAGAGACTACACACAGCAATCAATGATGCAGAGCTTTGCCTGCATCGTCTGGCCAGACTCATGCCTGGGTTGTCGGCACATCGAACGCTCGCAGAAGTGCTGCAACTCATTCATGAAGTCTTTGACGCGCGGCTTTCCTGGATAATGCTGGAAAATGAAGGCGTTAATCATTTAGAGGTACTGGGCGATCCGCTGTACGTCGATGAGGGCGCTGAGCGTCTACTGACGGCGCTGCGCCAACAGCAACAGCCGTGGCGGGTGAAATGCTGGCACAGGGATGTGGGTCGTCAGCTTTATCCTGAGAACCATCCTTTGGCGCACGAATTACAATGCGGCGTGCTTTGCCGGATACTTCCCTTGCAAGATGATGCCCGCGCTTTCCTTTTTCTGGCGTTCGACCAACCATTATTATCGCCAGGGGTATTACGCAGCGTGGCGCAAATAATTGCTGAAAAATTACATGACTCAATAACCGAATTAATATCACAGGAAAGAATGGCCGTTGAATTAAAAAATATCGTCAACCAATATCGTACTCTTTTCGACCATGCCCCTGTATTAATGAATTCTTTCGATAAACATAATCTCTGCATATTATGGAATGGTGAATGTGAAAGGGTATTTGGTTGGACGCTGGATGAAATAAATTGCCAGCCGGACCCCCTCGCATTGTTTTATCCCGATCCTGAAATACGTCGCCAGGTGCGCGAGTCGGTCAATTACTCTCCCACACTCGAAATGCACGAGTGGTATCCCCATCGGCGTGACGGCGCAGTACTGGCGACATTATGGTCAAATATCATGCTGCCAGACGGCGAAATAATGAACATTGGCGTAGATATTACCGAGCGTAAACGCGCGGAGAATCTGCTGGCGTTTCAGGCCACCACCGATGCATTAACGCGTTGCTATAACCGACTGGCTATCCTCGACCATTTACAACAGAGTCTCGATGATTGTCATGCTGAACAAACTGATACGCATTTTGTCATGGTGATGATCGATCTCGATCACTTTAAACATATTAACGATCGCTGGGGGCATTTGGTGGGCGATGATGCGCTGATTTACTTCTGCCAGTGCATCCGCGAACAGTGTGAAAGCCAGCCAAGGTTGGGGCGATTAGGAGGCGAAGAATTCCTGCTGTTGCTGCCTGGTGCCGAACCGCGTGAAGCGATTGCGTTTACGGACCGCCTGCGTGCGCAACTCTCCTCGGAACCGTTTGTGGCGGGAGATGCGTCGATTACGTTATCTTTTAGCGCCGGGGTGATCGTGGTTGCTCAAAACAACGGTGAACGCGCGGTGCTATTAACACTCGTGGATAACGCCCTTTATGATGCCAAACGCACCGGCCGTGGCAAAACGGTGGTGACGTCTATCTCGTCTTAATCTGCATACGGCGACGCTTTTCATACCGCCTGGTATTCTTATTTGATTTTACTTAATCCTATTTTTCCTGCGTTTTAAACAGCAATATCAACCGTTGCTTAATAAATAGCAGGCTTAATAAAAACGCTCGCACGACTTTTAGTTTGCCTTACGGAAAAATATTATCGTCATAACTAAATATTCGATTTTTGAGGGCAAAAGACGGTTGCTAATGTTGAATGATTGATGCAACGTAATCAGCTGTCAGAAAGCGTCCAGCCTGTATCTCAGGCACATAAAATGCAGGGAAATCAGGCTGAATATGAATCAGAGTGCGCGAAGCAACGTGCTGAGAGGCTTGGGGGTGATCGTCGTCGTGCTCTTGCCGGTGATGCTAGCACTTTGGTTTTCGCAGCTCAGAGCAGCGTCTGAAACCCATAGCCAACTCCGCACGTTCGCACATATCGCCCTCAATAAAACAGAACAAGTGATTCGCCAGGCCGATCTCGCCCGAGATGCTGCCGAGCAATACCACGGCGCTATTTGCTCGCCCGAGCATCAGCAGCAGATGTTAAATATTGTTCGCGGACGTTTGTACGTTGAAGATTTAATTTACGCACAGAATAATCAGTTTGTTTGCTCTACATCGGTGCATCCTGCGATAGCCTGGCGAATGTCCGAGCCGAATTATCGTCGTAACCCTAATATCGCTATTTATTATTATCGTAATACTCCATTTTATCCTGGCTATAAAATGACCTACATGAAGCGTGGGAATTACGTTGTCGTGATTAACCCGCTTTCGTATGGTGAAATTGTTACGGATGACAACAGCCTGACGTTTGGCGCCTATGACACCAAAACCAACGCATTCTTTTCGGTCAGCGAAAATGCCAGCCTTGCCGCATTAAACCCGCTGATTCGTGACAGTGATTTTGCCTTTCAGCACGACGGTCGTTTTTATACGATAGCCCTTTCTGAGCGGCGACCGATAGCCATTATCGTGTCGTCATCAGATTCACGTTATTACCAAAATCTACGTCACCAGGCGACGTTAACGCTGCCACTGGGGTTAATTTGCAGCATCCTTATTCTGTTAGTCTGGGGTCGTAGCCGCCAGCAATTTAATTCGCCAAAACGGCTATTACAGCGCGCGTTGAATAAACAACAACTGCGCCTGCACTACCAACCGATAATTGATATTAAAAATAATCAATGTGTTGGAGCAGAGGCGCTGCTGCGCTGGCCCGGGTTTGACGGCCCGGTGATGAGCCCGGCGGAGTTTATTCCGCTGGCGGAAAAAGAAGGGCTGATAGAGCAAGTAACGGATTATGTGGTGGAGTCGGTATTCGCGGACCTCGGGGATTTCCTTAAAAACAATTCTCAGCTGTATGTTTCTATCAACTTATCGGCGTCAGATTTTCACTCTTCGCGCCTGATCGCGATGATTTCTGATAAAGCCCAGCAGTATCAGGTTCGTGCCCAGCAGATTAAAATTGAGGTGACGGAGCGCGGTTTTATTGATGTACCGAAAACCACGCCGGTTATCCAGGCGTTTCGTCAGGCGGGTTATGAAGTGGCGATTGACGATTTCGGGACGGGCTACTCCAACCTGCACAACCTCTATTCCCTGAATGTCGATATCCTGAAAATCGACAAATCGTTTGTCGACACGCTCACCACGAATAGCACCAGTCATCTTATTGCCGAGCACATTATCGAAATGGCGCAAAGTCTGCGGTTAAAAACGATTGCGGAAGGGGTGGAAACCGCCGAACAGGTCAGTTGGCTTCTCAAGCGTGGGGTGCAGTTCTGTCAGGGCTGGCATTTCGCGAAGGCCATGCCGCCACATGAGTTTGTCCAGTGGCAGCAAGGCTCAACGCCGTGGGTGAGCCACAACGTCACTCACGCCGAGATCTGATGGCGATAGTCGCTAGGGGTGCGGTCAAACTCCCGGCGAAAGACCCGTGAAAAGGTCTGCTGCGACACATAACCCAAATCCATCGCAATATCGAAAATCGGACGCTTGGTGGTGCGCAGCGCTTCTGCGGCCATCAATAACCGGCGCTGACGAATGTAATCGCCGAGCGTCTGGTGCATCACCGTGCGGAACATCCGCTGCAAATACCACTTCGAATAGCCCGATTTTCTGGCGACCACATCAATGTTAAGTGGTTGATCAATATGTTCATCAATCCATTCAATCAGTGTTTCAATGATGTCGTGATGGGACATAAGCGGCCTCTCTTTCACAATTTCGGTTCGTCGATTTGTCTGCGGGCGAGTATAATTCCTCAAGTTAACTTGAGGTAAAGCGCTTTATGGAAAAGAAATCTTCTCGTATTAAAACGTTGCTCACGCCGGGCGAAGTGGCGAAGCGCAGTGGCGTCGCCGTTTCGGCGCTGCATTTCTATGAAAGCAAAGGATTAATTGAGAGCACCCGTAATGGTGGAAACCAGCGGCGTTACCGTCGTGATGTGCTGCGTTATGTGGCGATCATCAAGATTGCCCAACGCATTGGTATTCCGCTCACGACCATCAGCGAAGCGCTGGGCGTGCTGCCCGAGGGGCATAATCTCAGTCCGAAAGCGTGGAAACAGCTGTCATCGCAATGGCGCGAAGAACTGGATAGTCGCATCCACACGTTAGTGGCGCTGCGCGATCAGCTCGACGGTTGCATCGGGTGCGGCTGTTTGTCGCATCGCGACTGCCCGCTGCGCAACCCGGGCGATATGCTCGGTGAGAAAGGGCCTGGTGCGCATTTCCCGGATGACAACGTATAAAAAACTAAAGCGCCACACGTGGGCGCTTTAGTTGTTTTCCGGTCTTCGTCTTTCTCTCTATCCCGCTGGTTCACGGGAGGGTTTCCCCCGACATCAGTACGCCTCAGTGGTGCAAAAGTGGTTGGAGGTTCCGGTTTGTACTGACACTTTAATTGTATGCCGTCACCCCACTTTCGCCACTGAAACGGGCGGTTATTTCGCCGAAATTTTTCCCGCCTTACGCCACAGTTCCTATAGTTATTTTGAACAACTCACAGGAGACCGCCATGCTGACGGTGCATCATCTGAATCTTTCGCGCTCCCAGCGCGTGCTTTGGGCCTTAGAAGAACTGGAATTGCCCTACCAGATTGTGCGCTACCAGCGCGAGCCGACCATGCTGGCACCTGAGGCGCTCAAAAAAGTGCATCCGCTCGGTAAGTCACCGGTGCTGGAAGACGATGGCATGATCCTCGCCGAATCGGGGGCAATCCTCGAATATCTCCAGGAGACGCACGATCCCGGGCAAACGCTGAAACCACTGTCGCCGCAGGACAGGATCCAGTACCGCTTCTGGCTGCATTACGCGGAAGGGTCGCTGATGCCCATGCTATTAATGAAGCTGATACTGGGCACGCTCGGCAAACCGCCGGTGCCGTTTGGCTTGCGGTCGATAGGCAAACTACTGGGGCAAGGTGTTGAGAAGGCCTACCTCAATAAACAATTCGCGACCCATGCGGCGTTTATTGAAGGTCACCTGGCGCAAAACCCGTGGTTTGCCGGGGAACAGTTGAGCATGGCGGATATTCAAATGAGCTATCCGGCCTTCGCACTGTTGGCGCGAGGGGGACAGGGCGATTTACCGCATCTGATGGCGTGGAAAAAGCGCGTTGAAATTCGTCCCGCCTGGCAACGAGCAATCCAACAGGGCGGTCCGCTCAATTTTCCTGGCGGTTAAGTCTTCATCATAAAAATCGATGACGACGCGAAATGAAAATAATCCTCCACAAAATTGTTGCCAGATTGCGCATTGACGATAACGTTTGCGCACACGTTGTCTATTTCTTCGCCGTCATAAGCGAAAAATAGCAAAATGGTACAAACATCAGTTGAAAAGGGCAGCGTAAAAGCCAGATAATCGTTTGCCTTTTTTACCGCTGCCTTTCGGGCCGCATTTTTGTTGGCTGTCTTTGCTCACCCCAGTCACATAGTGTGCCTATGCTCCTGGGGATTCGCGCAGTTGCCGCCGCAATGCAACCTGAAATCCAGTCGGTAAACCGGATCCGCCGTGATGGTCGGAACCAGGTCACATTGAATACCGTTTTTGTCTGCGCGGAGCTAATCGTTTGCTTTTTTGTGGCGCCCCTTAGCCGCGATGTAGCACAGGGAGATGACGCTTAGCTGGCAGTGGATTGTCCATCACGCAGACGGACGAATGATAAAAACTCTCAGGGGATGTTTTCTATGTCTACGCCTTCAGCGCGTACCGGCGGTTTGGACGCCTGGTTCAAAATTTCAGCTCGTGGCAGTACAGTGCGCCAGGAGATCCTTGCCGGTTTAACCACCTTCCTGGCAATGGTGTACTCCGTGATTGTCGTACCGGGCATGCTCGGCAAAGCGGGCTTCCCGCCAGCCGCTGTTTTCGTGGCGACCTGTCTGGTGGCCGGTGTCGGTTCACTGGTGATGGGCCTGTGGGCGAATCTGCCGTTAGCAATTGGCTGCGCCATCTCGTTGACCGCGTTCACCGCGTTCAGCCTGGTGTTGGGTCAGCACATCAGCATTCCGGTGGCACTCGGCGCGGTGTTCCTGATGGGGGTGTTGTTCACCGTTATTTCCGCGACGGGTATTCGTAGCTGGATCCTGCGCAACTTGCCGCAGGGTGTTGCGCACGGCACCGGTATCGGTATCGGCCTGTTCCTGCTGCTGATTGCGGCGAATGGCGTTGGCCTGGTAATCAAAAACCCGCTGGAGGGTTTGCCAGTGACAATGGGTCACTTCGCCAGCTTCCCGGTGATTATGACGCTGATTGGCCTGGCGGTGATTATCGGTCTGGAAAAACTGAAAGTGCCGGGCGGTATTCTGCTGACCATCGTTGGCGTATCGATTGTCGGCCTGATTTTCGATCCGAACGTGCATTTCTCCGGTATCTTCGCGATGCCATCGCTCAGCGATGAACACGGCAACTCGCTGATTGGCAGCCTCGATATCATGGGTGCGCTGAATCCGGTTGTCCTGCCAAGCGTACTGGCGCTGGTGATGACCGCGGTGTTTGATGCCACCGGTACAATCCGTGCCGTTGCCGGTCAGGCGAACCTGTTAGATAAAGACGGGCAGATTATCAACGGCGGCAAAGCGTTGACCACTGACTCCCTGAGCAGCGTGTTCTCTGGCCTGGTCGGTGCAGCGCCGGCTGCGGTGTATATTGAATCCGCAGCCGGTACTGCCGCAGGCGGTAAAACGGGTCTGACCGCGATCACCGTCGGCGTGCTGTTCCTGCTGATCCTGTTCCTGTCTCCGCTCTCTTATCTGGTGCCTGCCTACGCCACCGCTCCGGCGTTGATGTATGTAGGTCTGCTGATGCTGAGCAACGTTGCGAAAATCGATTTCGCTGATTTCGTCGACGCGATGTCAGGTTTGATCACAGCGGTGCTCATCGTTCTGACCTGTAACATCGTCACCGGCATCATGATTGGTTTCGCCACGCTGGTGATTGGCCGTATCGTTTCCGGTGAATGGCGCAAGCTGAACATCGGCACCGTGATTATCGCGCTGGCGCTGGTGGCCTTCTACGCAGGCGGCTGGGCGATTTAAGCCTTACCTGGTGTAAAATGGGGCGACCTCTGGTCGCCCTTTTTGTTTTTTGGTTTGCCCCTCCAGTTGCATTGCATTTTGCGAGCATCCTCGATAAATCATCATCTTCTCAAGAAGATAGCGGCAATTTCGTTGTTGCTTACTCGCTTCCGGCGTATGTTGGCAGTGCCTCTGATAAACCAGAAGGTGCGAATGCCGCAGGGAATGGTGGTGGATGATTTTTTCATTCAAGAGTCAGAAAATGGGGATAAATTTTTCGCCTAAAGTGGGGCAAATCCTGACCTGTAACTTCGGGAACTATCCGAGAGATGGGCAGGGCGATATCGTCCCGGATGTGATTGACGCGCACATGCCGCCCGAAATGATTAAGTTCAGGCTGGTCGTTGTCCTGAATGGCAAATTAAACGGCAATGCTTGTACCATTGTTCCGATCTCTACGACGAAAGACAGTGTGAAACTCGGTCGCGGATTTCATGTTGAGCTGGAAAAGGGTGTCATCGAAGAAGCGCGATATTTCCCGCAAAAAACAAGCTGGGTGAAATGCGACATGGTCCAGACAGTCAGTAATCAGCGTTTAAACAGGCCGATGGATGTCGAGCGAGGGCGGCTAACGCAGATTTTGCCGCGTGAAAGTGTCAGTGAAATACAAAAGGCGGTCATTAGAGCGATCAATGCGTCTTCTTTGTTGCCTCAATCTCATAGGGATAGGGTGGTTGAAAAATAAGCGTTGACACTTATTTGGCGTTTGATAATATTTGCCGCGTAGCCCATCGAGGCCATTCAGATTTCTTCCCCTTGAGGGACCGCAAAACCCAGTTGAAAAGCTGGGTTTTCGCATTTCTGGCGCCTGGTTTTATGCCGATCTCTTTTCTGTATCACCCACTCAATAACGCGCCGATTGTGCGGCGACCCAGTATTTATAGGCACATCCTGTTGTTCTTTACGATAAGCTGAAGGGCGTATTATCAGAGGTTGCATTAGAAATAAGACATCGCAAACAGGGATAGCATGGAAATTTTCTTCACAATACTGATCATGACCCTTGTGGTCTCCCTTTCCGGGGTAGTTACCCGCGTACTTCCTTTTCAGGTTCCGCTGCCGTTGATGCAAATCGGCATCGGGGCGATGCTGGCGTGGCCGACGTTCGGCCTGCACGTTGAGTTTGACCCGGAATTGTTCCTCGTTTTGTTCATCCCGCCGCTGCTGTTTGCTGATGGCTGGAAGACACCCACGCGCGAATTTCTGGAACATGGACGAGAGATTTTTGGCCTTGCGCTGGCGTTAGTGTTGGTCACGGTGGTGGGTATCGGTTTCCTGATTTACTGGGCTGTGCCGGGGATTCCGCTGATCCCAGCATTTGCGCTGGCGGCGGTGCTGTCACCGACCGATGCGGTGGCCTTGTCTGGCATTGTCGGCGAAGGCCGTATTCCGAAGAAAATCATGGGCATTTTGCAGGGTGAAGCGTTGATGAATGACGCCTCCGGCCTGGTATCGTTGAAATTTGCCGTCGCGGTGGTGATGGGCACCATGATATTCACCGTCGGCGGGGCGGCGCTTGAATTTGTCAAAGTGGCAACCGGCGGCATTCTGGCCGGATTCGTCGTCAGCTGGTCTTACGGACGTTCGCTGCGTTTCCTCAGCCGCTGGGGCGGTGATGAACCGGCCACCCAGATTGTGCTGCTGTTCCTGTTGCCGTTCGCTTCTTACCTGATTGCCGAACATATCGGCGTCTCAGGCATTCTGGCTGCGGTCGCCGCCGGGATGACCATTACCCGATCCGGCGTGATGCGCACCGCACCGCTGGCGATGCGCCTGCGTGCCAACAGCACCTGGGCGATGCTGGAGTTCGTGTTCAACGGTATGGTATTCCTGCTGTTGGGCCTGCAATTGCCGGGTATTCTCGAAACGTCGTTGGTGGCGGCAGAAGCCGATCCGAACGTCGACACTTGGGTGCTGTTCGCCGATATTATTTTGATTTATGCCGCGTTGATGTTGGTGCGTTTCGGCTGGCTGTGGACGATGCAGCGTTTCAGTCAGCGCTTCCTGAAAAAGAAACCGATGGAATTTGGCAGTTGGAGCACGCGTGAATTGCTGATTGCCACGTTTGCAGGCGTGCGCGGGGCGATCACGCTGGCGGGTGTGCTCTCCATCCCGCTGCTGCTTTCCGACGGCAACGTCTTCCCGGCGCGCTATGAACTGGTGTTCCTCTCTGCGGGCGTTATCTTGTTCTCATTGTTTGTGGCGGTGGTGGTGATGCCAATATTGCTGCGACACATCGAAGTGGCCGACCACTCTCAGCAGTATAAAGAAGAGCGTCTGGCGCGTGCCGCGACGGCGGATGTGGCGATTGTTGCCATTCAGAAAATGGAAGAACGGCTGGCGCAGGACACCAAAGAAAATATCGATAATCAGCTGCTGACCGAAGTGAGTTCACGCGTTATCGGTAATTTGCGCCGTCGTGCGGACGGGCGTAACGATGTTGAAACGTCGATGCTGGAAGAGAGCCTCGAACGCCGCTTCCGTCTGGCGGCGCTACGTTCCGAACGCGGTGAACTGTACCACCTGCGCGCGACCCGCCAAATCAGCAACGAAACGCTGCAAAAGCTATTGCACGATCTTGATTTGCTCGAAGCGCTGCTGATCGAAGACCAGTAAATTTCGCCAAAAAAAAGCCGCCTTATCGGCGGCTTGAGGTCGATGACAAACCTAATCCCAATGCAGGTCTATCATATGACACCCACATAAAAACCAGGAAAATCAATTTATTGATTTTCGGCTGATAACCACAAAGAAGGAAAAACCGCGTTTTATCCTTCTTTGTCAGCAGCCTGAAGCCGCCTTATCGGCGGCTTGAAAGGGGGGGAACCCCGTCGACCCTTATTGCAGGTCGACGTTTTTACTGCCAAAGAACCAGGTCAGTACAAAACCTGCAAGATACGAAATCAGGATACCCACGACGTACACCGCCATCCCGGCAAAGATGCCTTGCGAAGAGGTCATCAGCGGAATCGACACCAGGCCAGACGGGCCGAATACGGTGTTCAGTCCTACCGGCAGCCCCAGCCAGGAAACCAGACCGATAAAGAAGCCGCCTACCGCGCCGCCAATACAGGCTGTGACGAACGGTTTCAGACGCGGGAGCGTGACGCCGTAAATCAGCGGTTCACCAATGCCCAGCAGGCCCGGGAAGATGGCACCTTTAATCTGCGTGCGCAGTAAAGAACCTTGTTTAGCGCGGTAGAACAATGCCAGTGACGCGCCCACCTGTCCGGCTCCGGCCATCGCCAGAATCGGGAACAGTGAGTTGAAGCCCTGCGCGTCCATCAGTGCGAAATAGACCGGGACAAAGCCCTGGTGAATACCAAACACCACCGCAATCAGGAACAGACCGGCCAGCAGCGCAGTTCCGAACGGGTTACCGTTGAGGTGCAGGAACAACCATGACATCCCTTTAAACAGCTCGCCGCCAATCGGCATGATCACCGTGAACGTAATCGCCCCGGTAATCAGCAATGTAATCGCTGACGTCAGGATCATATCCAGAGAGTCATGAATGAAGCGACGCACCTGGCGTTCAATCCACGCGCCCAGAATACAGGCCAGCAGTACGCCAATGATGTTGCCGCGCGGGTCAATCACCATGCCGAAGAAATCCTGCATACCGGCGTAATAGCCGACTTTGCCTTCCGGCACGTAGCGCAGAATAAACAGCGAGGCGATGATCGCGCCGTTCACGCCAGAGCCACCGAAGGCTTTCTGGGTGTTGAAGCCGATCAGAATGCTGAGGAAGGTGAACAGGCCGATGCTGAACACTTTCATATAGGCGATCAGGTCAACGAGCCAGGTGGCTGCCGTCACGCCTTCGACAACAAAAATCTGTTGCAGCAGCGTGGCGAAACCAAGCAGTAAACCCGCCGCGATAAAGCCAGGGATAAGCGGAGTGAAGATGGTGGCGAACTTGGTTAAAAAGTTATGCACCGCGCTGTTCTGCTTGCCCTTCATTTTTGCTTTGTTCTGGCTGGCCTGTGAGGCCAGATCCGCTTCTGCGACCGGAGCAGCGGCGCTGTCGCCACCGGCTTTGATCATCTCATTCATCATTTCGCTGGCGGTTTGTGCTTTGCCAGGGCCGAGAATAATTTGCAGCTGATCGTCGCCGTTAATCACGCCCATCACGCCCGGCACAGCTTTGAGCTTGTCGATGTCAATGATGTCGCGATCGACGAGCGTCAGACGCAGACGCGTCATACAGTTCCCGCACACGCTGATGTTGGCAGTCCCGCCAGACAGTTGCAGGAGTTGCTCAATCATTGAGCTGGTAATTTTTGCCATGGTTATTTGCTCCCAATTCCCTGAATGGCGCTGCGAATAAAGCCGTTATTGCTGTTGAGCATTTCGCTTGCATCGGCGGCGCTCAGGCCTGCCAGAATCATGACGATGGCGGTTTTACAGTGGCGATTACAGGCGGTTAGCGCTGCTTCTGCTGTTGCCGCATCGCACTCTGTCGCCTGGACCACGATGTTCACCTGACGCTGTAACAGCTTGGCGTTAGTGGCTTCAACGTCGACCATCAGGTTGCCGAACACTTTGCCAGAACGGATCATCGCGCCGGTCGTCAGCATGTTCAGAATGAGTTTTTGCGCGGTGCCTGCTTTCATACGGGAAGAACCGGTGACCACTTCCGGGCCGACCAGCGGTTCCATGGCGATGTCGGAGAGTTTGCCGATTTCGCTGCCACGGTTGCAGGCGATAGCGCCTGTTGTTGCGCCCACGCTGCGGGCATATTTCAGTGCGCCAATGACATACGGTGTACGGCCACTTGCAGCGATACCGATAACCACGTCGCGCTCGTTCAGCGCTAAATCACGCAGATCCTGCTCGCCCATCTGTGGGCTATCTTCGGCGTTTTCGACCGCCTGAAGAATGGCGGTGTGGCCACCAGCAATCAGACCGACAACCATTTCGCGCGGCGTGCCGTAAGTCGGAGGACATTCGCTGGCGTCCAGAATACCCAGACGACCGGAGGTGCCAGCGCCGCAGTAAATCAGGCGACCGCCGCAGGCGAACGCTTTGGTAATGGCATCGACGGCCTTGGCGATAGCAGGCAGTTGTTCTTCTACTGCCAGTGCCACTTTCTGGTCTTCCGCGTTGATGACTTTCAGCATGTCCAGCGTCGACAGGGTGTCAATGTTCTCACTCGCGCGATTGCGGCTTTCAGTGGTCAGTGCGGATAAATCAATTTTCATAACGGCCTCGATGAATCATGTTTTCATTGTATGGAATAATATATTCCATGAACTTCATTCAGAAGTAATATTTTATGCCTTGCGGGCAATCTGTGATCGCGATCACCTGTGAGGTGACTTTCCCTCTCCTTACACCGTGGATTCAGCATCAAAGGGTGTAATGAGAATAGGGATGACTTATCATTTTAATCCCTTGGCCCACGCTAAAAAACCGAGCGACCCCTTACTGCCTTATGAAACACATCAATACCATCCTTCATAATAAATCGCTGTTTACCCCTGGTGAGCGCAAAATTGCGGATTTCATTCTGGAAAATCCGGGCCGCGTGAAGCAGTTTTCGTCGCCGGAACTCGCACAAGTGTTGGGCATCAGCCAGTCGAGCATCATTAAATTTGCGCAGAAGCTGGGCTTTAAGGGTTACACCAATTTTAAAATCGCGCTGGTGGAAGAGTGGGGGCAGCAAAGTACCGAACGCAAAAATGACGTTGCCTATATTCATAATGAAATCAACAGCGAAGACACCTTCCCGCTGATCGCCGAAAAGCTGCTGATGGAAAAACAGCAGGCGCTACGCGACACCACAAACGGACTGGATTTCGCCCGGCTGCAACAGGTGGTTGATCTTATCCGTGTCGCCGGACGCGTGCAGATCACCGCCATCGGTGGCTCGTCGCTGATCGCCAAAGACTTAGCCTACAAACTGATGAAAATCGGTTATCCGGTGATGAATGAGATGGACAGTCACGTGCAAATCACCGTGGCGCAGTCGTTGACGGCTGATGATGTGCAGATTGCGATTTCGTTTTCCGGCAACCGCAGAGAAGTGCAGGTCGCGGCGGAAACCGCGAAAGCGCGCGGAGCGAAAGTCATCGCGCTGACGTCGTTGCACCAGTCGCCGCTGCGACAGGCTGCGGATCTGTGTCTGGACACCATCGCGGAAGGCAGCAAAACACACAGCTCGTCTATTGCCGTGCGTACGGCACAGCACACGTTGATTGATTTGCTGTTTGTCTGCCTGCTTCAGCAGGGAGATGAAGGGCGTCGGCAGCTCATTGGGCAGAGCCGGACGCTGGTCGATAAGCTGTAATTTCCCCGGACGAACCGGGGAGAGAGGGTTACTGTACGTCGAGCGCCCATTTCAGGAAGGCTTTTCGCTGAGCGGGATCGCTTTGCAGATAAAGTTGCTGCATCGCGTTGAATCTTTCCGCACTGGATTGGCCGTTTGTCGCCACAGCAGGCGCGGGTGCAGTGGCTGATGTTGCTGCGACGATCGGTGCCGCCGCGACGGCGACAGCCGCTGGCGTCGCTTCGCCGTTGACCACCGAATCCCATGACGTTGAAATCGACCCAAATGCGCTTTGGCGAACCAACGGCGTCGGGGTAAACGGCACCGCTTTCCCGTTCTCGGTCAGGCTAAAGACCGGGGCTTTCGCCAGCGCCCGTACTTCAGACGTATCCGTCGCCTGTTTGATGCTCAGCGTAATCTCTTCATCGCCTGACGCGTTAAACGTCAAAAGCCAGGGTTTGGACGTAATACGCCCGTTGCTTTGGTTGGTCGACGACGGATTTTCCGGGCTGTCGTATTTCACCACCACCTTCTGTTCGCCCTCTTTGAGCGTGACCTTATCGCTGAAAATACTCACATCTGCTGACTTTGCCGCCAGCACCGTCAGGTTATTGCCCACAATCAGGTGGGGAGTCGCCAGCGCCTGGCTGCCGCAAAAAAGAAGTGACACTAACAGTAATTTTTTCATCATCAGAACTCGTAACGCAGACCTACGTGGTAGTAATCATCGGCAGGATTGCTGCCGCCAAAGGTGACGCGATTGCCTGTCACTTTGTTGGTGCCTTGCTTACCGTTACGCCATGAATAAGAGGTGTAGATGAAGCTGCGTGGCGTCAGTTTGTACTGCACTTCCAGCGTGGTATCGCGCAGTTGCAGGCCGTCACCGTCTTCGTTGTCCAGGTGGCGATAACCGGCGCGCAGTGCCCAGTCTTCGTTAACAGACCAAACCGCCGTCGTTTCGTAATCTTTATCCACGCTGTCCGGGGAACCGTCGCGATAGGTCACGCGATCCTGAGCAAACAACACGCCGAGCATCACATCGCCGATGTAATAACGCGTACCTACGCCCCAGAACGAATATTCATCCGCCTGCTGGTTGGCCTGCATAGAGGTTTCATCGTGGCTGGCTTTCTCTTTCTGGCCCGCGATAACCGGCTGCAGTTTACCCGCGCTACCCATGTCCAGCGTGTAACGAACGGCGGCGTTATAACCGTAATCCAGGTCGGAACTGTCGTTGCCGAGGATATAAGCGGCAGAAACATCAACGTCGCCAAAGGTATTCTGATACTGAACGGTGCCATCCTGACGGAATACCTGAACCGCTGTCGGGTCAACGAAGTTTGCCTGACGGCCCATTGCCACATCGGAGCTGGCAAATACGTCACCAATATCGGTGAACATAATCAAGCCAGAAGAAACCCGGCCGCCGGTTAATTTTCCGTATTCGGCTAAATCCAGACCGGCCCATACGTAACGTGCCGTTAAATCTTTCGAATTATCATGGAGGTTGTTGGCATATTCGGCCGCATTGACCTGATATTGTGCCAGACCAATGACCGCCATTTTATCGTTAATTACCTGACGTCCAGAGATGCCAAAGCGGCCATCAAAGCGGCCTGCGTTGTCCCCACCTTTATTGGTAATGTTAAAGCCAAGACGACCATACAAATCCACGAATGAACCATCGTCTGCCTGATAAATAGGCGCGGCGAAAGCATTGCTGGAGGCGAGTAAGACCAGAGCGGTAAGGGCTTTAAATTTGAATTTCACGAAGGCTATCCCTGTACTAATATTTTTGAAAAACGTGGTTGGAATTAAACATTCCATTGTTTATGTATCAATGTAATTTTTTATTCCGACCTGTTTTTTGTGAAGGTGCTCAAAGATAAATACTCAAAACACAAGAATACTCTGAGAAATTTAAGCAAGTAAGAGGTGTTTGTTGTCAAAAATATGAGGTGTAGCTGAGGAGGAATGCATTAATAATTAAGCGAAATACAAGGATTGTCTTATTTGTGGTGGGCGTTATTTCAAAAATTGAAAACTAATTTTTATATATGGCGTCACGCTAACGGTGAACTAAACATCACGCGTTAGCGAATACCGCTGAATGTTATGCGCCGGGCAGCCAGAAACCTTCGCAGCATTTCAGCCACGCCTGAGCACTGTGGGAAAGATACGTCCCTTCACGCCAAATCATCCCCAATTGCCAGTGCAGTTCGCTGTCGAGTGGGATCCAGCGTAGGGTGTTTTTATCGAGTCGTTGGCAAATGGGCTCCGGTAAAATTGCCACGCCAACGCCCGCCTGTACCATTGCCGCCAGAAAATCCCATTGACCGCTGCGTACCGCAATGCGTGGTTTCACGTCGTGATCGGTGAACAACTGCATTAACTGACGGCTAAGGGCGAAATCTTCGTTGTAAATCAACAGCGGGTGCGCGGCTAACTGCGCCGGACTGATGGAATCGACGTTGAGCCAATCGCCAGAACGTGGCACCAGCACGCACAGCGGATGACTAAACAGTGGCAACGTCGACAGGCCACTCTCTTCATCGACGGGCAGGGCGGTCATCGCCACGTCCAACTCACCGTTTATCACCGCCTGTTGTACCGTCAGGCCGCCAAATTCGGCAATTTTCAGCTCCACGGCAGGGTAGCGCTGACGAAACAGGCTAATAGGTCCGGCCATCAACATGCCGACCATCGGGGGAATGCCGAGCCGCAACAGGCCGCCGTGCAGGTGATTAATATCACTCAGCTCGGCTTCCAGTTGGCGAAATTCAGCAAGGATCGTCAGCCCTCTGTCGAACACCACGCGCCCGGTATCGGTCAGCAGCAGTTTGCGCCCATCGCGAATGAGAAGGGTACAGTTGAGCTCATCTTCCAGATTTTTCAGCATCTTACTGATAGTAGGTTGCGTGACAAACAGCTTCTCGGCCGCGCGGGTAAAGCTCTGCTGCTGGACCACTTCGACGAAATAGCGCAGCGTTCTTATGTCCATGATTATTCCTCGAAACTATACCTTCAATGATTTTAATTCATTTCTGTCACAGCCGGCGGCTCACTATACTGAGCGCCTTCACTTTTTTCAGGAATTCCTTTCATGGCTGTGGCCTTAGGGCGCGTAACGCCTGCTGTCCTGCATCACCTTCAGGTTCCGGTGCAGGTCGTTTTGTACGCCGGTGTGTTTGTACTGGCGGAACATTTAGTGGCGTGGGGTCATCTGCCGCTGCCCGCGAATCTGGTTGGCATGGTGCTGATGCTGGCGCTGATTGTCTGCCGCATCTTGCCGCTCAACTGGGTGCGCGCCGGTTCTCGCTGGCTGCTGGCGGAGATGCTTTTATTTTTCGTGCCTGCGGTGGTGGCTGTAGTGAATTACGCCCAACTGCTGATGGTCGATGGCTGGCGCATTTTCGTGGTGATTGCGCTGAGCACGTTGATGGTATTGGGTGCGACGGCGTGGGTGGTCGATAAAGTCTACCGTTATGAACTGCGCAGGATGAACCGTGAATAGTCTTACGCTGAGCCTGATTTGCCTCGCCATTACGCTCGGGCTTTATTACGCCAACAAACGCCTGTATCGCCGCTTTCGAAAATTGCCGTTGATGCCGCTGGTATTCACCCCGCTGCTGCTGGTGCTGATGTTGGTGTTCGGCCACATCTCTTATCAGAATTATATGGGTGAAGCACACTGGCTACTGTGGTTGCTTGGCCCGGCGACCATCGCTTTTGCGGTGCCGGTTTACGATAATTTGGCGGTGATTAAACGCCACTGGATGTCGCTGACGGCGGGCGTGACCACCGCTATCGTCGTGGCCGTCACCAGCTCTGTATGGCTGGCTCGTCTGTTTACGCTGCCGGATGAAATTCAGCGCAGCCTGGCGGTGCGTTCCATCACCACGCCGTTTGCCCTTGCTGCTGCAAAACCGATTGGCGGACAGCCTGAGCTGGTGGCGCTGTTTGTGGTGATCACCGGTGTGTTCGGCATGGCGGTCGGTGACGCGCTGTTTCTGCGTCTCGCTATTCGTGAAGGGATGGCGAAAGGCGCGGGATTTGGCGCGGCTTCACACGGTGCAGGCACCGCGCGTTCTTATGAATTAGGCCCGCAGGAAGGGGTTGTCGCCAGTCTGGTGATGATGCTGTCCGGCGTGGCGACGGTACTGGCGGCCCCGCTGGTGGCGTGGGTCATGTTCTGAGAAATTCCCCGGCCTGACGACCGGGGATGTATTGGCTTAGTGTGCGGAGCCTTGCTCAATACCGATCCCGGTCTGAGAACGAATAAACTGCGCGCGGAAGCGCTCGCGTTCGAGCTTTCCGGTTTCTGAGTTATCCGTTGCGGAGAAGAACCAGATACCGATGAAGGCCACGGCGATGGAGAACAGCGCCGGGTATTCATACGGGAACACGGCTTTCTCGTGACCGAGAATTTGCACCCAAATGGTCGGGCCGAGGATCATCAGGATAATCGCCGTCAGCAGGCCCAGCCAGCCGCCAATCATCGCGCCACGGGTGGTCAGTTTCGACCAGTACATCGACAGCAGGATAATCGGGAAGTTACAGCTCGCGGCAATCGAGAACGCCAGGCCGACCATGAAGGCGATGTTCTGCTTCTCAAACAAAATCCCCAGCAGAATGGCGACGACGCCCAAAATCAGCACCGTGATTTTTGACACGCGCAGTTCATCGCGCTCAGAGGCACCTTTGCGGAACACGTTGGCGTAGAGATCGTGTGAGACCGCCGAAGCGCCCGCCAGCGTCAGACCCGCAACGACCGCCAGAATAGTGGCGAAGGCCACGGCAGAAATGAAGCCGAGGAACAGGTTGCCGCCGACCGCATCGGCCAGATGCACCGCCGCCATGTTATTACCGCCAATCAGCTGACCCGCCGCGTCTTTAAATGCCGGGTTCGCGCCGACCAGCATGATCGCGCCGAAGCCGATGATGAAAGTCAGAATGTAGAAATAACCCATGAATCCGGTGGCGTAGAACACGCTTTTACGCGCTTCGCGGGCGTCACTGACGGTGAAGAAGCGCATTAAAATGTGCGGAAGACCCGCCGTCCCGAACATCAGGCCGAGGCCCAGCGATAGCGCGGAAATCGGATCTTTCACCAACCCGCCAGGGCTCATGATCGCCACCCCTTTCGGATGCACCGCCATCGCTTCAGTGAACAGATTGTTGAAACTGAAACCGACGTGTTTCATTACCATAAAGGCCATAAAACTGGCGCCGAACAACAGCAGCACCGCCTTGATGATTTGCACCCATGTCGTTGCCAACATGCCGCCAAACAGCACGTACATCACCATCAGCACGCCGACCAGCACCACCGCAATGTGGTAATTCAGGCCGAACAGCAGTTCGATGAGTTTGCCCGCGCCGACCATCTGCGCAATCAGGTATAACGCCACAACCACCAGAGAACCGCAGGCGGAAAGGGTACGAATTGGTCCCTGTT
Source organism: Scandinavium sp. (assembly GCA_036495715.1). Lineage (GTDB taxonomy): Bacteria > Pseudomonadota > Gammaproteobacteria > Enterobacterales > Enterobacteriaceae > Scandinavium. Next base: position 63,765 of record DASXML010000052.1, read on the forward strand.
TCAGGCGATAAGAGGCCACATCGGCAAAGGTGTAGCGCCCGAGGTTACGCAGGCGTTCGGCAATCAGGAACAGGATGATAGGCCAGCCGACGAGGAAGCCGAGCGAGTAAATCAGCCCGTCGTAGCCCGAGGTGTAGACCAGCGCGGAAATGCCAAGGAACGACGCGGCAGACATAAAGTCTCCGGCAATCGCCAGCCCGTTCTGGAAACCGGTGATATTGCCGCCCGCGGTGTAGTAATCGTTACGCGAACGCACCCGTTTGGAGGCCCAATACGTGATGTACAGCGTCAGCAGCACGAACACCAGGAACATGATAATCGCTTCCCAGTTGGTCGGCTGGCGCTGCACGTCGCCTGTTATGGCATCGGCAGCGTTGGCCGCCAACGGCAGCGTGGCGGCGAGCGCCGTCAGGAGCTTTTTCATGGTGCCTTCACCTCACGCAAAACGGCTTTCGTCAGCCGGTCGAATTCACCGTTGGCTCGCCAGACATACACGCCGGTGAGCACGAAAGAAATAACAATCACGCCAATGCCAATGGGAATACCGCGCGTGACGCTGGTTCCGGCGTGCAGCGGCGTACCGAGCCAGCCGGGGGCGAAAGCAATTAACAGGATAAAACCGACGTAAACCACCAGCATGATAAGGGACAGGATCGTGGCAAACCGTTGCCGTTTTTCGACTAACTCCCTGAAATGCGCACTGTCTTCTATCTGCTGACAAATAGTTTCATTCATCACAGAGTTCTCCAGAGGTCCCCGTTGTCTTTCATGCTGCAGGTGCGTTGGCCGCACACGATCACCCCAGTCACATAGTTAGCTATGCTCCTGGGGATGTTCGTGCTTGCCGCCTTCCTGCAACACGAAATCCATAGGGGAGGGTAAGATATTGTTTTAATTAAAAGCACCGTACGATTCCCTCGCCCCAAAGGAGAAAGGGTTAGGGCGAGAGGAAAATGTACGGCTCAATCCTCTCACCCGACCCTCGCCTGAAAAAGCGAGGGGTAATTCAGCATTAAGAAGGCATTGAAATGGACTGCTTCTCTTCGAGCAGTTTTTCCACCACGCCAGGATCCGCCAGGGTCGAGGTATCACCAAAGTTGCTGGTATCCCCGGCGGCGATTTTGCGCAGAATACGGCGCATGATTTTGCCGGAACGGGTTTTTGGCAGCGAATCGGTCCAGTGCAGCACGTCCGGCGTTGCCAGCGGGCCAATCTCTTTACGCACCCAGTTACGCACCTCGGTGTACAATTCCGGGCTGGGTTCTTCGCCGTGATTCAGGGTGACGTAGGCATAAATTGCCTGGCCTTTGATGCTGTGCGGAATGCCAACCACCGCCGCTTCGGCGATTTTCGGATGTGACACCAGCGCGGACTCAATTTCTGCGGTACCCAGACGGTGACCGGAGACGTTCAGCACGTCATCGACGCGGCCCGTTATCCAGAAGTAACCGTCTTCGTCACGACGTGCGCCGTCGCCGCTGAAGTACATATTTTTGAAGGTTGAGAAATAGGTCTGCTCAAAGCGCTCGTGATCGCCAAACAGCGTACGCGCAGAACCCGGCCAGGAATCGGTGATCACCAGATTGCCCTCGGTCGCGCCCTCCAGCACGTTGCCCTCGTTATCAACCAGCGCAGGCTGCACGCCGAAGAACGGACGGGTCGCCGAACCGGCTTTCAGTTCAGTCGCGCCGGGAATGGGGGTGATCATAAAGCCGCCGGTTTCGGTTTGCCACCAGGTGTCCATCACCGGGCATTTTTCGTTACCGATTTTCTTCCAGTACCACTCCCAGGCTTCCGGGTTGATAGGCTCGCCCACGGAACCGAGAATGCGCAGCGAAGAACGGTCGGTGCCCTGAATCGCTTTATCCCCTTCCGCCATCAGTGCGCGGATAGCAGTTGGCGCGGTGTACAGGATATTCACCTTGTGCTTATCAACCACCTGACTCATACGCGCAGGCGTCGGCCAGTTTGGCACGCCTTCAAACATTAACGTGGTGGCGCCACAGGCCAGCGGGCCGTACAGCAGATAGCTGTGTCCGGTCACCCAGCCCACATCGGCAGTACACCAGTAAATATCGCCCTGGTGGTAATCAAACACATATTTGAACGTGGTTGCCGCATACACCAGGTAACCGCCGGTGGTGTGCAGCACGCCTTTTGGTTTCCCGGTCGAACCGGAGGTGTAAAGAATGAACAGCGGATCTTCTGCGCCGACTTCAACCGGCTGATGCTGGTCGCTGGCTTTTTCGGTCAGCTCGCTCCACCACAGGTCGCGGCCTTCATGCCAGGCGACATCGCCGCCGGTACGCTTAAGCACCACGACGTGTTCAACGGTTTTCACGTTTGGATTTTTCAGCGCGTCATCGACGTTTTTCTTCAGCGGAATCGAACGGCCCGCACGCACGCCTTCATCGGCAGTGATCACCAGCCGTGAGCTGGAATCGATAATGCGTCCGGCCACCGCTTCCGGTGAGAAGCCGCCGAAAATCACAGAGTGCACGGCACCGATGCGCGCGCAGGCAAGCATCGCGACTGCGGCTTCCGGCACCATCGGCATATAGATAGCCACGACGTCGCCTTTTTTGATGCCAAGGCCGGTCAGGACGTTGGCGAAGCGGCAGACATCACGGTGCAATTCTGTATAGGTAATTTTTTTGCTTTGGCTGGCGTCATCGCCTTCCCAGATGATGGCGGTCTGGTCGCCGCGTTCGGCCAGATGGCGATCGAGGCAGTTGGCTGCCAGATTCAGGGTGCCGTCTTCGTACCATTTAATCGACACATTGCCGGGCGCGAAGGAGGTGTTTTTCACTTTCTGATACGGCTTGATCCAGTCGAGAATTTTCCCCTGTTCGCCCCAAAAGGCGTCCGGGTTGCTGACCGACTGCTGGTACATCGCTTGGTACTGTTCCGGGTTAATCAGGCAGTTTTCCGCAATATTTGCGGGAATAGAGTGTTTGTGTATTTGGCTCATGCTTTTTTTCTCCCTGTAGAATGTTAATAATATGTCAAGTAATCGTTAATTATAGAGCGTATAACGGCTTTGTTTATTATTTGGGCGACAGATCACGCATTCTTTGCAGAGTATGAAAATCCACCAAACGAACCTTAGAAGATGAATAATAACCATGATGAATTTATAGTTTTTTAGAACAGGAAAGGTTTTTTATAACAAAAGGTTATTTTCGGTAACCACACTTAATTTGCCTTCTTCCCCTTTTTGTCAGTCGAAAGCCCCGTAATGAAGGGCTTGCGCGGTATGCCATACAGGTGGTACTGATACGCCGCGTTAAAAAACGCCATGCAAAAACACAACACGTCCGATCCCCGTTCTCGTGGGTAACATTCATCATGTGAATGTCGCCCTGCATTGAGGAAGTCTGTAGTCATGAAAAAAGCGAAAGTCAGCCTGGCCTGGCAAATCCTGCTGGCGTTAGTGCTGGGTATTCTTCTGGGCAGTTATCTGCATTACCAAAGCGACAGCCGTGAATGGCTGATTACCAATTTGTTATCGCCAGCCGGTGATATCTTCATTCATCTGATCAAAATGATTGTGGTGCCGATTGTGATTTCGACGCTGGTGGTCGGGATTGCGGGCGTGGGCGATGCCAAGTCGCTGGGACGTATCGGCGCGAAAACCATTATCTATTTTGAAATCATCACCACCCTTGCCATCGTGCTGGGTATCACTCTGGCGAATGTGTTCCAGCCGGGCGCGGGCATTGATATGTCGGCGCTGGCGACGGTCGATATTTCCAAATACCAGAGCACCGCCGCCGATGTGCAAAGCCATGCGCATGGCCTGATGGGGACCATTTTGTCGCTGGTGCCGACTAACATTTTTGCCTCGATGGCGAAAGGCGAAATGCTGCCGATTATCTTCTTCTCGGTGCTGTTTGGTCTGGGGCTGTCGTCGCTGCCGTCTGCGCACCGTGAACCGCTGGTCACTGTTTTCCGTTCGGTGTCCGAAACCATGTTCAAAGTGACGCACATGGTGATGCGTTATGCGCCGGTGGGCGTGTTCGCGCTGATTTCGGTTACCGTCGCCAACTTCGGTTTTGCCTCGCTGTGGCCGCTCGCCAAGCTGGTGATTCTGGTGTACGCCGCGATTGTGTTCTTCGCGCTGGTGGTGCTGGGCGGGGTGGCAAAAATGTGCGGCCTCAGCATCTGGATTTTGATTCGTATTCTGAAAGATGAACTGATTCTGGCGTACTCCACGGCAAGCTCCGAAAGCGTATTGCCGAGAATTATCGAGAAGATGGAAGCCTACGGCGCACCAGCGTCGATAACCAGTTTTGTGGTGCCGACGGGTTACTCCTTTAACCTTGATGGATCAACGCTGTACCAAAGCATCGCGGCGATTTTCATCGCTCAGCTGTATGGCATTGACCTCTCTCTCGGCCAGGAAATCATTCTGGTGCTGACGCTGATGGTGACGTCGAAAGGCATCGCGGGCGTGCCCGGTGTGTCGTTCGTGGTGCTGCTGGCCACGCTCGGCAGTGTCGGTATTCCGCTGGAAGGGCTGGCGTTTATTGCAGGTGTTGACCGACTTCTCGACATGGCGCGTACTGCGCTGAACGTGGTCGGTAATGCGCTGGCGGTGCTGGTGATTGCCAAGTGGGAACACAAATTCGACCGCAAAAAAGCGCAGGCGTATGAGCGCGACGTGTTGGGGAAATTTGAGAAGACCGTGAACCGTTAAAATCAAAATGCCCGGCGGCGCTTGCGCTTGCGAACGCGTCTTTTGTAGGCCCGTGCCAGCGCAGCGCCGCCGGGCGCAATTAGCAGGCCGTAAACGTTGACCCCAAAACCGTAGGCCCGCGCCAGCGTAGCGCCGCCGGGCGATAAGCTACTCGCCGCTCAATGCATCAAGCGCTTCACATCCCGAATCGTTGCCTTCCAGACAGCTGACGTTAAACCAGTTCAGCGCTTTTTGTTTATTGGGCGCGATAAACCCTTTTTCCCCATCGCGAAACATCACACCCGCCCAATATTCGGCATAGCCAGAGCGTGACAGCATCGAGCTGCTTTTGAAGAATTCGGTGGCCTTCGCGTCATCTTCTTTTAACTCGCCGCCGTTGGCATAAATCAGGCCGAGCAGCATCTGCGCGTCTACAGCGGAATCGCTGTCGCTGTTTTCGGCGGCGTTTTCCAGCAGCGAAAGGGCACGTGAATAGTCCGTTTTTCCCGCCTGCGTGTTCACCAGCGTGTGGGCGAGGGTGATTTTCCCGCTCGAACTGCCCGCGAGTACTGCCTGTTCGGCGAGTTTACGCGCATCGGGCAGGCTGGTTTTCATCATCATCTGCGCGAGTAAGGCGACCGCATCTGGCTCGCCTGCTTGCGCCGCTTTCTCCGCCCAATAACGCGCGTGCGGTTCATCGCCGGAACTGTAGTAGGTGTCGGCCAGATAATACTGGGCGCGTTTGTCGCCCGCTTCGGCCTGCTCTTGATACTGGCTACCGATCTCATCGGCCTGCGCCAGCAAGGGAAATAACAGCCACAAACCGCAGCGTTTCATCATCAGTTATTCATTTTTAAGAAAGGCCCCACAGTATAGAGAGGACAAAAAAAGAAAGAAATGGCTGAGCCGCACCCAAAAAAAGGGGGTGAAAATTTCACCCCTAAAGTCGGACAGTTGAATGGCTTCAGCCCCGTGCACTCTCACGTAACCGGGACTTCAGCTTGGTGTATTCGTCGATAACGTATTGTTCGGCGCTGCGCTGATCGGCGATGCGCTCCACGCGCACGGCACAATATTTGTATTCCGGCGTTTTGGTTATCGGACTTAAGTTCTCTGTCACCAGCTCGTTACAGGCGCCAATCCACCACTGGTAGGTCATGTACACCGCTCCGACGTTCGGGCGATCGCTGACCTGCGCGCGGGTGATGACTTTGCCCTTACGCGAATGCACCCACACCAGCGCCTCGTTTTCGATACCAAGTTTTGCCGCATCGGCGGTGTTGATCTGCGCGTAACCCGGTTCGTCGGCGAGCGCCGCCAGCGCGGCACAGTTCCCGGTCATCGAACGACAGGAGTAGTGGCCCACTTCACGCACGGTTGAGAGCACCATCGGATACGCTTCGGTGAGCTTATCGATAGGCGCGACCCAGTCGCAGGTAAAGAACTGCGCCATCCCGTTCGGGGTATCGAACTTCTCTTTAAAGAGATACGACGTGCCCTGATCGGCGTCAGACTCATCGCGGCACGGCCACATGATATAGCCCAGTTCACCCATTTTTTCGTAGGTGGCCCCGGTGAAATCCGGACACAGATGACGCAACTCATCCCAAATTTCCTGGGTGTTGTTGTAGTGCATCGGGTAGCCCATGCGGGTGGCGATTTCGCTGATGATTTGCCAGTCGGTTTTCAGATCCCACTTCGGTTCAACCGCTTTAAAGAAGCGCTGGAAACCACGGTCGGCGGCGGTATACACCCCTTCGTGCTCGCCCCAGGAGGTGGACGGCAAAATGACGTCGGCCGCCGAAGCGGTTTTGGTCATAAAGATGTCCTGCACGATAACCAGTTCGAGATCCTCAAACCCTTTGCGCACCGCCGACAGCTCGGCATCGGTTTGCAGCGGATCTTCACCCATAATGTACGCCGCACGTACTTCGCCATGCGCCGCGCGATGTGGCAGCTCGCTGATGCGATAGCCCGTATGTTCAGGCAGACTTGCCACGCCCCAGGCTTTGGCGAATTTCTCGCGGTTGGCCGGATTGTTGATGTACTGGTAGCCCGGATAGGTATCCGGCAGCGCACCCATATCGCACGCGCCCTGCACGTTATTTTGCCCACGCACCGGGTTCACGCCAACGCTCGGACGACCGAGATTGCCGGTGAGCATCGCCAGGCTTGTCAGCGAACGCACGGTTTCCACGCCCTGATAGAACTGGGTCACGCCCATGCCCCACAGGATCGCAGCGGATTTCGCCGCAGCGTACATTCTCGCGCACTGACGAATCTCTTGTGCGCTCACGCCGGTGATGGTTTCCACCGATTCCGGCGTATAGCCTTCAACGATTTTGCGATACTCCTCGAAGCCCTCGGTACGGCTGGCGACGAAGGTCGTGTCGTAGAGATTCTCCTCGATGATCACATGGCCGATTGCGTTCAGCAGCGCGATGTTCGAACCGTTTTTCAACGCGATATGCATATCGGCAATGCGCGCGGTTTCAATTTTGCGCGGATCGCAGACGATAATTTTCGCGCCATTACGTTTGGCGTTAATCACGTGATTCGCCACGATCGGGTGGGAATCCGCCGGGTTGTAGCCGAAGATAAACACCAGATCGGTGTTATCAATCTCTGTGATGGCATTGCTCATTGCGCCATTACCGACCGATTGGTGCAGACCTGCAACCGAAGGGCCGTGTCAGACGCGTGCGCAGCAGTCGACGTTATTGGTGCCAATAACGGCGCGCGCAAATTTTTGCATCACATAGTTGGTTTCGTTACCCGTGCCGCGTGAAGAGCCGGTGGTCTGGATGGCGTCCGGGCCGTATTTGGCCTTGATGGCGCTCAGGCGATCGGCAACGTAGTTCAGCGCTTCATCCCAGGAAACAGATTCCAGTTTGCCGCCACGCTGGCGACGGATCATCGGGGTTTTCAGACGCGGGGTGAGGATCTGGGTATCGTTGATAAAATCCCAGCCGTAGTAGCCTTTCAGGCATAGCGTGCCCTGATTGGTTTTCCCCTGCGCCGCTTCCGCCCGGATTATTTTGCCGTTATCCACCACCAGGTTTATCTTGCAGCCTGATGCGCAGTAAGGGCAAACCGTGACGACTTTTTTCATCGGTTTCGCTCCACTTAAACAGTCGCATAAATGCGTTCAGTGCTCCCTAATGCAGGTTTTATGCCACTCTTTATCGTGTGGGTATTTCGGCGTTTGGCGGGGGAAAGCGGTGTCGAAAAAGCGTCGTTCGTCAGTTTTGACGTGTCGAAAGCCGCCGGGATGTGACAGCGGTTAAAGATTCATCATCACAGGCTGGCATTGGCTGGAGCGTACAGCAGAATCAGCCAGACTTACTCCATAGCGTTCTGGGCAGGGGCTGACGATGAAACCGGTCATTCTGGTAATTGATGACGACACCGCAATCTGCGAACTTCTGCGGGATGTGCTCGCCGAGCATGTGTTTGACGTCGCGGTGTGCCATCTCGGCCAACAGGGTGTGGCGATGGTGGCGCAACGGCCCGATATCGCGCTGGTGCTGCTCGACATGATGCTGCCGGATATCAACGGCTTGCAGGTGCTTATCCAGCTGCAAAAACTGCGCCCGGAATTGCCCGTCGTGATGTTGACCGGCATGGGCAGCGAATCCGATGTGGTGGTCGGGCTGGAAATGGGCGCAGACGATTACATCGGCAAACCGTTTAATCCGCGGATAGTGGTGGCGCGACTGAAAGCCGTTTTACGCCGCAGCGGCGCGCTGACGGTGGATGTGCGCAGCGAGCAGGGCAGTGGCATGACGTTTAACGGCTGGCGGCTGGACACCGAACGCTGTGAACTGTTCAGCCCCGCGCAACATGCCGTCGCGTTGACCCAGGGAGAATATGGCCTGCTGCTGGCGCTGGCGCAAAATGCACGGCGCGTGTTGAGCCGGGAACAGTTGCTGGAACTCACTCACAGCGAAAGTACCGAGGTGTTCGACCGAACGATTGATGTGCTGATCATGCGTCTGCGCCGTAAAATCGAAATTAATCCGCATCAGCCAATGCTAATCAAAACCCTGCGCGGATTAGGTTACGTGTTTGCCGCTGATGTGGTTCACGGCGACAAAGCCGCGTGAATGTATTGGCCTGATGGCGCTGCGCTTATCACGCCTACAAACCATTGGTTGCCCTTGTAGGCCGGCAAGCGCTTAGCGCCGCCGGGCAATGCTCGTCACTCACCCCTTCTCACTGATAAACACCTGCAACTCTTCGAGCGTTTTCGCTCCGTCGATGGCGTTGGCGCACAACAGGCTGGCGCGCGCGCAGGCGTGGGCCAGCAGCACGCTCTGGCGTAACGGCCAGCGTTCGTGGCAGCCGTACAGAAACCCGGCGCAAAACGCATCACCCGCGCCGACGCTGCCGATTATCTCATTCTGCGCCAGCTTCCATGACGGCACCCACTGGCCCGCTTCGTCTGGCGCTTCGCACCACGCGCCTTCCGGGCAGTGAATAACGACGCGTTGTTTCACACCCGCCGCCAGCAGCAGCGTTGCCGCCTGGGCGATATTGTCGATATTGGGTTCGTCGTTTTCGACGCGGATCGGCAGTTCGCTGAACTCCCCGGCTTCCAGTTCGTTAATCACTAAATAATCGAGATGCGCCAGCGCCGGACGCACCAGCGGCTGATAGCGCGGGTCGCCTTTGCGCGACACCAAGTCCAGCGACGTTTCGTACCCTTTCTCACGCATCTGCGCCAGCAGCCGCGCGGCGCGGGTGCCATACTCTTTATCTGCCAAATCCAGACTGTCGAGCAGCAATAAATAGCCGAGATGGAAGATCTTCATCGATCCTTCCAGCCGATCGAATGCCGGGAGATCCAGCAGACGGTTCGCCCCCGGCGAATGGAAAAACGTGCGCTGCCCGCTGGGATCGGTCATCACCTGCGACATTGAGGTGGGCGCAAAGGTGGTGCGCTGCACGTGCTGGCGGTTGACGTGATACTGGTCGAGCATCGCCATGATGTAATCGCCGTCGCCGTCTTCCCCAATCAGCCCGACCGCCTGCAACGGCAATTGGCGGCGCATTTTGGCGAGCGTCAGCAGCACATTAAGCGGTGCGCCGCCGGTGGAGCGTTCGCTGTGGGTGATCTCCGCCAACCAGCCGCGTTCGGGCCATTGGACGATGCGATGCACATGATCGACCAGCATATTCCCAGCGGCGATAATTCCCAGGCGTTCCATCACGCTTTCCCCGCGCTGCCGAAAATCCGCATCTGTTCGGCGACGGTATCGGTGATCGCTGTTTCGATGCCGAGCAGCAGTTCGGCAAATTCGTCGTAAATCGGTTGTCGCTGCGTGATACGTTGTTCAACCGCGCCGAGCGCGGCCTGCGACATACCGGTGTAGAAATTGATTTTGTGAATGCCCAGTTCAATGGCGCGACGAAAATCGGCATCACTGATGCCGGAGCCGCCGTGCAACACCAGCGGTAAACCCGTTTGCTCACGAATGGCGTCCAGACGGGTGAAATCGAGTTTTGGCTCGCCTTTGTATTTGCCGTGCGCGTTGCCAATGGCGACGGCTAAAGCGTCAATACCGGTTCTGTCGACAAATTCACGCGCCAGATTCGGGTCGGTGAAGAAGGCTTCATCGGCATGACCGTATAACGCGCCGCCCTCATCGCCGCCGACCGCGCCCAACTCCGCCTCCACTGATACACCGACGGCGTGACACATCTTCACTACTTCGCGGGTCTGACGGATATTTTCGTCGTAGTCGAGTGTAGAGCCGTCAAACATCACCGAGCTGAAACCGAGACGCAATGCGCGAACCACCGCGTCAAAATGCAGGCCGTGATCGAGATTGAGCACCACCGGAATGTCGTGGCGGGCGGCTTCAAAACGCACCGCTTCGACCAGCGATTCCAGCGATAAATACTTAAAATGCACTTCGGCGATATTGATGATAAACGGCGAGCGCTCCTGTTCTGCGGCGGCAAACAGCGCACGCAGAAAGTGCGAATCGAGAACGTTAAACGCGCCCAGCGCGTAACGGTGTTCCCGGGCATGGGCCAGCCCGTCGGCGAGGGAAATCATCGGCATCACATTCTCCTTCATATCCGCCATTTTTCACGTGGCAGCGGCATGGCTAATGAAACAGGCGGTATTCGTTGCACAGCACCAGCTGCGCCGGTTCGTCTTCTTCAATGCTGATATAGCGGTCGAGCGGTACCTGGAAATGGTTGTCGTGTTCATCGTCGTTGACCGTCGACACTTCGCCGACCAGCACATCGCCAAAGCCGCGTTCGCCCCAGAAACTGTGATACAACCCCGGTGGCAAACAGATGCTTTCCCCCGGTGCGAGCCGCAGTTGGCTGCCCGCCGCGTGGGTCTGATGACAGCCGTCGAGCGTGACCGTGACATCTCTGTTTTCCGTTTGCTCAAGGCCATCGGCGTTCCACAGTTCGATAATCAGATTACCGCCGCCGCGATTGATAATGTCTTCCCGCTTGCGCCAGTGAAAATGCATCGGCGTCACTTGCCCATCACGCACGTGCATGATTTTTTCAGCATAGCTCTTTTCATAGGGCATGCCGTTGGGCGAACCGTTGCGCAGGGTAAAAAGGGTCAAGCCTTGAGAGGCGAAATCGTGGCTGCCAAAAGAGGTCACGTCCCAGCCGAGCCGCAGGGCAAACACTTCATGCCAGGCATCGGGATCAAGCTGTCGCCATTGGGTCGGCGGAAAGCTGGCGAACGGCGGCAGATGCACATTGTGCTGGGAGAAAAATTGCCGCGTATGGCCGAGTATGTCGTTGATTGCGGAGCGCTTCATCTACAGAATTCCCCTTCTGTTGATGCCGGGTGGCGGCAGCTGCATCGCCACCCGGCAGCCAGTCTTATTTCACCGTCCAGCCCTTATAGTTTGCGACACTTTTCTTGTCGATCATCGTCACTGGGATCAGCACCGGCGCGGTTGGCGCAGGTTTGCCCTGCAAAATGTCATAACCAATTTCTACGGCTTTCGCCGCCATCACCTGAGGGTCCTGCGCAGGCGTTGCCACGAACAGGGAATTCTGACGCTTCAACGCCTCTTCACCATCCGGTGATCCATCGACGCCAACAATAAAGAACTCTTTACGCTGCGCCTGTTTCGCCGCCAGATCGGCCCCGATCGCTGTTGGGTCGTTGATCGCAAATACGCCGTCGATCTTCGGATTCGCCGCCAGCAGTGAGGTCATCACTTCCAGGCCGCCTTCACGACTGCCTTTGGCGTTCTGGTTGTCAGACAGCACTTTGATATCCGGGTGGCGCTTGAACTCGGTCTGGCAGCCTTCGACACGGTTCTGCACCGCGGAAACCGGCGGCCCGTTGATGATAACCACGTTGCCTTTGCCTTTCAGGCGGTCGGTGATGTATTTACAGGCCATTTCGCCCGCCTGGGTGTTATCGGAGGTAATCGTCGCATCGGCCCCTGCCGCTGCTACGTCAACCGCCACCACCACAATGCCGGCTTCTTTCGCGCGCTTCACCGCCGGGCCGATGCCTTTTGAATCGGCGGCGTTGAGGATTATCATGTCGACTTTCGCGGCGATAAAGTTATCAATCTGCGACACCTGCTGACCGAGATCGTAGCCGCTGGAGACCAGCGTCACTTTGACGTTATCTCCCGCCAGTTTGCGGGCTTCCAGTTCAGCCCCTTTGGTGATTTGCACGAAGAACGGGTTGGCGAGATCGCCCACCGTCACGCCGATGGATTTCAACGCTTTCGCCTGCACAAACGGCGCGGCGGCGAGCAGGGTGCCAGCACAGAGTGCAATGGCGATTGGCTTCAAACGCATGGTGTTTTCCTCACAGGTAAGATGTTGTTATGCACTTTGATGGTGTCGGGTACGGTATTTGTCGATCAGTACCGCAATGATGATCACCGCCCCTTTGATCACCAGTTGCCAAAAGTAAGAGACGCCCATCAGCGTCATGCCGTTATTGAGCGTGGCGATGATCAGCGCCCCCACCAGCGTGCCGGTGATGGTGCCGATGCCGCCGACAAAACTGGTGCCGCCAAGAATGACCGCTGCGATGGCGTCCAGCTCATAGCCCATGCCAAGGTTGCCGTTGGCGCTGTACAGCCGCGAGGCACTCATCACCCCGCCAAGCCCGGAGAGCAGGCCGCTCATACCGTACACAAACAGCAGCACCAGCCACACTTTGATACCCGTAAGCCGCGCCGCCTGCATATTGCCGCCGACCGCATAGATATGAACGCCTAGCGTCGTGCGGCGCAGAATGAACCAGCACACCGCAATCACCAGCAGGGCGATCACCACCAGCCACGGAATTGGCCCGAGATAGTTGTTGCCTATCCATTCAAAACTGATGTCAGAGTTGATAACCGTCGTACCGTCCGCCAGCAGATAGGCCGCACCGCGCAGCGCCGTATAGGTACCGAGGGTGACGATAAAGGGGGGAAGTCCGGCAAAAGCGACCAGCGCGCCGTTGAATAACCCGAGGATCAGGCCGAGCATCAGCGCGGCGGGGATCGACAGCAGGGCAAACGGTGGGATCAGCGACACCACCATCGCCGCCACCGCCGTGGTGCCGAGAATCGAGCCGACCGACAGATCAATCCCGCCGGTCAAAATGATGAAGGTCATGCCCGCCGCCAGCACGATGTTGATCGATGCCTGACGGGTAATATTCAGCAAATTACTTTCGGTGAAGAAGTTCGGGGTGATAAAGCCAAATACCGCCACAATCAGGATAAGGATCGGCAAGATCCCCACCGTTTGCACCAGATCGCCGATCAGCATTTTGCGTGCGGACGCTTTCGCCACCTGCTGCGGGGAAGGCACGGAATGTTCTTTTTGCGTGGTCATGGTTGCACCGCCTGCTGGTGGGATTCGTTCACGCCTGTCGCCAGGGTCATAATATTTTCCTGGGTGATGTCATGGCTGAGCAGCTCACCGGCAATGCTGCCTTCTCGCATCACATACACCCGGTCGCTCATGCCGACAATTTCCGGCAGTTCGCTGGAGATCATCAAAATCGCCACGCCCTGACGCGCCATCTGGTTCATGATGCGGTAGATTTCACTTTTCGCGCCGACATCCACGCCGCGCGTCGGTTCATCCAAAATCAGAATGCGCGGGCCAATTGCCACCCAGCGGGAAATCAGCAGTTTTTGCTGATTGCCGCCGGACAAACCGCCCGCGCGCACTTGTGAATGCGGCACGCGGATATTCAGCAGCTTGATGGCGTCATCGGAAATGGTTTGCGCTTTTTTGCGGTCGAGCATGCCGTAATGCGCGTCGCGTTCCAGCGTCGCCATGGTGATGTTTTCCTGCGCCGCCAGTTCGAGGAACAGCCCTTGTTCTTTACGGTTCTCCGTCAGAAAACCGATACCCAAATCGATGGCTTCACGCGGGGAATGAATCAGCACCGGTTCGCCGTCGACTTCAATCACGCCGCCGGTGGCTTTGCGTACGCCGAAAATCAGCTGCGCCAGTTCGGAACGGCCTGCGCCCACTAAGCCCGCCAGGCCGACGATTTCGCCGGAACGCACCAGTAAACTGCACGGCTGCACTTTGCCGCCGTCGGTGAGGTGATGCACGTTGAGGCGTGCCTGACCGTGGGGAATATCGTGCTCTTTGTTGAACAGATCGCTGAGCGGGCGGCCAACCATCATGCGCACCAGTTCAGAGGCGTTGAGTTTGTCGCGCGTTAAACTGCCGACGTATTGCCCGTCGCGCAGCACGCTCACGCGGTCCGAAAGCTCATACACTTCCGCCATGCGGTGGCTGATATAGATGATCGCCATGCCTTCATCGCGCAACCGCAGAATGAGTTCGAACAGACGATGGGTTTCGCGAGAGGACAGGGCGGCGGTGGGTTCATCCATCACCAAAATGCGGCTGTTGCGGTGCAGCGCGCGGGCGATTTCCACCTGCTGTTGCTCGGCGATGGTCAGCTTCATGACGCGGTCAGTGGCTTTGAACTGCGCGCCGAGGCGGTTAATCACTTCCTGCGCCTGCGCCACCATGGCTTTGCGCTGCACCAGCCCGCCGCGCGACAGCTCGCTGCCGAGGAAAATATTTTCGGCGACGGTCAGGTTGGGGGCGAGCTGCATCTCCTGATAAATCAGGGTGATGCCTGCGGCTAAAGCGTCTTTCGGGCCTTTGATGGCGTGCGGTTTACCGTCAATCAGGATCTCGCCGCTGGTGGCGGTGTACGCGCCTGCGAGGATTTTCATCAGCGTACTTTTCCCGGCGCCGTTTTCCCCCATCAGCGCGTGGATTTCACCGGGAAATACCGTCAGGTCTACCCCTTTCAGCGCATAAAACTTGCCAAAGGCTTTGGCGATGTTGACCATCGATAGCACCGGCGTCGGGTTCATGGGGTTCTCCTGCGGGATTATCGATATCAGCAGTCCATCACAGGAACGTAAATGCAAAATGTCAGAGGCCGTTCATATTTGTCATAGTGCTGAAAAAGTGCCGAACCTTTGATTCACCTCACACGGGAGCCGCCATGCCGATACGCCGTCCTTCGTTTTTTGCCAGCGCGCGTGGCCGCCTGCTGTTCTTTAATCTGTTGGTGGTGGCGGTGACGCTGATGGTGAGTGCGGCGGCGGTGCTCGGTTTTCGTCACGCCAGTCAGATTCAGGAACAGGTGCAGCAGCAGACCTTTGACGACATGACCGGCAGCATGAATCTGGCGCGCGATACCGCCAACGTGGCGACGGCGGCGGTGCGGCTTTCTCAGGTAGTGGGTGCGCTGGAATACAAAGGGGAAGCCGAACGGTTACAGGCCACGCAAAAAGCGCTGAAACACTCACTCGACCAACTGGCTACCGCGCCACTGGCGCAGCGTGAACCGGAACTGGTGCAGCGCATTATTCAGCGCAGTAATGAATTACAGCACAGCGTGGCGGGGATGTTGCAGCGCGGGCAGCAGCGCCATCTGGAGCGTAACGCGTTGCTCAGTTCGCTGTACCAGAACCAAAGTTATCTGCGGCATTTGATTGACATTAACCAGCGTCAGGGCGAAGGCTCGCTGGACGGGCGTTTGTTAATGGAAATGGACCGGCTTCTCACTGCGTCGATTGAAACGTCGATGCCGCGTTCCACGGTGCGTCAACTGGACACCGTGATGTATGCGTTGCCGACGCAAAGTGCCGATCCGACAATCGCTTTCATTTTGCCGGATTTCAATGCAGAACTGCGCAAACTGGCCCCGCTTTCTCTCAAGCTTGAGCAAAGCGATCTCGCCATTAGCTGGTATATGTTTCACATCAAAGCGCTGGTCGCCATTCTTAACGACGACATCAATCAATACGTGGCACAGGTGGCGCAATCGTCCGAACAGCGCGTGGCGCAAAGCCACCGCGAGCTAGGCTCGATTATCGACTTTATTCTCAGCTTTGCCCTGCTGGCGCTGGTGATCACCGGTTTTGCGGGCTGGTATATCTACCGCAACTTAGGCTCAAACCTGAACGCCATCTCCTCGGCGATGTCGCGACTGGCCCACGGCGAGCAAGACGTTTCGCTGCCTGCGTTGCAACGGCGTGATGAGCTTGGCGAACTGGCGCGTGCGTTCAGCGTGTTTGCCCGCAACACCGCTTCGCTGGATCACGCTTCGCGTCTGCTCAAGGAAAAATCGACGCAGATGGAACTCGACCGCATCGAGCGTCAGGGACTGGAAGATGCGTTGCTTCACAGCCAAAAAATGAAAGCCGTTGGCCAGCTGACGGGCGGGTTGGCGCATGATTTCAACAATTTACTGGCGGTGATTATCGGCAGTCTCGAACTGGTGAAGCCGAATGACGCCGATGCGCCGCGTATTTCACGCGCACTCAAAGCCGCCGAGCGCGGGGCGTTACTGACCCAGCGTCTGCTGGCGTTTTCGCGCAAACAGTCACTGCACCCCCATGCGGTTGAAATGAAAGGGCTGCTGGAAAATCTTGGCGAGCTGATGCGCCACTCCCTGCCTAAGACATTAACGTTGGATATCGAAGCGCAAACCCCCGCGTGGTCCGCGTGGATTGACGTCGGTCAGCTGGAAAATGCCATTATCAACATGGTGATGAACGCCCGCGATGCGATGGAAGGGCAAGCGGGGACGATCAAAATTCGCACGTGGAATCAGCGAGTGAACCGCAGTGACGGACGCAAACAGGACATGGTGGCGCTGGAGGTCATCGACCACGGCAGCGGCATGTCGCAAGAGATCAAAGCGCAGGTATTCGAACCCTTCTTCACCACCAAACAGACCGGCAGCGGTTCGGGACTGGGGCTGTCGATGGTGTATGGTTTCGTGCGTCAGTCCGGCGGGCGGGTAGAAATAGAAAGCGCGCCGGGGCAAGGCACCACTGTGCGGCTGCAATTACCCCGCTCGATGCTTCAGGCGGTAGAACGTGTGCAGGCAGAAGAGGTGACCGATGAGCGGCCTGCCGAACGGCTAGCGCTGGTGTTGGAGGATGAAGCCGATGTCCGTCAAACGTTATGCGAACAGTTGCATCAGCTTGGCTGGTTAACGCTGGAAGCGGCGAATGGCGAACAGGCACTCGCGATGCTGGATGCTTCGGAGGATATCGCAATGCTGGTCAGCGACCTGATGCTGCCCGGCAGGCTTAGCGGCGCAGACGTGGTGAGTCATGCGCGCGTACATCACCCACGGGTGGCGGTGCTGATGATAAGCGGGCAGGATTTACGTCCGGCGAACAATCCCCAATTGCCTGACGTCGAACTTTTGCGCAAACCTTTTACCCGCGTGCAGCTCGCTCAGGCGCTGCGTAAGGCGAGCAGCAATTGAGATTCCTCCGCTACCCGCCGGGATACGCGTTGATTACGCTGAGAGCAGTCCAACCCAGAGACTGACCTGATGAAACGTACCCCAACGGCGCTGTTGTTTTGCGCGCTCTCGCTGGCAAGCCAGTGGGCTCATGCCGATATCATTGACGATGCCATTGGCAACGTCCAGCAGGCGATTAGCGATGCTTACAAGCCGGATAGTGACCACGTGTATCACGATGAACGCGATGATGATCAAGAGAATAATCGTCCACAGGATAGCGATCGTAGCCGTCAATATGACGATCGCGAGCGCCAGTTAGAGGACCGTCGCCATCAGCTAGACGATAAGCAGCGTCAGCTCGATCAGGAACGTCGGCAGCTTGACGATGAAGAGAACCGATTACGGGATGATTATGACCAATAATACGCGGTGAATATTACGCCTGACGGCGTTGTCTGAGCTTTTGTGACGCTTTGCGATTGAGCGCCCCAACCAGCAACGCGGTCAGCATGATGGCAATCAAACTTATCATCGCCAGGGCCAGCAAAAAAATGGCAAAGACTTGCGAAGTCATACCCTGAATATGATTCATGGCAGAAAGATGAGTAAGGGATAAAAACCAGTTGCTGCGCGCAAGGGAATAAAACAGTGCAATAAATATGGTAGGTAATGATAGTGGGATTATTAGCAAGTTAACAATCATGTTCGTTACCTCTTTATTAACCATCGCTTAGGATGAACGTTAATCGACGTTGAGACTATTCCATATTTTTACGGCAATGTCTCTGGCTCGTTGAAATCACATGCGTGTTATAAATACGTATGAAGGGTTATTGGCGTGGTGGTTATAAGGCATTGTCTGGAGTTATAGACTTTTGAATGGTCTCATATCGGACTTTAATGGGTGGAAATGCCGGTTATTGTAAAAATAAATTATAAAATATTCGTTATAACTTTGTGAAGATTTGGTGATACATGTCCGCGTTATCTTGACTAAGGTGAAATTGAGTGGCGGGAAAGTTGCTATGTTTCTGCCAGGCACCTGCTTTCAACAACACAACATAAAGAAAGGACGACACCATGTTCAATAAAGTAATCCTCTTAACCGCACTGATGACCGTCAGCTCGTTAAGCTTTGCTGCGGCAGAAATTCGTGACTCGCAAATGGCGGGCATGAAAGAGAAAGTGGGCAATATTTCCGTCAACATCAAAAACGGCACCTTTGAAGAAGCGATGACCGCATTGAGCAAAGAAGCCGATGAAAAAGGCGCGGGTTTTTACCATATCACTTCACTTGAACGTGCCGGGATGAGCGCCGACATCAGGGCGACCGCAGTAATCTATAAATAATAATATCTCTCCAATGCCCGGTACTATTGGCCGCAATAATCCCCGTGGGCATTATTGCGGCCCTTTTTAAGGAAGCATTATGTCTATTTTCAAAAAAGCCAGGCTGGCCCTCTTTTTATCCTCTGTAATATTTTCCCCGGTTGTCAGCGCAAGCCATCACTTTGAGTCTGAGCAAGCCATTAAAACGCCATCGCTTAATCAGCTGGATAATTTTGTTTTTCCGGCAACCACCCCGGGATATACCGCTATTGTAATGACCGTCAATAACAGCCCGAAAGCGGGTGACGGCGGGATATTTAACCCTGATGCGCTGTATAATATCCACATTGCTGAATCTGCAGATTATAAGCAGGGAAAGACATTTACCTTCAAATTTGATGCCCAGGGCAATGCCACTCTTTTCCAGCAAGACACCGCCGACAGTACGGTTGGAGCAACAGGAAAATCTATCGGTAAAGCGCAGGCAAATAGCGCTGCGACGCTGAGCAACGGTATTAAAATCTGGACCGGGGCCGCCCAGGATCCGTTCGTTGGTAATTCCCCTGGATTACACCGTTTCCGCGCACAGCTGGCCGAAGGTAAATATGACCCGACTGTGTGGAAATCTACACAGGGCAAGAATATCTTCGCGGCACGTAACTGCGGTGCCATTGTGCTGGAAATCCCGAATTCACTGTTGGCTGCAAAAGTTAGCGTCTATATGACCACCGATTTCCAGAGCAATGATACGTGGAAGCAGGTGCAGTACTCGGCAAATCCGCTGTTTTCTCACACCATGCTCTTTGAGAACGAAGCCCTGAAACGCGAGCATGATGAAAGCCGACCGCAAAACAGCGATGACATGAAGAACTTTGTCTCTGCGCGTACGTCACGTGCCAGCGCGGTAGCCCATTCGCAGAAAGACCCTATTGCCTACGGTGACAAAGTGGCGAATATGTTGGTGCCAGATGTGCTGACCTATCAGGTGGGTGAAAAGGCGGTCTTCACCGCAGAGAAGCGTAACGGGCGCAGCCTGGATGATGATGCCATGAGCGCCATGCTCAGCCTGTTGATGGGTCAGCCTACCGATCAGTCGGTCGCCAATCCAAAACGTTACAGCCACACCTTCCCGTACGTGGTGCCTGTTTCCCTGAAAAAAGCGCAATACTGAGTCGCGGATGAAACCCTCATTAAGCGGTTTTAAAAGCGGAATGATGGCGCTGGCGTTGTTGGTTTTCAGCGCCAGCAACGCTCAGGCCCATGAGTTCTGGATGATCCCGCATGATGCCCAGAGCCGTACCGATGCGCAGGTATTGTTTGAACTGCGTATTGGCAGCGGGTTGCCCGGTAAGCAGACCGTGCGTCTTCCGGGCCTTATCGCGGATTTCACGGCATCGGATTCCGAAGGCAAGTACCCGGTCAGTGGTCACGATAACGCGCTGGTCATCGGCCATATCAAGCCGCGAGTGGCCGGAGCAACGCTTGTCGCACTGCGAACCAACGACGCGCTGATCACCCTCTCAGCCGCTGAGTTTGAGGCGTATTTGCAAGAGGAAGGGCTGGAAAAAGTGATTCGTCAGCGCAAAGAAAACGGTGACTCAGCTCTGCCGGGAAGCGAGTTGTATTCCCGCTGTGCGAAAACCATCGTGCTGGTGGATGGCAACAGTCAGGGCTTTGATAAAGCGACAGGCATGCCATTGGAACTGATCCCTCTGACGGAACCGTTGCAGTATCAGCCCGGTGAAGCCTATCACTTGCGACTCGTTCGTGACGGTAAGCCGCTGGTGGGGGCTCAGGTGAAAGCGCTGCTACAGGGCAAAAAAGACTGGTTTCTGAAAGCGGTGACGGATGCAAACGGTGAGGTTGCCATCGTGCTACCGGAGTCTGGCGTCTGGTTATTCAGTTCAGAAGATATGGTGCCTTCGCAAAGTCCAGATGCTGAATGGGAAAGCTTGTGGGCGTCCGTCACGATGGACATTGGCAAAAGGAGTGGGCCATGAAATCTGCCATAAAAAACGCGGTCGCTGCGCTAAGTCTGATCCTGCTACCGGCTTATAGCTGGGCGCACGCCGGAAACAGCGCAGGATGGCTGCACCCGCTGAGCGGTATTGATCATCTGTTGGCGATGATTGCGGTGGGCGCCTGGAGCGTACAGATTGGCGGGCGCGCCGTGTGGCTGGTGCCGGGGGCATTTGTTTGCTTTATGTTCCTCGGCGGCGTCATCGGTTTTGAGCATATCGAACTGCCGTTCACCGAAGTGGGTGTTTCGCTGTCGGTGGTCATTCTGGGATTAGCCATTGCCTTTCGCCAGCGCCTCCCCGTGGTGGCAGCGGCTTCAGCGACGGCGATTTTCGGTATTTTCCACGGCTACGCGCATGGCTACGAAATGCCGCTGATGCAGAACAAATTGATCTACACGACAGGATTTCTGACGACCACCGCCACGCTGCATCTGGTGGGCGCTTTCGGCGCGCACTTCCTACAAAAAGCCGCGATAGGCAGCCGACTGTTACGACTGTCCGGGGCGCTCTCCGCGCTGTGCGGCGTCTGGTTGGTAATGAACGCAGTTTAACGAATAACAATGGAAGGTGAGGCAATGACACAACACAACGATACCGTGCATTTTGGTGATGTCGCTATCCGTATCCTGAGCAACAGCGATGACATGACCGTGTCAGAGCTAGAGATGCCTGCGGGCGCGGTGGCCAGTATTCATCAGCATCCCCATGAAGAAGTGAACTACGTGGTCAGCGGCGTGCTCGATTTTATGTGCGACGGCGAAACGACCACGCTGCGCGCCGGGCAGGCGATGCGCATTCCGCCGAATAAACCACACAACATCACCTGTCATAAGGACGCCCCTGGCAAAGTGCTGACCGCATGGACGCCATCGCGTACCGACCTGATTGCTAAGTTGTAACCGCAACACGACGCCCGGCATCGTCCGGGCGTTAATCCAGCACGATCTCCAGCCAGTTTCCCCCTTCTTCGTCCTTTCCCGTATAGAACGAGTGTTCACGAATGCGGTGAAATCCACGCTATGACAAGTATCCTGGAACAATTTCCGTGGTGATCGTAAGGAATATCCTTGTTATCACCGAGTTATCCAGTGACATTTTTTTAAAAACAATTGAAACAGTCTTAAAAATGAATGATTACCTCTAGTTAGTTTTCGACTATTTCCTCGGAAATGCCGTGTAATTATAATTATTTAAACGAAATCTAGAGAGTGTGTTTTAATTTAATGTGATCATTTTTTGATCTTTAAGCAACGATTGGTTTTTACGCAATTGTTTTAAAATGATCTGTAAGTATTTGATACGTGGTTGTACTTGCACCTAATAGGTAACTTGTTGTGTTGGATATATTACCGTAGGAAATAGTCAGGGATATTCGGATAAAAAACACTTCAATTAAAATATTTTGATCTGTCGATTCATTTTGATTGTTGTTGGCGGGTGTGTTCAGTGCACTAACATAAGTACCAGCAAGATATGTGTGGTTTTAATCAGGAGACGTCAAATTACAGATTAAGGGAGACTGAAAATTGCTAATCACTGGAAGAATCACTGCGCTCGTGTACTCAAGTAATCAAATGATTAGAATCGCTATGAAACATTTATGCCGTCCGTTGAAAGATAAAGAATTTGTCATAAGTCTGGACTGTATTGATAATATTGAGGAGACCATTAAAGTACATCATCCTAATTACCTGTTAATGGATCTTGAGCCTAGAAATCATTCGGCTTTGTTATCAAGGATTAGGGCGAATTTCCCATGGTTGCCGATTATTCTGGCACAGCAGCGCTTTTTGTATTCAGATAAAATGGTAGCAGAGTACTTGGGTTTTATGTTTTTAGTGGATTACGATGTACTCATGTTGTTATACCCTAAGATGCCGCCTTCAGCTTTATTTATACGTGAGGAATTTGCTGGGCCCTATTACTATAGTCGCAAAACAAAAGAGTTTACTAATACAGTGGCGAGCATCAATAGTTGGCTGAATGCACGTATACAAGGCGTGGTCGATTCCGACCGCACTCGGGAGATTGCTTTAAACTGGTTGGCAAAGGGAATTTGTCCCATAGATGTGGGGAAAAAAGTAAAATTAAGCGATAAAGCGGTTTACAACTATCGCAGCAACATAATGCGTGCGCTAAAAATTAAAAAAACAAGAGATTTTATCTCTTCACTTAATATATCTGGCTAATAACGATAGTTACAATGGAAAGTCATGGATGAGTTGCAACGTTATAAGGATACCCCTTATTTCAATCTTCGTAATGCCTCCGGGGTTATGAATCCAGGAGAAGTGAATATACAGCATTTTAGGCTTTTAATGATGTTATGCCCCGTTCGAAACCCGGCGATGCAAAAGGCGTTAGAGGATGTCTTCGTTCATGGAATAACCAGAAAGGAGGCCTGCCTTTACTGTAATGTGGCGCAGAGCCATTTTTCAATTAAATATAGGCAGTTTCAATTTATTAATCAGGTGGTTGCCAGGATTTCACCATATTTACATGCACAGAAACCTGACACCAATGCAAAGGAGGTAAAGAAAATAAGGTAAGTAGTTTACTGAATTTTATCTCTCAGATAATGATAAAGAGAAAGTTCATCATCGGTTTATCTTTTAGTAGAAAAACGTGTGATGGCCTTTGTCATCATCCTGAACGATTTTTCATATATATCTAATTGAATATAAGGATTTATTTATGTCTTTCAATAACAAAATTTCTCTGGCTGCAATTTGTGTCGCGGCTATGATTTCTGGTTCAGCAATGGCGGCAACCAACGTTGGGACAGGTACTGTCACCGTTAACGGTACAATTGGCGCGGCAACCTGTACCGTTGTGCCGAGTAAGACAACGCTCACCGTTCCAGCAATGTCGCCTACTACTATCCAGGGTTCATCACTTAACGCAGAGCTGAATACTCAGTCTTTTACCTTCAATATGTCTGATTGTGGTTCTGTTGGTGATGTGTTGAACATCTCCGTTCTGCGTGATGTCGCACCGCCAACCGGTACGGGTAGCCAGGCTTACAGCGGCGGGTTTACCTATGCTGGTGGTGCAGCGACTGCCAGTGCCACCGGACCTATCTACTATAAGATTAAGCATGACCAGGGTATGTTGCCTCTGACTACCGGGGTGACAGCAGGAAGCACCAACTATGATATTTCGACTGTTGCCGATAAGAGCAGCTTTACGATTCCAATGACGGTAGGTGTTTATCGCGCGCCTGCAAATGGTGTCCACACAACTCAGTATTCCGGTACTTATGCCGCGAATATCGGCTGGACTATTGCTTATCCGTAAGCATGCTTGATTTCTTATTGTAACTAATGGATTGCTTGTTCAGGGCAAGGATGCCCTGTTATTGGGTGAATGGTATGCTCTTACTGAAATGGATAGTTTCTTCTCTTCTCTTTATCTCATGTTCGCTGCTTGCAAATGGAGGCGTTTATCTCGATGCAACGCGTATTATATATCATGAGAATGATGCCGCACGATCGATAAAAGTTACCAATTCCTCTGAGGAACTTCCTTATCTTATTCGCTCTTGGATCTCATCTCATGAGAGTGACAGAATTGATAAGTGGGTTATTACACCACCTGTTTATCGCTTGAATGAGAGGAACGCTATTCAGCTAAGAATAACTAATTTGGATAAATCTATGTTGCCGGCCGATCGTGAAAGCCTTTTTTTCCTCAATGTATTAAGCATTCCAGGGAATGAAAAAGGAAATGATAAAGATGCTGCCAGTCTCTCAGGCGCTATAAATATTGCAATAAATACCAGAGTGAAATTGTTCTATCGCCCTCAGGCTCTGAAAGAAATTGATAGTAATGGTGCACATAAGAAATTGATCTTTAAAGCTGAAGAGGGAAAGTTGGCGATGACAAATCCAACCCCGTTCCACCTGAATTTTCTTAGCATACAGATTAATGGTGTCGCTAAGAAAATTGAGCGCCAGATGATCCCACCTTTTTCTACGGTCAAAATAGATCACGAAACGATACCTCGGGTAGTGAGCTATCGCGCACTAAATGATTTCGGTGGGGAAATATCGGTTACCAAAAAAATACTGTAACAAGGTTATATATGAAAAGAATGATAGCTCCTATTCGCCGGGGACTGATGTTTCTTTGCATCATAAGCTCAACTCAGGCGCTTGCACGGTACAGTTTTGAGTCCGGATTTTTTACTGCTGCCGGTTTGGAGGATACTAATACGGATTTAAGTCTGTTTAACCGGGGAGCTACCTTCCTTCCTGGAAACTATACATTGGCCGTCTATGTTAATGAATCCTACATTACGCAGAGAAATATCACCTTCAAAATCAATGAGGCGGATGGCGAATTATCCCCGTGCTTCAGCGAAGAAGATCTCAGTGCATTGGGTATTGTACTTCCCTACGAGAGTATTTCTGGGTGCATAACGCCACAGCAAAAAGATCGTTTTTTTTGGCATGTCGATATGAGTTCGATGAGGTTAAAGTTGACACTGCCACAGATTTATACCCGCTATTCGGATATTTTTATCACTCCCTGGCAATCCTGGAGTGATGGGTTAACTGCGGCCTTATTTAACTACAACTATAACTACAGCCAAAACGATAGCCAAAAAGGTATGGACACGAACCAATACCTTGGGCTTGAGGGGGGCCTTAATCTTCACGGTTTTCGTCTACGAAACAGCAGTGTGTGGTCAAAATCCCACGGACAACAGAGCCAATTTGATTCACTCAGAACCTACGTGCAAAAAGATTTTCACTACCTGCAAGGGGGAGAGATCACCGCGGGTCAGGCGTGGAGTGACGGCTCACTTTTTGAGAGTGTGCCTTTCAAGGGTGTGATGTTGTCATCTGTCGATAGCATGTTAAAGAATGAGTATCGGAATTTTGTTCCGGCCGTTCGCGGAGTGGTCAACACGCAGTCGGCGACCGTGAGCGTGAAGAAAAACGGTCGGGTTATCTATCAGACTTCGCTTCCGTCTGGGCCTTTTGCGCTCGAAGGAATAATGACCAACGGCGGGGGCGACTATCTTATTGACGTTAAAGAGTCTGATGGCTCAAGTCGGCAATATGTTCAATCCTCCGATTCGCTGCCCGAACTGCAGTCTGCGGGGCGTTTGAAATATACCCTTGCCTCTGGCAGAAGCGATCTCTCAAGTGCCAATAATGCGTATTTTAATCAATTTTCCCTTTTTTACGGTCTGTCGGAAGGTTTGACTGTCTATGGGGGAAGTACGCTCGCGAATGATTATCAGGCCTACAGCTTGGGCTTGGGCAAAATGGTCGAAGGTCTGGGGGCATTTTCAGCTGATGTTACCGCATCGAAAGCCGAATTGTTAAACCATGAACCGGATTCTGGGCAATCGTTAAGAGCCTCCTACTACAAAGATTTTGATGCCACGGCTACCTCTTTTGGTCTTTTTGCTTACCGTTATTCCTCGAGGGGATATCTGAGCTTTGATGATTTTTTACAATACAACCACCAAGAGTACTCGGGTCAGAACAAAAAAAATCGCTTTCAGATTAGTATGACTCAGGGGCTGGATACCTTCGGTTCGCTGTCACTGAATGCTAGTCGGGAAACGTATTGGTCAAAAACTGACAATGCCGACAGTTACCGTATTAACCACAACATAAGTTATAACCGCTATTCGCTTAATACTTACTTTGAGAAATCGAAAACTATAGAGAATAAAAGCGATAGCGTGATCGGTCTTGCCTTTTCCTTGTCGCTGTACGAAGAGGGACGAGGTGGGGCGCTTTCCGAACGCCTCATTCGGGATAATGGAAACCTTTCTAGTCAAACCTCATTGAATCTCAGCCCGTTAAGTGACAACCGTCTGGGCGTTTCTATCAATGGCAGCAAGGCTGAAAAAGAACAAGAAATGTTTGGCATAAGCTCAACCTATTCAGGAAAGCTGGCTGAATTGTCCACGGGATATTATAAATCTGCATCTTCCCGTAGGATTAATGCGGGCATCATGGGGGGCGGTATTGTGCATCAAGGTGGCGCAACCCTGGGTAGGCGCATCGCCATGGATTCACCTGTGGCTCTGATCAATACCAATGGCGCAGCGGAGATCAAAGTTACGAATGGTGAAAATATTTCAACCGACCCGTTTGGTTATGCGATTGTGTCGAACCTTATTGCTTATCAGCATAACCAACTGTCGATAGACACTCTATCTCTGGGCCCTGGGATGGATTCAACGGAAACCGACAAGTTAGTTGTCCCTAAAAAAGGCGCGGTGGTGCCGATTAATTTTAAAGTCAATCGTGGGAATCGCGCACTCTTTCAGGTTTATCACAAGAGTAAACCCATCCCGTTGGGTGCCGTGGCCAGTAACACTCATTCAGATGGTAGTGTGGATACCGTTTTCTTTGCCGACAGAGGGCAAGTCTATTTCTCAGGTATTCAAAATAGTGGTGAGATCAAAGTGATGTGGGGGAAAAACCAGGACGCATCATGCCGTTTTAATTTTGATTTCAGTGCGAACCCTGCTGCCGTTATGAATAATAAGACCGTGGAGTGTCAATAATATGTTGTATAAAGATGGCGTGCTTTTTATCGGCTCTATCCTCACTTCTTTTACGTTATGCGCTTCAGAGGTTAAACATCTTTCATTAAGTATGGGGGCCTTTGCGGTAACGTCTAAAATAGGGCAAGCGAGGAATATTCTATCGTCGGCAACCCTGACATTGCCTGCGATTTGTCAAAAAGAAGTATGCCCACGGCCAGCATCACTTACATTGTATGATGGTTCGACGGTAAGAATGGAAAATGGTGAAAACTACTACCGTGCAGTGATAAACGGTTTAGATATTGGTATTGCTATTCCCGATGAAAGTCTTCGTACGCTGAAGCAGGGCAAAGGCGGTAAGATTGTGGTTTCTGTGTTTCAGGGTACGCCTCCCTATCATACTGGTGCTTTCAGTAAATCTCTATTGACCTATGGACAGGAAGAGGAACCACAGCGTATTGCAGTCGGTCTTGAGGGAAGTGTGGCGGCGGGCAGCTGTATTATTACTGAAGGTGAGGCGTTGAGCTTTACGTTGCGTTCAACGCAGGCAGAACTTGCGCAGCATCGTGGAAGTAAGCGAATGATTGAAAGCAAAAAAATCGCTTTTTCTTGCGTGAATGTGAATGCTATCGATTTGCGCTTCAGCGCCAGCAGTACTAAAAGCGGTGACCCGTCAATACTGTTTGATAAAGCGACGGGGGCCGGAGTTTCATTTACCTGGCAGGCCAATGGCGCTTCAGGCGATATTCTCTGGAACAATACCCCTGTGACGCTTCCTGTCGCGGATAATAACCTCTCGGTAATGATGAACGCCTTTTGGCAGGGCGGTAACGAGCGCATCATGCCCGGCGTCTTTACGTTTAATGGTATCTGGCATGCTGATTATCATTGATTTCAAATATCATTAGAAAATGCCCGGCTATCTGCCGGGCGTTAATCCAGCACGATCTCCAGCCCGTCAAAACCCGCTTCAAACCCTTCTGGTAAGGCGTTTTTCATCATCCACACATCGAATTGATGGCTGATGTGCGTCAGGACCACGCGCGGGCAGCGGACGATCTCGTTGATCGTCATGACCGTATTGAGATCGCAGTGATTACGCGGCGGCTCTGCTTTGGGTTCGTGGCTACAGTCGATGATCATCACCTGCGGATGATTGTTCAGCAGAAATTTCAGCGTTTTTTCCGGCAGCCCGGCGGTGTCTGATAACCAGGCCACGCGGCTGTGCGCGGATTCCAGCAGATAGCCGAACGTGAGTTTTGAATGAGTGAGCGGCAGCGGCGTCACCTGCAAACCTTGCAGTTCGAACACCACGAACGGTTCGACCGTATGGCTGAAATCAAGCAGGCCGGGATGTTTAAACAGATCGTCGCAGCCCTGCTCATCGGGTGGGCCGTAAACCGGAATCTTATCGCCCACGCCCCAGCGCAGCGGGAACAAGCCCTGCACGTGATCCATGTGGTAATGGGTGAGTAAAAACTGGCAAAAACTGCCTGCGGGGTAGTGGTCCATCAGGTCAGGGATGCCCGCATCCAGCAGCGTGACGGCGTCGTTATAACGCACTTCGGCGCTGCACGGGCGGCGACGATGGGTGTCGTCCTGTCGTGCGCGACGACAGGCGGCGCAGTCACAGCCAAACACCGGAACCAGCTGTGCGCCACCGGTGCCGGTCAGACGGAGGGTCAGGCTCATGGTTTCCCCTTTATCAGAAAATGCCCGGCGGCGCGTGGCTTGCCGGACCTACGGTACGAATGTGCTTGCCAGAATTTGTAGGCCTGGCAAACGCAGTGCCGCCGGGCGCGTTACAGCGCTTTTTTAAAACGGAAATGGCTTTGCTGATACCCTTCGCGCTGGTAAAAACGGTGCGCGTCGGTGCGCACTTTACCGCTGGAAAGCTCCATCAGGCTCGCGCCGCTGTTGCGGGCTTCGTCTTCTGCCCACGCGAGTAGACGCTGCCCAACGTTCAGGCCACGCATCTGTGGCAAAATCACCAGTTCCTGAATTTCACCAATCCAACAATTGAGATTCAGCGGGAACATCATCTGTATTCCAATCAGACCGACGATGTCGCCATTCACTAGCGCCAACTGATAGCGTTGGTTTGGGTTGTTGAGATTCGCGGCAAAGCCCGCCGCGAAGGTGTTCCGGTCATACTCTTTTTGCTTTAATTCACAAATCAGTCCATATACTGCGTCGGTGTCATCCCGCGTGGCAGGGCGAAGTTCACAGGACATGCTGATCCTCTTTCGGGTGACTGTGGGCGCGGATCAGACGCATAAACGTCTCCACAGACTGTAGCAGACTGCCGTCGTTGTTCAGCATCAAACAGTCGTTAAGCGTATAACGCGCGGCGCGTTCCAGTCGCTGAACAATCTCCTTTTCCGTTTCACGGCCACGCTGTTCAAGTCGGCTTCGCAACACATCGGGCGAAACCTGCAAACAAATCGGCAGAAGTGCGTCGGCATAACGCGCTTTGGCCTGCGCCAGATGGGCGCGGGAACCGTTCACCACGACGTCAAACCCGGCGTGCAGCCACACGTCGATTTCAATGCCGACGCCGTAATAGAGCGCGTTGGCGTGCCAGCTCAGGGCGAAAAGCTGACGTTCAGCGCGGGTGAAAAATTCGTGTTCGCTCAAGGCGATATGGTTCTCGCTGCCCGCCGTTGAAGGGCGAGTGATATAGCGATGAGCGACCAACATGTGTGAATGTTCCCGCTGGCGTAACGCTGCCAGCAGACTGTCCTTCCCGGACCCGGATGGGCCGACTAACCAGATAAGCCGTCCCGTCATCAGAAGACCCTCTTGCCCTGACGCCATACGTGGTCGATATGCACGTGTTCGCCTTTGCGATGCACCAGCACCAGGTCAGCGCGTTTGCCTTCGGCAATCACGCCACGGTCAGACAGATTCAGCGCCCGCGCCGGGTTGCGCGTGACCAGATGTACGGCCTGCGGCAGGGTAAACGCGTTGCGGTCGTCATCGGCGATACGGAACGCCGCGTCGAGCAGGCTCGCGGGGTAATAATCAGAGGAGAGAATATCCAGTTGTCCGAGTGATGCCAGCGCGTGCGCCGCGACGTTACCGGAATGCGAACCGCCACGCACAATATTCGGCGCGCCCATCAGCACATTCATGCCATGCTTGCGTGAAGACTCTGCGGCTTCGAAGGTGGTGGGAAATTCGGCGATCACGCTGCCAATTTGGTGCGATTCGACGACATGTTCGTGCGTAGCGTCATCATGGCTCGCCAGCGCGATATTGCGCGAACGGCATGCCTGTGAAATCGCCATTCGGTTCGGCTGTGACCATTCGGCGGCCAGCGCCAGCTGTTCTTCTTCAAATTTATCCATCTGCTCGTTGGTGAGATGGTATTTGCCCTGATAGTAATCGCGATATTTCGAACGGTCGGCGTACTGACGCTGTCCCGGCGAGTGATCCATCAGCGACACCAGCGACACCAGCTCGCGGTCAACCAGCTTTTCGAACAGCGGCAGGGTGGTGAAGTGCGGCAGTTCGCAGCGCAAATGCAGACGATGTTCGGCGCGGTTGAGGCCGCGCTTTTCCGTGTCCTCGATGGCGTTGATCATCTTCTCTAAATTTTCCAGACGGTCGCCACCGTCGCGCACGTCGCCTATCGCCACCGCGTCCAGCACCGTGGTGATACCGCTCGCCACCATCAGCGCATCGTGGCTGCTCATCGCGGAATGCGCGGGCCAGTCCACTTTCGGGCGCGGGGTGAAGAATTTGTCCAGATTATCGGTATGCAGCTCAATCAGTCCCGGCAGCAGCCAGCCGCCTTCGCCGTCCATCGCCTGTGGATCCTGGCTTTGGGTTTCGGCAAAGGCGCGGATCACGCCGTCCTGAACGTCGACCGAGCCGTGCACTACTTCGTCTTCCAGCACTAACTTCACGTTGTTGATAATCATGCTGCGGCTCCCATCGGGTGCAGGCGGTCAGCGACGCGATTGCGCACCGTTTCATCATGGAAAATGCCGACGATGGCCGCGCCACGCGCTTTGGCTTCGTCAATAAGATCAACCACCGCGGCGCTGTTTTTGGTGTCAAGCGAGGCGGTGGGCTCATCCAGCAACAAAATCGGGTAATCGACCACGAAACCGCGCGCGATATTGACGCGCTGCTGTTCGCCGCCGGAAAACGTCGAGGGCGCAAGGTGCCACAGGCGTTCTGGCACATTCAGACGTTCCAGCAGGCTGACGGCTTTGGTGCGGCACTGGTCGTACGGCACGCCGAGATCCAACAGCGGCTGCATGACCACGTCGAGCGCGGAAATACGTGGGATCACCCGCAAGAACTGACTGACCCAGCCGATAGTGCCTTTGCGCACTTCCAGCACTTTGCGCGCCGGCGCGGTGACTAAATCGACCCACTCGTCGCCGTGTTTGATGTGGATATGGCCTTCATCGGGTAGATAGTTGGCGTACAGCGAACGCAGCAACGTCGATTTTCCGCTGCCGGAATGGCCGTGCAACACCACGCATTCTCCGGCGTTGACCGTCAGTTCGGCTTTATACAGCACCGGTAAATTGATGCCGTTTTGATGATGCAGGACGAAGGTTTTACTCAGGTTTTCAACGCGAATCATAGTCAGATCCTTAGTTCTGCAACACAGACGAAACCAGCAGTTGGGTGTACGGATGGTGCGGGTCGTCGAGCACACGGTCGGTTAAACCACTTTCCACCACCTGACCCTCTTTCATCACCATCAGACGGTCGGCGAGCAGGCGCGCGACGCCCAAATCATGGGTGACAATCACCACCGCCAGATCCAGTTCCACCACCAGACCGCGCAGCAGGTCGAGTAAACGTGCCTGTACGGAAACGTCCAGGCCACCGGTCGGCTCATCCATAAACACCAGTTTTGGATGGGTCACCAGGTTACGGGCGATTTGCAGACGCTGCTGCATCCCACCGGAAAAGGTGGTCGGCAGCTCATCAATACGCGACGGCGGGATTTCTACCGCTTCCAGCCACTGTTGCGCGGTTTCGCGGATGTTGCCGTAATGACGCGCGCCGGTTGCCATCAGGCGTTCGCCGATGTTGCCGCCCGCCGAGACCTGGCGACGCAGGCCGTCCATTGGGTGTTGATGCACCACGCCCCACTCGGTGCGCAGCAGGCGGCGACGTTCGCCTTCCGACATACCGTACAGCGACTCATTTTCGTAAATCACTTCGCCCTGTTGCGGTGTGAGGCGCGCAGAAATCGCTTTCAGCAGCGTGGTTTTACCGGAGCCGGATTCGCCGACGATACCCAGCACTTCGCCCGGCCACAGTTCAAACGACACGTCGGTAAAGCCTTTGCCCGGCGCATAAAGATGGGTCAGGTTATTGACCGAAAGTAACGGCTGATTCATTGACTTAACGCCTCGCTCTGTTGGCGGCAGAAATCGGTATCGGAGCAGACAAACATCCGTTTGCCGGTGTCATCGAGCACCACTTCATCGAGATAGCTGTGGCGTGAACCACAGATAGCGCAAGGCTCTTCCCACGCCTGCACGGTGAACGGGTGATCGTCGAAATCGAGGCTTTCCACGCGGGTATACGGCGGCACGGCGTAGATGCGTTTTTCGCGTCCCGCGCCGAACAGTTGCAGCGCGGGCATGCGGTCCATTTTCGGGTTATCGAATTTCGGGATCGGCGACGGGTCCATCACGTAGCGATCGTTCACTTTCACCGGATAGGCATACGTGGTCGCGATATGGCCGAAACGGGCGATGTCTTCGTACAATTTCACCTGCATCACGCCGTACTCTTCCAGCGCGTGCATGGTGCGGGTTTCGGTTTCGCGCGGTTCGATAAAGCGCAGCGGTTCCGGGATCGGCACCTGGAAAATCAGGATCTGATCTTCGGTCAGCGGCGTTTCGGGGATCCGGTGACGGGTCTGGATCAACGTCGCGTCTTCCGTGCGCTCGGTGGTATTCACCCCAGTGACGCGTTTGAAGAAGTTGCGGATCGACACGGCGTTAGTGGTGTCGTCTGCGCCCTGGTCGATCACTTTCAGCACGTCGGCTTCACCGATCACGCTGGCGGTGAGCTGAATACCGCCGGTGCCCCAGCCGTAAGGCATCGGCATTTCACGCCCGCCAAACGGAACCTGGTAGCCCGGAATGGCAACGGCTTTCAGAATGGCGCGGCGGATCATGCGTTTGGTCTGTTCGTCGAGATAAGCGAAGTTATAGCCGCTGAGATTAGCCACGAGTGCGCTCCTGTTGCAGGCGTTTGAGCAGTTCCAGTTCGGCCTGGAAATCGACGTAATGAGGCAGTTTGAGGTGCGAGACGAACCCGGCGGCTTCGACGTTATCGGCGTGGGCCAGCACGAATTCTTCGTCCTGCGCGGGGCCAGCAATGTGTTCGTCATAGTCGGGCGCCTGCAACGCGCGGTCCATCAGCGCCATCGCCATCGCTTTACGTTCGCTAAGGCCAAACACCAGCCCGTAGCCGCGCGTGAAGTGCGGGGACTCATCTTCCGTGGCGACAAAGCCGTTTACCATTTCGCATTCCGTCATCAGCAATTCGCCGACGTTCACGGCAAATCCCAGCTCTTCCGGCACGATTTCGATGTCCAGCGTGCCGCTGCGAATTTCCCCGGCAAACGGGTGGTTGCGCCCGTAGCCGCGCTGCGTGGAGTAAGCCATTGCCAGCAGATAGCCCTCATCACCGCGCATCAACTGTTGCAGGCGTGAGGCGCGAGAACACGGATAAACCGGCGGCGTGCGGGTGATGTCGTCCGGTGTTTCGCCCGCGTCTTCTTCCACTTTCGCCAGTCCCTGGCGAGTCAGCAGGCTGAACACATGCGGTGACGCGGCAGGCTGTTCATCGCTGGTGGTCACGCGCGGCGCTTCGCCGTTGGCGAGCAGGGTGAAATCCAGCAGGCGATGGGTGTAATCGTAAGTCGGGCCAAGCAACTGACCGCCGGGCACGTCTTTGTATACCGCCGAAATTCGGCGCTCTAAACGCATGTCGGCGGTGTTAATCGGTTCGCTCACCGCCAGGCGCGGCAGGGT
This sequence comes from Scandinavium sp., assembly GCA_036495715.1. Taxonomy (GTDB): domain Bacteria; phylum Pseudomonadota; class Gammaproteobacteria; order Enterobacterales; family Enterobacteriaceae; genus Scandinavium. Next base: position 98,089 of record DASXML010000052.1, read on the forward strand.
GGTGCGGTAGGCGCGCAGCAGGAAAATGGCTTCGACGTTATCGCCGCTGGCCTGTTTGAGCGCCAGCGCCGCCAGCTCGCGGTCGGCGATGCCGCCTTCGGTCATCACCCGGTCGACGGCCAGATTCAGCTGTTGCTCTATTTGCGCGACGCTCAGCTCGGGAAGCTGTGCATCACCGCGGCGTTTCTGATCCTGTAAAGCGTGCGCGGCGGCGATCGCCTTTTCGCCCCCTTTGACGGCTACGTACATCAGCAAACCTCCACGTGGGTGGTGCGCGGGATAGCCAGCAGGCGGTCGCCGCAGGTCAGAATGAGATCCACGCCCAGCGGGAACGGGTGCGGGCGCTCGGTCAGTTCGTGAATAATGCAATCCGGCAACTGTGGGGCGATCATCCGCTCTTCGTTAATGCCTGCGCCGGTCAGACGCAGCATCCGGCCACCGCTCAGGCTGCTGAGTTGCACAATCAGCGTGGCGCTGGTTTCTGGTGCGATGGCGCTGCCCGCGGATAACGCATTCAGTTGTTCGCTGCTGATCGACGCGTCCGTGACCGCAAACAGCGCGTGCTGTGGCTGATCGACAAGGGGCGCGTTGGTGTGAAAGCGCAGATTCTGGCGAGCGATGTCGTTATCGACCGACGCTGAGAGCCACACCGGAGTGTCGTTATCCGCCAGCGTCAGCAGCACGCTGGTGGTGGCCGGGGAGAGCGGCTGCCAGCCGTGTTTATGCTGATGCAGCGAGACAATCACGCCCGGCTCGCTCATGGCTTTCAGCAAGCGACGGAAACTGTGTTGGGCATCCTGCACCGGAAGGGGAAAAGCGGTTTGTAGGGTCATGCGTTGTCTCCACGCACTAAGGTAAAGAAGTCGACCCGGCTGGCGTTAACTTCAGCGTGGCGGGCGGCGATAAGGGCCTCGCGCTCTGCTTCCAACGGGGCAATCAGGGTTTCCATCAGCGCCTGAAAATGGCTCTGGGTTTGCAGTAAGGCGTCAAGCGCCGCGCAGCGTTCAGCGTGGGCTTTATCGCGGCCCAATATCCAGCTGTAGCCGAGTGTGCCGTCATTCAGGCGCACGGTGGCGCGGGTTAACGTGGCGTCACCGGCGAAGAAGCGCGAACCGGTTGCGCCCATTCGTGCCTGGATTTGCACCAGGCCGCTTTCCGGCGCGCGGAGGATGTCGTATTCCGGCGAAAGCTTCAGCGCCAGCATACGGGCGGCGAGTTGTTCTGGCTCGCTGTGAGCCAGCGCCGACATCCAGCGCTGGCGGGTTGCGGTATCGAAAGGCATTCAGTGCTCCATGGTGAATTCGATCATGTCGGCGCGGGTCAGGCTGACGGAATATTCCGCCGCGTTGGCCTCGCCTTCACGATGGTTCAGGGTGCGCACGCACAGCAGCGGCGCCATATTCGGGATTTCCAGCACGTTGCTTTCTTTGGCCTGGGCGCGACGGGCGCTGATCCGCGTTTGGGTGCGGGTCAGGGTCAGATCCAGTGCTTCACGCAGGAAATCGTGCAGCGAGCCGCTGTTAAAGCGTTGCAGCGCGGGCCAAAAACGCATGTCGGCAAAGTAGTGATCGATAATGCACAGCGCGACGCCGTTGACGCGGCGCAGGGTGCGCAGGTGAATGACGTTGTCGCCTTCCTGTACACCGAGCGCGTCGGCCACATGACCGGAGGCCGGACGCAGCACCGACAGCATTTTTTCGCTGGTCGGATGGCTGCCCTGATCGAGCAGATTCTGACTAAACCGCGCCTGTGCGTTGAGCGGGTAATCGAAGGGGCGCATTAACACCAGCACGCCCACGCCCTGACGGCGTTGCACCCAGCCTTTCTCGACTAACTGATCGATGGCACGGCGCAGCGTGTGGCGGTTCACCTCAAAGCGGGCGGCCAATTGATGTTCAGCGGGGAGGTAATCTCCGCAGCGATACTGGCTGCGTAACTCCTGTTCGAGCCTGGCGGCGATTTCCTCGTAGCGCGTCGGATAACTGGTCGGATGTCTGGACAAGTGCAGCATAATGGAGACCTCTTCAACGTCGGTATCGCCCGGTGAGGGGAAAGTGAGACGAAACTGGCGACATCGTGACGCGGAAATATGACAGCGCGGTTAAGGCACGGTGACTGAACGATGAAGAGTTGGGGTGAGGTGTGTGACAGGCTTGCCTTAAGGAATACGGCAGCGATTTAGATACGATGGGCATTCACGGTGGTCACAGCGATGGTGTTGGTCCTCGCCTGAAATCGGCGAGACGGACCCGTGAAGACAAGGTCAGGCCGCCATGGATGGCGGCATGAGGCGAAATGAGACAGGATGTCGAATCGAGCCGACCTTAGGCTGAGCGGTGACGGTGAGTGCAGTGCGAAGCACCGATTTCAATCGCGAGGCCGAGGGGATTGCAAAGGGGAATTCGGGAATTCCCCTTTGCCCGTTCACAGGTGCAGAAGTATCAGAATCTGCCGCTTATGAGGTGGACGGAACACACTGCGCGAGTGCAACTGACGAGTATTACGGTTGTTTAACAACGTTGATCATCCACGGCACGCCGAATTTATCGGCCACTTTGCCAAAGCCGTGTGCCCAGAAGGTTTCCTGCCAGTCCATTTCGATTTTGCCGCCCTGAGCGAGGGCGTCGAACCAGCGTTTTCCTTCGTTGACGTCCTGGGTGTCCAGCACCAGGGTAAAGCCGGAATAGCTGACGCTGCCGGCCATGCCGTCGCTCATCATGATTTCACTGCCCGCAATACGGACGTTGGAGTGGGCGATGGCATCAGGCGGGAACTGCATCCCGGACGGGCAACCTTCTTCGCTGTTTTGGTCGTTTTTCGGCATGTCGCCAAAGGTAATTTTATAGCCGATCTCGGCATTCAGCGCCTGCTGGTAAAAAGCATGGGCTTCGGCGCAGTTGCCAGAGAAAGAGAGGTAGGGAGCTAAAGACATAACCAGAACCTCGGGAAAGAGTGACCCGATAAGTGTAGCAGCCTTCATACTTCAAGCCGCAGGTGTGTTGGCTGCACCTGCTCGCCCCAGTCACTTACTTGAGTAAGCTCCTGGGAACTCACAGGTTTGCCGCCTTCCTGCCACTTGAATTATTTTGGCTGTAAAGTGTAGCGAGGGGAAAATTGATTTTGTAGGCCGGGTAAGGCGGAGCCGCCACCCGGCGATGCTGCATCTGGAAAGGGGATCAGTTCTTTTTTACGAACTCGGATTTCAGCTTCATCGGGCCAAAACCATCAATTTTGCAGTCGATGTTGTGATCGCCTTCCACGAGGCGGATATTCTTCACTTTGGTGCCGATTTTCAGCATCGAAGAGGCACCTTTAACTTTCAGATCCTTCACCACGGTCACGCTGTCGCCATCGGCCAGCAGGTTGCCGTTAGCATCTTTCACGATAAGTGCATCGCTGTCCTGAGAAGGTTCAGCGTCGTTCCACTCGTGGGCGCACTCCGGGCAGATGAACATACCGTTGTCTTCATAGGTGTATTCGGAATTGCATTTTGGGCAATGTGGCAGAGACATAGGAACCTCGTAATAATTGAAAATGCGCCACAGACCGTGCAAACCGCCGCTGAGCGCTAAAAGTATGTCTCATTATATCGCAAGTCCCTACCGTTGTCGGGACTATTTGCCCACCGCCCTGTACGGCTTGCCATCGCTTGTACACATTTTGATGTTTCGAAATTGCTGAGTAATGCAGTTTAGGTTATGTTGAGAATTGCATTTCTGATTATTACCCAGCGCTATCTTAACCACCTCATTTCGTCAGGAAATTTATATGCAATATATCCTGCCTAATGTCATTTATAGCGCTAATCTGTATATCTCCTGATTTTTTTACGCACTGCGTTTTTTTCGTGGTGCGATAATTATATAAAAAATAAAATCGGGATATAAAAAAGTCTGACAAATAAAAATTTATAAAATTTGCGTTAAGGGAATACTTTAACCATGTACACACAGACAATATTTGAATTGAGTCAGGAAGCGGAACGCTTACTGCAACTGGCATTACGACATCTTGATACCGTCAATGGACTTCCGGGCAATGTGATGGGCGGCGCACAGACTGAGTCTGGCGTGCTGGGGGGAGCCCATGTCCGCAATCCGGGAAGCCATTTGCTGAGCACGCAGCAGGACACGCTGAATAACGAGCTACGTAAAATTACCCGCCTGGAAATGGTGTTGGCTATTGTTGGCACAATGAAAGCGGGAAAATCCACGACCATTAATGCCATTGTGGGAACTGAGGTTTTACCTAACCGAAATCGCCCAATGACCGCATTGCCGACCCTTATTCGTCATACTCCCGGCCAGAAAGAACCGGAGCTGAACTTTATTCATGTCAAACCCATTGAGCGTCTAATGCATGAATTACAGGAGCGGCTTCGTCATAGCGATCGGGCAAAACTGGCGCTCAAACTGGAAATGGATAAGGACATGAACGCCCTGCTTGAACACATTATTGGCGGTGTGGCGTTTGAAAAACATTATCTCGGCGCGCAGCCTATTTTTCAGTGCCTGAAAAGCCTGAACGATCTGGTTCGTCTTTCCCGAGCAATGGATGTCGATTTTCCGTTTGCGGATTACGCGGCGATTGAACATATCCCGGTTATTGAAGTGGAGTTCGTGCATTTGGCAGGGCTTGGGGAAAACGCAGGCCAACTGACGCTGTTAGATACGCCGGGGCCGAACGAAGCCGGCCAACCGCATCTGCAAAAAATGCTCAATGAGCAATTGGCGCGGGCGTCGGCGGTGCTGGCGGTCATGGATTATACCCAGCTGAAATCCATTTCCGATCAGGATGTGCGTCAGGCGATAGCCGCCGTCAGCAAATCGGTGCCGCTGTACGCGTTGGTGAATAAGTTCGATCAGAAAGACAGAAACAGCGACGACGAGGAGCAGGTGCGGGCGATGATCTCTGGCACGCTGATGAAAGGTTTTATTACGCCGGGACGGATCTTCCCGGTGTCGTCGATGTGGGGTTATCTCGCCAATCGCGCGCGGCACGAGTTAAACAGCAAAGGGAAATTGCCCGATTACCAGGAACAGCGCTGGGTGCAGGATTTTGCCGAAGCGGCGTTAGGACGCCGCTGGCGCACCGCCGATCTGGACGATGTGACCCCTATTCGTCATGCCGCCGATTTGCTGTGGGAAGATTCGCTGTTTGAAAAGCCGATCAACATGCTGCTGCACGCAGCCCATGACAACGCCTCCTTGTTTGCGCTGCGTTCTGCTTCGCACAAATTGCTGAACTATGCGCAAAACGTCCGTGATTTTCTCGAATTTCGCCTGCAAGGGCTGACGGTGGCCGCTGAGCAGTTACAGAATAATATCGTGCGTCTTGAAGAAGATATGGCGCATTTTGACGTCCGTCAGCGGGTGGTGAGTGAAGAAATCAGCCATGAAGTGGAGCAGGCAATGGACGCCGCTGAAGCCTTTATTTCCGGGCAACAGACCGAAATTTTGCAGCTGATCGACAGCAGTTTTAGCGCGGAAAATCTGCGGCTAATGTGCCTCGCCAACGGTGCGGATTTTCGCTGGTCGTCGCAGGACGACAGCGGTGAGCTTGTGCTTGAAGACGAAGTGCAGGCTAACCGCTTGCTCAATATTATTCGTGCCGATTGCGAAGGCACGGTGTTTGCCTGCCAGCAGGGGATTATCCGTGAGCTGTCGCTGCGTTTTAGCCAACTTGAAACCTCACTCAGCCGTTCGCTGGATGATGCGCTCAAGCCGATTGAATCCCACGTAAAAGAAGAACTGCACCGCGCCGGGTTCCGCACACGGATCACGCTGCCGGTGTTTCAGTCAGGATCATTACAGGTCACCATGCCGCAGTGGTTTAACGGCACCATCGCCACCGAAGATTTACCGATGGGCAACGTGCGCGGCGGGGTCCGCGAAACGATGAGTCGTTGGCTGAACAACCCCAACTGGGGCTGGGACGATTACGTGATGACCAAAACGCGGTACATCATTGATGTGAATGCTATTAAGGGGCGAATTATCGACAGCGTGTCGACGTTCTGCGCACAAATCCTTAAAGCTTTGGCGGCGCAAGTCGATGTCTCTGTTACGGCGGGAATGGTGACGTTCTTTGCAGAGTTTTCACAGAGCCTCAGCGGCTTGCAGAAAAATTTGCAGGAAAGTCTGACGTTACGCCAGCAGCATCAGTCCACGGTGAACGCCCTTTGCCTGCAACTTACGCAATGCCTGGCGACGGTTCGCTGGATTGAAGAGGATGCGCGCCTGTTGCGCGATGACATTCAAACCCTTTTTGTGGCTGAACAGAGATGAACACGCGATTGCTGGAGGGACCGGGCCGTTGGCTTGAATCTCTCCATGCCCGATTTATGGTGGATCTGGTGCTGGGCATTGAAAACCCGCGCCAGCATTCGCTGGCCCCACAACAACAGCAGTTTCGTGAACGCCTGATGAATGAAATCGCGGCGCAAACGCCGCTGCGCCCGTGGTCGGTGGCGGGCCTGTTTAGCGACAATCCCGCGATGCGCCTGGGGTTGGCGGAAAAACTCGCCAGTCAGTTCGATCCCGGCCATTTAGCCTTGACGCGCATGTGCCGTTATCTGCAACGTCTCCAGACCAGAAGCCACGGTTCGCCAGAGCTGCGTCAACAGTTTGGCCTGATTAGCGAACAATTCAGCCAACGGGCGGAGTACAAACAGCGTGCGTTGACTCAGCGCGGGCTGATGGTGGAGTCCGGTTCGCACAGTGATGAAGTGTTTACGCGCTGGCATGCCGGGCAGTATGACGGCTGGTCGTTGGCCGGGCGCTGTTACATCGCACTGGAAGAATTGCGCTGGGGCGCGTTCGGTGACGCATGGCGGCTGGCAAATACCGAAGTGCGCGGCTTACTGAAAGACAGCCTGCGTTCGATGGCCTCGCAATATCTTGCCGAAGGCATTGGTGCCGCGACAGAAACTCGCCATTTTTATCATCAATGGCTGGCTTCGCCGACGTCAGCGGGCCTGATGGATCATAAAGAAATGCTGGCCTGGCTGGGAAGCGACTGTGATGCGGTGCGCCAGCCGGTGTGCTGGTCTGTGACGCAAACCTGGCAGCCGGTCGCGTTGGGAATGCCGCGACTCTGTTCGGCGACCAGACTGGTTGACGCGATGATTGATGAGCTATTTGCTGACGAGATGGATGTGGCTTGATTGATTTTGCCCGGCGGCGCTGCGCTTGCGTGGGCCTATAATAGATTGCTATTTGTAGGCCGGGCACGGCTTCAGCCGCCGCCCGGCATTGGAAGATTAATGATTCAGGGATCCTGCGGCTACCGGTTCCGGCTGTTTCGCCTGAGCGTGACCGGCGCGTTTGGCATACAGCGCGGTAATAATGGGTACCAGAATCGCGGTGACAATCACGCTCGCCGCCACCAGTGCAGTTGCCGATGCGGCAACGGATTCAAAGGCCGGGTTAATCTGCGCAATAATCACCGGGTTCGCGACCGCAGCACCTGCCGCCGAAGAGGCTGCGATACCCGCCGTCCCATTCCCGCCACCAATCACGCGGTCAGCAATAATCAGTGGGATACCGGTAATGATAATCACCGCGACGCCCAACACGATACCCAACAGGCCAGTGTCCACAATCACGCTCAGATTTATGGTGTTGCCAAGCGCGAAGCCGAAGAACGGGATCAGCACCGGCGTTGCTTTGCTAAAGAAGGCGCGAAGATCGTGGTCCAGGTTGCCGAGGGCAAAACCAATCAGGAACGGCAGCACGGCACCCACGAAATGATGGGGTTCAAAGGAGGCGAGGCCCGCGGAACCGAGGATAACCATGGTCATCAGCGGGCCGGATTCCAGCGACATCAGCACGAACGCACCCGATTCCTCTTTCGAACCATACTGATTCATTAGGCTGGCGTATAAACCGCCGTTAGTCATGTCCATCGCGGAAATCAACGCCAGCACCGACAGCCCGGCAAAGAAGCCCGTCTGGATACCGCCTTCCGGGATAAAGCTCGCGGCGATCATCGCCACGACCCACGCGACGGCAATTTTTGTGAGCACCAACGTTCCAGATTTACGCAGCACCGTGCCGGTCGCACGCAAATCAATCGACGCCCCGATGCAGAAAAACCAAACGGCCAGGATCGGCACGGTGCCGCCAATCATTCCTTTGGTGAATGAGCCAAAATAATTCCCTGTATCGGGTGCAAATGTATTTAAAACAGCGCCCAGCAGCAGTGGAACGAGCATCATTCCGCCAGGGATTCGTTCGATCGTGGCTTTGATTTTCATTTTCTATCCTCACTTCCCACAGCCGTTGACGCCGGGAAGACATAAAAGAAGGTCGTTCAACAAATTGGCCGACAGTTTTTCGGGTATCTGTTTGTTTATGCGAGCAAAATGAAACAGGGGTAGCTTGACGTTCATGCTGTTTTTATCAGCGAGTTAATGCTCTGGGGATATAATGCGATCATTGGAATATTGATTCAATCAAAACAAAACAGTGTTTTAGTTATGCGTGTCACATATTCAAAGGAAAGATTTGTGCTGCGTTTATTAATGAATTCGCTGTGAATTAGATGTAAAGAAATGTCGAAGTGAAATGCTTAGCAGGTAAATTATTTTTAGGCGTATCAATGGCTAATTCACTGGTGAGATTGAGGTTTTTCTCATGATGGGAAAATGCTCAATCAAAAATGCGGGTAATTTAAATTTGAACTTATTGACGCTTCCTGAATCAACTTAACAGTAAGTATTATTTTCCGTGAAGTTGATCACACATATAAACACTGCTAGGGTAAGTAAGGAAATACCTAAAATAACTTCCTGAATAGACGTTTTGGTCAGAATCTTTTACAGCCAGAGCAGGCGTCAACAGGTTCGGTTGTACAGGCTATAAACAGCCAGTGTAAGTAAACCTGCTACGCTTGAAATGAGGAGCACAGCAATTCGCCGCTCCCTTACCGCACTCACACGAATCCTTGTGTTCGTTTCCCCTTGTGTGCGCTCACGGCGATAGTTAACGAGGACAACATGCTTAAAAGGAAAAAAGTTAAGCCGATCACACTGCGTGATGTCACCATCATTGACGACGGCAAGCTACGCAAGGCGATCACCGCTGCGTCGCTGGGCAACGCGATGGAATGGTTCGACTTTGGTGTTTACGGTTTTGTAGCTTATGCGCTGGGTAAGGTGTTCTTCCCGGACGCGAACCCTAGCGTTCAGATGATTGCTGCTTTGGGGACCTTTTCCGTTCCCTTCCTGATCCGCCCACTCGGTGGTCTGTTTTTCGGGATGCTCGGCGATAAGTACGGTCGCCAAAAAATACTTTCCATCACCATTGTCATCATGTCGCTCAGTACCTTCTGTATCGGCCTGATACCGTCGTATGCCTTGATAGGCATTTGGGCACCGATCCTGCTGTTGCTGTGTAAGATGGCGCAGGGCTTCTCGGTTGGCGGCGAATACACCGGTGCGTCTATCTTTGTGGCTGAATATTCCCCGGATCGTAAACGCGGATTTATGGGCAGCTGGCTCGACTTCGGTTCGATTGCGGGCTTTGTGCTTGGCGCGGGGCTGGTGGTACTGATTTCCACCGTCGTCGGCGAAGACAATTTCCTTGAGTGGGGCTGGCGTTTACCGTTCTTCCTGGCGCTGCCGTTGGGGCTGATTGGCCTGTATCTGCGCCATGCACTGGAAGAGACTCCCGCGTTCCAGCAACACGTTGAAAAACTGGAGCAGGGCGATCGTCAGGGTCTTCAGGATGGTCCGCGAGTCTCGTTTAAAGAGATTGCCACCAAACACTGGCACGCACTGCTGGTCTGCGTAGGGATGGTGATTTCCACTAACGTCACCTACTACATGCTGCTGACCTACATGCCGAGCTACCTGTCGCATAACCTGCATTATTCAGAAGACCACGGCGTGCTGATTATCATCGCCATCATGGTCGGGATGCTGTTTGTGCAGCCAATTATCGGCATGCTCAGCGACCGTTTTGGCCGCCGTCCGTTTATTCTGGTGGGTAGCGTCCTGCTGTTTGTGTGCTCGATCCCGGCCTTCATCCTGATCACCAGCAATGTGACGGCGCTGATCTTCGCCGGGCTGTTATTGCTGGCGGTTATCCTTAACTGCTTTATCGGTGTGATGGCCTCGTCGCTGCCGGCAATGTTCCCGACGCATATCCGCTATAGCGCGCTGGCCAGTGCATTCAACATTTCAGTTCTGGTTGCCGGTCTGACGCCGACGCTTGCCGCGTGGCTGGTGGAATACACCCAAGATCTGATGATGCCTGCGTACTACCTGATGGTGGTGGCGGTTATCGGTTTGCTGACCGGTATCACGATGAAAGAGACCGCCAATCAGCCGCTGAAAGGGGCTACGCCTGCGGCGTCTGATATGCAGGAAGCGAAGGAAATTCTGCGAGAGCATCACGATAATATCGAGCAGAAGATTGAAGATCTGGACGCAGAGATTGAAGCCTTGCAGGAAAAACGTATTCGTCTGGTGGATCAGCATCCACGCATCAACGAGTAATTGCTCCCGCTTTTCTCTGTAGAAACGCCTCCCAGTCCCACTGGGAGGCGTTTTTTTATGGCTGATTAACACCCGGCGGCGATGTAATCCCCGTTGGCGCTGATCGGGATGACGGTCAGGAACAGCACTATGGCGAACAGGACAATCAGCGCCCCGCCAAGGATTTTCACCGCTGGCATCAGCCAACGGACGTGTTCCGAGCCTTCACCAAACCAGGCGACCGTGCGTTCACGTGCATAGCGAACCGCCAGAGATAATCCGAGAATCGACAGCGCAGTGCCGAGCGCCATCGCCATCACCGCAATAATTCCCCAGGTGACGATCCCGAGTGCGTTAGAGAACAGCAAAATCATAATTGCCCCACTGCATGGGCGCGCGCCAATGGCGATCACAATGCCCGCTCGGGTTTTCCAGTCGGCATGTGCAATATCAGCTCCCACGCCATGATGCCCGCAGCCGCAGTCGGCGGCGTGATTGTGTACTGGTGTGGCGCTGCGAATGCGTAACGTTCTGGGACGCAGGCCTTTGAGCGTTTGCCAGATAACAAACGCACCAAAGCTGCCTATCAGCACGGCGCTGATTTTCTCGATATACCAGCGGCTTTCGCTCAAATCACCTGATGCCAGATTCATCCCCACCGCAAGGATAAAGACGAACAGGATCGCGCTGACGCCCTGCATCAGGCTACCGAGAAACGGCACCACCCGTGAGGCCAGTGGGCTTTCCTGATGGGTACTGAGATAGGTTGTGACAATAAATTTGCCATGCCCCGGGCCGATGGCATGCAGTACGCCATACACAAACGCCCCGGCCAGCAACCAGACGCCACCGCTGTATTGATGATTATTGAGTTGCAGCAGGTACATCACCAGATAGCGATGCAGCGTGATTTGCGTGGCGAGGCACCATTGCAAAAAGGCGGCCCAGTGGGTGTGGAGCTGAAAGGCAAAAGTCAGCATTACCACCGCAAGCGCAATGGCAGCGAGGATGCGCCAGTCGCGCTTAAGAACAGATGTCGTCATGATGGAGGAATGCCTTCAAATAACTCATGTAAACATTATAAGAGCGGGCAGCGGGGAAGGGTATGCAAAAGGGCCAGCCCGCAGGCTGGCTTTGTGTCAAAGAGTGTCTGCTCTACGTGTCGACACTTAATTGAGAAAGCGTTGCAAGCGCTGAAGCAACAGGCGATTTTCCTGCTTCAACCGTTCGTTTTCATCAAGCAGTGTCAGCGTGACGGCAATGCCCGGCCAGTCCAACGCCAGTTCACGACGCAGACGCAGTGCGCGGTGAATAACGGTGACCGCACGATCGTCAAACAGCCAATGCGCGTCCGGGCTGGTGTTGGGTTCTATCACGCCGAGGCCGACGATTTCATCGAGTTCCTCTTCGGATACGCCAGTGTGCAGGCAAAATTCGGTAACGGTGAACGTGATAGTGACATTAGCCATGATTTTTCCTCCACTGTTGGCGCGGGTCGAAGGCGGGTTGGGCGTCGGCAAGCTGTTGCCACAGCGCGGTGGTTTTCTCGTCGGCTTTCGGCGGCATCACGATTTTGATAACGGCAAACAGATCGCCGGTGTGTTCTTTGTTGACCAGACCTTTACCTTTTATGCGCAAGCGTTGCCCGGCCTGGCTGCCCGCTGGAATGGTCAACAGAATCGGCTCTTTCAATGTCGGTATGGTGACTTTGGCACCGAGTGCCGCTTCCCACGGCGCGAGCGGCAGCACAATTTCCAGATTATGCCCGACGACATCAAACAGCGGATGCGGCGCGATACGGATAATCAGCCATAAATCTCCCGCTGGCCCACCGTGGCTACCGGGCGTGCCCTGGCCTTTCAGGCGAATTCGCTGCCCGTCACCGACGCCTGCCGGAATTTTAACGTTGAGTGATTTAGGTATTTCCTGCTCAACCATGCCAAAGACATTGTAAATCGGCAGTGTATAACTGATGGGACGGGTATGCGCATCGAGGGTTTCTTCGAGAAAAACGGCGACTTCGATTTCCACATCCTGTCCCCGGGCGGCTTGCCGCTGATGTGATTGCTGAGCATGCTGGCCGAAAACAGACGAGAAGATATCGTCAAACTCTTGCTGGCTGTAGGTTTGTGACTGATCAGGTTGCGCCTGTTGGCGATGCGGGGGGGCGTTGCGATGCTGCCAGAGCGTGTCGTATTCGGCGCGACGCTGTTCGTCGCTCAACACTTCCCATGCCTGCGCTATCTCTTTAAAGCGCGCTTCGGCATCAGATTCTTTGCTGACATCAGGGTGATACTTGCGGGCGAGGCGGCGGTAGGCGGTCTTAATGGTCTTGAGACTGTCCGTCGGCTTCACGCCCATAATGGCGTAATAATCCTTTAATTCCATGGCATTATCTCTTGTGAATCACACGAACAAAACGGATTTCCCTCAATACTTAACTCTGTAAGTGTAGGGCAACCCCGGTGATTCGCCGGAGAAAATGCAACGGAAACGGCGCGGTGGGATCAGTACTTTCTGGCAGCTTTCGCTTCGCCAAAGTCATCGTTCAGGCTGAACTGATAATCACACAGCTCTGCGCGGCGTTTGTCAGCGGCTTTCTGGAATGCGGCCTGAGATTCAGGTTCGATACTGTCTTCAATACGGGCAATGAGTTTTTCCAGCATTTGCTCTTCATTCACATTGCGCAGTCGCTTCAAATAGTTTTCAACGGTCATAGTGCTGCCTTGCCGGTATCCGGCGTTTGATTAATCGACGCGTACAGCGAACAGAGTACACTGTTTAGCCAATCATTGTTTGTGCAATTGAGGTTTTTGAGCATTTTGGCGGATTTTTTCGGACGTTTCAGTTGAAATAGCGGTGTGTTTGAGGCGGTTTGGAGCATTCAACATGCCCAATAAAAAGCGCCTGGATAAGAGGTTCCAGGCGCGAAAAATGAGCTAAGGGGGTAAAAATTAACCCAGCAGGGACATTACCATGCCGGACATGCTGTTGGACTGCTTCAGCATCGACATTGACGTCTGTGCCAGCATCTGGTTACGGCTCATGCTTGACGCTTCGGTCGCGAAATCAGCATCAGTGATGTTGCCCGCCGCCAGGTCGGTGTTGTCTTTCATGTTTGCCAGGTTCGCTGACGTGTGGCCCAGACGGTTGATG
>DASXML010000053.1:0-7363 GCA_036495715.1 Scandinavium sp.
AATTTTGGCAGGGAGGTTGGATATTCGCCGATACTACATCTTCCCTCTGGCCTGAGGTCCAAAACGTACTCCTCCCCAGTGTCCAAATGAATGTTAATCGGCCGAACCATGATGCGTACCAGGATAGGGTGGGGAAAGTTCTAGGATATCCAGTGCCTCGGTTCCCACGTAACTACGATTGCAACATTGTGAGGTACATGGACGAGACGGAAGGGCAAATACTCACCAAATTATTCGGGAAGGACGAATGTCAGGTCGAGGTTGTGGGATTGGAGTACTGGGACGATGATGGGAATACCGAGACATGGAAAGCCTGTAGGTCCCCATTCCTCCTTGTCTGCTCTTTATGGTCTCTAAGCGGCGCTTTCCACTTCATGAAGCCATTTCTCTGCAACGCACACCGGTCGTGTGCATAAATGTTAATAATAGAAAGGCTAATTTTCAACACTTAGGTATGTACCACTTTGGAAGCTGCGCCGACGCGATGCAGAGTGTAGGCAGCGAAATTAGGATTGATCTCAGTGGACATCCATCCATCGAGAAGTTCTGGGGCGATATCAAAAGTCACGCTGCAAAAAGCGTATAGCGAAAAACAATCCAGATCAGGCACTTGGCATTATAGAGCGCCAAACTGCCATATGCGGCATGAGCTGTACGTAGCCCGAGCTGTTCTTGGTCACGGTGAACCGTGTCGAGTAGCTATTTATCCGATTATCTGGTTAGCACATAACTCGGCATTACACTGTTGCTCAAGGTCTAGCTGGCCTTCTTTGCGATTACCAGATGAACCATTCATTACAGTGTATAACATGACCGAGCAAGCACGACTGGGCAATAACATAACTACCGGACTAGAATGTTTTAGGGACAGCAATACTTACTACGCTACCGAACAGTTCCCCGCTTCGTTTTATGACCAGAGCATCCACCCAAGTCGCTGCACGTAGGAGAGTCTCTATGGTGAGAGCGGTCGCTGGCTCAGATGTGTGTGGAGGCCAGTCGCTGGACCATCCATCAAACTGGCAGAGCCGTGGATGCCTCAGTGTCAGCCAGAATACAGTCCTCAGCGTTTGCCACCAGGAGGCCATCACCAGCCGTCTGTTATGGTATGGGCTCCTCCACAACCTTGTAGCATGCTGTGTATAGCTGACCTCCTTCTGATAACCCATGGCGAGGGTCCTTGGCTGCTGGTGACCGCTCAGAATAGGGGTGTGCTAGGCAGCGCTGCCTTATCCACGACATCTTGTGTAATATGGTGAGGAGGGGTCCTGAGGGAGACTGTATGACCGAGAGGTGTGAGCGGGTGTAGGTCGGGTCTCCTGGACGGTGACTGCTGAGACGACAGCACTATGCCAGCTGGGTTGTCATCGTAGTGCTAGATCATACTGTTAAACTAGTGTATAGGGAAGTAGAAAGGGGCAGCTCATACCTGCTGCGATGGCAGGAGACTCAGTACTTCCTACAGGATAGATGTGGTGTCGCGAACCTCGGCGGGCAGGTTTGAGGGGTGTGGTTAAGCCAGCGTCTGGCGTTGTCATGAGGATGGTAAAAAGCCCTAACAAAATGGAGATGTTCGGGGTTTTGACCATTGGACGTTGAAAGCTGCGACCGTTCGAGCCTCAGGCATGAACGGTGGCAGTGTTGATCATGACCCGTGTCGTCTGCATTGCCTTCCACGGACCCCAAAGGTAGCGAAGCGTTTGCGAGATCAGATCAGGCGGCATCACGGCGAGCTAGTAGCTGACAGTCTGATTTGCTTTGCAAAGTTACCTCAGGCACTCAGGCCTCATTCCAAGAGGAGTTTAGTCCCTGTAGGATAAAAGGTACTTCCGCTCCGACAGGTCACGTTATGCTTACTGTATTTCATATTGTAATAATATTACGGCAAATGACTGAAATGGCACCCGAATTAATTTTATGGTCTCAAATGGCACCCAACTTATTTATCTGGACTGAAATGGCACCCTTCATAAATGCATCAATTAGAGTATGTTTCTCACCAAAAATAAATGAAATGAATTGATTACAAAATATACAGTAATCTAAGCCCTTAATTCTTCGTTCTTGGTCTTCTCGTACGCTTGACAAATTGATTCTTGACTCTTGACCATGCCTCTGTCTCTTTGATCGTTCTTACACTTCGACGAGTTGGCAGAGGCGACGTTTTACGCCTCTTTGATCCACTGACTTGTTGAATAGGTGGAGTCTTCCGTTTCTGTTGGATTCACAGGAGCGCAGTGTTGCACATAATAGGGTTCAACTGAATTAATTGAATTGTCTGCTCTCATGACAGCAGAGCGTCTGTACTATGCCCATATGTATTCAAATGACCCTTTAGGTACCAACCAATCTGCCTGGAGTATGACTCTTATAAAGGCTCCAGAGTAGTATCATGACTAGGCAGGTAGGTAGCATAGCTTATCACGTGATTGCTGCCTTGACACACCCCTTAGTTCTGAGTGTGTAGACTACCATACGAAGAGCTATCTGTTAGTGGAATAATTCATTTGATCTGATCGATCATGTTGACCAGTTAGTACAACAGGGCGTAGGCCTAGCTGTTGCACAAAGGCTTTGTGTTTGATGGGGGCCAGCGATTTAGTTAGCCCATCTGCTTTCATGTCCTTGGTTGGGCAGTACCATAACCTTATTCGGCCTTTTGAGCGCTCATCTCGAATAAAGTGGTATTTAACTGCAATGTGCTTCGTACGCTGGTGGTACGAGGGATTCTCAGTCAGCTGAAGCGCAGCCTGATTGTCACCATATATTCGAATGCAGTCCACATCAGGGGACTTATACTTGACTTGTTTGAATGTCTCGCGCAACCACGCAGCTTCGGTTGCAGCTTTGGCTAGGCCATAGTATTCGGCCTCTGTTGTTGAAAGCGCTGTAATTGTCTGTCGCTTTGATTGAGCTGATATAACTCCACCAGCAAAGAAGAAGACGAATCCACTAGTTGATTTGCGTAATTCAATATCGCCTGCAAAATCAGAGTCTGAATATCCGTGCAAATTGCCAGATTTGTCGTAGTAACCTCTTAATTCAAGGTTCTTAGATTGACTAGGGCCGCCATACTGTATACAAAGGTCGGCTGAACCCTTAATATACCGTAGCAAGTGATCAGCTGCATTTAGGTGATCCTTACTCGGATTTGTCAGGAAACGACTAAGAACTGAGCATGCAAAGGCTATATCAGTTCTAGTCTGGATTGCTAGATAGGTGATTGAACCCATCTTTGACTGGTACTCCTCAATGTCGGCTTTTGACGCCTGTTCAGTGTTCGGAGCCAGCTGGATCCCTTGCTGCATTGGAGTCGAGGTTGGCTTCGAGTCCTCGAGCTTATATCGTCCAATGATCTTTCGGATATATGCATCCTGGATCAGCTGAATTGTTCGATTTTTTCGGTCCCTAATAATCCTCACCCCTAAGAAGTAGGTGACAGGGCCTAGGTCATTCATTTGAAAAATCTTTGACAGCTGCTTCTTGAACTCAGCAATTAACGTTGGATTAGGGCCGCATACTAGCATATCATCCACATGCGTGACGACTATAATCAGATCCTTCTGGCCTCCAGATCCAGGGCTAGGCCAGATCTTGATATAAACTGAGTCATCAGTTAGAAGGGGGTGGAAACCTAGTTCAATCATGCCCTTTTTAAACTTTTGCTGCCAGAGCCGGGGTGCCTGTCTAAGGCCATACAATCCTCTTAATAGCTTAGCAACTTTGCCTTTAACCTGGTCGACTGGAAGGCCTAGTAATTCAGCCCAGAGAGGTGGGACTTCCACATAGACGTCTCCAACCATCTCAGAGTGCAGGAAAGCTGATACCGCATCCATCTGGTCAATCTCCCAGTCACAGATCGCTGCGATAGCGATCACTATCTTCCAGGTGACGGAGTGGCAGGTGCTGGCGTACGTCTGATTAAAGTCACGGCCATGTTGCTGCTCATATCCGCGTGCAACCCATCTGGCCTTGTATCGCTCGATTCGACTATTCTGATCATGCTTAGTCTTAAAGACTAGTTTGCTAGAAATAACTTTGACGTTCTTGGGGCGATCAACTAGTTTCATTGTTCCCATTTTAATTAGCTTATTGTATTCGTCCACAATAGCTGTTTTCCATTCTGGCCAGTTAGCTGACTCCATGGCCTCTTTCAGGGTTTGTGGATCATTAGTAACAACTTTAGCCGCCGCAATAAGGGCGCGGAAGGTGTGATATTGGTCTAGGCAGAATAGAGCCTTCGTCTTCGTCCGAGTCATGCGCTCATATTCAGGGTTTGGCACCCATACTTTGCGCTGCCATTTTTGACGTTCAGCTGGTTCTGGATCAGCCTGTTCAGCTGTATCAACTATGATTGTGTCGTCTTGGCCTTCTGGGTCAAGGACAGCTAGGTCGTCTGGGTCGAAGAACTGGGTTTCGTCCTCCTGACCTTCTAGGACCTGTTCCGGAAGATCACCTGTTTCGGTAATCTCATGTTCCTCTTGATCAGATTGATTAGATTCATTGGATTGATCCACTTCAGGGCTAGGATCAGGGATGATTAATTCATCTGTATCCTCGTCCTCTGCACCCCTAATTCGATACTGTATATCGAAACCCCAGCGATCTGCCTGATCGCCTGAATAGAGGCTATATTCATCGAAGACCACATTTGAACTGCGAACAATCTGGCCATAACCACGACCCCTTTCATTTGGGATCCACACTCGATATATGTGCTCCCCTTCGTATCCAACTAGCATGCCCACTTTAGCTCGAGGATCGATCTTTCTGGATCGCTTTCGCTTTTCCTGGGGAATCTGGACATAGGTCCTGCATCCCAGCACTCGGAGGTAACCCATATACGGTGTGTGATCATGATCTGGATCGACTTTATTCATAAAGCACTCATATGGCGTGAGATCCACTAAATTTGAGGCTGCCGATCGATTCGTGATCTTAATCATAGCCTGAAAGATCTCTGGCCATAAGAAAGCCGGGATATTCATCCCAATCATGACACTCCTAACCTTTTCCAGGATAATTCGAATTGATCGTTCTGCCGTACCATCCTGATTTGACTGGTATGGGGTCGATAATTCAAGGATTGTACCAATATCATCACATAAATCCTTGATTTTTGCAGGGCTATATTCACGCCCATCATCCATGCGAAAGGCCTTAATTTTCTGGCCATATTGAGTCTCAACCATTGCGATGAACTGTTTAACGCAGTTAAAAGCTTCGTCCTTTGCCTTAAAAGTGTAACCCCACCGCGCATGCGTAGCTTCATCCGTAAAGACAATCCCATATTTATGGCCATTGTGAGCCACTGGATCAATCATGAATGTGTCGACATGAACCTTATCAAACACTTCGAAAGCACGCTTCGTAGATAATCTGCGCTGGTATTTCAGGGGCTTCGCAATAGAGCAGGCTTCGCAGGGTGACTTTGGCTTCACAACTGGTTCAATTAGCTTGATACCCTCAGTGATATCAGCTGTTTTCTTGATATTCTTCACCCCTAGATGACCTAGACGCTTGTGCCAGAGGCCCATATCAAGGGGCTTAGTCGTCTTCTGATCATCTGGCTTTCTTGCCACAAGTAAGGCGTTCACATTAGCCGATTGAGTCGGAGTGGGCGTTTCAGGGGCCATGATTAGACAGAGATTCTGATCAAGAGCGCATAATTCGACTTCACTGCCATCTGGCAGTACTCTCATGATTTTATCCATTGTTGCATAACCCTCACGTCTCTTCGTCATCTTACCGAGTGCAAATAAATTAACAGGGCAGGTTGGAAGATATGTGACATCGTTGAGGATAATCAACTGGATCGAACCATCTGACTTCAGGGCACGTAGGTGTACTGTACCAGTCCCGAGAGGTCGAGTGGGGCCATTGGCTGTATCGACGGTGCGTTCGGAATCCTGAGATATTGGCGTATATGATTTAAGCCAGGCTAAATTGTTGGTCACATTCCCATCTGCGCCAGTATCACCGAGCCAGTGATTTGAATAAAAGGTGGTTGCACTAGATCCAGATCCAAAAGCCTGTGTTTTTAACACTAGACTATATGAGTCACCACTTGATCCATTATTCTGATCCTTTTTAAGATCTTTCCAAGGGACGTATTTACGTCCTGACTGCTCTTCCCAAGCTTGTCGCTTTTCAAGATTCGTTGCAAAACAGTCGTCTGGTTTGTGATATGCATTGGGATTCTCACAGTTAATACACTTGTGGCCTTTTCTGTTATTCTTTCCACCCTTTTTCTGTCCGGCTGGAAGTGCACCTCCGGTTGGTTTCGAACCAGGGTTATTAGTTGATCCGCCAGTCTGCTTGCCTTTATGTGCATTAAGCAGATCTTCCTGTAGCGTTTCAAAGGTGACTGGCTTTGTTCTATCACCGAGCTTATCGATTGTGTTGATGCGGTGGTATTCTGCCCAGTGGGGGTAAGCCTTCTGGGCGCCATTTATAAAGAGAATAATGGCATAATTCTTTGGAAGTGGTTCATTCAAGTTGCTCAATTGAGTTAAAAGCTTTCGAAAACTACCGATATATTCTTCGGTCTTTGCTGTATTTTCGCAGCGTAGTTGGGTGATGTCGATCAAGGCGTGATAAACTAACAATCCACCCCTACCTTCATACTGAACCTGAATAGCCTTCCAGGCATCTTCTGCGATTTCTAATCCTTCAATGATCTCTGCTGGACCTTTTGTAAGGTTAGTACGTATGGCCATCATGGCCTTTGCATCTTTGGCCTCCCATAATTTCCAAGCTTCCTGTTGTTCCGGAGTAGCTGTCTTCCAGAGCTCGATATCTGTCAAATCCTTTGGCTTTGGATAGCGTTCATCTGAGATCAGGTGATGTCTAAACTGATTTGATTTAGCCAGGAAAAGGATATCTGTTTTCCAGGATGTGTAATTCTCACGGCCTCTTAATCTAAGGGCTGCTGCTAGTGTAAGACTAGATGATGTGGAGGTTGTTGAATCAGTCATGTTAAAAGAATTATTCGATTTGACTGGATTTAGATAATACTGATCAGGATTCGATCAAGCAAACTGCCTCAGTAGGGT
Organism: Scandinavium sp.; assembly: GCA_036495715.1. GTDB lineage: Bacteria > Pseudomonadota > Gammaproteobacteria > Enterobacterales > Enterobacteriaceae > Scandinavium. The sequence continues at coordinate 7,056 of DASXML010000053.1, forward strand.
CCGAGTGTACTCTTAACTCGATTGGAACTGCCACGGAGGGGTTGCGTGCAAATTTTGTTGCAAGAGTGGGGTTTTCGAATGCTCTTGAATCGAAAGAACTACCCTAATTCAGTTGAAAAGATGCGATACCCAGTTGCTAATACGCTCCCGGGCTCATAACCTGTTGAATTCACAAGAGCGCAGTGTTGCACATAATAGGGTTCAACTGAATTAATTGAATTGTCTGCTCTCTTTACTGCAGAGCGTCTGTACTATGCCTATATATATTCAAATGACCCTTTAGGTACCAACCAATCTGCCTGGAGTAT
>DASXML010000054.1:0-8205 GCA_036495715.1 Scandinavium sp.
GCGCACCAAGAAGGGTGTTCGTCGCCCGGACGGTTCTGTCATTCGCTTCGATGGTAATGCATGCGTTATTTTAAACAATAACAGCGAGCAGCCAATCGGCACGCGTATTTTTGGGCCGGTAACTCGTGAACTGCGTAATGAAAAGTTCATGAAAATTATCTCTCTGGCACCAGAAGTACTCTAAGGAGCGAATCATGGCAGCGAAGATCCGTCGTGATGACGAAGTTATCGTGTTAACCGGTAAAGATAAAGGTAAACGCGGTAAAGTAAAAAATGTCCTGTCTTCCGGCAAGGTCATTATTGAAGGTATCAACCTGGTTAAAAAACATCAGAAGCCGGTTCCGGCCCTGAACCAACCAGGTGGCATCGTTGAGAAAGAAGCTGCGCTTCAGATCTCTAACGTTGCAATCTTCAATGCGGCAACCGGCAAGGCTGACCGTGTAGGCTTTAGATTCGAAGACGGCAAAAAAGTCCGTTTCTTCAAATCTAACAGCGAAACTATCAAGTAATTTGGAGTAGTACGATGGCGAAACTGCATGATTACTACAAAGACGAAGTAGTTAAGAAACTCATGACTGAGTTTAACTACAATTCTGTCATGCAAGTCCCTCGGGTCGAGAAGATCACCCTGAATATGGGTGTTGGTGAAGCGATCGCTGATAAGAAACTGCTGGATAATGCAGCAGCTGACTTAACAGCAATCTCCGGTCAAAAGCCGTTGATCACCAAAGCACGCAAATCAGTTGCAGGCTTCAAAATCCGTCAGGGCTATCCGATCGGCTGTAAAGTGACTCTGCGTGGCGAACGCATGTGGGAGTTCCTTGAGCGCCTGATCTCTATTGCTGTACCACGTATTCGTGACTTCCGTGGCTTGTCCGCTAAGTCTTTCGATGGTCGTGGTAACTACAGCATGGGTGTCCGTGAGCAGATCATCTTCCCAGAAATCGACTATGACAAAGTCGACCGCGTTCGTGGTTTGGATATTACCATTACCACAACTGCGAATTCTGACGAAGAAGGCCGTGCTCTGCTGGCTGCCTTTGACTTCCCGTTCCGCAAGTAAGGTAGGGCTACTTAATGGCTAAGCAATCAATGAAAGCACGCGAAGTTAAACGCGTAGCTTTAGCTGAAAAATACTTCGCGAAACGCGCTGAACTGAAAGCGATCATCTCTGATGTAAACGCTTCCGACGAAGATCGTTGGAATGCAGTTCTGAAGCTGCAGAGTCTGCCGCGTGATTCCAGCCCGTCCCGTCAGCGTAACCGCTGCCGCCAGACTGGTCGTCCACATGGTTATGTGGGCAAGTTCGGGTTGAGCCGTATCAAGCTTCGTGAAGCCGCAATGCGCGGTGAAGTACCTGGCTTGAAAAAGGCTAGCTGGTAATTGTCACCAATTGAATCACGGGAGTAAAGACAGATGAGCATGCAAGATCCGATCGCGGATATGCTGACCCGTATCCGTAACGGTCAGGCCGCGAACAAAGTTGCGGTCACCATGCCTTCCTCCAAGCTGAAAGTGGCAATTGCCAACGTGCTGAAGGAAGAAGGTTTTATTGAAGAATTTAAAGTTGAAGGCGACACCAAGCCGGAACTGGAAGTGACTCTTAAGTACTTCCAGGGTAAAGCTGTTGTAGAAAGCATTCAGCGTGTCAGCCGCCCAGGTCTGCGCATCTATAAGAAAAAAGATGAGCTGCCGAAAGTTATGGCGGGTCTGGGTATCGCAGTTGTTTCTACCTCTAAAGGTGTTATGACTGATCGTGCAGCGCGCCAAGCTGGTCTTGGTGGCGAAATTATCTGCTACGTAGCCTAATCGGAGGAAAAAATGTCTCGTGTTGCTAAAGCACCGGTCGTTGTTCCTGCCGGCGTTGATGTAAAAATCGACGGTCAGGTTATTACGATCAAAGGTAAAAACGGCGAGCTGATTCGTACTCTCAACGCTGCTGTTGAAGTTAAACAAGCTGACAATGCACTGACCTTCGGTCCACGTGATGGTTTCGTGGATGGTTGGGCACAGGCTGGTACCGCGCGTGCCCTGCTGAACTCAATGGTTGTCGGTGTTACCGAAGGCTTCACTAAGAAGCTGCAGCTGGTTGGTGTAGGTTATCGTGCAGCGATCAAAGGGGATGTAGTAAACCTGTCATTAGGTTTCTCTCACCCAGTTGAGCATAAGCTGCCAGCAGGTATTACTGCAGAATGTCCGACTCAAACTGAAATCGTGCTGAAAGGCGCTGATAAGCAGGTGATCGGTCAGGTTGCAGCAGATCTGCGCGCCTACCGTCGTCCTGAGCCTTATAAAGGCAAGGGTGTTCGTTACGCCGACGAAGTCGTGCGTACCAAAGAGGCTAAGAAGAAGTAAGGTAACACTATGGATAAGAAATCTGCTCGTATCCGTCGTGCGACCCGCGCACGCCGCAAGCTCCAAGAGCTGGGCGCAACTCGCCTGGTGGTACATCGTACCCCGCGTCATATTTACGCACAGGTAATTGCACCGAACGGTTCTGAAGTTCTGGTAGCTGCTTCTACTGTAGAAAAAGCTATCTCTGAACAATTGAAGTACACCGGTAACAAAGACGCTGCTGCAGCTGTGGGTAAAGCTGTCGCTGAACGCGCTCTGGAAAAAGGCATCAAAGATGTTTCCTTTGACCGTTCCGGGTTCCAATATCATGGTCGTGTCCAGGCACTGGCAGATGCTGCCCGTGAAGCTGGCCTTCAGTTCTAAGGTAGAGGTGTAAGATGGCTCACATCGAAAAACAAGCTGGCGAACTGCAGGAAAAGCTGATCGCGGTTAACCGCGTATCTAAAACCGTTAAAGGTGGTCGTATTTTCTCCTTCACAGCTCTGACTGTAGTAGGCGATGGTAACGGTCGCGTTGGTTTTGGTTACGGTAAAGCGCGTGAAGTTCCAGCAGCGATCCAGAAAGCGATGGAAAAAGCCCGTCGCAATATGATTAACGTCGCGCTGAACCACGGCACCCTGCAACACCCTGTTAAAGGTGTTCACACGGGTTCTCGTGTCTTCATGCAGCCGGCTTCTGAAGGTACCGGTATTATTGCCGGTGGTGCAATGCGCGCCGTCCTCGAAGTCGCTGGAGTTCATAACGTACTTGCTAAAGCGTATGGTTCTACTAACCCGATTAACGTGGTTCGTGCAACTATCGATGGCTTGGAAAATATGAATTCTCCAGAAATGGTCGCTGCCAAGCGTGGTAAATCCGTTGAAGAAATTCTGGGGTAATTGACCATGGCAAAGACTATTAAAATTACTCAAACCCGCAGTGCAATCGGTCGTCTGCCGAAACACAAGGCAACGCTGCTTGGCCTGGGTCTGCGTCGTATTGGCCACACCGTAGAGCGCGAGGATACTCCCGCTGTTCGTGGTATGGTCAACGCGGTTTCCTACATGGTTAAAGTTGAGGAGTAAGAGATGCGTTTAAATACTCTGTCTCCGGCCGAAGGCTCTAAAAAGGCGGGTAAACGCCTGGGTCGTGGTATCGGTTCTGGTTCCGGTAAAACTGCTGGTCGTGGTCACAAAGGTCAGAACTCTCGTTCTGGCGGTGGCGTACGTCGCGGTTTCGAAGGCGGCCAGATGCCACTGTACCGTCGTCTGCCGAAGTTTGGTTTCACTTCACGTAAAGCAATGATCACAGCCGAAATTCGTCTGTCTGATCTGGCTAAAGTAGAAGGCGACGTAGTAGACCTGAACACGCTGAAAGCGGCTAACATTATCGGCATCCAGATTGAATTCGCGAAAGTGATTCTTGCTGGTGAAGTAACTCGCCCGGTAACTGTTAACGGCCTGCGCGTGTCTAAAGGCGCTCGTGCTGCTATCGAAGCTGCTGGCGGTAAAATTGAGGAATAAGTAGCAGATGGCTAAGCAACCGGGATTAGATTTTCAAAGTGCCAAAGGTGGGTTCGGTGAACTGAAACGCAGACTTCTGTTTGTGATTGGCGCACTGATTGTGTTCCGTATTGGCTCTTTTATTCCAATCCCTGGTATCGATGCCGCTGTACTTGCCAAACTGCTTGAGCAACAGCGAGGCACCATCATTGAAATGTTTAACATGTTCTCTGGTGGTGCTCTCAGCCGTGCTTCTATCTTTGCTCTGGGTATCATGCCGTACATTTCGGCATCGATCATTATCCAGTTGCTGACGGTGGTTCACCCGACGCTGGCAGAGATTAAGAAGGAAGGGGAATCTGGTCGTCGTAAGATTAGCCAGTACACCCGCTACGGTACTCTGGTGCTGGCAATATTCCAGGCAACCGGTATTGCTACCGGTCTGCCGAATATGCCTGGTATGCATGGTCTGGTGATTAATCCAGGCTTTGCATTCTATTTCACCGCTGTTGTAAGTCTGGTCACAGGAACGATGTTCCTGATGTGGCTCGGCGAACAGATAACTGAACGTGGTATCGGTAACGGTATTTCGATCATTATCTTCGCTGGTATTGTTGCGGGTCTCCCGCCAGCCATCGCCCATACTATCGAGCAAGCGCGTCAAGGCGACCTGCACTTCCTCCTGTTGCTGTTGGTTGCAGTATTAGTATTTGCAGTGACTTTCTTTGTTGTGTTTGTTGAACGTGGTCAACGCCGCATTGTGGTAAACTACGCGAAACGCCAACAAGGTCGTCGTGTCTATGCTGCACAGAGCACACATTTGCCGCTGAAAGTGAATATGGCGGGGGTAATCCCGGCAATTTTCGCTTCCAGTATTATTCTGTTCCCGGCGACCATCGCGTCATGGTTCGGGGGCGGTACTGGTTGGAACTGGCTGACAACAATTTCGCTGTATTTGCAGCCTGGGCAACCGCTTTATGTGTTACTCTATGCGTCTGCAATCATCTTCTTCTGTTTCTTCTATACGGCGTTGGTTTTCAACCCGCGAGAAACAGCAGATAACCTGAAGAAGTCCGGTGCATTTGTACCAGGAATTCGTCCGGGAGAACAAACGGCGAAGTATATCGATAAAGTAATGACTCGCCTGACTCTGATTGGTGCGTTGTATATTACTTTTATCTGCCTGATCCCGGAGTTCATGCGTGATGCAATGAAAGTGCCGTTCTACTTCGGTGGAACTTCGCTACTTATTGTTGTTGTCGTGATTATGGACTTTATGGCTCAAGTGCAAACTCTGATGATGTCTAGTCAGTATGAGTCTGCATTGAAGAAGGCGAACCTGAAAGGCTACGGCCGTTAATGGTCGCCTGAGAAGTTACGGAGAGTAAAAATGAAAGTTCGTGCTTCCGTCAAGAAATTATGCCGTAACTGCAAAATCGTTAAGCGTGATGGTGTCATCCGTGTGATTTGCAGTGCCGAGCCGAAGCATAAACAGCGCCAAGGCTGATTATTTCGCATATTTTTCTTGCAAAGTTGGGTTGAGCTGGCTAGATTAGCCAGCCAATCTTTTTGTATGTCTGTACGTTTCCATTTGAGTATCCTGAAAACGGGCTTTTCGGCATGGTACGTACATATTAAATAGTAGGAGTGCATAGTGGCCCGTATAGCAGGCATTAACATTCCTGATCAAAAACACGCCGTGATCGCATTAACTTCGATTTTCGGTGTCGGCAAAACTCGTTCCAAAGCCATTTTGGCAGCGGCGAGCATTGCTGAAGATGTTAAGATCAGTGAGCTGTCTGAAGAACAAATCGACACGCTGCGTGACGAAGTTGCCAAATTTGTCGTTGAAGGTGATCTGCGCCGTGAAATCAGCATGAGCATCAAGCGCCTGATGGATCTTGGTTGCTATCGCGGTTTGCGTCATCGTCGTGGTCTGCCAGTGCGCGGTCAGCGTACGAAGACCAACGCACGTACCCGTAAGGGTCCGCGCAAACCGATCAAGAAATAATCGGGGTGATTGAATAATGGCAAAGGCACCAGTTCGTGCACGTAAGCGTGTAAGAAAACAAGTCTCTGATGGCGTGGCTCATATCCATGCTTCTTTTAACAACACCATCGTTACCATCAGCGATCGCCAAGGTAATGCACTGGGTTGGGCAACAGCCGGTGGTTCCGGTTTCCGTGGTTCACGCAAATCCACTCCGTTTGCAGCTCAGGTTGCAGCAGAGCGTTGCGCTGAAGCCGTAAAAGATTACGGTATCAAGAATCTGGAAGTTATGGTCAAAGGTCCGGGTCCGGGTCGCGAATCTACTATTCGTGCTCTGAACGCCGCTGGTTTCCGCATCACTAATATTACTGATGTGACTCCGATCCCTCACAACGGTTGTCGTCCGCCGAAAAAACGTCGCGTATAACGCCCCGTTTTTTTAGGTTTGTTGGAGAAAGAAAATGGCAAGATATTTGGGTCCTAAGCTCAAGCTGAGCCGTCGTGAGGGCACCGACTTATTCCTTAAGTCAGGCGTTCGCGCGATCGATACCAAGTGTAAAATTGAACAAGCTCCTGGCCAGCACGGTGCGCGTAAACCGCGTCTGTCTGACTATGGTGTGCAGTTGCGTGAAAAGCAAAAAGTTCGCCGTATCTACGGTGTGCTGGAGCGTCAGTTCCGTAACTACTACAAAGAAGCAGCACGTCTGAAAGGCAACACCGGTGAAAACCTGTTGGCTCTGCTGGAAGGTCGTCTGGACAACGTTGTATACCGTATGGGCTTCGGCGCTACTCGTGCTGAATCACGTCAGCTGGTTAGCCATAAAGCTATCATGGTAAACGGTCGTGTTGTTAACATCGCTTCTTATCAGGTTAAAGCGAATGACGTTGTCAGCGTTCGTGAGAAAGCGAAGCAGCAATCTCGCGTGAAAGCCGCTCTTGAGCTGGCTGAGCAGCGTGAAAAGCCAACCTGGCTGGAAGTTGATGCTGGCAAGATGGAAGGTACGTTCAAGCGTCAGCCTGAGCGTTCTGATCTGTCTGCGGACATTAACGAACACCTGATCGTCGAGCTTTACTCCAAGTAAAGCTTAGTACCAAAGAGAGGACACAATGCAGGGTTCTGTGACAGAGTTTCTAAAACCGCGCCTGGTCGATATCGAGCAAGTGAGTTCGACGCACGCCAAGGTGACCCTTGAGCCTTTAGAACGTGGCTTCGGCCATACTTTGGGTAACGCACTGCGCCGTATTCTGCTCTCATCGATGCCGGGTTGCGCGGTGACCGAGGTTGAGATTGATGGTGTACTTCATGAGTACAGCACCAAAGAAGGCGTTCAGGAAGATATCCTTGAAATCCTGCTCAACCTGAAAGGGCTGGCGGTGAGAGTTCAGGGGAAAGATGAAGTTATTCTTACTCTGAATAAATCTGGCATTGGCCCTGTGACCGCAGCCGATATCACCCACGACGGTGATGTCGAAATCGTCAAGCCGCAGCATGTGATCTGCCACCTGACCGATGAGAACGCATCAATCAATATGCGTATCAAAGTTCAGCGCGGTCGTGGTTATGTGCCGGCTTCTGCCCGAATTCATTCGGAAGAAGATGAGCGCCCAATCGGACGTCTGCTGGTCGACGCCTGCTACAGCCCTGTAGAGCGTATTGCCTACAATGTTGAAGCTGCGCGTGTAGAACAGCGCACCGACCTGGACAAGCTGGTCATCGAAATGGAAACCAATGGCACAATCGATCCTGAAGAGGCGATTCGTCGTGCGGCTACCATCCTGGCAGAACAACTGGAAGCTTTCGTTGACTTACGTGATGTACGTCAGCCGGAAGTGAAAGAAGAGAAACCAGAATTCGATCCGATCCTGCTGCGCCCTGTTGACGATCTGGAATTGACTGTCCGCTCTGCTAACTGCCTCAAGGCAGAAGCTATCCACTATATCGGTGATCTGGTACAGCGTACCGAGGTTGAGTTGCTGAAAACGCCGAACCTGGGTAAAAAATCTCTTACTGAGATTAAAGACGTGCTGGCTTCTCGTGGTCTTTCTCTGGGCATGCGCCTGGAAAACTGGCCACCGGCAAGCATTGCTGACGAGTAACCGGATCACAGGTTAAGGTTTTACTGAGAAGGATAAGGTCATGCGCCATCGTAAGAGTGGTCGTCAACTGAACCGCAACAGCAGCCATCGCCAGGCTATGTTCCGCAATATGGCAGGTTCACTGGTTCGTCATGAGATCATCAAGACGACCCTGCCTAAAGCGAAAGAGCTGCGTCGCGTAGTTGAGCCGCTGATTACTCTTGCCAAGACTGATAGCGTTGCTAATCGTCGTCTGGCATTCGCCCGTACTCGTGATAACGAGATCGTGGCAAAACTGTTTAA
>DASXML010000055.1:0-122635 GCA_036495715.1 Scandinavium sp.
TACAGAGCGCTGGCTGATGGAATATAACAATGAGCGGCCTCATGAATCCCTGAACAACCTGACGCCGGAAGAGTACCGGCTGATGGCTGAAAAACCTGAACTCTCAAAAAGTGCATGGAACTAAAGCTGGGAGACTTACAAAATGAAGACCTTTCAATCTCAATATTTTGTTGTATGTTCAGTCGAGTGGCTGGGCTTTGTCCCGGCCTTTCTTTTGCCTGTTAACCTGCTTTATCTGTCAGCTTTGTTGTAGCCTCCTCCAGATAACTATTTCATTTACATCTCCTTTAAAGAAACTCCACCAACTCTGCCAAACGCGAAACATCAACCCCTTTCCCGTATCGGTTGTACGTTATCGTGGCGTTGGAATGCCCCAGTACATGAGACGCGAACTGCTCAGGGAAGCCATTCTGTTTAAATGTTGTGGCTGCGTAGTGGCGCAACGAATGGTACTCAGGCAAACCATGCTTGCCCCTGAACCTAGTAAACCACCGGCTGAAATAGTGACCATAGCTCCCAAGATGCAAGGTTAGCTCAGGGAACAAATGCCCTCTCCTATCGTTGATGAAATCAAGCAGACCAAGCGTCAGCAGTTGCGAATGGATCGGAACGAACCGCCGCGAACTGTCTGTTTTAAGCGTCTGATTTGGATTCAAGTTATCAACACGGAAGCACCAAACCCCGTCAACTTTCATCACGTCATTGTGGTAAAGCTGGCAGATCTCATTCTGCCTCATCCCCGAATAGCGACCAATTAAGATGACCCACCGTTTCCAATCCTTCACACCATGTAAAGCAATGTGCAAGCGTTTCAAATCGTTGAGTGTATACGCTGGACGGCGATCCATCGGTGCGGTTGTTTCCTTAACGCCCATTCCCTCGAATGGGTTTCGAATGTCTTCATCTGTACGAGTCGCAAGCCATTTGAAAAACGCCGAGTTCTTTTTGATGTAACGGTTTCTGGTGGATGCTGAACCTTCAAGACCATCAACAAACACCGCAGCACTTCTTTTGCTGAAAGGCTCTTTTGTAGAATTCAGATATGCATTCACGCACCTGTTGATCGTCAGTATTTCCCGTTCACCAACTGATCCCACTTTGCTTTTCGTATACTTATCAAGTTCACTCTTCAGGCTCTTGAAAGGCTTTTTCTGTTGTGGTTGTTGGAAGGAAGCAGGCGGGGTTGCAGTGTGTGCCGGGATGGACTGCGGAACGCAGTGGAAAGGTTGTGAGGTGATGTATTGCTCCGCACGTTTCATAGCTTCACGCTTGGAACGTGTGCGAAGAGAAATACGAATTTCACGGCGTTTCCGAGGTGTCAGGTAGACCCTGCGGTAGTACCAGATCCCGTGACGGGAAAGCATAAGATGCGACATTGATTAGCGTCCTAAGTGATACACAAAAGTTGTATCACCGCCGTTTCAATGCACGAAAACAGAGGGTTACATGATGGATATCATGCACTTAGCAGAATTGGGTGGGGGCCCTGCCAGCTACATCCCGGCACACACGTCGTCTGCCCTGGCTGCTTCCTTCCGGATCTGACCTGGTGAACAGAGTAGCGTTGCGGGAGAACCAACAGAGCCCCCATTGAGAGCGTTATTCCTAACGCGCTGGCGCATTATCCCTGTGCGGCCCGGCAATTGCAACCCGCGGCTGTCCGGATGATGGTTTATTGTGCGAAGCACCCTTTCTGACGAACAAGATTTCCATATTGCGAACTCGCTCTCAGCAAAACCTGGGACAGAAGCCAGACTGTTTCGATGCCATCGGACATTCGTTTTTCTTCACCTTCTGGGGTCGACAATGATCAAATCACTGCCTTTGACACTTACTCTGCCAATGCCCGCTATCGATGAAGTGACGCTTACCCATCAGGGCCTGAATTACCTGCGACCGGATGTGGTGCTGAATTTTGTCAGCGTCCACCCAAGTCCGTTATTGTTTGTCACTCCCGTCGCAGTGCTTTTCGCCTCGCTTGGCGTCGTTGGTCATGTGCCACTGCGCCGGATCCCTGTCGCCGTGTCGGGTCAGGTAACTTACCCTATCTGCACCCAGGCATTGCCGGAAATGCGCGGCAAACTGATCATCAGCACCGCTTCACGAAAACTAAAATTCCTTGAAAATCAGATGGTTAAACCTGACGAATTTGCGCCCAGCACCTCGCAGGTGATTGGCCTGGCGCTGGAATTTACGTTCCAACAGCCTGAATAACGCAGGTCTTCACATCGTGTAGCGCGTCGCTTATCCTGTGTTTTTCCCGAGATGGATAGCGCTATGGAACCCATTGATTCATTCCCGCACCGGGTGTGGCAAATTGTTGCCGCGATCCCGGAAGGCTCGGTGACGACCTATGGCGAAGTCGCCAGACTCGCCGGTTCGCCACGCGCGGCGCGTCAGGTGGGTGGCGTGCTAAGACGCTTACCGGAAGGGTCAACGTTGCCCTGGCATCGAGTGGTTAACCGTCATGGCAACATTTCACAAACCGGGCCGGATTTGCAGCGTCAACGGCAGGCACTGCTGTCTGAAGGCGTGCAGGTATCAGGAAGTGGCAAAATAGACATGCAGAAGTATCGCTGGAATTACTGATTCCCTCCCCCAAACAGGAGGAGGGAAACCGACGTTATGGGATTTGCGTCGGGGCAGGCACTGCGGAGGACGGGTTCACCTGAGTCGGTGAAGTCGACGGCACGGTCGTTGCCGCCCCGCCGTCCGTCGCAACAGGTACTGCGGTATCCTGTACAGGCACCAGCGTCAGGTCTGCTTTGGTTCCGCCATTATTGATAACCTGCTGAACGGTATCGGTAATAAACACCAGTTTATCGTTCACGGTCACCGCCGCACTCAACAGGATCCGCGCATTTGGCTGAACATCTGCCGGGTTATACGGCAGGACGAAGCTAAACGGCGCCTGTTTTCCTTCGGTACGCGTCACTTTCTGCGAAATCACCTTCGAAGGCGCATCCGCGAGCGATGCATCGGACAACGTGACGGTCAGCACAGCATCCGGTGGCAAGGCCACTTTCTGGCGGATCCAGGCCGTACCGGACACATTAGGTTGCTGAATTACAGGCTGTGTAGCCGCAGAGGGGTTCGGGTTGGGCGCAGGCGTCGGAATATCCGCGCTTTTTTGAGCACAGGCAGACAGTGCAACCGCAACCGCTAAACCACTTAACATGTGCACGACTTTCATTATGTTCTCCTTATCATCCATGCACTCACGGGATTTTATCCCGCAAGAGTGAGTGGTTAAAACATTTGTAACGCGGTAAGTGTGGCACAGATCTCGGATATCTGCCTGTAATCGGGCCGTTATTCAGATAATTGCACCCATCGGACCACTTCGAAAACTGCGTTATACTGTGGCTATTCCCGCGCCCAGTGCGGTCTTTTTACCTTTGAGGACATTTATGAGTCAGGCTCTCTCTAATCTGCTAACCCTGTTAAATCTGGAAAAAATTGAAGAGGGATTGTTCCGCGGCCAGAGTGAGGATCTGGGTTTACGCCAGGTGTTTGGTGGTCAGGTGGTCGGTCAGGCGCTGTATGCCGCCAAGGAAACCGTTCCTGCCGATCGACTGGTGCATTCGTTCCACAGCTACTTCCTGCGCCCTGGCGACAGCCAAAAACCGATTATTTACGACGTGGAAGTGCTGCGCGACGGCAACAGCTTCAGCGCACGCCGCGTGGCCGCCATCCAGAACGGCAAACCGATTTTCTATATGACGGCATCTTTCCAGGCGCCCGAGTCGGGCTACGAACACCAGAAACCGATGCCTGTTGCGCCGTCGCCTGATGCACTGCCGTCAGAAACCGATATCGCCCGTAAACTCACCCACCTGCTGCCAGCGCCGGTCAAAGAGAAATTTCTTTCCGATAAGCCGCTGGAAATTCGCCCGGTCGAGTTCCATAACCCGATGAAAGGCCATGTTGCTGAGCCAAAACGTCAGGTGTGGATCCGCGCCAATGGCACCGTCGCCGATGATTTCCGCGTGCATCAGTATCTGCTGGGCTATGCTTCCGATTTCAATTTCCTGCCCGTTGCATTACAGCCGCACGGCGTCGGCTTCCTCGAAAAAGGCATGCAGGTCGCGACGATTGATCACTCGATGTGGTTCCATCGCCCGTTCAATATGAATGAATGGCTGCTGTACAGCGTGGAAAGCACGTCGGCTTCCAGCGCGCGCGGCTTTGTTCGCGGTGAGTTTTATACGCAAGACGGAGTGCTGGTCGCGTCAACCGTGCAGGAAGGGGTGATGCGTAATCGTAACTGATTGCGCTTTATATTGTCGGGCTGTATCAAAAAACAAAGCCTCCGAATCGGAGGCTTTGTTCGCTCAGGAGTTAACGCAATTTATCAGGCGTTATAGGCATTTTCGCCGTGGCTGTTGACGTCCAGCCCTTCGCGCTCCTGCTCTTCCGGAACACGCAGCCCGACGGTCAGGTCAGCCAGTTTGTAGCCGATGAACGCCACCACACCAGACCAGACAATGGTCAGACCAATGCTTTCCAACTGGACCAGAACCTGATGGCCCATGGTCACGCCTTCTGCATAACCCACGCCACCCAAAGAAGTCGACGCGAAGATCCCGGTCAGGATACAACCGACGATGCCACACACGCCGTGCACACCGAACACATCACAAGGGTCATCGACACGCAGCCAGCGTTTCAGCGCGGTCACACCCCACAGACCCGCCAGACCCGCCGCGATACCGACAATCAGGGAACCGCCGACACCGATGTAACCACAAGCCGGCGTCACCGCGACCAGACCCGCAATGGCACCAGAACACGCGCCGAGCAGAGAAGGTTTACCGCGCACTACCCACTCGCCGAAGACCCAGGCCAGAATCGCTGCCGCCGTTGCAACCACGGTGTTAACGAAAGCCAGTGCCGCAATTTCATTCGCAGAGCTTGCAGACCCGGCGTTGAAACCGAACCAGCCAACGTACAGGATAGCCGTACCCGTAAAGACCATCGGCAGGTTGTGCGGTTTGAACGCTTCTTTGCCAAAGCCCACGCGTTTGCCAATCAGGTAAGCGCCCACCAGGCCCGCGACAGCGGCGTTGATGTGAACCACGGTGCCGCCCGCAAAGTCCAGCGCGCCGTGGGTTGCCAGCAGACCACCGCCCCACACCATGTGCGCAATCGGCACGTAGGAGAAGGTCATCCACACCACCACGAAAATCAGCACGGCGGAGAAACGAATACGTTCCGCAAGTGAACCGACAATCAGACCAACGGTGATACAGGCAAACGAGCCCTGGAAAGCCACGTGGATATACTGATAAAACGTGCCCATCAGCGCTTTAATATCAATGCCTTTCAACAGCACCCAGTCGAAGTTGCCGAAGAAGCTGCCGCCGGTCCCGAACGCCAGGGTGTAGCCGTAAACCACCCACAGCACACAGACCAGCGCGAACGTAACGGTGACCTGCGTCAGCATCGACAGGACGTTCTTGCCACGGATCAGGCCGCCGTAAAACAGCGCGATGCCGGGGATACTCATAAACAACACCAGCGCGGTGCTGATCATCATAAAGGCGTTGTCTGCTTTATCGGCAACGGCGGGCGCCGCCATCGCCAGACCCGGCAACAGTGCCAGAACAGCAGGGGCAATTTTTAGCAGTTTTTTGTTCATTGTCTCGATCCCTATCACTGTGTGGCCTGAGAGTTACAGAGCCGCTTCGTCGGCTTCGCCGGTACGAATACGAATGACGCGTTCCAGCTCGGCGACGAAGATCTTGCCGTCGCCAATCTTGCCGGTGTACGCCGCTTTACTGATCACATCGATCACTTCATCGAGTTGATCGTCGGCGATCGCAACGTCAATTTTCACCTTCGGCAAAAAGTTGACGCTATATTCGGCACCGCGGTAAAGCTCGGCATGGCCTTTCTGACGACCGAAGCCTTTCACTTCGGTAACGGTCAGCCCCTGAATACCAATGGAAGACAGCGCTTCGCGGACGTCTTCGAGTTTGAATGGTTTAATCACCACGGTAACCAGCTTCATAGATCCCCTCCAGTCAGAATTCGGTAATGGCGGTAGCTAACACGTAAGAGGTAAAGCAATCGGCGTGCCAGAAATATAAATCTGGCGTCATTCGGAGTGTTCTGGCCTTTTTTGTGGGGACGATGAGCCAAAGGGAGCGCGTGAAAGTGTACGCAAGGCAAAGCGGATAATAAAAACGCACCATTGCGGTGCAAGGTGCGTTTTGTTTTTGCACCAGCGGGCGCGGGTGTCAATAAATTGCTTAATGCTGGTGCATCAGGCGATAAGCGACTCTTCTTCGATGCTAGCAGCCAGTTCTTCACCCGCCAGTTGCAGCTGATACATCTGCCAGTAGCGCCCTTTCGCTTCAAGCAGTTGTTGATGCGTGCCGCGCTCAACTGCCTTGCCACGATGGAGCACCATGATGGTATCCGCATCCACGATGGTCGAGAGACGATGAGCAATCACCACCAGCGTCGTACGTTGACGAACGGCGGCTAACGCCAGTTGAATGGCCTGCTCTGTACCGGAATCGATATTCGCTGTGGCTTCATCGAGGATCAGAATTTGTGGCGTATCGACCAACACGCGCGCCAGCGCCAGCAACTGCTTCTGACCGACGGAGAGATTATTGCCCTGCTCGCCGAGCTGGGTATAAATCCCGTCGCTCATGCCACGCGCCAGTTCTGCCAGTTGCACCGTTTCCAGCGCCTGCCAAACCTGTGCTTCGCTGATATCACGCCCCAGCGTGACGTTGGCGAAGAACGACTCTGCCAGCACCACTGGATCCTGCTGCACCATCGCCACGCCCTGTCGCAACACGCTATGGCTGAGTGAAGCAAGCGGGCGTCCGTCGAGGCGAATTTCGCCTTTGGTCAGCGGGTAATACCCCATTAGCAAACTGGCGAGTGTGCTTTTGCCGCTGCCGGTATGGCCGACCAGCGCCACAAAGCTGCGCGTCGGTACGCTAAGTTGAATATCCTCAAGCACCAGCCGATCGCCGCGATAGGAAAACGACACATCATCCACGTCAATTGACCCACTTTGCAGCGGCGCGTCGTCGTGACCATAGTTCTGCCGCGGTTTGTCCATCAGTTCAAACACGCGTTCTCCCGCCACCACGGCCTGTTGCAACATCGACTGTTGCGTGGTGAGTTCAATCAGCGGCTCATTCAAACGCCCGAGGTAACTGATAAACGCGTACAGCACGCCAACTTCAATGGTGCCAGTGGTACTCATGCCGAACAGCATCAGCAAACCACAGAGGATCAGCGAAGAAAACAGGCTCAACAAAGGGCGCAGCAGGAAACCGTCGAGACGCAGCGTTTGCATACGCGCCATATAATGCGAACGGCTCGCCTCACCCATTCGTTCGCCAAAACGTGCCTGCTGGCGGAACTGCTGAATAACGCTCATGCCGTTGATGACTTCGTTAAAGCCGTCGTTGATATCCGCCAGATAGGCGCGCACGCGACGCACAATCGGCGTGCTGTAGCGCTGATAGATAATCATCACTACGATTACCGCCGGGAAGATGGCAATCGCCACCAGCGCCATCCGCCAGTTAAGGCTAAACATCGCCACCAGCATCGCACTGATCAGCGCTGCACTGCGCAGTACTGTTGAAACGACGGTAACGTACAGATCGCGGATCACTTCGGTGTCGTTGGTCACGCGTGAAATCAGCTGCCCGACCGGCTGCACATCAAATTCACTCAACGGCTGGCGCAGCGCGGCGTCCATCACGTCGGTACGCAGTTGTTGTACCACGCCCACTGCCGCACGGTTAAACAACAGCGACTGAATATAGTGCAGCGATGCCGCCAGCAACTGTAGGCCGACATACGCCGCGCCTAAGCCGATGACAATACCCCACGGCAGAGAGCTTTTCGCCACCATATTATCAATGAAATAGCTTATCAGCAGCGGGCCGGTGACTTCTGCCGCCGCCGCAACCCACATGACCAACATGCCGATAGTCAGCGGTTTTCGCCACGGTGAACCGTAGGCCAGCAGGCGTTTGAGCGTCGGCCAGAGTTGTCCAAAATTACGCATCGACGGCCTCCTCGCGCTTTTCTTCCGGCACGTCGTTGAGCGCGGCCTCGAGTTGCTGGTAGCGATACATATCGCGATACCAGCCCGACTGCGTCGCCAGCTGATCGTGTTCGCCACGCTGGGCGATGTGTCCGTGCTGCATAACGATAATTTCACTCGCTTCGGTCAACGCCGAAAGACGATGTGCGCTGATAATAACGGTGCGCCCTTCGCCCCACTGGCGCAGATTATGCAGGATCTGGTGTTCGGTTCGTCCATCCACGGCAGAAAGCGCATCGTCGAGGATCAGAATTTCTGCATCCAGCAGCAGCGCACGTGCGATGGAAATACGCTGTTTTTGCCCGCCGGAAAGCATCACTCCGCGCTCGCCCACTTCGGTATCGTAACCCTGCGGTAAACGCAGAATATCTTCATGTACGCTCGCGAGCCGCGCCACATGTTCGATCTCTTCCTGTGTCGCGCCCGGTTTGCCAAGCGCAATGTTGCTGCCCACGGTATCGGAGAACAGGAACGGAGTCTGATTGACGACCGCAAGTCGGCTGCGCCAGCTATCCAGCTGTAGTTCCGTCAGCGGCAAGTCCTGAAAACGAATATCGCCTTCGGTGACGTCGAAATGGCGTTGAATCAACGACAGTACCGTGGTTTTGCCGGCACCCGTTGGACCGCAAATGCCGAGCATCTGCCCAGGCGTCAGGCTGAACTGGACATCGTACAACGTCGGCTTTTCGGTTTGTGGATAGCGGAATTCATGGATATTCACCGCCAGTGTACCGCGATCAAGGCTCAGCGCCTGCGTGCCGTCGTTGACGACGGGCGCTTCAGCAAGCATCGCGCGAATACGGCTGTAGGCGGCACTCCCGCGCTCGACAATGTTAAACATCCACGCTAACGCCAGCATCGGCCAAATCATCAGTCCGAGATACATCATGAAGCTGGTGAGCTGTCCGAGCGTTAAACTGCCGTGGACTACCATCCAACTGCCGCCGCCAATCGCCAGCAGGTTTGCCATGCCGATAGCGATATAAATTGTCGGGTCGAAACGCGCGTCAACGCGCGCGACGCGCATGTTCTTTGCACCGGTATCCGCGGCATCAGCGGCAAACTGCGCAGACTGCCGGTCTTCAAGGCCAAAGGCTTTGATCATGCGGATGCTGGTCAGGCTTTCCTGTGTGCGGTCGTTAAGACCGGAAAATGCCGCCTGTGCCAGTTTGAAACGGTTGTGCAGCGCATCGCCGTTGCGTTTAATCACCATCGCCATGATTGGCATCGGCACCAATGCCAGCAGCGTCAGCTCCCAGCTAATTTGCGTAGACATCACGATCAGTACCGCGCAGCCCATTACCAGGGAATCCACCAGCGTCAACACGCCTTCACCGGCGGCAAACACTACACGGTCAACATCATTTGTCGCACGGGCAATCAAATCCCCGGTGCGGTGACGTAAGTAGAACTCAGGATGCTGGCGACTCAGCTGGCGATAATAATCTTCGCGCAGTTCAACAGCGAGCTGATAGGACGCCCCGAACAGCAGCACGCGCCAGACGTAGCGCAGCAAATAGACCACCACCGCAACCAGCGCCAGTGTGCCCACCCACATCATGATTTTGGTGGTGGTGTAGTGTTGTTGCGTTACGCCATCCACCACGATACCCACCACTTTCGGTGGGATAAGTTGCAGAATAGCAATAATGATAAGCAGTAAGACCGCCCCGAAATAGCGACGCCATTCCCGACGGAAGTACCAGCTGAGTTGAGCAAATAATCGCACGCAGAAATACCCAGAGAATTATTCGACCGGCAGCGCGGTGGTGTATTTGATCTGCTCCATCGCAAAACTCGATGTCACGTCAGATAACCCCGGCACGCTGTTAACCAGTCGTTTGTAAAAGTCGTCGTAGCGTTTCATGTCCGCTACCTGAACCCGCAATAAATAGTCGTACTCGCCTGCCATACGCCAGAAGCCAAGTACTTCGGGCATTTGCGTCACATGCGACACAAATCGGCTGTACCATTCACTGCTGTGATGCTGGGTTTTTATCAGCACGAACGCCGTCAGTCCGAGCCCCAGTTTTTCTGCATCCAGCAGCGCCACTTTGCCACGCAAAATACCGTCATCTTCAAGACGTTTCAGGCGCTTCCAGCAGGGTGTGGTGGTCAGATTAACGGCATCGGCCAGCGTCTGCAAAGAGAGGGTACAATCCTCTTGCAGCAACGCCAGCAGCTTACGGTCAATTTTATCTATCATATGCCACTCATGGAGAAATTTTTTCTCTGTTAATTGTATTTCAAAGGTCAGATAGCAACAATTTTTTCCGTGCTTTCCGCTAAGCTGGGCACAAAATGACAAACGGAAAAGAATGATGAACAGCACCTGGGTCAAACACGCCATCAGTGAGATTAACGCCGACTATCAGCGCTCTGCCGACACGCATCTGATTCGCCTGACGCTGCCCGCGTTCCCCGACATTCAGCTGTACCTGAAAGATGAAAGTACGCACCCAACCGGCAGTCTGAAACACCGCCTGGCACGTTCGCTGTTTTTGTACGGTTTGTGCAACGGTTGGATCAAAGAAGGCACCACGATTATTGAAGCCTCGTCGGGATCGACGGCGGTGTCTGAAGCGTATTTTGCGCGTCTGCTCGGCCTGCCGTTTATTGCGGTGATGCCTTCCTGCACCGCAAAACGAAAAGTTGAACAAATTGAATTTTACGGCGGACGCTGCCACTTCGTGCAAAGCGCCTGCGAAATCTATGCCGCCTCCGAAATGCTGGCCCGCGAGCTGAACGGTCACTATATGGATCAGTTCACCTTCGCCGAGCGCGCAACCGACTGGCGTGGTAATAACAATATCGCCGACAGTATTTTCCGTCAGATGCAGCATGAACCGAACCCGGTTCCAGCACATGTTGTGATGAGCGCAGGCACTGGCGGCACGTCCG
Source organism: Scandinavium sp. (assembly GCA_036495715.1). GTDB lineage: Bacteria > Pseudomonadota > Gammaproteobacteria > Enterobacterales > Enterobacteriaceae > Scandinavium. The sequence goes on from DASXML010000055.1 coordinate 10,988, forward strand.
CCACTATCGGGCGCTATATTCGCTGCCAGGGTTACGATACGCAATTGACAGTCGTTGACCCGCAAAACTCGGTGTTTATGGATTACTGGCAATGCCGTGATGCCACGTTACGCAGCCCAGTGGGCAGTAAAATCGAAGGGATTGGCCGCCCGCGTGTGGAACCGTCGTTCATTCCTGATGTGGTGGATAACATGCTGCGCGTGCCTGACGCCGCCAGTGTCGCCACTGCGCACTGGCTGGAAACCCAACTGGGCCGTAAGGTCGGCGCGTCAACCGGGACCAATATGTGGGGTGCTTTGCAACTCGCCACACAGATGCGTAGCGCAGGCCAAAGCGGTTCTATCGTGACGCTACTGTGTGACAGCGGCGAACGCTATCTTGAAACCTACTACAACCCGCAGTGGGTCGACGCCAATATCGGTTCACTGACGCCGTGGCAGACGGCGTTGAACGACCTCATCGCTCAGTAAAAAAGAAAAAAGCCAGGCTTCATCTAAAGTCTGGCTTGCCGGAAGGGTCTCATTCATTCGGGGGAATAAGGGAGATGTGGAGAATCCAGCCAATGCGTCAAAAAATGAGACACGGCCTGATTCTGGCAGTGTCCGATAACCGGTAAATGCGGCAGCGCGGCTTTTAACTGCGGCATCGCGTTGCCCATGATCAGGCCTTTACCGACGAGGCCAAGCATTTCGCTGTCGTTCATGGCATCACCAAAAGCCATGCAATCTGCCATCGTCATTCCCAGATGCTGGCTGAGCGTAGACAGCGCCGCGCCTTTGTTGCAGCCTACCGGCAACACTTCCAGACATTCCACCGCTGAAAACGTTAAATGCGCGCGGGAGCCTAACGCTTCATTGAGCTGAATGCGCAAACGGCTGAGATCGTCATGATCGCCGCAGAAGCAGATTTTAGTGACGTCATGCGCAGGCAGACGTTTGAAATCGCACAGCTGATAACGGAACCCGCTATAAACGTGTGCGTGCAACATCTCTGGGATCTCTCTGTCCGTCATCCAACCGCTATCGTTAAACACATGCATACTCGCCTGGGTATCCCAGTGGCTGTGCAGAACCAGATCCGCGACCCCAGGATCCAGATCGCTGCGGTGCAAAACGTCACCTTCCAGTGAATGAATGCGGGTACCGTTACCAGTTATCAGAAACGCATCGAGAGAAAAGTTTCCGATAAGATGACGCATTTCGAGGACATGCCGACCGGTAGCAAATGTCAGGGTAATATCCCGCTCATGCAGGCGCTTTAAGGTGCTCAGCGTTTGCTCACCCAAACGGTGGTCGGGCATTAACAGTGTCCCGTCCATATCAAATGCAGCCAGTCTTGCCATGTTGTTCCCCGAAAGTGTGATAAGCGTCTCTTGTGCCAGAGTATCGCCTGAGATATACGGAAGGAATAGTGAATGAATGTTTTTTATTGTTCCGGGTTTATAAGGTGACCGACGATGCGCCAGCTCAACAGACTCAATCAATTTCAACGCCTGTGGCAGCCATCCGCCGGGGCGCCGCAGCACATCACCGTCGCCGAGCTGGCGGAGCGCTGTTTTTGCAGTGAGCGACACGCACGCACGCTGCTGCGTCAGGCGCAGGATGCAGGCTGGCTCAGCTGGCAGTCGCAGTCCGGGCGGGGAAAGCGCGGCACGCTAACCTTTCACGTGACGCCGGACAGTCTGCGCAATGAGATGATGGAGCAGGCTCTGACGCTCGGGCAGCAACAAAACGCGCTGGAGCTGGCGCAGTTGGCAGCCCCTGAACTGCGTGCGTTGCTGCATCCTTTTCTTGGCGGCCAATGGCAGAACAACACCCCGACGCTGCGTATTCCCTATTATCGCCCTCTCGAACCGTTGCATCCCGGCTTTCTGCCCGGTCGTGCCGAACAGCATCTCGCCGGGCAAATTTTCTCAGGTCTCACCCGTTTTCATCATAATAACGGGGAGCCGGTCGGTGATCTCGCTCATCATTGGGAGGTGTCAACCGACGGATTACGCTGGCATTTTTACATTCGTTCAACGTTGCACTGGCACAATGGCGATCCGGTTGAAACCGCACAGCTTCACCAACGCCTTGAAATGTTGCTGGCGCTGCCCGCCCTGCGAACCCTGTTTGCCAGCGTTCAGCGAATCGAGGTCACTCACGCGCAATGCCTGACGTTTACGCTGGTCAAACCGGACTTCTGGCTGGCGCATCGCCTTGCAAGCTATTGCAGCGTGCTGGCGCATCCGGATAACGCGACGATTGGCACCGGTCCTTTCCGGATGAAAATTTTCGAACCTGAGTTAGTGCGGCTGGAAAGCCATAATCGCTACCACCTCAGCCATCCGCTTTTGCAGACCATCGAATACTGGATAACGCCGCAGCTGTTTGAACAGGATTTGGGCACCAGCTGCCGTCATCCGGTGCAATTGGCAATTGGCGAAGCAGACGACCTTAGAAAATTACGTCTGGTCAGCGACAGTATCAGCCTTGGTTTTTGCTATCTGACGCTGCATAAAAGTTCACGCCTGACCACAGCTCAGGCGCAAAAACTGATCGCACTCATCCATCAAACATCGTTGATGGAAACGCTGCCGCTGGATGAAAACCTGATAACGCCTAGCCATGAACTCCTGCCCGGTTGGGAAATTCCGCTGGTGGATGACACGTCTGCTGTCACCTTTCCACCTGCGTTGACGCTTATTTATCACCTGCCCGTTGAGCTGCACACCATGGCGGAACAGCTTCGCCAGGCATTGGCAAAACAGGGCTGCGAATTAACGGTCATATTTCACGATGCGAAAACCTGGGACAGCTGCCCGCATCTCACTAAGGCAGATTTAGTGATGGGCGACAGACTGATTGGCGATACGCCCGAATATACGCTGGAGCAATGGTTGCGCTGCGATCCGCTGTGGTCGCATACGCTTAGCGCCCCACAATATGCACATTTACAGGCGACGCTGGATGCGGTGCAGACTCAGCGCGACCCGACCTCGCGCCATACTGCGTTGCAGAACGTTTTCCACCACCTGATGGACAATGCGGTTTTGACGCCATTGTTCAATTATCAGTACAAAATCAGCGCGCCGCCGGGGGTGAATGGCATTCGCCTGAACGCTCGCGGCTGGTTTGATTTCACCGAAGCCTGGCTTCCCGCCTCGACAACAGCGTAAAGCACGTCTTGTAGCTGGTGGACGCCGCGTTCAGGCGCTACCATAGCGCATTCTCATAAGTTGACAGGATTTGCTATGAAACGCGCCGTCGTGGTTTTCAGCGGAGGTCAGGACTCCACTACTTGCCTGGTTCAGGCTTTACAACAGTATGACGACGTTCACTGTGTGACGTTTGATTACGGTCAGCGCCATCGCGCAGAGATTGACGTGGCACGTGAACTGGCACTAAAACTCGGTGCTCGCGCCCACAAAGTGCTGGACGTGACCTTGCTGAATGAACTGGCGGTCAGCAGCCTGACTCGCGACAGTATTCCGGTTCCGGACTACGAACCGGAAGCTAACGGCATTCCTAACACCTTCGTGCCAGGCCGCAACATTCTGTTTTTAACCCTGACGGCAATTTACGCTTATCAGGTGAAAGCCGAGGCGATAATCACCGGCGTGTGCGAAACTGATTTCTCCGGTTACCCCGACTGTCGCGATGAGTTTGTCAAAGCCCTCAATCACGCGGTCAATCTCGGTATGGCAAAAGATATTCGCTTCGAAACACCGCTGATGTGGCTTGATAAAGCAGAAACCTGGGCACTTGCCGATTATTGGGGCCATCTTGATTTGGTTCGCAGTGAAACCCTGACCTGCTACAACGGCATCAAAGGTGACGGCTGTGGACACTGTGCCGCCTGCTCGCTTCGCGCCAACGGTCTGAATCATTATCTGGCGGACATTGCCGGGGTGATGGCCGCCATGAAAGCGAAAACGGGGTTGAAGTAAGCATTGTCCCCGGCGGCGCTTTGCTTGCCGGGGTGACTCATTTTCTACGTCATTAATTCCGCAACTACTCCACCATCGCTTCCAGGTGTTCGCGAAGTTCTCCCTCCAGCGGCAACGCTTTCTGTGTTTTTAGATCGATGCACACAAACGTAATCAGCGCATCCGCCACCACTTCACCTTCTGGCTCAAGCGTCACGACCTGGCTTAGTACGCCACTTTTGCCATTCAATTGCTGCACTTTGCTGGTTACCGTCAGCAGATCGCTCAATACCGCAGGCCGACGGTAGTTGATGTTGATGTTCACCACCACAAACGCGATGTGATGCTGACTCATCCACTGGAAACCCGCGCTGCTTTCCAGCCCATCCCATCGGGCCTCTTCGAGAAACTCGAGATAGCGCGCGTTATTAACGTGTTGATAAACATCCAGGTGATATCCACGAACTTTAATTTGGGTCTGCATAGCGCAATAGCCTTTGTTATTTATAGAGTAAGAGGTCGCACACTGGTACGACCTCTTTAGTCTGGCATTTTTTTGCTACAGTGCAAATTCCTCGCGTGGTCAGAGTATCAGATGTGAAAGATTACGTTCGACCAGCGCACCGCCCATGCCCGGCACCTGACGCAGATCGTCGATGGTTTTAAAAGGGCCATACTCTTCGCGATAGCTGACGATCGCCTGCGCTTTTTTCAGCCCTACGCCATTCATTGCCTTAGCGAGCTCATCGGCGCTGGCGGTATTGATACTGACCTTATCGCCTGCGCTTTGGTTTTTGTCTGCATTGGTTTTTTCGGCAGCTGCGGGTTGTGTCACCGCCGTTTTGGGTTCCGCCGCAGTTTTGCCTGCAGCGCTGGCCGCGATGGCGTGAGATCCGAAGCCTGAACAGGCAATGGAAAGAACGAACAGTAATGTTTTGATTCCTGATTTCATGCTGTTATCTCCTTGTTTGTTGACAGCGACGTCACCATAACCAGACGGAGATCAGAGTACAAAAGGCAGATTTCAAAATTGGAAAAGGCCGCGAAAGCGGCCTTTAAATATTGCAGTGCGTTACGAAAATCTGCGAGCGTACTCGAGGTTATTGCTGCTGTTGAGCAATATCACCCAGCTTGATTTTCGCTTCTTTACGCAGGTTCGCCATCAGCGCTTCGAAAGCCACCTGAGCGTTGTTCTGAGTGATACCCTGCACCATCGCTTTCTTCTGTGCTTCCGGCATGGTGCCGTCTTTCACTTCATCCAGCGAGACCAGAATCACATTGCCTTGCATATCAGCACCGACGCCGTAGCTTGGCTTGTCTTTCTGCGGCAGTGGCAGCGTGAACGCGGTCTGGCTCAGCGGATCCTGACCGGTACGGCTCAGGGTTTTCGCGGCACCAAAGGTCAAGCTAGCGGCTTTCATCGCTTCATCGCCTTTGCCCGCTTTCAGGTCAGTCAACAGCTTCTCAGCGGTCAGATTAGCCTGTTGCACGGCTTTGGTGTGCTTAACGATCTCAGTGACCTGTGCTTTCACATCGGCCAGCGGTTTGATCGACTCAGCTTTGTGCTCGCTAATACGTAACACAAACGCGCGATCGCCATCGACGGTAATGATGTCGGAGTTGTTGCCCGGCGTACCGTTTTCACCCACCAGCCCACCGTTGAAGACAGCGTCGGAAACCGGCTTGAAGTTCAGTTCTTCCGGCAGATTATCATGACCAAACCAGTTGGTCTCAACCACTTTGATGCCAGAAACCTGCGAAGCGCCCGCGAGAGATTCGTTGTTGTTGCTAGCCGCATCGCTCACTTTCTGCTGCATCGCATAGAACGCATCCAGCGCTTTTTCCTGCTTCACTTTCGCAGCGATGTCATCGTGGAGATCTGCCAGCGGCTTCACTTTCGCAGCTTCGACGTCATCAAGACGCGCCACGAGGAAACCGACGGTTGATTTGATAACACCAGACAGTTGGCCTTTATCTTTCAGGCCCGCATTTTTCAGTTCATCTGGCGTGGTAGACGCTTCCAGCCACCCCATGTCGCCGCCGTTTTTAGCAGAGATAATGTCGGTGGATTTTGCTTTCGCAACGTCTGCGAAAGTCGCGCCTTTGTTGATTTCATCCAGCACGGCTTTCGCGTCTGCTTCAGTTTTAGTCTGAATCACGCTGTAGCGTACGCGCTGCGGTTGTGTGTACTGATCCTGGTGCTGATCGTAGTACGACTGGATTTCGCTATCGGAGGCGGTTTCCTGCAAGCTGGCTGCATCCATTTTGATGTAGCTAACGCGGAACTGCTCTGGCGCAACAAACTGATTCTTGTGCTGCTCGTAATAGCTGGTTATTTCCTGGTCAGTCACCTGCTGTTTCGCTGCGAGAGCGTTAACATCAATGGTGGCTTCACGCACGATGCGCTGCTGAGAGACCAGAGCCGCCAGTTGGTTAGTTTCACCAGGCAGCATAAATTCTGAGCCCACGATGGCGTTAATCAACTGTTGAGTGACCAATTGATTACGCAGCGCCTGCGCGTACTGATCGGTGGTCATTCCCATCTGGCCCACGATACCGCTGAAACGCTGGTTATCGAATTTCCCATTCGCCTGGAATGCCTGGGTTTTGAAAATCGCGTCTTTCACCTGAGCATCACTGATGCCAAGATTCAGATGTTTCGCGTACTGATCGAGCAGCGATTCATCGATAAGACGGTTGAGAACCTGCTGGCGCATGGTTTTCATGTAGTTTTCGTTGGAGGCAAGCTCAGAGAACCGATCGCCCAACTGCTGCTGCATACGGTTGCGCTCGCTGGCAACGGCGTTTTCATATTGTGCACGACCAATTTCCTGGCCATTCACTTTCGCGGCGTAATCTTTGTTTCCGCCAATCAGGTAGCTGCTCACGCCGGTCAAAATGAACGACACGATAATGATACCGAAAATAATCTTGAGCACGACACTATTCGCTGCCGTGCGTAAGGAGTCCATCATGGTGTAACAACGCTCCGCTGTAGGTGACTGTATTCCTCGCACAGCATAGCATGAGCGCTGCACGTGAGGGCGTATTTTGACAAGAAACCGGGGTCATTGTCAGCCCACAACTCGCCTAAAGTCGCATAAAGTCAGACTGGACAAACAAAAAAGGCACATCTGATGATGCGCCCTTGTACTTTGCCACATTCCCTGAAAGGGAAAGCGATCAGTTTACCGCGTCTTTCAGTGCTTTACCTGCACGGAAGCCCGGCACTTTGGCAGCAGCAATGGTGATCTCTTTACCTGTTTGTGGATTGCGGCCGGTACGGGCAGCACGATCTTTAACAGCAAAGGTACCAAAACCAACCAGTGCAACGTCATCACCAGACTGCAGAGACTCGGTAACAGAAGCGATTAAAGCGTCTAACGCACGTCCAGCTGCAGCTTTAGAAATATCAGCACCTGCAGCAATTTTGTCAATCAGTTGAGATTTATTCACTATTCTCTTCCTCTCTTTATAATTTATATCGCAATGGAATCCTTCGCAATGCGACGGCGCAGCAGTTATATCAGGAGTGTCATGCCCTTACAACACCCGTTGTCTATGACATACCCTACCAGCAATCTAAATTAGCTATACAAAAAAAGGCTGGCAAGTGAGAAATCACCTACCAGCCCCTTTTTTATTAACGCTCTTTGCGCGAAGTCACTATTTTGCGTTTACAACCTGCATCCCGTAAGGGGCATTCTGCAAGGCAAGCGCCAGAACTTCCTCAATACGTTTCACCGGATGAATATCCAGGTCGGCGATAACATTATCAGGAATTTCTTCCAGGTCGCGTTTGTTTTCGTCCGGAATAAGAACTGTCTTAATACCACCACGGTGGGCTGCCAGTAATTTTTCCTTCAAACCCCCGATCGGCAGAACCTGACCACGCAGAGTGATTTCACCGGTCATCGCCACATCGGCACGTACCGGGTTACCCGTCAGACAAGACACCAGCGCAGTACACATCGCGATACCCGCACTTGGACCATCTTTCGGCGTTGCCCCTTCAGGAACGTGAACGTGAATGTCGCGTTTTTCGTAGAAGTCACCGTTAATACCGAGCTTCTCTGCACGAGCACGTACCACGGTCAGCGCCGCCTGGATGGATTCCTGCATGACTTCACCCAGTGAGCCGGTATAGGTCAGTTTGCCTTTACCTGGCACACAGGCGGTTTCAATGGTCAGCAGGTCGCCGCCCACTTCTGTCCACGCCAGGCCAGTCACCTGACCGACACGGTTTTCGTTGTCTGCGCGACCGTAGTCAAAGCGCTGTACGCCGAGATAATCGTGCAGGTTGTCGCCGTTGATCTCGATATGCTTGAGCGTTTTGTCCAGCAGCAGCTGTTTAACCGCCTTACGGCACAGTTTAGATATTTCACGCTCAAGACTGCGCACGCCCGCTTCACGCGTGTAGTAACGAATGATGCCGATAATGGCGCTGTCATCAACGGACAGTTCACCTTTTTTCAGCGCATTACGCTCGATTTGCTTCGACAACAAATGACGTTTAGCGATGTTCAGCTTTTCGTCTTCGGTGTAGCCGGACAAACGAATCACTTCCATACGATCCAGCAGCGGAGCCGGAATGTTCATGGAGTTAGACGTTGCCACAAACATCACATCGCTGAGGTCGTAATCGACTTCCAGGTAGTGATCGTTAAATGCTACGTTCTGTTCTGGATCAAGGACTTCCAGAAGAGCCGACGCAGGGTCACCGCGCATGTCGGAAGACATTTTGTCGATTTCATCCAGCAGGAACAGTGGGTTTTTAACGCCTACTTTTGCCATTTTCTGGATAAGTTTGCCCGGCATAGAACCGATATAGGTACGACGGTGTCCGCGAATTTCCGCTTCGTCACGCACGCCACCCAGCGCCATACGGATATACTTACGGCCTGTCGCTTTTGCGATCGACTGGCCCAGTGAAGTTTTACCCACACCCGGCGGCCCAACCAGACACAGAATTGGCCCTTTGAGCTTGTTCACGCGGCTCTGGACTGCGAGGTACTCAAGGATGCGATCTTTCACGCGTTCCAGACCGTAATGGTCGGTATCGAGGATCTCTTGCGCCTGACGCAGATCTTTTTTGACTTTGCTGCGCGCAGTCCATGGGACCTGCACCATCCAGTCAATGTAGCCACGCACTACGGTTGCTTCCGCAGACATTGGCGACATCATTTTCAGCTTCTGCAACTCAGCTTCAGCCTTCTCTTTTGCCTCTTTCGGCATTTTAGAGGCGTCAATTTTACGCTTCAGCGCTTCATTTTCGTCTGGCGTATCGTCCATCTCGCCGAGTTCTTTCTGAATGGCTTTCATTTGCTCGTTCAGATAGTACTCGCGCTGGGATTTCTCCATCTGCTTTTTGACGCGATTGCGAATGCGTTTCTCAACCTGCAGCAGATCGATTTCCGATTCCATCATCGCCATCAGGTATTCCAGACGCTCGTTGATGTCGGACATTTCCAACACCGACTGTTTGTCAGTCAGTTTCAACGGCATATGTGCAGCGATGGTGTCCGCCAGACGTGCCGGATCGTCGATGCTGTTCAGCGACGTCAACACTTCGGGTGGGATTTTCTTGTTGAGCTTGATATAGCCTTCAAATTGGCTAATGGCCGTGCGTACCAGCACTTCCTGCTCGCGCTCGTCGATAGCCGGAGACTCAAGGTACTCCGCCTTCGCCGAGAAATGCTCGCCGTTGTCAGACAGCGCGGAAATACGCGCACGCTGCAAGCCCTCGACCAGCACTTTGACAGTACCGTCAGGCAGCTTCAGCATCTGCAAAATAGAGGCCACGGTCCCGACGGTGAAAAGATCGTTTACACCCGGCTCATCCGTTGACGCGTCTTTCTGAGCAACCAACATGATTTTTTTATCATGGTCCATGGCCGCTTCCAGACAACGGATAGATTTTTCCCGCCCTACAAATAAGGGAATGACCATGTGCGGATAAACCACCACATCGCGCAGCGGCAATACGGGGATTTCAATGCGTTCAGAACGCTCAGGATTCATAGAGCTCTCTCTTAGTTTAATGTCCGCCAGGTAGAGTCGATGGCGTAACTGTGCTTCACGCCACCGTTAACATGTAATCCAGTATATGGGGATGTTTCCCACACATTCAACGGCAGGAATACAGGAAAAGTAAAAGGGGGATAAAATATCCCCCTTTTGTCTAACTGATTGAGTGAATTGGTTAATTATTCACCAGAAGCCTGCTGAGTTTCGGACGTTCCGTAAATCAGCAGTGGCTTAGCCTGTCCTTCAATGACCGACTCTTCGATAACCACTTTTTCGACGTCTTCCATAGAAGGCAGATCGTACATGGTATCGAGCAGTGCCGCTTCAACGATAGAACGCAGACCACGGGCGCCGGTTTTACGGGCCATCGCTTTGCGGGCAATCGCATCCAGCGCTTCGTCACGGAATTCCAGATCAACACCTTCGAGGCCAAACAGCGCCTGATACTGCTTCGTCAGGGCATTTTTTGGCTCTTTCAGGATCTGAATCAACGCTTCTTCACTCAGCTCGTTGAGGGTTGCCACGACGGGCAGACGACCGATGAATTCAGGGATAAGACCAAATTTGATCAGATCGCCCGGCTCCACCTGCTCCAGCAGTTCACCTTCGTTGGCTTTTTCGGATTTTGCTTTCACCGTTGCACTAAAACCGATACCAGAACCGGTTTCAACACGATGGGAAATCACTTTATCCAGACCAGCAAACGCACCGCCACAGATAAAGAGGATCTTCGACGTATCAACCTGCAGGAATTCCTGCTGCGGATGCTTACGGCCACCCTGCGGCGGAACGGCAGCCACGGTGCCTTCGATGAGTTTCAACAGTGCTTGCTGAACGCCTTCGCCAGACACATCACGGGTGATCGACGGGTTATCCGATTTACGGGAAATTTTGTCGATTTCATCGATATAAACGATGCCGCGCTGTGCTTTCTGCACGTCGTAATCGCATTTCTGCAACAGTTTCTGGATGATGTTTTCCACATCTTCACCCACGTAACCGGCTTCGGTCAGCGTGGTCGCATCAGCCATGGTAAACGGTACATCCAGCAGACGCGCGAGCGTTTCCGCCAGCAGCGTTTTGCCGGAACCGGTTGGGCCGATCAGCAGAATGTTACTTTTGCCAAGCTCAACACCGTTGCTGGTGTCACCATTACGCAGACGTTTGTAGTGGTTGTATACCGCGACGGCCAACACTTTTTTCGCCCGTTCCTGACCGATAACATAATCGTCCAGGTGATGGCGGATTTCATGCGGCGTTGGCAATGCACTACGTTCACGATGCGGGGCTACTTCTTTGATTTCTTCGCGAATGATGTCGTTACACAAGTCAACGCATTCGTCGCAGATATACACGGACGGCCCGGCGATCAGCTTACGCACTTCGTGCTGGCTTTTGCCGCAAAAAGAGCAATACAACAGTTTGCCTGAACCATCTTTGCGTTTATCTGTCATGAGTCCAAACCTCTTTCTAAGTTCTTTGTGCCGCACATGACGACGCAAATGCCAGTCTTAACGGAATGCCGCCCTCTACAGTATAGCGGCACTCGACGCAGTGGCATTATTTACGATGGGTCAAAACGGAATCGACCAGACCGTACTCGACTGCTTCTGAAGCAGCGAGGAAGCGGTCACGTTCGGTGTCGCGCTCAATCTGCTCAAGAGATTGACCCGTGTGTTGCGCCATAAGTTCATTCATGCGCGCTTTAACTTTCAGGATTTCTCTGGCGTGGATTTCGATATCCGTCGCCTGACCCTGGTAACCGCCCAGCGGCTGGTGAATCATTACGCGGGAGTTTGGCAGGCAGAAACGCTTGCCCTTCGCCCCTGCAGTCAACAGGAATGCACCCATTGAACACGCCTGCCCCATACAAATGGTGCTGACATCAGGCTTGATGAACTGCATGGTGTCGTAAATTGACATCCCTGCTGTAATCACACCGCCTGGGGAGTTGATATACAGGTAAATGTCTTTTTCCGGGTTTTCCGCTTCCAGAAACAGCATCTGCGCTACGATCAGGTTCGCCATGTGGTCTTCCACCTGGCCTGTCAGAAAGATAACGCGCTCCTTGAGCAGACGGGAGTAGATATCAAAAGAACGTTCACCGCGTGAGGTCTGTTCGATGACCATTGGCACCAGGGCCATATGGGGTGCCAAGTTATCTCGTTCGCCACTGTATGACATGTCCGTCTCCTGGATAAAAAGTGAAAATACCTGCTGTACTGATTGTAACCTTGCGGACGGAGAATCAGCCAGTCAATCTACTGCTTCCCCTTTTATGGGGGTGATAGTGCCCTATTTCAAGCATAACAATATTTTGCTGTTACGCTAACACCGAAACGCTGTTTTGGCACGTATCGTCATTTATATACTCGAAATACGTCAGCTGGCAGCTAACTCGCCTGTCATCTGACGTATGGCGGGTATAATGCAATAAAAAACCCGTCACCAAAAGGCAACGGGTTTTTCGCTCAAACTTTAAACCGACAAGACGTTAATTACGCCTGCTGGTTCATCAGTTCGTTGAAAGAGGTCGCTTTTTCAGACACTTTCGCTTTGTTCAGAACAGCTTCAACCGCTTGTTCTTCCAGAGCTACGTTGCGCATGTTTTCCATCAGCTCTTTGTTTTTGCTGTAGAATTCAATTACTTCTTTCGGATCTTCGTACGCAGAAGCCATCTCTTCGATCAGGCCTTTCACGCGGTCTTCGTCAGCTTTCAGCTCGTTGGTGCGAATAACTTCGCCCAGCAGCAGGCCAACAACAACGCGGCGTTTAGCTTGCTCTTCGAACAGCTCACGTGGCAGCTCCATAGCTTGTTTGGCGTTGCCACCAAAACGCTGTGCAGCCTGCTGGCGCAGTACGTCGATTTCATTGTCGATAAGTGCTGCTGGCACGTCGATGTCGTTGGCGTTAACCAGACCGTCGATTGCCTGAGACTTGATGCGGTTTTTCACTGCACCTTTCAGCTCGCGTTCCATGTTTTTACGCACTTCAGCACGCAGGCCCGCTACGGAACCATCGTCAACGCCGAAACGTTTGATGAATTCAGCAGTCAGTTCTGGCAGCTCACGCTCTTCAACTTTCTTCAGGGTAATAGCGAATTTCGCTGCTTTACCTTTCAGATTTTCAGCATGGTAATCTTCCGGGAAGGTCACGTCGATAGTGAATTCTTCGCCCGCTTTGTGGCCTTTGATACCGTCTTCAAAGCCTGGGATCATACGACCCTGGCCCATTGCCAGCACGAAATCAGTGGCTTTGCCGCCTTCGAATTCTTCGCCGTCTACAGAACCGGAGAAGTCAACGGTAACGCGATCTTCATCGGCGACTGCGCCTTCTTTATCTTTCCAGGTCGCCTGCTGCTTACGCAGAGTGTCCAGCATGCCGTCAACGTCAGTATCGGTCACATCAACAACCGGTTTTTCAACTTCGATGGCGTCCAGACCCTGAAGCTCAACTTCTGGGTACACTTCGAACTCAACAGAGTAAGTGAAGTCTGCGCCTTCCTTGTACTCACCCGGAACGTAGGTCGGGGAGCCCGCTGGATTGATTTTCTCTTTGATGATCGCATCAACGAAGTTGCGGCTCATCAGCTCGCCCAGTACGTCCTGGCGAACAGAGGCGCCATAACGCTGAGCAACTACGGTCATCGGTACTTTCCCTTTACGGAAACCGTCGATGCGAACTTTTTTCGCTACGTTGACCAGCTCGCTTTTTACAGCGTTTTCGATGCTGTCAGCAGCGATAGTAATCGTTACACGGCGGCCAAGGCCCTGAGTGGTTTCAACTGAAACTTGCATCTTGTTACCTCAAAAAAATCACAGTGCTCGGTCAACTCTGGAAGCACGTATCGATGGCTTCGCAGCACCGGGATGTTCTCTTCAATGCAGAAGTACAATCCCTGTTGCCAGAATCATCCCGAAGACATTCCGAAAATAAGACGCAGCATTATAGCGGCATCACAGTAGTGAGTCGAGAACGGGAATGGCGCATCGGTGCGCCATTTTTCACACTTTTGAGGTAATTTTGACTCAAAAAATGGGTTGCTCGCTCAAAATTCAAACAAAACAAAACGGCCCGCAGGCCGTTTGAGATGATGACAACGCTCTATCCCGATGCTGAACGGATAGAGTGCATCAGCAGAAAAACAAGCAAAATCAATTTATTGATTTTCCGCTGATAATCACAAAGAAGGAAAAACCACGCTTTTTCCTTCTTTGTCAGCAATATGAAACGGCCCGCAGGCCGTTTCTCATTTAATCTGTACGCAACATACTGGAAAAGTTCAGGCTGTTGCAAATGTGAATTTTACGCGATGCTGCCAGCACCGCGACACGGCGGAGAAGCAAACACCGTATCCTGCAACCCTTCCCACTCCTTCACGGTATAGGTATGCAGCGCCAAAGCATGCACGGTTGTGGATAATTCAGTCGTTAACGTGCCGTAAATCATACGATGACGGTTAAGAAAACGTTCTCCGGCAAAGCGATCGCTGACCAGCACCACTTTAAAGTGACTTTCGGAACCGGCCGGGACATTGTGGCGATAACTTTCGTCCACCACTTCGAGGAATAAGGGTTCAAACGCAGCCCTTAGTTTTTCTTCTATCTGTTCACGTATCATCATGAATTTACTCCTCCGACAACGCTGAGATGCCGCCCTTCCCTTTAAATGTTAGCCGCTTTTACCGTTTCCATTACATGAAGACAACAAAAATTTAGCTTTCGTCTGTGTTTCTCAGTCGAACGGATGAATTTTGCCGACGGTACGCGACAAATCCTCACTAAAAAGAGTACGAAATCGGGCTTGCGCTCATAAAACACTCAACACGATGAATTTACATGCGTTGCCCACTTCCCCTCGTCGTTGGCGATGTTATGATGACGGGAATTTTTCGCCCGTTGAACAACTGTAACGCTGAGAGTCTTAACATGTTAAAAAAAATCCTCTTCCCGTTGGTTGCGATGTTTATGCTGGCCGGTTGTGCCAAGCCGCAAACCACCATTGATGTAGCTCCGAAAATCACCCTGCCTTCACAGGATCCAAGCCTGATGGGTGTGACTGTCAGCATTAACGGCGCGGATCAGCGTCCGGACCAGGCGCTGGCTAAAGTCACCCGTGATAACCAGCTTGTCACGCTGACCGCTTCTCGCGATCTACGTTTCCTGCTGCAGGAAGTGCTTGAGAAACAAATGACCGCACGCGGCTATATGATTGGGCCAAGCGGCGCGGTTGATTTGCAGATTATCGTCAACCAGCTGTATGCAGATGTCTCACAGGGCAATGTGCGTTACAACATCGCCACTAAAGCCGACATCGCCATTATCGCGACCGCGAAGAACGGCAATAAGATGAACAAAAACTACCGTGCAAGCTATCAGGTTGAAGGTGCTTTCACCGCGAACAATCAGAATATTGCGAATGCAGTTAACAGCGTGCTGACGGATACCATTTCCGATATGGCGCAGGACACCAGCGTCCACGACTTCATTAAACAGAACGCTCATTAAGTCTTTCTGACCCGGCTTCACGCCGGGTCAGTTATTTATACCCATGCCTAATTATTATTTCCGCTTTTTCCAGCAACCTAAATCAGCCATCCTGCTGATCCTCGGCTTCGCCTCCGGTTTACCTCTCGCACTGACGTCCGGTACGTTACAGGCGTGGATGACCGTCGAGAATATTGATCTCAAAACTATCGGTTTCTTCTCCCTTGTCGGCCAGGCCTATGTGTTTAAATTCCTGTGGTCGCCGATGATGGATCGCTACACGCCGCCGTTCTTAGGACGTCGTCGTGGATGGTTGTTGACCACTCAGGTGCTGTTACTCCTCTCTATTGCAGCGATGGGCTTCCTTGAACCGTCTAGCCAGTTACGCTGGATGGCTGGGCTCGCGGTTATCATCGCCTTCTGCTCTGCGTCGCAAGACATCGTTTTCGATGCCTGGAAAACTGACATTCTTCCCCCAGAAGAACGGGGGACTGGCGCGGCCATCAGCGTATTGGGCTACCGTTTGGCGATGCTGGTTTCTGGCGGATTGGCGCTGTGGCTGGCGGATCAATGGCTTGGCTGGCAGGCCATGTACTGGTTGATGGCGGCGCTGATGGTGCCCTGTATCATCGCAACATTGCTGGCCCCTGAACCCAGTGACATTATTCCTGCGCCTAAAACGCTGGAACAGGCCGTTGCCGAACCGCTGCGAGATTTCTTTGGTCGCAACAATGCCTGGCTGATCCTGCTGCTGATTGTCCTTTATAAGCTTGGTGATGCGTTTGCCCTGAGCCTGACGACCACATTCCTGATACGTGGCGTTGGGTTTGATGCAGGCGAAGTGGGCGTGATGAACAAAACCCTCGGGTTATTTGCCACCATTCTCGGCGCACTATACGGCGGCGTGCTGATGCAGCGTTTATCGCTGTTCCGCGCTTTGCTGATTTTCGGCATTTTGCAGGGCGCATCGAACGCGGGCTACTGGCTGCTGTCAATTACCGATAAACACATGCTCAGCATGGGTGCGGCTGTTTTCTTCGAGAACTTGTGCGGTGGAATGGGCACCTCGGCGTTCGTTGCGCTGTTAATGACGCTGTGCAACAAATCATTTTCCGCGACACAGTTTGCCCTGCTGTCGGCGCTTTCCGCAGTGGGGCGTGTGTATGTTGGCCCGATTGCCGGTTGGTTTGTAGAAGCGCACGGCTGGCCGACGTTCTATCTGTTTTCCGTGTTTGCCGCGATCCCCGGTATTTTACTGCTGCTACTCTGTCGGCAAACGCTGGAATATACCTGGCGTAATGAAAGCTTTATGCCACGAACCGAATTCACACAGATTTATTCTGTTGCGTTGCGGATCCTCGCGATAGGGTGCCTTATCCTCGGCGTCTGGCTTCTGCTACTTATCATGAACGCGTTAGATCTGACGGCCTTCTCGTTCCTGACCGGCCTGCTGGAAATCGGCGCGTTGATTGCCCTCTTTGGCATCGTTTTGGGCGGCGTGCTTGATGCGATAGCGTTACGGAAAACGCATCTCACCTGAACAATAAATAAACATCATTTGTCGTTGTAGTTACTTTCAGTAATTATAACGGCAATAATTCATTCATTTTTTCCGATTGTTATTTTGTGCGCTATTTAATTTCGGAAATTACTGACGCTTTTTAAATTTCGACATATTTCCTTAACCGATTCAGCTAAAGTTCGATTATTATTTTGCTTTCCCAATGTCGTATTATTGATGCTGGATTGTTAATTATTCGTGTTCTTTTGGCGCTAGTTATACCCACAGCCTGCCAAACGCATTCATTATGCCACTTTTTGTTATAAAACAGGCATGATGCGCTATCTGCCTGGATTTTAGACACAACCAGCAACATCTGTGACAGCCCCGGCAGAACCCAGTAACACCCGAAAGACACTTCTCCAATCATGTTTACAGTAATGTAACCTTCCCGTAAAATGCCCCCACACTTTAAACGCCACCAAATCCCGTGGAATTGAGGTCGTTACATGAGACTCAGGAAATACAATAAAAGTTTGGGATGGTTGTCATTAATTGCAGGCACTGTATTACTCAGCGGCTGTGATTCTGCGCTACTTGACCCCAAAGGACAGATTGGACTGGAGCAACGTTCGTTGATACTGACGGCTTTTGGCCTGATGTTAATCGTCGTCATTCCCGCCATCTTGATGGCTGTTGGTTTCGCCTGGAAGTACCGTGCGAGCAACAAAGATGCGAAGTATAGCCCTAACTGGTCACACTCCAATAAAGTGGAAGCTGTGGTCTGGACGGTACCTATCCTTATCATCCTGTTCCTTGCCGTGCTGACATGGAAAACCACTCACGCGCTTGAGCCTAGCAAACCGCTGGTTCATGACGAAAAACCGATTACCATCGAAGTCGTTTCTATGGACTGGAAATGGTTCTTCATCTACCCGGAGCAAGGCATTGCAACCGTCAACGAAATCGCTTTCCCAGCGAACGTTCCGGTTCAGTTCAAAGTCACCTCCAACTCCGTGATGAACTCGTTCTTTATCCCGCGTTTGGGTAGCCAGATCTACGCGATGGCCGGTATGCAGACTAACCTGCACCTGATCGCGAACGAAGCAGGCACCTACGACGGTATCTCTGCCAGCTACAGTGGCCAGGGCTTCTCAGGTATGAAGTTCAAAGCCATTGCAACACCTGATCGCGCTGGGTTTGACCAGTGGGTCGCGAAGGTGAAACAGTCTCAGAGCACCATGTCTGACATGGCCGCCTACGAGAAACTGGCTGCACCGAGCGAGTACAACAAGGTGGAGTACTTCTCCAACGTGAAACCCGATTTGTTTAAAGATGTTATCAGCAAATACATGGGTCACGGTCACATGGACATGAGCCAACCTGCCGGTGAGCACGCCTCACACGAAGGGATGGAAGGCATGGACATGAGTCATGCGGAAACCGCTCATTAAGGGGCCGAGGAAGAAACGATGTTCGGAAAATTGACACTGGATGCAGTGCCCTACCACGAACCTATTATCGTGGTTACGGTGGCTGCCATTATCATCGGTGGGGCGGCCTTACTGGGCCTGATCACTTACTTCGGTAAGTGGACCTATCTGTGGAAAGAGTGGCTGACTTCGGTCGACCACAAAAAACTGGGCGTGATGTACTGCATCGTCGGTATTGTCATGCTGATTCGCGGCTTTGCTGATGCGGTCATGATGCGTAGCCAACAGGTCCTGGCCTCTGCGGGGGAAGCAGGCTTCCTGCCTCCTCATCACTACGATCAGATCTTTACCGCCCACGGCGTTATCATGATCTTCTTCGTGGCGATGCCGCTGGTTATCGGCCTGATGAACGTGGTTGTTCCTTTACAGATCGGTGCACGCGACGTTGCGTTCCCGTTCCTGAACAACCTCAGCTTCTGGTTTACCGTTGTCGGCGTTATCCTGGTTAACCTGTCACTGGGTGTGGGCGAATTCGCGCAGACCGGCTGGCTGGCTTATCCGCCGCTGTCAGGCATTGAGTACAGTCCCGGCGTCGGGGTCGATTACTGGATTTGGGCGCTTCAGCTCTCCGGTATTGGTACTACGCTGACCGGTATTAACTTCTTTGTGACCATTATCAAGATGCGTGCGCCTGGCATGACCATGTTCAAGATGCCGGTATTTACCTGGGCTTCTCTGTGCGCAAACGTCCTGATTATTGCTTCATTCCCGATCCTGACCGTCACCATCGCATTGCTGACCCTCGACCGCTATCTGGGTACCCATTTCTTCACTAACGAAATGGGCGGCAACATGATGATGTACATCAACCTGATCTGGGCCTGGGGCCATCCGGAAGTGTATATCCTGGTTCTGCCGGTGTTCGGCGTGTTCTCCGAAGTGGCTGCAACCTTCTCGCGCAAGCGTCTGTTTGGTTACACCTCTCTGGTGTGGGCAACCGTGTGTATTACCGTTCTGTCGTTCATTGTTTGGCTGCACCACTTCTTCACGATGGGTGCTGGCGCGAACGTAAACGCCTTCTTCGGTATTGCCACCATGATTATCGCAATCCCTACTGGGGTTAAGATCTTCAACTGGCTGTTCACCATGTACCAGGGTCGTATCGTGTTCCATTCCGCGATGCTGTGGACTATCGGCTTTATCGTGACCTTCTCGGTCGGCGGTATGACCGGTGTTCTGCTGGCGGTACCGGGCGCGGACTTCGTGCTGCACAACAGCCTGTTCCTGATTGCCCACTTCCATAACGTGATTATCGGTGGTGTGGTGTTCGGTTGCTTCGCAGGGATTACCTACTGGTGGCCAAAAGCGTTCGGCTTCACGCTGAACGAAACCTGGGGCATCCGCGCATTCTGGTTCTGGATAATCGGCTTCTTCGTCGCATTTATGCCACTGTACGTGCTGGGCTTTATGGGTATGACCCGTCGCCTGAGCCAACAGATTGACCCGCAGTTCCATCCAATGCTGGTTGTGGCTGCGTGCGGTGCTGCGCTGATTGCCTGCGGTATCGCGTGTCAGCTGATTCAGTACTACGTGTCTATTCGCGACCGCGAGCAGAACCGTGATCTGACCGGTGACCCATGGGGTGGCCGTACGCTGGAGTGGTCTACTTCTTCTCCTGCGCCGTTCTATAATTTTGCCCACGTGCCGCACATTCATGAGCGTGACGCGTTCTGGGAAATGAAAGAGAAAGGCGAAGCGTACAAGAAACCCGCTGGCTATGAAGAAATCCATATGCCGAAAAACAGCGGTGCAGGCATCGTGATTGCTGCTTTCGCGACGATCTTCGGTTTTGCCATGATCTGGCATATCTGGTGGATGGCGATTGTTGGTTTCCTTGGCATCGTTATCAGCTGGATTGTTAAAAGCTTCGACGAGGACGTGGATTACTACGTGCCTGTTGCAGAAATCGAAAAACTGGAAAATCAGCATTTCGATGACGTCACTAAGGCAGGGCTGAAAAATGGCAACTGATACTCTGACTAACGCGCAAGCCCATGCGCACGAACACGGGCACCACGATGCAGGGCCGATGAAAGTCTTCGGCTTCTGGATCTACCTGATGAGCGACTGCATTCTGTTCTCTATTCTGTTCGCGACCTACGCGGTGTTGGTTAACAACACCGCCGGTGGCCCGGCAGGTAAAGACATTTTCGAACTGCCGTTCGTTCTGGTTGAAACCGCCCTGCTGTTGTTCAGCTCCATCACTTATGGCATGGCGGCTATCGCCATGTATAAGAACAACAAGAGCCAGGTTATTTCCTGGCTCGCGCTGACCTGGCTGTTCGGTGCTGGATTCATCGGGATGGAAATCTATGAATTCCATCACCTGATCATGGAAGGTATGGGTCCAGATCGCAGTGGCTTCCTGTCCGCGTTCTTCGCGCTGGTTGGTACCCACGGTCTGCACGTAACGTCTGGTCTTATCTGGATGGCAGTTCTGATGTTCCAGATTAACCGTCGCGGCCTGACCCCTACCAACCGCACCCGTATCCTGTGCCTGAGTCTGTTCTGGCACTTCCTGGATGTGGTGTGGATCTGTGTGTTCTCTGTAGTCTATCTGATGGGGGCGATGTAATGAGTCATTCAACCGATCACGGCGCTTCCCATGGTAGCGTAAAAACCTACATGACAGGCTTTGTCCTGTCAGTCATCCTGACGCTAATCCCGTTCTTGATGGTGATGAACGGCTCTGCATCCCACGTAGTCCTGATTGGCTGCGTTCTGGTAGCAGCGGTAGTACAGATTCTGGTGCATCTGGTGTGCTTCCTGCACATGAACTCCAAGTCTGATGAAGGTTGGAATTTGACGGCCTTCGTCTTTACTGTGCTAATCATTGCGATTGTGGTGATAGGTTCAATCTGGATTATGTGGAACCTTAACTACAACATGATGGTTCGATAAGAGCGGCGAGTATGTTTAAGCAATACCTGCAAGTTACAAAACCCGGCATCATCTTCGGTAACCTGATCTCGGTCATCGGCGGTTTCCTGTTGGCTTCCAAAGGCAACATTGATTACCCGCTGTTTGTTTATACCCTGGTTGGCGTGTCGCTGGTCGTGGCATCCGGTTGTGTGTTTAACAACTACATCGACAGGGATATCGACAAGAAGATGGAACGAACCAAAAATCGGGTGCTGGTCAAAGGCCTGATTTCTGCGAACGTTTCGCTGGTGTATGCCACTTTGTTGGGTATTGCTGGCTTTATGCTCCTGTGGTTCGGCGCTAACCCGCTGGCCTGCTGGCTTGGCGTGATGGGCTTCGTGGTATATGTGGGCGTTTATAGCCTGTATATGAAGCGCCATTCCGTCTACGGAACGCTGATTGGCTCACTCTCCGGTGCAGCGCCGCCGGTGATTGGCTACTGCGCCGTAACCGGCAACTTTGACAGCGGCGCGGCTATTCTGCTGGCGATTTTCAGCCTGTGGCAGATGCCGCATTCCTATGCCATCGCGATTTTCCGCTTTAAGGATTATCAGGCGGCAAACATTCCGGTACTGCCGGTTGTAAAGGGAATTTCCGTTGCCAAAAACCACATCACGCTCTACATCATCGCTTTTGCTGTCGCAACGCTGATGCTGACGCTTGGCGGCTACGCAGGTTATAAATACCTGATCGTCGCCGCTGCCGTTAGCGTCTGGTGGCTCGGGATGGCGCTGCGCGGGTACAAAGTGGCCGATGACAGAGTCTGGGCGCGTAAGCTGTTCGTGTTCTCTATCGTTGCCATCACCTCGCTGTCGGTGATGATGTCAGTTGATTTTATGGTGCCAGATTCTCACCACATGCTGGCTTACGTCTGGTAAGTCACGTCTGAACGATAAAAGGGTGCTTCGGCACCCTTTGTTGTATGAAAAAGAAGGAAAAAACGTGGTTTTTCCTTCTTTTTGTTTAGCAGCCGAAAATCAATAAATTGATTTTCCTGATCTTATCGTAGGCGGCATTTTCCTGACCTGAGATAAAATAAGGAACGCCACCGCGATAAAAGGGTGCTTCCGCACCCTTTTTTATTCGTATTATCAATGCATCGCGATGTAATATTTGTTAAACAACCGCTTGTTTACCCTGCCCTCCCCTGGCCTTACACTAAGCGCTGCTTTTAACCCGAGGTTGAAATGAACGATTTTAAGATGACGCCAGGCGAATTGCGCGCGACCTGGGGTTTAGGGACCGTATTCTCCCTGCGCATGCTCGGCATGTTTATGGTTCTCCCCGTTCTGACCACTTACGGCATGGCGTTACAAGGTGCCAGCGAAGCGCTGATTGGTTTTGCTATCGGTATTTATGGACTGGCGCAGGCAATATTTCAGATTCCATTTGGACTGCTTTCAGACCGTATTGGCCGAAAACCGCTGATTGTCGGCGGATTACTGATTTTTGTGCTCGGCAGCGTCATCGCCGCACTTTCAGATTCCATCTGGGGCATTATTCTCGGTCGCGCGTTACAAGGCTCCGGGGCGATTGCCGCCGCCGTGATGGCGCTGTTGTCCGACCTCACCCGTGAGCAAAACCGTACCAAAGCGATGGCCTTTATCGGCGTGAGTTTTGGCGTCACTTTTGCCATCGCGATGGTGCTCGGCCCTATCGTCACGCATAAACTTGGCCTGCACGCGCTGTTCTGGATGATCTCCGGCCTGGCGACGCTCGGCATTTTGCTAACGATTTGGGTGGTTCCAAATAGCGACAATCACGTGCTCAACCGTGAATCCGGGATGGTGAAAGGCTGCTTCAGCAAAGTGCTGATGGAGCCGAAGTTGCTGAAGCTTAATTTCGGCATCATGTGTTTGCATATTCTGTTGATGTCGACGTTTGTTGCCCTGCCCGGCCAACTGGAAGCTGCAGGTTTCCCGGCGGCGGAACACTGGAAAATCTATCTGGTGACGATGGTCATTTCGTTTGTTTCCGTCGTGCCATTCATTATCTACGCCGAAGTGAAACGCCGCATGAAGCAGGTGTTTCAGGTGTGCATCGTCATCATTTTGGTGGCCGAAATCGTGCTTTGGGGTTCCGGCGCGTACTTCTGGGAGTTAGTGGCAGGCGTACAGCTGTTCTTCCTTGCCTTTAACCTGATGGAAGCGTTGCTGCCGTCGCTTATCAGCAAGGAATCCCCGGCGGGCTACAAAGGCACGGCGATGGGCATTTACTCCACCAGCCAGTTTCTCGGGGTCGCCATCGGCGGCTCACTGGGGGGTTGGCTTGACGGGTATTTCGATTCTCAAACCGTATTTTTGATGGGCGCATTACTGGCAACCGTCTGGCTGTTGGTCGCGATGACCATGCAAGAACCGGCTTACGTTAGCAGCCTTCGCGTCACTATTCCGGACGATGTTGAAGCGGATGAAAATCTGAAAGCGCGCCTGCTGGCAAAAGACGGCGTGAAAGAAGTGTTGGTGATTGCCGCTGAACGCTCTGCCTATGTGAAAATCGACAGCAAAGTGACGAACCGCTTTGAGGTTGAACAAGCGATGTTACCGGCGTAAAAAAAGCGGGAAAATCCCGCTTTCGGCTGCTTCTGAAAACCACCTGGCAAAGGTGGTTTTTTTATTAATCGCGGAAGTTTTTGAACTGGAAAGGCTGCCCCAGATCGCCACCGCGTACCAGCGCCATGACAGCCTGCAAATCATCGCGAGATTTACCGGTGATACGAATCTCTTCGCCCTGAATCTGCGCCTGCACTTTCAGTTTGCTGTCTTTAATCAGCTTAACCAGTTTCTTCTGCACGGTACTTTCAATACCGGTTTTCAGTTTCCCTTCGACGAACCAGGTTTTGCCACTGTGGACAAACTCTTCCGGCACTTCGATGGAACTTCCCTCAATGCCGCGCTTGAGCAGCTTGGCGCGTAGAATATCGAGCAGCTGATTCACCTGGAAATCGGACTCGCTCAGTACCTTAATGCTCTGGTTCTTTTCGTTCAGCTCAATAGAGGCTTCTACACCACGGAAGTCGAAACGCGACTCCACTTCACGGGCCGCATTATCGACCGCGTTTTTGGCTTCCTGAAGATCAACTTCAGAGACAATATCGAAAGATGGCATGTTTTATTCTCCCTCTCTTTTTGTTGCGTTGCATAATACCCGCAACGTCAGAGAACACAACCTGTTATCCCGTGACTGCGGACGTGCCGTCGGCGCTATAATAGTAACATAACGCCTGATCACGCAGCAGGTGAGGAGGAACGATGAAGATTACCGTGCTCGGATGCGGCGCCCTTGGACAATTATGGCTGTCTGCGCTGTACCGGCAAGGCCATGAAGTTCAGGGCTGGCTACGCGTGCCCGCCCCCTGGTGCAGTGTGAATCTGCAAGAAATTGATGGCAGTGTTTTCAACGAACTGTTCACCGCCAACGATCCCGATTTTCTCGCCAACAGCGATTTATTGCTGGTCACGTTGAAAGCCTGGCAGGTTTCAACGGCAGTAAAAAATCTGGCCAGCATGTTGCCCTCCCGTTGCCCGATTCTGCTTATGCATAACGGCATGGGAACGCGGGACGAATTACATGTCTTGAAACAGCCGTTGCTGCTCGGCATGACGACTCAGGCCGCCCGCCGTGATGGCAACCTGATTATTCATTCGGCCAATGGAATGACCCATATTGGTCCCGCCAATATCATGGCGCAGGAATACAGTTTCCTTGCCGATACGTTGCATGCCGCGCTGCCGGACGTCGCATGGCATAACGATATCGGTAACGCCAGCTGGCGCAAACTGGCGGTCAACTGCGTGATAAACCCGCTCACCGCGCTTTATGATTGTCCAAACGGACAGCTACGTAACTATCCTGAAAAAGTGGCTCTTGTGAGTGCAGAAGTCGCCGCCGTGATGCAGCGTGAAGGTCATCATTCCAGCCCGGAAGACCTGTTGGCTTATATCTGGCAGGTCATCGACAGCACCGCCTGTAATATTTCCTCAATGCTTCAGGACATTCGTGCCCAGCGCCAGACTGAAATTGATTATATCAGCGGCTATCTGCTCAAACGCGCCCGTGCGCACGGGATCGCGGTGCCAGAAAATGCCCGCCTGTTTGAACAAATTAAACGTAAGGAGAATACGTATGAGCGCATCAGCGCTGGTTTGTCTCGCCCCTGGGAGTGAAGAGATGGAAGCGGTGACCACCATCGATCTGCTGGTTCGCGGCGGGATCACGGTGACCACCGCCAGTGTCGCCAGCGATGGCGAGTTAGTTATCACCTGTTCACGCGGTGTGAAACTGCTGGCTGACGCTCCGCTGGTGCACGTCGCCGACGGCGATTTCGACATCATCATTCTGCCTGGCGGTTTGAAAGGCGCTGAATGTTTCCGTGATAGTCCCCTGTTGGTGGAAACGGTAAAACAGTTTCACCGTTCCGGGCGTATCGTTGCCACAATTTGCGCCGCAGCGGGAACGGTACTGGCCCCACACGACATTTTCCCTATCGGCAATATGACCGGGTTCCCTGCATTGAAAGACACCATTCCAAAAGATCAATGGCAGGACAAACGCGTAGTCTGGGATCCGCGAGTAAATCTGCTCACCAGCCAGGGCCCTGGCACCAGCATCGATTTTGCTTTAAAAATTATCGACCTGCTGGTCAGCCGCGAAAAAGCCTATGAGGTCGCTTCTCAGCTGGTGATACCCGCAGGCATTTACAATTATTACGAGTAATACTAAGGGCCAACTATGGCCCTTTCACCACGGAAAGCACCAGCTGCAAACCCAACGCGGACAAAGCATCAGCGATGGTGTCAATTTTGGTTGAGTGATCCAATTTGACGATACGGGTCACTTCCTGCGGGCGGGTACTTAATTTACGCGCCAGTTCCGCCTGACTGGTTCCGCTCTTTAGCATCGCGTTCAGCAACAGCACTTTTGCCGTTACGCTGGCAGGCAGTTGGATATAATCGTCATGTGCATTTAACACTGGAGGGATCGGGATCGACCGTTCGTCTTCAAAATAAAAATCCAGCGCGGTCACCAGCGCATCAGCCGCCATCATTAAAGCTTCTTCGCGCGTATCACCACAGGTCAGCGCCTCAGGAATTTGCGGAAATGAAGCAAACCATCCACCTTCAATCTCATCTTTCTCAATCACCACTCTGTATTTCATTTTTATTCCTCGCACAGATTGAGTTGCTTCATAATTGCCTTACGCAATTTTTCGTTCAGTTCTTTCCCTGGATGCCTGGGCATCACCGACTGGCGTCCAGCCAAGTAAATTTTGAGATGGTTTGTACCGTCGACGAACAAAGCGCCTTGTCTGGCCAGCCACTGGCGAAATTCCCTTTGCTTCATCTCCATCACCTTTCAAATATAAACTTTTTTGTTTATCACGCACAACCTTGCTGCGAGGCAATAACGTTATATTCCTGGCAGTTATTCTCGTAAAGACAATGAATTAGGATTTACGAGTGGGATTCAGGAACCGTTTTTTTCAGAATTTATCAAGATCGTCCACACGGAACACTATTACGTGCCAACGCTCACAGATCTCATTTTTAGTACTGATGCATCTCAGGAACTTTCCCACTATAAATATAAATATTTCATCTAGTTAGAACTTGATGATGCTGTTTTGGGTTGCATTGACAGTCAGCAGGAAGCGTGGAAGACTCAACCCCGACTGGACTATACCAGTTAAATAAACTCTCCTGACTTCACCCACCAGGAGGAATAAAAACCTCATTGTGAGGAGTCGCCCGTGATTACGTTGATTGAGAGCAAGGTCGTGCCTGTCCTTATCCGGATAGGCGAAAACAAAATTCTGGTGGCAGTGCGTAACGGTATCGCCCTGACGCTGCCGTTTACCATCACCGGCAGTCTTTTCTTGATCATCGCCAATCTGCCCATCCCCGGTTGGAGCGAATGGCTAGGGCCGTGGGCCGATAAAATCAGCGCCCCGGTAGCCGTCACCTTTGGCGCAATAGGCCTCATTTCTGCGGTCGGGATCAGCTACAACCTGGCGAAGGAATATAAACTCAACGCGATAACCTGTAGCGCCGTCACGCTGGTCGTGTTCCTGCTCGCGCAACTCAACGACAAATATCAGCTGAACGTGGATAACCTCGGCGCGGCGGGCCTGTTCTCTGCCATCATCCTTGCGGTGCTGACGGTGCACATTATTCGCTGGTTTATTGGCCGTGAAATCGTCATTAAGCTGCCTGAGGGCGTGCCACCTGCGGTAGCGCAATCTTTTGCAAGCCTGGTGCCTGCGGCGGTGGCGATTACGCTGGTGTGGTTTGTCAGGGTGATGCTCGGCTTTGATATCAATGAATTTTTCACACAGGTCCTCAGCCCCTTGGTCAGCGGTCTCGGCTCCCTGCCAGGCATGTTGGTACTGATATTTCTGATTTCCTTGCTCTGGTGCTGCGGCATTCACGGCGACAACGTGCTGTCCGGCATCACCAGCCCTATCTTTCTGAAATACATCGCTGAAAACACCCAGGCCTATTTAAACCACCAGCCCATCCCGCATATCACCGCCGATGGCTTCTACATCGTCTTTATGTGTATCGGCGGTACGGGCGCTACGTTCGGGCTGGTACTGGCGATGCTGCGTTCGCGTAGCAAGATGTACAAATCGGTCGGCAAACTGTCACTGCCATCAGCCGTATTTTGTATCAATGAACCGGTGATTTTCGGCTGCCCCATCGTCTTTAACCCACTGTTAATGATCCCCTTCACGCTGACCCCGATGCTGTTGTGCATCTCGACGTATGGCCTGATGTATTTCGACATTATCGGTCGCCCGGTGCTGCAAATTCCGTGGACCATGCCACCGATTCTCGCGGCTTGGTTTGTGACGGGCGGCAATATTCCGGCGGTAATTTGGTCCATCTGTACCGTCGTCATTTCTGTCGCGATCTACTTCCCTTTCTTCAAATTACTGGAACGCCAGCAACGGGAAAAAGAGCGTCAGGAAGAGACTCACGAAAACGAATCCGTTCTGAATACTGACTCTGCATTGTAAAAAGGAACTCTGATGAAAAAGCTCAAAATTGTCACCATTGGCGGTGGCTCAAGCTACACCCCGGAACTGATTGACGGCTTTATCAAACGTTACGCCGAGCTGCCGGTCACGGATTACTACCTGCTTGATATTGAAGAAGGCAAAGAGAAGCTGGAGATTGTCGGTAAGCTGGCGCAGCGGATGGTCAAAGAGGCCGGTGTGCCGATGAATATTCATTTGACGCTCGATCGCGCCGAAGCACTGAAAGATGCTGATTTTGTGACGACGCAACTGCGTGTCGGTTTCCTGGACGCGCGCATTAATGACGAAAAAATCCCCTTAAAATACGGCGTGCTTGGCCAGGAAACCACGGGCCCCGGCGGCTTTATGAAAGCCCAGCGCACCATTCCGGTGTTGATGGATATCTGCCGCGATATGGAAAAATATTGCCCGGATGCGTGGCTGATTAACTTCACCAACCCGGCAGGTATCGTGACCGAAGCGATTACTCGCCATTCAAATATCAAAAGTATCGGTATTTGCAGCGGCGCCAACAGCATGCTGATGGACATCGCTAAAGCCTATGATGTGGAAAAAAAGGACGTGTATGCCCGAATTATGGGGCTAAACCATCTGATTTTCGCCGATCAGATTTTCATTAAAGGCGAAGATTATACCGATGATTTTATGGCGAAACTCGCGCAGGGCAGCGCCAGCAACTCACTGAAAAACATCCCGGATATTGGCTTTTCCTCACGCTTCGCTAAAGCGCTGCACATGTACCCTATTTCCTATTTAAAGTACTTCTTCCTGACCCGCGAAATGGTGGACGCAGCGCTGAAAGATGCCAGCACCAAAGGCACACGCGGCGAGCAAACTCGTGAGATTGAGCACCGTCTCTTTGAGCTTTACCAGGATCCGCATCTTTCCCATAAACCGAAAGAACTGGAAAAGCGCGGCGGGGCCTGGTACTCCGATACCGCCTGCTCGATAATCAGCTCGATTTACAACGACAAGAAAGAGATCCACGTGGTAAACACCGTCAACAACGGTGCGACGCCGGATCTGCCGGATCACGTGACGCTCGAAACCAACGCCGTTATTGATCGCAATGGCGCGCATCCTCTGGCTTACGGTCGTTTACCTGTCAAAATCCGCGGTCTGATCCAGAGCGTGAAAGCCTATGAAGAACTGACAGTGGAAGCGGCGATGACCGGCGATTACAGCACTGCGCTGATGGCGTTGACCATCAACCCGCTGGTCCCGTCGGCGACGCTCGCGGAGAAAATTCTCGATGAATATCTGGAAGTGAATCAGCGCTATTTGCCGCAATATCACTCAAAAAGCTAAGGAGCAGCCATGAAAACTCATATTTCCCAGGACTATCCGCAGCTCTGTCAGGCGGTCGCGCAAAACGTGATTGATTGCGTGAAAACGAAACCGCACGCGCTTATCTGCATCGCGGGCGGTGACTCCCCGCTGGGCGTGTTTGCCGCGCTGATTGATGCGCAAAAACAGGGCCGAGTGGATTTCTCGCTCACCCAGTTTCTCGGGCTGGATGAATGGCTGGGCCTCGGTAAAGCGGATAAAGGCAGTTGCCGCGAAATGGTCTGGCATCATTTCTTCGACAAATTAACGTTACGCGATGAGCAAATCTGCTTTTTCGATGGCCTGACTGCGGACCCAAAAGCCGAATGCCAACGTGTCGATCGTTACATTGAACAGTATGGGCCTATTGACTGCGTCGTACTGGGCATCGGCATGAACGGACACATTGGCTTTAATGAGCCTGGTGTTTCGCTGGAAAATACCTGCCACGTTGTCGATTTGGACGCCGTCACTCAGGCGGTTTCAGTGAAGTATTTCGACACACCTCGTCAGGTTAAACAGGGGATTTCCCTCGGTCTGAAAACACTTTTGGCGGCGAAGAATATCGTGGTAATGGCAAGCGGTGAGAAGAAAGCAGCGATTATTGCGCAGACGATGAATCACCCTGCAACCGTCGATATTCCTTCGACGCTGGTGAAAACCGTGCCTCAGGCCAGTTTGTATGTGGACAAAGCGGCGGCAAGCGCGCTGTAGCGGAAACCTGGCAGGCGCAATTTTGCGCCTGCTAGCGTTCGATTCGCAGGTTTTTAACCCGGAAAATGTCGGCGCGGTTGTAACTGATGGAGTAGTTAAAGGCCGTTTTATCGGCAAGACGGGTCACTTCGGTAATTTTTAGCATTGGCTGTCCGCTGGCAATATCCAGCAGCGGCGCAAGCTCATCATCAAACAGCGCGGCTTCGATAATCGAGTCGGCGTCTTTGATTTTCTTCCCCGTGTACGCTTCGATATAACCGTACAACGATGCTTCTTTGAGAATATTTTCTGGAATGGTGTCGATAACGCTTTGCGGAATATTGCTGTCTTCCACCAGCACTGGATTGCCGTCGAGCAGACGAATACGGCGGATAAACCAGACATTATCGCCGGTGGCGATTTCCAGATGCTGTGCGAGGGTTGCGTCAGCCTGAATCACATTGAACGCCAGCAGTTTGCTGCTAACTTTAACGCGTCCCTGAAACTCGCGGGAAAAACCAAGAATGCTGTCGCTGGTTTCATTATTCAGAAGGTAAACACTGGTGGCGCTGTTTTTCAGCACAAACATTCCTTTGCCGTGAATGCGCTCGATAAACCCTTCCTGCACCAGGTTATCCATCGCTTTTTGCACCGTCACACGGGTCACGCCGTAAAGGCCAGCCAGTTCGCGCTCGGAGGGAATGCTTTCACCTTTTTTGTAGATTTGCTTAAGGATATCGCCCTTTATGCGTTCCTTAATCTCGATGTATTTGTGCACCTTTTGCATCGTTGTCTCGCTGATGATCGTGCGCTTTTCTACCTGATGGCGCTTCGCTTATCAGGCCTACAGAAACGACAAATTCCTGCCGCTCTTGTAGGCCGGGCAAACAGTGTGCCGCCCGGCAGTTTCATGATGCTACTGTTTATTCAGGACGATAAACCTTCACGTTTGCGAAGCCCTGATCGCGCAGATACAGCGCCTGCAAGCGACTCATCACACCGCGGTCGCACCACAGCAGGTAGGTTTTGCTTTGGTCGAGATCGCCAAACTGCGTGCTCAGTTTGTAGAACGGCAGCGACGCCACTTCCACGCCTTCGAGCTTGAGCGGTTTGTCGTCCTGCTCCTCAATGGAACGAATATCGAGGATAACGTCCGTGGCATTGAACTCGGTCACGGTTTCAACTTCAACCACTTCCTGTTGGGTCTGCTGCGCAATTTCGCGAATATCAACGTTGTTGGCTTCCGCCACTACTTTGTCGAGGATCGCGAAATCAAAGTTCTGCTCTTCCGCTTCGATTTTCGCCTTCACCGCTTTCACAGTTGGGCTTTTCGAAATCACGCCACAGTATTCCGGCATGGTACGGGCAAAATCTTCGGTACCGATTTCACGCGCCAGATCGATGATGTGCTCTTTATCGTGAGAAATCAGCGGACGCAGGATCAGCGTATCCGAGACATTGTCGATCAAACGCAGGTTGGTCAGTGTCTGGCTGGAGACCTGACCCAGTGCTTCGCCGGTCACCAGCGCCTGAACGCCGTAACGCTCGGCAACTTGCGAAGCGGCACGTATCATCATGCGTTTCAGTACCACGCCCATTTGACCGTCGTCGACTTTCTCAAGGATTTCGCCCACAACTGGTTCGAAGTTGATCGCCACAAAGCGCACGCGATGCGAACTACCAAAGCGATTCCACAGGTAATGAGCCACCTGACGGACGCCGATTTCATGCGCCGCGCCGCCAAGGTTGAAGAAACAGTAATGCACACGACAGCCGCGACGGATCAGCATGTAGCTGGAAACGCCGGAGTCAAAACCGCCAGAAATCAGCGACAGCACGTCTTCCTGCGTGCCGATGGGGAAACCGCCAATACCTTCATAGCGGCCTTTTACCAGCAACAGACGATCGTTTTCGATCTCCAGCAGGACCGTGATATCCGGGTGCGTCAGCTTCACGCGCGCCGTTTCAATGTGCTGATTCAGCCCACCGCCCACGTAACGCTCGACGTCAATGGAGGTAAAATCGTGTTTACCACGACGCTTCACGCGCACGCAGAACGATTTACCTTCCAGCTTTTCGCGCCACAGCGGCAGCGTCTGCTCGAAAATGTCATGCATCGACGTGAAAGGGACATCTTCCACTTCCAGAATGTGGTGGATACCGGGAATACGGGTCAGCGCATCGCGGATAACCGGACGCTGATTCTCATCTTTGGAGCGAACTTCGATGTGATCCCAGTGACGCACAACGGCAAGCGTCTCGTCGTCGTAGTGCTTCAGAACGTTACGAATATTCCCGGTCAGAATTTTTATAAAGCGCAAACGCACAGATTGGCTTTTGATGGTGATTTCCGGGAACAATTTAATGATAAACTTCATGGCGGCAATGGTTCGTTGGCAAGCCCGCAAAGGCTTGTAATGGAAAATAGTACAGCAGCCCATACCCGCGGCTGCATCCAGGTGCGCAAGTATACCACCATCGCGCGGCTCCTGTGCACATTGCGCGTTATTTGATAATTGCCCTAAGTCCGTTACCATGACGGGGCTGAAAATATTGAGAGTCAACATTCACTATGCCAAAGAAAAATGAAGCGCCAGCCACATTTGAAAGCGCACTGACTGAACTTGAGCAAATTGTGTCCCGCCTCGAAAACGGTGACTTGCCGCTGGAAGACGCGCTGAATGAGTTTGAGCGCGGCGTTCAACTGGCCCGTCAAGGTCAGGTGAAGCTGCAACAGGCCGAGCAGCGGGTACAAATCCTGCTGGCCGATAACGGCGAAGCCCCGCTGACGCCTTTCACGCCGGACGCCGAGTAAACAATGGATTTCTCGCAACAGTTACAGGCTTGCGTTGTACGAGCCAACGAAGCGCTGCGTCAGTTTATTGCCCCGCAGCCCTTTCAGAACACTCCGCTGGTTGAAGCCATGCATTATGGGGCACTCTTAGGCGGTAAGCGTCTGCGCCCATTTTTGGTGTATGCCACCGGCGGCATGTTCAACGTCAGTCTTTCCACGCTGGATGCGCCCGCTGCGGCGGTTGAATGCATTCATGCTTATTCGCTGATCCATGACGATCTGCCCGCGATGGACGACGACGATCTGCGTCGTGGTCAGCCGACGTGTCATATCAAATACGGCGAAGCCAACGCGATTCTGGCGGGTGATGCGTTACAAACGCTGGCATTTTCTATACTCAGTGATGCACCCATGCCAGAGGTGGCCGATCGTTTCCGCCTGGCAATGGTCTCCGAACTGGCGCAAGCCAGCGGTGTAGCAGGCATGTGCGGCGGTCAGGCGCTGGATTTGGACGCCGAAGGTAAACAGGTTGATTTGGCCGCCCTTGAACGTATTCATCGCCACAAAACCGGGGCGTTAATCCGCTCAGCCGTTCGCCTGGGTGCATTGAGCGCTGGCGAAAAAGGCTTAGCCGCGTTGCCGGTGCTGGACAAATACGCCGAGAGCATCGGCCTCGCATTCCAGGTGCAGGATGACATTCTGGATGTGGTAGGGGATACTGCGACCCTTGGCAAACGCCAGGGTGCCGATCAGCAACTTGGCAAAAGCACCTATCCTGCCCTGCTGGGTCTTGAGCAAGCCCAAAGTAAAGCCCGTGACCTCATTGCAGACGCCCGCCAGTCATTAACAGTACTGGCCGCGCAGTCTCTGGACACCACGGCACTGGAAGCGCTAGCGAATTACATAATTCAGCGCAATAACTAGACAATATCCTCTAAATAATTCAGGTTGCAGAAAAGCGGCAATGCAGTGACTCCTCAGGAGCTTACTCCAGTAAGTGACTGAGGTGAGCAAGGAAGCCAACGCATCTGCAGCCTGAGGTATGACGGGGAACACGATGAGTCTCTGATGAGTTTTGATATAGCCAAATACCCGACGCTGGCACTGGTGGAATCCACTCAGGAATTGCGTCTGTTGCCGAAAGAGAGCCTGCCGAAGCTCAGCGACGAACTGCGTCGCTACCTGCTCGACAGCGTGAGCCGCTCCAGCGGACACTTTGCCTCCGGGCTTGGCACGGTGGAACTCACCGTGGCGCTGCATTACGTCTACAACACGCCCTTCGATCAATTGGTCTGGGACGTGGGCCATCAGGCTTATCCACACAAAATTCTGACCGGTCGCCGCGATCGTATCGGTACGATTCGCCAGAAAGGCGGATTGCATCCGTTCCCGTGGCGCGGCGAAAGTGAGTTTGACGTGTTAAGCGTCGGTCACTCATCTACTTCTATTTCAGCCGGGATCGGTATCGCGGTAGCGGCAGAGAAAGAAGCCAAACAGCGCCGCACCGTTTGCGTGATTGGCGATGGCGCAATCACCGCAGGTATGGCCTTTGAGGCGATGAACCACGCGGGCGACATCAAGCCCGACATGCTGGTTATCCTCAACGACAACGAGATGTCGATTTCCGAGAACGTCGGCGCGCTGAACAATCATCTGGCGCAGCTGCTTTCCGGCAAGCTTTACTCTTCGCTGCGTGAAGGCGGCAAGAAAGTCTTCTCTGGCGTGCCGCCAATCAAAGAACTGCTCAAACGTACCGAAGAACACATCAAAGGCATGGTAGTTCCCGGCACGCTGTTCGAAGAGCTTGGCTTTAATTACATCGGCCCGGTCGATGGTCACGATGTACTGGGGCTGGTGAATACGCTGAAAAACATGCGTGATCTGAAAGGCCCGCAGTTCCTGCATATCATGACCAAAAAAGGTCGTGGCTATGAGCCTGCGGAAAAAGATCCGATCACCTTCCACGCGGTGCCAAAATTCGATCACACCAGCGGCGTGCTGCCAAAAAGCAGCGGCGGGCTGCCGGGTTATTCGAAGATCTTCGGCGACTGGCTGTGTGAAACCGCAGCGAAAGACAACAAGCTGATGGCGATCACCCCGGCGATGCGTGAAGGCTCAGGCATGGTCGAGTTTTCCAAAAAATTCCCGGACCAGTACTTTGACGTCGCCATTGCCGAACAGCATGCGGTCACCTTCGCGGCCGGTCTGGCGATTGGCGGCTACAAGCCGGTGGTCGCGATTTATTCGACCTTCCTGCAACGCGCCTACGATCAGGTGATTCACGACGTTGCCATCCAGAAACTGCCGGTGCTGTTTGCCATTGACCGTGCGGGCATCGTTGGCGCAGACGGGCAAACCCATCAGGGTGCGTTTGATCTCTCGTATCTGCGCTGCATCCCGGAAATGGTCATTATGACCCCGAGCGACGAAAACGAATGTCGTCAGATGCTGTTTACCGGTTATCACTACAACGATGGCCCAAGCGCCGTGCGTTATCCGCGCGGAAGCGGCACCGGCGTTGAGCTGGCCCCACTGGAAAAACTGCCTCTCGGCAAAGGCATCGTGAAGCGTCAGGGCGAGAAAATCGCGATCCTGAACTTTGGTACGTTGCTGGCAGACGCCGAAATTGTGGCGGAAAAACTCAACGCGACGCTGGTGGATATGCGTTTTGTGAAACCGCTCGATGAAACGCTGATTCTGGACATGGCCACACGCCACGAGGTGTTGGTCACGCTGGAAGAGAACGCCATTATGGGCGGCGCGGGCAGCGGCGTGAATGAAGTGCTGATGGCGCACCGCAAACCGGTGCCGGTCCTGAATCTTGGCCTGCCGGACTTCTTTATTCCGCAGGGAACGCAGGAAGAAGCGCGGGCTGATATTGGCCTCGACGCCGCCGGAATTGAAGCGAAAATCACGGCCTGGCTGGCCTGATCCCTCCCCCTTTCCGCTCCTGCTATGCTTACTATTATGTTCATCGCAGGAGTGGAAGCATGCAATACAATAAATTAGGAACGACCGACCTTAACGTCTCCCGACTGTGTCTTGGCTGCATGACCTTTGGCGAGCCCGATCGCGGTAATCACGCCTGGACCTTGCCGGAAGAGAGCAGCCGTCCGATTATCAAGCACGCCCTTGAAGGCGGCATTAATTTCTTCGATACCGCCAACAGCTATTCTGACGGCAGCAGCGAAGAAATTGTTGGCCGTGCGCTGCGTGATTTCGCCCGCCGTGAAGACGTCGTGGTTGCCACTAAGGTTTATCATCAAACGGGCGATTTACCGCAAGGCCTTTCCCGCGCACAAATTCTGCGTTCCATTGACGACAGCCTGAAGCGCCTCGGCATGGAATACGTCGACCTGCTGCAAATCCACCGCTGGGATTACAACACGCCAATCGAAGAAACGCTGGAAGCGCTGAACGAGGGGGTGAAAGCCGGGAAAGTGCGTTATATCGGCGCGTCGTCGATGCATGCCTCGCAGTTTGCTCAGGCGCTGGAACTGCAAAAGCAGAACGGCTGGGCGCGTTTTGTCACCATGCAGGATCACTATAATCTGATTTATCGTGAAGAAGAGCGTGAGATGCTGCCGCTGTGCTATCAGGAAGGCGTGGCAGTCATTCCGTGGAGTCCACTGGCGCGCGGTCGTTTGACGCGTCCGTGGGGGGAAACCACCGCGCGTGTAGTGTCCGACGAATTCGGTAAAACGCTCTACAGCACCACCGAAGAGAACGATGCGCAAATTGCAGAACGACTGGCGAAGATTGCCGAAGAACTGGATGTCACGCGTGCGCAAGTCGCGCTGGCATGGCTGTTAAGCAAACCTGGCGTGGCGGCACCGATTATCGGCACATCGCGCGAAGAACAGCTGGATGAATTGCTGAATGCGGTAGATATCACGCTGAAACCGGAGCAGATTGCCGAGCTGGAAACGCCGTATCAGCCGCATCCTGTGGTGGGATTTAAGTAAAACACACTGCCCGATGGCGCTACGCTTATCGGGCCTACGGTTCAATCATGTAGGCCCGCGCAAGCGCAGCGCCGCCGGGCAAATATAACCGTCAGATGATCCCCATCGGCCAGTGATGGCCAACCAGATACAGCAACCCTGCGGAAATCACCCCAGCGATAATATCATCGACCATAATCCCCATTCCGCCATGCACGTTGCGGTCAAACCAGCGGATCGGCCACGGTTTCCAGATATCGAAAATACGGAAGATGACGAACCCGGCAACCACCCACTGCCAGTCGTTAGTCGGCAGCGCCATCAGCGTAATCCACATCCCGACAAACTCGTCCCAGACGATGCTGCCGTGATCGTGTACGCCCATATCTTTTGCGGTGCGGTGGCAGATGTACACACCGATGCTGATGCTCACCATCACCACCAGCGAATAAAGCTGCCATGGCAGGAGAGTCAGCAGATACCAAAACGGGATCGCTGCGATAGAGCCTGCTGTACCCGGCATAATCGGGCTGAGGCCGCTGCCAAATCCGGTCGCCAACAGATGCCACGGATTGAGCATACTCAGCCGGCTTTTTGCTACGTCTTTGCTACGCAAAATGATCGTACCCCTTCCAGTCGAGCGTCACCGGTTTACCGTCACGCTGAAAATGCAGTCCTTCGATATCAGCGCTGATTTGCCCGATACAGGTGAAGCCGATGCCGAAATTGCCCAGCGCCACATCCAGCGCGCCGCGATTGAGTTCTGGCACGGTGAAACAGAGTTCGTAATCTTCGCCACCGGAGAGCGCCCAACGCAGGGCCTGATCAGGCTCAACATGGCGTTTCATCGCCTCGGACATTGGGAGCAGATCAAGGTCGATACGCGCGCCGCATTCGCTGGCTTTAAGGATATGCCCCAGATCGGAGATCAGCCCATCGGACAGATCGATAGCCGAATGAGCCAGATTACGCAGCGCCTGGCCGGTCAGAATACGTGGCGTTGGATTAAGATGACGCTTAACCAAATACGCGGCATCTTCGGCGTTATCCACTTGCAAACGGTCCTGCAAAATGGCGAGTCCGGCGGCGCTGTCGCCCGGCGTACCGGTGACATATATCCAGTCGCCCGGTTTTGCACCAGAACGTTTCAACGCCCGACCATCCGGCACAAAACCGTGAATGCCCAGCGTCATCGACAGCGGCCCTTTGGTGGTGTCACCACCAATCAGCTGCATATCGTAGTAATTGAGTTGCTCGAACAGACTGTCGCTGAAGGCTTCCAGCCATGCTTCATCCACAGAAGGCAACGTCAACGCCAGCGTTAACCATGCAGGATCGGCTCCCATCGCCGCCAGATCGCTTAAATTCACCGCCAGGGCCTTACGGGCTAAATCAGCGGGATCGATATCCGGGAGGAAATGAATACCTGACACCAGCGTATCGGTGCTGATGGCG
This sequence comes from Scandinavium sp., assembly GCA_036495715.1. Taxonomy (GTDB): domain Bacteria; phylum Pseudomonadota; class Gammaproteobacteria; order Enterobacterales; family Enterobacteriaceae; genus Scandinavium. The sequence goes on from DASXML010000055.1 coordinate 49,578, forward strand.
AGCGTCTGTTTTTCAGGAAGAGTGAGTAGTGCGCAGTCGTCACCGATTCCGGTTTCAACATCAAGACGGGAGCTTCTTACGCGATCAAAATAACGGGCAATCAGAGAGAATTCGCCGCAAGCCATACGTCATGCCTCAGCAGAGAAAAGAGAAGGCCGAAGTTGCAAGAGATATGCGTGCTTCGGCCTGAAGATTACTTTTTGCGGGGACGAATTGCCGGCGCGGCTTTATCCAGCACGCCGTTAACGAACTTATGGCTGTCTTCGGCACCGAAGGTTTTCGCCAGTTCGATAGCTTCGTTGATGGCCACTTTGTACGGCACATCATCACGCTTAGCCAGTTCAAACAGCGCAATGCGCAGAACGGCTTTCTCGACCTGACCCAGCTCTTCCAGCAGACGGGACAGATAAGGTTTCATCAGGCCGTCGAGATACGCGCTGTTGGTCGCCACTCCGGTCAGCAGTTCACGGAAGTACACGACGTCGACGTCTTTCACGTCCTGTTCCGCCAGGAACTGGTATTCAACATCAGAGATGTCGTTTTTGGATAACTGCCAGGAGTAAAGCGCCTGGACAGCACACTCACGGGCGCGGCGACGAGCAGCAGGTTTCACGGAATTCCCCTTACAAAAAAATCAGGCCTTGATGGCTTTCAATACATTGATCATTTCAAGCGCGGTCAGTGCAGCTTCTGCACCCTTGTTACCGGCCTTTGTGCCAGCACGTTCGATGGCTTGTTCGATGCTTTCGGTGGTCAGAACCCCAAAAGCAACCGGGATTTCGCTGTCGTGCGCAACCTGCGCCAGACCATTGCTTGCGCCACCGGCTACGTATTCAAAGTGAGCAGTACCGCCACGGATAACGGTACCGAGCGCAACAACCGCGTCGTATTTACCGGTTTTCGCCAGTGCGCCCGCTGCCAGCGGCAGTTCGTATGCACCAGGAACCCACACCACGGTAATGTTTTCGTCTTTCATCTGACCAATACGCTTCAGGGCGTCAATCGCACCTTCCAGCAGACTGTCATTGATGAAATTGTTGAAACGCGCAATGGTGATGGCAACGCGAGCGTCCGGGGCAGCAACGTTAGCTTCGATAATGTTCATACTTTTCCTTTTGGGATTCGACTTACCCCGAGGGGGGCGGATTTTATCATAATAATTCGCGTACGGCTTACCTATTTCAGGCCGCCTTACACCGGTAATAAATGCAGACACAGATCCGGGCCAACTTTGCGGATCTCGCTGAAACTAAATTGGGGGGCATCGGCCAGTTTCTCAAGCCCTGGCAACACACATAAACCTCGGGCGTCGCTGCCTAACAGTTTAGGTGCAACGTAAACAATCAGCTCATCAACCAGCCCCGCTTGCAGCAATGCGCCCGCGAGCGTCGGCCCCGCTTCAACCCAGATACTGTTAATGTGCTGTTTGCCGAGTTGCATCATCAGCAGCACCAAATCGAGATGCCCGTTGTGCTCAGGGATCTTCAGCGTGCGTACATTTTCCGGCCATTCGCGAGTGTCTTCTTCACAGCGCGCAAACCAGGTTTCCCCTGGCTGCTGCACGATGCGGTGTTCTGGTGTAACGCGGTTTTGGCGGTCGATGACGATACGCACCGGCTGGCGTAAATTTTCCTGCGGATAGTGTGCCTGCACGTCGGCATTGAGTTCTTCCCAACGCACGGTCATCGCCGGGTTATCCGCCAGCACGGTGGCTTCGGTGGTCAGGATCGCATGATTTTCGGCACGCAGGCGCTGCACATCGCGTCTCGCCTGCGGGGAAGTAATCCACTGGCTTTCACCGCTGGCCATCGCCGTACGGCCATCCAGCGAAGCGCCGAGTTTGAGTTGGATGTACGGAAAACCGGTGCGCATGCGTTTGAGGAACCCCTTATTCAGCGCTTCGGCTTCACTCATCATCAGCCCGTGACTGACGTCAATGCCTTCCTGTTGTAGACGATACAGTCCGCGCCCTGCCACCTGCGGATTAGGATCCTGCATTGCCGCAACCACGCGGCTGACACCCGCGGTGATCAACGCTTCGCAACACGGCGGTGTGCGACCATGATGGCTGCACGGTTCAAGCGTGACATACGCCGTCGCCCCTTTTGCTTTCTCGCCCGCCATACGCAAAGCGTGAACTTCGGCGTGCGGCTCACCGGCGCGATAGTGCGCGCCTTCACCCACAACTTCGCCGTCTTTAACAATCACGCAGCCGACGCGCGGATTGGGATGCGTGGTAAAACGCCCCTGACTCGCCAGTTTTAGCGCACGCGCCATGTACATTTCGTCGAGCATCGGTCAGTCCTGTAAACGGGCGATCTCTTCGCCGAATTCTTTGATGTCTTCGAAGCTGCGATAAACGGAAGCAAAGCGGATATAAGCCACTTTATCGAGCTTTTTGAGCTGTTCCATCACCAGGTTGCCGATCTGTTTGCTCGGAATCTCTCGTTCGCCGGTGGCACGCAGCTGCGATTTAATGTGATTCACCGCCATTTCAACGTCATCAGAGCTGACCGGGCGCTTTTCGAGTGCTTTCTGTAAACCACTGCGCAGCTTGTCTTCATTGAAAGGTTCACGGACGTCATTGCTTTTCACGACCCGCGGCATCACCAGTTCAGCCACTTCAAAGGTAGTAAAACGTTCATTACACACCAGACACTGGCGGCGACGGCGCACAGAGGAACCTTCCCCCACCAGACGAGAGTCGATCACTTTGGTATCTACGGCGAAACAAAATGGGCAATGCATGGCGCGTCCTGACGAAGAATAATCACATTTTCTTATTTTACCACGACCTGTACTACTGCGTCATTTTGAGACAATCCCCCGATGGCATCCGCAACGATGCTGCTACCATTGAACTGCACAAAAATGAATAAAAGGAACGCAATCATGACACGACGTTTTATACGCCTTCTGGCGCTGGGCAGCCTGTTTACCCTTAGCGCTTGCGCACAGCAAACCGAAGTTCATCAAATGCAGCAGAGCGTCAGCGCGCTCAATAAAGACATGACCAAACTGAATCAGGAAACGGTGAAAATCACCCAGCAAAACACACTTAACGCGAAATCGGCGAGCGGCGTGTACCTGCTACCTGGCTCAAATACCCCGGCGCGTCTGGAAAGCCAGATTGGCACCTTGCGGATGTCGCTTATCAATATCGCGCAAAATGCCGATGGTATGCGCGCAACGCTGCGTATTCAGGGTGAATCTGACGATCCGTTGCCTGCATTCAGCGGCACCGTTGAGTGGGGTATGATTCAGGGTACTACTGACAACTATCAGGAAGTGAACGTCAAAAATCAGCTGATCAACGCCCCGGCAAGTATCCTTGCGCCGAGCGATGTGGATATTCCATTGCAGCTTAGCGGCAGCGATCCGAAACAGCCTGTATTCGTGCGCATCCACGATATTCAGCCCGTCTCCGCGCAGTAAATTTTTTCGCCGGATAGTCTCGGCTATCCGGCCTCCCCTTCTTTTTCTTCACCCTTCGACACGCATTGCAATCTTTCCTGTTTTCCAGAAAACCCTGGAAACATTTGGGAGGATCCGTACAATGCCCGCCAATAATGTACGCAAACGTGAACGCAATCGATTACGTACTTGAGAGAACTGTGAAACACCACATATTTTTGTGAGCAATGATTCTTATAATAGGCCTCGCAGAACACAGTTACATTTAGAAACGCCTGGGCGGTTCTTTTCACTCCCCGAAAGGGATTTCAATAAGTGGCAATCTTATGAAAAAAACATTATTAGCAGCCGGTGCAGTGCTTACGCTCTCCACCTCTTTCACGGCAGGTGCAGCCGAAAACAACAAGCCAGAGTATGTCTCTGACTGGTGGCATCAGAGCGTTAACGTGGTAGGCAGCTACCACACGCGCTTCGGACCCAAAATCAACAACGACGTTTATCTCGAATACGAAGCATTTGCCAAGAAAGACTGGTTTGATTTCTACGGTTACATTGATATCCCGAAAACCTTCGGTGCGGGCAACGGTAACGACAAAGGTATCTGGGATGACGGTTCGCGCATGTTCATGGAAATCGAACCGCGCTTCTCCATTGATAAGCTGACCGGCACCAGCCTGGCATTCGGTCCGTTCAAAGAGTGGTATTTTGCGAACAACTATATCTACGATATGGGTGCACACGGCGACGATGCCAGCAAGCAGAGCACCTGGTACATGGGTCTGGGTACCGATATCGATACTGGTCTGCCGATGAGCCTGTCTCTGAACGTATACGCGAAATACCAATGGCAGAACTACGGTGCAGCGAACGAAAACGAGTGGGACGGCTACCGCTTCAAAGTGAAATACTTTGTGCCACTGACCCAGCTGTGGGGCGGCCAGTTGAGCTACATCGGCTTCACCAACTTTGATTGGGGTTCTGATCTGGGCGATAACGACTTCCGTGACCTGAACGGTAAGAAAGCACGTACCAACAACTCTATCGCGTCCAGCCACATCCTGGCGCTGAACTACGATCACTGGCACTACTCCGTTGTTGCGCGTTACTGGCACAACGGTGGTCAGTGGAACGATGATGCCAGCCTGAACTTTGGCGACGGCGACTTCAGCGTGCGTTCTACCGGCTGGGGTGGTTACCTGGTTGTGGGTTATAACTTCTGATAACCCTGATGCCCGGCGGCGCGATGGCTTGCCGGGTCTGCGTACAAAAGGTTTTGTAGGCCCGGCAAGCGAATGCGCCACCGGGCCTTTGTCACCCAATAACCAGCGCCTTGGTGCTATCCAACAACCACGGTCGCAAATACCCTACGGTGTTTGAGAACGGCAGCACGCATTCCGGTAAGCGAATACCCACTTCCCTCTCAATATAGGTCCGTCGGGCCTGAACGCGCGCCCAAAGCTGCGGATAATCAGCCGCTAATCGCCCCCGCAACGTTTCATCGGCCAACGCCACCGTATCTTCAATGCTCGCGCCTGCGTAGCCCGCGCGTGAAGGGATAATATCGATTTGCAGCAGCATTCCGCTGGTGAGCGGAATCGTTGAATCTGCCGAGACTGGCGAACAAAGCCACTCTTCATCCGCGACCAGATGCCCCGGATTAAGATGCCAGTGGTATTCCGCTTTCGGCAGCACGCTTTCAATCAACTGATACAACTCACCGCCGGTCATCCCCGGACGAATATTTTCCAGCCACGTCACCACGGCGCGAAAATAAGGGATCGCGACAACATCAAGATAATCGCTGACCGCGTCAGGCAATTGCTCTGCCGACTCGACAACATAAGCCGCACGGCTGCTAAGACCGCCTTTGTAGCTGGTGGTCAGAGAAAATTTGTCACCCACCTGCACTATTTTGTCGCCAGGATAGAGATTCGCATGAACAAAACGGTCGCCCGTCGCAGCAATGGTCACCACGTTATTCGGCTGACCGTCTGCGGCTAACAGACTGGCAATCTGCTTTTCCGTTTTCCCCGGAGCCACCGCATTCAACGCACGAAGGATCGCCGTGGAAGCGAGATTCGCGCCGTATTCGTAATGCGCCAGTTCATTGGCGTTATTGATCGCGCGCGCCCCATAAGCCGGAGAGATAAAAACGCCGGTGGTATTTTGCAATGTCGCATCCGGGGCCGCATCGCGGATGGCATCAACAATAAACGACGGGATATCAAACATCTGGCGCGTATTGTCATTTACGCCAGTGAACAGCTTCCAGCCCACCAGACCTAACGTTTTGCCATCGACAACACCCGCTGCCTGCAAGATTTCAGGTAGCGATTGAGTGTTCTCCATTGGCTGATTCGGCAGCGAGAACCACGGCGCGTGCAGTACACGGTTTTTCAGCCGCGCATGTGGTGCGAGTTTGAGATTTTCATTGCCCAGCACCAGCACCGCGTCTCCGTCCTGATGCAGCACCAGCAGCGCCTCTTCAAAGCGCGGAATAAATCCAGTGAGGTATTCGAAATTACCACCGTGTTCTTTGTCGGCGTACACGATCAGCGTGTCTATCCCCTGCTGACGCATCCGTTCAAGCACGCGGGTTTTACGTTCATTAAGGGTCGCATCGTTCAGGGTAACGGAAGGCAGGTCCGTCCAGCACTGTGGCTGAGGGAGTGATTTGAGTGAAATGGGGTGCGAAGTGGGCATTTCTGTAGTGTCCTTTAAACAGAGATAATCCCTTCACCCTACCGGAAATGCGGGATGTTGGCATAAAAAAATCCCGGCCAATTGACCGGGATTCGATTTTTGCAGTGCAGACCTTACGGCAGGATTGAAGGCTGATCGGCGCCTTCTTTCTCAACTTTCTGCTGCAACAGGTGTTCACGCTTCATCCCAAGTTTCAGCGCCAGCGCAGAAGCGACGTAGATGGAAGACGCCGTACCGATGGAGACACCGATAAGCATCGTCAGCGAGAAGCCTTTCAGCATCGCGCCACCGAACAGGAACAGCATCAGGATAACCATTAATGTCGTACCTGACGTGATCAACGTACGGTGCAGCGTTTGGGTCAGTGACACGTTAAAGATTTCGTAAGGCGTACCGCGACGGATCTTGCGGAAGTTTTCACGAATACGGTCAGATACCACGATGCTGTCGTTGAGCGAGTAGCCGATGACGGACATCAGTGACGCGACGATAGTCAGGTCTACCTCAATCTTAAACAGCGACAAAATGCCCATGGTGATCACTACGTCGTGCGCAAGCGAGATAACCACGCCCGCTGCCAGACGCCACTCGAAGCGGAACCCGACGTACACGAGGATAGAAATCAGTGCCACTAACAGCGCCATTGCACCGTTGGTGGCAAGGTCAGCCCCGACGCTCGGCCCCACAAACTCAATACGCTTAACCGCTGCGTTCTGGCTGGTGGTTTCGTTAATCACGCTCAACACTTTGCTGCCAAGTTCCTGACCGCCGGTTTCCCCTTTGGCAGGAGGCATACGCACCAGAATGTCACGGCTGCTACCGAAGTTTTGCAACAACGGATCCGCAAAGCCTGCTTTTTCCAGCGCATCACGCATCTGGTCCATATCGGCTGGTTTTTCCAGGCTGATTTCAATGACAGTACCGCCGGTGAAATCGAGACCCCAGTTAAAGCCGCGCACACCGATAATAATGATCGACGCAATCAGCAGCAGGCCAGAGATGCCAAAGGCCCAGTAGTCCCAGCGCATAAAGTCGTAGACTTTACGGCCGTGGTTTAATTGTTCAACAGTATATTCCTGTGCCACAACGCACTCCTCAGATAGACAGCTTGTTGATGCGTTTGCCGCCGTACAACAGGTTTACGATGGCACGGGTGCCGACGATCGCGGTAAACATGGAAGTCGCCACACCGATACCGGTGGTGATAGCGAAGCCTTTAATAGCGCCAGTACCGACCGCGTACAGGATGATAACTTTAATCAGCGTGGTAACGTTCGCATCGAAAATCGAGCTGAACGCGCCGCGATAACCTTCGTCAATCGCCTGCTGAATGGAACGACCGTTGCTGATTTCTTCCTTAATACGCTCGTTAATCAGTACGTTGGCGTCGACCGCCACCGCAAGGGTTAACACGATCCCCGCAATCCCCGGCATCGTCAGCGTCGCCCCAGGCAACAGTGACATGATACCGACAATCATCACCAGGTTAACAATCAGCGCAGAAGTCGCAATCAGACCAAACTTCTTATAGAAGAAGATCATGAAGATGATGGAGATAGCCAGACCCGCCAGACACGCTTCCAGACCTTGCTGAATGTTCTGCAGACCCAGCGTTGGACCGATAGTACGTTCTTCAACAATCTGAATTGGCGCAATCAACGCACCTGCACGCAGCAGCAAAGACAGCTGGCGAGCTTCGGTCGGGTTGCCGATACCGGTGATACGGAAGCTGTTACCGAGGCGAGACTGGATATTAGCGACGTTAATCACCTCTTCCTCTTTCACCAGGACGGCACGGCCTTTCGCATCTTTTTTACCGCTGTCTTTGTACTCCACGAACAGGGTCGCCATCGGTTTGCCGATGTTGTCCTTGGTGAAGTTAGACATGATGTTGCCACCTGCGCTATCAAGCGAGATGTTAACCTGCGGCTGGTTGTATTCGTCCTGGCTTGAAGTGGAATCGGTGATATGGTCACCGGTCAGGATCACACGCTTGTACAGCACAACGGGCTGGCCTTCACGGGTGTCTTTCACTTCAGAATCGCCAGGTACACGGCCAGAAGTCGCAGCGGACTGATCGACCGTGGTGTTCACCAGACGGAATTCCAGAGTTGCGGTCGCGCCAAGAATTTCTTTAGCACGTGCAGTGTCCTGAATACCCGGCAGTTCAACCACAATACGGTCGGCACCCTGACGCTGAACCAGAGGCTCGGCAACGCCAAGCTGGTTAACACGGTTACGCAGAATGTTGATGTTCTGCTGAACGGCATACTCGCGCGCTTCATTCAGACGCGCATCGGTCATCACCGCACGCAGCTGGTTGCTGCCTTGCTTAGAGATAACCAAATCGCGATGACGCGGAGTCAGATAATCAACAGCCTGATCGCGCGCCGTGTCGTCACGGAACGTAATGCTCAGACCGTAGTTATCCGCTTTGCTCACCGTTGTGTAAGCAATGCCTTTCTCGCGCAGATCGCTGCGCAAGCCATCAATATTTTGTTCCTGCAATTTACCCAGCGCAGTATCCATATCCACTTCCATCAGGAAGTGCACACCGCCACGCAGATCAAGACCGAGTTTCATCGGCTCTGCGGAGATGGAGGATAACCAGCGTGGCGTTGCCGGAGCAAGGTTTAACGCCACGACATACTTGTCACCCAGCACGCCCATCAGCGCTTCACGCGCGCGGAGCTGGATGTCAGTGGAGTCGAAGCGAGCAAGAATTGCGCCCTCTTCCAGTGCCACAGACTTAGCGGTTATTTTTTCTTCTTTTAAAGTGTTCTGGACCTGGATCAGCGTTTGCTCACTGGCGGCGACGCCGCGCGCGCCAGTGATTTGAACAGCCGGATCCTCACCATACAGGTTGGGAAGTGCGTAAAGCAGGCCGACGACAAAGACGACGACCAGCATAATGTACTTCCACAAAGGATAACGGTTTAACACGGCAGTTCCCTTTGGGAAAACAGAAGATTACAGCGCCTTCATGGTGCCTTTCGGCAGAACGGCAGCTACGAAGTCACGTTTAACAACCACTTCAGTGGTTTCGTTCAACGCGATAGCAATATAGCCAGCTTCAGCTACTTTGGTTACGCGACCCACCAGACCACCGGTAGTCAGCACTTCATCACCTTTGGCAATGGAGTCCATCAGCTTTTTATGCTCTTTGGTGCGTTTCTGCTGTGGACGCAGGATCATAAAGAAGAAGATCAGACCAAACACCACCAGCATCAGAATCAGAGACATCGGGCTGCTTTGTCCCGGTGCACCTGTAGCGGCTACCGCATCAGAAATAAAAAAGCTCATTGAATTTCCCTCATTATTAAAATTAATCAACGTTCAGTGGTGGAACAGGTCGACCCTGACGTTGGTAAAACTCCGTCACAAAGCTCTCTAATTTACCCTCTTCGATAGCCTTGCGTAAACCCGCCATTAAGCGCTGATAATAGCGAAGATTATGGATGGTATTAAGACGCGCACCCAATATTTCGTTGCAACGATCGAGATGATGCAAATAAGCGCGCGAATAATGGCGACACGTATAGCAATCACACTCAGCATCCAGTGTGCTGGTATCGCTCTTATGCTTCGCGTTACGGATTTTTACGACGCCGTCGGTCACGAACAAATGACCGTTACGGGCGTTACGCGTTGGCATCACGCAGTCGAACATGTCGATGCCGCGACGCACGCCTTCAACCAGGTCTTCCGGTTTGCCCACCCCCATCAGGTATCGTGGTTTGTCTGCCGGGATCTGCGGACACACATGCTCCAGAATACGGTGCATGTCTTCCTTCGGCTCGCCGACAGCCAAGCCGCCGACAGCGTAGCCATCAAAACCGATGTCTACCAGACCTTTAACCGAGATATCTCGTAAATCTTCGTAAACGCTGCCCTGAATAATACCGAACAAGGCGTTCTTATTACTCAGTGAGTCAAAACGGTCGCGGCTACGTTTCGCCCAGCGCAAGGACATTTCCATTGAACGCTTAGCGTAATCCCAGTCCGCCGGGTACGGCGTGCATTCATCGAAGATCATCACGATGTCAGAACCGAGATCGTACTGAATCTCCATCGATTTTTCCGGATCGAGGAAAATCGGATCGCCGTTGATCGGATTACGGAAATGAACGCCCGCTTCGGTAATTTTGCGGATATCACCCAGGCTGAACACCTGGAAACCGCCAGAATCAGTGAGGATCGGCCCTTTCCACTGCATAAAGTCATGGAGATCGCCGTGCAGCTTCATAATTTCCTGGCCCGGGCGCAGCCACAGGTGGAACGTATTGCCGAGAATAATTTGTGCGCCAGTTTCTTCAACTTCTTCCGGCGTCATGCCTTTTACGGTGCCGTAGGTACCCACAGGCATAAAAGCAGGCGTTTCAACGACGCCGCGGTCAAAGACCAGGCGGCCACGGCGAGCGCGTCCGTCGGTGGTATCAAGTTCAAATTTCATTATTTCTCCTACGTCAGAAAGACAGTCTGACGTTTTTTCTCGTCGTCTTTCGGGCCACAGGGGCGTTGGCTGCGTTCTCAAATCCCAGTCACATCGTTTTCTATGCTCCTGGTTTTTTCAAACTGGCCGCCTTCCTGCAACCCAAAATACGTAGAGAAGTTATAGCGCCGCGGACTTATTCCCCAACGCGTTCTTGAATAGCGGACGGATTGTACGTGATGTACATGGCATCCCCGTAGCTAAAAAAGCGATATTTTTGTTCTACCGCAGACTTGTAGGCGTTCATGGTGTTCTGATAACCCGCAAAAGCCGAGACCTGCATGATCAGCGTCGACTCCGGCAGATGGAAATTGGTCACCAGCGCATCAATCACGTTGTACTGATAGCCCGGGTAAATAAAGATTTTCGTGTCGCCAAAGAACGGCTCAATCAAATCGGTAATCGCTGCCTGTGCCGCGCTTTCTAAAGAGCGAACGGAAGTGGTGCCTACGGCTACCACTTTGCTGCCACGCGCTTTCGCTGCCAGCACCGCATCCACCACGTCCTGCGGCACTTCGGCATATTCTGAGTGCATGATGTGGTCTTCAATGGTGTCCACGCGCACCGGCTGGAAGGTTCCCGCGCCAACGTGCAGCGTCACAAACGCCATCTCAATGCCTTTTTCACGCAGTTTTGCCAACAGCGGTTCGTCAAAATGCAGACCCGCCGTCGGAGCGGCAACTGCGCCAGGTTTCTGGCTGTAGACCGTCTGATACAACTCGCGATCGGCATCTTCATCAGGGCGGTCAATGTACGGCGGCAGCGGCATGTGGCCAATGGCGTTGAGAATATCCAGCACCGGACGTTCGTCGTTAAACTGCACTTCAAACAGCGCATCGTGACGCGCAATCATGGTGGCATTGATGCTTTCATCGTCACCCAGCAGCAGCTCTGCACCCGGCTTCGGTGCTTTAGAGGCGCGAATATGTGCCAGAATACGTTTATCATCGAGCATCCGCTCAACCAGCACCTCAATCTTGCCGCCGCTGGCTTTGCGGCCAAACAGGCGCGCCGGGATCACGCGGGTATTGTTAAAGACCAGCAGATCGCCAGGGTTGAGCTTCGCGAGCAGATCGGTGAAAGTACCGTGCGTCAGCGCCCCCGTCGGCCCATCCAGCGACAGCAAGCGGCAGCCACTGCGCTCCGGCTGTGGGTAGTGGGCAATCAGGGTTTCGGGCAGTTCAAAAGAAAAATCGGCGACGCGCATGACGGTAACTCAAGACATAATAAAGAGGCGGCTAGTCTAGTGGCAGGCGGCTTTAGCTGCAACCTGTAAGCCTTAAATACGGATAACGCATATCATGAATTTTCTCGCCCATTTGCATCTCGCGCACCTCGCTGACAGCTCGCTGTCCGGCAATTTGCTGGCCGATTTTGTGCGCGGTAACCCGGGTGACGAGTACGCACCCGAGGTGGTTAGCGGTATTCATATGCATCGCCGTGTCGACGTACTGACCGACAATCTGGCAGAAGTGAAGGCCGCAAAAGCGTGGTTTCGCCCCGAAACACGCCGCGTCGCACCGATAACGCTTGATGTGATGTGGGATCATTTTCTTTCCCGTCACTGGGAAAAATTGTCGCCTGAGATGTCATTGCCCGATTTTGTGCATTACGCCCAATTCCAGGTAACAGCGATCCTGCCCGAGTCGCCTCCGCGCTTCGTCAATCTGAATGATTATTTGTGGTCAGAGCGCTGGCTGGAGCGTTATCGCGAAATGGATTTTATTCAGAACGTACTGAACGGCATGGCGAATCGCCGCCCGCGTCTCGATGCACTGCGTGATTCCTGGCAGGATTTGGATACCCATTACGCACAACTGGAAGAAACCTTCTGGACGTTTTACCCGCGCATGATGGCGCAGGCCAAGGCGCGAGAGCTTTAAAACTTGCGCTTTGTCACATAATCGCTAAGCTGAAACAGTTGTTACTATTATAATCGATAGGCAAAACCTGTCTCAACGATTGTCAGGTTTGCATTGAGTCACTCGCTTCCTCTCCCTATACTGGCCCGCGTTGCGTTCCATTAACCTTATAAATGTAGAGGAGAACCTCATGGTTCTGGTAACTCGTCCTGCTCCTGATTTTACTGCTGCAGCTGTTCTGGGTAACGGCGAAATCGTTGATAACTTCAACTTCAAACAGCACACCAACGGCAAAGCAACCGTTCTGTTCTTCTGGCCGATGGACTTCACCTTCGTCTGCCCGTCTGAACTGATTGCTTTCGACAAGCGTTATGCTGAATTCCAGAAACGTGGTGTGGAAGTGGTTGGCGTGTCTTTCGACTCAGAATTTGTTCATAACGCATGGCGTAACACCCCTGTCGACAAAGGCGGCATCGGTGAAGTGAAATACGCGATGGTTGCGGACATCAAACGCGAAATCCAGAAAGCCTACGGTATCGAGCACCCGGATGCGGGCGTTGCGCTGCGTGGTTCTTTCCTGATCGACGCGAACGGCATCGTTCGTCACCAGGTGGTGAACGATCTGCCACTGGGTCGTAACATCGACGAAATGCTGCGTATGGTTGACGCGCTGCAGTTCCACGAAGAGCACGGCGAAGTGTGCCCGGCTCAGTGGGAAAAAGGCAAAGAAGGTATGAACGCGTCTCCAGCAGGCGTGGCTAAATACCTGACCGAAAACGTCACCAGCCTGTAATCGGCACGGTGTACGAAAAAGGCTCGCTGATGCGAGCCTTTTTTTGTTTTTATCCCTTCGCTAAAACGCGAAACAGCTGCACCCCAGCACGCCCCAAAACGCCCGATCGTCAGACACCGGAATCGATGATGTTCGTGCGATCTCATGCTGATGCCCATGCACACCACAACTGCCGCAACACTGATGCATCTGCACCACCGCGCCCGCGTTTGCCGCCGCTGGCGGGGCTGAACGGTAATGGCCAGGCACTTTCACCACCGGCGACCAGTCCGGCACAATCGGAATCGACGGCGGTGCGAGCGGGCTGAAATGCCCGGCGGCGTACACCACTTTGCCATCCACAATGGTCAGCACCGACTCAATGCCTTTGATTTCTTCTTCCGGCACGCGGAAATAGTCCTTCGACAGCACCACTAAATCCGCCAACTGATCGGCGACGATGCGCCCTTTCTTTCCCTGTTCGCTGGAGAACCAGGCGCTGCCTGCGGTCCACAGTTCCAGCGCCACATCGCGCGGCAGACGGTTATCGTCGTCATACATCGCCATGCCGCCTACCGTGCGCCCGGAAACGAGCCAATACAGCGCCGTCCACGGGTTATAACTGGCGACACGGGTCGCGTCTGTACCCAACCCCACGGGCACGTCCATTTCCAGCATTTTGGCAACAGGAGGCGTGTGTTTCACCGCATCTTTGCCATATCTATCGACAAAATATTCGCCCTGAAACGCCATACGATGCTGCACTGCAATCCCACCGCCCAGCGCTTTCACCCGCTCAATATTGCGCTCGGTAATGGTTTCCGCGTGGTCAAAGAACCAATGCAGACCGTTGAACGGGATGTCGCGATTCACTTTCTCAAACACGTCCAGCATCCGGCTGATCGACTCGTCATACGTCGCATGCAAACGGAACGGCCAGCGGTGTTCCGCTAAATGACGCACCACCCGCTCAAGTTCCTCTTCCATGCCCTCCGGCAAATCCGGGCGCGGCCGAAGGAAATCTTCAAAGTCGGCCGCCGAAAAGACCAGCATTTCTCCGGCACCGTTAGCACGATAAAAATCGGTGCCCTGCCCAGGTTTGAGCATATCGGTCCAGCGTTCGAAATCGTCGAGTTCTTGTTTTGGCCGCTGGGTGAAAAGGTTGTAGGCAATGCGCACCGTCATCTGATCGTTGGCGTGCAGCTCATCGATCACTTCGTAATCTTCCGGGTAATTCTGGAAACCGCCCCCGGCGTCGATAGCGCTGGTCAGGCCCAGACGGTTCAGCTCACGCATAAACTGGCGCGTCGAATTGACCTGCATCTCCAGCGGCAGTTTCGGTCCCTTCGCCAGCGTTGAATAGAGGATCATCGCATTGGGTTTCGCCACCAGCATCCCGGTTGGATTGCCGTTTTTATCGCGAACGATCTCCCCGCCAGCCGGATCGGGCGTCGCTTTGGTGTAGCCCACGGCTTTCAGCGCCGCGCGGTTCAATAACGCCCTGTCATAAAGATGCAGCACAAACACCGGCGTATCGGGTGCCGCTTCATTTAGCTCTTCAATGGTTGGCATCCGACGTTCCGCAAACTGAAATTCGCTCCAGCCGCCGACCACACGTACCCATTGCGGAGACGGCGTGCGATCTGCCTGATCCTTCAGCATTCGCAGCGCATCAACCAGTGAAGGTACGCCTTCCCAGCGCAGTTCAAGATTGTAATTCAGCCCGCCGCGAATCAGGTGCAGGTGTGAATCATTCAGGCCGGGGATCACCGTATGGCCTTTGAGATCGACAATCTGTGTACCGTCATTGGCGTAGCGCATCACCCGATCGTGGCTGCCGGCCGCCATGATTTTGCCGTTAGCAATCGCCACCGCTTCCGCCAGTGGATTTTGTTTGTCGAGGGTGTGGATTTCACCGTGGGTCAGAATCAATGTGGCATGTTGAGACATAGAGAACTCCTCAGTCCGGCTCAGGCTTTTTTCAGCCAGCCGGCGAAAATTCGAGTGACGATGGGCATCCAGAACCAGACGACCAGCGCCACCACGCAGGCATCGTTAATCAGATGCAGCAGCAAAGAACCTTTCAGCGTCGGGAGTAACGTACCGGTGAGAGTGGGCACCAGATTTGTGCTTGGAAAAATCACCAGCAGAGTGATAAGAAATTGCTTCCAGCGCTTCGGTTGACGGACATGCGGCGCGGGCGGTGTGAACCAGAAAGCGGCCTCGGTGCGCACTTCGGTTCGGTCGCCCTCGGTCAGTAGCGGCGTGATTTCATCAACCAACTGTTTACGGGTTTCTGACTGCGTCCAACTGTAAAGATGTTCGAGGGTGTCGAAGCGGATGATGATATTCCAGTTATTCTGCCCGTCGCCGGGACGGATGACGTTGGCCCCTAAATGGCCCGGATAATCGGCCGCAACGGGCATAATTTTGCCAAGCCATGCTTCGTATATATCACTGTCTTCAGAGCGCAGCGCGTGGGTTATCACCAGCGTCACATGTTTTTGCGTCATAGCGGGTGTTCCTTGCAGTCACAAGCAAGCGGGTCTTCACCCGCCGCCAGCATTACGCTTTACGTTCAGGCGCGCCGTGTACCAGCGTGTAGGCATAATCGACACCCATGCCATACGCACCGCTGTGTTCGCGCACCAGATCCATGACTGCGTCATAAGTGCCTTTGCGTGACCAGTCACGTTGGTACTCAAGCAGTACCTGTTGCCAGGTCACCGGTACCGCGCCGGCCTGCACCATTCGGTCGATGGCACGCTCGTGCGCATCCACGGATGTGCCGCCGGACGTGTCGGTCACCACATAGACTTCAAAGCCTTCATCCAGCGCCATCAGCGCCGGGAAAGTCAGGCACACTTCAGTCCATAGGGCTGAAATGATGAGCTTTTTACGCCCAGTCGCTTTTACCGCTTTGACGAAAGCCCCATCTTCCCAGGAGTTCATCGAAGTACGTTCAATCGGTTTTACGTCCGGATTCACCGCCAACAGTTCTGGCCAAATATATCCGCTAAAACTTTTCGTTTCGACGGAGGTATAAATGACCGGTACATTAAATATTTTCCCGGCTTTGGCGAGCGCCACGGTGTTATTTTTCAGGGTTTGACGATCAATATTCGCCACGCCAAAAGACATTTGTGGCTGATGGTCGATAAAAATAAGCGCAGAGTTTTGCGGGTCAATCAGTTCCCGAATAGACATGACACACCTTCTTAATCAATAAGTTAAAAGGCAACGGTCTAAGACTGTTGTAAGCAGTTGGATCCTGAAGGAGAAAGCCAAATGAGTATAGCCGGAAATTTTTAACGAGTTATTAAAGAAATCTTTCTGTTTTATTTCCAGCACTTGAGAATATTCGCAATCGAAATTAATACAGAAGGATGATTATTATCAGGCTTGGTCAAAAAATTGCGCCAGAGCGTTCGTAAATTTTCACTTTTATCGAATGACCGCTTCAAGGACACTCTGTTTATTATTTGAATCAGTGAATTTACCTGCATGCGCTTAAACCTCGATGTGTTACTTATTCTCGATGCCCTCGACAAACACGGTTCCTTTGCCACCGCGGCAGAATCGCTGTTTAAAACCCCCGCAGCGCTGAGCTATATGATCCAGAAACTGGAACACGATCTGGACATCACGCTACTTGATCGTTCTGGTCATCGCGCGAAATTTACCGATACCGGACGAATGATACTGGAGAAAGGCCGCCTGCTGCTGAACGCGGCAAAAGATATAGAGAAGCAGGCCGTGCAGGTGCAGTCAGGTTGGGAAAAAGAGCTGTCCATCGCGCTGGATGACTCGTTTCCTTTTGCCGCTCTGCTGCCGCTTATCGACCAGTTTCACGCATTGAATAAACAAACGCGCCTGAATTTCACCCATCACACGCTGGCAGGCTCATGGGAAGAACTCACGCATCATGGCGCAGACATGATCCTCGGGGCGATTAACGAGCCGCCGACCTCCGGTGCCTGGTCTTATAAAATGCTCGGCACGCTGGATAACGTGTTTGTGGTGGCCCCTCAACACCCGCTGGCGCAGACACAAACCCCGCTCAGCAACGATCAGCTGTGCCTGCATCGTGCAGTGGTGATCAGCGACAGCGCCCGAAGCTGTCATCCGATCCACAGTAATCTGATGGATGAACAGCCGCAGATCCGTGTCGATGATTTTCACTCTAAGGTAATGCTGTTGCGAGCCGGAATGGGATGTGGCTTTTTGCCGCGCCATATTGCCCGCCCGTGGCTGGAAAACGGGGAGTTGCTGGAAAAAGAGGTGTTGTCGTTTCGCGAAAAAGACGTGGCTTACATGGCATGGCGCAATCACAGCGACGGGCTGGCGCAGCGCTGGTGGCGTGAAGCCTTGCTCACCCGCGTCACGCTCAACCAGTTGTATCGTTAATTACCGAACCAGACGGTGGCAGAAATGGCAGGCAGCGACAGCACATCGTCCTGCAACGTGCCCTTACCCTCTTTCAGCTGCCACGTTTTCACCGCCAGCAGCGGGGATGCATCGAGCACCACTTCGCACGCTTCGCCGCGGTTGACCGCCACCAGCACGCGCTGCTGTTTCAGCACACGGACAAACACCACCACGTTATCCTCGGCATAAATCACCTGACAACCGCCGTGGCGCAGCGCCTGCGTGCGATGACGCAGTTTGGTCATTCGCTGATACAGTGCGAGAAGATCGCCGTCCTGCTGCTCTTTGTTCCATGGGAACGGCTTGCGGCAGAACGGATCGTTATTGCCATCCAGCCCCACTTCATCGCCGTAATAAATGCATGGCACGCCCGGCCAGGTAAACAGCCACACCACCGCCAACGGCAGTCGAGCGACGTCTTTGCCGAGCAACGATTTAAAACGCGCGGTGTCGTGACTGTCGAGCTGATTGAACATCCGCAATTGCTGCTGCTGCGAGAGGCTGGCGCGGTAGTTATCCATCCACGCCATGCAGGTTTGTGCGTCGATCATCTGCGGGTCGTAGGAGATATCGGTGTTCGCGAGGAAGCCCCATAACGGGAAGGTGAACCCGCGATAGTTCATCGCCGCATCTTCCGCATCGGCCTGTAGCCACTGGCGCGCATCACCAAAATGCTCGCCGAGAATATAGGCTTCCGGCTGCGTCTCTTTCGCCGCTTTGGTAATGCCGGTGATGTGCTGCAAATTATTGCGCGCCCCACCCGCTTCACCGAGCATATGCACCACGTCAAGCCGCCAGCCGTCCATGCTCCACGGCGCTTTGAGCCAGTGACGCACGATGCTGTCTTCGCCGCGATAGACTTCGTTAATCAGCGTTTCAGAGCTGAAATCAAGTTTCGGCAGGCTGGCATAGCCGAGCCAGTCCAGCGCCTGGCCCTCGTCGGAGAAACTGTACCAGTCGCGCCAGTGCGATGAAGGATTGTGGCACGCGCCGTCGGTGCCGCGATTGTGCCGGTCAAACCAGGCGTGCGAATCGCCGCTGTGGTTGAACACGCCGTCGAGGATCAGGCGCATGCCTTCGCGACGCGTGTTGTGTCGCAGACGTAACAACGCCTGATCGCCGCCAAACTGCGGATCCACATGGCGATAATCTTCGGTGTCGTATTTGTGCACACTCGGCGCCACAAAAACCGGATTGAGATACAGCGCGGTGACGCCGAGTTTTTTCAGGTACGGCAGTTTTTCGCTGATCCCGTCGAGATCGCCGCCGTAAAAAGTCGATCCGCCCGCTTCTGCCGTCAGCGGCTCATCCCATTCACGCAGCACAATGTCCCGCCCGGCGGCGTGATGATAATAGACATTATCCTGCTCGGTGGTGCGGGGCTCAGTCCGAGCAAAACGGTCGGGGAAAATTTGGTAAAACACCTGATCGGCAACCCACTGCGGGCCATCGTCCGGCACATCGACGGCAAACTGTTCAAGGCGCGCCGGAGGAAAATGGCTAAACCCCTGCGGCGTAAACCAGCGCTGCCGATTTGCCCACAGCAGTTTGAAGCAATAGCGGCGGCGCGATTGACCGCTACTTAATTTGATTTCCCCACGCCACGCGGTGACGCCGGGATAAGGCTCGCTGCGCAGACGATGCATCGGCAGCGCAATTTCCTCATTGTCTTCCTCAGCCCGCAGCGTAACGCGCAGCGGTGGCGTTTCACCGCTCAGCCACAGCGTAATCGCCAGTCGGTCCTGTTGCTGTTTCAGGAACGGTGCAACAGGAAGATGCCATGCCTTCAACATCGTCATACCCCTTTGTTCAAAATACGTTCACCATGCCACAGTCAGGCGACGTATGACTCATCATTATGACGCTTTCTTTGGGTGGAGAGAGGGGGAGGAGAAAAGATCCCGGCAGCGAACGCCACCGGGATTGGGAATTACTGCGCGTTTGCCAACTGCCTGTCGCGGCGCACTTTAAACTGCCAGCCGGCCAGCAGCAGCACGATCCACGCAAAGCCGACATACAACGAAATACGGGTGTCCGGATGCCAGCCAATCAACACGATGATAAACACCAGGAACAGCAGACCGACGACCGTGGTAAACACGCCACCCGGCACTTTGAATTTCAGGTCTTTCACTTCTTCCGGCGACAGACGACGACGGAACGCAATCTGCGACAGCAGGATCATTATCCACACCCACACGGTCGCAAACGTTGCCAATGAAGCAATCACCAGGAACACATTTTCCGGCATGATGTAGTTCAGGAACACCGCCAGCAACAGCGCGACGGTCATTACCGCCACCGTCACCCACGGCACGCCGCGACGTGAGGTTTTGGCGAAAATCTTCGGCGCACTGCCCTGCTCTGCCATGCCGTGCAGCATACGCCCCACGCCAAATACATCGGAGTTAATCGCCGACAGCGACGCGGTCAGTACCACAAAGTTGAGGATACTGGCGGCAAACGTAATGCCAAGATGCTGGAAGGTCATCACGAACGGACTGCCGTTGGTGCCCACCTGGTTCCACGGATAAATCGACATGATCACAAACAGCGTACCCACGTAGAACACCAGAATACGCATTGGCACGGAGTTAATCGCGCGCGGAATCGATTTCTCCGGGTCTTTGGCTTCGCCCGCCGTAATGCCGATGATTTCAATCCCGCCATAGGCAAACATCACCATTTGCAGCGACATCACCATGCCTATCCAGCCGTGGCTAAAGAAGCCGCCGTTGCTCCAGAGATTATGAATGCCGGTCGGCTGCCCGCCGTTGCCAATCCCCCAAATAATGATGCCGAAACCGGCGGCAATCATCACAATGATGGTGGCGACTTTAAAGAACGAGAACCAGAACTCCAACTCGCCGAAGACTTTCACGCTCATCAGGTTAATCGAACAGATGAGCAGCACCACGCTCAGCACCCAAATCCAGTGCGGCACCGTCGGGAACCACACGCCCATGTAGATACCAAACGCGGTGACGTCGGCGATTGCCACAATCAGGATTTCAAAACAGTAGGTCCAGCCGGTGATGTACCCCGCCAGCGGGCCTAAGTTATCCTGCGCGTAGCGAGAAAATGAGCTGGCAGACGGGTTGTGCACCGACATTTCGCCGAGCGCCCGCATGATGATATAGGCGGCAACGCCGCCGATGAGGTACGCCAGCAGCACGCTGGGACCGGCCATTTTAATGGCATCTGCCGAGCCATAAAAAAGACCGGTTCCGATTGCCGATCCGAGCGCCATAAAGCGAATGTGCCGGGCGGTCAGCCCACGCTTTAGCTTGTTATTGGTTTCCATAAATTCCACTGCCTGTACAAAAAACAAAACCACGGAGCCATTGGCCCCGTGGTTAATTTCAATCCTCGCCCGCTAATTAATGCGCGCTGGAGGTCACCTGACGGCCTGCTGCGCGATCCCATCCCATTGCCAGAATGGCAGCGATGATAGTCGGCATCAGCCATGCCAGACCTTGCTCGGCCAGCGGCAGATGCGCGGTCCAGGCTGGCAGGATCCCGGCGAATGCGGAGGCTTTAATGCCGTCCAGCAGGCCGAACACCAGGCTGATAAACATCGCCGGGGCAATCACGCGGGACGAATTATGCCACCAACCGCGGGTAAAACTTAATACCACCAGTGCGATACAGGGCGGATAAATCGCGGTCAGCACCGGAATCGAAATCTGAATCAAATGGCTGAGGCCCAGATTGGACACCACCATCGAGAACAGCCCGAGGATAAACACCAGTGAGCGATAAGAGAGTGGCAGATATTGGGAGAAGAACTCCGCACACGCCGTGGTCAAGCCAACCGCCGTCACCATACAGGCGATGAAAATCAGCGCCGCTAACAGGAAGCTGCCCGCACCACCGAAGGTGTGCTGAACGTAGGCATGCAGAATAGACGCACCGTTGGCGTTCTGATCGACCAGCGTCGCGCTGTCCGAACCCAGGCGGAACAGCGCCAGATACAGCAGCGTCAGGCCAACACCGGCCATCAGGCCTGCCCACACGGTATAACGCGTCAGCAAGCGAGCTTCGGTTACGCCACGAGAACGCGCCGCGTTGACGATAACGATGCCGAACACCATTGCGCCGAGCGTGTCCATGGTCAGGTAGCCGTTAACGAAGCCGTTGGAGAACGGCGCGGTCTGATAGGCATCCAGCGCATGGCTAATAGAACCCGCAGGCCACATCAGTGCGGCAACAGAAAGGACGATCAGCGCAAGAATTTTCAGCGGTGCCAAAAAGTTACCGACGGTATCCAGCAGTTTGCCCGGATACAGCGACACCAGGATCACCAGCGCGAAATAGATAACGCTATAGATAAGCAGCGGCAGCGGGCCGTCACCGGTCAGCGGCGCGATACCCACTTCAAACGAAACGGTCGCGGTACGTGGGGTGGCGAACAGTGGCCCAACGGCGAGATAACATACCACCGCCAGCAGAATGCCCGCGACTTTGCCGATTGGCGTGCTGAGGCTGTCCACGCCGCCGCCGACTTTTGCCAGCGCGATGATGGTCAGAACCGGCAGGCCAACGCCTGTTATCAGGAAACCTAAAGCCGCAGTCCAGACGTGCTCGCCTGCCTGCAAACCAACCATAGGAGGGAAAATGATGTTGCCCGCGCCAACGAACAACGCAAAGGTCATAAAGCCCAACGCGATGATATCGCGAGATTTTAACTGATGGGTCATAAACTCTTTACTGCCTGTGGATGTGGTGTTGAAAGTCATAAAACGTCGTTCATAGTCTCTACGGAACAGAACGGCGGTAATAGCGAGTCATGCAGTGGGAAATACTCCCGATGTTCGCGCACAAAGAATTGTTATTGGGTTTAGCGCGCGAAAGCAGTCAGACTGCAACTGCATAGGGGGCAATTTAAACGCTTATAACGTTTTAATGCAACAAGGGATCGCCAAACCAGAGGATTATAGCAATAACGAATTTATAACCAGCATGAATGACCTGACATCAGAAAAACCTCTGGCTAATCATGCGAACAAAAAAGCAGCAAACGTTTGATAATTGCTTACCGTTTGGTTAACTGGAAAGCAAAAAAACCGGCTTGCGCCGGTCTTTGTCAATTTTTCCTGACACTCAACGCATCATGCGCTTTTTTTGGCAATCAAACGTTCCGGTAGCAAGAAACTGAAGCGCGTGAATTTACCCGGCACGCTTTCGATGTCGAGGCGGCTTTCATGGTGATTCACGGCGTGTTTCACAATCGCCAGCCCCAATCCGCTGCCGCCCGTTTGCCGTGAACGCGCTTTATCGACGCGGTAGAAACGTTCCGTCAGACGCGGGATATGCTCCGCTGCGATCCCCGGCCCATTGTCTTCCACGCTGAACAGCGCGCCGTGTGGCGCATGTTTCCAGCGCACGATGATCTCAGTGCCTTCCGGCGTATGGTTCACCGCGTTATATACCAGGTTCGACATCGCGCTGCGCAGCTGCTCTTCGCTGCCCAACACTTGCAACGTGTCATCAATGTCAAAATGCAGAATATGCTTCTTATGGCTGAGGGTTTGCGCTTCGCGCTCAACGACCCGCAGCATCATCGGCACGTCGATTTTTTCATTCAACGCGGCCAGCGGTGCGGCTTCGATGCGTGACAGCGTTAACAGTTGGCGCACCAGTCCTTCCATCCGCTGAGTCTGCTCGCGCATGGTATGCAGCGCCTTTTCACGCGGCGCGCCTTCCAGCGTTTGCTCCTGCATCATCTCCAGATAGCCCTGCAACACCGTCAACGGCGTACGCAATTCGTGGCTGACGTTGGCGAAAAAGTTACGCCGCGCGCCTTCCAGTTGATGCATTTGCGTGACATCGCGCGCCACCAGCAGCAGCTGTTTTTCGCTGTAGGGCATCACGCGGATCTCCAGATGCCGTCCGGTATTGAGCACCAAATTGAGCGGTTTAGTGAAATCGCGGGATTTGAGATAGCGGGAAAATTCAGGGTAGCGCAGCAGGTTGAGGATGTTCTGACCGTTATCGTCCGGCCAACGCAGATTCAGCATCTGTTGGGCGAGGCCGTTACACCAGAACATCGACCCTTCTTCGGTCGTCAGCACCACCGCATCGGGCAACGATTCTGCCCCGCTACGAAAGCGTTTGATAAGGCTGCCCAGTTCACGACGACGCTTTTTATTACGCATCTGCATCTGATGCAATCCGTACAGCAGCGGTTCCCAACTGCCGCTGCCCGGTGGCGGCGTCATGCTGCGATCGACCCACAGCCACCATGATAGACGGAGTAAATTCCAGAAATGCCAGATGAGCAACCCGGTGACCGCCGCCAGCAAGAACCACGGCAGATAACCCAAAAACGCCCCCAAAATGAGGGCGGGAATACAACAGAGGATCAGCTCAAAAACCAGCCTTTTCCATGACAGCCGTTCAAGCACGGGTCACACTCCAGTCAATTGTCAGAAACGGGCAGAAAAACGATAACCCGTGCCGCGAACGGTTTGTACCATCCGATCGTGACCGCTGTGTTCCAGCGCTTTACGCAGGCGACGGATGTGCACATCCACCGTCCGGTCTTCTACATACACGTTTGTTCCCCAGACGTTGTTCAGCAGCTGTTCGCGGCTGTAAACACGTTCCGGGTGCGTCATAAAGAAATGCAGCAGCTTAAATTCGGTTGGCCCCATATCCAGCGGGCTTTCACCGGTCATCACGCGATGCGATGACGGGTCAAGGCTCAGCCCTTGCATTTCAATCACTTCTTCAACTGCCATCGGCGAAATACGACGCATGACGGCTTTGATACGCGCCACCAGCTCTTTCGGCGAAAACGGTTTGGTAATGTAATCATCGGCCCCGGTTTCCAGCCCGCGAACCCGGTCTTCTTCCTCACCCCGAGCGGTCAACATTACCACCGGGATATCGCGCGTTAACGCTTCGCGCTTGATATGCTTAATAAACTGAATTCCTGACCCACCTGGTAACATCCAGTCCAGCAGCACTAAATCAGGCCACGGCTCATTCAACTGGTTGATGGCACTGTCATAATCTTCCGCTTCTACAGGCTGAAAGCCATTTTGCTCCAGGACGAAGCACACCATCTCACGAATTGGGGCTTCATCTTCAACGACCAGAATACGTCTCGCCATTATTTATCCTGTTTATTAATCATATGCGTATCATTCGGCGTCATTATGCGTCAGTTTTGTGACAGATTTATGAACAAGATGACCGTCTTATGATAGTGGTTTTCGCCATTATGACACGCTGAATATGCTGCCATCGCCCTGTTATCGTTAAAAGATTATACTGACCGCCACGCTTTTTCGTCACGGGCCTCTAAATGCGCATCTTACACACCTCCGACTGGCACCTTGGCCAGAATTTTTACAGCAAAAGCCGCGCCGCCGAGCACGAGGCTTTTCTCGACTGGTTGCTGGAAACAGCGCAGGCGCAGCAGGTGGATGCCATAATCGTGGCGGGCGATATCTTTGATACCGGCTCCCCGCCGAGTTACGCGCGTGAGTTATACAACCGTTTTGTGGTGAAGTTGCAGCAAACCGGCTGTCATTTGGTGGTGCTGGCGGGCAACCATGATTCGGTGGCAACGCTCAACGAATCCCGCGATATCCTCGCGTTTCTGAATACCACCGTCGTGGCAGGCAGCGGTATGGCACCGTGCGTGCTGAATCAACGCGACGGCACACCCGGCGCCATTTTCTGTCCGGTGCCATTTCTGCGCCCGCGCGATGTGATTGTCAGCCAGGCGGGGTCAAGCGCAGGCGAAAAGCAGCAGCATTTATTACAGGCGATCACTGACTACTATCAGCAGCAGTATCAGCAAGCATGCGATCTGCGTGGCGAACGTACGTTACCGATTATCGCCAGCGGCCATCTGACGACCGTCGGGGCCAGCAAAAGTGACGCCGTTCGTGACATCTACATCGGCACGCTCGATGCCTTCCCGGTGCAGAATTTCCCGCCGGTGGACTACATTGCACTTGGGCATATTCATCGGGCGCAAAAAATCGGTGGCAGCGAGCATATTCGCTACTGCGGCTCGCCGATTTCCCTGAGCTTCGATGAAACGGGCAAAGCCAAAACCGTCAACCTGGTGAGCTTCAGCGACGGAAAGTTACAGGACGTGACGCCGCTGGAGGTCCCCGTCACGCAAAAACTGGCGGTGATAAAAGGCGATTTCGCCAGCATCAGCGAACAGCTTCAACAATGGCGCGATGCCGACGCCACAACGCCGGTATGGCTGGATATCGAAATCACCAGCGATGAATATCTGCATGACATTCAGCGAAAAATTCAGGCGCTGACCGACGAACTGCCCGTCGAAGTGTTGCTGGTCCGTCGCAGCCGTGAACAGCGCGAACGTGTTATGGCGAGCGAACACCGTGAAACCCTGAGCGAACTGAAAGTGGAAGAGGTGTTTGAGCGTCGGCTGGCGCTGGAGGAACTGGAAGAACCACAGCAGACGCGGCTTCACCAGCTATTTAACGAAACGCTGAGCGCGCTTTCCGGGGAGGAACAGCCATGAAAATTTTGAGCCTGCGGCTGAAAAATCTCAACTCACTAAAAGGCGAGTGGAAAATTGATTTCACCGCCGAACCGTTCGCCAGCAACGGTCTGTTTGCGATAACCGGTCCGACGGGGGCCGGCAAAACGACGCTGCTCGATGCCATTTGCCTCGCGCTGTACCACGAAACACCGCGCCTCAGCACCCTGTCACAATCGCAAAACGACCTGATGACCCGCGACACGGCAGAGTGTCTGGCGGAAGTGGAATTTGACGTCAAAGGCGTGGCCTACCGCGCATTCTGGAGCCAAACGCGCGCGCGCAACCAGCCGGACGGTAATCTGCAAGTCCCGCGCGTAGAACTGGCGCGCTGTGACGACGGCAAAATTCTCGCGGAAAAAGTGAAAGATAAGCTGGATCTGACCGCATCCCTGACCGGGCTGGACTACGGGCGTTTTACTCGCTCAATGATGCTGTCTCAGGGCCAGTTTGCCGCGTTCCTCAACGCCAAGCCTAAAGAGCGTGCCGAACTGCTGGAAGAACTGACCGGCACCGAAATTTACGGCCAGATTTCCGCGAGGGTGTTTGAGAAACACAAAGAAGCCAAAACCGCGCTGGAAAAATTCCAGGCGCAGGCATCGGGCATGGTTTTGCTCAACGATGAGCAGCAGCAGGCGTTACAGCAACGTTTGCAGGCACTCACTGACGAAGAAAAACAGCAGCAGAATGAGCAAATCCGCGTCCAGCTCTGGCAGCAGTGGCTGACCCGCGAAACGGAAATGCGCGACGCGCAGCAAAAATCGCAGGCCGCACTCACCGCGGCACAACAGGCATTGGCCGATGCGCAGCCGCAGTTATCCGCGCTGGCGCTGGCACAACCCGCCGATCGCCTGCGTCCGTTGTGGATGCGTTTGCAGGATAACCAGACCACGCTGACGCAAACCCACCAGCAAACGGAAGAAGTGAATACTCGCTTACAGAGCCAACTGGCGCTGCGCGGGCGTTTGCGTCTTAGCGCTGAACGTCAGCATCAGCAGTTAACGGCAAACCAGAAAACACAGGCCGAATGGTTGTCGTCAAACCAGCGCTACCAGCACTGGCAGCGCGAACTGACCGGTTGGCGTGCGGCCTTTACGCAGCACACGCGTGAGGCTACGCAGCTACAAACCCTGACCCAGCGTGAAACCGAACTTACGCGCCAGTACAACGCCCTGCCATCCACAACCTTAACGCTGGATGAAACAGCGGTGACGGCGGCGCTCGAACAGCACAACGCCGCCCGCCCGCTACGCCAACAGTTGAACGCGCTGCAAAGCCAGTTCCAGCCGCTGAATAAGCGTCGCCAGCAGTTACAACCGTTGCTGGCGCAGCGCCAACAGGAGCGGGAAAAAGGGGAAGCCGAACTCGCCCATCGTCGTCAGCTGTACAAAGAAAAACTCCAGCAGTTCAATGACGTTAAGACGTTATGCGAGCAAGAGAAAATCATTGCGAAGCTGACCGATGAACGCGCCCGTTTACAGCCCGGCGCACCTTGCCCGCTGTGTGGTTCAGCTGAACACCCGGCGGTCGCGGAATATCAGGCGCTCAAACCGGGGGTAAATGAAGCCCGCCGCGATGCGCTGGAAAAAGAGGTTAACCAGATTCGCGAGTCTGGAGCCAGTCTGAAAGGACAACTTGATGCGCTGGTGAAACAGCAACAGGCTGAACAAAGCGAGCTACAGTCGATTGCCGAACAGGAGCAAGCGCTCACCTCACAATGGCAAATTACCGTCAGGGGTTTGCAGATTTCCCTCACACCAGAAGATGACATCAGCGACTGGCTAAGCGGGCAGGAAAATTACGAGCAGCAACTCTATCAGCACAGTCAGCGGTTAAGCCTGCAACGCCAGACGCTGGAGCTAAAAAACCAGCGGAGCGCACTGCAAGAGGAAATGACCGAACGCCAGCAGGCACTGAATGAAACGCTAAACGGCTTTGGCCTGACCATGCCTGAAAAAGGGGATGAAGCCGGATGGCTGGCGGCCCGGGAAACCGAAAGCCAGCAGTGGCAAACGCAAACCGAGCAACAGCAAGCCATTGAGCAAAAACGGGCTCAGCTGCAACCGCTACTGGACACCCTGCCGACAACGCCAGCGCAGGCTGATTTTACGCCGGTAGCGCTGGACGGCTGGCAGCAGGTGCATCACGACTGCGTGTCGCTGGAAAGTCAGTGGCAGACACTGCAACAGCAGGAAAGCCAGGCTCGTGAACATCTTGCGCTCGCCCAAAAAGCGTTCGATGACGCGCTAGTCACCAGCCAGTTCACCGATCAACAGGCCTTCCTTGCTGCGCTGTTGGATGACGACACCCGCCGTCAACTGGAAGAGATGAAGCAACAACGGGAGAATCATCTCCAGCAGCAGCAGGCGCTGGCCACACAGGCGCAAAACGCGCTGATAAGCCATCAGCAGCAGCGTCCTGTGGATTTACCGGAAGCGCAAAGCAGTGAGCAGGTACAAATTCAACTCTCACAACTGGCGCAGCAGCTGCGCGACAACAGCGCTGCGCAAGGCGAAATTCGCCAGCAGTTGAAACAGGATGCCGATAATCGCCAACAGCAGCAGGCGCTGATGGCGCAAATGGATGCCGCTGCGCAAACGCTGGAAGATTGGGGCTGGCTGAATACGCTGATTGGTTCGAAAGAAGGCGACAAATTCCGCAAGTTTGCGCAGGGCTTAACGCTCGACAATCTGGTGTGGCTGGCGAACGAACAGTTGGCCCGTCTGCATGGGCGCTATTTACTAAAACGCAAAGCCAGCGAAGCGTTAGAACTGGAAGTGATGGACACCTGGCAGGCCGATGCCGTGCGCGACACCCGCACGTTATCCGGCGGCGAAAGTTTCCTTGTGAGTCTGGCATTGGCGCTGGCGTTATCGGATTTGGTCAGTCATAAAACGCGTATTGATTCGTTGTTCCTCGATGAAGGCTTTGGCACGCTTGACAGCGAAACGCTGGATACCGCGTTGGATGCGCTCGATGCGCTAAACGCCAGCGGTAAAGTGATCGGCGTTATCAGCCATGTCGACGCGATGAAAGAACGCATTCCGGTACAAATTAAAGTGAAGAAGATTAACGGCTTGGGCTATAGCCGTCTGGATAAAGTGTTTGCCGTGGAATAACAACGCAGCAGGATCGTCAATACAGAGAGAAGAATAAGCAATTGGCATTGGCGTCATGTTTGGCTCAAGCTGAGCAACATGACGCTCTGGGCGTACCACTTCGCAGCGGGATAGCATGAAAAAAGTCATTTTCTCTTTAGCGCTAGGCACCTTCGGTTTAGGCATGGCCGAATTCGGTATTATGGGCGTGTTGACTGAACTGTCCCGCAATGTGGGTCTTTCCATCCCCATGGCCGGGCATATGATCTCCTGGTACGCGTTTGGTGTCGTGATTGGCGCGCCGATTATCGCCGTTTTTTCCAATCGGTTTTCCCTCAAACACATTCTTCTCTTCCTCGTCGCGCTGTGCATCGTCGGTAACGCGATGTTCACCCTGTCATCGTCTTACTGGATGCTGGCGGCAGGCCGACTGGTTTCCGGTTTCCCGCACGGCGCGTTTTTTGGCGTCGGTGCCATTATTCTGTCAAAACTCGCTAAACCGGGAAAAGTCACCGCCGCCGTCGCCGGGATGATCAGTGGTATGACCGTTGCCAATCTGCTCGGCGTGCCACTCGGAACCTGGCTGAGTCAGGAATTTAGCTGGCGTTACACCTTTTTGCTGATCGCCATTTTTAATGTCGCGGTGATGGTGTCGATTGTTTTGTGGATACCCAACATCGCCGATGAAGCTAAGCGTAAGCTGCGCGAACAGTTTCACTTTCTCAAATCAGCCGCCCCCTGGTGTATTTTTGCCGCCACGATGTTTGGCAACGCGGGCGTCTTCGCCTGGTTCAGCTACATTAAGCCCTTCATGATGTCGGTCGCCGGGTTTTCCGAGGGCAAAATGACCCTAATCATGATGCTGGCAGGCCTGGGAATGGTATCAGGCAATCTGTTAAGCGGGCGTTTATCTGGCAAATTCTCACCGCTCAGTATCGCTATCGTCACGGATTTGGTCATCGCGCTCGCCCTGGCATTGCTGTTCCTGTTTGGCGCAGACAAAACCGCCTCACTTACACTCGCCTTTATTTGCTGTATGGGGCTTTTCGCGCTCTCTGCCCCGCTGCAAATTCTGCTGCTGCAAAATGCCAAAGGGGGCGAAATGTTAGGGGCGGCCGGAGGGCAAATGGCCTTTAATCTCGGCAGCGCCGTAGGAGCGTATTGCGGGGGATTGATGCTGACGGCGGGCTTTGCCTATAACTATGTGGCGCTGCCCGCCGCCCTTTTGTCGTTCTTCGCGATGTCGTCGTTACTGCTTTATGCGTACCTGAAACAAAAGCCGGTTCCGGCGTTTTCGTCTCTCTGAATTTTTCCCCTCTTCTACTCCATTCAATAAAGGAGGGGGAATTCTGATCACAGCGGCCACAGCCATGCCGCGCCGCGAACACCGCTGGAATCACCGTGCACCGCTTTACGAATCGGTGTTTCGCACTCTCCGCCAAAGACAAAATGCTTCACCAGTCCCGGCATCGTTTTGTAAAGGCGTTCGGTATTGCTCATCCCGCCGCCCAGCACAATGACGTCCGGATCCAGAATATTGACTACGTGTGCCAATGATTTCGCCAATCGCAGTTCGTAACGGCTCAGCGCCAGTTCCGCGACGGCATCCTGTTCTTCGACTAAGCGCATAATTTCACTGCCTTTCAGCGGTTGTCCACTGAGGCGATGATAATCGGTAGCAAAGCCCGTTCCAGAGATAAAGGTTTCGATACAGCCCTGCTTGCCGCAGTAACACGGCACTTCCGCGCGATAACGCAGTTCGTCTTCATCCATCCACGGCAGCGGATTGTGACCCCATTCGCCCGCCGTACCGTTACCGCCGATATGCGCCCTACCGCCCAGCGCCACGCCCGCACCACAGCCGGTGCCAATAATGACCGCAAAGACGGTTTGTGCACCCGCCGCCGCGCCGTCAATGGCTTCGGACACCGCCAGACAGTTAGCGTCGTTCGCAAGCCTTACTTCGCGATTGAGTCGTTTGCTCAGGTCTTTATCGAAAGGCTGACCGTTAAGCCAGGTCGAATTCGCATTCTTCACCACACCGGTGTAAGGCGAAATCGAGCCTGGGATCCCCATACCGACAGTGCCGGTGTTCCCGGTTTCTTGCTCTGCCATTGCCACCAGTGTGGCAATGGTTTCGATAGTCTGTTTGTAGTCATCACGCGGCGTCGGCAGACGATGGCGAAACAACTGCTCCCCCCGATCACTGAGCGCAATGACCTCTGTTTTGGTACCACCTAAGTCTATTCCTATTCGCACAGAAGCCTCCCCGGTGCCTGATTAACAATGCAAGCATAGTGACAATTCGCTATCATGCCCGCTGAATTTAACGACAAAGCCGTGGAAATTATCATGCTGTGGTTCAAAAATTTAATGGTTTACCGTCTTAGCCGCGACATTTCTCTGCGTGCTGATGAGATGGAAAAACAGTTAGCCGCGCTGGCGTTTACCCCCTGCGGCAGCCAGGATATGGCAAAAACCGGCTGGGTTTCGCCGATGGGTTCGCACAGCGATGCTTTTACCCACGAAGCCAACGGGCAGATCCTTATCTGTGCGCGTAAAGAAGAGAAAATTCTGCCCACGCCGGTGGTAAAACAGGCGCTGGAAGCAAAAATTCTCAAGCTCGAAGCCGATCAGGGCCGCAAGCTCAAGAAAACCGAAAAAGACTCACTGAAAGACGAAGTGCTGCATTCGCTGCTGCCGCGCGCTTTCAGCCGTTTCAGCCAGACAATGCTTTGGATCGACACCGTTAACGGTCTGATCATGGTCGATTGTGCCAGCGCGAAGAAAGGTGAAGATACCCTCGCGCTGCTGCGTAAAACCCTCGGCTCTTTACCGGTGGTTCCACTGGCGCTGGAAAATCCAATCGAACTGACGCTGACCGAATGGGTTCGCTCCGGCAACGTAGCGCAAGGTTTCCAGCTGTTAGATGAAGCGGAACTGAAAGCGATCCTTGAAGATGGCGGCGTGATCCGCGCGAAGAAGCAGGATCTTGTTAGCGACGAAATCGCAGTACATATTGAAGCCGGGAAAGTCGTGACCAAGCTGGCACTCGACTGGCAGCAGCGTATTCAGTTTATGATCTGCGATGATGCGTCGATCAAACGTCTGAAATTCTGCGACGAGTTGCGCGATCAGAACGAAGACATTGAGCTTGAGAATTACGATCAGCGTTTCGATGCCGACTTTATCCTGATGACCGGAGAGCTGGCAGCGCTGGTTGCGAATCTGGTGGAAGGTCTGGGCGGCGAAGCCCAGCGTTAAGCAAGTGCCTTCCTGTGCAAACAGGAAGGCGTATTCTTTACAGGTAACGGCAGAGGTAAGATGTGGGTTCTGCTACCTGTAAATGGAATTCACTGTGGCCCGGTACGTTAAACACCTGCCCAGCGGTATAGGTTTTCCACTCGGTTTCACCGGGCAGCAGAACGTGTAGCGCCCCGCTCACGACGGTCATTTCTTCAGGCTGCGCCGTACCAAAGGTATATTCCCCTTCTGCCATAACCCCTACGCTGGCACGACCTGTGCTGCTGCTTGTAAAACCGATGGACTTCACTTTCCCGGAAAAGTACTCATTGCTTTGAAGCATAAACAGATCCTTATTCGTTTCGTCGTTGTGTACAAAACCAATATAGGGGGCGTGACAGCACGCTGTCACGCAAAATAGTGAGATTAAACCAGCAGTTCCGCCGCGAGCCTTGCGACGAGCACATTCGACAGTAGCACCGGGACATCCAGTGCTTTTTGCAGCAAGTCGCGATGCTGCTGATGGAATCCCAGACAATCGAGCATGAGCACGTCGGCCCCTTCGCTCAACAGCTGTTTTCCTGCGGCGATCAATTCTTCATCAGTGCCATGAATAGGATTTGCCAGCGCATAGCGTGGTGGGTTCTGCAACGCCTGCCATTTACTGCGCTGTGCTTTCATCAGTTCCGGAATGGGGACGATAACGCCTACCTGATGCCCATCAACGATAGAACTGACCAACGGCGGAATAATGCGTTGTGGCTCGATGAGAATGGCGTTACGGGCGACCAGGCCTTTGATTGGCGCAGTGCTCATGAGGAGAATCACGTCGTAATCCTGGTTATCCAGCACTTCGACCACCGACTGTAAATCGCGCTCAACCTTTTTGCGGGAGACTTCAACCAGCTGGTTATCATTCAGAAGCGTGATGAGCACCTCTTCCTCGGCGTCAGCGGCGTATTCTTCCATGACCGTTTCGCGCGTCATTTTCCCCATCAAGCTGACATGGGTAATTTGATCTTCCTTGATGTGCTCTGTTAATAGCGGCAACACCTCACGCAACGGGACCACTCCGATGGTAATAATCGCCAAAGTCGCACTCATGTTATTTACCTTTTATCACGACAATCACTGCTTCAATACAGGCTTACCGCTGACTGACAGCCCCCTCGATGGCTAGAAAAACAACCGTTCAGAAGCGTAGCAGTTTCACTCTCAGGCTGTTTGTAAAGATTCCAGATAGCTCCAGTTCACTCCAGCAATATCTTTAGCTTAACGTTTTATTAACATTCAGTTTAGCTAGAAAGTGTGATTTACGCCCGCTAAGCGCAGGCGTTTCGCAATAAAAGTGTGGGTATTAGGATTTACCGGGATCTTCATAACGCCGCCTGGCGTCAAGGGCTTCCGCCTCGGTGGGATGTTCGCTGATTAAGGCGTCGGGTTTTGGGTGGTCGGCGCGCAGTTCATACCAGGTCACCGACTGGCCCGGTTCACCTTTTTCAACGGTGACAATACGGGCCTTGCGTGGATAAGGGGGATTTGACGGCATAGCTCTTCCTCTTTCGGTTCAGAGCGTTA
This sequence comes from Scandinavium sp., assembly GCA_036495715.1. Lineage (GTDB taxonomy): Bacteria > Pseudomonadota > Gammaproteobacteria > Enterobacterales > Enterobacteriaceae > Scandinavium. Next base: position 83,701 of record DASXML010000055.1, read on the forward strand.
AGTATAGGCGCTAGCCAGCGGTTGCTGAATTTAGCGGAACGGAAGACGCGCGAGCGGCGGTAATCGCCGCCAGAATTTGCGCGACAACGTCGTCCGGCCCACAAGCGGCATCCACCGTAAAATGGGCCGTTTCGCGATACAGCGCATCGCGCTGGGCCAACACTTCACGCACTTCTTCGCTGATAGGTTTGCCAGTGAGCGTTGGGCGCTGTGATTCTTCCGGGAAAGCTTCCAGACGTTCGGCGAGCACAGCGACAGGCGCTTTCAGGTAAATCACAATGCCTTGCACACGCAAAAATTCACGATTCACCGGTGCCAGAATAATGCCGCCGCCAGTGGCTATCACGCAATGCGGCGCAGCAACCGACTGCAACGTTTTTGTTTCCAGCGCACGAAACGCGGGCCAACCCTCTTTCGCCACGATATCGGCGATGCTCATTTGCGCACGCTGCTGAAGAATAAGATCGGTATCGATGAAATCAAATTTGCACGTTTCGGCGAGCTTTTGCCCGACCGTGGTTTTACCGCAGCCGCGGGCGCCGATAAGAAAAATAGGCTGTGTTGTCACTGAAAATCCCCCTGGTACTGCGGTAATACAGGCCGTGCGCATGAGCTGACGATAATATCATCAAACTAGTACACACGTAAGTGTAAAATAAATAATACACCCTCGTTTCACATCCCCACGCTTTTACTGTCTTTATCGGCGAGGTGATGCCCTGAGAGTGTAAAGAAATGGTGTCATCGAGTGTTGCGGCAACCTTACATGAAAGGGCGGCGGTTTGACAACCCTGTCCAGCTGCAAAAGGTAACACATTTATGCACAGCTTTACGTAGCGCATATTTACAGTATGAATGTTTCAGACAAACATAATCCCTGTATCGTTCGTCTTATCGAGGAGTGACCCATGCAATCTGAAGAACAACGGCTGATCGACGGACTTTTTTCGCGTCTGCAACAAGCCGAAGCACAAAGCGCGCCGCGCGATGCTACCGCCGAGGGCGTCATTGCGCAACATGTTCAGGCTCAGCCTGCCGCTCCCTACTATATGGCCCAAACCATCCTGATTAAGGAAGCCGCCATCAAGCAACTTAACGAACGTATTCAGGCGCTGGAAAACGACGTTGCACAACGTCAGTCGGCAAAACAAAGCAGCGGAGGGTTTCTCGCCGGACTGTTTGGCGGCGGCCAGGCACAGTCAACAGTGAACGATCCCATTCCCGGCGCACAACGCTACGGTCGCGCTTCAGACTCGCAGCAAGCGGGCTATGCCGCCCCTCAGGCACAAAATTATGCGCAGGGCCGTAGTGGCGGTGGCTTTATGGCGGGCGCGCTGCAAACCGCCGCTGGCGTGGCAGGCGGCGTGGTGCTGGGCAATATGCTGATGAACATGTTCTCCGGCACACACCCACAAGAAATCGTTAACATTATCGAAGAATCGCCGCAGCCTGCGGCAGATGACCTGAACCAGGTCAATGATGCGCAGTTCCTGCCGGATGATGGCACGGACTACGCCGCCAACAGCGCCAGCGGTGACTGGAATAACAACGACTTCAGCAACGACGATTTTGGTAACGACGACTTTAGCGGTGATGATGACAGCTGGGTTTAATTCTGCCCGCGTTTAAGCGCCAGCAGCCATTTGTCGAGCTCTGCGGCAAACTGCTGGCGATCGCGCTGTGACAAGCTGTCCGGGCCGCCGGTCTGAATCCCGCTGGCCCGCATCGTGTCCATAAAATCACGCATCGTCAGGCGTTCGCGGATGGTCGCTTCGCTGTAGCGCTCGCCGCGCGGGTTCAGCGCCGCCCCGCCTTTTTCCAGCACTTCCGCTGCCAGCGGAATATCCGCGGTGATCACCAAATCACCTGGCTGACACTGGCGCACGATTTCGTTATCGGCGACATCAAACCCTGCCGGCACACGCATCGCACGAATAAACCGTGAAGGTGGCACGCGCAGGTTTTGGTTAGCCACCAGCGTCACCGGCGTTTGCGTTCTGTCCGCCGCGCGGAACAGAATCTCTTTAATCACATTCGGACACGCATCCGCATCAACCCAAATCTGCATACTCACTCCTGAATAAAATTACCGGGGTATTGTCGCCTGCTTTCTTCTCCCGGCAAAGCCACAAGATGATAAGCTAATACGCATTATCAGAAAAACGCTGAGGGAGTGACAGAATGGATAAGAAAATCGGTTTCATCGGCTGCGGTAATATGGGTAAGGCCATTCTTGGTGGCCTGCTTGCCAGCGGCCAGGTGCAGCCCGCTCAAGTTTGGGTCTACACGCCTTCGCCGGATAAAGTCGCCGCGCTACACGATCAGTATGGCATTAACGTGGCGCAAAGCGCCCAAGAGGTCGCTCAGGTCGCCGATATTGTTTTCGGCGCGGTGAAGCCCGCGATGATGACCAAAGTGCTGGGTGATGTGGCGTCCAGCTTCAATAAAGACACGCTGGTGGTGTCGATTGCCGCAGGCGTTACGTTGGATCAACTCGCCCGCGCGCTCGGCCACGACCGCAAAATCATTCGCGCGATGCCGAACACGCCGTCGTTGGTGAAAGCCGGAATGACGTCCGTCACGCCAAATGCACTGGTCACCAGCGAAGAAGTTGCTGATGTGGTGACGATTTTCCGCTGCTTTGGCGAAGCCGAAGTGATTGCCGAACCGATGATTCACCCGGTAGTGGGCGTCAGCGGTTCTGCTCCGGCTTATGTGTTTATGTTTATCGAAGCGATGGCTGATGCCGCCGTACTGGGCGGAATGCCACGCGCGCAGGCTTATAAATTTGCCGCACAGGCGGTGATGGGCTCAGCCAAAATGGTGCTCGAAACCGGCATTCATCCGGGTGAACTAAAAGATATGGTGTGTTCGCCGGGCGGCACGACGATTGAAGCGGTTCGCGTGCTGGAGGAAAAAGGTTTCCGTTCAGCGGTGATTGAGGCAATGGTCAGCTGTATGGAAAAATCAGAAAAATTGAGCGAAGCCTGACAATCACGGGTGAACTGCGTTGACGGTTCACCCGTTTTTCTCTGCCGTATTACCCTGTTTTCTTCAGACACGCGCTCATGAATTTATTACGATCGTCACCTTTCAGCGATTGCTGAGTCGCGGTGGCATTGCATTCACGCATTTTCTGCTGTTGCGGCGTCAGACTTTTTTCCGCCGGTTTTGAGCTGCTGTTTTTCAGGCAGTCGCTCATATACGTTTTACGCGCATCGCCTTTCAGCGTTTTTGACGTCGCCTGTTGATTACAGGTCGTCATTCGCTGTTGTTGCGGGGTCATCGTTTTTTCTGCTGCCCCCACCGTTGTAAGAAACACCAGACCGAACATGAGGGTAACCAGTAATGTTATTTTCATTGCACCATCCTTCTGTGAGGGGATCTCAATAAGTCTGGTCGCTGATACGAAAAAAACCACCTTCGCGGGTGAAATTGGCGATAAAACACAGTGAATAACGTAGAGATGGAGAGTGAAATAGCGACGATTATGACATTCATCGCCGCCGTGCAATACGGCACACGCTTTAACTACGCGGATGCCGTAATAGCTTTTTTATATACTGATGCAGTAATTCGGTATCGTGTTCGGGAACTTGTAGCTCAGGTTTTGCTTCATCCAGCGCGGCTTCAATATCCGTTATCAACGCTTGTTGTTCTGGCTGCCGCATATGCCGTAGCAGCGCGGTCACAACGATTTCCAGCGCCTCTACCTGAACCACTAACTCCTTTGATTCCTCTTCCTTTTCTGCAAGCTTAACCAACAATTCTGCAATCAGATTTTTCATGGCGAGACTTCCTTATGAGAATGCCTGAGACGGTAGCACCGATGATCCATAATGCATAGCCGGTATAAGAATTATTTTATAAATCCCGAATTATGCAAATAGAATTGGTAGCGAAACGTTTCTCTCACGGGATTAACCCACTAAAAAGTAGAGGGAGCACAATAAATAATATCCTCCCCCCACAGAGTTAGTCGTTTAATTAAGGGGGATTTGCTGGCGTCGACGCAACATAATGGCGAGCTGCACCAAATTGATGAGTACCACGATAGCGGTCGCGACAAATACCCAGCGGAAACCTGCCATCGCCGAGACCGAAGCACCGATCAACGGCCCCACAACGTTGCCTAAATACATGAACGACTGGTTATACCCGAAGATACGTCCGGTGACCTGATCGCTGGAATATTTAAGCAGCAGAGTTTGTACCGCCGGCAACATTGCGCCATCGGCAAAGCCCAGCAGAAAACGCAGTACGCCCAGTTGGAAAGGTGTAGTGACAAAAGACATCGCGAAGAACATCACCACGGCGCAAAATAACGTGGCTAAAAGAATACGATGCGCACCGATCCGGTCGCCGAGTTTACCCAATCGAGGGGCAGACATCAGCGCCGAAACGCCAGGAACGGCGGCGATCATCCCAGCAAGAAACGCAATATTGGTGCTTTCTGGTGACATCGATTTGATAAACAGCGCCAGAATGGGGCCAATAGATCCGTTGCACAACTGAATGACCATCGTGGTGAAAAAGAGACTGATGACCAGGCCCGGATAAGGTAGCGAGGCAAACACCGCTTTGCCGCTGAGCCGATCGGCTTTATTGATCTGTGGGCGAGCGCCCTCTTTGATCAGAAATAGCGTGACCAGGAAACTGACCGTTAGCAGGATTGCGGTGATGAAAAACACGGCGCGCAGCCCCACGTGGTCTGCCAGAAAGCCACCCAATAGCGGCCCACCGATCACGCCGCTGATTTGCGCCGTCGACAATGTGCTTAACGCCCAACCGCTGCGTTCACGCGGCACCTGCGACGCCACCAGCGCCATCGCATTCGGGATGTAACCCGACGTCAGCCCCATGATCGCGCGCAGAATAAATAGCTGCCAGACGTTGGTGGCAAACGCCTGTAACAGAATGGCAATCGCCATGCCTAAAGACGCACGCAGCAGCATTAACTTGCGCCCTTTACGGTCAGCAAGGCTGCCCCACATCGGTGAAACAATGGCAGAAACCAGAAACGTCACGCTGAACGTCAGCCCGGACCACATCGACAGCGCTTCGTGCGACGTTACGCCGAGTTGGGAAACATACAGCGGTAAAAAAGGTAGGATTTGACTGATGGCAAGGCCGGTAAAGAAGCAGCCAAACCAAACGGAAATAAGGTTAACCTTCCAGGATTCCATAACTACGCGTATTCATTCGTTTTTGGTGTGTATTGTCCAGCATAGCAAGCAGGCCGTCTGCTTGTATGGCGCGAGGTGCGCTCAAGGGGAGTTTGGTGTTTTATTTTTCCATTACGCATTCGTGTGAATAATATCACGAAAAACAACCTAGTTTGCAGAGGGTTATTCTCATCGACGCCGTCTGATGGACGTCAGAGCAGTAGAAAAATTTCCGCTCTGGCGAAACTAAGATTATGGCAGAAGCGGTCGAATTGACGTGCTATGGTATCGGCTTTGTATTTTCTGTGGATGGAAGTGGAAATGGCTAAGTTGCGGGTTGGGGTCGTCTTTGGCGGTAAATCGGCGGAGCATGAGGTCTCTTTGCAATCGGCAAAGAACATTGTCGAAGCGATGGATAAGACGCGATTTGATGTGGTGTTGCTGGGCATAGATAAGCAGGGCCAATGGCATATCAATGATGCCAGTAACTATCTGCTGAACGCGCAGGATCCTGCCCGAATTGCCCTGCGTCCTTCCGACATTACGCTGGCCCAAATCCCCGGTAAACTGTCAGAACAGTTGATCAACGCCGAAAGCGGCGAGGCGCTGCCAGCCATCGACGTTATCTTCCCGATTGTACACGGCACGCTTGGCGAAGACGGTTCCTTGCAGGGTATGCTGCGCATGGCGAATTTGCCGTTTGTTGGCTCCGACGTACTGAGCTCTGCCGCCTGCATGGATAAAGACGTTACCAAACGCCTGTTGCGCGATGCCGGGCTGGCGATTGCGCCGTTCGTGACGTTAACCCGTGCCAACCGTGACAAATTCAGCTTTGCCGATGTGAAAGAGAAACTGGGCCTGCCGCTGTTTGTGAAACCTGCGAACCAGGGCTCGTCCGTCGGCGTAAGCAAAGTGAAAACGGAAGAGCAGTACCAACAAGCCGCCGCGCTGGCGTTCGAGTTTGACGGTAAAGTCGTGGTAGAAACCGGCATTAACGGGCGTGAAATCGAGTGCGCTGTTCTCGGCAACGATTATCCGGAAGCTAGCACCTGCGGTGAGATTGTGCTTAATAGCGAGTTTTACGCTTACGACACGAAATACATCGACGGCAACGGTGCAAAAGTGGTGGTCCCTGCCGATATTGACTCAGTGGTGAACGAGAAAATTCGCCAGACGGCGATTGAGGCGTATCAGGCATTGGGTTGCAGCGGAATGGCGCGCGTTGATGTGTTCCTGACAGCAGAAAACGACGTCATCATCAATGAAATCAATACACTGCCAGGCTTCACCAACATCAGCATGTATCCAAAACTGTGGCAGGCGAGCGGTGTGGATTACACCAGCCTGATTACTCGCCTGATTGAACTGGCGCTGGATCGTCATCAGGCGAATGCGGCGCTGAAAACCACCATGAACGCGTAGTTTACTGCTCATCGGGCCGCGAAAAGGCGGCCCGTTTTACGCCTCTGTGGTTTCTTTCTCTGCGATCGGACGACGAGGAATGATGAACTTCGCCAGCCAGAAACTGATAACCCAGGTCACCATCCCGACGGCATACGTTTGCCAGCCCTTCGCTTCAAATCCCAACAACCCGACCACGCCGTTGAGTATAAAAATCAGGCCGATGGCAAACGCATAGTAGTGCCAGTCGCGGCGAATTTTATCAGGCAGTTTCATAACAACTCCGCAAATGAAAACGCTATCCTCGCACATTCCCAGGTAGCCGTCTGCGCGGTAGTTAGCAAATATTTAACATCCGCCGATTTCACTTAAGGAACAACTTTGTGACGCAGGCGGTAAAAACTCAAAATAAGAGCATTCCCCGGATCAAATTACCACGAATCTGATATTGACAATGACTATCTACTGTCACACTCGTTCCAATAGATTCTGGTATCTGCCAGTAGAAAGATGCCTGGCATAGCCAGTGCGAAAGAAGTATCAGGAGGTCGTGATGACTGAGTTCACCTTATCCAGGGCGATTATTGCCGGGAAAAAAAAGGGATCCTCCACACCAGGTAATATCGCTTACGCGCTGTTCGTCCTGTTTTGTTTCTGGGCGGGCGCGCAGCTGTTAAACCTGCTGGTACATGCCCCAGGCGTGTTTGAGCATTTCATGCAGGTGCAGGACAGTGACCGCCCGCGCGTAGAAATTGGGCTGGCAGTCGGCACACTGTTTGGGTTGGTTCCTTTTCTCGCTGGCTGCGCAGTGCTTGGCGTAGTAGGCCTCTTCATGCGCTGGCGTCGTTATTTCTGACCCAACGCCATACAGCTGGCCCGACGATCGTCTACGCGTTTTGCAAACCATGCCGTGGTGAGATTACGCGTGATTTTCGGGCTTTCAAGCTGGATCCCCGGCAGCATTTCGCGCACTAACGCCTTTCCAGTTTTCGCTTCTGCCAGTTTATAAACGCCCTTGTACAGATCCGTTTCTTCAAACGCCTGGCTGTTGCCTTTTTTCAATTGCTGATGAATTTCACTGTTACTCATCGACAGTTTCGTCGCCAGCCTCTGCACCGCAAGTTCGGTTTTCCCTGGCTCATCGCTGTCGTAGCGAACGACATCCCCATCCAGCGCTAATTTCACCCCGCTCGCCTTACTGACTGCGTTCTGAAACGCCGCATTGCGGCTGGCATACCAACCCGCGTTGAAATCAGCAAATCGATAAAGTGGCGCGGAGTAACTGGCCGGATAGTTGAGGAGATGATAAGTACCGAACCACAGCCCGCCACGCAGCGAGAACACTTCCTGGCGCACCGTGCCGTCCATTTTCCACGGATAACCGTTTTCATGTGCTTGCGCAAATGCGATGCTGACCTGCATCGGGCCGCCGGTATGCACCGGATTAAGCGCGCCAAACAGCGTCTGCCCCATCGGCACCATGCCAATGAAATCATCAAAGATGGCGCTCAGTTGCTTTTCGGTTTTCACCGTATCAAGGCGTTCGCTATAGGTTTTTCCGTTCGGCGACGTGATTTTCAGCGCCGTGTGAACCAAGAAGACCGGCACATGCACGTTCTGCGCGCGACGGTCGATTTCCTGCCAGGCAATTTTGCTCAAACCCGGCACAACCGGATCGGCCTGATAATTCGACTCCTGCTGTGCCACCGCCAACACTGAACAGACATTTTCTTCGGTTGGTGCCAGTTTCTGGCTTTCAAACGCCTTTGCAATATTCTGCGCCCAGGCATCTCTGTCTTTCACCGTCGCAGGCATTTTTTGCCGAACCACGGCGGCGACATCCACCGGCTTTTCGCCTTCTTTCAATACCGGCTTTTGGCTGGTACAGCCCGCCAGAATGAATCCGGCGAGCAGCGTAAGTGAGGTTGAAACCTTGCGTGTTGTGGCTATCGCCATCGTGCTTCCCTGTTTTAGCTAAAAGATTGTGTGACTTCCTGCTCTGGCATGTTGTCCAGCTCACGCTCGAAACTGCGCAGACGCTTGTAGATGGACATCAGTTCCACCAGCGTGGTCCAGGAGCTAATTAAATACTGGAACGAACCGCGCACCTGTCCAAATACGTTGGTTATCTGCGTCATCAGGCCGAGCGTGATCGTACCTGCAACAATGGACGGGAACAGCAGGAACAGGCCGAAAACGTTATCGACTTGCAGGTAGAGAATGCGCGCGATGTTGAAGTACATGTAGTGGAAATAGAGACGGAAATAGTTGCGACGCACGGCGCTGAACAGTTCGCGCACCGTCGGCGGCGTGGCACGCGCGGCATCATCTTCGCCATACACCAATTCTTTACGATAAGCAGCTTCCACGCGCTGGTTTTTAAAATTCAGCCCCGGCAGTTTGATTCCGACGACGGCCAACAGGCCAGTCCCCATCAACGACCAGACAATCGCCGCAATCACCAAACCATACGGGATATGACCGATAATCGGCAATTCAGGGACATGTGCCGACAACGTCACCAACACGGGGAGGAAAGCAATCAACGTCATGATAGCGTTGATGAAACTGACACCCATGTCTTCAAGCGTCGAGGCAAAACGCATGGTGTCTTCCTGCACACGCTGTGCGGCACCTTCAATGTGACGCAGACGCTGCCAGTTATCCATGTAGTATTCGTTCATCGCGCTACGCCAGCGGAACACGTAGTGGCTGACGAAAAAGTTGTTCATCACACCAATGACGACCGCTATCAGCGCAATACCGAGGAACACACCGACCTCATGGTAGAACTGGCCGATGCTGACCTTATGCGGAGACGAGAGTGCCGTCTGGATGAGATCGTAGAATGGCGCATACCAGGCGTTGACTGCCACCCCCACTTCGACCAGGAACCAGGTGACGAAGATAATCAGCGAGGTGCCGAGGACCGACCAGTATTGCCAGCGATGCGGGCTGTACATAAACCAGAACAGTGCAAAGGCCAGCACGCAAACAAAGTAGTAGGCGTAAAATACCAGGTAATCCAGCGACCAGAAACGCGCAGCGCTGATCGGAATATCACCGGATGCGCCGGCCAGATGTAACAGCCACTTCCCGCCCTCCACCTGCCAGAAAATAACCGCTATCAGCGCCCATAACGCCGCCGAGAGAAAAAAGGACCCCGGCTTAGGGAAAAAAGACTTAAACATACATGCTCTCCTGCTAAATTCTTATCGTTTTAAAGTTGCTGTGTTTCGAAAATCCGCCGCGGCAGCGGCCGCAGCAAAAAGTAACGCGGGGTTGAACGTCACATGAGACCTGAGAGAAAAAGCTTAGTTCGCCGACCATTGCACCACAATTGTATCTACGGGTTTCACGCTGACCGGGTTTCCCGGAACCGTCAGCGTACGCCAGACGTCGTTATAGTGGGCAATCAACGTCGCCGCCTCTGCTGCGGGGCGATTGGCCGTGGTGTGAGCGTCTTCAGCCACCGTGATTTGGTAGCCTTTACTGGCACCCACTTTTAGCGTGGTATCGACGCAATAATCCGTGGCACAACCGCACATCACAAAGGATGTAATACCATTGTCGGCCAATACATGTTCCAGCTCGGTTTTATAAAACGCATCACAGGCCGTTTTAGTGACGTACAACGCATCGGCAGGCCGATTCAGCTCAGGCAGCAGCGCAAAACCTTCGCTTCCCGCCTCCAGACCGCCCTCTTCAATGTGTTGAATAAAAATGACGCGGTCAGCGGCCTGGACCAGACGATTGACGTTGGCGACACATTCCTGCTGTTGGCGGCGAGGCGTTTCGAAAACACCGTTTTGCATATCCACCACCATGACAACGCGTTTATCCGACATGATTTGCTCCGTAACTGTCTGTGAAGATTGAGAGTATCATACGCGCGAGTTCACAAAAGCGCGTAAAGGTGTGCAGGAAAAATATTCAGATTTACCCGCCGTTACGTTTTTATTGTGAAAATCCCGCGTAAAGGCGCTTTGCAAGCGGCCGTTTAATAGTATAAATACGCATTAACTTTTCATTTCAATTCATGGATGCTTTCCTTGAAACGTAGTCTGCTTCTTCTTGCGGCGCTGTGTGCTGCTTCATTACCTGTGGCTCAGGCCGCACAAACTTCCCCGGATCCGGTTTTCGCTTCAGACATTGTCGATCGATATGCCAATCATATCTATTACGGCAGCGGTGCTACCGGCATGGCTCTGGTGGTTATTGACGGAAACCAGCGCGTGTTTCGCAGCTTTGGCGAAACGCGTCCGGGAAACAATGTTCATCCACAGCTGGACTCCGTAATACGCATTGCGTCATTGAGTAAGCTGATGACCAGTGAAATGTTGGTGAAGTTGCTGGATCAAGGGACCGTTAAGCTCAATGACCCGCTGAGTAAATATGCACCACCGGGTGCCAGTGTCCCGACGTATCAGGGCAAACCTATTACCCTGGTTAATCTCGCGACGCACACCAGTAGCCTGCCGCGTGAGCAGCCCGGTGGCGCCGCCCACCGTCCGGTCTTTGTCTGGCCGACCCACAATCAGCGCTGGAACTGGCTTAGCACCGCATCGTTAACAAAAGCGCCGGGCACACAGGCAGCCTATTCAAATCTGGCATTTGATCTGCTGGCGGATGCGTTGAGCACCGCGGCAGGTAAACCCTATCCGCAGCTTTTTGAAGAGCAAATCACGCGCCCTCTGGGCATGAAGGACACGACATTTACACCGTCACCGGATCAGTGTCAGCGCCTGATGGTGGCCCAGAAAGGAGCCAGCCCTTGCGATAATACGCTGGCGGCAATCGGCAGCGGCGGAGTTTACTCCACGCCTGGCGACATGATGCGCTGGATGCAGCAATTTCTCTCTTCTGACTTTTATACCCGCAATCAACAGGCCGACCGGATGCAGACGCTTATCTATCAGCGCGCTCAGTTAACCCGTGTGATTGGTATGGACGTGCCTGGTAAAGCCGATGCGCTTGGCATGGGATGGGTCTATATGGCACCGAAAAATGGACGTCCCGGTATTATTCAGAAAACAGGCGGCGGTGGCGGATTCATTACCTATATGGCGATGATCCCTCAGCATAACGTCGGCGCATTTGTGGTGGTCACGCGCTCCCCGCTCACACGCTTCATTAATATGAGTGACGGTATTAACGATTTGGTCGCGGAACTCAGCGGTAATAAACCTTTGGTTGTTCCCGCATCTTAAACATTAATACTCCAGGGGCAAGCGGTTGACTGACACCAGCTTGCCCTTATTCATTTCGATGTAGTTTCCCGCACGCAACGCGGCAAGCACTTCAGCAATCACCGAGCGAGAAATATGGGTGCGCTGTTGGATGTAGTGCATAACGCCTACTCGAGTCCGCAGTGAACTATCCCACTCAGACATTGCCTGCAATGTCGCCCTGATTTGGCTATAAGAATTTTTGCCAATGAGTTGGATATCGCGGACTTCCTGCACCTTGTATATCCAACTTACCCAATGAAATGCTTCACGCCAGAGTTGATGCTTATCCAGCACCTCCATGCATTGCAGAGCATCCAATTGATAAACTTCACAGTGCGTTAGTGCTGTCAGTTGATAATTCTCCCCTCTTGCCTCAAATAGCTTAGGCAATCCAAGAATCAACGGTGATGGGCTGATAGCAACCAGAATGTCTTCCTGGATGCGCTCGATTTTAAATATTCCCTGGCGCACAACGGTCACGACTAATTCATCAGAATTCAGGCATAACGTATCGTGGGGAGAAAGACTCTGGCTTGAAGCCAGGGGGGAAAAATGCTGATCAAGTGCGTTAAATGCGGACAGAGGTTTTACAGCTAACATGCTAGTGTCACATCCTGTGTCAACGTCATGCTATTAATAAAAAAAGCAGGGAACATAGTTCCCTGCTTATCGTTGATTACCAGGTATATTTCACGCCGACATTCGCCGCCCAGTTCTGGTCAACGTCTCCGCCGCCCAGATAGTTAGCATCGGTATAAGCGCTGAACTTCTTGGTAAAGTTAAACTGCGCACCAGCACCTACACGTACCGCTGAGCCTTTAACACCGTTATCAATATTATCACCATTTACATTCGCATCATTACCAGCATCATCATAGACATAGGCAAGTTTGAAGTAAGGAGTGAGCGCCTGATCGTCGCTGTAGTTGAAGGTATAACCGGTATCAACACCCAGTTCATAACGCATGCTGTCATAAGACTGACCGTCCATACGCATATCGTTACTCAGGCGATAATCATCACCAGACTGGAACAGGCCTGAAATTGAACCGTACGGGGTCACATAACCCGCCGCGTTATATTTCCAGTCATAACCCAGTTTCAGACCAAAGCCCCAGGCATCGTTCGCAGAACTGCCGTCAACATACTCACCGTTACTCATGTTCGCGGTCAGGTCATTGTTGAAGTGGCTGTAGCTCATGCTGCCATCGAGGAACACGTTGTTGTTCCAACGCGCAGAAGAGTAGATATAAGCAGACTGGCTATCCTGATCAACCTGACCAGAATTGTCGTTCATATCGCCTTTAGCAAAGCCGGCTGCTGCACCGACAATCCATTTAGCGTAGTTGCCATCAATCTGGGTATCCAGGCCGACCATGATGCCGTTAACATCCTGATCGTAATTAAGGATGCCATTATTGCCGTCGAAGTTGCCGCCGAAATAGCTCACCCACGCGCCGCCATCATCAGCCAGGCCATGACGCGCGTTGCTCAGACGAGTTCCCAGCGTATCCTGTTGCAGATTCCAGATATTGGTATTTGCAGAAGGAATGCTCAGCGCCATATTGGCATAATCGGTCAGCTCACGCTGTTCCAGAACAACAGTATCGCCAGTCTGTTTAGCCTGATAGGTGTAAGCACCCAAATCGGCTTTATTTGCTGCAGTGAAGGTCGCAGAGGTATCCGCGTTATTATCGTAAACGCGAATCAGCTCGTTGCCTTTGTAATCTGCAACAGAACCGGCACCAGTCGCATTGTTAATACGAACTTTATAGTTACCCGCCACATCGCCATTTACAGCCAGATGACCATCTGAGTTCATCGCGACAACACCGTAACCGTAATTCGCCTGAGAACGATCGTTGGTATGACCATTGGTCATATCGCCGTTCAGAACATAGTCGCGACTGTCGATGTTGAAGGTACCGCCATTGGTCAACTGAAGATCAGCCGTGTCCAACTGGCCCAGACCCAGATTCAACTGTGCGTTACCGTCAACATTGACGCTGTTTGCATACAGTTCAGCAGTTTCTTCCGTCAGGCTCAGGGAGCTGTAGCTGTTCAGATTAACGCTATCAGCCGCAACAAAGCCGTTATCGCCAATTTGCATGTCAGACGCGTTGTTCAGCGTGATGCTGTCAGAGACCAGCTCAGAGCTTTCAACATTGACCTGAGAACCGTTGTTCACGGTCAGAGTGTCAATCAGCGACGCTTTGCGGGTATCCCACTCTGAACCATGATCCAGGGTGACATTGAACAAGCCGCTCTGATAAACCTCGTTGCCCACAACGTGACCATCTTCGTTGAAAGCAGTATCTGTATTATCAATACCGTAGGTTGAGCTCGGCCACAGACTGTTCGCAGAAATGTCATACAGTGTTGCAGTGGCATCGGTGCCGGCAGCAAAGCCGTCGTTAACACCATCACCATCAGTATCAACCTGATGCACAGACATCGCAGCGCCTACCCACTTGCTGCCGTTATCGAGGGTCAGATCCAGACGATCGGTGCCATCCCAGCCGTTGGTATCAAGGGTTGAATCTGTATCACGATAGGAATCTGCACCGTTCGGGAAGAAGTTTTCGTCAAAGTTACTTGAGAAAACAACATCACCGGTCAGCGTCGAGTTACTGAATGTAGCCGTCGTCTGCATTGCGTTATCAGCAGCAGGATTGGCAATCACAGCCAGTGCGATGTCATCAGCAGTCATCTCGTTAGCATAATCGCTGGCGTTACCGCTACGGCCAAACCAGCCTTCGGTGCCTTCGTCGCTCAGCGAGCCAGACGTCACAACGGAGTCTTTAACAACGATATTGTTATTAAACACTTCACTGCTATTTACGCCGGTATCAACGGTATTATCGTTAACATCTTCCCACTCATAACCCTGTGCAAGAGTAATACCCGCAACATGGGCATTATTTTGGATGGTCAGATCAACTTCCTGGTCGAGTGTAATGGCAGTGCCCAGGTTATAAACGTCATAAATATGAGAGTCAGCGGAACCATCAGTATTAGCCCCGTTATAGGTATAATGCTCATAGTTATCGTCAATGGTCGAATTATCAATATTTAATGATAAGCGATCATAGGCATAACCCTCCGCAGTACGATTATCACAATCTGTGGTCATACACGCAGATGTAATCATACCGTGAATAGTACTATTGCTAATATTCAGTGTATTTTGATTACTGCCTGATGAAAGTCCATCATCAAGATAGTAAGTTGAAACAACACCGTTGATGACTGCATTATTAATAACGGGATAAATATCACCGTTATAGATACTGTCAGTATCATAGTTATTCCAGCCTACATACCCCTCATAGTAGACGCCATCAGCTGTGGTTGTGTCGTTAAAGTGCGTAAACGTCTCATAAGTGGTATTAGAGATATCGGTGCCTGCATTGGCCTGAGAAGCGATTGCTAATGCGCAGGCTACGGCTAATTGTGATACGGCGAGTTTATTTTTCCACGAGTGCATTCGTCATCCCTCCTCAGGGACGTAATTTATGTTGATCCATCAATACAAATTAAATTTGCGGTTGAATTATGCTTTCCAGCCACATGAAAGTTCAATTATTCTCTGTGAAATGTTCGAATACGGACAAAGTATTTAAAACAGAAAAAACAAACAAACCATGAAATTCAGAGCACAATGCAAGATAAAGGATTTAGCATACAAATAGAATCCTCAGTACTTATATAGCATCCAGATAATTACCCCTTTTAAATAGTGCAATTTTATTTATTATTTCTATAACAATACCCACAGGCTACCGCAAAATACCGCCCCGACATAACAACCACTTTAGTGAAACATTCCCGCGATAAATCGGATAAACTCTTCTGATTATCCCATTACAATCAGGCTTATCATGACCGATTTGACAACACGCCCTCGCCGCTTGCGCAAATCCGCTGCGCTACGCGCCATGTTTGAAGAGACATCACTGGCCCTTAATGATCTTGTTCTGCCTATCTTTGTGGAAGAAGAAATTGACGATTACAAAGCCATTGAAGCCATGCCTGGCGTCATGCGTATCCCGGAAAAGCACCTTGCCCGCGAGATTGAACGCATTGCCAACGCCGGTATCCGCTCGGTAATGACCTTCGGCATCTCTCATCACACCGATGCCACCGGCAGCGATGCGTGGAAAGAAGATGGCCTGGTGGCGCGTATGTCACGGATATGCAAGCAGGCCGTGCCAGAAATGATTGTCATGTCGGACACCTGTTTCTGTGAATACACCTCGCACGGTCATTGCGGCGTGTTGTGCGATCACGGCGTGGACAATGACTTAACGCTGGCAAATCTCGGCAAACAAGCCGTGGTGGCCGCAGCGGCTGGCGCGGATTTCATTGCGCCATCGGCCGCAATGGATGGACAGGTTCAGGCCATTCGTCAGGCACTGGATGCCGCCGGATTTACCGATACCGCCATCATGTCTTATTCCACCAAGTTCGCGTCCTCGTTTTACGGCCCGTTCCGTGAAGCGGCTGGCACCGCACTGAAAGGCGATCGTAAAACCTATCAGATGAATCCGCTGAACCGCCGCGAAGCGATCCGCGAATCCCTGCTCGACGAAGCCCAGGGCGCTGATTGCCTGATGGTCAAACCGGCTGGTGCCTATCTCGATATTCTGCGCGATATCCGTGAGCGCACCGAATTACCGATTGGCGCGTATCAAGTCAGCGGTGAGTACGCGATGATCAAGTTTGCCGCGCAGGCAGGCGCGATTGATGAAGAGAAAGTGATTCTGGAAAGCCTCGGCGCGATTAAACGTGCAGGCGCAGACCTTATCTTCAGCTATTTCGCCCTCGATCTCGCCGAAAAGAAAATCCTGCGTTAATTTTCATGCCCGGCGTCATGCCTCGCCGGGCCTGTTTCTTCCCTAAAACATCATCTCGCTGACACGCAAACGTCACGCCGCACTTCTACTTTTGTCATCAGGACGGAAAAAGGAGTCGCTATGTTCAGTCTCGATAATGTCCTCGACGATCTTTGGCCGCAGGCTAACCCTGCTCCCTGGCAAAAACGTCTGCTCAAAAAACTGCTTTATGAAGAGGAATTTCAGCA
Organism: Scandinavium sp.; assembly: GCA_036495715.1. Taxonomy (GTDB): domain Bacteria; phylum Pseudomonadota; class Gammaproteobacteria; order Enterobacterales; family Enterobacteriaceae; genus Scandinavium. The sequence continues at coordinate 100,581 of DASXML010000055.1, forward strand.
GTTTGCCACCGGTAATCCGCACCTTCGCGGGCTGGATATGGTCGAACAGGTGCTCGAACACCTGCATATTCGCTGCAATATAGCCCCTCGCGAGTTAGACAACATCCCCGAACAAGGCCCGTTGGTTATCATCGCCAATCATCCCACCGGTACACTGGACGGCCTGGCGTTGCTGTATGCCGTTTCGCGCGTGCGTCGCGATGTCAAAGTGGTTACCAACCGGATGCTGAGTCATCTGGAACCGCTGAGCGGTCTGTTTATTCCGGTGGATAATATCAATGGCCGCACGCGAAAATCGTCGTGGATGTTGATGGAACAACAGCTTCAACGCGGCGGCGTGCTCATATTTTTCCCCGCAGGCGAAGTTTCGCGATTGACGCGTAAAGGCATCGCCGACGGTCATTGGCATCCGGGTTTTATCAAGATGGCAGAGAAATTTCGTGCCCCGTTACTGCCCGCGTTTATTCACGCCCATAACAGCCCGCTGTTTTATGCCAGCACGTGGATATCGCCGATGTTTTCCATGCTGCTGTTAATGCAGCAAATGTTCCGTCGTCGCCACTCCAGCCTGCCGATAACGTTGGGCGAACGCATTCCCTGGGAAAGCTGGCATCAGCCGCAATCGCCTTCAAAAGAGCAGGCAAAACGCTGCCGCCAGCACGTGCAATTAGTCGGTAAAGGCCAAACAGGGAAATTCAGAACCGAAAGCGCGATTGGCCGGGCAGAAGACCGTGCTCTGCTGCGCCGTGAACTGGAACAAGCCGAATGTTTGGGAAAAACGGCTGACGGCAAAAGCATTTATCTCTGGCAGCGAAAAGACACGAAAACAGAGGCTCCCCTGCTGCGCGAACTCGGTCGTCTGCGTGAAATAGCGTTTCGTGCCGTCGGCGAAGGCAGCGGCAAGCGCCGCGATATTGACCGCTACGACGATGACTATTTCCATCTGATCCTTTGGGATGACGCGGATCTGGAAATTGTCGGCGCATATCGCTTTATGCCGACCGCACGACAGCTCGAACAGCGCGGCCTTGACGGACTCTACAGCTACAGCCTGTTTCACTACGATGACAAAATGGATGACATTCTCCAGCACGGTATTGAGCTCGGGCGCAGCTTTATTCAGCCGCGCTATTGGGGTCGACGCGGGCTGGATTATTTATGGTCTGGTATTGGCGCTTATTTGGCACGCTACCCGCAGTACCGTTATCTGTTTGGCCCTGTATCGATCTCCGGTGGTTTGCCCCCCGCTGCGCGCGATCTACTGGTCGCCTTTTACCGACTTTGGTTCCCGGCACAACATGCACTGGCTATTTCACGAAGCCCTTATCCGGCCTCGCTGCCGGAAGTGCTGGCGCAGTTTGGCGGTCAGAGTTACACCGACGATCTCACCCGTCTGAAATCACTGCTCAATCATCTCGGCTGCGCGATCCCGCCGCTTTATAAGCAATATTCAGAGCTTTGCGAACCAGGCGGCGTGCAGTTTATCGATTTCGGTAGCGACCCGGCATTCAACCACTGCGTCGATGGGCTGGTGCTGGTTGATTTAACCCGGATCAAACCCAGCCGTTTCGAACGCTATATCGGATCGCATCGATAAACGTTACCCGGCCCGATAAAACGGCTTATCGCCTAATATTGTTGCACGGTGCATGATGCGCCGCTGCGGCAAATAATCGGCGTTGGCGTAATGCTGCGTCACCCGTTTATCCCAGATAGCCACATCGTCCTGCTGCCAGCGCCAGCGCACCTGAAACTCGGGTTTGGTAGCATGCGCAAACAGGAAAGTCAGCAGCACCTCGCTCTCTTTATCCGCGATATCGACAATCCGGGTGGTAAATCCTTCGTTCACAAACAGCGCCTGCTTCCCGGTCACGGGATGAGTACGCACCACCGGATGCCACAGCGGCGGATTTTTTGCCACTGCGTTCAGCCAACGTTGATGCTCATCTTCCGTCTTCAAATGCTTCCATTCCGGAAAAGATTTGCGGAAATCATGCTCGGCCTGTAGTCCATTCAGTAACGCTTTGAAAGGCGCGGATAGCGCCTCGTAAGCCGCAATGCCACTGGTCCACAGGGTATCCCCGCCGGTTTCGGGTAACTGCTTTGCCGCAAGAATCGCGCCGGCGGGCGGCGTGTCGATAAAGGTCACGTCTGTGTGCCAGTTATCGTTATCCGGCGGATTATTGTCATGCGTATCGAGGACGATAATTTCTTCCACGCCTTCCGCGTGCGGATACACCGGGTGAATGTGCAGATCGCCAAAACGGTGCGCCAACGCGCGCTGTTGCTGCGGCGTCACCGGCTGTTCACGCAGGAAAACCACCTGATGGCGCAAAACCGCATGATATAACTGCTCAAACTGGTTATCGCTCAGCGGGCGGCTCAGATCCAGCCCGGACACCCGCGCGCCAATGTACGGCCCTAACGGGCGAATGCTCAAACGTTCACTCATGCCACTTCTCCATGCCACGGCGTCAGACGGCGTTGCAACGCCCGCAGACCCAGTTCTAAAGCGAAAGCGATAACGGCAATCACCGCGATCCCCGCCAATACCACATCTGTCGCCAGAAACTCTCCGGCGGATTGCACCATAAACCCTAAACCCCGCGTGGCGGCGATAAGCTCTGCCGCCACCAGCGTTGACCAGCCCACGCCAAGCCCGATGCGCAATCCGGTGAGGATCTCCGGCAGCGCGCCCGGCAAAATAACAAACCACAGAATTTGCGCCCGGCTGGCCCCCAGCGACTGCGCCGCCCGCAGTCGAACCTGCTGCGCACTTTTTACGCCTGCCAGTGCCGACATCGCCACCGGGGCAAAAATCGCCAGATAGATCAGCAGGATCTTGGAGGTTTCGCCGATGCCAAACCAAATAACCATCAGCGGCAAATAAGCCAGCGGCGGGATCGGGCGATACAGCTCAATAAGCGGATCGAGAATGCCGCGCACCGTCGGGCTCAGTCCCATAGCAATCCCGACCGGAATGCCGATGATAACGGCGGCCAGTAACGCAATCAGAATACGCGTCAGGCTCGCGGCCAGATGCTGCCACAGCGTCGCATCCATAAAGCCCTGCGGCCCGGCGATGGCCAGCAGTTTTTGCAGCACCTGTCCCGGCGGCGGCAAAAACAGCGGCGCAATCAACTGGAGCGCCGTCACCAGCCACCACAGCGCCAGCAAAGCTGTCAGCGTTGAAATGCTCAGCGTCAGCTGACGGGAGAGCGGCCAGCGCCATGTCGCCGTCAAGCGACGCGGTTTATCGTTCGCCACTAGACTCATGAGAAGGCCTCCCGATGTTCAAAGACGCGGCTCAACACGTATTCACGCTGAGCGATAAACTGCGGGTCGGATTTGATGCTGCGGCTGGATTCTCCGGCGACAAAGCGGCGGGCGAAATCCAGTGACAGCCGTTCTGTCACTCTTCCCGGCCCGGCAGAGAGCAGCACCAGATCGGTCGCCATAAACACTGCCTCTTCAATATCATGAGTAATCAGCAGCACCTGTTTGCCGGTTTCATGCCACAGACGCAGCAGCAGAGTTTGCATCTGTTCACGAGTGAAGGCGTCCAGTGCGCCAAACGGTTCATCGAGCAGCAACAACTGCGGATCTGCCGCCAGTGCGCGAGCAATACCCACACGCTGGCGTTGACCGCCGGAGAGCTGCCAAATAAAGCGTTTCTCCGCCCCCTCAAGGCCCACTTTTTTCAGCATCTGTCGGGCGACTTCCTGGCGCGCGGGCTTGCTCATACCCGCCAATTGCAGGCCAAACGCCACATTATCCTGTACGTTACGCCACGGCAGCAGCCCCTCGCTCTGAAAAACCACACCGCGCTCTGCACCCGGACCGCTGACCGTGACGTCGTTCAGGGCAATGCTGCCGGAGTGATACGGCAAGAACCCGGCGACCAGATTCAACAACGTTGTTTTACCACTGCCCGACGGGCCAAGAACCACCAGCAGTTCACCGCGATCGACGCTCAGCGAAATGTCGTCGAGCACCGGTTTTCCGCCGTAATCGGCGCTGAGATGGGAGATTTTCAGCATCATGACCTCCGCTATTTCACAAATTTGTCGGTCACGTACTGGCTATAATCGGCCGCGACGGCGGGCACTTTGCCCTGCTCTTTCAGAAACTGTGCGGTGTCGACAATAGCCTTATTAACGGGACCATTAAGTTGCTGCGCCTGCTGCTCGGCAGTGAGATAGGTATTCCCTCTCACCAGACCTGGGACGTCCGTTTCCGGAACGCCGCTCAGTTTCGCTAACTTCTGCACATTATTCTGTTGTTGCAGCCAGCTATCCGGGTTGTCGATATAAGGACGCTGGGCCTCGATAGCGCTGCGGGCAAAGGCTTTAACAATGTCCGGATGCTGCTGCGCGAAATCTTTACGCACGACCCATACATCCAGCGTTGGTGCGCCCCATTGGCCTACTTTGGCAGAATCCGTCAGCACGGTGCCGTCTTTTTCCAGCGCGTTCACCGCCGGTGCCCAAACATAGGCGGCATCAATATCGCCACGCTGCCAGGCAGCAACGATAGCCGGTGGCTGCAAATTCACGATTTGTACCTGATTCGGTTTAATTCCCCAGTGTTTCAGCGCTGCCAACAGGCTGTAATGGGTGGTCGAAATGAAGGGAACCGCGATACGCTTACCGATAAGATCTTCCGGCTTGCTGATGCTCTTTTTCACCACCAGCGCTTCAGAGTTACCAAGCTGTGAGGCCAGCAGGAACACTTCAATCGGCACCGCCTGACTGGCCGCAACCGCCAATGGGCTGGAGCCGATATTGCCAATCTGCACATCACCCGACGCCAACGCGCGCACCACGCTCGCGCCGCTGTCGAATTTACGCCAGTCGACAGTTGCGCCACTCTCTTTGGCAAAGGTGTTATCTGCCTGAGCGACTTTGGCCGGTTCAGCGGATGTTTGATACGCCACGGTGACGTTAACCGCCTGCGCCTGGAAGGTGATGAAGGCCAATGCGGCCAGGAATGAAAGATGCGATGTGCGTGCCATGGTGTCTGCTCCCCTTGTTGTCATGGGCGCAGTATTTCCGGCAGCAAAGATTTGATAAAGGAATTAAAAAATCTGGCTAATGCCATTTGGTTTTTAGAAAAAAACCGGCAAAGCTTAGTCGCTTTATCGCACCAGCGTCAGCTTTCCGCGTCGACGTGAAAGCAGCGGATATTGCGTGGTTATCAGAAAGAGGAAAGGTCGCCAGGCCATGATGTTCTCCTGCGGGTCTTTCTTTCAGCATGCTGTCAGATGGCCTGTCCCGCCGTCAGACAAAAGCCTGATCTTGTGTCAAAAATTCACCCTTTCGCCTCAGTGCTGGCGGGAAAATTCGCCCTCACGCGCTGTCTGTGAGAGTCACGCTAAATGCACAATGCCAATCTATATATCAAATACCCTCATCATGATTGTCTTTATTTAAAAACCACACGCCGGATTTTGCATCTAATAAAAGCGCATCAATCAACCTTCAATTAATAATCAGCAAAATATTACAATTTATTATTGGACACATAAGAATTTGTTCAGGTTTGATTTTTATGATTTTATATACTGAAGGATATTTCTCCCCCTTTTAACCTTGCTTGTTTTTATTCTTCCTGGAGTTTTAAACATGGCCCTGGACTACGTCGCGCTGGCAATATTGACTGCTGTGATTTTAATTTTGTTTTACGGCATTATTGCCATTCACGATATTCCTTATGAAATCGCAAAAGAGCGCAATCATCCTCATCAGGACGCCATCCACTACGCGGGCTGGGTAAGCCTGTTTACGCTACATGCACTGTGGCCGTTCTTGTGGATTTGGGCAACGCTGTGGCGTGAAGACCGTGGTTGGGGCATGCAACAAATCAGTGAAGATAATCACGCTATTCATCATCAGATGAACCATTTACTTATTCAGATAGATCAGCTGAAAACCGAAATTAACGACATGAAGAAATCCTCAGTGGTTACTTCCGTGCAGGAAACCGCTAAGGAGAATAAATAATGGAAACATTATTGTTACTTTGTTACGCAGCCCTGTGCGTCGTTATCTTTAAGATTTTCCGCATCCCGCTGAATAAGTGGACCGTCCCTACCGCAGTACTGGGCGGGATTATTTTTATCTCCCTGATCATTCTGGTTATGAACTACAACTATCCATTCAGCGATATGGGTAAACAGGCCTACCGTACTGTGCCTATCGTTTCGCAGGTTCGCGGCCGAGTCATCGATGTTCCGGTGAAACCGAACATCATGCTGAAAGAAGGCGATGTGCTGTTCCGCATCGACCCGACGCCATACCAGTCAAAAGTGGACGATCTGCGAGCACAGGTAAAAGAAGCCAGCCAAAACGCACTGTCACTCGACTCAGGGCTGACTCAGGCTCAGGCCGATCTCAACAAAGCGGTTGCCGATCGCGACAAAGCGCAGCGCGAGTTTACTCGCTACAACGAAGGCCATGCTAAAGGCGCATTCTCCGACCAAATGGTGGATACCCGTCGCCAGACCTACAAAGCCACGGAGGCTGCCGTTGCCGCCGCAAAAGCACAGGTCGATCAGGCAAAAAACAATCTGAACTCCGTCGTAAACGGTCAGAATACCAAAGTCGCCTCGCTGTTAGCACAGTTGCGTAAAGCAGAGTTTAAACTTGAGAACACCGTGGTTCGCGCCCCTTCTTCTGGCTACGTCAGTAACGTCGGTCTGCGTGAAGGCACCATGTCTACGGCCCTTGGCCTGGCACCTGTCATGACATTTGTACCGGTAGATGAAGATTCCCAGAGAACCTATGTCGCCGCTTTCCGTCAGAACTCTGTTCAACGATTGAAGCCAGGCTATAAAGCGGAACTGCTGTTCCCGTCGATTCCAGGTACGGTGTTCAGCGGTGAAGTCGTTGAAGTGTTGCCTGCCATCGGTGAAAGCCAGTTCCAGGGCCAGGGCCGACTCCTGACGACTGCCGATGTTGCCAGTCAGGGCCGCGTGCTGGTGCGCGTGAAAGCCAACGATCCACGACTGGATGATTATCAGCTGCCACAAGGTACGCAGGTAGAAATCGCCGTCTACTCTGGCCACTTCAAAGAGCTGTCACTGATTCGTAAGATTTTGATTCGTATGACCAGCTGGGAAAACTACGTCTTCCTCGATCATTAATCCTGTTCCCCTCCCATCCGGGAGGGTTTTCATGCCCTGTCGGGTAACCCGCTGATCCTGTCACGCCCGCTGTTTTTCGCGGCATAAAGCGCCGCATCAGCCTCCGCTAACACTTCATTTAATTCCCTGTGCCAGCCTGACGCGACGCCAAAACTCGCGGTAATCGAAAAGACTTCACCTTCCGGGCTTTCAAAACGCAGTTGGCGAATTTCATTCTGAATTCGCGTGGTGTATCCGGTCACGTCTTCATGACCTGGCGTACGGAAAACAACGGCAAATTCCTCACCACCCAAACGCCCGATCACATCCCCCGGACGACTGAATTTTTTCAGCGTCGTTGCCAGCGACACCAGCACTTTGTCGCCGGTTGGGTGACCCCAGGTGTCGTTAATTTTTTTGAAGTGATCGACATCCATCATGATCAGCCACGCAGGATATTCGCGGTTAGCCTGTAACAACAAATTGCCCGCCAGCTCATTGAACGCCCGACGATTAAACAGATGGGTCAGCGGATCTTCTTCTGACTGCCGCTGCAATTTTTTACTCAGCCTTGTCTGTTCCCGTAGCTGATTACCCAGAGTACCGAGTGAGGAAAACAGCGCCTGAACCTCTTCGGCGGTGCTGTCGTCCATCAGCGTGTCCTGATGCTTGCCAGCAATGATCGCTGCCGCTATCTGATTAAGACGTAAAATCGGCTGAAGCACACGCGAGCGCACGTAGAAAATCAGCATTGTCGTTAGCACGCAGAGCATTATCAGAATGACGATAACCATCACCAGGTGCAGCAACGCCTGTTTTTCCGCATTAACGTAGTGCTTTTTAACGCCGGTGAGATACGTATTCAGCAGCTCATCGAAAGAGTTAAGGCTCTCGTGATAGCGCACGGCAAAACTTTCTGCGTCGACGCTGTAAGGCTTGCCTTCCACACTTTCGGCCTGCAATTGATTAATAAGTGCAATACCCTGCGATTCAAACTGTTGGCGCATTGTGTTCAGCTGCATTTGAAAACCCGGCAAGTAGTTCGCTTCTTCACCCTGAGTACGCAACAGCCACCACAACACATCAATACGCTCCATCCCTCGACTCAGCGCTTCAAGATTGTTCAGTGGAATGGGCGTGTTAGTGGCCAATGGGATCAAAAGCTGAGATCCAATCCGGCCTGTGACATCACGCAATTCGCCCAAGGATTGAGAGCGTATGATTGGCCCGAGCGCTGACGGCTCCAGACGCAGAAACTCAGACGTATGACGGAAAAGCGCTTTGTGATAGAAATCCGTCGTCGACACCATTGCGCTGATCGCGATTTGAGCCTGATGCGGATCGTTCAATACCTCATTCTGATAGCGATCAACACTCTCGCGAGAACGCTTTAGCTGCTCCAGCGTTGCCATCAATAACGCCGGGGAGAGCAAATCTTGTGGGATTTTTTTGAGATCGCTATCCACCATGCGGCGGCTGGCCTCAAGGGATTTCCACGCCTGCGCTTTGCGTACCGCAGGACTCAAGACCAATTCATTGGCATAGGCGCGCTCGCTTGCCAGGTCATTTGAGACCTGAAGCACATGATAAAAATTATCAAACTGGACACCGTCATTGTGCGCGCTGTGCCAGGCATTCCAGGACACTGACAACAACCACCATGACAAAATTGACGTCAGCACAATGCTGGCGATGGCCGATCCCCATAGGTAACGAAGCACATTGGACGGCGACGACACTTTTTTAAGTTTTTTCATTACACAGGCAGGCCATAAAGGTCAGCAAAGAACAGCAGTATGAGGCTAAGTCTATCTCAGCCAGTACGGTTCCGAACAGTTTTGTGGATGATTTTTCGGCTGATTCAGCGTTATTCATCAGCAAAGGGCGCGAGTTCAAACCGTATATCGGAGCCAACTGGCTGCACAACACCCACGAGTTTGGCGTGCGAATGAACGATGTCTACGTCGGCGAAGAGGGCGCGCGGAATATTGCGCAGCTAAAACTCGGCGTGCAGGGGTAAATATCATCAGCGTTGAATCTGTGGGGCGGCACTGCGGTGCAAGTCGGCGACGGCGTATAATAATGCCTCTGCGATGGTTGGGGTGAAATACGCTTTTTAGCGTGTGACGCCAGGCTCAGCAGTGGGCCTGTTTTAACCTCTTCTCTTGACGAAAAAAACCGGCACATTTCGTGCCAGTTTTTTAATGCTCAACATGTTGTATCAAGCATCAGCCTCTGGTTTAGCCTCTGGTTTCGCCTGCGCGTTTTCCAGCATTCGGCGCACAGGAACAATCAGCACCGCCAACACCGCAGCGCAGATCAGCAGCGCAATGGAACAACGTGCGAAGAGGTCTGGCAACATATCCAGTTGATCGGCTTTGACATGCCCACCAATCAGGCCCGCCGCCAGGTTACCCAGCGCACTGGCACAGAACCACAAGCCCATCATCTGCCCACGCATTCTTTCCGGTGCCAGCAGCGTCATGGTCGCCAGACCAATCGGGCTAAGGCACAGCTCACCGAGCGTCAGCATCAGGATACTGCCCACCAGCCACAGCGGTGACACGCCTGCTCCGCCGTTGCCCAACACGTCTTTAGCCGCCAGCATCATCAGGCCAAAACCCGCTGCCGCGCATAAAATGCCGATAACGAATTTCGTCATGCTGCCTGGACGCACGTTTTTGCGCGCCAACATTGGCCACGCCCAGCTAAATATAGGTGCGAGGATGATGATGAACAGGGCGTTGATCGACTGGAACCAAACGGCAGGAATTTCAAAATCGCCGACCATGCGGTGGGTATAGTCGTTAGCAAACAGGTTAAACGACGTCGGCTTCTGCTCAAATGCGGACCAGAAGAAAGCGGCAGAAACCAGCAGGATAAAGCACACCAGCAGCCTGGCGCGCTCTTTGCGATTCAACCCGGCAAACACGAACAGATAGATAAAGTAGAGCGCAACCGAAGCCGCAATCACGTAAACCAGCATACTGGCGACCGCGACAGGGTTAATCACAATAACGCCTTTCGCAATCAGCGTAACGACAATGGCAACGCCCACCGCCAGCGCCAGTAACCAGCCACCCACGCCGTTTTTCTTCGCCACCGGGCTGTTCCAGGTGGAATCCAGGCCCACTTCGCTGTCGTAGCGTTTCATCGCTGGAACAGCAAACAGGCGGAAGATAACCAGCGCTACCAGCATACCAATACCGCCGATACCAAAGCCCCAGTGCCAGCCGTGGGTTTTTATCAGCCAGCCAGAAATCAGCGGCGCGATAAACGACCCCATATTGATGCCCATATAGAACAGCGAGAAGCCGCCGTCACGGCGCGCATCGCCCTTCTTATACAGCGTCCCGACCATCACTGAAATACAGGTTTTGAACAGACCAGAACCGAGAACGATGAACATCAGACCGATAAAGAACAGCGTATCGCCCATAAAGGCAGATAGCGCGATCGACAGATGCCCCAGCGCAATCAAAATCGAACCGTACCAGACCGCCCTTTGCTGCCCGAGCCAGTTATCCGCCAGCCAACCTCCCGGTAGCGCCGCCAGATACATACTGCCAGCGAAGATACCCACGATGGCAGATGCGTTCTCACGCGCCAGCCCCATACCGCCGTCATACACGGTCGCCGCCATAAACAGGATCAGTAACGGGCGAATGCCGTAAAACGAAAAACGTTCCCACATTTCAGTGAAGAACAGCGAACCCAGTGGATAAGGATGACCGAAGAAGGTTCGGCTTTCGTTTTGGTGAACAGAGGAATGCATAAATTCTCCCAAAGAGGTGTGTCATGGTATTTGCAAGCGCTGGAATGCATGCCGACCATTTATGATGTTGGCCGATCGTTCACATCCAGCAAGATGTTATTTAACTATTTGATAACCAGACACTGGTTTTGTCTAGTGCCAATCATGGTGGTTTAAGATGAAAAGTCGACAGTTATCTACTTTTGCAGTTTTTTTGTTGGTTTTAGCGGAATAAAGATTGACTTCGCAATGCTGTCTTTACGCCCTCTTTTTCCAGCGCAAAGCCTCGGCCACAAGCGCAAAAGCCGCAGGTAGATGTTTGCGACTCGGGTAGTAAAGATAATACCCCGGAAAACGTGGGCACCAGTTCGCAAGCACAGACACCAGTTGCCCTGACTCAACCTGCTTTTCAACCAGATCATACGGAACGTAGGCAACGCCTGCCCCGTCGAGTGCCGCCTGAATCATCAAAAAGGTATTGTTGAAAATGGTTTGCCCTTCCACCCGAACATTGATGTGTTGGCCGCTATTTTCAAATTCCCAGGCATATAACGCGCCATGAGTAGGCAGCCGCAGGTTGATGCCGTTGTGTTCCATCAGATCGGCAGGAAGCATCGGCGCAGGATGACCTGAAAGATAGTCAGGCGAGGCCACCACCGCCATCTGCACGTCTGGGGTAATACGAACGGCAATCATATCTTTATCCACCTGATCGCCCATTCGCACACCCGCATCAAACTGTTGGGCGGCGATATCAGTCAGTTCATATCCCACGCTGAACTCAACGTTCAACTGGGGATATTCCTGTAATAACGGCAACAGCCGGGGCCATAGCGTCGTAACAATCGCGTGATCGTTAGCGGTAATTCTCACCGTTCCAGCAGGCTTGTCATGGGAGTCGCGCAGAGAGATAAGCTCAGTTTCGATTTCGTCGAGCCGTGGGCCGAGCACATTGAGCAGACGATTTCCGGCATCCGTCGGGGAAACGCTCCGGGTGGTACGAATCAATAATCTGATACCAAGGCGTTCTTCAAGACCCAGAATCGCGTGACTCAATGCAGAACGAGAAACCCCAAGCAGGGCCGCAGCCTGAGTAAAACTCTGCGTTCTGGCTACCGCCACAAATGCCTGTAAATCGTTGAGTTTTTCTTTCATTTTCATTGGTGAATTTTTTGCACCAGTCCATCCACATTTGACCACCTTATCATTTAATCAGCCTTTGCATACACTTTCCTCACACTCATCGCGTGTTTGTATACGCCTACGCAGCTATTCCTGAAAAGAGAGAACATATGAACGATAAATTTGATGGCAGCGGTATTTTTCCCAAAGGCCCGAAAAATGAGGCCTACGCGCAATATTTCCAGGGGACAAGTTACCTGAACATGCTGTCCACGGAAGGCGTCAACATCGGTAACGTGGTCTTTGAACCCGGCTGTCGTAACCACTGGCATATTCACCATAAGGGCGGTCAGATCCTGCTGGTCACGGGGGGTTGCGGTTGGTATCAGGAATGGAACAAACCGGCGCAGAAACTGGTCGCAGGCGATGTCGTCAACATTCCTGCAGGCACAAAGCACTGGCATGGCGCCGCCAAAGAGAGCTGGTTTGCACACCTTGCCGTCGCGGTTCCGGCGGAGGGTTCATCCAATGAATGGCTCGAGCCAGTTTCTGATGAGGATTATGATCAGTTGCCATAATATTTGAGGCACAGGGAAATCCAATTATAAAACAACGGGATTATGGATGGATACGGACGTTTGGGGAAGTTGAGATGGTGCCGATAATAGGAGTCGAACCTACGACCTTCGCATTACGAATGCGCTGCTCTACCAACTGAGCTATATCGGCACTGAGGGGATGTGCTACGGGGTAAAAGGTTAAAACTCTGTGGGTGATGCGTCAATGGCCTTTAGAATCAACTGCCTGTTTTTGCATCACCCGTTTTTCAGTTAAGCACGAATCGTATCATCGCCGAAGCCTACCCACTTGTAGGTGGTTAGCGCTTCGAGGCCCATCGGGCCACGCGCATGAAGTTTCTGCGTGCTGACCGCCACTTCTGCGCCGAGGCCAAACTGCGCACCGTCGGTGAACCGGGTTGACGCATTGACATACACCGCCGAAGAATCCACTTCGTTGATGAAACGATCGGCGTTGCGTAGCGTGCGGGTCAGAATGGCATCGGAGTGCTGGGTGCCATGCAGACGAATGTGCGCGATGGCGTCATCCAGACCGTCGACCAACTTCACATTCAAATCTAACGACAGGTACTCATCGTCATATTGCTGAATCTGCACCGGCACCACAGTTGCCGGGCCGTTTTGTAACTGCGAAAGCGCGTTAGCATCAGCATGTAACGTCACGCCGCTCTCAGCCATTTGCTTGCTTAACGCAGGCAGGAAAATATCGGCAAGTGCTTTATGCACCAGCAGCGTTTCCAGCGTGTTACAGGTGCTTGGTCGCTGGGTTTTGGCGTTGACGATAATTTTCAGCGCCGGTTCGAACTCAACAGAATCATCCACGTAGATATGGCAAACGCCAATCCCGCCGGTGATCACCGGAATAGTCGATTGCTCGCGGCACAGCTTATGCAGACCAGCGCCACCGCGTGGGATCAGCATGTCGATGTATTTGTCCATGCGCAGCATTTCGTTGACCAGCGCACGGTCAGGGCTTTCAATCGCCTGTACCGCGCCCGCAGGTATTCCGCACTCTTCCAGCGCTTGTTGAATAACCTTCACCGTTGCAGCATTGGTGCGCCAGGTCTCTTTACCGCCGCGTAAAATCGCCGCATTACCGGTTTTCAGGCACAGCGATGCCACATCGACAGTCACGTTTGGACGCGCTTCATAGATAACGCCGACCACGCCGAGCGGCACACGGCGGCGTTCAATACGCAGACCGCTGTCCAGCAAACCGCCATCGATCACCTGCCCCACCGGGTCAGCGAGTTTGCACACCTGACGCACGTCATCGGCGATGCCTTTCAGGCGCGCGGGCGTTAACGCGAGGCGGTCGAGCAGCGCTTCGCTAAGCGCGTTGGCACGCGCTTCATCGAGATCCTTCGCGTTAGCGTTAAGGATGGTTTCGGTTTGCGCTTCCAGATAATCAGCAATCTTTTCCAGAACCTGATTTTTTTCACGTCCGGACAGCTGCGCCAGTTTGTACGACGCCGCTTTAGCAGCGATGCCCATTTGTTCCAGCATTGAAAGCTCCTTAGCGGGTGATCATGTCGTCGCGGTGAACGGCTACCGGGCCATACTCATAGCCGAGAATGGCATCGATTTGCTGCGAGTGGTGCCCTGCTATACGACGTAAGGCGTCGCTGTTGTAGCGCGTTACGCCGTGGGCGATGTCACGACCTTCCAGATTACGAATACGGATCACTTCACCACGGGAGAAGTTACCTGTCACGCTTTTAATTCCTTTTGGAAGCAATGAACTTCCTCTTTCCAAAATTGCGGAAACAGCGCCTTCATCGACGGTGATTTCACCCGCCGGTGGTGCGCCGAAAATCCAGCGTTTACGGGTTTCGAGTGGTGAAGTCTGGGCATGAAAACGGGTGCCGACAGCAATGCCTTCCACCACGTCGCCGATCACACCAGGACGACTGCCTGCGGCAATAACGGTGTCGATACCGGCGCGGCAAGCGACATCAGCCGCTTGCAATTTGGTGCCCATTCCGCCAGTACCAAGCCCGGAAACACTGTCTCCGGCAATCGCACGCAGCGCGTCATCAATGCCATGAACATCCTGAATCAGTTCGGCTTGTGGATTGGTACGCGGGTCAGCGGTGAACAAGCCCTGCTGATCGGTCAGCAGCAGCAGCTTATCGGCCCCGGCAAGAATAGCCGCCAGTGCGGATAAGTTATCGTTATCGCCGACTTTAATTTCAGCCGTCGCGACCGCATCGTTTTCGTTGATAACCGGCACGATGTGGTTATCCAGCAGGGCACGCAACGTGTCACGCGCATTCAGAAAACGTTCACGATCTTCCATATCCGCACGGGTCAAAAGCATCTGACCGATATGAATACCGTAAATAGAGAAAAGTTGCTCCCATAGCTGGATCAGACGGCTTTGGCCGACTGCCGCGAGAAGCTGTTTCGAGGCGATGGTGGCAGGCAGTTCCGGGTAGCCGAGATGCTCACGTCCGGCCGCAATCGCGCCTGACGTCACAATCACAATCCGATGCCCTGCGGCGTGCAGCTGCGCGCACTGACGCACTAACTCCACAATATGGGCGCGATTCAGGCGGCGCGAGCCCCCGGTTAAAACACTGGTACCCAGTTTGATGACCAGCGTTTGGCTGTCACTCATGATTCTCTGCCATTCCATTATTGCGAAACAGACGTTGTAACAGGACTCAGGCCGCTTGCCAACTCCCTCAAGGGATTGGGAGGCACTTTGTTGCGTGGGATCAGGAATCGTAGCGGCAGATAATGACTTTTTTATGACAGAAACAGATAAACACAAATTTTTAAAATTATTCTTACTTTGTCATAAAACTTTCATTTCCCAGAGTTACAACCCTTCCTGTTTTTTATACATCGGGCGAGTTCCCAAATTTTAAAGCGCGTCTATTAATCAGGGTTAAAAATGAAAAAGAGCACACTGGCATTAATCGTTCTGGGCGTAATGTCTTCCACAGCAGCGCAGGCCGCAGAGATTTATAATAAGGACGGTAATAAACTGGATCTTTATGGCCGTGTTAAAGCTGAACATTATATGAGCGATAACGACGCCGTTGATGGCGATCAGTCTTATATTCGTCTGGGCTTTAAGGGCCAAACTCAAATTAACGATCAGCTGACTGGTTTTGGTCAGTGGGAATATCAGGTAGCAGCCAACAAAGTTGAAGGTGACCCGGCTGCGGCGAAAACCCGTCTGGCATTCGCAGGCCTGAAAGCCGGTGATATCGGCTCCTTCGACTACGGTCGTAACTACGGCATCCTGTACAACGTCGCAGCGTATACGGATATGATCCCAGAGTTCGGTGATGACTCCTTCGTTAAAACCGATAACTTCATGACCGGTCGTGCTAACGGCCTGGCGACCTACCGCAACAATAACTTCTTTGGTCTGGTTGATGGACTGAAACTGGCGTTGCAGTACCAGGGCAAGAACGAAAACGATGGTCGTGCTGCCAGCAAAGCCAACGGTGACGGCTTCGGTACGTCTCTGAGCTATGATTTCGGCGACTCCGGCTTCACCCTCGGCGCGGCCTATTCCAACTCCAACCGTACGCTGACCCAGCAGGACAGCAGCTTCGGCAAAGGGAGTGATGCAGAGGCCTGGACGACCGGCTTTAAATACGATGCTAACAGCGTCTATTTGGCCGCTATTTATGCCGAAACCCGCAACATGACCCCTATTTCAGGGACCGCGTCTATCGGCGGTGTTGATACCAAAGTCAGCGGCTTTGCGAATAAAAACCAGGCACTGGAACTCGTCGCGCAATATCAGTTTGATTTTGGTCTGCGTCCGTCCATCGGTTATGTCCAGTCTAAAGGTAAGGACATTGAAGGCGTGGGCGATGCGGATCTGGTGAAATATATCGATGTGGCCGCGACATATTACTTCAACAAAAATATGTCAGCCTTCGTTGATTATAAAATCAACCAACTGAGTGATGACAACAAACTTGCGCTGAATAACGACGACGTCGTAGCGCTCGGTATGGTTTACCAGTTCTAATTCTGTGCAAAATAAAAGGCCCCTCGCGCACGAGGGGCCTTTTTTATTTATTCAGTCATCGGTCAGGCAGACAATCTGACTGGCTGCTTGACATCATCCGCTGGCTCCAGCGTCAGATCGAATGTCTTCAGCAAGTCACGGGCACGCACGTGAAAATCACGCAGCGTCTGCTCCAGACGAGCGCTCACTTCTGTATCTTTGATAACCTTCGGCTGCCAGACGCCGTCTTTATCAAACAGTCCGAACTGATAGCTGTAGGTGAAGCGCTTTTCCTGTGCTTCCATTTCCAGCCACCATCCCCAAAACTCACGAATCTCCGGTGCCGGTTTGACATTGACGCATACAGCCAGGCAATCGAAGAAGAAGCGATTATCCTCACATTGCTCTTCCCGGATGTACGGGCCAAGGGCCATGAACTTCTTGATCAGTTTACTCTTCGGGTGTCCACTCGGTAACGTCATTACAGTCTCCTTTAGTGATGCAACTGTTTTACCAAATCAATGGAATTAAGCAATATATTAACCAAATCTATGATTGATCCACCCGGCAATTTCTTTCAACGCCTTGTCAAAATTACGATAAACCGGCTTAAACGGGATCTGCATCAACTTGCCATCCGAGGAGGATGAGGTGATTAAGCGCGACTCTTCTTCCGGGCTGAACGGATCGTTCTGCCAGTAACCAGACAACATTGGCGTTGGGCAACGGCGTCCCAGCAGCCCTTGCGTTTTCAATGAATAACGGTTGAGCTCAACACGTAGCGCTTCGTCAGAAGCATCGTGCATTCCCAGACGTGAAGCCAGTACATCAAGATACATTTCCGGGACTTTCCCCTGTCGCAGCGGATCGCTAAGCAGACCGTGAACAACCGGGCCAAGGCAGGCCACCGCTTTCAGGCGGGGTGATTCGAGATACGCCAACCGCACCGCTACGTTGGCGCCGAAGCGGAAACCAAACGCCGCCACGCGCGTGTGATCAACCCATGGAATATTTGGCAGCGACTTTAATACCTGCTGGTGCAGGAAGCTGGAGTCTTGCGTTAGTTTCCATTTTGACGAGAAACCGATCGACGGCATATCCAGCGTCAACATGGCGATGCCGAGCGGTGCAAAATATTTCTCGAACAGGCTGTAGTTGTCGCTTTGTAAAGCATCCAGCCCGCCGCACATCAATACGGTCGGGAACGGACCTTCGCCCGGCGGCATGTGCAGGAAGCCGCTGACAGGCGCACCGCCAGGAATAGTAAATTCGAGTTCCCGCAGCGAACCCGGTAAACGCTGAGCCGCTTCTTCATACGCGCGATTCGCCAACGCCTGCGCCTGTTCGGCCAGATCGTCGCCTTTCAAATGTGGGTACGCAGCAATGCTGTAGAGGTTTGAGGCATGCAGCCAGTGACGCCCGCTGAGTGCGTCGTCTTGTTCCTGACAGGCCTTCTGTTGCCAGAGCATCGCCTGCTTTGACCATTCGTAGATCCAGTTGCCACCGCGATAGCCGACGACCGTGTCGTAGAGATCTTCGTCGGTGCGTTCGTGGGTGCTCATCACGATGCGCGCCTGCACGTCGAGGATTTCCTGCGGCGTGACGCCACGCCAGATCCACATCAGGCGATTCACCATCCGATACCAGTGGGGCACGTTTTTCCCGTCGAGGGCAGACTGCACTGCGGTCTCGGTACCATGATTAAAGCGACGCACCAGCGTCGACGTTTCCGGGTGCTTGAAACGGGGTTTAAAAAGGATTTCGCTGAGATTGGCTTCTGGCATCGCATAGACTCCATGAATACAACATGATGTCTATTGTACCTCTCCGTACGCCAAAAAAAACAACGCCCGGTAAACCGGGCGTTGTATCTGAGAAAATATTCGCGAATTTTCATTCACAGGACATGCAAACAATACACCTGTGGACGAAAAGGCGAAGAATATTTAGCGGCCGCTGATTGGCGGCACAAACACCACGCCCATATCCCACGGCTGTTCAATCCAGGTATCCTGCGGGATATCAATCACGTAATCGTCGACCAGTGGCTGACCTGCCGGCTTGGCGAAGATAGTGACAAAATGCGCTTTTGGATACATTTCACGGATAGCGACTGCAGTACCGCCGGTGTCGACCAGATCGTCAATCACGATAAAGCCTTCGCCATCGCCTTCAGCACGCTTGAGCACGGTCAGCTCACGCTGATTGTCGTGGTCGTAGCTGGAGATGCAGACGGTGTCCACATGACGAATACCCAGTTCACGAGCCAGCAGAGCGCCCGGTACCAGGCCTCCACGACTGACGGCAATAATGCCTTTCCACTGTTCGGAGGGCATCAGGCGCGCGGCCAGTTTGCGTGCATGGATCTGCAACATGTCCCAGGTAACGACGTATTTTTCGCTCATGTGATTGTATCCCAGCCTATAAAACGGCTTAAAAAATGTTCGGGGTGATTCCAGGTTGCGCGAGATTATAGAGATCTGACGCACTAAAAACCAGTGTTTAACAGTCTCGCCGGGAGTTTTTGCTTGCTTCGTACTACCAGAGCGGGCAGAAAGTGGTATTCTCAACGGCATCTCGCAAGTCAGGCTGTGCGCCTGTTTGTCATTGCTAACCCATTACCTGCAAGTCATTTTTGCAGGAAGCCGTAAGGAGACTTACCGTGTCTGAACTGTCTCAACTATCCCCGCAGCCGCTGTGGGATATTTTTGCCAAA
The DNA here is from genome assembly GCA_036495715.1 of Scandinavium sp. Lineage (GTDB taxonomy): Bacteria > Pseudomonadota > Gammaproteobacteria > Enterobacterales > Enterobacteriaceae > Scandinavium. The sequence continues at coordinate 119,850 of DASXML010000055.1, forward strand.
ATCTGTTCCATTCCGCATCCGTCCTATCACGAAGAACAGCTTGCCGAACACATTATGGGCTGGGCGAAGGAAAAAGGTCTGCACGCAGAACGCGATCAGGTTGGCAACATCCTGATTCGTAAGGGCGCCACTAAAGGCATGGAAAACCGCAAAGCGGTCGTGATGCAGGCGCACCTCGACATGGTGCCGCAGAAAAACAACGACACCGTTCATGACTTCACCAAAGATCCGATTCAGCCGTACATCGACGGCGAGTGGATTAAAGCGCGCGGCACCACGCTGGGTGCGGATAACGGCATCGGTATGGCGTCTGCGTTGGCTGTGCTGGCTGATGACTCCGTTGAACACGGTCCGCTGGAAGTGCTGCTGACCATGACCGAAGAAGCGGGTATGGACGGTGCATTTGGCCTCCAGGCCAACTGGCTGCAGGCAGATATCCTGATCAACACCGACTCAGAAGAAGAAGGTGAGATCTACATGGGTTGCGCGGGCGGTATCGATTTCATCACTACCCTGCCGTTGACCCGTGAAGCGATCCCTGCCGGTTTCGAGAGCTTTAAGCTGACGCTGAAAGGCCTGAAAGGCGGCCACTCCGGCGGCGACATCCATTTGGGCCTCGGTAACGCCAACAAGTTGCTGGCACGATTCCTGACAGGTCACGCTGAAGAACTGGACCTGCGTCTGGTCGATTTCAACGGTGGCACGCTGCGTAATGCCATCCCGCGTGAAGCTTTCGCGACCGTCGCCGTTCCAGCGGCCAAAGCAGAAACGCTGAAAACGCTGGCGAATGAATTCCTCGCCATCCTGAAAAATGAACTGGCGGCGAAAGAGAAAAATCTGACTGTGGTTCTGGAAGCCGTCACCGTGGATAAAAACGCCCTGAGCGAAAAATCCCGCGACACCTTTATTCAACTGGTCAATGCGACCCCGAATGGCGTGATCCGCAATTCCGACGTGGCGAAAGGCGTAGTTGAAACCTCCCTGAACGTTGGCGTGATTACCATGCATGACGACAACGTGGAAATCATCTGCCTGATTCGCTCCCTGATCGACAGCGGAAAAGACTACGTGGTCAGCATGCTGGAGTCTCTGGGTAAAATGGCGGGCGCGAAAACTGCACCGAAAGGCGGCTATCCGGGCTGGCAGCCAGACGCGAACTCACCGGTGATGCACCTGGTGCGCGAAACCTATCAGCGCCTGTTCGACAAAACCCCGAACATTCAGATTATCCACGCGGGTCTGGAATGTGGTCTGTTCAAAAAACCGTATCCAAACATGGACATGGTGTCTATCGGGCCAACCATCACCGGACCACACTCCCCGGATGAACAGGTTCATATCGAAAGCGTGGGCCAGTACTGGACGCTGCTGACTGAACTGCTGAAAGCCATTCCGGCGAAATAAGTCGCTAATAGTTAACGATTTTTGAATGAAAAAAGCCTCCGAAAGGGGGCTTTTTGCTAGCTCTGGCTTGTGACGCAAACTTGCCGGGCCTACTTTTGCTATAAAGATGAATTAACGTAGGTCTGCGCAAGCGAAGCGCCGCCTGGCACGTCTCACAACCCCAACACCAACTGCCTTTCCAGCTGCGGATCCAACAACGTAACGTGTAAACCCACCAGCCTTACACCGCGCTCACCGCGTCGTTCATGCCAGGTTTTATACGCCGTAGCGATCAAATCATCCTGACTAAGTTTCGGCCAAACGTGTTCTTGTGTCGTCTGCTGAAAATCATTGAATTTAAGCTTTACGCCCTGACGGGCAATCAGTAAATCGGGCTTAACCTTCGCAAGCCTGCGCTCCAGCTCAGGATAAAGCTGACGAGTGATGATCTCTTCACAGTCTGACCAGTCATGAATGTCTTCCGCCAGCGTGCGTTCGACGCCAATCGATTTACGCAAACGCTCATTGTTAACATCGCGCTCGTCAATGCCGTTACTGCGCTCCCACAGTATCCGACCAAATTTGCCAAACCGTTTGAGCAACATCGCCAGGTCACTGTTCTGCACATCTTCGCAGGTACGCAATCCCATGTTTTCGAGCTTCGCCGCAGAAACTTTCCCTACCCCGGGGATTTTCGACAGCGTCAGCGTTTTCAAAAACGCAGGCACTTCATCTGGCGTAATCACATATTGCCCGTTGGGCTTGTTGAGATCGGAAGCAATCTTAGCGAGAAACTTCACCGGCGCTACACCAGCCGAGGCGGTGAGATCCAACTCGCGATGGATAGTCTGGCGAATTTCCTGCGCCATCAGCGTGGCCGATCCCTGACAGTGAGCGCTGTCGCTGACGTCGAGATAAGCCTCATCGAGAGATAAGGGTTCAATCAAAGAAGTGTAGCGCGAGAAAATTTCACGAATATGGACGGACGCTTCTTTGTAGGCATCAAAACGGCCAGGCAGGAGTGTGAGATGAGGACAGAGTTTGAGCGCCATTCCGGTAGGCATCGCACTGCGCACGCCGAACTTTCGCGCTGGATAATTGGCGGTGCTGATAACCCCTCGCCGTTCACGGCTGCCGCCGATGGCTATCGGAATATCGCGCAGGGCTGGATTATCCCGCATTTCTACCGCGGCAAAAAAGCAGTCCATATCGACATGGATAATTTTGCGCATATTCAGCCCTCTAATATCACTGTTTAAGTATGGGTCTTCCCCGTTCATGGTGGGAAGGCTCAGAACGCCATGTTCAGCCTGCCATAATGGAACATTACTGCCAGTTTGAAGCGTTCCTTATTCCTGTATCCCCGAGACTTGATCCTTAACAACCGGATCTTGCTGTTCAGT